>CAVWPX010000006.1:0-429331 GCA_963757055.1 uncultured Chloroflexia bacterium | reverse complement strand
GGGGGTCACCATCCGCCCGTCCCGATCGCGGGATGCGCGGGATCCTCGGCTATCCTTCCTGAACCATGACCGTCGACCCGCATGCCCCGGATGCGCCCGACGCTGCCGCCGATCGGCTGACGGCGCCCGACGACGATCCCGTGACCGCGCCCGGCGCGCTCCCCGGCGCCCCATCGGCGGCGGCCGCCATCGATCCGGTCAAGACCATCTGCCCGTACCTGCTCTCGGCCGACGGCGCCTGGCGGAGCTCGAGCGCCGCCCGCGAGCATCGCTGCACCGCGGTGACGCCGGCCGCGCCCCTCGCCGCCGAGAAGCAGCGCCGGCTCTGCCTGACCGTCTCCCATGGCGCGTGCGCGACCTACATCGCCGCGACCGAGGCCCGGTCGGCCGTCCATCGCGAGACGACGACCCGTCGCCCGATCACCCGCACGACCCCGGTCGTGCTCGACCATGGCCGGCTGGCGGTCGCGCTACCGGCGATGAGCCGCTCGCCATCGGTCGGGCAGGCGGCGCTGGTCGCCCTGCTCGCCGTGGCCTTCGTGGCCGTCCTGATCGCCCGGCTCGCGTCGGGCGGCGGATCGGCGCCCGGGGCCGGCATCGTCCCGTCGGGACTCGGCCGCCTCACCGCATGCCAGCACCGCCGCCGTCGCGACTCATGCCGCGACCCCCAAGCCGACCGCGCGCGCGACGCCGGCCCCGCAGAAGACCGCCGCCCCCAGCCCGACGCTCGTCGCGACCGGGCCCACCCCGAGCCCATCGAGCGGCGACCGCCCCACGAGCTACACGGTGAAGCGGGGCGACACGCTCAGCGGGATCGCGGCGACGTTCGGGACGACCGTCAAGAAGCTGGCGGCCCTGAACCACATCGCCGATCCGTCGAAGCTGCACGTCGGCCAGGTCCTGAAGCTGCCGCTGACCGGCACGCCGCACGTTCAGCGCTGGCAGCCCCGGCAATACGACGTGATGAACCCGCCGGCGCGGACCTCGGTGATCCTCGTCCCGCATCGCGGGCACGGCTGCCCACCCTTGTCGTGGACGGCGAGGAAGTCGCGGACCTGCTTCTCGAACGTCGGCGGGACCCGCTCGCGCAGGACGTCGATCGCGGTCGCGAGGGTCGTCCGCGTCGCCGCGTAGAGGGCGTCCACCTCCTCGGACGCGAGGCTCGAGCGCTTGCGGAACGGCAGGAGCTTCGCGGCGTGGAGGATCTCGTCGCTGTAGGCATTCCCGATGCCCGCGACGAACGCCTGATTGCGCAGGAGGTTCTTGAGCTCCCCGGGATGGCGCCGGATCCGCTCGCGCCAGACGTCGAGCGTGAGGGCCGGGTCGTCCGCGTCGGGACCCTGGTCGTCGCCGCCCAGCCCGGCCACGGGCCGCTCGACGCCCGCGGGCTGCAGGTAGACCTTGCCCATCTGGGTGGGGTCGCGATAGCGGATCTCGGGGGTCGCGTCGTTCGCGGGCATCCAGGACGCCCCGGACGTCCACGAGGCGGCATCGCGTGGCCCTCGCGCGCGCGAACTGAATCCGAGGACCACGGCGGTCTTGCTCGGATGCTTCGCCGTCGGATCCGCGAGCTGGAAGCGCCCGGTCAGCATCGGGTTGACGACGACCGCGTCGCGATCGAGGTCCAGGAGCAGGAACTTGCCGCGCCGCCGGACGGCGGTCAGCCGCTGGCCGACGAGGGCGTCCAGCTCGGCCGGCGTGCCTCGGACGGCGAGCGGCGCGACCGCCGTGGCGGTGCGGATCGTCCGGCCGGCGAGGGCGGCGTGGAGCGCCTCGGCGACGACCGTCAGGTCGGGGAGTTCGGGCACGGTCGGCCGATCGTAGCCGATTGTTGGTGTCAGAACCCGTGTGCTAGACTCTCCCGGCCCTCGGGGCCACCACAGCTGAAGAGCGACGAGCCAGCCAATCGCGAACGAAGGAGCGGACCGCGGAGTCGATCACCACGGACCACTTGATCGGATGGGAAACGGCTTGAGCGTTGCTCGAGCCGTTCGTGATTCTGGGGCCAAATCCATGACAGGAGCACCCATCAGTTGACCGAAGACACAACGGGCGGGACCGCGCCGCAGCCGGAGGCGACCGACGCCACCGACGAAGCGACGCCAGAGACCGCCGTCGCGGTGACCACCGCCGACGAGCCCGCCACCACGCCGGACGCCCCCGAAGCGTCCGCCGACCCAGCCCCTGACGCCGTCGAGGCCGTCGCCGAGACCCCAGCCGAGGCGTCCGGAGCCGGAGGCTCCGAGCGAGCCCGAGCCCGCCGCGGAGGCCGTCGAGGCCCCCGCCGCCGAGGCACCCGCCGTCGAGGCACCCGCCGCCGAGGCCCGGCCGCTCGAGGCACCCGCTGCCGAGGCCGTCGCTGCGACGCCCGCCGCCGAGACCCCCGCGGCCGAGACCCCCGCCGCCGAGAGCGCTCCCGCGCCCGCGGCCGACGCCGACGCGCCGGAGAGCGTGATCAGCGCCGACGAGGCTGCCGACGCGCCCGCCGCCGCCGAGGAAGAGGAAGCCCCCGTTCGCGAGCTCGGCCCCGAGCCGACCACGATGGAGGAGCTCCTCGCCGAGCAGGACTCGGACATCAAGAGCTTCAAGCACGGTGACGTCGTCGACGGCACGGTCGTCCGCATCGACAAGGACGAGATCCTCGTCGACATCGGCGCCAAGAGCGAAGGCGTCGTCAGCAATCGCGAGCTGTTCGGCCGACACGGCGAGGGCCAGCCCGAGCTCAAGATCGGGGACACGGTCCTCGTCTACGTCCTCCAGCCGGAGTCGCCCGAGGGCCACGTCGTCCTCTCGCTCCGCCGCGCCGGCCTCGAGCGCAAGTGGCGCGCGATGCAGGAGCAGTTCGAAGAGGGCGTCATCATCGAGGCGCCGGTCATCGACCACAACAAGGGCGGCCTCATCGTCGACTGCGGGATCCGCGGGTTCGTGCCGATCAGCCAGATCGTCGACTTCCCGCGTCGTCCGCAGAACGACCAGCCGCGCGACGCGGCCCAGGAGATCGCGGAGAAGCTGCAGCCGTTCGTCGGCCGCAAGCTTCGCCTCAAGATCCTCGAGGTCAACCGCAAGGCCAACCGGCTCATCCTGTCCGAGAAGGTCGCCCTCTACGAGGAGCGCCGCGAGAAGCGGGACGAGCTGTTCAGCAGCCTGCAGGTCGGGCAGACCGTCAAGGGCACCGTGCGCTCGATCGCGCCGTTCGGCGTGTTCATCGACCTCGGCGGCATCGACGGCCTGGTCCACAAGAGCGAGCTCAGCTGGAACAAGGTCAACAACCCCGAAGCCGGCTACAAGGTCGGCGAGGAGGTCGAGGCCGAGGTCATCGACATCAACCACGAGCGCGGCCGGATCAGCCTGTCGATCCGTCGCCTCCAGCCCGACCCGTGGCATTCGACGGTCGCGGACTTCAACGTCGGCGACATCATCGACGGCACGGTCACCAAGCTCGTCAACTTCGGCGCGTTCGTCCGCGTCCGCGACGGGCTCGAGGGCCTCATCCACATCAGCGAGCTCTCGCACCAGCGCGTCGCCCATCCGGCCGACGTCGTCCACGAGGGCCAGCAGCTCAAGCTCAAGATCATCTCGCTCGACTCCGAGCGGCATCGCCTCGGCCTCAGCCTGAAGCAGGCGGAGGAGCCGCCGGCTCGCCCGGCGCCCGAGCCGGTCGCCTCCGGGTCCGGTGCGGCCGCCGCGCCCCGCCAGGAGCGCCGTCCGCGCCAGGAGCGCGGCTACTCGATGTCGGACGCGGTCCAGGAGCCCGAGGGCGGGATCGACAACACGCTGGCCTCGGCATTCGCCCAGGTCCGCCAGCAGATCGCGGCCGCCGAGATCGGTGAGACGTCCGACGCGGTCGAGGCCGTCGAAGCCGCCGAGGAGACCGAGGCTGCCGCCGCCATCGACGAGATCGTCGAGACGGTCGCCGCCGACGAGGCCGCCGAGGAGGCTGCCGCCACCGAGGCGATCGAGGAGATCGTCGAGGCCGTCGCCGCCGACGAGGCCGAGATCGAGGCGGAGGCCGCGGTCGAGATCGACAAGCTGAGCGACGCCGCCGCCGCGAACGACGACAACGTCGAGCCGGCATCCGAGGCCGCCACCGAGGTCATCGACGAGGTCGTCGCGACCGAGGAGGCCGAGGAGGCTGCCGCCACCGAGGCGATCGAGGAGATCGTCGAGGCCGTGGCCGCCGACGAAGCCGCCGAGGAAGCGGACGCTGCCGACGCGATCGAGGAGATCGTCGAGACGGTCGCCGCCGAGGAGGCCGGGGTCGAGGAGAAGGCTGCCGAGCAGGTCGAGGAGATCGCCCGGGAGACCATGGAGGCCAACACCAAGGGCTGACCTCCATCGGCCACACATCGGAACGACCCGCCGGTCCCCGGCGGGTCGTCGTGATTCCCGGCGGCCTCGCGCCAAGACCTTGACGGGGGACGGTGCTAGCATGCCCGCAGATATGGACCGCTTCGACAAGTTCACGGACCGCGCGCGCAAGGTGCTGACGCTTGCGCAGGACGAGGCGCAGCGGTTCAACCACAACTACATCGGGACGGAGCACCTCCTGCTCGGCCTGGTGCGCGAGGGCGAGGGCGTCGCCGCGCGCGTGCTCGAGAACATGAACGTCGAGCTGGCGAAGGTGCGGACCGCGGTCGAGTTCATCATCGGGCGAGGCGATCGCCCCGTCGTCGGCGAGGTCGGGCTGACGCCGCGGGCCAAGCGGGTCATCGAGCTCGCGATCGACGAGGCCCGCCGGCTCGGGCACAACTACATCGGCACGGAGCACCTGCTCCTCGGCCTCGTCCGCGAGGGCGAGGGGATCGCCGCCGGTGTCCTGGAGTCGCTCGGCGTCAACCTCGACAAGGTCCGCCACGAGGTCATCCGGGTCCTCTCGCAGAGCTCCTCCGCCGGGCCGTCCGCCCAGGAGACGAAGCGCGCGAGCAAGACGCCCACGGTCGACCAGCTCGGCATCAACCTCACGGAGGCGGCACGGGCGGGCAAGCTCGACCCGGTCATCGGCCGCGAGAAGGAGATCGAGCGGGTCATCCAGATCCTGTCGCGGCGGACCAAGAACAACCCGGCCCTCATCGGCGAGCCCGGCGTCGGCAAGACCGCCATCGCCGAGGGCCTCGCCCATCGGATCGTCGCCGGCGACGTGCCCGAGACGCTGCTCAACAAGCGCGTCCTGACGCTGGACATCGGGTCGCTGGTCGCCGGGACCAAGTACCGCGGCGAGTTCGAGGAGCGGCTCAAGAAGATCATCGAGGAGCTGCGCAACACCAACGACGCGGTCCTCTTCATCGACGAGCTGCACACGCTGGTCGGGGCCGGTGCGGCCGAGGGCGCGATCGACGCGGCCAACATCCTGAAGCCCCCGCTCGCCCGCGGCGAGCTGCAGTGCATCGGCGCGACGACGCTCGATGAGTACCGGAAGTACATCGAGCGCGACGCGGCGCTCGAGCGGCGCTTCCAGCCGGTCATGGTCGAGGAGCCGACGCAGGAGCAGACCGTCGAGATCCTGATGGGCATCCGCGAGCGCTACGAGCAGCACCACAAGGTGACGATCAGCGACGAGGCCGTGAAGGCCGCCGCCGACCTCTCGACGCGCTACATCACCGACCGCCACCTGCCGGACAAGGCCATCGACCTCATCGACGAGGCCGCGTCGCGCGTCCGCCTGCGCCACTCCAGCGCGCCGCCGGCCCTGCGCGAGGCCCAGAAGGACCTCGAGCGGATCACCAAGGAGAAGGACGCGGCGATCAACAACCAGGAGTACGAGGAAGCCGCGACGCTGCGCGAGGCCGAGGCCACCGGCGCGCGAGACCGCCGACGCGCTCCGGACCGAGTGGCAGTCCTCGATGTCGGGCGACCAGCCGGTCGTCGACGAGGAGGAGATCGCCCAGGTCGTCGCGATGTGGACCGGCATCCCGGTGACGCGCATCGCCCAGGAGGAGTCCGAGCGGCTGCTCCACATGGAGGACGCGCTGCACAACCGGGTCATCGGCCAGCAGGAGGCCATCGAGATCGTCTCGAAGGCCGTCCGCCGCGCCCGGGCCGGCCTCAAGGACCCGAAGCGGCCGATCGGCTCGTTCATCTTCCTCGGCCCGACCGGCGTCGGGAAGACCGAGCTCGCGAAGGCGCTCGCCGAGTTCATGTTCGGCAGCGAGGACGCGCTGATCAAGATCGACATGAGCGAGTTCATGGAGCGCCACAACGTCAGCCGGCTCGTCGGGGCGCCTCCCGGCTACGTGGGCTTCGACGAGGGCGGGCAGCTGACCGAGGCGGTCCGGCGCAAGAGCTACGCCGTCGTGCTGCTCGACGAGGTCGAGAAGGCGCACCCGGAGGTCTTCAACATCCTCCTGCAGATCCTCGAGGACGGGCACCTCTCGGACGCCAAGGGCCGCCGCGTCGACTTCCGCAACTGCATCATCATCATGACCTCGAACCTGGGCGCGAAGCAGCTCCAGACGAACTCGAGCCTCGGCTTCCGCGTGACCGGCGACACGGACGCGACCAAGGCCCAGATCTCGTACGACCTCATGAAGGACAAGGTCAACGCCGAGCTGAAGCAGGCGTTCCGGCCGGAGTTCCTGAACCGCATCGACGCGACGGTCGTCTTCCGCTCGCTGACGGTCGAGGAGATCACGCTGATCGTCGACCTGATGCTCGCCCGCGTGCGCGACCAGCTTCGAGCGCAGCAGATGCAGCTCGAGGTCACCGACGCGGCCAAGGAGCACATCATCAAGCTGGGCTACGACGTGGCCTACGGCGCGCGACCGCTGCGCCGGGTCATCCAGAACATGGTCGAGGACGTCCTCGCCGAGCACCTGCTGCTCGGCCGGTACGAGCCGGGCACGACGATCATCGTCGACCGGGACCCGGAAGCCGGCCTCGACATCCACGCCGCGGAGCCGCGCACGCCGGTCGAGGCGCTCTGAGCGTGGGCGCCCGGCGCGCCCGAGGTCGCTGACGGTGGCCCGAGCGGAGAGCCGGTACGTCTGCCAGAGCTGCGGGGAGGCCTTCCTTCGCTGGGAGGGCCAGTGCCGCGCCTGCGGTGGCTGGAACAGCCTCGTCGAGACCGTCGTCCGGTCGCCGACGCGGACCGAGCGCGCCAAGGTCCGCGTCACCGGCCCGGTCGACCACGCGACCGCCACGCCGCTCGACGCGATCGCGGAGGAGACCGTCCCGCGGCGCCCGATCGGGATCGGCGAGCTGGACCGCGTCCTCGGCGGCGGACTGGTCGCCGGGGCGGTCGTCCTGCTCGGCGGCGAGCCGGGGATCGGCAAGTCCACCCTGCTGCTCCAGGCGACGGCCGGCCTGGTCGGCGACCCCGGATCGGGCGGGGCGCTGTACGCCACCGGGGAGGAGTCGCGGTCGCAGGTCCGCCTGCGCGCCGCCCGCCTCGGGCTGCTCGACGGCGACCTCGGGGGACGGATCCGGATCCTCGCCGAGAACGACATCGACCGGGTGATCGAGGCGGCGCGCGCCGAGCCGCCGGCGGTGCTCGTGGTCGATTCGGTGCAGACCGCGATGGTCGCCGACCTCGACGGGGCGCCCGGCAGCGTCGGCCAGGTCCGCGAGTCGACGCTCCGGCTCATGGCGTTCGCGAAGGGGGAGGGGATCGCGGTGATCCTCGCCGGGCACGTCACCAAGGACGGCTCGATCGCCGGGCCCAAGACCCTCGAGCACCTCGTCGACGCGGTCCTCAGCCTCGAGGGCGAGCGGACGTCGTCGCTGCGCCTGCTGCGCGCCACCAAGAACCGCTTCGGGTCGACGGAGGAGGTCGGCGTCTTCGAGATGCGCGAGCGCGGCCTGGCCGAGGTCACCGACCCGGCCCGCGCGTTCCTCGCCGACCACGACGAGCCCGCGCCGGGCAGCGTCATCGCGCCGACGCTCGAGGGCAGCCGGCCGCTCCTGGTCGAGGTCCAGGCGCTCGTGGCCGCGGCGCGCTACGGCTCGCCGACCCGTCGGGCCAGCGGCCTCGACCCGAACCGCCTCAGCCTGCTGCTGGCCGTCCTCGGCCGGCGGGCGGGCATCGGGCTCTCCGGACACGACGTCTACGCCAACCTCGCCGGCGGGCTGACCGTCGTCGAGCCGGGCCTCGACCTGCCGCTGGCCCTCGCGCTCGCCTCGTCCCTGCGCGATCGGCCGGTCTCGACCGGGCTGGTCGCGATCGGCGAAGTCGGCCTCCTCGGCGAGCTGCGCTCGGTCCCGGGCCTGGACCGGCGCCTCCGCGAGGCCGCCCGGCTGGGCTTCAGCCGGGCGATCGTGCCGCGCTCCGCGCCGGGTCCCCGGTCGGCGGCTCCGGTCGAGATCGAGGTGGTCGCGGTCGCGACGCTCGCCGAGGCGATCCGGGCGGCGCTGGGTGCCGGCTCATCGGGGCGTGGCGAGCCCGTGCCGGCGATGCTAGGCTGACGCCCCGTCCGGACCGTTCGAGGTGCGCTGACGCCGAACACTCCGAGAGGGAGTCGTTGATCCGCTACATCCGTGTCCTGGGAGCCCTGCTCGGGGGGTCGATCGGGCTGGTCCTGGCGACGACCGGCAATGGCCTCTTCCGCGACTACGACGCCTCCGGTGCCCTGATCGCCCTGTGGGTGGTGGCCTGGATGGTCGTCGGGTTCGGCGTGCTCCCGTACCTCACGGTCGTCCCGGCGACCTGGCTGATCCGCCGCGTCGAGGCGCTCTCGACCGCCGAGTTCGTGACCGCGATCGTCGGCCTGCTCATCGGGCTCCTGCTCGGCCTGCTGCTGGGCCTGCCGCTCTCGCAGCTCCCCGACCCGTTCGGGACGTGGCTGCCGCTCGGCGTCTCGATCTTCCTGGGGCTGGGCATGCTCGGGCTGACCGTGGCGAAGCGCCAGGACCTCCTGATCGCCGCGGAAGCCGTCGGGTTCCTCCGCCGCCCGCCGGCCGAGGTGACGGAGAGCCGCCTGGCCGGGGAGCCGCACATCATCGTGGACACGAGCGCGATCATCGACGGCCGGATCGCCGAGATCGTCGAGTCGGGGTTCATCTACGGGACGCTCGTCGTGCCGCGGATCGTGCTCGATGAGCTCCAGCACATCGCCGACAGCTCCGACACGCTCCGGCGCAACCGCGGCCGGCGCGGCCTGGAGATCCTGTCCCGCATGCAGAAGGATCCCGGGACGCCGGTCGAGATCATCGAGGACGACGTCCCGGACGTGGCCGAGGTCGACGGCAAGCTCGTCGCCCTGGCGCGCGCCCGGAGCCGCGTGATCCTCACGAACGACTACAACCTGAACCGGGTCGCCGAGCTGCAGGGCGTGCGGGTGATGAACATCAACTCGCTGGCGAACGCGGTCAAGCCGGCCGTGCTGCCCGGCGAGGAGCTCCGGGTCCGCGTCATCCAGGAGGGCAAGGAGGCCGGTCAGGGCGTCGGGTTCCTCGACGACGGGACGATGATCGTCGTCGAAGGCGGCGCGCGGCATATCGACCACGATGTCGACGTGTCCGTGACGCGCGTGCTCCAGACGGTGGCCGGCAGGATGATCTTCGCCCAGCCGCGACTCGATTGAGCGCCGCCGCGCCGCGGGACCCGGCCGGCGGGTCGCCCGTGGCCGATGCCATCGTCGTCGCGGCCGGTCGCTCGGCCAGGATGGGCGGCACCGACAAGCTGTTCGCGCCGGTGGCCGGCCGGCCGCTGCTCGCCTGGACGCTCGACGCGCTCGACGCGGTGGACGAGGTCGAGCGGATCGTCGTGGTGACCGCCCCCGAGCGAATCGCCGAGGTCCGCGCCGCCGCGTGGCTGCCGGCGTCGGTGATCGCCGTCGTCGAGGGCGGGGACCGTCGCCAGCTCTCGGTCGCGGCGGGGCTGCGCGCGCTCGAGGCCGGTGACGTCGGCCAGGACGTCGCCGACCGCGACGAGGACCGCGACGCGCGGGTCGTGCTCGTCCACGACGGCGCCCGGCCGCTCGTCTCGCCCGAGCTCGTGCGGGACGTCATCCGCGCCACCGCCGAGCATGGGGCCGCGATCCCGGCGCTCCCCGTCGCCGAGACCCTCAAGCGGATCGAGGGCGGTCGCGTCGCGGGGACCGTCGACCGCGACGGGCTGGCCTCGGCGCAGACCCCGCAGGGCATCCGGGCCGGCGTGTTCCGCGCCGCGCTCGAACGCTACCCGGCCGACGGACCGGAGACCTGGACCGATGAGGCCTCGCTGCTCGAGGCCTGTACCATCGAGGTCCATGTCGTGCCTGGTGACCCGAGCAATCTCAAGGTGACGCTGCCCGCCGACCTCACCACGGTCGCGCTGGCGCTCGGCCGCGACACGGCCCGGCGAACCGGCATCGGCCACGACTCGCACCCGTTCGGGCCGGGCGAGCCGCTCGCCCTGGGCGGGATCCGCATCGCCGGCGCGCCGCGGCTGCACGGCCATTCCGACGGGGACGTGGCGCTCCACGCCGTCGCCGACGCGGTGCTCGGCGCCGCCGGCCTCGGCGACCTCGGCTCGCTGTTCCCGGCGGGTCCGTCCACCCCGGCCGGCATCGACAGCGGGGCCCTCCTGGCCGAGGTGGTCGCCCGGACCGCGACCGCCGGCTGGCGGGTCGAGTCGATCGACCTCACGATCGTGGCGGCGCGGCCGCGGCTCGGGGCGCACCTCGGGGCGATGCGCGCGGCCATCGCGACCCTGACCGGGCTCGATGCCGGCGCCGTCAACGTCAAGGCCTCGACCGGCAACCTCGACGGGTCGGAGGGCGCCGGCCGCACGGTGTCGGCGCTCGCGCTCGCGACGCTGGTCGCGACCGCCGCGGAGCCCGGCTCGTGACGCTGCGGCTGCACGACACGCTGTCGGGCGAGACGCGGCCGCTCGCCCCGATCGACGGCGAGACCGTCCGCATCTACTCGTGCGGCCCGACCGTCTACGGCCCCGCCCACATCGGCAACTTCCGCTCGTTCCTCTTCGCGGACCTCCTGGTCCGCTACCTGCGCTGGCGCGGCCAGCCGGTCCGGTGGGTCATGAACATCACCGACATCGACGACAAGATCATCCGCGGGGCCGCCGCGGCCGGCATCTCGATCGGCGACCTCGCCGACCGCTACCTGGCGCTGTTCCTCGAGGACGCGGCCGCGCTGCGGATGACCACGCCGGACGTCCTGCCGCGGGCGACCGCGCACATCGACGAGATCGTCGCGCTCATCTCGAGGCTCCTCGAGGGCGAGCACGCGTATCGCACCGACGACGGCTCGATCTTCTTCCGGATCGCCTCGTGGCCGGCGTACGGCCGGCTGGCCCGCCTCGATCCCGAGCAGCTGCGTGTCGGCGAGCGCGTCGAGGCCGACGAGTACGCCAAGGACGACGTCCGCGACTTCGCCCTCTGGAAGGGCCCGAAGCCCGGCGAGCCCAGCTTCGACACGGCGATCGGCCCGGGACGGCCCGGGCTGGCACATCGAGTGCTCGGCGATGAGCATGGCCCACCTCGGGCCGTCGTTCGACATCCACACCGGCGGCGTCGACCTGATCTTCCCGCACCACGAGGACGAGATCGCCCAGAGCGAGGCGGCGACCGGCCAGCCGTTCGTGCGCGACCTGGCTCCACTGCGCCCACCTCCAGATGGGCGGCGCGAAGATGGCCAAGTCGACCGGGAACATCGCCCGCGTCGGCGACCTCCTGGCGGACGGGCTCTCGCCGCGCGCGCTGCGCTACGCGCTGATCGCGGTCCACTACCGCGCGAGGCTCGACTCGTCGGACGTATCGCTCGCGGCGGCGAGCGCGGCGATCGCCCGGCTCGACGCCGCCCTCGCCGCCCTCGAGGCGTATCGCGAGGACCGGCCCGACGACCCGACGGTCCCCGAGCTGCTGGCGGGCGCGCGGATCGGCGTTCGCCGATGCGCTCGACGACGACCTCAACGTCTCGGCTGGCGCTGGCCGCGGTCTTCGACCTCGTCCGGGAGTCCAATCGGCGGATCGAGGCGCGGTCGATCTCGACCGCCGACGCCGCGGCCATCGCCGCGGGGCTGCGCGACCTCGACCAGGTGCTGGGCGTCCTGCCGGACGACGACGCGCTCGAGCCCGAGGATGCGGCGCTGCTCGAGGCCCGGGCCGCGGCGAGGGCGGCCAAGGACTGGGCCGGCTCGGACCGGCTGCGCGACGAGCTCGCGGCACGCGGGATCGCCGTCGAGGACACCCGCGACGGCCAGCGCTGGCGGCGGCTCGAGGCGGTGGGCCGTGGCTGACCGGCCGCGCAACGACGATCCCGACCGCCGGCCGCGACCGAGCGGCGGCGGGAAGGGCCACGGCGGCCCGCCGCGCTCCGGTCCGCCGCGATCCGGTCCGCCCGCGTCCGGCCCGCCAGCGCTCCGGCTCCGGCCGCCGCGTCCGGCCCGCCCGGTCGCCCGCCGGGGCCGTACCGCGCCGACCGCCGACCGCCATCGGGCTATCGCCCGGCCGGAGGCGGTCCGCCGCGCCATGACGGCCCGCCCGGGCCACGCCACGATGCCCCGCCGCGCCACGACGGCCGCCGGCCGCGCCACGACGGCCCGCCCCGCCACGACGCCGGCGATCGGCGACCGCCGGGCCCGCCAGCCGACCGTCGGCCGCCCCAGTACCGCGGCGGCCCGCCGGACCGTGGCCCGGATCACCGCGGGCATCGACCGCCGGACCACGGCGGCGACCGCCCGCCCCAGGATCGGCCGTTCCGTGCCGACGACCGGCCGTTCCGTCCCGACGATCGGCCGCGACCGCCCGATCGGGATCGCCCGTACGACCGCGGGCGTCCGCCGGACCGGGGCCGCCCAGGCGGGTACGACCGACCGCGTGGACCCGGCCGGCCCGCGCCGTACGGCCGCGACGCCCGTCCGCCGTACCCGGGGCGCGGCCCCGCGCCTCGACCGTTCCAGCCGGCACCGGCGCTGCCGCCGCCCGATCTCATCGGCGCGGACGAGGAGCTGATCGCCGGACGGCGACCGGTGGAGGAGGCGTTCGCCGCCCGCCGCGAGGCCCGCCGGCTGCTCGTCGTCCCGCAGCGACGCCAGGCGCTCGAGCGCCTGGTCCTCCATGCCACGAGCCTGCGCATCCCGATCGTCGAGCTCGAGGGCGGATCGCTGACGGCCCTGGCCGGCTTCGACGGCCACCAGGGCATCGGGCTCGTCGTCGCGCCCCGTCGATGGGCCACCATCGAGGACATCCTCGCCCGCGCCGTCGAGCGCGGTGAGCCGCCGTTCGTGCTCGTCCTGGATTCGCTCGAGGACCCGCAGAACGTCGGGACGCTCCTGCGCAGCGCCGAGGCCGCCGGCGTCCACGGCGTGCTCTTCCCGACCCATCGCCAGGCGCCGCTGACGCCGTCCGCGGTGAAGGCCTCGGCGGGGGCGACCGAGCACCTGCTGCTGTGCCCGGTCGACGACCTGCCCGGCGGGCTCGCGGACCTGCATGTCCGCGGCCTGCGCGTGGCCGGCGCCGAGGCCGATGCGCCGCTCACCGTGCGGCAGACCGACCTGCGCGGACCGCTCGCCCTCGTCGTCGGCAGCGAGGGCCAGGGTCTCGGACCGGCCGTCCGGCGCCGGTGCGACCTCTTCATGCGCATCCCGATGCGCGGCTCGATCGGGTCGCTCAATGCCGCGGTGGCCGGGTCGATCCTGCTCTTCGAGGCCCTCGCCCAGCGGGACCCGGACGGGCGCTCGACGCCGCCGGCCCCGTTCGACGCGCCGCGGGCGCCCGACCCGGACGAGCTGGCGACGACCGATCCCGGACCGGAGGTCGAGACGATCGCCGCGGAGCCGACGGTCGACACGACGCCGGTCGCGGCGACGCCGGCGCTCGACCGCCGACGCGACGAGGACCCCGAAGCGGTCCAAGGCCACGGAGCCCGCCGAAGGCCGGCAAGGCTCGGCGACGCCCGCCGGCACGGTCAAGCCGGCCAGGACGCCGAAACCGGCCAGGAGGCAAGGCCGCGAAGCCGGCGAAGGCCGCCAAGGCCGACGCCGAGGACGTCAGCACGGCGAAGCTCGAAGCCGCCAAGACACCGAGCCGCGAAGGCCGGCCGAAGCCGCGCCGAAGTCGGAGCCGCCGAACCGGTCAAGGCCGACCAAGGCGGCCAAGGCCCAAGGCGACCAAGCCGCCGAAGCCGGCGACATCGGCCAAGCCGGCGACGGCGACCGAGCCGGCCGGCGACCACACGCAAGGCCGCCAAGCCAGCCGAGACCGGCAAGCCCGCCGAAGGCGGAGCCGGCTCGCAGCCGCGCCGGCCGCGGCCGCCCCGGCCGATCAGGCGGCCGAGGCGACCCCGCCGAAGGCCGCGAAGCGCACGAAGGCGGCCGCGCCGCGGAAGGCCGCGCCGACCGCCGAGGCCGCCACGGCGTCCGACGACGACCTGCTCCCCGGCGAGCCCGCGGCGCGGACATCGGCGCCGGCGACGCCCAGGACGCGCAAGCCCCGGACCCCCCGCGCTTGACCGGCCGACGCGGGCGGCCATATCATTCCCCGGCGCCGGAACCGGTCCTCCTGCGGTAAGGCCCTGCCCGTCGCGCCGACGTAGCTCAATTGGTAGAGCAGCGGTTTTGTAAACCGCAGGTTCCGGGTTCGAGTCCCGTCGTCGGCTCCAGCGCACATCCAACCGGTGGTCGGATCTTCCACGGGCCGCAGCTCGATCCGGCTCCGCCGCTACAGTGGGTCGGTTGAGCAACGGCGGCTCGCCTGGCTGTAGACCAGGTCCGAAAGGCATGGGGGTTCGAATCCCTCCCGGCCCACCACTTCGTCATCTCTCGCGCTAGCTCCCGGGCCCACATAGCTCAGCTGGCAGAGCACTTCCTTGGTAAGGAAGAGGTCATCGGTTCGAGTCCGATTGTGGGCTCCACCCACTTTCGGCCCGAGCCGATCGGGGGAGCCCCGGTCCACAGCGGCATCGCCGCGACAAAGGAGAACACGGTCACGTGGCCAAGAAGAAGTTCGAGCGCACCAAGCCGCACGTCAACATCGGCACGATCGGCCACATCGACCACGGCAAGACGTCGCTGACCGCGGCGATCACCAAGTACCTCGCCCTGAAGGGCGAGGCGGAGTACCGCGCCTTCGACTCGATCGACAACGCCCCCGAGGAGCGCGAGCGCGGGATCACCATCGCCATCGCCCACGTCGAGTACGAGACCGACGCCCGCCACTACGCCCACGTCGACTGCCCGGGGCACGCGGACTACATCAAGAACATGATCACCGGGGCCGCCCAGATGGACGGCGCCATCCTGGTCGTGGCCGCCACCGACGGGCCGATGCCCCAGACCCGCGAGCACATCCTGCTGGCCCGCCAGGTCGAGGTCCCCTACATCGTGGTCTTCCTCAACAAGGTCGACATGGTCGACGACCCCGAGCTGCTCGACCTGGTCGAGCTCGAGGTCCGCGAGCTGCTCAGCAAGTACAACTTCCCGGGCGACGACATCCCGGTCATCCGCGGCTCCGCGCTCAAGGCGCTCGAGGCCGGCGACGACGCCGCCGACCCGGCCTACGCCCCCATCCAGGAGCTGATGGACGCGGTCGACAGCTACATCCCGACCCCCGAGCGCGCGGTCGACAAGCCGTTCCTCATGCCGGTCGAGGACGTGTTCGGCATCAAGGGCCGCGGCACGGTCGCCACCGGGCGCATCGAGCGCGGCATCGTCAAGGTCGGCGACGAGGTCGAGCTGGTCGGCGTGAAGGCCACCCGCAAGATCGTCATCACCGGCGTCGAGATGTTCAAGAAGCTGCTCGACGAGGGCCAGGCCGGCGACAACGTGGGCTGCCTCATCCGCGGCATCGAGCGCGAGGAGATCGAGCGCGGCCAGGTCCTGGCCAAGCCGGGCTCGGTCAAGCCGCACACCAAGTTCAGCGCCCAGGTCTACGTCCTGACCAAGGAGGAGGGCGGCCGCCACACCCCCTTCTACAACGGCTACCGGCCGCAGTTCTACCTGCGCACCACCGACGTGACCGGGGCCATCGGGCTGCCCGACGGGGCCGAGATGATCATGCCCGGCGACAACGTCGAGATGACCGTCGAGCTGATCACCCCGATCGCCCTCGAGGTCGGCCAGCGCTTCGCCATCCGCGAGGGCGGCCGGACCGTCGGCGCCGGCGCCATCGTCACCATCACCGAGTAGGGAAGAGATGGCAAAAGTCGAAGCCCGTCCCACGATCCAGCTCGCCTGCACCGAGTGCAAGGAGCGGACGTACACCACGCGCAAGAACAAGCGCAACGATCCGAACCGGATCGAGCTCCAGAAATACTGCCCACGCTGTCGACGCCATACACTGCACCGTGAGGCCAAGTAAGCCAGGCCTCCACCGCAGGGGTGTAGCTCAATTGGCAGAGCACTGGTCTCCAAAACCAGCGGTTGTAGGTTCGAGTCCTATCGCCCCTGCCATCCCCGTCCGTAGCCGAAGAGAAGAACCACCGACGTGAAGCGCTTCCGCCGATACTTCAGTGAAGTCGTGTCCGAGCTCCGCAAGGTGTCCTGGCCGACGCTCGAGCAGGTCCGCAACCTGACCGTGCTGGTCTTCGCCATCAGCTTCGTGATCGGGATCTATATCACCGTCCTCGACAGCATCTTCCGAGGCATCATCGGTCTCATGGCGAAGGCGAGCTAGGACGACGACATGACCGAGATGACGATCGAGACCCGCACGCCCGAGAAGCGCTGGTACGTGATCCACACGTACTCCGGCTACGAGAACAAGGTCAAGGCCAACCTCGAGCACCGCATCGAGTCGATGGGCATGGAGGACAAGATCTTCCAGGTGCTCGTCCCGATGGAGGACGAGATCGAGATCCGCCAGGGTCAGCGCCACACCGTCCAGAAGAAGGTCTACCCGGGCTACGTCCTCGTCGAGATGATCCTCGACCCGGACAGCTGGTTCGTCGTCCGCAACACGCCGGGCGTCACCAGCTTCGTCGGCGGCGCCAACATCCCGGGCGTCCGCAGCGAGCCCATCCCCCTCGACGAGAACGAGGTCAAGCAGATCCTGCGGCACATGGGCGTCGAGACGCCCAAGTTCCGCGTCGCCTTCACCAAGGGCCAGAGCGTCCGGGTCACCGACGGGCCGTTCGCCGAGTTCATCGGCACGGTCGACGAGGTCAACCCCGAGCGCAACAAGGTCAAGGTGCTGGTGAGCATCTTCGGCCGCGAGACCCCCGTCGAACTCGACTTCCTGCAAGTCGAGAAACTCTAGAAAGGAACCGCGAGCCCCGTGGCCAAGAAGATCCGCATCGTCCTCACCCTGCAGCTGCCGGCCGGCAAGGCGACCCCCGCCCCGCCCGTCGGGACGGCGCTGGGCCCGCACGGCATCAACATCGTCGAGTTCACGAAGTCCTACAACGAGAAGACCGCCGACAAGTCGGGCCAGATCATCCCGGCCCAGATCACGATCTTCGAGGACCGCTCGTTCTCGTTCGTCCTCAAGACCCCGCCCGCGGCCGACCTGCTCCGCAAGGCAGCCGGCGTCGACAAGGGGAGCGGCACCGCCAAGCGCGAGAGCGTCGGGCGCGTGACCCGCGACCAGGTCCGCGAGATCGCGGCGATCAAGATGGTCGACCTCAACGCCAACGACGTCGAGGCCGCCGCCCGCCAGATCGAGGGCACGGCCCGGAGCATGGGCATCGAGGTCGTCAACTAGGCGGTCCGCCCGCCAGCGACGCGCGACCGGCCGCGCAGACCAGCCGGACGCCCACCCCGCGCAAGGGGGAGGTCGGGTCCGCCCGACCGCCAGGAGGTTCACATGGCACACGGCAAGAAGTACATCGAGGCGGCCAAGCTCGTCGAGCACGGCCGCGTCTACGAGCCCGGCGAGGCGGTCGAGCTCGTCAAGCAGACCACCACCGTCTCGTTCGACGCGACCGTCGAGGCGCACCTGCGGCTCGGCGTCGACCCGCGTCACGCGGACCAGCTCGTCCGCGGCACGGTCGTCCTCCCGCACGGGACCGGCAAGGTCGTCCGCGTGGCGGTCTTCGCCACCGGCGAGAAGGCCCAGGAGGCCCTGCGGGCCGGCGCCGACGAGGTCGGCGGCGACGACCTCGTCAAGAAGATCGAGGCCGGCTGGCTCGAGTTCGACGTCGCGCTCGCGACCCCCGACTCGATGGGCCTGGTCGGCAAGCTCGGCAAGATCCTCGGCCGGCGCGGCCTGATGCCGAACCCCAAGGCCGGGACGATCACCTTCGACCTCGAGCGCGCGATCAAGGAGGTCAAGGCCGGCCGCGTCGAGTACAAGGTCGACAAGGCCGGCATCGTCCACGTCGCCGTCGGTCGCAGCAGCTTCGAGGCGACCGCGCTGCTCGAGAACCTCGCGACCCTGGTCGACGCGGTCAACCGCGCCAAGCCCTCGGGCGCCAAGGGCCAGTACCTCAAGACCCTCACGATCGCCAGCACGATGGGCCCGGGCATCCGGGTCGACCTGCCGGGCGTCCTGGCCGCGGCCGCGGCCTGACCCCTGGCCGGCGGGACGCCGGCCGACCAGACGCGATGACGGCCGAGAGGCCGGTCATCTGACCAGACAAGACGGACCGCCGCAGACAGCCTGCGCTCGCGGACCGCTGACGACCGGAAGGTCGTCGACGGTCGGAGCTTGATCCGCCGGACCGGACCGCGACCTTCCCGAAGGGGAGGGGACCGGGGACGACGACGAGCACGCCGAGGCAGATCGGTGCCGCACACCCTCCGGGTGGGCAGCGCCCCTGCGAGTGGGGACGAACCTCGGGAGGAGGTCGTCAGGGCCGTCGCAGGGGCCACCCGACCGACCAGGTCGGGCGTCCACCGCCGCACGCCGGCTGCGTGCCGAACGAAGGAGGGCCACATGCCCACGGAGGCCAAACAGGCCACGGTCGCCGAGCTGCGCGAGGATCTCGCCAACAGCCGGACGCTGATCGTGTCCGAGTACCGCGGCCTCAAGGTGAAGGAGATCGCCGAGATCCGGCGCGCCCTGCGCAAGCAGGACGTCAGCTATCGCGTGGTCAAGAACCGGCTGATGCGCATCGCCGCCGAGGATTCGGTCGGCGAGGCCCTGAGCCCGCTCCTGATCGGCCCGACCGCCATCGCGTTCGGGAACGACGAAGCCGGGACCGCCAAGGCCGTCCTCGACGCCACCCGTCCGTACAACAAGATCGTGCGGATCACGGGGGCCGTCCTGGGCGACAAGGCGATCGACGCCGACGCCGTCACGCGGCTGGCGGCACTGCCGTCGCGCGAGGTCCTGCTGGCCAAGCTGGCCGGCGGGATGCAGGCGCCCGTCTCGACGCTGGCCGGCCTCTTCGCCGCGCCGCTGCGCAACCTGGGCTATGCCCTCGCGCAGGTGGCCGAGCAGAAGGCCAAGGCCGACGGCGCGTAGCGCCCTTCACCGAACGACCCACCCGACACCGACACCGACACAAGGAGACCTGACCCCATGGCTGCCAAGACCCAGGACGAGCTGCTCGACGCGATCGACAAGATGACCGTCCTCGAGCTGTCCGAGTTCATCAAGAAGTTCGAAGAGCGCTACGGCGTGACCGCCGCGGCACCGGCCGCTGCGGCCGCTGCCCCCGCCGCGGCTGGTGGTGACGCCGGCGCCGGCGCCGCGGCCGCTCCCGAGGAGCAGACCGAGTTCACCGCGACCCTGACCGAGATCGGGCCCAACAAGATCCCGGTCATCAAGGTCGTCCGCGAGCTGACCGGCCTCGGCCTCAAGGAGGCCAAGGATCTCGTCGACGCCGCGCCCAAGGCCGTCAAGGAAGGCGTGACCAAGGACGAGGCCGAGAAGATCAAGGCCGCCGTCGAGGAGCAGGGGGGGAAGGTCGAGATCAAGTAAGCGGCCTTGGAGTACGGCCGGCGGCTGGGCGGCGCATCCGTGCGTTGCCTCGCTCCGCCGCTCGCTCACGCACCTTCAGGTGCGCTCGCGTCGCTTGCTCGACTCCGCCTGCGCCTGCTCGCCGGCGGCTCGGCTGTCCGCCCGGCCAGCCGGCTTCGCTGTTCCTGACGCACGGAACTGCAGGCTCTGGCGCACGTCGGGATGACCGCCACGGAGCCGGCCAGGGCGACGCTTGAAACCGAAAAAGGCCCCTTTACCAGAACTGGGGCCATTTGACAAGATGAGGAATCGCGATATCCTACTCCTTCTGTGAGCGCGGCCCTCTTTCCCCTTCCAAGCCTCCGTCAAGGAGTGGTGCTTCATGCCGTCCGTCGCTGAGTCGTCGACTCGCGCCCTGACCCCTTCGGGTCGCATCTCGTACGCCCGTATCGACAAGAAGGTCGATGGCGTCAGCTACGAGAAGTTCGAGATCCCCAACCTCATCGAGCTGCAGCTCGATTCGTTCGCGTGGTTCGTGGACAAGGGGTTGCGGGAGCTGTTCGACGAGATCAGTCCGATCAAGGACTTCACCGGCAAGGTGATGGAGCTCCAGTTCCTGGACTACGAGTTCGGCGCGCCCAAGTACTCCGAGGAGGAGTGCCGCACCAAGGACCTGACGTTCAGCAAGCCGCTCTACGTCAACGTCGAGCTCCTGATCAAGGAGACCGGCGAGATCCAGCGCCAGCGCGTCTACATGGGCGACTACCCGTGGATGACGGACCAGGGCACCTTCGTGATCAACGGCGCCGAGCGCGTCGTGGTCAGCCAGCTCGTCCGCTCGCCCGGCGTCTACTACAGCGAGATCGAGGACCCGGCGTCCGGCCGGATGCTGTTCTCGGCCAAGGTCATCCCGAACCGCGGCGCGTGGCTCGAGTTCGAGACCAACAACAAGGACCAGCTGTGGGTCAAGGTCGACCGCAAGCGCAAGATCGCGGCGACGACCCTGCTGCGCGCGGTCGGCTATGAGCAGAACGACGAGATCGCCGCGCTGTTCAGCGGCGTCGACATCGACGCGGACCACACCTACATCGCGAACACGCTCGACAAGGACCTGACCCACACCCAGGCCGAGGCCCTCATCGAGGTCTACAAGAAGCTCCGCCCGGGCGATCCGCCCACCGGCGACAACGCCCGCCAGCTGGTCGAGAGCCTCTTCTTCAACTTCCGCCGCTACGACCTCGGTCGGGTCGGCCGGTACAAGTTCAACAAGAAGCTCGACCCGGTCGCCGACCGCCTGCACGCGGAGCTCCCGCGCGACCAGCGGACGATCACCCGCGAGGACATCGCCGCGATCGTCGGCCACCTCATCGAGTGCAACCGCGGGCTCCATCCCAAGGACGACATCGACCACCTCGGCAACCGGCGCATCCGCGCCAACGGCGAGCTGATCCAGAACGCGTTCCGCATCGGCCTGCTCCGCATGGAGCGCGTCGTCCGCGAGCGCATGACGATCCAGGAGCTGGACAAGGCGACGCCCAACGCGCTGATCAACATCCGGCCCGTCGTCGCGGCCATGAAGGAGTTCTTCGGCGGCAGCCAGCTCTCCCAGTTCATGGACCAGACGAACCCGCTGGCCGAGCTCACCAGCAAGCGCCGCCTCTCGGCCCTCGGCCCGGGCGGCCTGTCGCGTGAGCGCGCCGGCTTCGACGTCCGCGACGTCCACCACAGCCACTACGGGCGCATCTGCCCGATCGAGACGCCGGAAGGCCCGAACATCGGCCTCATCGGCTCGCTCGCCACGTACGGGCGCATCAACAGCTACGGCTTCATCGAGACGCCGTACCGCAAGGTCAAGCGGACCGTCGGCTACGACGACCCGGGTCTGGCCGGCTTCGAGGCCGGCGCGGACGTCGTGACCAAGGGCGGCGACGTCGTCCTGAAGTCCGGCCTGCCGTTCACGAGCGCCGCGATCAGCGAGCTCAAGAAGCAGAAGGCCCACGCCTTCCCGATCCGCCCGATCGTCACCGACGACATCGAGTACCTCCCCGCGGACGAGGAGGAGGAGCACGTCGTCGCGCAGGCCAACGCGCCGCTCGACGACGAGGGCCACTTCACCGCCGAGCGGATCCCGTCGCGCTACCGCGACACGTTCCCGGAGGCCCGCGCCAACCAGATCGAGTACATGGACGTCTCGCCGAAGCAGGTCGTCTCGGTCGCCACGGCGCTGATCCCGTTCCTCGAGCACGACGACGCCAACCGCGCGCTCATGGGCTCGAACATGCAGCGCCAGGCCGTGCCGCTCCTCGAGCCGGAGTCGCCGATCGTCGGCACCGGCATGGAGGAGCGCGCCGCGCGCGACTCCGGCCAGGTCCTCGTCGCCCGTCGCGGCGGCGTGGTCACCAGCGTCACCGCCGAGCGCATCCGCATCGAGACCGATGCCGGCGAGCTCGACGAGTACAAGCTGCTGAAGTTCGTCCGCAGCAACCAGGGCACCTGCATCAACCAGCGCCCCATCGTCGACGTCGGCGCGCGGGTCATCGACGGCCAGCCGATCGCCGACTCCAGCTCGACCCAGAACGGCGAGCTCGCGCTCGGCCGGAACGTGCTCGTCGCGTTCATGAGCTGGGAGGGCGGCAACTACGAGGACGCGATCGTCATCAGCGACCGCCTCGTCCGCGACGACCTCTTCACCAGCATCCACATCGAGAAGCACGAGATCGAGTCGCGGGACACCAAGCTCGGCCCCGAGGAGATCACCCGCGACATCCCGAACGTCGGCGAGGAGTCCCTCAAGGACCTCGACGAGGAGGGCATCGTCTACATCGGCGCCGAGGTCCGCCCCGGCGACATCCTCGTCGGCAAGATCACGCCCAAGGGCGAGACCGAGCTGACCGCCGAGGAGCGCCTCCTGCGGGCGATCTTCGGTGAGAAGGCCCGCGAGGTGAAGGACAGCTCGCTGCGCCTGCCCCACGGCGAGCGCGGCAAGGTCGTCGAGGTCCGCGAGTTCCGTCGCGAGCTCAACGACGACCTCCAGCCCGGCGTCAACCGGCTGGTCCGGGTGTCCGTCGCCCAGAAGCGCAAGATCTCGGTCGGCGACAAGATGGCCGGCCGCCACGGCAACAAGGGCGTCATCGCCAAGATCCTGCCGGCCGAGGACATGCCCTACCTGCCCGACGGCACCCCGGTCGACATCATCCTCAACCCGCTCGGCGTGCCGAGCCGGATGAACATCGGCCAGATCCTCGAGACGCACCTGGGCTGGGCGCTCCACAAGAAGGGCCTCAAGGCCGCCACGGCGGTCTTCGACGGCGCGACCGAGACCCAGATCCAGGACGAGCTGCGCGAGGCCGGCCTGCCGATCTCCGGCAAGATCGAGCTCCGCGACGGCCGGACCGGTGAGGCGTTCGACCGCCACATCACCGTCGGCTACATCTACATGCTCAAGCTCCACCACCTCGTCGAGGACAAGATCCACGCGCGCTCGACCGGTCCGTACAGCCTGATCACCCAGCAGCCGCTGGGCGGCAAGGCGCAGTTCGGCGGCCAGCGCTTCGGCGAGATGGAGGTCTGGGCGCTGGAGGCATACGGCGCCGCCAACATCCTCCAGGAGCTGCTCACCGTGAAGTCGGACGACGTCCTCGGGCGCGTCCAGACCTACGAAGCCATCGTCAAGGGGGAGGAGATCCAGCCGCCGCGCGTCCCCGAGTCGTTCAAGGTCCTGATCAAGGAGCTGCGCAGCCTCGGGCTGAACGCGGAGATCCTCGACCAGAACGACGAGGAGATCCCGCTCGGCGAGGACGACGCATCCGGATACCTGCTCCCCGATCTCGGCGGGATCAACCTCGCCGGGTTCGAGGACTGATCGCCCTGCACTCGCACCCGTCCCTGAACCACCCGCGGCGCCGCGTTTCGGCCGGCACGACGCCGCTCGCTCACGGTCCGCATCGCGCTGCCGAGCCAGACGGCAGCGCGGAGGAGAACCATGCTCGAAGTCAATAACTTCAGCGCGATCCGCATCTCGCTTGCCAGCCCGGACCAGATCCGGGAGTGGTCGAAGGGCGAGGTCACCAAGCCCGAGACCATCAACTACCGGACCCTCAAGCCGGAGAAGGACGGGCTCTTCGACGAGCGCATCTTCGGCCCGACGAAGGACTGGGAGTGCTACTGCGGGAAGTACAAGCGGATCCGCTACAAGGGCATCATCTGCGACAAGTGCGGCGTCGAGGTCACGCGCTCGAAGGTCCGCCGCGAGCGGATGGGCCACATCCAGCTCGCCAGCCCGGTCAGCCACATCTGGTACTTCAAGGGCACCCCGAGCCGGCTGGGCATCCTGCTCGACATCAGCCCGCGCAACCTGGAGCGCATCCTCTACTTCGCGCTGTACATCGTCACGCACGTCGATGAGGACGCCCGCAAGCGCGCCCTGGCCGCGATCGAGGACGAGGCCGAGGGCCGCGGCGGCAAGTCGGGCCAGCGCCTGACCGAGCTCGAGGACGAGCTCAAGGCCGAGCTGAACAAGACCAAGGACGAGCTGAACGCCGACCTCGCGTCGACCAAGGCCACGCTCGAGGCCGACCGCACCACCCAGACCGAGCAGATCGCCCTGGCGGCCCAGGAGACGCAGGCCGCCCTCGACGCGCTCAAGACGGGCGTGGCCGAGGACACCATCTCCTTCGCCCCGACGGGCGAGGTCGTCGTCGCCGCGGGCGACAAGGGCGGCAAGGAGGCCGTCGCCCGGCTCCGCAAGATCGTCGGTGCCGAGACGGAGCGGGTGACCGCCGCCATCCAGCAGCGCGAGGCCGACGAGGCCCGCGTGGTCGAGCAGAAGATCGACGACCTCCGCGCCGCGATGGAAGAGACCATCCAGCAGGAGAAGGCCGGCCTCGCCGAGCAGGCGGCCGGGCTCAAGGACGAGCTGCGCAAGCTGCGCGACGAGCTCGAGTCCCTCAAGCCGATGCAGACCCTCGGCGAGAACGAGTACCGCTCGCTCGACGAGCGCTACGGCTCCGGCGCCAAGGGCGGCCGCGTCTTCGGCGCGGGCATGGGCGCCGAGGCGGTCCGCGAGATCATCAGCCGGATGGACCTCGAGGAGCTGGCCCGCTCGCTCCACGTCGAGGTCCGGACCAGCTCCGGCCAGCGGCGCAAGAAGGCCATCAAGCGGCTGCGCCTCATCGAGGCGTTCCGTCGCTCCGGCACGCGCCCGGACTGGATGATCCTGTCCGTGCTGCCGGTCATCCCGCCGGACCTCCGGCCGATGGTCCAGCTCGACGGCGGCCGCTTCGCGACCTCCGACCTCAACGACCTGTACCGCCGCGTCATCAACCGCAACAACCGGCTCAAGCGACTGCTCGAGCTGGGCGCCCCGGAGATCATCATCCGCAACGAGAAGCGGATGCTCCAGGAGGCGTGCGACGCGCTGATCGACAACGGCCGCCGCGGCCGGGCGATCGCCGGCACCGGCAACCACCGCCTGAAGTCGCTCTCCGACATGCTCAAGGGCAAGCAGGGCCGGTTCCGCCAGAACCTGCTCGGCAAGCGCGTCGACTACTCCGGCCGCTCGGTCATCGTCGTCGGCCCGGAGCTCAAGCTGCACCAGTGCGGGCTGCCCAAGAAGATGGCGCTCGAGCTGTTCAAGCCGTTCGTCATGCGCCAGCTCGTCGAGAAGGGCTTCGCCCACAACATCAAGAGCGCCAAGCGCATCGTCGAGCGCGTCCGGCCCGAGGTCTGGGACGTCCTCGAAGAGGTCATCAAGGACCACCCGGTCCTGCTGAACCGCGCCCCGACGCTCCACCGCCTGGGCATCCAGGCGTTCATGCCGGTCCTCGTCGAGGGCTCGGCCATCCAGATCCACCCGCTCGTCTGCACCGCGTTCAACGCGGACTTCGACGGCGACCAGATGGCGGTCCACGTGCCGCTCTCGACGGCCGCCCAGGAAGAGGCGCGGACGATGATGCTCTCGACCGCGAACCTGCTGTCGCCCGCCGACGGCAGCCCGGTCGTGGCGCCGACCCAGGACATGGTCCTGGGCTGCTACTACCTGACGATGGACTCGCAGGCCGCGAAGTCGAAGAAGCCCGCAAGGACCTTCCCGACCGAGGACCAGGCGATCCTCGCCTACCAGCTCCGCGAGAAGACCGGCGCGACGCTCCACGAGCTCGTCGACGTCGAGGTCAAGGCCTGGGACGCCGAGTCCGGCACCCTGCGCGCCGAGCGCCGGCGCACGACCATCGGCCGGATCATCTTCAACCAGATCCTGCCGGACCAGCTGCGCTTCCACGACCAGGTCATGCGCCGGGTCGACCTCAAGGCGCTGGTCGACGTCTGCTACCGCCAGCTCGGCGCGGACGAGACCGCGCACCTCGTCGACGGCATCAAGAGCGTCGGGTTCGAGTTCGCCACCCGTGGCGGCATGACCATCGGCCTCTTCGACATCGAGATCCCGAAGGACAAGGCCAGCCGCCTCGAAGGCGCCGACCATGCCGTCGAGGAGATCGACCGCCAGTTCCAGCGCGGCCTCATCACCGAGGACGAGCGCTACGAGCAGGTCGTCGGCGTGTGGCAGGACACCACCGCCAAGATGTCCGACGAGATGATGAAGTCGCTGGACCCGACCGGTCCGGTGACGATGATGACGGCCTCCGGCGCCCGCGGGAACAAGGGCAACATCGGCCAGCTGGGCGCGATGCGCGGCCTGATGGCCGACCCGTCGGGCCGCATCATCGACGTCCCCGTGCGGAGCAACTTCCGCGAGGGGATGACGGTCCTCGAGTACTTCATCTCCACCCACGGCGCCCGCAAGGGCCTCGCGGACACCGCCCTCCGGACGGCCGACTCGGGCTACCTGACGCGACGTCTCGTCGACGTGGCCCAGGACGTGATCACCCGCGAGGAGGATTGCGGCACCGAGGAGGGGAGCTGGATCATCCGCAGCGAATCGAGCGAGGAGCGCGACGCCTTCCAGCGCCGCCTCGTCGGCCGGCTCGCGGCGGCCTCGCTGCCCGACCCGACGGTCAAGACCAAGAAGGGCGAGGACCCGACGTACCTCGTCGAGCGCAACGAGATGATCAGCGAGGAGATCGCGGCCCGCATCGACGAGGCCGGGGTCGACGAGGCGCTGGTCCGCTCACCGCTCACCTGCGAGGCCCGCTACGGCGTCTGCCGGGCGTGCTACGGCCGCAACCTCGCCACCGGCGAGATGGTCGGCTCGGGCGAGGCGGTCGGCATCATCGCCGCCCAGTCCATCGGCGAGCCGGGCACCCAGCTGACGATGCGCACGTTCCACACGGGCGGCGTCGCCGGGCTGGACATCACGGCCGGCCTCCCGCGCGTCGAGGAGCTGTTCGAGGCCCGCATCCCCAAGGGCAAGGCCGAGATCAGCCACATCGACGGCATCGTGGAGATCATCCGCGGCGACGGGCCGACCAAGGTCAAGGTCATCTCGACCGAGGTCTACGACACGTCGCTGATCCTGCCGCCCAAGGCGGAGCTGCTCGCCGCGCCCGGTGACGTCGTCACGCTCGGGCAGGCCATCGCCCGCCACGAGGAGGACGGCGCCACGACCGACGTCACCTCGCCGGTCGCCGGCTTCCTCGTCAAGGAGAAGGACGGCCTCGTCGTCCGTGCCGAGGACGTCGTCGAGCGCGAGTACCTCATCCCCCACAACGCCAAGATCCTCGTCGACAACGGCTCGGAGATCCGGGCGGGCGACGCCATCACCGATGGCCCGATCAACCCGCAGGAGTACCTCGACACCCGGGGCAAGGACGCCGTCCAGCGCTACCTGGTGAAGGAGGTCCAGAAGGTCTACCGGAGCCAGGGCGTCACCATCAACGACAAGCACATCGAGATCATCGTCCGGCAGATGCTCCGCAAGGTCCGCATCGACCAGCCGGGCGACGTCGACCTGCTGCCGACCGAGCTGGTGGACCGCCTCGAGTTCGAGGAGCACAACAACCGGGTCCTCGCCGAGGGCGGCGAGCCGGCCACGGCCCAGACCGTCCTGCTCGGGGTCACCAAGGCCTCGCTGAACACCTCGAGCTTCCTCGCCGCCGCGTCCTTCCAGGAGACCACCCGGGTGCTGACCGAGGCCGCCATCAACGGCGCCAAGGACCACCTGATCGGGCTCAAGGAGAACGTGATCATCGGCAAGCTCATCCCGGCCGGGACCGGGGCGCCGGCCAACGTGGCCGCGCGCAAGGAGCGCGAGCGACGGGCCGCCCTCGAGGCGCTCGCCGGCGAGTCGCTCGACGATCTCGGCTCCGAGTACAACCCGTTCCTCGAGGACGGGGAGGGCCGGGCGCCCGACGAGGAGGCCACGGAGCTCGTGCTGGCGGCGACCATCGCCGGCGGCGCGGACGACGAGTCCGACTTCGCCAACCCGTTCCTGCCCGCCGATGGCGAGGCGACCGCGGCCGATGACGAGGAGGGTGTCGCAGCCTTCGTCGCCGGCGGCACGGACGCCCCTGCCGAGGACGGCTCCAAGGACTGATCCAGCGACCGGTCCGGGGGTCCCGCCGGGGCCCTCGGGGCGGCCCGCCGAGCGTTTGACACGCTCAGCGAGCCGCTGATAGACTCCGCCTTCGTGGCCTCGGGAGGGGTCCGCCAGCGGCGTGCGCGCCGCAGACCACCTGACCACACCAGTCTTCCATCCTGAACCGGTCCCCGCCGGTCGCCCCCAGGCGATCGTGCCTCACCGGACCGGCCGGTCGGCGACGACCGTGACCCGATCATCTCGACGAGAGGAGCAGCGTTTTCGTGCCGACGATCAGCCAGCTCGTGCGACACGGTCGCCAGCGCAAGATCTCCAAGATCAAGGCGCCGGCGATGCGCAAGAACTGGAACAGCCTGCGGCAGCGCCAGGTACCCATCCCCGGCGCCCCCCAGAAGCGGGGTGTCTGCCTGCAGGTCCGGACGATGACGCCCAAGAAGCCGAACTCGGCGCTGCGCAAGATCGCGCGCGTGCGGCTGACCAACCAGATGGAGGTCACGGCCTACATCCCGGGCATCGGCCATAACCTCCAGGAGCACTCGGTCGTCCTGGTCCGCGGCGGCCGCGTGAAGGACCTCCCCTCGGTCAAGTACCACATCATCCGCGGCACGCTCGACGCGGCCGGCGTGCGCGACCGCAAGCAGGGTCGCAGCAAGTACGGCGCGAAGGCCACCGCGAAGCCGGGGGCCCGCTGACATGCCGCGCCGAACGAGCATCCCGCGCAAGTCGAAGTACGAGACCATCCCGGCCAACCGCCTGACCGCGCGCTTCTCCGCGAAGCTGATGAAGGGCGGCAAGCAGAACCTGGCCGAGCGGATCCTGCGCCAGGCGCTGGCCCGCGCCGAGGCCCAGGCCGCGCGCCCCGGCCTCGAGATCCTCGAGGCGGCGATGCGCAACGCGACGCCGATCATCGAAGTCAAGCCGCGCCGCGTCGGCGGCGCCACCTATCAGGTCCCGGTCGAGATCCGGGGCGATCGCCGCATGTCGCTCGGGGTCCGCTGGCTCGTCCAGGCGGCCCGCAAGCGCAACGGCAAGAGCATGAGCGAGAAGCTCGCCGCCGAGTTCGTCGATGCCATGAACGGCCTCGGCGCGGCGGTCAAGCGTCGCGAAGACACGCACAAGATGGCGGACGCCAACAAGGCGTTCAGCCATTTCAAGTGGTAGCTCGGGGAGCATAAGCACCGTGGCACGGCAGGTTCCGCTCGCGAAGACGCGGAACATCGGGATCATCGCGCATATCGACGCTGGGAAGACCACGGTCACCGAGCGGATCCTTTTCTATACGAAGAAGATCTACAAGATCGGTGAGGTCCATGAGGGCGCGGCCACGATGGACTGGATGCCGCAGGAGCAGGAGCGCGGCATCACCATCACGGCCGCCGCGACCACCGCGTTCTGGGGCGATCATCGCATCAACATCATCGATACGCCCGGGCACGTGGACTTCACCGTCGAGGTCGAGCGCAGCCTGCGCGTGCTCGACGGCGCGGTCGTCGTCTTCGACGGCGTGGCCGGCGTCGAGCCGCAGTCCGAGACCGTCTGGCGCCAGGCGGACCGCTACGGCGTGCCCCGCTTCTGCTTCATCAACAAGCTCGACCGCACCGGCGCGGACTTCTGGCGCGGCGTCGCCTCGATCAAGGACCGCCTCGGCGCCAACGCCGTGCCGATCCAGATCCCGATCGGCCGCGAGGACCAGTTCCAGGGCGTCATCGACCTGGTCGAGATGAAGGCCGTCTACTACCGCGACGACCTCGGCAACCAGATCGACGTCGTCGAGATCCCCGAGGAGCTGCGGGCCGAGGCCGAGAAGCACCGCCACACCATGATCGAGGCCGTCGCCGAGATGGACGACGCGCTGACCCACAAGTACCTCGAGGGCGAGGAGTTCACGGTCGACGAGATCAAGCACGGCCTGCGTCTCGGGACCCTGACCACCCGGATCATCCCGGTCCTCACCGGCTCGGCGCTCAAGAACAAGGGCATCCAGAAGATGCTCGACGCGGTCATCGACTTCCTGCCGTCGCCGCTCGACGTGCCCCCGATGATCGGCCTCGACCCGCGCACCGGCGCCGACATCATCCGCACCCCGGACGACAAGGAGCCCTTCAGCGCGCTGGCCTTCAAGATCGCCGCGGACCCGTTCGTCGGCAAGCTGGCGTTCTTCCGGGTCTACTCGGGCACGCTCAAGGCCGGCTCCTACGTGATGAACCCGGTCAAGGGCAAGAAGGAGCGCATCGGGCGCATCCTCCAGATGCACGCCAACCACCGCGAGGAGATCGACGAGGTCTACGCGGGCGACATCGCCGCGGCCGTCGGGCTGAAGGACACCTACACCGGTGACACCCTGACCGATCCCGACCACCAGATCATCCTCGAGTCGATGACCTTCCCCGAGCCGGTCATCGAGGTGAAGATCGAGCCGAAGACGAAGGCCGACCAGGACAAGCTCGCGCTCGCCCTGCAGCGCCTGTCCGAGGAGGACCCGACCTTCCGCGTCCACACGGACCCGGAGACGTCGGAGACCCTCATCGCCGGCATGGGCGAGCTGCACCTCGACGTCCTCGTCGACCGGATGGTCCGCGAGTTCAAGGTCGCCGCGAACATCGGCAAGCCGCAGGTCTCCTACCGCGAGACCATCCGCCGCGCCGCCGAGGGCAACGGCCGCTTCATCCGCCAGACCGGCGGCAAGGGCCAGTACGGCCACGCGGTCATCAAGCTGGAGCCCGCCGAGAAGGGCGCCGGCTACGAGTTCATCGACAAGATCGTCGGCGGGACCATCCCCCGCGAGTACATCAAGCCGGTCGACCAGGGCATCCGCGAGACGCTCGCCACGGGCATCTACGCCGGCTTCCCGGTCGTCGACGTCAAGGTGACCCTCTTCGACGGGTCCTTCCACGACGTCGACTCCTCGGAGATGGCCTTCAAGATCGCCGGTTCGATGGCGATCAAGGACGCCTTCTCCAAGGCCGATCCGGCGATCCTCGAGCCGATCATGAAGGTCGAGGTCCTCATGCCCGAGGAGTTCATGGGCGACGTCATCGGCGACCTCAACAGCCGCCGCGGCCAGATCGAGGGCATGGAGTCGCGGGGGTCGACCCAGGTCGTCCGCGCGTTCGTGCCCCTCGCCCAGATGTTCGGGTACGTCACCGACCTGCGGAGCATGACCCAGGGTCGTGCGACCTCGTCGATGGAATTCAGCCACTACGCCGAGGTGCCGGGCAACCTGGCCTCGGAACTCGTCCAGAAGTCCAAGGTCTAGGCAGAGCCGGGAGCAGTCCAGATGGCCAAGAAGAAGTTCGAGCGCACCAAGCCGCACGTCAACATCGGCACGATCGGCCACATCGACCACGGCAAGACGTCGCTGACCGCGGCGATCACCAAGTACCTCGCCCTGAAGGGCGAGGCGGAGTACCGCGCCTTCGACTCGATCGACAACGCCCCCGAGGAGCGCGAGCGCGGGATCACCATCGCCATCGCCCACGTCGAGTACGAGACCGACGCCCGCCACTACGCCCACGTCGACTGCCCGGGGCACGCGGACTACATCAAGAACATGATCACCGGGGCCGCCCAGATGGACGGCGCCATCCTGGTCGTGGCCGCCACCGACGGGCCGATGCCCCAGACCCGCGAGCACATCCTGCTGGCCCGCCAGGTCGAGGTCCCCTACATCGTGGTCTTCCTCAACAAGGTCGACATGGTCGACGACCCCGAGCTCCTCGACCTGGTCGAGCTCGAGGTCCGCGAGCTGCTCAGCAAGTACAACTTCCCGGGCGACGACATCCCGGTCATCCGCGGCTCCGCGCTCAAGGCGCTGGAGGCCGGCGACGACGCGCTCGGACCCGGCCTACGCCCCCATCCAGGAGCTGATGGACGCGGTCGACAGCTACATCCCGACCCCCGAGCGCGCGGTCGACAAGCCGTTCCTCATGCCGGTCGAGGACGTGTTCGGCATCAAGGGCCGCGGCACGGTCGCCACCGGGCGCATCGAGCGCGGCATCGTCAAGGTCGGCGACGAGGTCGAGCTGGTCGGCGTGAAGGCCACCCGCAAGATCGTCATCACCGGCGTCGAGATGTTCAAGAAGCTGCTCGACGAGGGCCAGGCCGGCGACAACGTGGGCTGCCTCATCCGCGGCATCGAGCGCGAGGAGATCGAGCGCGGCCAGGTCCTGGCCAAGCCGGGCTCGGTCAAGCCGCACACCAAGTTCAGCGCCCAGGTCTACGTCCTGACCAAGGAGGAGGGCGGCCGCCACACCCCCTTCTACAACGGCTACCGGCCGCAGTTCTACCTGCGCACCACCGACGTGACCGGGGCCATCGGGCTGCCCGACGGGGCCGAGATGATCATGCCCGGCGACAACGTCGAGATGACCGTCGAGCTGATCACCCCGATCGCCCTCGAGGTCGGCCAGCGCTTCGCCATCCGCGAGGGCGGCCGGACCGTCGGCGCCGGCGCCATCGTCACCATCACCGAGTAGGGAAGAGATGGCAAAGCAGCGGATCCGGATCCGCCTCAAGGCCTACGATCACCGACTGCTCGATCAGTCGGCGGCCCAGATCGTCGAGACGGCCCAGCGCACCGGCGCGGACGTCGTCGGCCCCGTGCCGCTCCCGACCCGCATCGAGAAGTTCACGGTCCTGCGGTCCCCGTTCATCGACAAGGACAGCCGGGAGCAGTTCGAGATCCGCACCCACAAGCGGCTCGTGGACATCCTGGACCCCTCGTCGAAGACGGTCGACGCCCTGATGCGACTCAGCCTGGCGGCTGGCGTCGACATCGAGATCAAGATGTGATGGGCAACATCGGACTGATCGGCCGCAAGGTCGGCATGACCCAGGTCTTCGAGGACGACGGCACCATGGTCGCCGTCTCCGTCGTCTCCATCGAGCCCAACACCGTCACGCGCCTGCGCACGACGGACCGGGACGGCTACACGGCCGTCCAGCTCGGCACCGAGGTGGCGAAGAAGCTCTCGAAGCCCGAGACCGGCCAGCTCAAGGACCTGCCCAAGGTCGCCACCATCCGCGAGTTCCGGGTGGACGACATCGGCGCGTACGAGGTCGGCCAGACCGTCGCGCTCGGCGACCTGTTCGCCGTCGGCGACGAGGTCGACGTGACCGGCGTCTCGAAGGGCAAGGGCTTCGCGGGCCACATCAAGCGCCACAACTTCCACCGCGGTCCCAAGACCCACGGCTCCGACCACCATCGCGAGCCCGGCTCGATCGGCCCCGGCACCACCCCGGGCCGCGTCTACCGCGGCCTGAAGATGGCCGGCCACATGGGCGACGAGCGGACCACCATCAAGAAGGTGCGCGTCGTGCGCGCCGACACCGATCGCAACCTGCTGCTGGTCAAGGGGAGCCTCCCCGGCGCGCGCGGCTCGTTGATCCTCGTGAAGAAGGCCTGACGCGATGCCGCAGACCAACCTGTACGACAAGACCGGCAAGACCGTCGGCAGCGTGGAGCTCAGTGACGAGCTCTTCGCGGCCCCGATCAATGCCGCCGTCCTCCACCAGGTCGTGACCGCCCAGCTCGCCGGTCGCCGGACCGGCACGCACGACACCAAGACCCGCGGCGAGGTCCGTGGCGGCGGCAAGAAGCCGTACCGCCAGAAGGGCACCGGCCGCGCCCGCCAGGGCACCGTCAGCGCGCCGCACTACCGCGGCGGCGGCGCCGTGTTCGGCCCGCATCCGCGCTCGTACGAGCAGCGGCTGCCGCGCAAGATGAAGCGGCTCGCCCTTCGTGGCGCGCTCACCGCGAAGTTCGGCGACGAGGCCATCAAGGTCATCGACACGTTCGGGCTCGACGCGATCCGGACGCGCGACCTCGCCGGGGTGCTCGGCGCCCTGTCGGCGTCGGGTCGCGTGCTGGTCGTGTCGCCGGCCCGTGACGAGAAGCTCGAGCTCTCGGCGCGCAACCTGCCGACGGTCGAGGTCATCCTCGCCGACTCGCTCAACGTCGTGGACCTGCTGAAGGCCGACGTCGTGCTCATCGAGGAGGCCTCCCTGGCTCGCATGCAGGAGGTCTACGCATGAGCGTCCTGACCGCGCCGGAGATCATCCTGCGCCCCGTCATCAGCGAGAAGTCCATCGACGAGTCCGGCCGGGGCAAGTACACCTTCGCCGTGCACCACGACGCCAACAAGATCCAGATCAAGGCGGCGATCGAGGAGCTCTACAAGAAGGAGAAGGTGACGGTCATCGCGGTCAACGTCCTGACCACGAAGGCCAAGGAGAAGCGCCGCGGGACCAAGCGGGGCCGCATCGTCGGCCACACCACGCCCTGGCGCAAGGCCATCGTCACGCTGGCCCCCGGCCAGAAGATCGAATTCTTCGAGGGGGTCTGACGATGCCGCTTCGCAGCTACAAGGCCACCTCGCCGGGGCTCCGGCAGATGACTCGCTCGACCTTCGAGGAGATCACCACCAAGGAGCCGCACAAGCCCCTGCTCGAGAAGCAGATCCGCGGGTCCGGGCGCAACAACGCCGGGCGCCTCACGGTCCGCCATCGCGGCGGCGGCGAGAAGCAGCACTACCGCATCATCGACTTCAAGCGGAACAAGGTCGGCGTGCCCGCGCGGCTCGCGACCATCGAGTACGACCCGAACCGCTCCGCGCGGATCGGCCTGCTCCACTACCGCGACGGCGAGAAGCGCTACATGCTCCTGCCCCACGGCATGAAGGTGGGTGACGTCGTCGTCGCCGGCCCGGATGCCGAGGCGCGGCTGGGCAACGCGCTGCCGATCTCGAACATCCCGCTCGGCACGACGATCCACAACATCGAGCTGATCCCCGGCAAGGGCGGTCAGATCGTGCGCTCCGCCGGCACCTCGGCCCAGCTGCTCGCCAAGGAAGGCGAGTACGCCCAGGTCCGCCTGCCGTCGGGCGAGGTCCGCCGCGTCAGCATCAAGTGCATGGCCACCGTGGGCCAGGTGAGCAACCTCGACCACGAGAACCAGAACCTCGGCAAGGCCGGCCGCGCCCGGCACCTCGGCCAGCGGCCGGAGGTCCGAGGCGTCGTCATGAATCCGCGTGACCATCCGCACGGCGGTGGTGAGGGCAAGTCCCCGACCGGGATGCCGCCCAAGACCCCGTGGGGCAAGCCCGCCATGGGCTATCGCACCCGGCGGTCGAAGACGACCGGACGTCTCATCGTCCGGTCACGGCATCGCAAGTAGCGGGGAGGTAGGAGCCGATGTCCCGTTCCATCAAGAAGGGCCCCTTCGTGGAGGCCCGACTCCTCGGCCGCATCGAGGAGATGAACAAGCGCAACGAGAAGAAGGTCGTCAAGACCTGGTCGCGCGCGTCGGTGATCTTCCCGACGTTCATCGGCCACACCATCGCCGTCTACAACGGCAAGAAGCACGTCCCGGTCTACGTGACCGAGAACATGGTCGGACATCGCCTCGGTGAGTTCAGCCCCACCCGCAACTACCGCGGGCATGGCAAGCACACCGAGCGGTCGCTGGCGCTGAAGTAGGAGCGACCAGACCGTGCGTGTTTCCGCTACCGCCAAGTACCTTCGCGGCTCGACCCGCAAGGCCCGACTGGTCACGACGGCCATCAAGGGCAAGCCCGTCGAGGAGGCTGCGGCATTGCTGAAGTTCATGCCGCAGTACGCCGCCAAGGACGTCGCGCGCGTGCTCCACAGCGCGACCGCGAACGCCGAGAACAACCACAACCTGTCGGCCGAGGACCTCATCGTCCTCGACGCCGTCGCCGATGAGGGCCCGACGATCAAGCGCTTCCGCCCGAGAGCGCAGGGTCGCGCGTTCCCCATCCACAAGCCCATGACCCACATCACCATCGTCGTCGCGGACCAGGAGGCCTGACATGGGACACAAGGTCCATCCATACGGCTTCCGCCTCGGTGTCTCGCGCACCTGGACCGCGAAGTGGTATGCGGATAACAAGGAATACACGTCCTCGCTCAAGGAGGACATCGCGATCCGCCAGCTGATCGACCGCCGCCTGGCCAACGCCAGCGTCAGCGGCGTCGAGGTGGAGCGCGGCATCAACCACGTGACGGTCACGATCCACACGGCCAAGCCGGGGATCGTCATCGGCAAGGGCGGCGCGAACGTCGAGATCCTGCGTCAGCAGGTCGGCGCGCTCACCGACCGCAAGGTCAAGCTGGAGATCAAGGAGATCCGCCAGCCCGAGCTCGACGCCTACCTCGTGGCCATGAACATCGCCGGCCAGCTGAGCCGCCGCATCGCCTTCAAGAAGGCGATGAAGCAGGCCATCCAGCGCTCGATGAAGGCCGGGGCGAAGGGCGTCAAGATCGCCGTCGCCGGCCGCCTCGGCGGCTCGGAGATGGGCCGTCGCGAGTGGGACAAGGAAGGGCGCATCCCGCTGGGGACCCTTCGGGCCGACATCAGCTACGGCCAGGTCCACGCCCACACGACCTACGGCCGCATCGGCGTCAAGGTCTGGATCTACCGCGGCGACATCGCGCCCGAGCGCGTGCCCGCCCGCGACCTGAACGTGCCGGCACCGGCCGGGACGGGGGTCTGACCATGCTGATGCCGAAGCGGGTCAAGCACCGCAAGGTCATGCGCGGCCGGATGTCCGGCGTCGCCAAGGGCGGCCACACGGTCGCGTTCGGCGAGTACGGCCTGGCCACGCAGGAACCGGCCTGGATCACCAGCCGCCAGATCGAGGCGGCCCGACGCGCGATGACCCGCTCGGTCAAGCGCGGCGGCAAGATCTGGATCCGGATCTTCCCCGACAAGCCCGCGACCAAGAAGCCGGCCGAGACCCGGATGGGCTCGGGCAAGGGCGCCCCCGACCATTGGGTCGCGGTCGTCAAGCCCGGGCGGATCCTGTTCGAGATGGCCGGCGTCGACCATGACTCGGCGATCGAGGCCATGCGCCTCGCCAGCCACAAGCTGCCCGTCGCCACGCGCGTGGTCGTCCGGGACGGGGCGAAGGAGGCGTGATGGACATCGACAAGGTCCGCGCCCTCTCCGACGCGGAGCTCGAGACCGCGCTTCGCGACGCGAAGCAGGACCTCTGGGGCGCGCGCTTCGCGCTCTCGACCAGGCAATTGAAGGACTTCAGCACGATCCCGCAGACGCGGCGAACGATCGCGCGGATCCTGACCGTCCAGCGCGAGCGCAAGCTCGGCAAGACGGCGTGAGGGAGATCACGCGATGACAGGAGCAGACACCCGAGTGGACGGCAAGCGGAAGACGAAGGTCGGACGCGTGGTCAGCGACAAGATGGACAAGACGATCGTCGTGTCCGTCGAGCGCCTCACGCGCCATCGGCTGTACAAGCGGGTCATCCGCTTGAGCACCAAGTTCAAGGCGCATGACGAGACGAACGACGCCAAGATCGGCGACACCGTCCTCATCGAGGAGTCGCGCCCGCTCTCGGCCACGAAGCGCTGGCGGCTCGTCAGCGTGCTCGCGCGCGCCGGTGAGCACGGCACGCCCCTCGACCTGATCGCCGAGGAGACCGAGACCACCGAGGCCATCCACTCGGCCGCCCATCCGGGCCGCGTGCATGCCGAGGCCGACGCCGAGAGCGCCGATGCCGACGCCGCGACCGCCGAGGCCGTCGCGGCCGACGCCGGGGCGGGGGAGTCCGCGTCGTGATCCAGTCGCAGACCCGTCTCAAGGTGGCGGACAACACCGGGGCCCGCACGATCCAGTGCATCCGGGTGATGGGCCGCTCGCTCAAGACCGAGGCCGGCGTCGGCGACGTCATCGTCGCCAGCGTCAAGCAGGCCATCCCCAACGCCGCCGTCAAGAAGGGCGACGTGGTCCGTGCCGTGGTGGTCCGCACCGCCAAGGAGTACGGCCGTCCGGACGGCAGCTACATCCGCTTCGACGAGAACGCCGCCGTGCTCATCAACAACCAGGGCAACCCGCGTGGCACCCGGATCTTCGGGCCGGTGGCGCGCGAGCTGCGCGACCGCAACTACATGAAGATCGTCTCGCTCGCCCCGGAGGTCCTGTGATGGCCACCTCCACGCGCGGCACGAAGGTGCCCGAGATCCGCAAGGGCGACACCGTGGTCATCCTCGCCGGCAAGGACGCCGGCAAGCGTGGCAAGGTCGACCGCATCATCCGGCGCGAGCCGGCCGGGCGCGTCCGCAGCCAGTACCGGCGCGGCACGTCCAAGGGCGGGGTCGGCGTGGTCGTCGAAGGGCTCAACATCGCCAAGCGGCACACCAAGCCGAGCCAGTCGTCGAGCGCGAACGACCGGATGCCCAAGGTCCAGGCCGGCGGCATCATGGACATCGCCCAGCCCGTGCCGATCGGCCGGGTCATGGTCGTCTGCGGCAGCTGCCACAACCCCACCCGGATCAAGCACGCCGTGCTCGACACCGGCCGCCGGGTCCGCGTCTGCGGGAACTGCGGGGAGCAGCTCGAGGTGAAGTCGTGACCAGCCGCCTCCAGGAGCGCTACAAGGCGGAAGTCGTGCCGGCGCTCCAGAAGCAGTTCGAGTACGCCAACCCCAACCAGGTGCCCGGCCTCGACAAGATCGTCGTCAACATCGGCCTCGGCGAGGCGCTGACCAACGCGAAGGCGCTGGATGCCGCCGTGGGCGACCTGGCGACCATCACCGGGCAGAAGCCGATCGTCACCAAGGCCAAGCGCTCGATCGCCCAGTTCCGCGTGCGGACGGGCAACTCGATCGGGGCCAAGGTCACCCTCCGCGGCGAGCGGATGTGGGACTTCATGGACCGGCTGACCACGCTCGCCCTGCCGCGCATCCGCGACTTCCGGGGCATCCCGGGCAAGTCGTTCGACGGGCGGGGCAACTATTCGCTCGGGATGCGCGAGCAGCTCGCGTTCCCCGAGATCGACTACGACAAGGTGGACCGTCTCCGCGGGCTGGAGATCAGCATCGTGACGACGGCGAAGACCGACGAGGAGTCCAAGAAGCTTCTTGAACTCCTCGGCATGCCCTTCGCCTCGTAGGCGCGGGGAGGGAGTCACATGGCCAAGAAATCGTTGATCGCCAAGGCGAAGCGCACCCCCAAGCACAAGGTCAGCGGCTACCACCGCTGCTACGTGTGCGGTCGGCCGCGCGCCTTCATGCGCCGTTTCGCCCTGTGCCGCATCTGCTTCCGCGAGCGTGCGCTCCGCGGCGAGCTGCCGGGCGTCACCAAGTCGAGCTGGTAGGGAACCGATGAACATCTCCGACCCGATCGCGGACATGCTCACTCGCGTCCGGAACGCCTCGCGCGCCCGGCACGCCGAGGTCGTGGTGCCCGCGTCCCGGACCAAGCGCGAGATCGCCCGCATCCTCAAGGCCGAAGGCTTCATCGCCGACGTGGCCGAGGAGCAGGACGGCAGCGCCGCGGTCCTCCGCCTGACGCTCAAGTACGTCGACGGGAAGGTCCCGGTCGTCTCGGGCCTCAAGCGCATCAGCAAGCCCGGCCTGCGGGTCTACGCCCGCAAGACGGACATCCCGCGCGTGCTCGGCGGCCTGGGCATCGTCATCGTCAGCACGAGCCAGGGGATCATGACCGGCCAGCAGGCGCGTCAGGCGCAGCTGGGCGGCGAAGTCCTGGCCTTCGTCTGGTAGGCGACAGATGTCACGTATCGGACGCCTCCCCATCGCCGTCCCCGCCTCGGTCGACGTGACCATCGACGGGCGGAACGTCACGGTCAAGGGCCCCAAGGGGACCCTCAGCCGGTCGCTCCACCCCGACATGTCCATCACCCGGGAGGAGGCCACCGTCGTGGTCACCCGCCCGACCGAGCAGAAGACCCACAAGCAGCTCCACGGCCTCACGCGGACCCTCATCAACAACATGGTGATCGGGGTCAGCGACGGCTATCGGAAGGGCCTCGAGATCACGGGCGTCGGCTATCGAGCCGCGCTCAACGGCCGCAAGCTCCAGCTCAACCTGGGCTACAGCCACCCGATCGAGATCGACCCGCCCGAGGGCATCAGCTTCGAGGTCGAGAGCCCCACCCGCCTGGCGGTCGTGGGCATCGACAAGGAGCTGGTCGGCCAGATCGCGGCCACCGTCCGCGCCACGCGCAAGCCCGAGCCCTACAAGGGCAAGGGTGTCCGCTACGCCGGCGAGCAGGTCCGCCGCAAGGCCGGCAAGGCCGGCAAGATCGGCGGCAAGAAGTGAGCCGGTCCATCGAGAAGGAACGAACGCGATGACGCAGGTCGCCACCCGCAGCGCCGCGCGACGCAAGCGCCATGAGCGGATCCGCCTCCACCTGGAGGGGACCGACTCGCGGCCGCGCCTCGCGGTGTTCCGCAGCATCAACCACATCTACGCGCAGGTCATCGACGACACGTCGGGCCGAACGCTGGCTGCCGCCTCGACCGTCGAGAAGGAGCTTCGCGGCTCCAAGGAGACGAAGTCGCAGGAGGCCGCCTCGGTCGGCAAGCTCATCGCGCAGCGGGCCAAGGCCGCCGGCGTCGAGCGGGTCGTGTTCGATCGAGCCGGGTTCCGGTACCACGGGCGGATCAAGTCGCTCGCCGATGCCGCCCGCGAAGCCGGCCTCGAGTTCTGATCGGAAGGGAGCCCCGTGGCACGCATCGACCCATCCAAGCTCGCGCTCGAGGAGCGCGTCGTCCAGATCAACCGAGTCGCCAAGGTCGTCAAGGGCGGCCGGCGGTTCAGCTTCAGCGCGGTCGTCGTCGTCGGTGACGGCGCGGGCCACGTCGGAGCCGGGCTCGGCAAGGCCGGCGAGGTGCCCGAGGCGATCCGCAAGGGTGTCGAGGACGCAAAGAAGAACCTGATCCGCATCCCGATGGTCGGCACGACCATCCCCCACGAGATCCGGGTCGAGTTCGGCGCGAGCCGGGTCATGCTCAAGCCGGCGTCGCAGGGGACCGGCGTCATCGCCGGCGGCTCCGTGCGCGCCGTCCTGGAGGCCGCGGGCGTCCGCGACATCCTGTCCAAGACCTACGGCTCGACCAACCCGGTCAACGTGACCCGGGCGACCATCGAGGCCCTCCGCTCGCTGCACTCGGCCGAGGAGCTGAGCGCGCGGCGCGGCGTCCGCCTCTACAGCCGCATCTCCGGCCAGCCGGCACCCACGCCGGCCACCGCGGAGGTGCGCTGATGGCCGCCAAGATCAAGGTCACCCAGGTCAAGAGTGAGATCAGCCACATCGCGCGGAACCGGGCGACCATCCGCGCGCTCGGGCTGCATGGCATCGGCAGCACCAGCGTCATCACCGACAACGCGGCGACGCGCGGGATGGTCCGCCAGGTCCGATTCCTCGTCACCGTCGAGGACGTGACCGAGGCCGACGCCCAGGAGAAGGCATGAAGCTTCACGACCTCCGCCCGCCGGAGGGGTCCAACAAGGCGCGCATGCGCGTCGGGCGCGGCATCGCGGCCGGCAAGGGCAAGACGGCCGGCCGCGGCACGAAGGGCCAGAAGGCCCGTGCCGGCGGCTCGATCCCGCCCTGGTTCGAGGGCGGCCAGACCCCGCTGCACATGCGCATCCCGAAGCTGCGCGGCTTCAAGAACCGCTTCAAGATCGAATACGAGATCGTGAACGTCGGCGCCATCGGCGCGCTCGCGGACCGCGGCGCGTTCGAGGTCGAGGCGCCCAAGGGCGCCAAGGGCAAGGCCGCCGAGGCCCCGATCACGATCAACCAGGACATCCTGCGGGCGGTCGGCCTCGTGCGGACGCTCGACAAGCCCCTCAAGATCCTCGGCGCCGGCGACCTGTCCGTGCCGCTCTTCGTGGTCGCGGACGCGTTCACCGCGTCGGCCCGGACCAAGATCGAAGCGGCCGGCGGATCGGTCAACGTGCTCGAGGTCCCGACCACGGCCATGCCGGCCCTCGGCCGCGAGCCGAAGGCCGCCGGCCGCAAGCCGGACGCCCCGAAGGCCGAGGCGAAGGCGCAAGGCCGACGACGACGCGCCCGCATCCGAGGCCGTCGAGGCGGACGGCCACCGCCGAGCCCGAAGCCGCGACGGCCGAGCCGGACACGGCCGAGGCCGACACGGCCGAGGTGACGACCGCCAAGCCGGCCAAGGCCACCGCCGCGAAGGCCGCCAAGCCGGCCAAGGCGCCCCGCGCCAAGGCGGCCAAGGCCGACGCGACCGCGGCTCCCGACGAAGCACCCGCCGACGAGCCCGCCACCGCGTCCGATGACGCGGAGACCCCTGCCGGCGACGCCTGACCCGTGTTCGAATCCCTGCTGAACGCCTTCCGGGCGCCGGACATCCGGCGCCGGATCCTGTATGTCCTCGGACTGCTGATCGTCTTCCGCCTGCTCGCGGCCGTGCCGGTCCCGGGCATCAACAAGGCCGAGCTCGCGCAGTTCGTGGACCAGAACCCGCTGTTCGGGCTGCTCGACCTGTTCTCGGGCGGCGGATTGGCGACGTTCTCGGTGGTGGCGCTGGGGATGAACCCCTACATCAACTCCTCGATCATCATGCAGCTGATGCAGGGCGTGGTCCCCTCGCTGCAGGCGCTCAGCCGCGAGGGTGAGTACGGCCGCAACAAGATCAACCAGTACACCCGCTACCTCACGGTCCCGATGGCGATCCTGCAGGCCTACGGGTTCCTCGCGCTCCTCAACGCGCGGGGCGTCCTGACCGGCGGGTTCGACCTCGCCAGCTTCACGACCCTGACCCAGATCGCCACGCTGACCGCCGGGGCCATCGCCCTGATGTGGATCGGCGAGCTCATCACCGAGCGGGGCATCGGCAACGGCATCAGCTTCATCATCTTCGCCGGCATCGTCAGCCGCGCGCCGTCGGCGATCAACGGGTTCCTCGTGAACCCCAACGTCGCCGCGTTCGTGCTGCTGGGCGTCCTGGCCATCGCGGCGGTCACCGTGATCATCTACATCCAGGAAGGCCAGCGCCGGATCCCGATCCAGTACGCCAGCCGCGTGCGCGGCCGGCGGATGTACCAGGGCGGCCAGACGTTCCTGCCGCTGCGGGTCAACCAGGCCGGCGTCATCCCGATCATCTTCGCGGTCAGCATCCTGCTGTTCCCGCAGCAGCTCGCGTCGTACTTCACGAGCTCGGAGATCCCGATCGTCCGCGACATCGCGACATGGATCGTGAACTTCTTCAACCCGCGCTCGCCGATCTACATCCTCATGTACTTCCTGCTCACGATGGGCTTCACGTACTTCTACACGGCCTTCACGTTCAAGCCGGACGAGACCGCCGAGCAGCTGCGCAAGAACGGCGGGTTCATCCCGGGCATCCGGCCCGGCCGTCCGACCCAGGACTACCTTGCCCGGGTCGTGACGCGGATCACCTTCGCCGGCGCGCTGTTCCTCGCGATCGTCGCGGTCTCGCCGTCGCTCCTCGCGCTCGCGCTGCCCGACCTCGCCACGCTCGGCCTCGGCGGCACCAGCCTGCTCATCGTCGTGTCCGTCGTGGTCGAGACGATGAAGCAGATCGAGGCGCAGCTGATGATGCGCAACTACGAAGGCTTCATCCGATGACCGCCCTGACCATCGCGCGCGCCACGTGCGGCGCCGACGGGGTCCGCCGCCCTCGGCCATGATGGTCGTCGTCCTGCTGGGAGCTCCCGGTGCCGGCAAGGGCACCCAGGCCCCGGCTCTCGCCGCTCGACTCGGGGTCCCGGTGCTGGCATCGGGCGACCTCCTGCGCGCCGCCGTCGCGGCCGGGACGGCCCTGGGCCGCGAGGCGGACCGCTACATGAGCCGCGGCCAGCTGGTCCCCGACGAGACGATCGTCCGCGTCTTCCTGGACCGGCTCCATGCCCCCGACGCGCTGGACGGCGCGATCCTCGACGGGTTCCCGCGGACCGAGGTCCAGGCCAGGGCGCTCGACGACGCGCTGGAGGCCGAGGGCCGCCGCGTCGACCGGGCGCTCTACATCGACGTCCCGCTCGAGGCCCTGGTCCAGCGCATGGCGAACCGACGCATCTGCGCGGCCAACGGCCACGTCTACAACCTGGCCTCGAACCCGCCGAAGGTCGAGGGCATCTGCGACCTCGACGGGTCGGCCCTCCGCCAGCGCGCGGACGACGCCGAGGTGACCGTCCGCGCCCGCATGGACCAGCAGGTCCCGCCGCTCCTCGAGGTCGTGGACCACTACCGCCGCCGCGGCGTCCTCGAGACCGTCGACGGCACGGTGGGCATCGCCGGCACGACCGCCGGGCTCGTCGCGGCCCTCGACGGCGCGGCGCAAGGGCGCCTGACCGTGGTCACCCGCAAGTCCCAGGCCGAGATCGATCGCATGCGCCGCGCCGGGCGCGTGGTCGGCGAGATCCTCGACCTCATCGAGGCGGAGATCCGGCCGGGCGTCTCGACCGCCGACCTGGACCGCATCGCCGAGGACCACATCGCCCGTTCCGGCGCGGTCGCGTCCTTCAAGGGCTACCCCGGGATCAACCCGCGGCGGCCGTTCCCGGCCACGGTCTGCATCTCGATCGACGACGAGATCGTCCACGGGATCCCGGGCTCGAGGACCCTGCGCGACGGCCAGATCGTCTCGGTCGACGCCGGGGCCATCGTGGACGGCTGGCACGGCGACGCCGCCCGGACCTTCTTCGTCGGCGAGCCGCCGGCGGCCGTGGCCGAGCTGATCGACGCGACCCGGGCCGCCATGATGGCCGGCATCGCCGCGGCCGTCCCGGGCAACCACATCGAGGACATCTCGGCGGCGGTGGAGGACGTGGCCCTGCCGAAGGGCTACGGCATCATCCGCCAGTTCGTCGGGCACGGGATCGGCACCGAGATGCACGAGGAGCCGCAGGTCCCCAACTTCCGCACCGGGCGACCGGGCCGCAAGCTCGAGGTCGGGCTGTGCCTGGCGATCGAGCCGATGTTCACGCTCGGCCGCCACGAGGCGCACGTCCTCGCCGACGACTGGACCGTCGCGACCCGCGACGGCTCGCTCGCCGCCCACTTCGAGCACTCCATCGCCATCACGGAGAAGGGTCCGCAGATCCTGACGGTCGCATGACCCGACGGTTGCCGGGACTCGCCATGTTTGATACGCTACGCGTTCGTGTGTCGGCCCGACCGGGCCGACACTGCGCGTGAGAAAGGGAAGCACGTAGCCTGTGGCCAAGAAAGATGCGATCGAAGTGGAAGGGACGGTCATCGAGCCGCTCCCGAACACGATGTTCGCCATCGAACTGGAGAATGGCCACCGGGTGCTCGCCCACATCAGCGGCAAGCTGCGGATGAACTTCATCCGGATCCTGCCCGGTGATCGCGTCCGCGTCGAGTTGTCACCGTACGACCTGACGCGCGGCCGCATCACCTACCGACTCAAGTAAGCCACCCCGAAACCAGAAACCCGAGGATCCGTTGAAAGTCAGAGCCTCCGTCAAGGCGCGCTGCGACAACTGCAAGGTCATCCGTCGCCACGGCACCGTGATGGTCATCTGCACCAATCCCAAGCACAAGCAGCGGCAGGGGTAACCGATGGCACGCATCGCCGGCGTCGACATCCCACGCGAGAAGCGCGTGGAGGTCGCACTCACCTACGTGTTCGGGATCGGCCTGCCCACCAGCCAGAAGATCCTGGCCCAGACGAACATCAACCCGGACACCCGGGTGCGGGACCTCACCGAGGAGCAGGTCAACCGGCTGCGCGAGCTGATCGACCGCCGCTACAAGGTCGAGGGCGACCTTCGCCGCGAGGTGGCGCTCAACATCAAGCGCCTGACCGAGATCGGGTCGTACCGCGGCCTGCGCCATCGGCGCAACCTGCCGGTCCGTGGCCAGCGCACCAAGACGAACGCTCGCCAGCGTCGCGGTCCGAAGAAGACCGTCGGCGTCCGGCGCAAGAAGTAGCGAGGGGCTGACCAGGCATGGCGGAACGCAAGAAGGCGGTCAAGCAGCGCCGGCGGGAGAAGAAGAACGTCCCCCAGGGGCACGTCCACATCCAGGCCACGTTCAACAACACGATCATCACGATCACCGACCTCAACGGGGCGGTCATCAGCTGGGGCTCCGCCGGCGTCGCCGGCTTCAAGGGCTCCCGCAAGAGCACCCCGTACGCCGCGGCCCTCTCGGCTGACGGCGCCGCGCGCCGCGCGATGGAGCACGGCATGCGCCAGGTCGAGGTCTACGTGAAGGGTCCGGGCGCCGGTCGCGAGCAGGCCATCCGCTCGCTGCAGGCAGCCGGCCTCGAAGTCAGCGCCATCACCGACGTCACGCCCATCCCGCACAACGGCTGCCGCCCGCCCAAGCGGCGCCGAGTCTGAGCCCCGAGGACCCATGGCCCGTTACACCGAATCCGTCTGCCGCCTCTGCCGCCGGGAAGGCGCCAAGCTCTTCCTGAAGGGCAGCCGCTGCTATTCCAAGAAGTGCGCCTTCGAGCGTCGCCCGAGCCCTCCCGGCCAGCACGGCGTCCGCCGTCGCAAGGTCGGCGAGTACGGCCTGCAGCTGCGCGAGAAGCAGAAGGTCCGCCGCACGTACGGCGTCCTCGAGCGCCAGTTCCGCAACTACTTCGTCGACGCCGAGAACCGCCCCGGCGTGACCGGCGAGAACCTGCTCCGCTCGCTCGAGACCCGGCTGGACAACGTCGTCTACCGGCTCGGCTTCGCGACCTCCCGGGCCCAGGCCCGGCAGCTCGTCAACCACGGCCACTTCGCCGTGAACGGGCGGCCGACCGACATCTCGTCCTACCGGCTCAAGCCGGGTGACGTGATCTCGGTCCGCGAGTCGCACCGCACCCGCGAGCCGTTCAAGATCGCGAAGGAGACCCTCCGCAATCACCAGGCCCCGGAGTGGTTGCGCGTCGATGCCGCCACCCTCGCGGGGACCGTCGTCACCCCGCCCAGCCGCGACCAGATGCCGCTCGATCTCAACGAGCAGCTCGTGGTCGAGTACTACTCGAGGTAACCGCCCCTCATGATCGAACTCGAGAGCCCGCAGATCGAGCCAGTCGAGGAAGCCGGCACGTACGCCAAGTACGAGGCGGGCCCCCTGCAGGCCGGATACGGCGTCACGCTCGGCAACGCGCTGCGGCGCGTCCTCCTGTCCTCGCTCGAGGGCGCGGCGGTCACCAGCCTCCAGATCCGCGACGTCTACCAGGAGTTCTCGACGATCCCGGGCGTCAAGGAAGACGTCACGCAGATCGTCCTGAACGTCAAGAAGCTCCGCCTCAAGAGCTACGCCGCCCATCCCGTCCAGCTCCGCCTCATCAAGAGCGGCGCCGGCGCGGTCACGGCGTCGGACATCGCCGAGTCGGCCGATGTCGAGATCGTCAACCCGGACCTCGTCCTGATGACGCTCGACACGGATGACGTCACGATCGAGCTCGACCTGACCGTCGAGCGCGGCGTCGGCTACCTCGGGGCCGAGCGCGCCGAGGCGCTGCCGATCGGCGTCATCGCCGTCGACGCGATCTTCACCCCGGTCCGCAAGGTCAACTACTGGGTCGAAGGCATGCGCGTCGGCCAGATGACCAACTACGACCGGCTCACGATCGAGATCGAGACCGACGGCACGATCACCCCGGAGGAGGCGCTCAGCCGCTCCGCCGAGATCCTGGTCAACCAGTTCCGCCCGTTCGTCACGGTCGGCATGGCCGCCGTCCCGGTCGCCGCGCCCACCGGCACCGCCGCGCTCCCCTCGAACATGCTCGACATGCCGATCGAGGAGCTCGACCTGCCGATGCGGGCCTACAACTCGCTCAAGCGCAACAACATCGTGAAGGTCGGCCAGCTCCTGCAGCTCAAGGACGACGACCTCCTGCGGATGCGCAACTTCGGCAAGAAGTCGCTCGACGAGATGAAGGAGCGCCTGCGCATGCGGGGCTTCATCGTCCCGGACACCGAGACCGACGGCCTCGACCTCCCCGACGGCGACGAGCCGTTCGAGGATGACGAGGCGGAGGCCTGAGCCGTGGCCCATCGGATCGGCGGACGCAAGCTCAGCCGCAAGCACGGCCCGCGCATGAGCCTCTACAAGAACCTGACCGTGTCGGTCATCCGCTATGAGCGGGTGAAGACCACCGAGGCGAAAGCCAAGGAGATCAGCGGCCGGGTCGAGAAGGCCATCACGCTCGCCAAGCGCGGGGATCTCTCGGCTCGCCGGGCGATCGTCTCGCAGTTCCCCAACGAGCCGCTCGTCGTGAACAAGCTGTTCGACGAGATCGCCCCCAAGTACGCCGACCGCACGTCCGGGTTCACCCGGATCGTCCGCCTCGGCCAGCGCCGGGGCGACGCGGCCGAGATCGTCCAGATCGAACTGGTCTAGCACACGGTCGAGAGGCCGTGACGGTGCGCTACCGCGCAACGGTTGAATACGATGGCACGGACTTTGCCGGGTTCCAGGTCAATCCTGGGAAGCGGACGGTCCAGGGAGTCCTGGAAGACGCGGTGCAGCGCCTCGGTGACGGGGTGGCGCAACGGGTCGACGGGGCCGGCCGAACGGATGCCGGGGTCCACGCCACGGGGCAGGTGATCGCCTTCTCCTACGGCGGACGACTCACGGCGACGGAGCTGGGATCGGCGCTCGAAGCGCTCCTCCCGCGCGACGTGGCCATCCGGGATCTGCGTCGGACGACCTCGACGTTCCAGCCCCGATATGCGGCGCGGTACCGGGAGTACCGCTACACCGTCTGGAACGGGCCGCGCAGCCCGATCCGCGAGCGCATGGCGCTCGGGGTCCGGGTCCCGCTCGATACGGCCGCGATGGAGCGAGCCGGGTCGGCCTTCATCGGCCGGCACGACTTCAGCGCCTTCGGGGCCACGGACCGCTCACCGGTCCGGACCGTCATGGCGGTCCGGGTGCGGCGGGAGGGCCGGCTGGTGACGATCGACGTCCGGGCCGACTCCTTCCTCCGCGGGATGGTCCGGCGCATGGTGGCCCTCCTCATCGAGGTGGGCCTCGGGAAGATCGACGAAGCAGCGGTCCGGTCGGCGCTCGGCGCCGGACGACCGGCCCTCGACGGGGCAGCCGCCCCGGCCAGGGGTCTCTGCCTCAGGCGCGTCGCCATCGGGCGTCGGCCGGGCGAACCGAACGGAGAACACGAGGAACGATGAACGTCAAGACCATCGCGGTGAAGGAAAGCGAGATCGATCGCCGCTGGTTCGTCGTGGACGCGACGGACGAGACGCTCGGCCGCCTCGCCTCGCGCATCGCGCGGGTGCTCGAAGGCAAGCACAAGCCCTCGTACCAGCCGAACCTCGACTCCGGCGACCACGTCATCGTCCTCAATGCCGCGAAGATCGCGGTCACCAGCGACAAGCTCGAATCCAAGCTCTACTCGCGCCACAGCGGGTACCCCCAGGGCTTCAAGCAGGAGACCCTCGGCCACCTGCTCGCCCGCCGGCCGGAGGAGGTCATCCGCCGCGCCGTGAAGGGGATGCTGCCGCACAATCGCCTCGGGACCCAGCAGCTCCGCAAGCTGAAGGTCTACCCGGGCTCCGACCATCCCCATCAGGCCCAGCGGCCTGAGCCGCTCGCCTGACAAGGGAGTCCGATCGCATGGCATCGCCCGCATTCTTCTCCGGGACCGGCCGTCGCAAGACGGCGATCGCCCGCGTCCGGCTGCTGCCGGGCGAAGGCGAGATCGTGGTCAACGGCCGTTCGCTCGAGGAGCACTTCGGCAACGCCGTCAATGAGACCGAGCTCCGCCTCCCGTTCCGGGTGACCGGCACGGAAGGCCGCTACAACGCGATGATCAAGGTCGAGGGCGGCGGCGTCACCGGCCAGGCCGGCGCGATCCGCCACGGCATCGCCCGCGCCCTGCTCGAGATCGACCCCGATGCCAACCGCCTTCCGCTGCGCCAGGCCGGGTTCCTCACGCGCGATCCGCGCATGAAGGAACGCAAGAAGTACGGCTTGAAGCGAGCCCGCAAGGCGCCGCAGTACACCAAGCGTTAGCTGGGCGGCCGGCTCCGGCGGCCCGATGCGTGCGTTGCTCGGCTGCGCTCACTCGCTCACGCACCTTCAGGTGCGCTCGCTCCCTTGCTCGCCGGCGCCTTCGCCTGGACCGCCGGACGCGGCCGCGGCTAGGTTCTGACGACGGGCCTCGCGGGCACGGCCGCGGCTAGGTTCGACGACGGGCCTCGCCGGCACGGCCGCAGCTCTGGTGCGACCGTTCGACCTAGGCGGGCACGACCTTCGGGGGACAGCGGGCGTCCGTGTGGCGCCGCTACAGTTAGCGCGTGACGTCCCGGATCCTGCCCCTTGGCTAGCCCGTCGCTGCGCGGGCGCGATCTGCTGAGCGTCGCCGACCTGTCGGCGGCCGAGGTCGCCCGTGTCTTCTCGACCACGACCCGGCTCAAGGCGGAGCTGCGCGACACGGGCCGCCACGTCCCGCCGCCGCTCCCCGGACGGACCCTCGCGATGCTCTTCCAGAAGCCGAGCCTGCGCACGCGGGTGACCTTCGAGACGGGCATGGCCCAGCTCGGCGGGCACGCCATCTACCTCACCAACGACGTGGTCCTCGGCGCCCGCGAGAGCGTCCGCGACGTGGCCCACAACCTCGAGCGGTTCGTGGACGGCATCGTCGTCCGGACGGGTCCGCACGAGGTCGTCGTCGAGCTCGCGGCCCAGGCCGAGATCCCGGTGATCAACGGCCTCACGCTCCGCGAGCACCCGTGCCAGGCATTGGCCGACCTGTTCACGATCGAGGAGCGGCTCGGCCGCCTCAAGGGCGTCGTCCTCGCCTTCGTCGGCGACGGCAACAACGTCTACCACTCGCTCGCGCTGGTCGGCGCCGCGATGGGGATGGAGGTGCGCCTCGCCCATCCAGCCGGGTATCGCCCCAACGAGCGGATCGTCCACCTCGCGACGGCCCTGGCGGCGGACGCCGGCGGCAGCCTGGTCTTCGGGACGGACCCGCGCGAGGTCGTCCGGGGCGCGGACATCGTCTACACGGACGCCTGGACGTCGATGGGCCAGGAGGCCGAGACCGAGGAGCGGCGCGACGCCTTCCGCGGCTACCAGGTCGACGACGCCCTGCTCGACGCGGCCGGGCCCGGGGTCCTCGCGATGCACTGCCTGCCGGCCCATCGAGGCGAGGAGATCACCTCCGCGGTGATGGACGGCCCGCGGAGCCTGATCTTCGACCAGTCCGAGAACCGGCTCCACGTCCAGAAGGCGCTGCTGGTCGAGTTCCTCGGCCGCGAGGAGGCCGCATGACGGACGCCTTCGAGCGCTACAAGGACGCGCTCCGCCGCGGCCATTCCGCCGCGCAGCGTGGCCGCTTCGACGAGGCCATCGCGGCCTACCAGGAGGCGGGCTCGATCGCCCCCGACCGGGCGATGCCGCAGTCGAGCCTCGGCGGCGTCCTCGCCCGGATGGGACGGACCGCCCAGGCCCTCGCCGCCTACGACGCCGCGCTGAACCGGGCACCCGCCGACGAGGCGGCGCTCCGCGGCCGCGCCGAGCTGCTGGCCATGGCCGGCCGCCGGGCCGAGGCGGCCGACACCCTCGACCGCCTGGTGGTCGTGCTGGACGAGGCCGGCCGTCTCAGCGACGCCGCCGACGCGGGGCGGCTCGCCCTCGAGCTCGCCGAATCGCGCAGCCGCCGCCGCGGGGTGGAGGTCCTCGCCGGGCGCCTCCGCGAGGCCGGGGACACGGCCGCGGCCGATGCGCTCGCCGCCGCCCTCGGCATCGAGCCGGGGTCCGACAGCCCGGCCGCCGCGCCCGAGCCGAAGCGCGACCCGCGCCGCGCGGTCCTCTCGGCCGCGGCCGTCCTGACCGCGACGGCCGACACCGCGCTCGACGGCGGCGACCGCGACGAGGCACGCCGGTGCTACCTGGAGGCCGCCGCGGCGCAGCGCTCGATCGGGAACCTCAACGCCGCGCTCGACGCCTGCTACCAGGCCCTCGCGGTGTCGCCGGCCGCGGGCGACGTCCACCTCGCGCTCACCGAGCTCTACCTCGACCGCGGCTGGCGGTCGGCGGCCGCGGACAAGCTGGTCCTGCTGGGCCGGCTGACCGACCTGGCAGCCGATGACCTGACGCGCGCCCGGCTGTGCACGATGGCCGCGGAGCGGTTCCCCGGGGACGCTCGGCTGACCGCCTTCTGCGCCTGAGCGCCGAGGCCGAAGCGACGATGCCCGATGCTACACTCGGACCACGATGACCGAGCTCCTCAGATCGATCTTCGCCCAGGTGCACCTGAGCACGGTGGTCGACATCGGGATCACCGCGCTCCTCATCTACTGGCTCTTCAGCCTGATCCGCGGGACCCGTGCCGTCCGACTCGTCATCGGGGTCAGCGTCCTCATCGTCGTCTACTTCCTGGCGGTCGCGTTCAACTTCATCCTGCTCACGCGGATCCTGCAGGGCGGCGCCGTCGTCGGCCTGTTCGCCCTCGTCGTGGTCTTCCAGCCCGAGCTGCGCCGCGCCCTCGAGCGCATCGGCCGGGTCGGCTCGTTCTCGTGGCTGCTGTCGCCGGTCGACTCGCGGATCGCCGAGCACGTCGCGGACGAGGTGGCGAAGGCGGCCGCCGCCCTGTCGGCTGAGGGCCATGGCGCCCTCATCGTCATCGAGCGCGAGACCGGGCTCGAGGAGGTGGCCGAGACCGGCGTCATGGTCCACGGCGACCTCTCGGCCGACCTCCTGCGCACGATCTTCTCGCCCCGGACGGCGCTCCACGACGGCGCCGTGATCATCCGCGGCGACGCGATCCTCGCCGCCGGCGCCCTGCTCCCGCTCGCGGAGATGACGATCCACACCGAGCGCTTCGGCACCCGCCACCGGGCGGCCCTCGGCATCGCGGAACAGACCGACGCCCTCGTGGTCGTGGTCTCCGAGGAGAACAAGCAGATCAGCCTCGTCGAGCGGAGCCGGATCGTCCGAAACCTCAACCAGGCCCAGCTGGCCGCGGCGATGCGCCAGCGGCTCGACCCCGCGGGCGGACGGCGCGGCGCGCTCGGCTGGCGACCCACCGGCCCGGGCGGCACCGCCGGGCGGGCGCCGCAGCTCGGCGACCTCGGGCGGTTCGTCGGCCGGCCGCCGACCAAGCCGCCCGCGAGCCCGCCGTCCGACGACGAGGGGCCGACGACCGCGGCCGCCCAGGCACCGCGGTGACCCGAGCCCTCCAGGTCCTCGTCCACAACTGGCCGCTGAAGCTCGCCGCGATCGGTCTCGCGGCGCTGCTGTACGGCGGCGTGGTCCTGACCCAGAACTCCAACACGTTCACCCAGCCGGTCCCGGTGATCCCGCGGAACATCCCCGACGGCGCGGTGCTCCTGACCCTGCCGCCGCCGACGCAGTCGATCAGCTACTTCGCGCCGACCGACGTGCCCGCGCCCACGGCCTCCTCGTTCACGGCCTTCGTCGACCTGACGGGCATCGAGCCCAACGGCCAGATCGTCCAGCGCCCGGTCCAGGTCGAGAACGCCGACGCCCGGATCCAGATCCTCAGCGTCATCGCCGCCCTACGTGAACATCCAGCTCGACCAGTTCACGCAGCGGACCGTGCCCGTCGAGATCGAGCAGGGGGTCCCGCCGACCGGGCTGACCGTCGGGGTCATGGACGTCGAGCCGAAGCAGGTCACGGTGGAGGGGGCCAAGTCGCTGGTCGACAAGGTCGTCAAGGCGACGGGCTCGGTCGTCATCCAGGAGCCCGGCCTCGACATCGACCAGGACGTCGACCTCATCCCGGTCGACAGCGTCGGCAACCGGGTCAGCCCCGTCGACCTCTCGCCGCGGTTCGTCCACGTGACGCTGCCGGTGTTCTCCGACCGCCAGTCCCGGACGCTGCCGGTGAAGCCGGTCATCACCGGGACGCCCGCGCCCGGGTTCGAGGTCGAGGCCGTCGCGGTGACCCCGACCGTCGTGACCGTCGAGGGCGACGCCGACCAGCTGAGCACGCTCGTCAGCGTCAACACGATGCCCGTCTCGATCAACGGGGCGTCGAGCACCCTGACCACCGATGCCGACCTGGACCTGCCGACCGGGGTCGTCCCGATCGGCGACACCGGGGTGTCGGTCAAGGTCACGTTCCGCCCGATCACGTCGACCCGCACGTTCGAGGCGGGCGTCCAGCTGGTCGGCCAGCGTGCCGACCTCGACTACAAGATCGATGTCGACCGCGTCCTCGCGACCATCGGCGGGTCGGTCGCCGACCTCGACCGCCTCGAGGCGTCGACCCTGGTGATGGACCTCGACGTCGCCGGCCTCGCGCCGGGCACCACGGCGGTCCACGTCACCGCGTCGCTGCCGGCCGGCCTGACCCTGGTCGCCACCAGCCCGGAGACCGTGCTGGTCACCGTGACCGAGCGCGTCCCGGCCTCGCCGTCCCCGTCGGCGTCCCAGTCGCTGGTGGGAGGCTGACCATGGCCCGCCTGTTCGGCACCGATGGCATCCGCGGCGTCGCGAACGTCGACCTCAAGCCGACGATGGCCTTCGCGCTCGGCCGCGCGGCCGCGCACCACCTCGCCGAGCCCGGCGGCGCCATCGTCGTCGGCCAGGACACGCGGCGCTCGGGCGACATGTTCGTCTCGGCCATCGCCGCCGGGGCCAGCAGCGTCGGCGTGGACGTCCAGGTCGTCGGCGTCGTCCCGACGCCCGCGCTGGCGTTCCTGGCGCGCACCGGCCCGTTCGCCGGCGGGATCATGGTCTCGGCGTCGCACAACCCGGCCGACGACAACGGGCTGAAGGTCCTCGATCGCGACGGCCTCAAGCTCGACGACGCGGTCGAGGACACGCTCGAGCAGCTGATCTGGCGCGCCGAGGAGCTGCCGGGCGTCACCAACGCGACGCTCGGGCGGATCACCGTCCGCGCCGATCTCGTGGATGCCTATGTCGAGCACCGGCTGGGGCTGGCGACCTCGATCGACGCCGCCGGCCTCCGGATCGTGCTCGACGGCGCCAACGGCTCGGGCTGCCTCCTCGGCCCGAGGATCCTGGCCGCGACCGGCGCCACGGTCGAGGTCATCCACGCCGAGCCCGACGGCGTGAACATCAACGTCCGGTCCGGCGCCACCGACCCGGCCTCGCTCGCGGAGGCGGTCGTCGCGCGCGGTGCCGATGTCGGGTTCGCCCTCGACGGCGACGCCGACCGCCTGATCGCGGTCGATGCCGCGGGACGGATCGTCGACGGCGACCAGGTGCTGGGCATCCTCGCGCTCGACCGGCTCGGCCGCGGCGCGCTCCCCGGCGGCGGGCTCGTGGTCTCGGTCCTCTCCAACGGCGGACTCCAGGACGCCGTCGAGGCGGCCGGCGGGCAGATCCTGCGCACGCCGGTGGGCGACAAGTACATCCTCGAGGGCATGCAGCTCTCCGGCGCGGTCCTCGGCGGCGAGAAGAGCGGCCACGTCATCGTGCTCGAGCACACGACGTCGGGCGACGGCATCGTGACCGCGCTCGAGGTGCTCCGGGTCATGGCGGCGGAGCGCCTCGCGCTCGCGGACCTGGCCGCGCGGATCCCGCTGCTCCCGCAGCAGCAGCGGGCCGTGAAGGCGCGCCAGCGCGACCTCTGGGAGTCCGACCGGGTGCTCACGAGCGCCGTCGCGGAGGCGCAGGGCCGGCTCGGGCCCGCACGGCCGCATCCTCGTGCGTCCCTCCGGGACGGAGCCCGCGCTCCGGATCATGGTCGAGGGGCCCGACGCAAAGGTGGTGACAGAAGTCGCCGACACCCTCGCGGGAATCGCAAAGGAGCGGCTAGACTAGCGGCGGTGCCCACCCAACTCGGTCACCACTGCCAGCCGGCCAGGGACCGGCGGCGGCGAACGGAGGACCTGAGCACATGTGCGGCATCGTCGGCTACACGGGACCGCGCGACGCGGGCCCCATCCTCATCGAGGGCCTGAAACGGCTCGAGTACCGCGGCTACGACTCGGCCGGGATCGCCCTGGTCGATGACGCGGGCGACCTCTTCGTCGACAAGCGCGCCGGCAAGCTGGTCAACCTCCAGACGGCCATCGCCGACCGGACGCCGCACGCGGCGATCGGCCTGGCGCACACCCGCTGGGCGACGCACGGCCGGCCCAACGACCTCAACGCCCATCCCCACCAGGACTGCACGGGCGAGATCACGGTCATCCACAACGGGATCATCGAGAACTTCCGCGAGCTGCGCGACGGCCTCGAGGCCCGCGGCCACACCCTGACGTCCGAGACCGACACCGAGGCGATCGCCCACCTGGTCGAGGAGGCCTACGAGGGCGACCTCGCCGAGGCGGTCCGCCACGCGCTGCAGCAGATCGAGGGCGCCTACGCCATCGTCGTCATGCATCGCGCCGAGGGCGACCGGCTCGTCGGCGCCCGCCAGGACGTGCCGCTCGTCGTCGGGCTCGCCGACGGGGAGAGCTTCCTCGCCTCCGACGTGGCCGCCATCCTCGCCCACACCGACCAGATCATCTTCCTCGAGGAGGGCGACGTCGTCGACCTCCGGCCGTGGGGCGTCGTCGATCACCGACAAGTTCGGCGAGGACCGCGAGCGCGAGATCACGACCATCGACTGGACGCCCGAGGCCGCCGAGAAGGGCGGCTACGAGCACTTCATGCTCAAGGAGATCCACGAGCAGCCGGAGGCGCTCGCCCAGTCGATCGCCGGCCGGGTGACCAGCGAGGGCCGCATCCACGTCGAGGAGATCGCCGGGATGCTCGACACGCTGCGGACGGTCGACCGGATCGAGCTCGTCGCCTGCGGCAGCGCCTACTACGCCGCCCTGATCGGCGCGGCGGCGCTGCAGGACTGGATCGGCATCCCGGTCCGCGCGACCGTCGGGTCCGAGTTCCGCTACGGCCCGCCGCCGCTCGACGAGCGCACGCTGATCATCGCGGTCACCCAGTCCGGCGAGACGGCCGACACGATCGCCCCGGTCCGCCTGGCGCGCGAGCGCGGCTGCCCGGTCATCGCGGTCACGAACACCGTCGGGTCGGCGATCACGCGCGAGTCCGACGCGGTCCTGTTCCTGCAGGCCGGCCCGGAGATGGCCGTGGCCGCCTCCAAGACGTTCGTGACCCAGGTCACGACCCTGCTGGTCCTGGCCGCGGCGATCGCCCGCGCCCGCGGACGTCTCGCGGACGACGGACGAGCTGGCCTTCGGCGAGGCGCTGCGCGCGCTCCCGGCGGCGGCCGCACGGGCGCTCGAAGGCGCCTCCGCCGGTGCCGCCGACCTGGCGCGCCGCTACGTCAACTCGCGCGGGTTCATGTTCGTCGGGCGCGGCTACGGGTACCCCGTGGCGCTCGAGGGCGCGCTGAAGCTCAAGGAGGTCAGCTACGTCCACGCCGAGGGCTACGCGGCCGGCGAGCTGAAGCACGGCCCGATCTCGCTGCTCGACGCCGAGTGCCCGCTGGTGGCGGTCGCGACCAAGTCCTCGGTCTACGACAAGCTGATCAGCAACGTCATGGAGGGCCGCGCGCGCGATGCCCGCGTCATCGCCGTCGCGACCGAGGGCGACCCGCAGATCGAGCGCTTCGCCGACGACGTGTGCTGGGTCCCCGACACGCACGAGGCGCTGGCCCCGGTCCTCGCGATCATCCCGCTGCAGCTGTTCGCGTACCACGTCGCCACCGCGCGTGGCACGGACGTCGACCAGCCGCGCAACCTCGCCAAGTCGGTGACGGTCGAGTAGGCGCATGCCGCCTGGCGACCCGACCGACGCGTTCGCGGCACCCGGGATCGCCGTCCCGCCCGGCACCACGGAGCTGGGCATCGACATCATCAAGGTCGACCGCATCCGCGAGACGCTCGCGAAGTTCGGCGCGCGGTTCTCGAACCGGGTCCTGACGCCCGCCGAGCAGCGCTACGTCCGCGACCGGCCGGAGACGATGGCCGGGCGCTGGGCGGCCAAGGAGGCCGTGTCCAAGGTCCTGGGCCTCGGCGTCCGCGGCATCGGCTGGCGCGACATCGAGGTCGAGCGGCTGCCGACCGGCCAGCCGTCGATCCGCCTCCACGGTCGTGCCGCGGCCCGTGCCGAGCAGCTCGGGATGGGCCGGATCGCGGTCTCGATCAGCCACGAGTCCGACTACGCGGTCGCGATCGCCTACGGCATCCGGACCACCGGCGGCCGGTTCCTCTTCCCGCCGGACATCGAGGAGCGGCTGGACGACCGCGAGCGGCGGATCCTCGCCCGCATCGAGCGGCTGCGCGACGTCGCGGAGGCCGGCGGCGCGGCGGCCCTGGCCAGCGACGCGCCCCCGGCCGCGGTGGGGGAGGCGGCCGATGACTGAGCGGGCGCCCGTCGGCTTCGGGGCACGGGCCAGGCTGGATGCCACCCCGGCCTCGAGCGCCGCGGCGGCGCTGCCGGAGGGCGCGGTCAAGCTCGACGACGAGATCGCCGGGTCGCTGCTGCCGGCCCGGCCGGCCCGCGGGCACAAGGGCTCGTTCGGCAAGCTGCTCGTGATCGCCGGGTCGCTCGACTACGCCGGGGCCGCGCTGCTGGTCTGCCGCGCCGCCGGCCGGGCCGGCGCCGGGCTCGTGACGCTCGCCGTGCCCGAATCGCTCCAGCCGCTGTTCGCCGCGAAGGTGGTGGAGGCCACGACGATGGCGCTCCCCGAGGACGACGTCGAGGAGATCGACCCGGAGCCGTCGCTCGCCCGGATCCTCGACCACGAGCACGACGCGATCGTCGTCGGCCCGGGTCTGCGGCCCGGGCTCGCCACGGCCGAGCTCGTCCGCGAGCTCATCGACATCGGCGGGCAGGACCAGGCCCCGATCGTGCTCGATGCCGAGGCGCTCCGCTCGCTGGCCTCGATCGACGCCTGGTGGGAGGGCGGCCGGCGGCCGGCCGTGCTGACGCCGCACGCCGGCGAGTTCGCGCGGCTGCGGGCGGGTGCCGGACGCGATCCCGCCGACGACGGCGACCTCGCCGACGACGACGCCGCGCGCGCGGCCGCGGCCCGGGATGCCGCGCGGACCTGGGGCCAGGTCGTGGTGCTCAAGGGCGCGGCGACGGTGATCGCGTCGCCCGACGGGCGAGCTCGCGGTCGCCCCGTTCGAGAACCCGGCCCTCGCCTCGGGCGGCACCGGCGACGTGCTCGCCGGGACGATCGGATCGCTGCTGGCCCAGGGCCTCGACCCGTACGCCGCCGCCCGGCTCGGGGTGTACCTGCACGGGCTCGCCGGCGACCAGGTCCGCGAGCGCTTCGGCGACTCCGGCCTCCTCGCGTCCGACCTGCCCGACGGGATCGCGCTGGCCCGCAAGCGCCTGGCCGCCGCCGAGGAGCGCCGCGCCGCCAAGGGCCGGCTCGGGTTCGCGCCCAAGTGACGGGCGGGCGCCCGCCCATCGAGGCGCGGCTCTCGGCGGCAGGGCTCCCGCCGCTGCCGCGGACCGCGTGGCTGGAGATCGACCTCGACGCGCTGGTCGCGAACGTCGCGGCCATCCGCGCCTCGGTCCCGCCCGGCACCGCCATCCGGCCCGGTCGTCAAGGCCGACGCGTACGGGCACGGCGCCGTCCCGGTGGCGCGGGCGCTGCAGGACGCCGGCGTCGACGGCCTGTGCGTCGCGGCCTTCGACGAGGCCGTCGAGCTGCGCGACGCGGGCATCGAGGCGCCGATCGCCGTCCTGTACCCGGTCCCGGCCGGGCTCGTCGCGACCGCGGCCGACCTCGGCGTCGCGGTGAGTGCCGGGGATCCCGTGCTCCTCGCCCGGATGCTCGACGGGATCGCGGCCGCGGACGGCGCCCATCCCGACCTGGCGATCGAGCTCGAGATCGAGAGCGGGCTCGGGCGCGACGGGTTCGACGGCGCGGACCTGGTGGCGGCCGCGGCCGCGATCGGGTCGGCACGCGGCGTGCGGCTGGCCGGCCTGTGGACGCACCTCCAGGCCCCCGAGGACCTGCCCCGCACCGAGCGCCAGATGGCCCGCTTCGAGGCGGCGGCGGCCGCCCTGCGCGACGCCGGCATCGACCTGCCGCGCCGGCACGCGGCCGCGAGCGCCGGCATCCTGCTGGGCGACGTCGGGGCGTACGACGGCATCCGGCCGGGCCTGTCCATCTACGGCCTGGTCCCCGACGAGATCCTCGGGACGCCGGCCGGCGACGCCGCACGGCGCGCCCTGCGGCCGATCCTGTCGCTCCGCGCGCGGCCGGTCCGCGTCCTCGACCTGCCGGCCGGGTCGGGGATCGGCTACGGGCCGTCGTTCGTGACGGCCCGTCCCAGCCGGATCGCCACGCTCCCGCTCGGCTACGGCGACGGCTGGTCGCGGGCGCTCTCGAACCGGGCGGAGGCGCTGGTCCGCGGCCGGCGGGTCCCGCTCGTCGGCAACGTGTCGATGGACGCGGTCATGGCGGACGTCACCGACGTCCCCGGCGGACCGGTCACGCCGGACGACGAGTTCACGCTCATCGGGGAGGACGGCGGCGAGCGCATCGAGGCCGCGGACCTGGCGCGGACCCGCACCACGAACTCGTGGGAAGTGGTGACGGCCATGGCCCGGCGCCTGCCCCGGGTGTACGATGCCGCGCCCGGAGCGGTGGAGCTTCGGACCCTGTCCGTTCGGAGACCCTAGGTGCGCCTGACCTTCGCGCCGCTGCGCGGGCCGATGCCCGCGTGCCGTACCATCCCCGGCATGACCCCGCTGCCGCCGGCCCCCGCCCGATGAGCACGCCGATCGAGCTGACCGACGACGGCCGCGACGAGCTGGTCGAGCAGGTCGCGCGCGAGATCCAGCTGCGCGGCCTCACCGGCCCGGCGGTCCATTTCCTCGAAGCCAGCCGGCCGTACCGGTCGCTCGGCTCCAACGCGATGCTCTTCTTCGATCCCGTGCTGCGCGGCCTGTTCGGCGGCGAGCTCACCTCGGCCAACGAGATCCTCGCCGACGAGGACGGCATCGAGCAGCTGATCGCCCGCCTCGAGGAGCTGGACGAAGAAGTCACCTGGGACGCCTGACCGCGAGGCCGGTCACCGGCTCGACGGGTAGGATGGCCCGGTGACCACCGATCCACGTGCGTTCCTGGCAGCCGACCGCGGGGGCGCGACCAGCGGGGCGGCGCTCATCGGTCGGGTCGGGCACGCCTGGCGCCTGCTCGGTTCGGTCGTCCTCCCCGCCGCCGTCGCCGACGACGCGGCCACGTCGCTGGTCGTCGAGCGGTTCGCGGCCGCGGCCCCGGCGCTCGCGGCCAGGCTCGGCATCGATCCGGCGCACGTCGACGCCATCCCCGTGGTCCGCGTGCGGTCCGCGGCCCCGCGCACCCTCGGGGTCGTCGCCGCGTCGGAGCGCGCCCTGGCGCCGCTGACGGCCGCGGCGGCGCGGAGCGGCTGGCGGGTCGTCTCCGCGAGCGCCGCGACGACCGACCCGCTGGCGATGACCGCGCTCCTGCTCGACCCCGCCGTCGACGGGGTGCTGGCCGGGGCGGGCGACCCGCCCGGCGCCGACGAGCGAGGCGCCATCACGGAGCTGACGTCGCTGGTGGCCGCCATCGCCGCGCGGCAGCCGGACCGCCTCGTGATCCTCGCCGGCGCCATGGCGGACGGCGTCGCGGCCTTCGGCGACGCCACGGCCCGCGACGGGGAGACCCTGCTCGCCCCGGCCGCCCGCGAGGGCGCCGCCGGGGCGCCGCTGCGCGACCTGCTGACCGAGCTCGCCGCCCCCGCCGACGATGCCCGACGCGCGATCGGGGCCGCCGCCGCGAGCCTCGCCGAGCTGCTCGACCGACGCATCGAGATCATCGAGATCGGCTTCGACGGCGGCCTCCGCGCCCGAGCCGCCCCCGGCGGCCCGGGCGAGCCGCCCTCGACGGATGTCGCGATGGTCCCCGAGGCGCGGCTCGTGCCCGCGGATCCCGACGACGCGGCGGTCGACCGCGTCCTCGGCTGGGCGACCACGTCGACCGACCGGCACCGGCTCCGCGACCGGATGCGCGAGCTGCGCATCGCGCCGTGGTCCGACGCGACCGGCGACGGGATGGCGTTCCGCCTGGCGTCCCTGCGCGCCGCCCTGGGCCGCCTCGCCGAGGCGACGCCCGAGTTCGCCGCCGGGCCGCCGCCCGACCTCGTGATCGCCGCCGGCGGCGCGTGGGCGACGATGACGCCCGCCTCGGTCGCCCTCGCCATCAACGACGTGATCCGACGGCCCGGGGCGACGGCCTTCGCGATCGACCACGCCCGGCTCCTCGGCGCGCTGGGCTCGATCCCCGACGCCGACGAGCGGCGTGCGGTCCTCGCCGACATGGTCGACGACCTGCTCGCCCCGATCGGGACGGTGGTGACGCCGGCCGGCCTGCGCTCGGGACGCAGCGCGGGGAGCGTCGTGCTCCACGCCCCGTCGCGCGGCGCCGCGGTCGACCTGCACCCGGGCGAGCCTCCAGGTCGTCGCCCTGCCGGCCGGGAGCACGGCCGTCGCCGAGTTCCATTTCCGCGACGGTGTCCGGCTCGGCGTCCGCGGCCGCCACTTCGCGATCGAGGTGGCGGGCGGGCTGGCCGGGCTGATGGTCGACCTGCGCGACGTGCCGCTCCGCCTGCCCGATCGCAGCGACCGCCGGCGCGAGCTGCTCGACGGATGGCAGGCCGCGGTCTCGGGACCGATGCCGCGATGACCGTCGGCTCGCTCGACCTGGTCCCGGCCCGGCGGCTCATCGAGGCCCCGGTCGACGCCGTGTTCCATCTCGGGCCGGGCGATCGCGTGCTGGTGGAGTCCGGCGCATCGGTCGTCGTCGGCGCGCCGATCGCCGAGCGGCTCCGCGACGGCCGCCTCGAGGACCGCAACGTCCCGGTCGACGTCGTCCCGATCGCGGGCGAGCGCTGGCAGCCGCCCTCGCGGGGCGGCGAGCCGGTCCCGGCCGGACTGGGGCACGCGCCCGGTCGGCGGCGAGTACCTGTTCCAGTGGAAGGGCCGCTGGCGCATCGCGACCGGCGACATCGTCGACCCGATCGAGACCCCGGTCGCGGGCATCGTGCGCGAGGTCCGGCCCGGCTCGTCGATCACGATCCGCGCCGCGGGTCACGGCATCCGCGGGATCGTCGCCCTCGGGCGGCTCCACGCGCGGGCGCATCCGGCTCGCGACCGGGCCCGATGGCGGGCTCCGTCCGGGCGGCCTCGATGTCGGCCTCGCCGGCTCGATCCTCGTCGTCGACGCGCGGGTCGATGCGGAGACGCTGACCCGGGCGCGGGCGATGGGCGTCCGCGGCATCGTCGTCGCCGGGCTCGCCAGCAAGGAGCGGCGCGACTTCCTCGCCTCCGAGGCCCGGCAGCGGGCGGCGCTCCACCGGCTGCCGTCCTACGCGGTCCTCGTCATGGAGGGCGCCACCCGGCGCCCGATGGCCGCGACCGTGATGTCCCTGCTCGTCGCGCTCGCCGGCAAGGAGGTCGCGATCGTCGCGGACCCGCCGATGCTCGTGTTCGACCATCCCGGGCTCGACCTTCCGATGCCGGCGCCCGACCTCGTGCGCATCCGCGGCGGCGACCTGAGCGGTCACGAGGGCCACTGGATGGGCGCGGCCGGCCGGCGCCACTTCGGCGACGGCCTCGACCTCGAGGCGGGTCGCGTCCGCCTCGCCGACGGCAGCGTGGTCGCGGTGCCGCTCGGCGACCTCGAACGGTTCGCCTGAGGCGGTCCGATGGCCGTGACCCGCTCGCTCGTGCGTGAGCTCCTGTGCCCCGATCCCGCGGCGACGTCCGCGCTCGGCCGCTCGCTGGCGACGGCGGCACGTGCCGGCGACCTCGTCTGCCTGTGGGGCGACCTGGGCGCGGGCAAGACCCACCTGGCCAAGGCCTTCGGGGCCGGCCTCGGCGTCACCGACACGATCGCCTCGCCGAGCTACATCCTGATGGCCGAGTACGAGGGCCGGCTGCCGCTCTACCACGTGGACCTCTACCGGCTCGAGGATGCCGCGGACGCGCTCGCGGGCGGCCTGCTCGACGACCGCTGGACGGCCGGCGTGGTCGTCATGGAGTGGCCCGACCGGATGGGCGACGCGCTCCCGCCCGAACGCCTCGACGTGATGATCGACGGGTCCGCCGACGAGCCGCGGACCATCCGGCTGATCGCCCGCGGCGACGCCTACGAGCGCTATCTCGAGGCCGTCGGATGAGCGCGGACCCGGTCATCCTCGCGCTCGACACCGCGACGACGCGGATCGTGGTCGCCCTCGGGGCGACCGATGGGACGATGCTCGCCGAGGCCTCCTGGCCGGCCGGCTACCGCCACGGCGAGACGCTCCTGCCCGCCATCGAACGGCTCCTCGGCGAGCACGGCGTGGACCGGGCGCGGATCGCCGCGATCGTCGTCGGCACCGGGCCGGGCGCGTTCACGGGGCTGCGCGTCGGGATCGCGACGGCCAAGGGGCTCGCCCACGGCCTCGGCCGGCCCATCGTCGGGATCGCGACGGGGGCCGCGCTGCTGGCGGCGGCACGCACGGCCGGCGACGTCGAGGGCGACGCCGGCGCGCTGCTCCTGCCCGCCGGCCCGTCGGAGCGCCTGCTGGTCCGCGACGGCGCGCCGGCCGAGCTGCTGCCCACCGGGACGGATCCGACGCTCGGAGCGGGGACCTGGCTCGTCGCCGTGGACCTCGCCGACCGGGCGCCGCAGGACGCCGTCGAGCGCGGGGAGGCGGCCCGCGCCGGGCTGGCCGCCGCGCTGCTGGCCATGGGGGCCGAGCGGCTGGGCCGCGGCGACGTCGACGACCTCGCCACGCTCGTGCCGGAGTACGTGACGCTGCCGCGCGGGGTCCGCGCCGTCGTCGGGGAGGTCGAATGGTCGCGCGACCGCCCGTGAGGATCCGCATCGAGCCGATGCGCCTCGAGGACCTCCCCCTGGTGCACGCCATCGAGCGCGCCAGCTTCAACGCGCCGTGGCCGGCCAACGCCTACCGCAGCGAGCTCGAATCCAACCGGATGGCCCAGTACCTCGTCGCCCGCGCCGAGGGCGAGATCGTGGCCTACGGCGGGATGTGGCTGATGGTCGACGAGGCCCACATCACGACGTTCGCGGTGCACCCGGACTGGCGCCGCCAGCGCATCGGGGAGCGGCTGCTCCTCGCGTTCCTCGACATGGCGGTGGACCGCGGCGCGCGCGAGGCGACGCTCGAGGTCCGCCTGTCGAACCTGCCGGCGCGGCGGCTCTACGAGAAGTACGGCTTCCGGCCGGTCGGGCTCCGGCCGCGCTACTACAGCGACGACAACGAGGACGCCCTGATCATGACCACCGAGGCGCTGTCGGACGCCGGCCAGCTGGCCCGGATCGAGCGGCTGCGCACCGAGCTCGACGCCTCCCCGGCCCCGGAGCGGCCCGATGCCGCGGACGACGGCGAGCGGGCATGAGCGGGCCGCTGGTCCTCAGCGTCGAATTGTCGTGCGACGAGACCGGGATCGCGCTGATCGAGGGCGGCCGGACGATCCACGCCAACGTCGTCGCGTCGCAGGTCGCGCTCCACGCGGCGTCGGGCGGGATCGTGCCCGAGGTCGCCGCGCGGGCCCATCTCCGCTGGATCATCCCGGTCCTCGACGAGGCCTGGGCGGATGCCGGCGTGTCGTGGACCGACGTCGACGCCGTCGCCGTCACCTACGGGCCGGGTCTCGCGGGCTCGCTGCTCGTCGGCATCAACCTCGCGAAGGCGCTGGCGTGGGTCCACGACCGCCCGCTCGTGGGCGTCAACCACCTCGAGGGGCACGTCTACGCGGCGTGGCTGGCCGATCCCGACGCGCCGGACGCGCCCGAGCCGGTCTTCCCGCTCGTCGCCCTCGTCGTCTCGGGCGGGCACACCTTCCTCGTCGAGATGACCGACCACCTGACCTACCGGCTCCTCGGCACCACCGTGGACGACGCGGCCGGCGAGGCCTTCGACAAGGTGGGCCGGCTGCTCGGGCTCGGCTACCCGGGCGGGCCGGCGATCTCGCGGGCGGCCGCGCTCGCGACGAGCCGCGACCGGGTCTTCCCGCGGGCGTGGCTCGGCGACTCGTACGACTTCAGCTTCTCGGGGCTCAAGACCGCGGCGCGTCGCATCGTGGCGGCCGCGCGGGCGGACGAGGGCCTGGCGGACCGGCCGGACGAGCCGCTCCCCGACGCGGTCGTGGCGGAGCTGGCCTGGGGCTTCGAGGACGCCGCCGTCGACGTCCTGGTGACCAAGACGATCCGGGCCGCCCGCGCGCTCGGCGCGCGCTCGATCGTGCTCGGGGGCGGGGTGGCGGCGAACCGGGTCCTGCGCGGCCGCCTCGCCGGGGAGGCCGAGGCCATGGGCGTCCCGCTCATCGTGCCGCGGCCGGCGCTCTGCACCGACAACGGCGCCATGATCGGCGCCGCCGGCGGCCGGCGGTTCGAGGCCGGGGACCGGTCCGGCCTCGACCTCGACGCGCGGCCGTCGCTCAAGCTGGCGACCCGGTGAGCGGCGCGGCCCGGCCGCGCCTGGACGCCGCCGAGGTCCGGGCCACGCTCCGCGCGGCCGGCCTCCGCGCCCGCCACTCGATGTCGCAGAACTTCCTCGCCGACGTCGACGTGCTGGACGCGATCCTCGCCGAGGCGGCGCCCACGCCCGGCCGCGGCATCCTCGAGATCGGTCCGGGCCTCGGGCTGCTCACGGGCGCGCTGCTGGAAGCGGGCGCCGCGGTCACGGCGGTGGAGCTCGACCGCGGGCTCGCGGCGTTCCTGCGCGACCGGTTCGCCGAGCCCCTCGAGGCCGGCCAGCTCCGCCTCGTGGAGGGCGACGCGCTCGACCAGGACCTGACCCACCTCGTCCCGGCGCCATACGACGTGGTCGCGAACCTGCCGTACCACATCACCAGCCCGATCCTGCACGCGCTGCTGGGCGCGCCGCCACGACCCGAGCGGGCGGTGCTGATGGTCCAGCGCGAGGTCGCGGAGCGCATCGCGGCGCCGCCCGGGAAGATGAGCTACCTCTCGGTGTTCGTGCAGTACCACGCCCGCGTCCGCATCGCGATCCGCGTCCCGCCCGGCGCGTTCGAGCCGAGCCCGGCCGTCGAGTCCGCGGTGATCGTCGTCGAGCCGTACGACCTCGACGACCGCCTCGATCCCGTGGCCGAGGACGAGCTCTGGCGGCTGGTCCAGGCGAGCTTCCGCGAGCGCCGCAAGATGCTCCACAACGTGCTGGTGCGGCAGCTGCCGGTCGACGGGACCCGCGTCACCGAGGCGCTCGCCGCGACCGGCATCGACCCCGACCGGCGTCCGCAGACGCTCGCGGTGGGGGAGTGGATCGCGCTGCGCGAGGCGCTCGGGCCGCTCGGCACGGACCGGCGCGGCCGTCGGGAGGACCCGTGAGCACGGCCGCCCTCGCCCCGGTCGTCCGGCTCGCGCCGGCCAAGCTCAACCTGACGCTCGCCGTCCTCGGGCGGCGCGCCGACGGCTACCACGACCTGCACTCGGTCTTCGTGCCGCTCGCGCTGGCCGACCGCCTGAGCCTGGCGCCCGCCGCCGGCCGCGAGGATTCGCTCCATACGACCGGTCCGGATCCCGGCCCGGCCGCCGACAACCTCGTGACCCGCGCGATCGCGGCGACGCGGGTCGCCGTCGGTGGCGGGCACGCCGGCGGACCGGGGCCGGCGCCCGCGCTGGCGGCCCGGCTCGAGAAGCGCATCCCGGTCGCGGCGGGGCTCGGCGGCGGCTCGTCCGATGCCGCGGCCGCCATCGACGGGGCGCTCGAGGCCTGGGGCGCGGAGCTCGGCCCGGACGACCGCCTCGCCGCTGGCCGCCGCGTCTCGGATCGGACGTGCCGTTCTTCCTCGCGGGCGGGCCGGCCCTGGTCGAGGGCCGCGGCGAGCGCGTGGCGCCGCTGCACGGGCTGCGCGGGGCCCCCGGCGTCCTGCTCGTGACGCCCGCGGTGGCGCTCCCCACGGCCCAGGTGTTCGCGGCGTTCGGCGCGCTCCGCGGCTCGGGCGACGGCTCGGTCCTGATGAGCTCGACGCACTGCGCCGAGGAGCTGCGCTCCGGGCTGGCCGCCGCCGACCTCGTCGCCCGGGCCGGCGTCCTCGCGATGGCCAACGACCTGTTCCCGGCCGCGGCCGCGATCGAGCCGGGCCTCGTGCCGCTGCGACGGGCGCTGAGCCGGCTCCTGGGCCGCCCGATCGGGCTGTCCGGGTCGGGGCCGACCCTCTGGGCGCTCTATCCTTCAGCGACCGAGGCCCAGGCCGCCGCGACCGCGGTGGACGGGGCCATCGACGCCGGGAGCCTGCCCGCACCCGGCACCGGCCGCCCATTCGTCGCCGCGACGACCATCCTCGCCAGCACGGAGAGCCAGCCATGAGCCGATCGGCCATCGCCACCAGCTCGGCCCCGAACGCCGTCGGGCCGTACAGCCAGGCCATCGTGGCCGGGGACTTCGTGTTCTGCTCGGGGCAGGGCGCGATCGACGCGGCGACGAACGAGATGCGCCACGGCACGATCGAGGAGGAGACGCGCGTCACGCTCAAGAACATCGGCGGGCTGCTCGACGCGGCCGGCGTCGGGTTCGCGGACGTCGTCAAGAGCACGGTCTTCCTCGTCGACATGGACGACTTCGCCGCCATGAACGCGGTGTACGCCGAGGCGTTCCCCGACCCGCCGCCGGCGCGCTCCACCGTGGCCGTGGCCGCGCTGCCGAAGGGCTTCAAGGTGGAGATCGAGGTCGTCGCGTACAAGCCGCGGGCCGGTTGACACCCCGAACGAGCCGCCCATACGATGCCGCCCACCTCCTGATGACAGCCCAACCACCCGATCCGGACCCCCTATCAGGGCCGGTCGCTGTCGTGATGGCGGCCGGGCTCGGGACGCGGATGCGGTCCTCGCTCCCCAAGGTCCTCCACCCGATGTGCGGCCGGCCGATGCTCGCCTACGTCCTCGATGCGTGGGCGACCACCGCTGACGGCGCCACCGGCGCGCCGCCGGTCGTCGTCTACTCGCCGCCCGTGGCCGCGATCACCGAGGCCTTCGACGGCCAGGCGACCTTCGCGCTGCAGGACGAGCCGCGCGGGACGGGAGATGCCGTCCGGGCCGCGCTGGCGGCGGTCCCCGAGGCCGCGACCGAGGTCGTCGTGCTGTCGGGCGACGTCCCGCTGGTGACCGGCGCCGACCTCGAGGCCGTCATCGAGGCGCGCCGCGCCGACGGGGCCGCCATCGCGCTCGCCAGCGTCTACGCCGCCGACCCGGCGGCGCTCGGCCGCGTGGTGCGCGGCGACTTCGGGACCGTCGAGCGGATCGTCGAGGCCAAGGACGCGACGCCCGAGGAGCTCGAGGGCAACGAGATCAACGTCGGGCTGTACGCCTTCGACGCGGCCTGGCTGCGCCGGCGGATCGCGACGCTCGAGCCGTCGGCCGCGACCGGCGAGCTGTACCTGACCGACCTCGTGCGGCTCGCCCGCGAGGACGGCCGGATCGTCGCCGCGGTCGGCTTCGAGGACGACGGCCGCTTCGACGGCATCAATGACCGGAACCAGCTCGCGGCGGCCGAGTGGAGCCTGCGGGTGCGCCTCAACGAGGCCCACATGCGGGCCGGGGTCACGATGCGCGACCCGTCCACGGCCTACATCGACTGGACCGTGGACCTCGCCATGGACGTCACGATCGAGCCCAACGTCATCCTCCGCGGCACGACGAGCGTGGGGGCCGGCAGCGTCATCGGCGCCGGCAGCCAGCTCATCGACACGCAGGTCGGGCGAGCGCGCCCAGGTCTGGGCGAGCATCGCCGAGTCGTCGGTCATCGAGGACGAGGCGGTCGTCGGGCCGTTCAGCCATCTGCGCTCGGGCAGCGTCATCGGCCGCGGCGCCCAGGTCGGGAACTACGCCGAGCTCAAGAACTCGCGTCTCGGCGCCGGCTCGAAGCAGCACCACATGAGCTACCTCGGCGACGCGGTCCTCGGCGAGCGGGTCAACGTGGGGGCCGGGACGATCACCGCCAACTACGACGGCTCGCGCAAGCACCCGACCACGGTCGGCGACGGCGCGTTCCTCGGCGTCGACACCATGCTGATCGCCCCGATCGACATCGGGGAGGGGGCCAGGACCGGCGCCGGCGCCGTGGTCACCCGCGACGTGCCCGCCGGCAAGCTGGCGGTCGGGGTCCCGGCACGGATCCGCGAGCCCAGGGCCAAACCCGCCGACGGGAGCCCAGAGGGGTGAGCCTCCCGTTCGGCGAGCTGCTGGTCATCGTCATCCTGACCGTCTTCGAGGGCTTCTTCGTCGCCGCCGAGATCGCGCTGGTCTCGATCCGGCGCAGCCGGGTCGAGCAGCTGGTCGACGAGGGCAGCCAGGGCGCCCGGCGCGTGCGCCGCCTGCTCGACGAGCCGGGCCGCTTCCTCGCGGTCTGCCAGCTCGGCCTGACCTTCATCGGCTTCTTCGCCTCGGCGTACGCGGCCGTGAGCCTGTCGGACCAGCTCGACCACGCTGCTGGCCGGCTGGGGCATGGACCACGGCACGGCGTCGGGCATCGCGCTGCTGGTCGTCACGATCCTGCTGTCGCTGTTCACGATCATCTTCGCCGAGCTGGTGCCCAAGACCCTCGCCCTGGCCCACGCGGAGCGGTTCGCGATCACGCTGTCGCTGCCGATCGACTTCCTCGGTCGCGCGCTCAAGCCGGTCATCGCGTTCCTGACCTGGGTCACGGGCGGGATCGTCCGGCTGTTCGGCGCCGAGGTCTCCAGCGACGCGCAGATCACGGCCGAGGAGCTGCGCCTGATCGTGGAGCGCGGCGGCGAGCAGGGCATCCTCGAGGCCGAGGAGGAGCAGATGATCAACGCGGTCATCGAGCTCGGCGACCAGCGCGTCCACGAGGTGATGGTCCCGCGCATCCACATGATCACGCTGGCGGCCGATGCCAGCCTCGACGACGCGATCGACAAGGTCATCGAGGAGGGCCACAGCCGCATCCCGGCCTACGAGGGCACGATCGACGAGATCGTCGGCATCCTCTACGCGAAGGACCTGCTGCCGTTCCTCAAGGGCTCCGTCAGCGAGCGCCCGTCGCTCCGCTCCATCCTGCGGACGCCGGTCTTCGTCCCCGAATCGATGAGCGTCGACGACCTGCTGCACGAGCTCCAGCGGCGCAAGGTCCACCTCGCGGTCGTGCTCGACGAGTACGGCGGCACCGCCGGCCTGGTCACGATCGAGGACCTCCTCGAGGAGATCGTCGGCGAGATCCAGGACGAGTACGACGAGGAGGAGCCGCTGATCGTCAAGATCTCCAACGACGAGGCGCGCATCGACGGCCGGGCCGCGATCGACGACCTCGAGGAGCTCTTCGACACCGACCTCGGCCTCGACGACGAGGACCAGTACGACACGGTCGGCGGCCTCATCTACCACCGGATCGGCGGGGTCCCCAAGCCGGGCGACCGGGTCCAGGTGGACGGGATGACGCTCACGGTGGAGACGACCGACGGGAAGCGGGTCGGGAAGGTGCTCGTGGTCCGCGAGCCGCGCGACGGCACCGGCGAGGACGAGAACGACCGATAGGCGTCGCCGCCGCGCGGCCTGGCGGCCGGGACCGACCGGCTCGGGCCGGCCCTAGGCGTCGATGACGGCGACGATGATCTGCTCGAGCCGCGTCCTGGCGGCCGCCCCGAGCACGCCGGCCGCGTCGAGCTCGGCCAGGGCCTCGTCGCGGTATCGGCGGGCCTGCTCGCGCGTGTAGTCGCGGGCGCCGGTCCGCTCCAGGATCGCCACGACCTCGGCGACCTCCTCGGGCGTCCGGTCCGGCGCGGCGTAGAGCGCCTGCAGCCGCGCCCGGTCCTCGGGGCCGGCCGTCTCGTGGGCATAGATCACCGGGAGCGTCTGCTTGCGGTGGGCGACGTCCGACGCCTCCTTGCCGGTGGCCCGCTCCGCGCCCCAGATGCCGAGGAGGTCGTCGTTGACCTGGAACGCGAGCCCGAGCGCCCAGCCGAAGCCCCGATACCGGGCGATCACGTCCTCGTCGTCGGTGGCGAGCAGGGCGCCCGCCTCGATCGAGGCGGCGATGAGCGCGGCGGTCTTGCGCCCGATCATGTCGAAGTAGCCGTCCACGCTCATCAGCTCGTTCGAGACGCTCGCCGCGATGTCGAGGTACTGGCCCTCGCAGAGCGCGAGGCAGGTCTCGTCGAACAGCCGCATCAGCCGCAGGACCTTGGCGTCGGAGAAGCCGAGATCGCTGAGGCGGTGGAGGGCGATCCGCGACAGGCTGAACAGCGTGTCGCCGGTGTTGATCGCCTGCGGGACACCGGCGACCGTCCAGAGCGTCGGGCGGTGGCGGCGCTCCACATCGCCGTCCTCGATGTCGTCGTGGACGAGGCTGAAGTTGTGCCCGAGCTCGACCGCCGCCGCGCCGGGCAGCGCCCGGGCGTGCTCACCCGCGATCGACGCATACGCGAGGAGCCCGAGCAGCGGCCGGATGCGCTTGCCGCCGGACGCCCCGGAGCCGTCGAGCGCGAGGTGGTAGCGGACCATCTCATACAGCCCGTGCGTGGAGGGATCGCGGTCGGCGACGAGCCGGAGGATCTCCGCCTCGGTGTCGGCGATGAGCAGGTCGAGGTCGATGTCGGTCGAGGTCGTCATCGTGGGCCGAGTGTACACGAAACGTGCGCGCCGTAGGTAGCAGATAGTGGGCATCCGCGCCGCGGGCGGGCAGGGGGATGGTGCGACGCCGGCGCGGGGGACGCGACCGCACCGGCGTCTACCACCGGATACGCGGCCCGGCGCGGATCGGATGCCGCGTCCGGCATCGGATGTGGCCGCGCATCGGTGGTACCGTCGCCCGGTGCCCGTCCCGCGCCGCTACACCACCGATGCCATCGTCCTCTCGCGCTTCGACCTGGGCGAGGCGGACCGCGTCCTGACGCTCATCACGCCGGGCGTCGGCAAGCTCAAGGCGATCGCCAAGGGGATCCGCCGGCCCACCTCGCGCCTCGGCGGCAGCCTCGAGCCGTTCGCCGAGCTGAACGTGGCGCTCGCGCGCGGCCGGACCTTCGACGTCGTCACCCAGGTCAGCGTGGAGCACGCCTGGCTCCACCTGCGCGACTCGCTCGAGGGGGCCGCGACGGCCTGGTACCTCGCGGAGCTGGCGGACCGCTCGCTGGAGGAGCGCCACGCCGCCGAGCCGCTGTACGCGCTGCTGCGGCGCGCCTACGAGCTGCTGGACGGCGGGATGGCGCCGGGGCGGGTGGCGCGCTGGTACGAGATGCACCTCCTCGACGAGCTGGGCAGCCGGCCGGAGGTGGACCGCTGCGTCGAGTGCGACCGGGTCCTCGAGTCGGGGGAGCGCTTCCGCTGGGTGCCGCCGCTCGGCGGCGTGGTCTGCGAGCGCTGCCCGGGACCGCCGCACGACCGGACCCGGCTCAGCCTCGAAGGACTGAAGCTGATCAAGGCGTACCAGCGGCTGGACATCGAGGCGCTCGCCGCGCTGCGCCAGGCGCCGGCGGTCGAGCGCGAGGTCGAGACCGCGCTGCGCGAGTTCGTCCGCCACGTCCTCGAGCGGGAGGCCCGCTCGCTGCCCTTCCTCGACGAGGTCCGACACGCGGCGGTGCCCGGCTGATGGCCCGGGTGGAGCTGCGCGACATCGTCACCGACGCGGACCGGGCCGCGGCGATCGCCCTCGAGGTGGCGCCCGGGCAGGACCGCTTCGTGGAGTCCGTCGAGGGATCGTTCCGCGACGCGATCGTCGACGCGCGGGCGGCGCCCCGCATGTGGACGGTCCACGCCGAGGACGGGACGATGGTCGGGTTCGTGATGATCAGCGACGGGATCGAGCACATGGAGGCCGACCTCATCGGTCCGTACTACCTGTGGCGGCTGCTCATCGACCGCCGCTTCCAGCGGCGCGGCTACGGCACGGCGGCCCTCGACGCGATCGTGGCCTACGTGCGGACGCGCCCCGGCGCCGCCATCCTGTGGGTGAGCGCCGGTCAGGGCGAGGGCTCGCCCCAGCCGTTCTACGAGCGCTACGGGTTCGTCGCGACGGACCGGATCGTCGAGGACGAGGTCGTCCTGCGACTGGACCTGCAGCAGGAGGCGTCATGAAGGCATTCGACCCGACCACCCCCGCCGGCGCCCGGATCGCGGAGCGCCTCGCGACGGACCTGACCGGCTGGCTGACCACGGTCAACCCGGAGGGCCAGCCGCAGAGCTCGGTCATCTGGTTCAAATGGGCGGACGGCGTCATCACCGTCTACTCGCACAAGCGCTCGGCGAGGAACGGCAACATCGAGGAGCGGCCGCTGGTCTCGTTCAATCTCGACACCGAGGACCATGGCGACGCCTACGTGACCATCGAGGCCGAGGCGCGCATCGACCACGAGGCCGGGCCGGCCTCGGCCGACGCTCCCTTCATGGCGAAGTACGCCGGCATGATCGAGTCCTACGGCTGGGAGCCCGGCTACTACGACGCCGAGTACCCGGTGGTGCTCCGGATCACGCCGACGCGCTGGCGCGTGGCCTGAGGCCGCGGAGCAGGCGATGGCATCTCGCGCGATCAACGCCGCGGTCGTCACGACCGCCGTCGGCGTGACGGCGGCCGTCACCGCGCGGGTCGCCGGCCGCCGGCTGGTGGCGCGGACCGAGCGGCGGCTCTGCCCGAACCCGACCGTCGGCCGCTATCCCGCGAACGAGCGGGCGAGGGCCCTGCACGAGACGCTGGGCGTGGTCGACCTCCACGCCGACTCGCTGCTGTGGGGCCGCGACCTCCTGCAGCGCGGCGACCGCGGGCACGTGGACGTGCCGCGCCTGATCGAGGGCAATGTGGCGCTCCAGGTGTTCGCGGCGAGCACCAAGTCGCCGCGCCACCTGAACATCGAGCGCAACGACGACACGAGCGACGACATCATCCTGCTCGCGATCGGCTCGGGCTGGCCGCCGCGGACCTGGCGGAGCCTGCTCGCCCGGGCGCTCCACATGGCCGCCCGCGCCGACGCGATGGCCCGCCGCTCCGACGGCCGCCTGACGATCGTCCGCTCGCAGGCCGACCTCGCGGCCCATCTCGCCCGCCGCGGGCCGAGCTGGCCGGTCACGGCCGGGCTGCTCTCGATCGAGGGCGCCCATGCGCTCGACGACGACCCGGCCAACGTCGAGGTGGTCGCCGATGCCGGCTTCCGGATGATGTCGCCGAGCCATTTCTTCGACAACGCCTTCGGCGGGTCCGCCCACGGCATCGAGAAGGGCGGCCTGACCCCGGCCGGCCGCGAGATGATCGAGCGGATGGAGGCGCGGCGCATGCTCGTGGACGTCGCCCATGCCTCCGCCGCCACCATCGACGACGTCCTCGCGATGTCGACGCGGCCGGTCGTGGCCTCGCACACGGGGGCCCGCGGCGTCCTCGACAACGCCCGCAACCTCTCGGACGCGCACCTGCGGGGGATCGCCGCGAGCGGGGGTCTCATCGGGATCGGGTTCTGGCCGACGGCCTGCGGCGGCGACGACGTCGCCGCGATCGTGCGCTCGATCCGCTACGCCATCGACGTCGCCGGGGTCGAGCACGTCGGGCTCGGCTCGGACTTCGACGGCGGCGTCCCGGTGCCGTTCGATGCCACCGGCATGATCCGCATCACGGAGGCCCTGCTCGGGGCCGGCCTCGCGGACGACGACATCGCGAAGGTGATGGGCGGCAACGCGCTCCGGCTGTTCGGCGAAGCGCTGCCGGCGACCTGACCCGGGCCGCAGGTCAGGCCGTCGCTCGCCGGCGGCGCGACGCGCTCTGGTAGCATCGTGGGGTCCATTCCCGCGCGGCCATGCCACGGTCGCGTATCAGCGGAGACGCCCACCTGTGACCCGCCCCGACCAGGACGACCCGAACGACGTCGCGCCCGCCGTCGCCGAGCTCGACACCATCGTGTCGCTCAGCAAGCGCCGCGGCTTCATCTTCCCCTCGAGCGAGATCTACGGCGGGATCAACGCCGTCTGGGACTACGGCCCCCTCGGCGTCGAGCTCAAGAACAACGTCAAGCGTGCCTGGTGGCGCTCGATGGTCCAGGAGCGCGACGACATCGTCGGGCTCGACGCCGGCATCCTCATGCACCCGCAGGTGTGGGTGACCTCGGGGCACGTCGGCTCGTTCAGCGACCCGCTCGTGGAATGCGCGACCGACCACCGCCGGTTCCGGCTCGACGAGCTGCCCGGCGCGGAGCACCTGACCGCGACCGAGCTCCAGGACCCCGGGATCGTCGAGAAGCTCGGGCTGCGCTGCCCGGTGGACGGCGGCCCGCTGTCGGCGCCGCGCCGGTTCAACCTCATGTTCAAGACGTTCATGGGCCCGGTCGAGGAGGAGGCGTCGGTCATCTACCTCCGGCCGGAGACCGCCCAGGGCTCGTACGTCAACTTCAAGAACGTCCAGCAGTCCTCGCGCAAGAAGCTCCCGTTCGGGATCGCCCAGATCGGGAAGTCGTTCCGCAACGAGATCTCGCCCGGCAACTTCGTCTTCCGGATGCGCGAGTTCGAGCAGATGGAGATGCAGTACTTCGTCCGCCCCGAGGAGGCCGCCGCGGCTGCCTTCGAGGAATGGCTCCCGCGACGGCTGGCCTGGTACGAGCGCTTCGGCGTCACCCCGTCGCGCCTGCGGCTGCGCGAGCACGCGCCGGACGAGCTGGCCCACTACGCGAAGAAGGCCATCGACGTCGAGTACCGCTTCCCGTTCGGCTGGAAGGAGCTCGAGGGCATCCACAACCGCGGCGACTTCGACCTGTCGCGGCACAGCGAGGCCTCCGGCGAGTCGCTCGAGTACTTCGACCAGGCGACGAACGAGCACGTGATCCCGTGGATCGTCGAGACCGCGGCCGGCGCGGACCGGGCGGCCTTCACGTTCCTCATCGACGCGTATCGCGAGGAGGAGGTCCGGGGCGAGACCCGCGTGTCGCTGGCGCTCCATCCGGACCTCGCCCCATACAAGGTCGCCGTGCTGCCGCTGCTCAAGAAGCGTCCCGAGATCGTGGAGCTCTGCCACCGCATCAAGGCCGATCTCCAGCGCCACACGATGGCCGTCTACGACGACACCGCCGCCATCGGGAAGCTGTACCGCCGACAGGACGAGATCGGGACGCCGTGGTGCGTGACCGTGGACGTCGACTCGCTCGAGGACGGCGCCGTGACGGTGCGCGACCGCGATTCGATGGCGCAGGAGCGCGTCCCGGTCGAAGGCGTGACCCGCCTGATCCTCGACCGGCTGGACGCCGCGCGGGCCGAGTGACGGCCCCCACCGGGCGATCCGAGGCCGCCGCCGCGGCCGGTCTGCGCGCCGCGGCGGTCGCGTGGCTGGACGCGCTCGACGCCGAGGGGCGTGCCGAGGCGATCTACCCCTTCGCGAGCGACGAGCGGTTCGTGTGGGACTACCGGCCGGGCCCGCGGCGCGGCCTTGCCATCGGCGCCATGACGCCGGGTCAGCGGGACCTCGCCTGGGCCGTCGTCGATGCCGCGATGAGCGAGCGCGGGGCCGCGGAGATCCGCTCGATCGTGGCGCTCGAGCCGGTCCTCGGCGACCTCGAGCGCCGGACCGGCATCGGGAACTGGGAGCGGCGCGACCCCGAGCGCTACTGGCTGGCGGTCTTCGGCGACCCGGCGGGCGGCGATCCGTGGGCGTGGCGGTTCGGCGGGCATCACGTCGCGGTCCAGGCCACGGTCATCGACGGCCGGATCGTCCGGCCGGCGCCGTCGTTCCTGGGCGCCAATCCCGCGACGATCCCGGACGGCCCACGGGCCGGCGAGCGGGCCATCGACGGCGAGGAGCGGCTCGCCCGCTCGCTGCTCACGTCGCTGACGCCCGCCGAGCGGGCGATCGCGGTCGTCGACCCGGTCGCGCCGCCCGACATCCTGAGCGGCAACGGCCGGCGCGCCGACGTCGGGGACATCGCGACCGGCATCCGCCACGACGGGCTCGGCCGGGAGGCGAAGGCCGGGCTGGAGGCCCTGATCCGCCACTATCTCGGGCGGGTCGACGCCGGCGCGGCCGACGCCGCCTGGGACCGGATCGTCGCGGACGGCCTCCCGGACGTCAGCTTCGCGTGGGCCGGCCCGGACGAGCCCGGCCGGGGGCACTACTACGCGATCCGCGGGCCGCGGTTCCTCATCGAGTACGACAACACCCAGAACGGCGCGAATCACATCCACGCGGTGTGGCGCGACCTGGCCGACGACTGGGGCGAGGACACCCTCGCCTCGCACTACCGCGCGGGTCATCGCGCTGCGGGATAGGCGTCCCGGGGCTGGACAGCCCGCGTATGCTGCGGGCGCGACGCCCATCGCGTACCGGACCCAGTCGACCTGAGCACTCCTGGACGTCGCAGAGGGAGACTCGCAACGTGGGACTCGTCAACGCGATCTTCGGCGCCCTGATCCCGAGGTTCATCCTGCTGGTGGCGTGGTCGAACGACCAGGCCTACTGGGGTGCCAGCCTCTTCGGGTCGGGCGTCTGGTTCCTCTTCGGCTTCCTGTTCTTCCCGTGGACCACGCTCACGTACGGCCTGTTCCAGGCGAACGGCATGACCTGGCTGAACTGGATCTTCCTGCTGTTCGCCCTGCTGATCGACCTCGGCACGTGGGGCATCGGGTTCTTCGCGAGCCGCAAGGAGTACTCCGCCTACCGCGGCACGTAGCCCGCGGGACCGCGCCCACACCGGCGGCGCGCCGGCCCACCAAACGCCCAGTGAACCGGCGTCGACTCCACGGAGTCGGCGCCGGAACCGTTTCGCCGGCTACTCGTCCGCGTTCGCCTCGGCGGCGTCGATCGCGGCGGCAAGGTCAGCGGCGGCCACGCCGCGCGGCTCCTTGCCCTTCGGCCAGTACAGCTCCTTGTGGACCCGCTCCTCGGGGTAGCCGCGCCCGAGCAGGGTCTCCTCGGCGGACAGGATCATGTCCGGGTTGCCGCAGATGTAGGCGATCGAGTTCGCGGCGGACAGGCCCAGCTCGTCGAGGACGCCGCCGAGGATCATCTCGACCCGCCCGGTGCGACCCATCCATCCCGCGTTGCTCGGGTCGTTCGGGCGCGAGACGGTGGGCACGTAGGTCACCGGATACTCGCCCGACGAGACCCAATGCTCGAGGGTCCGCCGGTAGCCCAGCTCGTGCGCATATGAGACGCCGTTGAAGAAGACGACCTTGCGCGGGCGCCCGTCGACGAGGAGCTGCCGCATCATCGCCACGAACGGGGCGTTGCCCGTCCCGGACGAGATGAAGATGTGGGTCAGGTCCTCTTCCGGCCCGAGCATGAACTTGCCCTTCGGGCCGATCATCCGCATCCCGTGCCCGACCGGCAGGTCCCACAGCAGCGGCGTGAATGTCCCGCCCTGGACAAGGCGCACGTAGAACTCGTAGCCGTCGGTGCCGATCACGGCCGGGGGCGACGCGACGGAGTAGGGCCGCTGCACGATCCGCTCGTCGACCATCACGCCGATGGTCATGTACTGCCCGGCCACGAACGGCGTGGGCTCGCCGTCGAACCGCACCCAGAAGTAGGCGAGCGAGTCGGTCTCGTCCTCGCGGCGGACGAGGCGGGCGTTGTACTGCGGCGCGTCGCGCTGGATGACGCCTGGGGCGGCGGCGACGGCGTTGTCGGTCATGGGTGGGCGGGCCTCCGGTCGGTCGATTCGCCTCCGATGGTACCCGCCAGCACCCGCCCCGAACCACCATTCGGGCGCGTTCGGGCCGATTTCGGGCCGAATGGCCCCCATCGGTCGAATGACCGATGCACGCCGACATCGAGGCCCTACACTCCCGGGGCATGGACGTGATGACCGGGTCGGTCCGCAGCCCCCTGCTCATCGGTCGCGATGCCCTGCTGGAACTCGTCGATCGGCGCCTCGCCGAGGTGGACCTCGGACATGGCCAGATGCTGCTGGTCGCCGGGAGCGCCGGCATCGGCAAGACCCGCTTCCTGGCCTCGGCCGTCCACAAGGCACGGGAGCGCGGGTTCTCGGACATCTGGTCCAACCTCCAGCCCCTGGACCAGGATGTCCCCGGTGGGTCCCTCCGCGACTTCGCCCGCACGGCGATGGTCTTCCCGGCGTCGGCGGACATGGGCCGCGACGTCCTTGCGATGCTGGAGACGCCGCGCCGGACGAACGTGTCAGGTCGACGGCAGTTCGCCCTCGACATCGTGGACCGGATCCTCGGCGAACCTGACCGGCCGACCGTGTATGTCTTCGAGGATGTCCAGTGGGCGGACGATCTGAGCCTCGACGTCATCGGGCTCCTTGCGCGCCGGGCGCGCGAGCGCCACACCCTGCTGCTGGCCGGCTACCGGAACGATGAGCTGCACGCCGGGTCCAGCCTGCGTGACTGGCGGTCGCGTCTTGTCACGCAGCGGATCGCCGAAGAGCTCCGACTGGGGCCGCTGTCGGAGTCCGAGACCGCGCTGGTGACGACCCTGATCCTCGATACGGGGCTGCCGGCGCCGCGCGATGTCGCCCGGGCGGTCTACGCGCGGACCGACGGGATCCCGCTCTACATCGAGGAGCTCCTCGGGGCGATCGGCGCCGACGCCCGCGCCAACAGCCGGGCCGTCCGCGATGCCGTCGTGCCCGACACCATCGAGGATGCGGTCATCCGCCGGCTGCAGCACCGGTCGTCCGAGGCCCAGGCGGCCGCACGCGCCGGGGCGGTCATCGGGCGGTGCTTCACCACCGACGTCCTCGCCGACATGATGGATGTGCCGGCGGAGGCCCTGGACGGACCGCTCCAGGAGCTGTGCGACCACTTCCTCCTGGTGCCGCCCCACGACGATGGGTACTTCGACTTCCCGCACCAGTTGCTGCGCGAGGCGATCTACCGAAGCGTCAAGGTCGGGGATCGGCGCCGCTACCACGCCCGTGCCGGCCAGTTCGGTGCGCGGCTCATCGGACAGTCCGACATCCACGCCTCGGCCCATTTCGAACGGGCCGGGATGTCGCAGGAGGCGCATGTCGCCGCGCTGTCCGGGGCTCGCGAGGCGCTCGCGGTGTCGCTCCACCGGGAGGCCTTCGACCTCTATCGTCGCGCGATCGAGAACATGCCGACCGACATCCCGACGCATGACCGGGCGGTCATCCTCGAGGAGGCCTTCTACGAGGCGTGGGCGATCGAGGAGAACGCCCTGGCCGACCGACTCGGCCGGGATGCGGCGGCCGCGTATCGCGCCGACGGCGAGCTCGTCAAGGCCATCGAGACGATCGGGTCCGTCGAGATCCTCACGAGACGGAACGGCCGTCCCGTGTCGGAATGGATGGCTGGGCTCCAGGCGGCGATGGACGAGTTGGCGAAGCTGCCGCCCTCGGACGATCGGGACGCCGTGATGCTGGACTTCCAGGACCTCCTGATCGTCGGCTACATCGACCGCCGCGACCTGGCCACGGCCCGGCGTCTCGCGGATGGGATGCTCGTCGAGGCTCGCCGGCGCGGCGACCAGACCTACGTCGACGTCGCCGCCTGGCGGCTGGGTCTGATCGACGCCCTTGAGGGTCGCACCGACGCGGGGCTCCAGGAGATGTCGATCGTCGCGGCCAAGAGCGAGCGCGCCGGGAACGAGGGCGTCGGGGTGACGGCCTATCGGGACACGGCGGTCCACGCGATCTACGCGATGGACTACTCGATGGCGAACCGGATGCTGGACGCCGGTCTGCGCTACGCGGACTCCGTCCAGCAGTCCTACTGCGCGCACCTGATGTCGGCCGGCACGGCGCTCGTCGAATGGGCCGACGGGCGCTGGGTCGAGGCGGCCGACCAGGCGGGCCACGCGATCGCCGACCACGGCTGTCGTCGGGGGGCTGAATTCGGGCGCTGGGCCCTCGCCTATGTGCAGATGGGGCAGGGCGACCTCGCCGGCGCGACGGACTCGCTGCAGGAGGGTCTGCGGTTCGGGCACGGCACCGAGACCGTCGAGTACATCCTGCCGCCCCTGTGGGGACTGGCCGAAGTCGCGTTGCAGGCGGACGATCCGGAAGGCGCGGTCGCACATTGCGAGGACGCGCTGGCCCGTGCGGGAGCGGTCGGCGAACGGCTCCTGTTCGTGCCGTTCGTGGTGACGGGCGTGCGCGCGTACCTGGCGGCCAATCGGCCGTCCGACGCGGCCCGATGGCTGGCGGCGTGCCAGTCGATCCTGGGCGACATGCCACGGGTCGCCGGGCCGGCCCTGGAGCATGCGCGCGGCCTTGTCGCGCTGAGCGATGGCGCGACGGGCGTCGCTCGCGTCGCCCTGCTGGCCGCGGTCGATGGCTGGGACGGAAAGGGCCGGGCCTGGGAGGCCGCATGGGCGCGGCTCGATCTGGCGGCCTGCCTCGTCCGGGCCGGTCGATTCGCCGACGCGCTGCGGATGAGCGACGAGGTGCGGGTCGTCGCGGCCAGGCTGGGCAGCCCCGCCTTGGCGGAGCGGGCCGAGCAGGCCGCCCGATCCGCCCGCAGCCGGGTCGCCGATGAGGAGCCTTGGTCGCCGCTGACGGCCCGCGAGTTCGCCGTCGCCCGGCTCATCGCCGACGGCCTCACCAACGCCGAGATCGCCGACGTGCTGGGCATCGCCCCGAAGACCGCCAGCAGCCACGTCGAGCACATCCTGGCCAAGCTCGGCGCGTCGCGCCGCGCGGAGATCGCGTCGTGGGCCAGCCACCTGGAGCGGAGCACGCTGGTCCACTGACCCCGGGTCCGCCGGCCAGGGCCGCGGGCCGGCGGGCGCCGATCCGCCGCCACGGTGCGCGACCGACTCGCAACCTTGGGACGCCGGACGGCGACGGTACAATCACCTCGCACCACCCGACCCACCTCACGGGCGCCGCGCCGCACGGCCGCGGGCCCGTCACCCCGACGCCGGAGGGAACCTGATGGCCACCGCCACCCCAGCCGCCGACCGCCCGCATCGCGCGTCGAAGCGCTACATCTACGCGTGGGGCGACGGCCGCGCCGAGGGCAATGCCGGCATGCGCGACCTGCTCGGCGGCAAGGGCGCCGGCCTCGCCGAGATGACGATCGCAGGCCTCCCGACCCCGCCCGGCTTCACGATCACGACCGAGGCCTGCAACGACTACTTCGCGGCCGGCGAGCGTCTCCCGGATGGGCTCTGGGACGACGTCCTGGATGCCGTCCACGAGGTCGAGCGCAGCACCGGCAAGGGGTTCGGCGACGCCGCCAACCCGCTCCTGGTGAGCGTCCGCTCGGGCGCCAAGTTCTCGATGCCCGGGATGATGGACACGGTCCTCAACCTGGGGCTCAACGAGGCGACGCTCCACGGGCTGATCGCGCTGACCGGCAACGAGCGCTTCGGCTGGGACGCGTACCGGCGGTTCATCCAGATGTTCGGCCGGATCGTCATGGAGGTCTCGGGCGAGCGCTTCGACCACGCCCTCGAGGCCTCGAAGGCGGCCCACGGGGCCAAGCAGGACACCGACCTGGACGCCGCCGCCCTCCAGGCGCTCGTCGGCGAGTTCAAGGACATCGTCAAGGCCGACACGGGCCGCGACTTCCCGGAGGACCCCAACGAGCAGCTGGACCTCGCGATCAAGGCGGTCTTCGCGTCGTGGTTCGGCAAGCGGGCCCGCGACTACCGCAAGAACCAGGGCATCGCCGACGACCTCGGGACCGCGGTCAACGTCGTGACGATGGTCTTCGGCAACATGGGCGACGACTCGGGCACGGGCGTGGCCTTCACGCGTGACCCGAACACCGGCGAGAAGGTCCTCTACGGCGAGTACCTGACCAACGCCCAGGGCGAGGACGTCGTGGCCGGGATCCGCACCGCGCCGAAGATCGCCCAGATGGCGACCGACATGCCCGCGGTCTACACGGAGTTCCAGCGCATCGGCCAGCAGCTCGAGAAGCACTACCGCGACGTCCAGGACCTCGAGTTCACCATCGAGCGCGGCCGGCTCTACATGCTCCAGACGCGCTCGGCCAAGCGGACCGCGGCCGCGGCCGTCCGGATCGCGGTCGACATGGTGGACGAGGGCACGATCACCAAGGAAGAGGCGATCGCCCGGATCGAGCCCGCGCACGTCGACCAGCTGCTGCGCGACCAGTTCGACCCGGCCGGCCTCGCCAAGGCGACCCGTGTCGCCAAGGGCCTGAACGCCTCGCCGGGCGCGGCGGTCGGCCGTGCCGTCTTCAGCGCCGACACCGCCGTCGAGTGGGTCGGCCGCGGCGAGCAGGTCGTGCTCGTCCGCATCGAGACCTCGCCCGACGACTTCCACGGCATGGCCGTGGCGCAGGGCATCCTCACCGCTCGCGGCGGCGCCACCTCGCATGCCGCGGTCGTCGCCCGCCAGATCGGCAAGCCCTGCGTGGCCGGCTGCGCGGAGCTCGTCATCGACTACGCGACCGGGACCGCGCGCAGCACGGAGTCGGGCGCCTCGTTCGCCGAGGGCGACTGGATCAGCGTCGACGGGGCGACCGGCCAGGTCTACCTCGACGCGATCCCGACCGTGTCGGCCCGCTTCGAGGACCAGCCCGAGCTCCAGCGCGTCCTCGGCTGGGCCGACGGCATCCGCCGGATGGGCGTCTGGACCAACGCCGACAAGCCCGAGGAGGCCGCCCAGGCGCGCAGCTACGGCGCCGAGGGCATCGGCCTGTGCCGGACCGAGCACATGTTCCGCGAGGGCGAGCGGCTCGAGATCGTCCGTGACGCGATCCTCGTCGCGAACGTCGCGACCCGGGCGAAGGCCAGGGCCGCGGCCGGGGAGACGCTCGACGCCGACGACGCCGCGGCGGTGGCCCGGTTCGATGCCGCGATGGCCAAGCTCGAGGTCCTCCAGCAGGGCGACTTCGAGGGCATCTTCAAGGCGATGGACGGGCTGCCCGTCGTCGTCCGCCTGATCGACCCGCCGCTGCACGAGTTCCTCCCGAACCTCGAGGAGCAGCTGGTCAAGGTCACCCGGGCCGAGTCGACCGGCGGCGCGTCCGAGGAGGACAAGGAGCTGCTCGCGACGATCAAGTCGCTGCACGAGCAGAACCCGATGCTCGGCCTCCGCGGCTGCCGCCTGGGGCTGATGATCCCCGACTTCGTGAAGATCCAGACCCGGGCGATCCTCAACGCGCAGATCGCGGTCAAGAAGGCCGGCGGCAACCCGATCGCGAAGATCATGATCCCGCTCGTCGGGCACGTGAACGAGCTGGCCGCGACGCGCGCCCTGCTCGAGGCCGAGGCGCGCGCCGTCCAGGCGAAGGCCGGCGCGGACGGCGCCGGCGTCGACTACAAGTTCGGCACGATGATCGAGGTCCCGCGCGGCGCGCTCACCGCCGACGAGATCGCGCGCGAGGCCGACTTCTTCAGCTTCGGCACCAACGACCTGACCCAGATGACCTTCGGCTACAGCCGCGACGACGCCGAGGGCGGCTTCCTCCTGAAGTACGTCGAGGACGGCATCCTCCCGGTCAACCCGTTCCAGACCCTCGACGACGCGGTCGCGGGGCTGATGAAGACGGCCGTGGACAAGGGGCGTGCCACCAAGCCCGGGCTCGAGCTCGGGATCTGCGGCGAGCATGGCGGCGACCCCGCCTCCATCGCCAAGTGCGAGCGGATCGGGCTCGACTACGTCTCGTGCTCGCCGTTCCGCGTGCCGGTGGCGCGCCTCGCGGCCGCGCAGGCCGCCCTGACGAGCGCCGCCGAGCGCGACAAGTAGGGGAGGACCCGCCGGCCACGAGCCGGTAGCATCGACGCCATGGCCGACGCCGCCCCGCCCGCGCAGCCCAGCGAGGACCCGCCGGCGCCGCCTGCCGCGCTGCCGCACCGCGTGGTGGTGGTGGGCGGCGGGTTCGGCGGGCTGTATGCCGCGCGGAGCCTCGGCATCGACCCCGAGGTCCGCGTGACCCTGGTCGACCGCCGGAACTTCCACCTGTTCCAGCCGATGCTCTACCAGGTCGCCACGGGCGTCCTCTCGCCGGCGGAGATCGCCCAGCCGCTCCGCTCGATCCTGCGCAAGCGCCGCAACACGACCGTGGTCCTCGGCGAGGCGACCGGCATCGACCTCGACCGTCGCCAGGTCATCCTGTCGGACGGCGGGCCGATCGACTACGACACGCTGATCGTGGCCACCGGGGCGCGCCACTCGTACTTCGACCATCCGGACTGGGCGACGCTGGCGCCGGGGCTCAAGACCATCGAGGACGCGACCGAGATCCGCCGCCGCATCCTCATCGCCTTCGAGGCCGCCGAGCGCGAGGCCGATCCCGACCGGCGGCGCGAGTGGATGACGTTCGTGCTGGTCGGTGGGGGACCGACCGGCGTCGAGCTGGCCGGCGCGCTCGGCGAGATCGCCCGCCAGTCCCTCAAGCACGACTTCCGGTCCATCCATCCCGAGGACGCCCGGATCATCCTGGTCGAGGCGATGGACCGCGTCCTGCCGCCGTTCCCGCCGGGCCGCTCCGTCTCGGCGCAGCACCAGCTCGAGCGGCTCGGCGTGACGGTGCGGACGAAGACCCGCGTGATCGACATCGACGAGCGCCAGGTCCGCGTGGTCTCCGCCGCCGGCGAGGAGTCCATCCCGACCCGGACCGTGCTGTGGGCGGCCGGCGTCACGACCTCGACGTTCGCGCGGACCGTGGCGAAGGCCGCCGGCGCCGAGACCGACCGGGCCGGCCGCGTGCTGGTCGGGCCGGACCTCACGCTCCCCGGCCACCCGGAGGTGTTCGTCGTCGGCGACGCCGCCGTGCAGCCGTGGAAGGACGGCAAGCCGACGCCGGGCGTGGCGCAGGGGGCGATCCAGGGCGGCTCGTATGCGGCGAAGGTCATCCGCCGCCGCGTGCTCGGGCGGCCGTACGAGCCGTTCCGCTACAGCGACCACGGAGACGCCGCGATCATCGGCCGGCTGTCGGGCGTCGCCAACGTCAGCTGGCTCGGCCCGTTCGGGCAGCAGGGCGGCTTCCCGGCCTGGCTGCTGTGGCTCGGGGTCCACATCGCCTACCTGATCGGGTTCACCAACCGGCTCGTCGTGCTCGCGCGCTGGGGCTGGACGTTCATCACCCACGGCCGCAGCACGCGGCTGATCACCGGCCAGACGCTGCTCCCGCCGATCGAGGACCCGGAGCCGCCGGTGCTGGCCCCGCTCGAGGAGACCGACGCCGACGCGGCGCGCGAGGGCGCCTAGCCGCGCGGCAGGTCGATGCGGAAGGTCGTGCCGGTCGGCCCGGTCGACTCGACCTCGATCCGGCCGCCGTTGGCCGCGAGGAGCTCGCGGGCGATCGTGAGCCCCAGGCCGCTGCCGGTGCGCCGGCCGGTCGCGGGGTCCACCGCCCGGGCCGGGTCGGCCCGGTAGAAGCGCTCGAAGACGTGCGGGACGTCGTCCGGCGCGATCCCCGGGCCCTCGTCGGCGACGCGGATGGCGACCGTGGTCGGCGCCGCGGCCGGCGCGCCCTGGGCCGCCTCGAGCGCCACGGCCGACACCGCCACGCGACCGCCGGCCGGGCTGTGCGCGATCGCGTTGCCGATCACGTTGCGCAGGACCCGCGAGAGGTGGCCCGGGTCGACCGTCACGCGCAGCGCGGCCGGGATCTCGACCTCGAGGCCGACCGCCCGCTCGCGGCGCAGCCCGTCGAGCCCCATCTCGACGTCGTGGACCGCGTCGGACAGGTCGACCACCACGGGCTGGGCCTGGAGCGGGGCCGCCTCCGCGCTGGCGAGGTCGTTCAGCTCGGCCACGACGCTCCCGAGCGCCGAGGCGGCCGAGCGCGCCGCCTCGAGGTTCTCGCGGTCCGCGGGCACCACCCCGTCGACCATCGCCTGGAGCTGCGACTCGAGGACGGTGGCGGGCGTGGCGAGGTCGTGGGCGACGTCGCTCGCGGCTCGCCGGCGGAGCATCTCCGACCGACCGAGCCGGTCGGCCATGGTGTTGAACGCGGTCGCGAGCTCCGCGGACTCGCGGTCGCCGCCGCCCGTCGCCCGGGCATCCGGGTCGCCCGCGCCGAGGCGCCGCGCGGCGTCGGTCACGTCACGCACGGGCCGGGTCAGGCGGTCCGCGACGATCGCCGAGGCGACGGCGATGCCGATCACGCTCAGGAGCCCCGCGAGGATCAGCGTGGCATTGAACAGCGGGAGGAACCCGCGGTCGCTGACCCGCGCCGGCAGGTCGGCCTCGAGCGTCGCGAGCGTCGTGCCGCTCGGGTCCTGGATGGGCGAGGTGTAGAGGGCGAGGTCGCCGTCGGGCGCCTTCCCGAAGGCATAGAGGGTCGTGCCGTCCGGGCTGACCACGCGCACCTCGCCGCCGAGCGTCCGTCGCGAGCCGGCGGACGACCGTCTGCGCGCGGACCGGGCGATCGAGCCGGTCCGACAGGTTCGACGCGGCATCGTCGAGGCGCTGCTGCTGCTGGCCCTCCAGCACCGTCTGGAACCCGCCGCTGACGACGCGGTTGACGACCAGGCCGGTGATCAGGAGGACGCCGAGGACGATCGCCCCGAGGATCAGTCCCAGGCGGACGCCGAGCGACATGCGTCGCGAAGCGCTGCTCATGCGTCGTCCCGCGCGGCCACCAGCCGGTAGCCGACCTGCGGGATGGTCTCGACCAGCCACGGGTCCGCGGCGTCGTCGCCGAGCTTGCGCCGCAGGTTCGCGACATGGACGTCGACGACCCGGTCGTAGACGTCGTCGGGTCGCCGCGTGACCGAATTGAGCAGCTGCTCGCGGGACAGGACCGCGCCGGGGTCGCGGGCGAGCGCGCACAGCAGGCCGATCTCGCCCGGGGTGAGCCGCCCGGTGACCGGGCCGTCGCCGGCGTCGAGCGTGAAGCGGCGGCTGACCTGGTCGATCGTCACGCGCCCGGCCGCCAGCGACAGGATCCCCGGCGTGACCGCGCCGGCGCTCGCCCGGTTCGTGCGCCGCAGGATGGCCGCGACCCGCGCCGTCAGCTCGTGCGGGTTGAACGGCTTGGCGAGGTAGTCGTCGGCGCCCATCCGCAGGCCGGCGATGCGCTCGGCGTCGGAGCGCTTGGCCGAGGCGATGAGGACCGGGATGTCGGTCGAGGCCCGGATCGCCTCGAGGACCGACTCGCCGCCGAGCCCGGGCAGCATCAGGTCGAGGACGACGAGGTCGATGGGCGCGCCCTCGGTGGCATCGACCGCCTCGATCGCGGCACGGCCGTCGCCGACCACCGTGACGAGGTGGCCGTCCCGCTCGAGGTAGAGGCGCAGCAGGTCGCGAAGGCGCGGTTCGTCCTCGACGACCAGGATGTGGGCGCGTGCCGGCATGGGCGGCATCCTAGCCGCCCCCATGTTCAGGAGTCGTGAAGACGGCCCGGCGCGTCCACACACGTTCTTGATGGCCCGCCTCGACGCTGTGCCCACGACACGACCGATCCATGGACGTGCGTCGCAGGGGACCACTCGAATGTCGAAGCTTCGCCTCGCCGGCTTCTCCGGCGCCCTCGTCGTCGCCGCGCTCGTCGGCGGGACGGTCATCAACGCCGTGGCCGCGGCGCCCGCGTCCCCGTCACGGGCGTCGGTCGCCGCACCGGCGGCCGCACCCACCGCGGCCACCACCGGCCCGGCCGCCGAGTACTGCGCGACCTATCGCGCGGCGTTCGCCAAGGCGCTCGGCGTGACCGAGGACGCGCTGAAGGCGGCCGCGAAGCAGGCGCTCGCCGACACCATCGACAAGGCGGCCGCGGACGGCGACCTCGCGAAGGCCGCCGCCGACCGGCTCAAGGCCCGGGTCGCCGCCTCCACGGCCGACGGCTGCAAGGTGCTGGCCGGCTGGGGCCAGCGGATCGCCAAGGCGTCCCGGCGGCGCGCTCGGCGTCATCCGCGACGGCCTCGATGCGGCCGCCAAGGCGCTCGACCTGCCGTCCGCGGACGTCAAGGCCGCGCTGAAGTCCGGCAAGAGCCTGAAGGACCTCGCGACCACGCAGAAGGTCGACTACGCGACCGTCAGCGCCGCCATCGTCGCGGCCGTCAAGGCCGACCTCGACAAGGCCGTCGCGGACGGGACCATCAAGCAGGCGCGCGAGGACCGCGTCCTGGACCGGCTGACCAAGGCCCTCGCGGACGGGCGGCTGCGCCCCGCGGCCACGCCGGCCGGCTGACCCGCGACTGCACCAGACCGGGACCGTCGGCACCATTCGGCGGTCCCGGTTACGCTACGCAACGGTTCCTCGTCCCATTCCGTTGACCGCCGACCGTCACCTCATCGATGGTACGGAAGTCCCAGCCGCTCGGCCGGGACCGCGGATCGGGGTCGGGGCCCCGATCATCCTTTCATCCCTCCGTTGTCGACGAGAACCATGACCTCCACGAGACGCCACCTCAGCGCGTTCGCCGCGCTCGCCCTCACCGCCATGGCCCTGCCGCTGACCGCGACGTCGGTGGCCGCCGAGTCCGGGGCGACCGTCCCCTCGGGGTTCCGCGACGAGCTGGTCTGGGGCAACCTGCCCGACCACCCGATGGTCGTCGCGTTCGCGCCCTCCGGCAAGGTCTTCGTGGCCCTGAAGGGCGGGGTCATCAACGAGTACGACAGCCTGACCGACACCAGCGCGACCCAGCTCACGAACCTCTCGAGCCAGGTCCACAACTACTGGGACCGGGGCCTGATGGGGATGGTCGTGGACCCGCAGTTCCCGACGCGCCCCTACGTCTACGCCCTGTACGCGTACGACCACCAGCTGGGCGACCCCGCGGCGGCGCCGAAGTGGGGCGACACCTGCCCGTCGCCGAACCCGGGCGGCAACACCGACGGCTGCATGATCTCGGGCCGGCTCCTCCGGATCACGACGAACGCGGCCGGCACGGCGGTGACCGACACGGACGTCCTCATCGACGACTGGTGCCAGCAGTTCCCCAGCCACTCGCTCGGCAGCCTCGCCTTCGGACCGGAAGGCGCCCTGTACGTCACCGGCGGCGACGGCGCCAGCTTCAACGGCCCGGACTACGGCCAGCTCGGCCACTCGTTCGGCTCGGGGTCCGTGACCCCGGTCAACCCCTGCGGCGACCCGCCGAACGAGGGCGGCGCCCTGCGCTCGCAGGACATCCGGACCACGGGCGACCCGACCGGGCTCAATGGCGCGGTCCTCCGGATCAACCCCGATACCGGCGCGGCGTGGCCGGACAACTTCAACTTCGGCACCGGCCAGCGCCAACGCCCAGAAGATCATCGCCTACGGCCTGCGCAACCCGTTCCGGATGACCATCCGCCCGAACGGCCAGGTCTGGCTCGGCGATGTCGGCTTCACCCATTGGGAGGAGATCGACACCATCCCGGACCCCGATGCGGCGCCGCGCAACTTCGGCTGGCCGTGCCGCGAGGGCAACGGCGTCACCCCGGAGTATTCGGGCCTTGACCTGCCGCTGTGCGACAGCCCGCCGTCGCTGGCCGGCCCGGCGTTCACCTATGCGCACGACGACACCGTCACGGACGACGACTGCGGGACCGGCAGCTCCTCGATCTCCGGGGTCGCCTTCCGCACGACCGCGGGCAACTACCCCACCAAGTACGACAACGGCCTCTTCTTCGCCGACTACACCCGGCGCTGCATCTGGTTCGCGCCCGCCTCGAGCGGCTCCGCGGCACCGGACTTCACGTCGATCGAGCAGTTCGCGAACCTCCGGCGCTCCGGCGACACCAGCGGCGGCGCGGTCTGGGTCGGCACGACCCCGGCCGGCGACATCATCTACGCCGACTACGACCGACAGGAGATCCGGGCGATCCACTTCTACCCGGCCCTCCCGCCGAACGCCGCCTTCACCGCGACGCCGATGTCCGGGCCGACGCCACTCGACGTCGACTTCGACGCCAGCGCCTCCAACGACCCCAATGGCGACGCGATCAGCTACCAGTGGGACCTGGACGGTGACGGCCAGTTCGACGACGCGACGGGCGTCAGCGCCGAGAAGGTCTACACCTCCCCGGGCAACGTGACCGTCGGGCTGAAGGTGACCGCCGGCGGCGACACCGACACCGCGTTCAAGGTCATCAACGTCGGGACGGCGCCGACCGCGACCATCACGGGTCCGGCGGCGACCACCACCTGGTCGGTGGGCGATCCCTTCTCGGTCACCGGCACCGGCACGGACCTCCAGGACGGGACCCTGGCCGCGTCGAGGTTCACGTGGACGCTGGCGATCGAGCACTGCCCGTCGAACTGCCACGAGCACATCGTGTCGACGCAGGACGGGCGTCAAGACGTTCGCGTTCAATGCCCCGGATCACGACTACCCCTCGTACATCCGCGTCTACCTCAAGGTCACCGACAGCAGCGGCCTGAGCACGACCGTGCACCGCGACTTCCAGCCCAAGACCGGCACGGTGGACGCCGTGTCGTCGCCGGCCGGCTTCACGCTCGGCGTCGGCAGCGGGAGCGGCGCGCCGCCGCCCCCGGTCACGGGCATCCGCGGCTCGCACGTGACGGTCACGGCCCCCGCGAGCGTCACGATGGGCGAGGACGTCTAGACCTGGAGCAAATGGTCCGACGGCGGCGCCCGGAACCACCCCGCCAAGATCGTCAACGCCACGAACCACCTGACGGCCACGTACGTGAAGACGTCCAGCGACGCCTCGAACACGTGCAGCAGCGCGTCGACGATCAGCCCGACCGGTGCGTGGCACACGGGCCGCCTGAGCACGGACACCGACCTCGACTGGTACAAGTTCTCGATGACCTCGACCGGGACGGTCCGGATCATCCTCGGGAACCTCCCCGAGGACGCCAGCCTGAGCCTCTACAGCGGCTGCTCGAAGCTCCTGATCACGTCGGACCGCGGCGGGACCAACACCGAGGAGATCTTCCGGACCCTCGCGAAGGGCAGCTACGCGGTGCGGGTCACGACCAAGGGCACGGCCTCCACGGACCTGTACTCGATGAACGTCCGGCGGCTCCCGTCGGGGCTCGCGCTCATCAGCAGCTCGACCCGCATCGACGGCTCGTCGCTGATCACGGTCGGCGAGGTCTACAACGGCACGTCGACCAGCCAGGGGCCGTCGATGATCACCGTCAAGCTGTACAACGCGGCGGGCCACCTCCTGGCGACCCGCACCGGCCGGACGGACATGTACGTCCCGCACGGGGCCCGGGCGCCGTTCCGGATCGTCGGCAGCGTGCCCGCCGGGTACGCGAAGGCGGTCGTGACCGCCGCGCCCGTCTCCACGCACGCGACCTTGGTGAGCGTGCCCTACACCGGGCGTGACCCAGTCCTACGACTCGAACCGGTTCCACCTGCAGGGCTCGGTCAGGTCGAGCGTCGCGGTCACCTCGCTGCGCGTGCTGATGACGACCTACAACCGGGTCGGCACCGTCCTCGACGTGACCCGCGCGACGGTCGCCTCGACCACGCTGGCCGCCAACGTGACGATGGCGTTCGACGCGCTCTCGAGCTACGTCGGGACGATCGACAAGGTGGCGCTGAAGTCCGTGGGGATCAAGTAGTCACGACCTGACGGAGGCCGTCGCCGGCGCGCAGCCGGTCGAAGCCGGCCTCCAGCTCGTCGAGGCCGATCCGCCGGTCGATGAGCCGCTCCACCGGGAGCCGGCCGTCGAGATGGAGCTGCGCGTAGCGCGGCAGGTCCACGGCCGGGTCCGCGAACCCGTAGTTCGACCCGAGGACGCGGCGGCTGCCGTCGACGAACGGGTAGACCGCGAACGACGCGCGAGCGCTGATCGGGGTCATCCCGACCAGCACGGCCGTGCCGCCGAGCGGCAGGCTCTCGATGGCGAGCTCGACCGTCGCCGCCCGCCCGATCGCCTCGAAGACGTAGTCCGGGCCGCCGTCGGTCAGGTCGCGCAGGGCCGCGATCGTCGCGGCCGGGTCCGCATCGGCGACCAGGCCGTCCGTCGCGCCGAGCTCCCGCGCGACCTCGGTCTTGGCCGCGACCCGGTCGATCGCCACGATCCGGGAGGCGCCGGCCAGCACCGCGCCCATCACGCACGAGAGCCCGACCCCGCCGAGGCCGATGACCGCGACGCTGGCGCCGGGCGGGACCTCGGCGGTCTTCAGGACCGCGCCCACCCCGGTCGTCACGCAGCAGCCGATCAGCGCCGCGACGGCCGGGTCGATGCCGTCGGGGATCGGGATCGCCGCCTCGACCGGCACGACCGTCGCGTCCGCCATCGTCGCGATGCCGCAGTAGCTCAGGATGTCCAGCCCGTCCGCGTCGCGCAGGACCGTCGCCCCGTCGAGCATGCGGTGACGGAACGAGGGCGAGTCCGGGCACGCCCACGGGCGGCCCGCCCGGCAGGCGCGGCAGACCCCGCACGGGACGAGCCAGGCGAGGGCGACCGGCTGCCCGACATGCCGGTCGGTCACCCCGGGCCCGACCGCCTCGATGACGCCGGCGCCTTCATGGCCCATGACCACGGGCACCGGCCGCGGCCAGTCGCCGTCGCGCACGTGCAGGTCGGAGGCGCACACGCCGGAGCCCAGGATCCGGACGCGGACCTCGCCGGCGCGCGGGGCGGCCAGCGTCAAGCGGCTCGATCCGGGCCGCGTCACCGCCCTCGCGCAGCACCGCACCGCGGATCGCGATCGGCTCCGGGGCCGCCATCAGATCTCGGTCTCGCGCCGCCGCTCGGCGACCCGGGCCGGCGTGTACGGGACGTAGTCGGGCCACCACATCGCCCCGTCGACCGCGGCCGCGATCGCCGCGTCGTCGGGCGGCCGGCCGTCGGCATCGGCGATCCCCGCGAGACCGGCTCGGACCGCCTCGGTCGCGACGACCACCGCGATCGTGCGCGAGACGCCCCGCAGGGCATCGACCGGCGGGTACAGCGCCCCGCTCGCCAGCCGCTCGGGCGAGACCGCGTCGGCCAGCGTCCGTGCCGCGAGCAGGAACATCCGCTGGGTGATGGCCGTGGCCTCGGCCACGATGGCGCCCAGGCCCATGCCCGGGAAGATGAAGGCGTTGTTGGCCTGGCCGACCTCGTGCCGGTGGCCGTCCCGGACGACGGCGTCGAACGGCGAGCCCGTCGCGACGATCGCCCGTCCGTCGGTCCACTCCAGGACGTCGGCGGGGACCGCCTCCGCCGCCGAGGTGGGGTTGGAGAGCGGCAGGACGATGGGCTGGGCCGTGCCCTCGGCCATCGCCCGGAGGGCGGCCTCGGTGAACGTGCCGGCGACCCCGGTCGTGCCGACCAGCACGGTCGGGCGCAGCCGCCGGATCGTGCCGACCAGGTCGGTCGGCCCGGCCGCCGGGTCCGGCGTGGGGACGGACAGCTCGCGCTTCATCTCGTCGAGGTCGTCGCGGCCGTCGTGGACGAGCCCGCGGGTGTCGACCGCCGCGATCGCGCGCTGGACGTCGTCCGTGCTCAGCCCGGCGTCGAGCATCGCCAGGCGGAGCAGCCGGTAGATCCCGATCCCGGCCGCGCCGGCCCCGACCAGCACGATCCGGGCGTCGGCGAGGGCCGTGCCGGTCGCCCGCAGCCCCGAGAGGACGCCCGCGAGGACCACGGCCGCCGTGCCCTGGATGTCGTCGTTGAAGGAGGGGACACGGGTCGCGTAGCGGTCGAGCAGGCGGAGCGCGTTGACCTGCTTGAAGTCCTCGAACTGGATGACGCAGCCCGGCCAGACCGCCTCGACGCCGACGACGAACGCCTCGACCAGCGCGTCGTACTCGGCGCCGCGCAGCCGCGGGGCCCGATGGCCGAGGTACAGCGGGTCGGCGAGCAGGGCCGGGTTGTCCGTGCCGACGTCGAGCGAGATCGGCAGGGTCAGGGCCGGATGGATGCCGCAGGCCGCGGTGTACAGGGCGAGCTTGCCGATCGGGATGGCCATGCCGCCGGCGCCCTGGTCGCCGAGGCCGAGGATCCGCTCGTTGTCCGTGACCACGATGAGCCGGACGTCGTCGTACGGCCCCTGGCGGAGCAGCTCCGGGATCCGGTCGCGGTCCGCGGGCGTGATCCAGGCCCCGCGGGTGCGCCGGATGATGTGGCTGAACTCCTGGCAGGCCCGCCCGACCGTCGGCGTGTAGACGATGGGCAGGAACTCGTCGAGATGCTCGGCGAGGAGCCGGTAGAAGAGCGTCGCGTTGCGGTCCTGGAGGGCGGCCAGCCCGATATATCGCTCGAGCGCGTCGTCCTTGACCCGGAGGTGCTCCAGCTCGAGCTCGACCTGCTCCTCGATCGTGAGCACGCGGTCCGGCAGGAGCCCGCGCAGCCGGAAGGCGTCGCGCTCCTCGTGCGGGAACGCGAGGTCCTTGGTCAGGAGGCGGCTGCCGAGGAGCGCCGGACCCGGCGAGCCCGATCGCGGCCGGACGGCCGGCGGCGATGTCGTCATACGGGTCGGGCAATGGGCGCATCCACGCGAGGATAGCGGTGGCGCGGCCGGGCCGGGTCGAGTGGCCCGGCCCGGCCCGGGTTCAGCGTCCCGTGATCGTCACGGTCCCGACCATCCCGTACGCCTCGTGGCCCGGGAGGTGGCAGATGTACTGCTGCGACCCAGGCGAGGCGAAGGTCACGATCGTGGTGACCGTGTGGCCGGCCGGGATCGACACCTCGGTCGGACGCGCCCCGTGGACGGCCTCCGTGCCGGTCCGGTGCCGCTCATGGACGGCCGCGTCGCCGACGATCCACTCGTGGTCGATCGGGTCGGTGTTGACGATGACGAACCGGATCGGGACGCCGGCTGGCACGGTCACGGCGCTCGGCGAGAAATGCGAGTAGTGGATCTCGATGGCCACGGTGCGGTCGTCCAGGGCGGGCGGCCGCGCCCAGGCTGCCGCGATCCCCGCGAGCCCCAGCGACAGGCCGATCCCGCCGACCAGGGCGAGGCGCCCCGGCCGGCGGACGGTCCGCTTCGCCATGCTGGTGGCCACGGACGTCAGTCGCCCCGGACCGGTGGGATGCCGCCGCACGAGCAGCAGGATCCCGCCGATGCCGATGATGCTGAACGCGAGCCCGAGCGCCACCCGGCCGGCGTCCCCGCGCTCGATCTGGCTCGCGGCCACCGAGAGGTCCAGCCCGGCCGCGACGCGCGACGGCGCCCGGGCGCCCGTGGCGTCGACGGCGAGGTCGAACGCGAGCTGCGGCGCGGCCGCGTCGATGCGGACCTTGGTCAGCCAGGCCTTGCTGGGCACCCAGTCCATCCCGCGGTCGGAGCGGAGGTCGTCGAGCAGCGATGCCGTCGCGGGCGCGCTGTGGTCGAGCGACAGGCCGTTGTCGCCGGTCGGGACCGGCAGCAGGGCAGGGGTCCGGTCCGTGAGCAGGTACACGTCGGCGTCCACCCGCTCCTCGCCGGTCTTGCCGAGCGCGAGGATCCGCAGCGGGACCCACGGGTTGGCGGTCGGGATCGTGATGTGGACCGGCGTCCCGTCGCCGATGGCCTGGCCGCGCTCGGCGGCCGCGTCGGCATCGAAGACGGCCGCGAGGAAGATCGGGCTGCGCGCGGCGTAGAAGTCGAGGACCTCCGGGGCGTCGGGTGGCAGCCGGAAGCCGTGCTGGGTGGCCCAGGTCCCGACCTCCTTGGCCCCGCCCTTGAGGACCGTGATGTCGAGCGCGTCGATGCGGACCTGCATGAGGACCTCGGCCGCGGCGGACGCCGCGGGGGAGGCGAGCGCCGCATCGCGACTGATCAAGGGCTCGGTCTCGCGGATCAGGCGCTGGAGCGTCCAGTCGCCGCCCTTCTCGACCTTGGAGGGCACCCCGGGCAGCGGCGTCAGGCTGCCGAAGGACCCGCCGCCACCGGCGAACTGGAACGCGGTGACGTAGTGCTCCTCGCCATCGTGGTAGCCGGCGAGCGTGGTGGTCTGGAGGAGGTTCACGGCCCCGTTGGGACCGATCAGTCCGCCGCACGCGAAGGCCGGCGCGGCAGCGAGGACGATGAGCAGGAGCGCGGCGGCCAGGCTGGCCCCGGCGCGTCCGGTGGTCCGGGTCATGGCGACCCTCCCGATGGTCGGCCGGTCGTCAGAAGGGACCGGTCCGGTGGGCCTCAGACTCCGCGACGGCCGGGGTGGTTCCCGGGTGCGTACGCCGGTCCGGGTGCTCGCTGGCCCCATCGCGGGGTGGACCGAACGGGCCCCGAGGGGCATCCTTTGGGGCATGCATGCCCGACCCGCCGCCCTCGCGCTCGCCGTCCCGCTGCTGCTCGCGACCGTCCTCCTGGCCGCCGGCGCAGCCGATCCCGCCCCCACCGCGGCCGCCTTCCCGGCCAAGGACAGCCGGTATCACGACTACGCCGAGATGGTGGCGACGATCAAGGCCGCGCAGACCGCGCACCCCGACATCGTCAAGGTCCAGTCGATCGGCAAGAGCTACCAGGGCCGCGACATCTGGGCGGTCAAGGTGTCGGACAACGTGGCCCTCGACGAGAACGAGCCCGAGGTCATGTTCGACGGGCTCCACCACGCCCGCGAGCACCTGTCGGCGGAGCAGGCGCTGGCCGTGCTGTCGTGGCTCACCGCCGGCTATGGCACGGACACGGCGATCACCCGGCTGGTCGACCAGCGCGAGATCTGGATCATCCCGATGGTCAACCCCGATGGCGGCGAGTACGACATCGCGGGCACGACCTACCGGAGCTGGCGCAAGAACCGCCAGCCGAACAGCGGCACGAGCGCGGTCGGCACGGACGTCAACCGCAACTACGGCTACCACTGGGCCTGCTGCCACGGCTCGTCGGCCTCGAAGTCGTCGGAGACCTACCACGGCTCGGCCGGCGTTCTCGACGCCGGAGGCCCGGGTCATCCGCGACTTCATGACGAGCCGCCGGGTCAACGGCATCCAGCAGATCAAGGCCGCGATCACGTTCCACACGGCCGGCGAGCAGATCCTGTGGCCGTACGGCTACACGCACACGGCCGTGCCGGTCGACATGACCACGGCGGACCACGCCGCCCTGGCCGCGATGGGCAAGCGGATGGCCGCCACGAACGGCTACCACCCGATGCAGTCGAGCTCGCTCTACATCACCGACGGCGACGAGATCGACTGGGCGTACGGGGTCGAGCGGATCTGGATGTACACGATGGAGCTCTACCCGTCGCACAGCAAGGTCAGCAGCAACGCCCGGTTCTACCCGGCCGACGAGCTGATCGCCCGCGAGACCACCCGGAACAAGGCCGCGATCCTGTACCTCATCGACCACGCCGGCTGCCTGTACTCGGTCACCGGGCTGACGAAGCAGAACTGCGGCCCGTTCTTCGACGACTTCGAGGTGCCGCACGGCTGGACGATCGACCCGCTGGGCACCGATACGGCCGCGTCCGGCGCCTGGGCGCGCGGCAACCCGTCGCCGACCGCCCGACAGGCCGGGACGACGGTCTCGGGCGCGCGGGCGCTGGTGACCGGCCTGCCGGCCGGGGCGAGCGTGAACTCCTACGACCTCGACGGCATCACGAGCGTGCGCTCGGCGCCGATCGCCATCCCGGCGACGCCGGGCCGGCTGACGTTCCGCTACTACCTCGCGCACAGCTCGAACTCGTCGTCGGCCGACTACTTCCGCGCGTACGTCGAGCGGCAGGACGGGTCGCGGACGCTCGTCCGCCAGGAGCTCGGCGCGGCGAACACCGACAACCCGGCCTGGGCCTCGGCCAGCATCGTCCTGACCCCGTGGGCGGGCGAGACGGTCCGGATCGTGTTCGTGGCCGGCGACGTCGGGGCGGCGAGCACCGTCGAGGCCGCCGTGGACGACGTGCGGGTCACCCGGCCCTAGGCCGCGCGCGGTCAGCCGGCCCGGGACCGAGCGGCAGCGTCACCCGGAACGTCGTCCCGCCACCGGCCGGCGCGTCGACCGCGATCGTGCCGCCATGGGCCTCCACGAGGCCCCGGGCGATGGCGAGCCCCAGCCCGGAGCCGCGCGAGTCGGCGCCCTTCACGAACCGGTCGAAGACGTGCGGGACGATCGCCGGGTCGATGCCCGGGCCGGTGTCGGCGACGCTCAGCACCAGCGCCCCCTCGGCGACCCGCCCGGCGATCGTCACGCGGCCGCCCGCCGGCGTGTGGCGGAGGCCGTTGGCCACGAGGTTGGCGAGGACCTCGCGGATGCGCACCGGGTCGACCTCGACGATCGGCAGGTCATCCGGGATCTCCGTCTCGATCGCGACCGAGGCGGCCTCCGCGGCGGGTCGGAACGAGCGCGCCACGTCGGCGATCAGCAGGTCCGGGTCGGTCGGCTCCGGGTGGAGCGGCAGCATGCCGGCCTCGGAGAGCGAGATGGTCCGCAGGTCGTCGATGAGCCGCTCGAGCACGCGCGTCTCGTCGAGGATCGGGGCGAGGTGCGCCGCGTCCGCCGGGTAGACGCCATCGACGATCGCCTCGAGGTTGCCGGTGATGATCGCCAGCGGCGTCCGCAGCTCGTGGCTGACGTCGGCCAGCAGGCTTCGGCGCTGCTCCTCGTCGGCCTGCAGCCGGGCGGCCATCGTGTCGAAGCCGCGGGCGAGCTCCTGGATCGGCGGGAGGTCCGAGCGGGTCTTGCCGATGCGGATGCTGTAGTCGCCGTCCTCGACCCGGCGCGTGGCGGCCAGCATCCGGTCGAGCTCGCGGGCGGCCCCGAGCGTGCCCCGGAGCAGGGCGGCGACGGCCACGACCGCCACCACGGCGACGATCACGACGGGGAGCGGGCCGAGGGTCGAGAGGAGCGCCGCGACCGCGGTGACCAGCGATCCGACGACGATCAGGAACAGGACCGCGAAGAGGCATCCGAACCCTTGTCGCCGGTGCCACGGCGCCCGTCCGCGCAGCTCCTGGCGCCTGGCCAGCCGGGCACGCCGCCGCATCTCACGGGCGAACGGGTCGTGGCGATCGAAGTCGGGGTCGTTCCAGGGGCGGCGTCGGCCGCGATCGGCGCGCCAGCCGGCCAGCCAGGCGGGCCAGGCGGAGCGGACGGGACGGTCTGCCCCGGTCGGCCAGGCGGATCGGACGGGGCGCCGCCGTTCCCGCCGTCCTCGGGACCGGCGCTCAACCGGTCGCTCCGCGGTCGTCGGCGAAGCGGTAGCCCACGCCGTAGACCGTGAGCACGTAGCGGGGCTCGCGCGGGTCCGGCTCGACCTTGCGGCGCAGGTTCTTGATGTGGGAATCGATCGCCCGCTCGTAGGACTCGAACGCCACCCCGCGGACGGCGTCGAGGAGCTGCGACCGCGTGAAGATGCGCCCCGGGCTGGCCGCCATCGTGGCCAGCAGCCCGAACTCGGTCGCGGTGAGGTCCACGGCCCGGCCGGCCACCTCGGTCCGCATGCGCGGCACGTCGAGGACCACGTCGCCGGCGCGGATGACGTCGCCCGCCGCCGTCGCGCCCTCCGTGCGCCGGAGCACGGCCTTGACGCGTGCGACCAGCTCGCGCGGCGAGAACGGCTTGGTCAGGTAGTCGTCGGCGCCGAGCTCGAGGCCGACGAGCTTGTCGAGCTCGTCGTCGCGGGCGGTCAGCATGACGATCGGGATCGAGGAGTCGCGGCGGAGCTCGCGGGTGACGTCGAGGCCGTCGAGCCCGGGCAGCCCGATGTCGAGGACCACGAGGTCCGGGATGGCGCCGGCGGACGGTCTCGAGCGCCGACGGGCCGTCGGCCGCGGTCAGCACCTCGAACCCGGCGTGCTCGAGGTAGTCGCGGGCCAGCTGGACGATCCGGGCTTCGTCGTCGACGACGAGGACGGTGCGCATGGGAGGCATCGTAGTGGGGTGGGGGAGACGGATGCGCCCCCGGGTCGATGGCCCGGGGGCGCTGGGACGGGAGGTCAGCCGGCCGGAGCCGGGGGCGTCGGGCCGGTCGGGCCGGCACCGGGGCCGGTCGAGCCGGTCCCATCGCCGACCGGGCCGTGCGCGCCGCGGTGCCATTCGTCGAAGTCCTGGTGGAGGACGGCCTCCCAGCGGCCGTAGCGGCTGCCGGTGGGACGCCCGCCCGTCGGGACCTCCGGGGCCCCAGCCGGGACCATCCCGATGGCGGTGCCGACCGCCGAAGAAGATCGCCCGGATGAGCCCGACGACGAGGAAGAAGAACAACAGGGCTCCGAGGAACCCGAAGAGGCCGAAGCCGAACCCGAACGGGTGCCAGCCGTAGCCGACGGCATACGCGGGGACGACGACGGTGGTGCCGGTGCCCTCGGCGGTGGTGGCGACCGCCGTCTGGAGCCCGGCCTGGTAGGCGGCCGAGGCGATGATGCCCCCGCCGATGGCGAGGACGGCGATCAGCAGGATCGCGGGGATGATGCGGCGCATCTGCGCTCACTCCTTTTGCCTGTGCGGGTCCATCTCGGACCCTTCTCTGTGGCACAGCCTCGGCCGGGGGTATGGAGCGAGTGTGGAGAGGGCGTGGGCCGCACGTCGAGGAAGTCTTGACAGTGAAACGTCGCACTGCTAGGATTGCGCCGTGCCAGACGATCCACGCTACTCGCTCACCGAGCTCGCCGACCTGGCCGGGGTGACCCCCCGGACGGTGCGGTACTACATCACCTCCGGCCTGCTGCCGAGCTCCGGCCGGTCCGGTCCGGGCGCCAAGTTCGGCGACGAGGACCTCGCCCGGCTGCGGCTGATCCGTCGCCTGCAGCGGGAGCACCTGCCCCTCGCCGAGATCCGCCAGCGACTGGCCGGCCTCGACGACGAGGACGTGCGCTCGCTCGCGTCCGAGGCGGACCCGGGACCGATGGACTCCGCGCTCGATTACCTGCGCAAGGTCCTCGAGCCCGCGCCACCGGCGGCACCGCGCGTCCACCGGGACCGGGCGGCCGCTCCGGTGCTCGCCCGCCGGATCGCGGAGATCCCAGCGGAGGGCTGGCGTCCGGCGGCGATGCCGGGCCTCGCGGCCGCCGGACCGCCCACGACGCCGACGGAGGTCGTCCGACCTCCCGGCAACGCCGGCGACCGCTCGCAATGGGAGCGGATCGCCCTGGCCCCCGATATCGAACTCCACGTCCGCCGGCCCCTGAGCCGGATCCAGAACAAGCGGGTGGACCGTCTCCTGACGATCGCCCGAGAGCTCCTCGAGGAGGACCCGTCATGACCGACCATCCCGCCCTGGACGTCCGCCAGGACCGCCAGCTCATCCGACCCGGCGCGCATAGCAAGCGCTTCGTCGTCGCGACCGTGACCGCCCCGCGGGCGACCGCGGTCCGGCGTCGGCCGCCCGTCAACCTCGCGTTCGTCCTCGACCGCTCCGGCTCCATGTCGGGGCAGAAGCTGGCCATCGCGAAGCAGGCGATCGAGGAGGCCCTGATCCGGCTCGAGGCCGACGACCGGTTCAGCATCGTCGTGTACGACGACGTCGTGGACGTCGTCTTCCCGTCGACGCCGGCCACGCCCGGGGCACGCCGGTGCCGCCAGCGACCGGCTGCGCGGGATCGACGCGCGCGGCAGCACCAACCTCGGTGAGGGCTGGCTGCGCGGCTGCGAGCAGGTCGCCGAGCACCTCGGCCGTGACGGCGTCGACCGCTGCCTGCTCCTGACGGACGGCCTCGCCAACGTCGGCATCACCGACCCCGAGACCCTGACCGGCCACGCCGCGGCGCTCCGGGCCCGGGGCGTGACGACCACGACGTTCGGGGTCGGGAACGACTTCGACGAGGGCCTCCTCCAGGCCATCGCCGACGCGGGCGGCGGCCACTTCTACTACATCGCCGACGCGCCGCAGATCCGCGACGCCATCACGTCGGAGGTCGGCGAGGCGCTCGAGGTGACCGCCCGGGGCGTCGTCCTCGAGGTGACCGCCCGCGACGACCTCCGGATCGAGGCCGTCACGCCGCACGCCGTGTCGGGCGGGGGCGGTCGCACGAGCGTCGCGCTCGGCGACCTCGTCTCCGGCCAGACGGTCGAGGTCGTCCTGCGCCTGTCGTTCCCGTACGGGGAGCTCGGGCGCGAGGCGGGGCTCATCGTCGCCCTGACCGACCGCGACGGCCGGTTCGCGGGGAGCGCCATGGGGGCGCCCGAGCCGGCGCGCCTCTCGTGGACCTACGCGGACGATCGCGCCAACGACGCGCAGCCGCGCGACCCGGCGGTCGACCGCGCGGTCGCGACGGTGTTCGCGGCCCGCGCCCGCCAGGAGGCGGTCGCGAGCAACCGCGGCGGCGACTTCGAGCGGGCGAGCCGGGTCATGGCCGCGACGGCGCGGCGCATCCGCAGCTATGCCGGCAAGGACGCCGAGCTGCGCGAGCTCGCCGGCGTCCTCGAGGCCGAGCAGCACGTCTATGCGGCCCCGATGCAGGAGTCGCTGCGCAAGCAGGCGCACTTCGCGAGCGCCAACGCCCTGCGCAGCCGCGACGCGATGGGGCACTCGCGACGCGAGGCCTGATCACGCACGGAGAGGGCTTGTCGGGGCCGGCGCGGCGGGTATAGTCCCAGCGTCGGCCCCGTTCATCCGCACGTGCCCAGCGGCGGGAGCCCAAAGCGGAGGGTTCGGATGTCCATCGAAGGCATCATCGTCGGCCTGCTGGCCATCGTGATCGGTGCAGCCTGGGCGGCCTACGGCCTCAAGTTCTTCACGATCCTGCTGCCCCTGTGGGCATTCCTGTTCGGCCTGGCCGCGGGCGCGCAGTGGGGCCAGGAGGTCTTCGGCCAGGGCTTCTTCTCGACGGTCCTGTCGTGGATCATCGGGTTCGGGTTCGGCCTGTTCCTCGCGGTGATCTCGTTCTTCTGGTACTACGCCGCGATCGTCATCCTGGGTGGCGCGCTGGGCTACGCCCTCGGCGTCGGCCTGATGGACTGGCTGGGCATCGACGCGCACATCCTCGGGATCCTCGTCGGCCTGATCGTCGGGGCGGTCTTCGCCTTCGCGACGTTCGCCCTGGGCGTGCCGGCGTTCCTGGTGATCTACCTGTCGGCCATCAGCGGCGCGGCGGCGGTCGTCAACGGGGTGCTCGTCCTCTTCGGGATCGTCAAGCTGTCGGGTCTCGATTCCAGCTTCTTCAACGGCCTCTTCAAGCAGGGCGCCGTCGGGATCATCGCGTGGATCGTCCTCTCGGTGCATCGCGATCGCCTACCAGCTCCGCGACGTCGGGCGGATGGCCGCCTCGATCGACCGGGCGGCCTACCGCTACTAGCCCGTCGGGGACCGCCCCGACCATGGAGCCGCGGTCGCTCGTCGCCGCCATCGACCAGGGGACGACGAGCAGCCGCTGCATCCTCTTCGACCGGTCCGGATCGGTCGTCGCCAGCCACCAGCTGGAGCACGAGCAGATCACGCCGCGACCCGGCTGGGTCGAGCACGACCCGGACGAGATCGTCGAGCGCGTCCGCGCGTGCGTCCGCATCGCCCTGCGCGACTCGGGGGCGGACGCGAGCGCGCTGGCCGCGGTCGGCATCAGCGACCAGCGCGAGACCACCGTGGTCTGGGACCGCCGCACCGGACGCCCGGTCCACAACGCGATCGTCTGGCAGGACACCCGGACCGCCGAGGCGGCCGAGCGCCTCGCCGCCGCCGGCCCGGGCGGCATGGACCGGTTCCGGGCGCGGACCGGTCTCCCGATCTCGACCTATTCGTCGGCCCTGAAGGTCGCCTGGATCCTCGAGGCGGGCGGTCCCGAGCGACGGGCCGCGGCCGAGGCCGGCGACCTCCTGTTCGGCACCGTCGACAGCTGGCTGATCTGGAAGCTGACCGGCGGCGTCCGGGGCGGCATCCATGTCATCGACGTCACGAACGCCTCGCGGACCATGCTGATGGACCTCGGGACGCTGGCGTGGGACCCGGAGCTCCTCGCGGCGGTCGGGGTCCCGGCCGCGATGCTCCCGGCGATCCGGAGCTCGTCCGAGGTCTACGGCGAGGGCGTCGGCGACCTCGAGGGCGTCCCCATCGCGGGCGACCTGGGCGACCAGCAGGCCGCCCTGTTCGGCCAGGCCTGCTTCGAGCCCGGAGCCGTGAAGTGCACCTACGGCACGGGCTGCTTCATGCTCATGCACACCGGGGAGCGGCCCGTCCAGTCGAGCCACGGCCTGATCACGACGGTCGCGGCCCGCATCGGCGACGGTCCGGCCACGTACGCGCTCGAGGGGTCCGTCGCCGTCGCGGGCTCGCTGATCCAGTGGCTGCGCGACCAGCTGGGCATCATCACCGACGCCTCGGAGGTCGAGGCGCTCGCCCGGTCGGTGCCGGACAGCGGCGACGTGGTGTTCGTGCCCGCGTTCTCCGGCCTGTTCGCGCCGCACTGGCGGAGCGACGCCCGGGGCGTGATCGCCGGGCTGACCCGGTACGCGACGAAGGCCCACATCGCGCGCGCCGCGCTCGAGGCCACCGCCTACCAGGTGCAGGAGCTCGGCGTGGCGATGGTCGCGGACCTCGACGCGCCGCTGCCGCCGGAGCTGCGGGTGGACGGCGGGATGATCCGCAACGAGTTCCTGATGCAGTTCCAGGCGGACATCCTCGGCCGCCCGGTCGTCGCCCCGCGGATCGCCGAGACGAGCGCGCTCGGCGCTGCCTATGCCGCCGGGCTCGCGGTCGGCTTCTGGCCGGACCTCGACGCGCTGCGGGCGATGGACCGCGCCAGCCGCCGCTGGGAGCCGTCGATGGACGAGGCGGAACGGGCCGCCGGGATCGCCCGCTGGCACAAGGGCGTGGAGCGGACGCTGGGCTGGGTCGACCACCCGGACTGATATGCCGCTGTAAGGTCCCTGCAACCCGAGGCATGACCCGGACCGCGCCCCTGCCACCCCTGCCGGGTCAGGGTGGAGCCAGCCCCGTTTCGACATGTGCACCGTCGACGGCTCGCGGCAACCCCCTCAAGACGACCGGATCACCGGTCGCGTCCCGACCGCGTCTGGCACGTGTCCTTCTCCCCGACGGGCATCCCATCGAAGGAGGACCCCATGCAGCACAGGCGCATCCTGTTGCTCGGCCTGGCCTTGACCCTCTCCCTGGTCATCGCCCCGGCCGCGAGCGCCCACGGCGGCTCGCATCGCGACCATCACGATCAGCACAAGGGCCAGCGGCACGTCGGCCAGACGCCGCACGGCGCGAACCAGCCGACCGCGCGGCTGGCGGCCTGGAACGAGGCTGCGGCCAAGGCGAAGGCCCGCGCGGCCGCCGCGAAGGCGCGCGAGGCGGCCCACCATGACGGCAAGCACGACAAGGTGACCCCGCTGCCGTCGCGCATCGACCTGCCGGCCGGCTTCCAGCCCGAGGGCACTCACCTCATTCGGCAAGACGCTCTACGTCGGCTCGCTGGTCGACGGCGCCATCTGGCGCGGGAGCGCGAAGACCGGCAAGGGCGCGGTCGTCATCCCGGGTGTCGCCGGGCAGTCCGCCGCCGGCATCCACGTCGACTCGCGCGGGCGCCTGTGGGTCGCGGGCGCGACCGATCACACGATCCGCGTCTACAGCCTGCGGAGCCGCGCGCTGCTCCAGACCTACACGTTCCCGACCGCCGGGTTCCTGAACGACCTGGTGATCACGCGGACCGGCGTCTACGCGACCGATTCGCTCAACGCGCAGCTCGCGTTCGTGCCCTTCAGCCCGTGGGCGAAGCTGCCGGCCCCCGACCAGGCGACCACCATCGCCCTGACGGGTGACCTGGCCATCGGCGCCGGCTTCAACGCCAACGGCATCGTCGCCAAGGGCGGGAAGCTGATCACGGTCCAGACGAACACCGGCCTCCTGTTCTCGATCGACCCGAAGACGGGTGTCACGACGTCGATCGACACCGGCGGCTACAGCCTGCTGAACGGCGACGGCCTGGTCCTCAAGGGCCGGAGCCTGTACGTGGTCCGGAACCAGGACGACCTGGTCGCGGTCCTCAAGCTGGGCAAGGGTCTGGCCACGGCCACGAAGGTGGCCGAGCTCACCTCCGACGATCTCGACGTGCCGACGACCGCGACGTTCGCGGCCGGCCGCCTGTGGACCGTCAACGCCCGGTTCACGACGCCGCCCACGGCGACGACCGAGTACTGGATCACGCGGCTGACCGGCAAGACCGCGAAGAGCGTCAAGGCCGCCGTCTAGCCCGCACGGCAGTCGATCCCGGCGAGGCCCCGACGGACACCGGACGTCGGGGCCTCGCCATGTCTAGCTCCAGCGGGGCAGGGGCGCCAGGAACTCGACGATCGCGTCGGCGAGGCGCTCCGGGGCCTCCATCCCGATCATGTGGGCGACGTCCGGCCAGACGACCGCCCGGGCCTGCGGCGCGTGCGCCTCGAGGTGCCGGGCCGTCTGCGCGACCTCGCCGACGTCGAGCGCGCCCGCGACGGCCAGCACCGGGACGCGGAGCTCGTCCAGGCGCGCCGCGGCCGGCGGGTCGAGGCGGATGCGCTGCCCGAAGACGTGGTCGGCCGCGTAGAGCGGCTCGTCCCATGACCGGACGGCCTCACGGATCCACGCCGGGACGCGCGACGGCGGCTGGCCCGGCCCGTCCACCCAGACGCGCAGGTCGATCTCGGCGACCGCGGCCGGGTCCGGCGGGTCGAGCGATTCGAGGCGGTCCATCTCGGTGAAGAGCTCCATCTCCTCGGGGGTCGCGTCCCCGTCGAAGCCGCTCAGGCCGGCCGCCGACCCCGACGACCGCCACGACCCGGTCCGGGTACGCGATGGCGGTATCGAAGGCGTTGGCCCCGCCGCGCGAGTTGCCGACCAGGGCCGCCCGGCCGATGCCCGTCGCGTCGAGGACGGCGACCAGGTCGGCCGGCTCCGAGAACGGCACGTCGTCCGTCGTCGAGCGGCCCCAGCCGCGGGCGTCATAGCGGACCACCCGATAGCCCGCCGCGGCCAGGAGCGGGGCCACGGCATCCCAGCTCTCGAGGCTGGCGATCCCGGCATGCACCAGCACGATCGGCGGGCCGGCACCCTCCTCGACGACCCACAGCCGTCCGCCGGGCACCTCGATGAACGACGTCATCGGCTCGATCCTCCGCTGGATTCTCAGGCGCGTCTCAGGGATGGCCGACAGGATGACACCCATCGTCCTCCCCGGCGACTCCAAGCGCCGGCGAGCCAGCGCCACCGACGATCCTCCTCCCGTCGGACCCGGCCCGTGCTCGCCGGCGTTCGCCGTTCCGGTCCGCGACGGCCGATCCGATCGGCACCTCGCCACGCCGCCTCCATGCCCGCTCCACAGTCGGCGGCGACGATGCGGCCATGGACACCTACCAGACCGACCCCATCATCTCGGTCGACCACCTGACCAAGCGCTACAAGAAGGCGACCACCCCGGCTGTCGATGACATCAGCTTCGATGTCCGGCCGGGCGAGCTGTTCGCCTTCCTGGGGCCGAACGGGGCAGGGAAGACCACCACCATCTCGATCCTGACCACGACGCTGGCCAAGACCAGCGGCACGGTCACGATCGCCGGCTACGACCTGGACCGCGAGGCCACCGCGGTCCGGCGCAACATCGGGATCATCTTCCAGAACCCGAGCATCGACCTCCACCTGTCGGGCGAGGAGAACATCCGCCTGCACGCGGCGATCTACGGGCTGTACGGCTACCGGCCGTTCTACCGGGCGATGCCCGCGGAGTACCGCGAGCGCGTCGAGCACCTGGCGGGCATCGTCGGGCTCGCCGACGACCTCGGCAAGCCGCTCAAGACCTTCTCGGGCGGCATGAAGCGCAAGCTCGAGATCATCCGCTCGCTGATCCACCGCCCCGGCGTGCTGTTCCTCGACGAGCCGACCTCGGGCCTCGACCCGGTCAGCCGCCGCGGCCTGTGGGACTACCTCCGCGACGTCCGCAACGCCGACGGGACGACCATCTTCCTGACCACGCACTACCTCGAGGAGGCCGAGGAGGCCGAGCGGGTGTGCGTCATCGACCACGGCCGCATCGCGGTCATCGGCACGCCCGACGAGATGAAGCGCCGCCTGCTCGATCGCGCGGTCGTGCTCGACGCCGCCGATCGCCCGGCGCTCGCCGCGGAGCTCGCCGGCATGGGCCTGCGCCCGGTCGAGGACGCGAGCGGATCGCTGCGCGTCGCCTATGCCGACACGACCCCCCAAGCGCTCATCGCCGGCATCCGCACGCCGCTGACGGTGCTGCGCGTGCACGAGCCCAGCCTCGAGGAGGCCTACGTGGAGCTCCTCCGCACGAACGAGGAGGCCGTCGCATGACGACCGACATCGCCACCAGCCCGCGCGCGGGCACCATCCCGGCGAACCGCGGCGCCAGCCTGGCGCGCGAGGCCAACGCCGTCTTCGCCATCGCCTGGCGCGAGATCCTGCGCGCCGTGAAGAGCCCGCTCTCGCTGGCCTTCACCGTGGTCTTCCCGATCCTGTTCATCGGCGTCCTGGGCGGCAGCATCAGCCAGAACCTGAGCGGCTCGCTGCCGTTCGACTACCTGCCGTTCATGCTCATCGGGATGATCGCCAACGGCATGTACCAGGGGACCATCACCGGGGTCACCAACCTCGTCGAGGAGCGTGAGAACGACTTCACCGCCGAGCTGTTCGTCGCCCCGATCTCGCGGTTCTCCGTGCTCCTCGGCAAGCTCATCGGGTCCGGCGTGGCCGCCATGGTCTCGCTGGTCGGGATCGTCGCGATGATCTTCGTCATGCAGATCCCGATGAACGCCGGCGACCTGCTGCGGGTCATCGCGCTGACACCGGTCCTCGCCCTCGCGGGCGGCGCCCTCGGCGTCTTCTTCATCGGCCTGACGCAGGACCAGAAGACCGTCGCGATCGGCGTCCCGCTGCTGATCTTCCCGCAGATGTTCCTGTCCGGGGCGCTGATCCCGGTCCAGGCCTCCACCGGGATCCTCGGCATCCTGGCCAAGATCATCCCGATGACCTACTCGATCGACCTGGCCCGGAACATCTTCTACCTGGGCAAGCCCGAGTACGCCGCGGCGGTCCTCCACCCGATGTGGTTCGACGCCCTCATCACCGGCGCGTTCTTCCTGTTCTTCATGGTGGTCGGGACGATCCTCTTCGTCCGGGCCGACCGCAACCGCTAGGCGGGAGCGTCCCCGGTGCCCGCCGGCTCGTCCGGCGGGCGCTCCACGTCCGGCGGTCGGAACCCGATCGGGACGTGGGCGTCGCGCGGGCCGCTGCCCGGGTCCTCGAGGTCGCCGGGCTGCATGACGCGGAGCTCGGGGCCGTCGATGGTCCCGTCGGCCAGCCCGCGGGCCGCCATGTTCGCGTAGGCGGCCTCGAACATCGTCCGCACGAAGCGCGCGTTGCCGAAGTCGGGCTGCCGGATCTCGGCGTCGACCAGCTCCCGCGCCCGCGCGTCGCAGCCGTCGGCGAGCGTGACCTGGCTCGTGTCGGCGATCCCGCGGAAGATCCGCACGAGCTCGTCGGCGTCGTAGTTCGGGAACGCGACGTAGTGCGTGAACCGGCTGCGCAGGCCCGGGTTCGACTCGATGAAGTCGCGCATCTCCGGTCCGTAGCCGGCCACGATCACGGCGAGGTCGTCGCGGTGGTCCTCCATCATCTGGACGAGCGTCGCGATCGCCTCGCTGCCGAAGTCCTCGTAGCCGCCCTGCGCGAGGGCGTAGGCCTCGTCGATGAACAGCACCCCGCCGAGCGCGCGCTGGACCACGGCCTGCACCTTGAGCGCGGTCTGGCCGACGTAGCCGGCGACCAGGTCGGCGCGGCCGGTCTCGATCAGCTGGCCCTCGCTGACCAGCCCGACGACCTTGTAGAGCCGGCCGACGAGCCGCGCGACGGTCGTCTTGCCCGTGCCCGGGTCACCGGTGAAGACGAGGTGCTTGCTGGCGTCGACCGTCGGGAGGCCGGCGGCCGCCCGCTGCTCGTTGAGGTGCTGGAGCGCGAGCAGGCGCCGGATCGCGGTCTTCACGCTGTCCAGCCCGACCAGCGCATCGAGCTCCGCCAGGATCGAGGCCTCGGTATCCGGAGCGGGGGAGGGTGCCGCTGTCGCGGTCGTCGTCGCGACCGCGGTCGTCGCGGCGTCCGGCGGTCGCGGCTGGCGCGATGCCGTCGCCGCCCGGGATGACGCCCAGGTCGGCGGCGAGCCGATGCGCGAGCGCCAGCGCGGTCGCCGTGTCGGTGACGGTGCCGATCGTCGCCTCGATCTCGGGCGGGACCGCCGGCGGCCCGTCGCTGGTGCCGTGCGGCTCGAGGAGCCGGAGCACGCCCTCGAACGGGATGTCGGCCGGGGCGTCGCCCTGCAGCGCGCGGATGACGCCCCACAGCACGTGCCGTGGCTCGACGGTCGGATGCCCGCACGACTTGGCGATCGCGAGGGCGTCGTCGCGGACGATCTCGCGGAGGGCGCTCATGCGTCGGTGTAGCGCTTGCCGGCGAACTGGTCGTGGACGATGTCGTCGAGCGCGTCCGCGCTGCCGTAGAGCAGGCTGACCGCGGTCTCGAGCTCCATCGGGTCGAGGTAGTCGCCCAGCAGGGTGTGCTCGAACCAGATGCTCCCCGTCTCGCCCGATTCGTCGGGATGGACGTGGGCGCTCCCGAAGTACTTGTCCTGGCCGTCGGTCGCGGCCCACTTGTAGACCTCGGGCGTCAGCTTGACCTCGCGGCCGATGGGCGCCGAGAGGTAGATGATCGTCTGGGGCTCGCCCTTGGCGTCCTTGCCCCAGTCGCGGACGTCCACGTAGACGAGGCTGCTGCCGTACGGGACGGAGTACCCGGACTTGGTCAGCCGGACGTCGTTGAACGAGTTCGCGAGCATCCGCTGGACCTTCTGCGTGGTCTCCTCGACCGTGGCCATCCATCCCTCCTCGTCCGATCGTCCCCGACGGGGCGCAGCCTAGCCGTCGGCGAGCCGTCGTGCCGGGTGTCGATTCCCGCGCGACCCGTTCGTCATTGGTTCGAAGGGCGACCGAGGCACCGACGACCGAGGTCCCTCAGCAGGAGACGGACCGATGGCAGACGCACGCGTGATCCACTTCGAGATCGTGGGCAAGGACCAGGGCGCCCTCCAGCGCTACTACGGGAACCTGTTCGGCTGGAAGCTGAACACCGACTTCCCGGGTGGCTACGGGATGACCGACCCGGCCGAGACCGGGCTGATCGTCGGCGTCGGCGCGACGCCCGACGGCTCCGCCGGCCACGTGACCGGCTACGTCACGGTCGACGACATCGACGCCACCCTGGCGAAGGCGGTCGATCTCGGCGGGTCCGTGATCATGCCCAAGTTCAGCCCGGACGGGAACGCCCAGCTGGCGCTGGTCGCGGACCCCGAGGGCCACGTCCTGGGCCTCACCCAGATGTGACCGCGGCGCCACGCCGTGGCGCGGGACGACGGGCGCCGGCACGACCGCCGGCGCCCGTCTCCATGCCCGTCGGAATCCGGTGCCGCGGCGCCCCGAAACGGGACCCCGGCGGGACCATCGTCCTATGGCGTTCCGGGGCCCATCGGAGACAGTTCTCGCTGTGCGGTCGGGTCGCGTTTCGAACGGTCGAGAGCGGTCCGCCACATGGCCTGGAGGCCCATCCCCGGACGGCAGCGAGACCGGCGCGGCGCCCCGAACGCGCGACGGCCGTGACGCCCAGGGCTGGCAGGGCAGGACAACGCGGCCGGCGCCCTCCGCCGTCGCGCCATCCAGATCCGTGGGAGTGCCCCCTGATGGATCCGTTCCGGCGACCGCGATGACCCGTCGACGCACCACCGAACGCCGTCCCCAGCCGCGCGACCGCGGCTCCCTGCTCGTCTACACCGCCGTCACCATCGTCGTCGGCCTCGGCTCGCTCGTCTGGGCGGCCGCGACCTTCCCCATCGACGACGCGATCTCCCTCACCGCGGCTGGAGGCCGCGAGGGGATCCTGCTCGGCCTGCTCTTCTGGATCGCGATCGGGCTCCTGGGCGGGACGCGCGTCGAGCGCATGCACGGCCACGGCGTCCTGACCTTCCACCTCCCGTTCATCATCGCGGCCATGGCCGTCGGCGGCCCGGCCGCGGGCGGGATCGTGGCGCTGGTGTCCACCATCGAGCGGCGCGAGCTGCGCGAGGTGCCCTGGTACGGCACGGTCGCCAACCATGCCCACCTCACCCTGTCGGCCGTCGTCGGCGGGGTCGTCCTCATCGGGATCGAAGGGACGCTGGGCGCCCTGCTCCCCGACAAGCCGCAGGCGGTCGCCCTGATCGCCATCATCGGCGGCGGCGCCCTCCTGACCCTGATCGCGATCAGCCTGGCCGCAGGGACCGTCCACCTCCGCGACGGGCTCACGCGCAACCAGCTGGCGCGCCTCTACGACACGTCGTACCGGGCCACGGCGGCCACCGAGGTCGTGCTCGGCTGGATCCTGGCCTACACCTACACCGCGCTCGGCTGGTGGGCGGCGCTCGTGGCCGCGATCCTGGTGCTCGCCGTCTGGCAGAGCCACGACGCCACGACCATCTCGCACCACGACCCGATGACCGGGCTGCTGAACCGTTCCGGGTTCGACATCCGGCTGACGCAGGCGATCGACGACTCGCAGCGGCATGACCGGCTCGGCGCGCTGCTGGCCATCGACCTGGACGGCTTCAAGGCGATCAACGACCGCAACGGCCACCCGATGGGCGACGAGGTCCTGCGCGTGGTCGGCGAGCGGCTGCAGGCGTCGATCCGCATGACGGACGCCGCGCGCCTCGGCGGCGACGAGTTCGGCGTCCTGCTGGTCGACCTGCCGAACGTCGCCACGGCGCGCACGGCTCGCGAAGCGGGTCCACGACGCGATCGCCAAGCCCATGGACATCGACGGTCGCGCCCTCTACGTCGGCGCCTCCATCGGCGTCTACCTCATCGAGCGCACCCGCAAGCCGCCGACGACCGGGCTGGTGCTCAAGCTCGCCGACCAGCTGATGTACGAGGCGAAGGCGGCCGGGGGCGGCGTCCGCTTCTCCGACCGCGCCGGCGACCTCCTGCACGCTCCGAGCGAGGGTCTCGCGCCGATCCGCTGACGCCGCTCCGGCGAGTCAGCGCAGCTCGTCGCGCAGCAGGTCCATCAGCAGCCCGTCGTGCCACGTGCCGTCCGGGCCGCGCTCGTAGCCGCGCATCCGCCCGATCGGCCGGAACCCGACGCGCTCGTACGCCCGGATCGCCCGGTCGTTGGCGGCCGACGGGTCGATCGTGATCCGGTGGTGGCCGAGCACGTCGAAGAGGTAGCGGGCGACCGCCCGGATGGCGTCCGGCCCGAGGCCGCGGCCCTGGTGGTCGGCCTCGAGGAAGAGGTCGATGGTCCCGTGGCGGTAGTCCGGCTCCAGCTCCTGGCCGAACTGGATGCTCCCGACCGTCCGGCCATCGACCTCGATGACGAAGACGGCGTCGGTCTCGTCCCCATCGAGCCAGTCGGCCGCGACGTCGAACGCCGGATCGTCGCGTGGACCGCCCCACCAGCGCGCGACCCCGGGCTGGAGCAGGATCTCGCGCAGGCGGTCGAGGTCGTCGCGGCGGGCCGGCCGGAGCGTGACCAGCTCCCCGTGGAGCGTCGGGACATCCATGCGCCGCATGATGCCAAGTCCGCGGCGACACGTTTGACGGTTCCCGTCCCAGCCGTGACCCTGTCCCGGTGCTCCAGCGACTCGCCGTCGCGGCCCTGGCGATCCTCCTCGTCGGCTGCGGATCGACCCAGACCCCGTCGCCCCGCATCGACGCCAGCGGCGACCCCGCCGCCAGCGACCAGGCGAACGGCCTGACCGACCCCCCGGCCGAGTCCCCGACGGTCCCCGCGACCCCGGTCCCGGCTCCGGGCCACGAGGTGTACGGCTACGTCCCGTACTGGGAGATGGACGGCACGATCGCCGGCCACGTCGCCGCGACCCCGCTGAGCACGCTCGCGCTCTTCTCGGTCACGAACCGGAGCAACGGCACGCTCGATGACTCCCAGAACGGATTCAAGCGGATCACCGGCCCGGTCGGCCGGCAGATGATCCGCGAGGCGCACGACCGCAAGGTGCGGGTCGAAGTCGTGTTCTCCAGCTTCGGGTCGGCGCGCAACAAGCAGCTGTTCGGCGGGACCCTGGCGAGGCAGGACAAGGTGATCGCCTCGCTCGTCGCGTTCGCGCACGACCTCGACGTCGATGGCATCAACGTCGATGTCGAATCGATGGACCCGGCGTTCGTGCCGTCGTACGGCGCGTTCATCGGCCGGCTGCGCACGGCGCTCCGCGGCGACACCGGCCAGGGCCAGGTCTCGGTCGCGACCTCGGCCCACATCGATGGCGCCGCGATGGCCGCGGCGGCCGCGGGGGCCGGCGCCGACCGGGTCTTCCTGATGGGCTACGACTATCACTGGTCGGGCTCGGACCCGGGGGCATCGGCGCCGCTCGACCGGCGCGATGGCGCGCCGCAGGACCTCGCCTGGTCGCTCGACCTGTATGCCGTGGCCGGCGTGCCCGTCGAGCGGACCCTGCTCGGCCTGCCGTTCTACGGCATGGCGTGGCCCGTGACCGGCCCCGAGCTCGGCGACCCCGACACCGGTCGCGGCGACACCTGGATCCCGGGGGACCATCTCTTCCGATACAGCGACCCGACCTTCACCCCGACCCTCGATCCCATCGAGCAGGTCGACTTCTACGCGATCGCGGACCCCGACGTCGAGGGCGGCTGGCAGGGGATCTACGTCGATTCGCCGGCGACGCTCACGCCCAAGCTGGCCCTCGCGGACGCGCGCGGCCTCGCCGGCGCGGGGTTCTGGGCGATCGGCTACGAGCGCGGCCTGCCCGGCTACACGGACCTCGTCAAGCGGTTCGCCGAGGGCAAGCTGGACTGACCGATCCGGCCGCCTGAGCGGGGAGTATCCTCCCGCCGATGGTCGACCCGTCCCGGGACGACCCGAGGGAGGCATCCATGAACGACCTGCCGTACACGCTGGTCAAATACGTCCACGTCCTCGCGGCCATGGTCTGGGTGGGTGGTGTCTTCTACTCGCAGGTGCTGGCGGCCCGAGCCGGCCGCTCCGACGACCCCACGGAGCTGCCGCGGACGGCCCGCGCGATCGGCGCGCTCGGCCTGCGGATCTTCCTCCCGACGGCGATCATCCTGTTCATCGCCGGCTTCATCCTCGTGCTCAACCGGTGGCAGTTCTCGGCGCTCTGGGTCTCGCTCGGGATGGCGACGTGGCTGATCCTGGTGCTCATCGGGGCGCTCTACCTCGGCCCGAACGGCGAGAAGGTCGGCAAGCTGTTCGCGACCGAGGGACCCACCTCGGTGGCCGCCCGCGCCGGGCTCGAGCAAGATCTTCCTCGTCACCCGGCTCCAGCTCGTCCTGCTCGCGTTCGTGGTGTTCCTGATGGTCGCCAAGCCCTAGGGGTTCGGGAGTACCCCCGGGAGGCCGGACTCCTGGGGGATGCCTCCGCGTGGTGCGGCGCGTCACCGTCCCGCCATGAGATTCCTGCTCAGCATCGGCATCATCGTGCTCATCGCCGGCGGGGCGTTCCTGTTCCGCGACCGGATCAGCGGCGGGGCCGACGACCTCAAGGTCGGCGACTGCTTCGACGTCCCGGCCACCGCGGACGAGACCGTCAAGGACGTCCAGCACCACCCGTGCGACGAGAGCCATACCGCCGAGGTCATCCTGGTCGCCGATCACCCGGCGGCCAAGGGCGCTCCGGTGCCGAGCGACGCCGAGCTGCGGTCCTACCTGTCGGACACGTGCACCTCGGCGCTCGAGGTCTACGTGGGCACGGCGAAGGCCGACCTCTATGAGCTCGGCGCGTTCTATCCGACCGACGAGGACTGGGCGAAGGACGAGCGCGGCGTCACCTGCTACCTGACGCTGCTCGACGAATCGCCGATGACCACGTCGGCGAAGGCCAGGCCGCCTGACGCCTCAGACGAGCGGCGCGACCTCGCGGGCGAAGCGCTCGGCGCGGGCCACGACCTCCGCCGCGTCCGTCGTCCCGAACGCGAGCGCCAGGTGCGTGACGCCGAGCTCGGCGAACGCGCGGACCTCGGCGGCGATCTCCTCCGGCGTGCCGCGCATCGAGTACGACGTGTCGCCGCTCGGGCCGAAGACCACGTTCACCCGCGCCGAGAGCGACGGCATCGGCCGCCCGGCCGCCTCGGCGGCCGCCCGGATCACCGGGAGCCGCTCGGCGTACACCGCCGGCGAGGTCGAGCTCGAGTGGTAGCCGTCGCCGACCCGGCCGATGCGCTGCAGCGCCGGCTCGGCGCGCCCGCCGATGACGATCGGCAGCGGCGACTGCACCGGCAGCGGCTCGAACTCGAAGTCGTCGATCGTGTGGAACCGGCCGTGGAACGGCTCGTGCGACCCGGACCACAGGTGGCGCCACAGCGCGATCGTCTCGTCCAGGTAGGCGCCGCGGACGCCGAACCGCTCCGGGAGACCGAGATTGCCGAATTCGGTCCGGTTCCAGCCGATCCCGACACCGACCGTCAGGCGGCCGCGGCTCAGGCTGTCCAGCGTCGCGAGCTCCTTCGCGAGGAGCACGGCGTTCCGCTGCGGCACCACGATCACGCTGGTCCCGAGGCGCAGGTCCGCGTGGCGCGCCCCGACCCAGGCCAGGGCGAGGATCGCCTCGTAGATCCGGCCGTACTCGTCGATGCTCGCGTGGTCGACGAGGACGTGGTCGGTCGACCACACCGTCGACCAGCCCAGGCGGCTGGCGACGTCCGCGCCGGCCTCGATGCCCTCGGCGGAGGCGCCCGCCCGGAAGTTCGGAAGACACAGTCCGTAGTCCATGCCCGGAATGGTATGCGTCTACACTCACCCCAGTCAGGCGCCCGGATCGCGGCGCTGACACGAAGCGAGGTCTTGATGGCAAAGCACTCCAAATACGAGCGAGAGCAGCGACTCGCCGAGACAGAACGCGTCAAGGAAGTCGAAAGCGCCTGGGTGAAGAGCCTCACGCCGGCGGCCGCCTCGGCATTCACGGCATCGGTGCAGGCCGCGCGCGAGCGCCCACCGGCCGAGCGCCGGCCCGACATGGCCCCCGGCACCGCGCCGCGGCCGCCCCGCCCCGGTCACGAGCCGAAGCCACCCAAGGACGCGCCTCGCTCGCGACGGGACTCCTAGGCGGTGCGCAAGCGGAAGGTCACCTATCCGGTGGCCCGCACCAGCCGTCGTCCCGCCCCGACTGACACCCCCGAGGTCACCTACGTCCGCCCGAGCGTCGTCGCGATCGACGTGAACGCCCAGAGCGGCCGCGAGGGGATCACCATCGGCCGCCGCGTCCGGATCATCGGCGGCGGGCTGTACAGCGGCGAGATCGCCGTCGTCGAGTCGATGCCGGGCGGGCTGATCCCGTCGGCGCTCGTCCGGACCGAGGCGGGCCGCACCCGTCGCGTCCGCACGATCGACCTCGAGCCGGTCAGCGATGCGGCCCCGGCCGAGCGCCCGGCCGACAAGGTGGCCGACGCGGCCATCGAGGCGAAGGCACCCGAGCCGACGGCCGAACGCGCCGACGCCTGACCGCAACCGACGCATCCACGGTGGATGCGCGACACTCGGGTCCCGCCCGCGCGCCTCAGCCGGGCGGTCCGTACCCGAGGGATCCCGACCGCATGTCCAGCGACACCGCCGCCCCAGCCGCCACGACCACCGTCACCGAGCACGAAGCCGAGCAGGTCGCCAAGGCCAACGCCTCGGGCAAGCGGCCCGTGGTCTTCGTCCACGGCCTGTGGCTGCTGCCGCACAGCTGGGACCGCTGGGCGGCCCGCTTCGAAGAGGCCGGCTACACGGCCGTGATGCCGCACTGGCCCGATGACCCCGAGACCGTCGCCGAGGCGAAGGCCGCACCCGACGCGTTCGCGCACAAGGGCGTCGGCCACGTCGCGGACCACGTCGAAGCCGTCATCAAGGGCCTCACGACCAAGCCGGCCGTCGATCGGCCACTCGTTCGGCGGCCTGCTCGCGCAGATCCTTGCCGGCCGCGGGCTCTCGGCCGCCACCGTCGCGATCGACCCGGCGCCCTTCCAGGGTGTCCTCCCGCTGCCGATCTCCGCGCTCAAGTCGGCCAAGCCCGTGCTCTCGAACCCGGCCAACTACAACCGCGCGATCCCGCTGACCTACGAGCAGTTCCGCTTCGGGTTCGCGAACGCGGTCTCCGAGGAAGAGGCGCACGAGCTGTACGACACCTTCGCGGTGGCCGCGCCGGGCAAGCCGATCTTCCAGGCCGCGACCGCGAACTTCAACCCGTGGACCGAGGCCAAGGTCAAGAGCAAGAACCCGGATCGCGGGCCGCTCCTGATCATCTCCGGCGAGCAGGACAACACCGTGCCGTGGGCGATCTCGAACGCCTCGTACAAGCGCCAGAAGCGCAACGAGGGCGTGACCGAGATCGTGGAGATCAAGGGTCGCGGCCACTCCCTGGTCATCGACAACGGCTGGCCCGAGGTCGCCGACACCGCGCTCGCGTTCATCAAGCGCTTCGTCTAGGCGCGGCACCAGGCGTGGCGTTCGAGGTCGTCGTCGGCGTCGCGATCGGCCTCGCGCTGCTCTGGGTCGCCCTCCTCGCGCTCTTCTTCGTCTTCCGTCCGAAGGGCGTGCCGATCCGCGAGATCCTCGCGCTGATCCCGGACGTGCTCCGCCTGCTGCGCTCGCTCGTCGGCGATCGCACGGTCCCGCTCGACGTCCGGATCGTCCTCGTCGGGCTGGTCGCCTGGATCCTGAGCCCGATCGACCTCATCCCGGAGTTCATCCCGGTGCTCGGTCCGCTCGATGACGTCGTCGTGGCGGTCGTCGCCATGCGCTACGTCCGGCGACGGATCGGTGTCGCCGACCTCGAGCGCCGCTGGGCCGGGAGCGCCGACGGCTTCCTGCTGCTGACGAGGGTGATCGGCAGCACGTGAGCCCCGTCGCGGTCCGGGCGACGCGCCTGCCCGACAAGGAGGTGGCGTCCAGCTATCATGCTACTGGTAAGTAGCCTGTAAGTGAGGTTCGTTGACGATGCCTTGCCCCCGTGGCGAGCTCCGGTAGCCGCGTGCGCATCGCGATCGCCGGATTTGGCATCGGTGGGGGAGCCGCTGCCGTCGCGTTGGCACGCGACGGCCACGACGTCACCGTCTTCGAACAGACGCCGGATCCGGGGCCGATCGGCGCGGGATTCCTGCTGCAGCCGTCCGGACAGGCAGTCCTGGCCAGCCTGGGCCTCCTGGATGAGGTCGCTCGGCAGGCATGGCCGATCCGGACCTTCCACGCGGCCAAGGGGTCGGACCGCACGCTGATCGCGCTTCGCTACGACCGCCATCGCTCCGAGTCGTATGCCCTGGGCGTGGCACGCGGTGTGGTCTTCTCTGCGCTCCTCGACGCGGCGGGGCGCCAGGGGGTCCACGTCGCGCCGGGGATCCGCGTGGTGAACGCCATCGAGACGGAGGAGGCCGTGGTTCCGGTCGATGCGGAAGGCCGCCGGCTGGGCACGTTCGACGCGCTCGTCGCCGCAGACGGGGCGCGCTCGGTCCTCAGAGCGAGGATCGATCCATGCTCGACGTTCCGGCCATCCACGCACGTGGCGTTGTGGGGGCTCGGCGAGTCCGACCGAGAGAACCCGCATCTGCTCCGGCAGGATGCCCGGGGCACGGCCGTCCTGGCCGGGCTGCTGCCCGTCGGTCCTCGGACGAACGCGTTCTTCTGGGGGTGTCGCGCCGGCCATGTCGATGCGCTGCGGCGTGCCGGGTTCGACGCATTGGTCGGCCGCGTGGGGGACGTCCTGCCGGCCGCTGTCCCTGTCCTGCGCTCGATCGGCTCCTTCGATCGGCTGATGGTCGCGACCTTCGGCTGTTCGACGGGTCGGCGCCGGCACACGGATCGGATCGTCGCGATCGGGGACGCCGCGCATGCGGCCCCCCCGCATCTCGGTCAGGGCGCGAACCTCGCCCTGCTCGACGCGCTCGCGCTCGCGAACGCGTTCGGCGGGGATATCGCGCTCTCGTCGGTCTTCGAGGCATTCCGTCGCGAGCGTGCGTGGCAGGACTGGCGATACGCCACGCTGGGTCGAGCCCTCGCGCCATTCTTCCAATCCGATCACACCGTCCTCGGACCGTTGCGTGACCTCGCACTCCCCCTCATGGGGGCGATGCCGCCGACCAGGGCCTTGATGGAACGGGTCCTGGTCGGACGCGGTTGATGCGCTGCTACCCTGCGCCCGATGACGGATCCAACCGATCGAATGGTCCTCGACCTCCATATCGAGCTCGACGCAGATGTCGAACTCGAGGAGCTTCGACGGGCGCTCCTGAAGGCCCGTGCCGCGGAGCTGACCGAGGTCCGGCGACGGGACATCCGCCTGACGGCCGGCTATGGCGACGCGACGAACCGCGAGGTCATGGACGACGAGGCGCGCCGGGCGCAGACCCGCTACGACGCCCTGTCGACGCTGCTCGAGGCGCTCGACCGGGCAGCGCCGACTCGCTGAGGGTCAGTCGGTCGCGGGCGCCTGCACGCCTCCGGGATGATGATGTCGCGGTTGGGGCAGCGACGATCGGAGGCCACGATGCGCATCGAGTTCAAGCGGCAGCCACACCCGCGGGTCGAGGAGCGCAAGGGGAGCGGCCCGCCCACGACCGCCGCCGAGCATGTCGGCATCAACGGCAGGATCGCCCTGACGCTGACCACGGTCGTCGGCACGATGTGGTGCGCCTACGCGTTCGCCTGTCTCGCCCTGCTGGTGCTCCCGCAGGCCATCGGCGGCGGATTGCTCGCCCTGGTCCAGTGGATCAGCCAGACGTTCATCCAGCTCGTGATGCTGTCGGTGATCATGGTCGGCCAGAACATCCTCGGGAAGGCCGCGGACAAGCAGGCGGCGATGACCTACAAGGACGCCGACGCGACCTTCCACGAGGTCGGCGTGCTGCACGACCACCTCAGGGTCCAGGACGACGCGATCAACGCGCTCCTTGCGAAGGTCGAGCAGCTGGAGGCGTCGCTCGCCAAGGCCTGATGCCGGGGATCCGGCCTCGGGCCGGCATCAGAACACCAGCCGCCCCACGGCGAAGCTGACCACCATCGTGCCGATCCCCACCGCAAGCGTGCGGGCGAGGGTCCGCCCGACGTGCATGTGGCCCGTGCGCGCCCCGACGAGCGACGTCACGACGAGGGAGACGATCACGGCGGCGGCGATCAGCCAGGTCTCGATGGCGGCGGGCACGAAGATCGTGATCGCCAGCGGGATCGCGGCACCGATGGCAAAGGCGACCGACGCCCCGACGCCGGCGAGCACGGCATCGGAGAGCGAGATCACCTCGTGGATCCCGTGCTCGCTCTCGAGCTGGGCGGCGATCGCGTCGTGGGCCATCAGCTCCTGGGCGACCTGTCGGGCGAGATCGGTCGAGACGCCCCTGGCCTCGTAGTAGATGACGAGCTCCTCCAGCTCCGCGTCCGGAGCGAGGGCGAGCGACGCGGCCTCATCGGCTGCGGCCGCCAGCTGCGCCTCGCGCTCGGCGTCCACCTCGGCGAACTTCGCCCCGCCCGATGCCAGCATGCCGGCGACGGTCGCGACCGTCGCCGCGACGACCAGGGCGTGGTCGTCGGCACCGGCGCCCGCGAACCCCTCGAGGATGCCGGCCGTCGCGATGATCGCGTCGTTCGCGACCGCGGTCCACGACCGGAGCGACTCCGCGTCGGACAGGACCTCCCGGATCCGACCCAAGGGGCCGCGCCGCACGGCAGCGTCGGTCATGTCCGGACGTGGATCCCCATGCGCTCGATGGTACAGAGGACCAAGGGCTTGCCGACCCTAGGCGCGCGCCTCGACGACCGGGAGTCGGCGCGACGCGATGGGCAGCGAGCCGGCCGGCCCGACGGCGCCGGCGAGCTCGCGGAACCGGGCGACCGCCTGGGGTCGGAGCGAGTACCAGATCCAGGTGCCGCGCCGCTCGCCCTCGATCCAGCCGGCGTCGCGGAGGACCTTGAGGTGATGCGAGACGGTGGGCTGGCTGACGTCGCAGCACGCCGTGAAGTCGCAGGCGCAGACCTCGTCCGCGTCGCTCAGCTGGCGCAGGATCGCCAGTCGGGTGGGGTCGGCCGCGGCCTGCAGGAGCAGGACGTCCGGATCGGTCTGCCGCTTCATCCCGGCCAATGTATTGACAAGTGTCTATATCGTCAAGTATCAATACAGACATCAGCGTCCCGGGACCGAGGAGCGAGCCGCCATGACCACCGAGACCATCCACGAGACCGTCCGGCAGCACTACGCGGACGCGGCGGTGCGCGCATCGCAGGGCTCGTCCTGTTGCAGCGATCCCGAGACCATCGGGGCGAACCTCTATTCGGCGCTCGAGCGCGACGAGCTGCCCGATGCCGCGGTCCTCGCCTCGCTCGGCTGCGGCAACCCGACCGCGGTGGCCGACCTCCGCCCCGGCGAGCGGGTCCTCGACCTCGGCTCGGGTGGCGGCATCGACGTCCTGCTCTCGGCGAAGCGCGTCGGCCCGACCGGTCGCGCGTTCGGCGTCGACATGACCGACGAGATGCTCGCCCTCGCCCAGCGGAATGCCGCGGAGGCCGGCGTCACCAACGTCGAGTTCCTCAAGGGCCAGATCGAGGCGCTGCCGCTGCCCGCCGAGTCGATCGACGTCGTCATCAGCAACTGCGTGGTCAACCTGGCCGCCGACAAGGGTGCCGTCTTCGCCGAGATCGCCCGCGTCCTCCGTCCCGGTGGCCGGATCGGCATCAGCGACATCGTCGCCGACGACGCGCTCAGCCCCGAGCTGCGCGCCGAGCGCGGCTCCTACGCCGGCTGCATCGCCGGCGCCCTCTCGGTCTCGGAGTTCCGCGACGGCCTGGCCGCCGTCGGGCTCACGGATATCTCGATCACGCCGTCGCATGCCGTGGTCGAGGGCATGACGAGCTCGATCATCCAGGCCGTCAAGCCCGCCGACGCCCGGCCACTGATCGACCTCGCCGCACCGCGCGGCCTGCCGATCGCCGAGTCAGGTTGCTGCGGCGGGAGCGGCTGCTGCTGAGCCGGGCAGGCGCCTGGCCCGAGTGGGATACCCCTACCGGGTATTGACAAAGGGGTTGACAAACGCTGCCCGCTCTGTCATGATTCTCTCCAACAGGGCTTGTCAAGACTTGACAGGCCCACAGTCATGTCCGGCGCCTGGCGGGGCGGTCGGACGGGTCGATCGGGCGCTGCGGGGCGACCGGTCGGATGGGATCCAGGAGGCGCCATTTGGCGGTCGGAGTCGCGGCCGAGGTCAAGAGCAAGCTGTCAGTCGTCGAGGTCGTCGGCGAGACGGTCACGCTCAAGAAGGCAGGCACCACCTACAAGGGCCTGTGCCCCTTCCACGGTGAGAAGACACCCTCGTTCGTCGTCACCCCGGCCCGCGAGAACTGGCACTGCTTCGGCTGCGGCCTGCACGGCGACATCTTCAGCTTCGTCATGCAGCGCGACGGCTCGACCTTCGCCGAGGCGCTTCGCACGCTCGCCGAGCGTGCCGGCGTCGAGATCGACGAGCGGACCAAGCGCGAGGATGCCCGCAAGGCCCGTCTCCGCCAGGTCCTCGACCACGCGATCGCCTTCTACCACGCCGTCCTGACGTCGTCGAAGACGGGGGCGGCCGCCCTCGAGTACGTCCACGGCCGCGGCATCACCGACGCCTCGATCGAGACCTTCCAGCTCGGCTGGGCGCCCGGCGGCTGGGACCAGATGACGCGCACGCTCCAGGCGAAGCGCGACGTCCGCCCCGAGGAGCTCGTGGAGGTCGGCCTGGCCGCCCCGCGCTCCAACGGCCGGCAGGGCGTCTACGACAAGTTCCGCTCGCGGGTCATCTTCCCGATCCGCGACGCGTCCGGCCATGCGGTCGGCCTCGGCGGCCGCCTCCTCGAAGGGGAGGGGCCGAAGTACCTCAACTCCGCGGCGACGCCGCTCTTCGACAAGAGCCGCACGCTCTACCTCATCGACAAGGCGAAAGGGCCGATCCGCCGCACCGGCGGCCAGGCCGTGATCGTCGAGGGCTACACCGACGCGCTGATGGCGCACCAGGCCGGCTTCGACAACGTCGTCGCCAGCCTCGGCACCGCCCTGACGCCCGGGCAGGTCGCGCTGCTCACCCGCTACGCGGACCGGATCGTGCTGGCCTATGACGTCGATGCGGCCGGCGAGAAGGCGGGCACGCTCGGGGTCCAGGCGCTGGCCGGGCTCGTCGGTCAGCTCCAGCACGACTCGTCGGGGGTCAAGCTCGAGGACGTCCGCGTCGCCCGGCTGCCCGACGGCAAGGACCCCGACGAGGTGGTCCGCGAGTCACCCGAGGCGTGGACCGCCGCGATCGCGGCCGCCAAGCCGCTCGTCGAGTACCTCATCGGCCACCACGCGGCACGCTTCGACCTGAAGCTCGCCTCCGGGCGGATCGGCTTCGTCGAGGCGGTCATGCCCTCGATCAGCGATATCGCCGACCCGCTCCGCCGGGACGAGGCGCTCCAGGAGGTCCGTCGCGTGTCGGGCGTCGAGGACCGCACGCTCCGTGCCGTGCTCGATCGGCGGGTCGCCGCCGCCGCCGGATCCAGCGTCGCCCGCGATCAGGGTGGCCGGATCACCGCGGATTCGGTGCTCGCCTCGCCGGACGCGCTGCCGATCAACGACATCCTCCGGGCGGTGACGCCGGTCGAGGCCGAGCTGCTCCGCCTGCTGCTCCTGATCCCGGACCTCCAGCTCAAGGTCGTGGAGGAGCTCGGCCCGGACCGGCTGCCCTCGACCGTCGCGCGCGAGCTGTTCCGCGCGATCGTGCTCCAGCGCGAGTCCAACGACCAGGGGATCCACCCGCCGTTCGACGCCGCCGCGCTCCTGGCCGGGCTCGACGATGAAACGGCCGCCCTGGCTCGCGCGTTGTATGCCAAGCCGGGGCCGGACCCGCGGACGCTCGACGGGAGCCAGCTCGACTACGAGGTGGGCCGGCTGCTCCTCGATCTCGAGGACGAACAGCTGCGCGAGCGCAGCGACTACAACGAGGCCGCCCAGGGGGAGGCCGACCGGGCCGGCGACGCCGAGGCGATCGCCCGCCTGATGCTCGAACGAAAACAGATCAACGAAGCGCGCCGGTCGCTCGACCGACGTCGAGACCAGACCCGGCTGCTCGTCAGCCACCGGAGGTAACCATGCCCGCAGATCCCTTGGACAAGCAGCTCGTCGAAGCCGTCCTCTCGCGCCCCCGGCGCGGCAAGGCGGAGATGGAGGAGGCCAAGCTGGCCGGCCTCCGGCCGTCGCGCGCCTCGGCCGCGGCCGTCGCGTCGGACGACGACGACGATGACGACGACGACGATCTGGACCTCGGTCCGGAGGCGATCGCCGAGGACCCCGATGCCGTCGTCGGGGTGGTGATCGAGGAGGATGGCGCGGCCGATCCGGCCGCCAAGCTGCCCGTCGACGCCCCGGCCAAGCTCGACGCGGCCGAGCTCGAGGAGCCCTCGGCCGAGGACCTCGAGGCGATCTCCGCCGACATGATCGGCATCGACGACCCGGTCCGGATGTACCTCAAGGAGATCGGCAAGGTCGCCCTGCTGACCGCCGAGGAGGAGGTCGTCCTGGCCAAGGCCATCGAGCTCGGGGAGCAGCTGGTCGAGGAGCCGTGGAAGGGCATCGTCTCGCTCCACGAGTGGACCCTCCACGACACCGAGCGCAAGACGCGCACCCAGAAGCCGCAGCACCGGCTGCCCTACGGGCCCGAGGCGCACGAGATGGTGCGGGCAGCCATCTCCGCCAAGCCCGCCAAGGACCTGCTGGTCGCGACGCCGGACTTCCACCTCATCAAGGCCGGGCGCGACGCCCAGTCGGATGGCACCAAGGAGCGCCTCAAGGAGGCCAAGAAGCTCCTCCACACGTACAACGAGGCGCCGTCGCCGGACACCCTGATCCCGCTCCTCGACTGGGCGTTCCTCGCCGTCCACAACGGCGACCTCGACTCGCGCGACAACGTCGGGCTGCGGGCGATCTGGGACTGGACGCGCGAGGGCGTGGCGTTCCCGGCGCTCCAGCGCTGGGTCGAGGCCGGCCAGGATGCCGACCTGCTCAAGCGGATGGGCTACGACCCCGAGGTGCCCGCCAACACCAAGCTGCGCGACCGCAAGGGCGACATCGTGGTCATCGGCCGCGATGCCCGCGAGCAGCTGACCTCGGCCAACCTCCGGCTGGTCGTCTCGATCGCCAAGAAGTACATCGGGCGCGGGATGTCGTTCCTGGACCTGATCCAGGAGGGCAACATCGGCCTGATCCGCGCGGTCGAGAAGTTCGACTACGAGAAGGGCTTCAAGTTCTCCACGTACGCCACGTGGTGGATCCGCCAGGCGATCACGCGCGCCATCGCGGACCAGGCGCGGACCATCCGCATCCCGGTCCACATGGTGGAGACCATCAACCGCCTGATCCGCGTCTCGCGCGGCCTGCTCCAGGAGCTCGGTCGCGAGCCGACGGTCGAGGAGATCGCCGAGGCGATGTCCAAGGGCCAGGAGGTCCAGGTCACCCCGGAGAAGGTCCGCGAGATCATCAAGGTCTCGCAGGAGCCCGTCTCGCTGGAGACCCCGATCGGCGAGGAGGAGGACTCCCACCTCGGCGACTTCATCGAGGACCGCGGCGCCCTGGCGCCGGCCGAGGCCGCGTCGCACCAGCTCCTCAAGGAGCAGGTGGAGGCGGTGCTCGACTCGCTCACGGGCCGCGAGCGGCGCGTGCTCCAGCTCCGGTTCGGCCTCGAGGACGGGCGTGCCCGGACCCTCGAGGAGGTGGGCAAGGAGTTCAACGTCACCCGCGAGCGGATCCGCCAGATCGAGGCCAAGGCGCTGCGCAAGCTGCGCCACCCGTCCCGCAGCCGCAAGCTCAAGGACTACCTCGAATAGAGGCGGCCACGGCGCTCGCGTCGCGAGCGCCGTTCGCAGGGGTCTCCGGGGCGGTTCCCGGAGGCACCGAAATCTCGCTCGCGCCGTTGTCGGCGGGATAGCCCACGAGTACTATCCGACCCCTTCCAAGGGGTAGGACGAATGTACTCACCTGAACTCGATCCAGCCGGTCCGACCGGGGTTCCCGAGGCCGCCGGAGACGGTGTCTCGCTCGCGGCGGTCGCCGATCCGCCGATCTCGCTCGACGCGCCCGAAGGGCAACCGGGGCTTCCTCGACGAGCTCGCCCAGGCGATGCAGGCCGCGGCCGAGCGCGAGCGCGAGCGGATGTCGACCGAGGTCGACGGCATCGCCGAGGCGCACGTCGAGAAGGTCCGCACCCGCGGCACGGCCGAGGCCGAGGAGCTGCGCAAGCTGGCCGACGACGACATCACGGGCATCCACGCCTGGACCAAGGCCGAGATCGCGCGGATCCGCGAGGAAGCGGAGCGGCGCATCGGCGTTCGCCGCGAGGAGCTCGACGGCTACCTCGTGCGCCACACCGCCCTGATCGATGGCGAGGTCGGCCAGATCGGCGGCGCCGTCGAGGACTACCACCGCGAGCTCGACGCGTTCTTCGACCGGCTGTCGGCCGAGACGGACCCCGCCGAATTCGCACGACTCGCCGACGACCTCCCCGAGCCGCCGGACCTGGCCCGCGTCGGGGCCGACGCCCGCGCCGCCGCCGTGGCCGAGCTGGCCCGCGAAGAGGATCCTCCCGAGCCGATCGACCTCTCCGCGAAGCGCGACGACCATTGGCAGGGTCCCGCCGGCGACGGCGGCTCGCAGCAGCTCGGCGCCTTCGACCCCGGCGCCCGCGGCCCCGAGCTCGTCCCGGTGATGGACGAGGTCAAGGACGCCGTCGAGGCGCCCGCGCCGGCCGAGGCGCCGGCACCGGCCGCCGAGATGCCGGCGGCTCCCGACGGTCGCTGCCGCGCCCGCCAAGATGCCGATCGAGACCGTGATCCCGCCCGTGGCCGATCGGGACCCCAGCCCGGCCGCCGCCAAGGCGTCGTCCACGCCCGTCGCGGCCGCGACCGAGGCGACGATGCGGTTCCTGCGCTCGCTGGCCCACCAGCCCAGCCCGGCGTCGCAGCACAAGGACTGACGCCGGGGCGCGCCCGGCCGCGACTGGATCAGCCCCGCAGCGCCCAGCGCTCCGGGGTCAGCCCGATCGGGACCGCCGCGGTCGTGCCCCCCGCGTCGGGTCGGCGCAGCCGGCCGGTCATCCAGTCGCGGTACCACGGCGACCACGTCCGGGCCCCGGCCCGCCCGCCGCTCCCGTCGTGGTATTCGGCGTAGGAGCGGCCGAACGGCGGCTCCAGCGGGTCGCGGGCCGACGTGTAGTCCCCGGCATCGTGGAGACCCGGCAGGAGGTCCGGCCCGAGACCCAGCGATCGGTAGACGGACTCGACCTGGTGGAGCCACTCGTGGACGTAGCCCTGCTCCGGGTCGGGGTCCGTGGCGAGCGTCCGCCAGTGGTCGGTGGAGATCGAGCTGAACCCGGCGCCGAAGGTCGCGTCGGACGGTCCGACCGTGCAGCCCCAGCCGCACTGGGGCACCTCGGGATCGCACGGCCAGAGCGCATAGACCGAGTCGTAGCGACCGGGTGCGGCGTGCTCCTCGAGCGCCGCCCGGACCTCGCGCGGGCCGACCCACCAGCGCCCGCCACCGCTCGAGGACAGCGTGGGGATGGGCCGGCGGACCTCGATGACGTCGAGCGGGGCGAGCTCGGCCAGGCCGTCGCTCCAGCGCTGCACGGTGTCGGGGAGCCGCTCGACGACGCCTTCGATGACGGCGCGCTCCTCGCGGGTCATGACCCGGCGGGCGCGCTTGCGCAGCAGGCCCGAGCCCCAGCGGGCGTCGATGACCGGGTAGAGCAGGACCAGCGTCCGGAAGCGCTGCGGGGTCGCGGCGTCGGTCATGGACGGAGGGTAGCGTGCGCGGACGTCCCGTCGCCCGGGCGTCCGGCGGCCCTGCTAGCATCCGGGCGATGCCATCGACGCGAACGCCCAAAGCGACTCGAGCCACGGCGCCGGCACCCGGCCCGCTGGTCGATGCGGCCTGGCTGGCCGCCCATCTCGACGATGCGGACCTGCGGGTCGTCCATGTCTCGCCGGACCGCCGGGTCTACAACAAGCGGCACGTGGCGGGCGCGACCTGGTCCGACCTCCACAAGGAGCTCGCCCTGAAGGGCACCGCGCCCGAGACCGGCGACGCGGAGCGGGAGTGGCTGGTCCCCACCCGCGAGCAGGCCGAGGCGGTGCTGCGCCGCTGGCGGGTCGGCGAGGGCGACCGGATCGTCTTCTACGACGACATCGGGATGAACCGCCAGGCGATCCGCGGCTATTGGCTGATGCGGCTCTACGGGTTCCCGAAGGATCGGCTGCACATCCTCGACGGCGGCATCGAGGCCTGGCGGCGCGCGGGCCAGCCGACCACCACCGAGCTCCCCGAGGCGGACCTCGCCGACGGGCTCCGCAAGCCGGTCGTGCTCGGCGAGCGCGACGACGCGCTGATCGCGACCTACGACGAGGTCCTCGCCTGGAGCCGGGAGGCGACCGGTGGGTCCGGCCCGGCGGGGGACCGCCCGACGCGGATCCTCGACGTCCGGACGGCGGGGGAGTACGTCGGCACGGACCTGCGGGCGAAGCGCGGCGGCCACATCCCGGGCGCCCGGCAGCGCTGCTTCGTCGACCTGCTGACCGACGAGGGCACGTTCCGCACGGTCGACGAGATGGTCGCCCTCGTGCGTGCCTCCGGCGCCGACCCGTCCGAGATCCGCGCCACGTACTGCCAGGGCGGCGTGCGCGCCGCGCTCGTCTGGTTCGTGCTCCATGAGCTGGCCGGCTTGAGGGCGTCCGGAGCTATGCCGGGTCGTGGGAGGAGTGGGGGAACCGCCCCGACAGCCCGATCGAGGCGCCCTAGGATCGAGGCTCGGTGGCGCGGCGCCGCGACGGGCGCGTGCGAGACCGGGTGACGGGCTGCACGCTCCGGTCCGCCCGCGTCTGAGGCCGCGCCGAGGGCCGCGATCACGGAGCCCGTCCGGCCGGGCGGCGCCCTCGTGCTATCCTGTCGCGCGGCGTCGATTCGGCGCCCACTCGCGAGCGGTCCCGGCGTCTGCCCGGGGCCCCGCGTCTCCGCTCCGGCGTAGCTCAGTGGTAGAGCGGGCGACTGTTAATCGCTTGGTCGTAAGTTCGAATCTTACCGCCGGAGCCATCCTCTCCTGATCCGATCCCTCGGCTTGGTGCGTCCGGGCACCTGACCGCGCCCGGGTTCGTGCGGCTCCGGTCGCCGAGCGCGGACCGCGGCCGACGCGCGTCGTCGTCGTGCGGGTCGGCGACCCCTGAGCGGTCCGGTGCGGAGCCGTGGCCCAGGGTGGGTTCGGGCGTCCCGATGGTCACCCGCCCTGGTAGGACTCGGCGGGACCCCGACGCCTCGGCGGATGCGGTGACTCCTCGCACATAGGCCTCGGCTGACGAATGGCCCGGTACGTTCCGGCGCTCGCGGCGGGTATGAATCACGGGCATCCATCCGTCCCGGGTCCCCGGGGCCGCCACGAGTGAGTACCACGCATGCCGTTCCTGCGCCGCCGCCGGATCGCCGACCGATCGGTCCTTGCCGCCTGGTCCGTGGCCGCCCTGGTCTGGGCGGCGGCGATCCCCCTGGCGTCGCCGGCGCTCGCGTCGGTGCACGGACCCCTGTTCTCGGTCGACGTCGAGCCGGACACGGCCAGCGGCCCGACCGGGACCACGTTCGTCCTGACGGCCACGCTGTACGACGCCTCGGACAACGTCTTCGACGGCGCGGGCACCGACACGCACATCCGGTTCATCTGGGACGACGCCGCGCCGAACCACCAGCCGGACAAGAGCTGCGATACCGGCACGGACGGCTCGTGCTCGGTCAGCTACCAGGCCGACAACCCTGGCGAGGACACGATCTGCGCCCTCGCGGATGAGGCCAAGCCCGCCTGCGGTCCCGTCGGCGACCACGAGCGCAACGACCTCGAGGACTACATCTGGCGGACCGCCACCGAGCCGGCGCCGACCCCGACCCCGACGCCCGACGCCGACGCCCACGCCCACGCCGACCCCGACCCCGACGCCGACCCCCACGCCGGTCCCCACGCCCACGCCGAGCTCCGACGCCGACGCCCGACTCCGCGACGCCGACGCCCGACGCCGACCCCGACGCCCACGCCGACCCCGACCCCGACCCCGACCCCGACGCCGACGCCGACCCCGACGCCGACCCCGACGCCGACACCGACGCCGACACCAACGCCGACCCCAACGCCGACAGCCGACTCCGACGCCGACGCCGAAGCCGACGCCAAGGCCGACGCCGGTCCCGACGCCGAGTCCGACGCCCCAGCAGGTCGTCGCGCCGACGCCCACGCCCACGCCCGAGCCGACCGCGACCCCGTCCGATGACCCGAGCGCGAGCCCGAGCGAGTCGCCGGTCCCCGAGCCGTCGCCGTCGCCCTCGCTCGACGTGACGCCGCTGCCGTCGCCCACGCCGTCGCCGAGCCCGACGACCCCGCCGAAGCGCTCGACCGCGGTCGCCGGCACGACCGGGTCCGGGCCGGCGCCCGGGCCCAGTCCGGATCACAAGGACCGCAAGCCGGTCGGCCTCGTCAACGAGATCAGCGACACCGTCGCCGCCGGCGTCTCGACGGTGGTCAAGCCCGCCGCCGCCGCCGCGGTCGCCACCACCTTCAGCTTCCCGCTGGCCCTGATGGTGATCGTGCTGCTGTTCCTGCTCGTGCAGTCGCGCGTCGACCGACGCGATCCCCGGCTGAAGCAGGCCGCCGGGGCCGGCCCCGAGGCGCTGCTCGGCTTCGAGGACGAGGACCTCCTGTGACGGCTCCGGCCAGCACGCGCACGGTGAGCCCCTCGATCCCGGTCCCGGCCGCCTCGGCGACCGAGCCGCATGACCAGGTCCACGCGAGCCGCGCGGACTTCACGTCGCTCAGCGACCGCATGTCGCACCTGCTCATCCTTCGCGTCGCCATCGGCGTGATCGTCGCCACCTGGGCGGTGCTGGCGCCCGAGGCGCTCGTCGAGCCGCTCGGGACGATCGGCGCCTGGACCGCCGCGTACCTCGCGATCGCGGTCATCGGGGAGTGGGCGCGGCAGCGGACGACCCGCTTCAACTACTGGATCCTGACCGGCCTGCTGCTCGTCGACGGCGTCTACCTCGCGGCCGCGATGTACGCCACGGGCGGCACGCAGAGCCCGATCCGCTTCGTCGTCTACCTCCACCTCGTCGCGGTCTCGCTGCTGGCGTCCTACCGGACCGGCCTGAAGATCGCGCTGTGGCATTCGCTGCTGCTGTTCGTGCTGCTCTACGCGCAGGCCGCCCGGCTCGTGACCGCCATCGAGGTCACGCCGGGGGTCGGCATCGAGTTCGACCGGATGCCGGTCCTCAACGTGACCTCGTTCTGGCTGTTCGCCATCGCGACCTCGATCTTCTCCGCGCTCAACGAGCGCGAGCTGCGCCAGCGTCGGGCGGACCTGCAGGCGCTCGTCGACGTCGGCGCCAAGCTCGACACCGTCGCGGACGCGATCCGGCAGGCCGAGCTCGTGCTCGAGGTCATCGTGGGGCGCTTCGGCTTCGAGCGCGGCGTGCTGCTCGGCGAGTCGGACCGGCGGGTCGTCGTCCTCGCGACGCACGGCACCGCCGAGGCGCCGACGACCACGAGCGAGCCCGACTGGATCGTCACCCGCGCCTGGGAGCGCCGCGAGATCCTGCCGGTCAAGCGCCTCGACCCGACGCGCGACCCGTTCCTCGCGAACCTCCTGCCCGACGCGCGCAACGTCCTCGTCGCGCCGATGATCGCGGACGGCCGCACGGTCGGCGCCATCGTCGTCGAGCACCGCGCCCGCCGCCGGCCGGGCGTCGAGCGGCGCGTCGCGGCCATGCTGGGCCAGTTCGCGGCCATCGCCGGACTGAACCTGCGCAATGCCGTGCTGCTCCAGCACGTCCAGGACCTCGCCGAGCGCGACTCGCTGACCGGCGCGGCCAACCGCCGCATGTTCCAGCTGGCCCTCGAGCGCGTCCTCGGCTCCAAGCAGGACGCCCATCCCGAGGACAAGGTCACCGCGGTCCTGTTCCTCGACCTCGACGACTTCAAGGTCGTCAACGACACGCTCGGCCATGGCGCCGGCGACGCGCTCCTGGTCGCGGTGACCGAGCGGATCGAGGGCCTCGTCCGCGAGGGCGACCTCGTGGCCCGCCTCGGCGGCGACGAGTTCGCGGTCCTCATCGAGGACGAGCCGTCCCTGAGCCGCGCCCGGTCGATGGCGGCGCGCCTGGTCTACGAGCTCCGCGCGCCGTACATCCTCGGCGACAAGCACGTCGTCGTGTCCGCGTCGGTGGGCATCGCCAGCGCCCGCGACGCGATCGCCGGTGCCGCGGACCTCGTGCGCAACGCCGACGTGGCGATGTACATGGCCAAGGCCAACGGCAAGTCCGGCTTCTCGGTCTTCGACCCGGGCATGCACGAGGCGATGCGCGAGCGCCACGAGCTCAGCGTCGACCTCCAGCGCGCCGCCGACCTCGACCAGCTCGCCCTCATGTTCCAGCCCATCGTCGACCTGCGGACCGGCGGCCTCGCCGGCGTCGAGGCGCTCGTGCGCTGGCACCACCCGACGCATGGCCTGATCATGCCGGACCGCTTCATCGAGATCGCCGAGGAGACCGGCACGATCCTCCCGATCGGCCGCTGGGTCCTCCGCCGGGCATGCCTCGAGGCCTCCGAATGGCTGAACGACGGCCGCGTCCCGCCCGAGACGTTCGTCAGCGTCAACGTGTCCGCCCGCGAGATCCAGCAGCTCGGGTTCGTGGATGGCGTCAAGGCCGTGCTCGGCGAGTCCGGGCTGGACCCGAAGCGGCTCGTCCTCGAGATCACGGAGACGGCCCTGCTGCGCGCCACCCCGGCGACCGTGGCCACCCTCGAAGCGGTCCGGGCGATGGGCGTCCGCACCGTCATCGACGACTTCGGGACCGGCTACTTCTCGCTCAGCCACCTGCGCCAGTTCCCGGTCGACGCCCTCAAGATCGCCAAGGAGTTCGTGCAGGACGTCGACGAGGCATCGAAGTCTTCCGCGCTCGCCGGCGCGATCATCGCGATGAGCCGATCGCTCGGCATCGAGACGGTCGCCGAGGGGATCGAGACCTCCGAGCAGGCCGACCGGATGCAGCGACTCGGCTGCGCGTTCGGCCAGGGCTACGCCTTCGCGCGGCCGATGGACGTCGGCCGACCTGCTGGCGGGCTGGGGCGAACCGGCCGCCCTCACGGCCGCACCGGCCACGGCCGCGATCGAAGCGGACGAAGGCGTCGGTCGAGGCTCGGTCGGCGTTCCACCTCGCGACGGGTCGCGGCCAAGGTCGCGCCGGTCGTCCCGCCGACCCGCCGGCCCGCCGGCGCCTGAGTCGTGGAGGGCTGACATGGCACGATCCGACTGGGCGCGACCTGACTGGGTCCGGCCCGACCCGCGCGACCTGTCGAACGCCTATCCGTCGCTGACGACGGGTGCCTGGCGGACCAGGGCGCCCTCGGTGAGCTCGCGGACGAGCACGTCGGCGAGGTTCGCGCGCGAGATCGCGGCAGTCGAGCCGGTCAACGGACCGGCGACGACCCGGCCCGTGCGCGGTCCGTCGGTCAGCCCCACGGCCCGGACGAGCGTCCAGTCCGCTCGTCGAGGCGCGGATCCGCTCCGCCGTCCGCACGATCTCGCGGTAGGCGGCGCGCTCGCGAGGCGTACGACAGCCGGGTCCGGGCACGGCCGACGAGGCCGAGGCGGTCCGCCGGGTCGCCGGCGACCGCATGGCTCACCGCGACCAGGCGATGGACCCCGTGCGTCTCCATCGCGGCGAGGATCGTCGACGTGCCCTCCGCGATCGCGAAGGCCTCCCCGCTCGGCTTCGGCCCGAGCAGGCTCAGGACGGCGTCGGCCTCGGCGATCGCCCGTTCGATCCCGTCGGCGTCGCGCAGCTCGCCCTGGGCCGATCGTCAGTCGGGTCCGACGCTCGAGCCGCGTCGGGTCGCGGACGATAGGCCGTCACCGTATGACCCGCCAGCAGCGCGGCATCGACGGCGAGCCGGCCGGTCGGCCCGGTGCCGCCGAAGATCGCGATCATCACGGCCGCGTCGCCCGATCCGCCGGATCCGTGGGGCGGCCGTCGAGGCCGCGCGAGATCCTTCGGCGCGTCGAGGTGGCAGTCCTCGTTCCACGTCTCGATGACCGGCCGGTCCCGGTCCCAGCCGAGGATCGAGACCGTGGCGGTCGACAGCGCGAAGAGGCCGCCCGAGGCGGCCGGCAGCCCGAGCCAGCGGGCGCCGAGCACCCGAAGCAGGTGGCCGTGGCTGAAGAGCAGGACGTCGCCGACGACCTCGGGCGCCAGACAGCGCGCGATGACCCGGTCGGCGCGGGCCCCGACCTGGTCGATGGTCTCGCCGCCCGGCCACGGCCCGGCCCAGATCGACCAGTCGGGGTACTCGTCGCGGATGTCGGCGGTCAGCCGGCCCTCGAGCGCGCCGTAGTCCCACTCCATCAGGTCCGGGTCGGGTTCCGCCTGCGCGCCGAAGCCGGAGAGGCGGGCGGTGTCCGCCGCGCGGGAGAGGGGACTGGTCAGGACGAGGCTGAACGGGTGGCCGTCGAGCCGGCGGCCGAGCGCCTCGGCCTGCGTGCGCCCGTCTTCCGGTCAGCGGGATGTCGGTCCGGCCGGTATGGCGGCCGAGGCGCGCCCACTCGGTCTCCCCGTGGCGGACCAGCCAGACCTGCCGCTCGACCGCCGCGGTCGGCTCGGTCATCCCGTCGGGCCCGCGACGGGATCGGCGTCGGGCGGGTCGTCCGTGTCCAGCGACACGTCGGGCCGTGTGGTCGCGCCCGGGTCCGGCGTGAAGAACTCGCGCGGGCGCCAGCCGAGGATCGCGGCCAGGGCGCTCGTCGGGACCTGCGAGATCCGCGTGTTGTACCGGTAGACCTGGTCGTTGTAGAGCTCACGACGGTCCGCGATCATCCCCTCCAGCCGCTCGATCTCGTCCTGCAGGTCGGCGACGTTCGCGGCGGACTTGATCTCCGGGTACCGCTCGACCGTGGCGAACAGGGTCCGGATCGCAGCGCTCGTCTGGGCGGAGACCCCCGCCTGCGCCGGGATGGGCGCCGTCGGCGCGTACGCGGCCCGCGCCCGTGTCACCTCCGTGAGGACATCCTGCTCGTACGCCATCAGGCCGCGGACCGCTGCGACGAGGTTCGGCAGCTGATCGTGGCGCTGCTGCAGGACGACGCCGATGTTCGACCAGGCCTTGTCGATGCGCTGGCGGAGGGCCACGACGGCGTTGTAGCTCGTCGAGCACGAGGTAGCCCGGCCACGATCACGACGACGCCGATCGCGAAGACCGCCGCGTAGGACGCCGCGTTCACGATCCGAACCCGCCGTCGAGCATGACCGCGAACACCATCGCGGACCCGATCGCGAGCGCCGCCCCGAGCAGGCCGACGAGGAACCGGTCCTCCTGGCGCTCGGTGGCCGCGCCCGGGCTGCCGTAGGCGATCAGCAAGCGGGGCGTCGGGCGCCGCCGCGACGACGAGCGTCTCGGGCGCGATCTCGAACGTCCGCTCGGCTCGGGCCGCGTCCGCGGCATCCCCGAGGGGCAGCGGGTGCGCGCCCGGGTCGATGGTCGCCGGCCGCACCGGCCGCCCGATCCCGAACCCGGGGATCGCGGCATTGCCCCACGCCGCGGCCGGATCGTCCGCCAGGGCGCCCGCCTCGCGCGCCTCGGCGAGGTCCATCGCGACCTCCGGGTCGTCCGCGAGCCCGCCCGTGCCGAGGCCCAGGTCGGCACCGGTCGGGTCGCCCAGGTCGCCGAACGGGAGGGCCTGGCCGACGATCGTGACCACGTCGCCCGGCTCCAGGCGCGCCTCCCGGTACGACCGGGAGGCCCCGCTCGTCGCCCCCGACCATCCGTCGCCCGATGCCTCCCGGACGTGGACCCGCAGCAGGTCCTCGATCTGCGCGGCCGTGTCGGGCTCGGCGGAGCGGAACGCCGCCTCGGTCCGCAGCGCCAGCCCGGCCGGCTGCTCGCCGAGCAGGCTCGACCGGTCCTGCCAGCGCTCGGGGGCCTCGATCCGGGCGTCGCGCGGGAAGACCCTGAGCTCGCCGGTGTCGTCGCGGACGCGGAAGCCCACGGCCCGCTCCTCGACGAGCCTGCCGCGTCCGGTCGTGCCGTCGCCGTCCTCGTCCACGACGGCGCGGTAGTAGACGCAGGGCACGCTCTGGAGCCGCGAGACGAGGGTCACCTCGGCGGCCTCGACGACCCCGCTGACGCGGACCTCGCCGGCGGCGATCGACGCGATCGCCGAGGTCGACGTGTCGGCGATGCGGGACGCGAGCCCGTGCCCGCGCATGCCGCGCCCGAGGAGCGCGAGGCCGCCGACGATCCCCACGCCGGACACCGCGGCGACGGAGGGGATGAAGGTCATGTCCACCGAGGCATCGTACGGGAGCGCGCCGCCCGCCTGCGGGCTCTCGGCGACGGTGGCGTGCCGGTCCTCGTTCCGTGCCGGACGCCCGCGACGCCGGCACGATCGCCGTGTGCTAGCCTCGCCCTCGGAGTGACGTGGGGGAGTCCTGACGAGCCGAGGGAGGGCCGCCGGTGCGGTTGAGCGAGTGGAGCGACGTGGCGCCGCGGCAGAACGCCATGACGCCCAAGGTCATGGCCACGATCTCGAGCGCGCTCGACCTGCTCGGCGCGGGACCGGACCCCGATTGCTGGGTCGCCTGGGGCGAAGACCCGACCGTCCGCTACTTCATCTTCGCGGTGACCACCGCGGGCATGCTCAAGATCAACGTGCGGGTCAACGTGCCGGGGGAGGGCCCGCGGGCGTCCGGGAGCCTCGTCCGCTGGAACCGCCTGCAGATCGGGGAGCTGGGGGTCGAGATCCAGGGCGGCCACCGGCTGCTCAACTTCCAGCTCGAAGGGGTCCTCCTGCGCGGCCAGGACGACACGGCCGACGACGTCGCCGACTTCGCCCAGGCCGTCTTCACCGCCATGGACAAGACCGGCGCAGCCCCCGATTGGGCCGACGAGGCCCCGACGCGCCGCGGTCCGCCGCCGATCCCGCAGCTGCCCCCGCCCAATCCGACGTGACCCGCGTCGCCGCGGTCATCTTCGACCTCGACGGGGTGCTCGTGGACTCCGAGGTCTGGTGGGACGAGATCCGGGTCGAGTTCGCCCGACGGCACGGCCGCACATGGAGCGCCGACGACCAGGCCGCGGTGATGGGCGCGAACTCGGCCGGCTGGGCGCGGATCATGCGCGAGCGCCTCGACCTCGACATCCCGGAGGCGGAGATCGAGCGCGAGATCGTGGACGGGATGGTCGCCCGCTACCGGGCCGAAGGCGCCCCCAGCATCCACGGTGCGATCGAGGCCGTCCGGCGGATCGCCGCCGACCGTCCGGTCGCGGTGGCGTCGTCCGCGCACCGCGCGGTCATCGACGCGGCCCTCGAGGCGACCGGGCTGACCGACGCCTTCGCGGTGGTGGTCTCGTCCGACGAGGTCGCGCACGGCAAGCCGGCCCCGGACGTGTACCTCGAGGCGGCCCGCCGTCTGGGCGTCGATCCGCTCGGACTGCCTCGTGGTCGAGGACTCGAAGAACGGGGCCGCGGCCGGCCGCGCGGCCGGCATGACGGTCGTGCTCATCCCCAACCACAGCGTCCCGCCGGCGCCCGGCGCCACCGACTTCGCCGACATCGTCCTGGACCGGCTCGCGGACCTCGACCCCGACGCGGTCGAGCGCCGAACGGCCGGCCCGCCATGAGGGACGACAAGCCCCCGGCGGGGGCAGCGGTCCACCCGATCCGGCGCACGATCCGCTACTACGTGTCGCGGCTCGTCGCGTCGGCCATGACGCGCGCCTGGATGCGCCCGCGCCTCGAGGGTCGGGAGCGGCTCCCGGCGGGACCGGCGATCTACTGCTTCAACCACCTGAGCTGGTCGGACCCGTTCATGCTGATGGCCGTGCTGCCGTGGCGGCCGCGCCTCTTCTTCTTCGGCCCGAAGGAGGAGGACATGCAGGTGGGCGGTCGCAACCGGGTCATGTTCTGGACCGGCACGGCGATCCCGTACAAGCCCGGGAAGAACGACCTCCTCGAGGCGACCCGTCGCGTCGCGGCCGCCATCGACAGCGGCGGCGTGGTCGCCATCGCCGGTGAGGGCCGGATCCACCCGGGCGAGGCCGACCTGCTGCCGCTGAGCGAGGGCGCCGCCTACTTCGCGATCCGCTCGGGCGTCCCGCTCGTCCCGATCGCCATCAACGGCACGAGCTGGCTGCGCTTCGGCGGGCGGGTCCGCGTGGTCGTCGGGGAGCCGTTCGCCGTCAGCGGCCGGCCGACCCGGGAGGCGATCGACGGCCTGACCGCCGAGCTCTGGACGCGCCTGCACGACCTCGTCCGGGACGCGCCGCCGGTGGCGCCGCCCGGCCGGGTCGGACGCTGGCTGACGGAGCAGTTCAACGCGTGGCCGGAGGGCTCGCGGGACGCGGCCCAGGCCGCTGCCGTCGCCGTTCGCACGGACACGCCGACCGCCGCCTGACGAGCGTGCTCTGGCATACTTCGGGCCGTTGACGCAGGCGCAGGAGGGACCGTGGGCGATACGGGGCTGTCGGGCGATCCGGGCGAATACCGGACCCGTCTCGGGGACCAGAGCGATGGCCAGATCGACGCCTGGGCGGCCGAGACCATGCGGGACGTGGCGATCCGCCGCGGGGTGGTCCGCGTCGTCGAGGACTTCCGGCGCGCCGCCCGCCTCGATGAACCCAGTTTCGAACGGGTGTTCGCTTCCGGCGGCGGGCCGCCCGCGAGCATCGGCCGCGATCGGGAGGGCCACCTGATGGTGCCCGCCATCGCCCTGTATACCCTCGTCCCGGGCATCCATTCGCAGGTCAAGGACGGCCGGGACCGCCTCATCGAATACCTCGTGGAGAACTTCGAGGAGATCGTCTACGTCTGAGGCGCCCGGAGCGCCTCGACCGGGGGAGGGGTCCCTCGCCGGCCGTCTCGCCGGCTGGGTCCGGCTCACCCACCCGTTCCCGTCGCTGCTCGACGGCGTCGCCACGGCGGCGATCGCGGCGCTCGCCGCCGGGGACCTGCCCACAGTGATCCGGCTCGGCGCCTCGATGACCGCCCTGCAGGCCTCGATCGGGATCCTCAACGACGTCGTCGACGCGCCCCGCGACGCCGGTCGCAAACCCGCCAAGCCCATCCCGGCCGGCCTGGTCGCCCCTGGCGCGGCACGTGCCGGGGTGGTCGTCGCCGCCGCGATCGGGCTGGTCCTCGCGGCGCCCTCGGGAGCCGCCGTCGTGGCCCTCGGCGCGGCCATCCTCGCGATCGGGTACGCCTACGACCTCAGGTTCAAGGGCACGCCCTGGTCGTGGGCACCCTTCGCGGTGGGGATCCCGCTGCTGCCCGTCTTCGCCTGGCTCGGGGCGGCCGGTTCCCTCCCGGCGTTCATGGCCCGGCTGGTGGTCGCCGCCGTCCTCGCGGGTGCCGTGCTCGCGATCTCGAATGCCCGGGCGGACGTGGAGCGGGACCGGGCCGCGGGGGTCGCGTCGGTGGTGACCGCGCTGGGCAGCGAGCGCTCGTGGTGGCTCGGGCTGGGCCTGAGCGTGGCGATCCTCGCCGTCGCCGTCGGCCCGGTGCTCGACGCGATGGCCTCGGGAACGCCGCCACCCGCTGCCCTGATCGGTGTCGCGGCGGGCGCCGTCCTGCTCCTCGTCGGCGCCGGCATCGGCTACCGGGCGGCTGCCGGGCGCCGCGAACGGGCCTGGGAGCTCCAGGCCGTCGGGATCGCCGTGCTGGCGGTCGGCTGGCTGGGCGTGGTCACCGCCCAGCCCTGAGGTCAGGCGCCGGGCTCGTCGCTCCGGACCATCGCGATGACGTTCTCGAGCTTGAGCTTCGAGATCGTCAGGTACTTCGCGAGGTTCGCCCGGTCGGTGTCCGGGATCGAATGCCGGACGCCGGGATCCCGCAGCACGTCGACCAGCTGCTCGACCGCGTCACCGAGGCGCTGCTTCGCGTCGACCAGCGAGTTCTCGCCGATGGGCTGCCGGGCGGCCGTCGACCAGTCCTCATCCGCGGGCGCGGTCGCCGGCGCAGCAGGCGCGATGGAGACGACGGGCGACACGGCTTCGGCGGGTTCATCGATCGTGTCGGTCACAGCCTCGTCGAAGGCGGGTCGCGTCCGTCGTCCTTCGATCTTGTCACGGAGCTTGACCAGCGTCAGCTCGCCGCGGGCGACCTGCGCGGCCAGACGCCGTCGCTTCCGAGGGTCGTCGACCTTCATCAGCTCGTAGGCGTGCGACAGCGTGTCTTTGCGCAAGGACACGAGCTCGCGGATCTCGGGTGGCGCATCGGCCAGGCGCAGGCGGTTCTCCAGATAGCCCTTGTCCTTGCCGAGCTTGTCCGCCAGCTTGCGGATGCTGTAGCCGTGCTCGCGCACCATGCGGTCGTACATCGCGGCTTCATCGAGGGGTGACAGGTCCTCGCGCTGGAGGTTCTCGATGATCGCGATCTCGAGCGCCGTGTCGTCGTCGATCTCCTCGATCAGCGCCGGGATGGTGTCGAGTCCCGCGAGACGTGACGCGCGCCAGCGGCGCTCGCCGGCGATCAGCTGGAACCGCGTGCCGTCGAGCGGGCGGACGAGGATCGGCTGGAGGACGCCGTGCTCGCGGATGGAGGCGGCCAGCTCGTCGAGCGTGGCCTGGTCGAACGCGAGCCTCGGCTGCTCGGGGTTCGGCTCGATGCGGTCGATGGCAACGATGCGCACGCCGACCGACCGGACCGGCCCGTCGGAGCCGAGCAGGCTGACGATGGCGGGGGAGAGCTCGCGATCCTCGGAGAGTCGCCGCGCGGCCGCGGCTCGGAAGTCAGGCCGGGACAAGGTCGATCACCTCCCGTGCCAGCTCGCGATACGTGCGGGCGGCATCGCTCGTGGTGGCGTACGACGTGATGGGGCGTCCGACCAGCGGCGCCTCACCGAGCTTGACGGTGTTGCGCACGATGCTGTTGAAGACGTGGTGGTCGCCGACGACGCGCAGCTCGTCGAGCATGTCGCGCGCGAGGTTCGTCCGGCCGTCGAAGAACGTCGGCAGCAGGCCGAGGATCCGCAGGTCGCGGTTGAGCTTGACCCGGATCAGGTTGATGACCTTCACCAGGTTGTTGAGGCCCTTCATCGCGTAGTACTGCGTCTGCACCGGGATGATCACGCCGTTCGCCGCGACGAGGCCGTTGACCGTCAGCAGGCCGAGGTTCGGCGGGCAGTCGATCAACACGTACTCGTACTGGTCGACGTGGCCGTCGAGCGCCTCGCGCAGGATCTGCTCGCGGCCCATCGCCGTGAACAGCTCACCCTCCGTCGACGCGAGGTCGATGTGCGCCGGCGCGACATCGATGCCCGCGATCTCGGTCGGCAGGATCACGTCCTCGAGGGACGCCCGTCCATCCGCGAGCACATCCGCCATCGAACGCTCGACCGTGTTGAGGTTGATGCCGAGACCGGCGGTGAGGTTCGCCTGCGGATCCATGTCGATGCAGAGGACGCGGTGGCCCTCTTCGGCAAGTGCACCGGCCAGGTTGATCGCGGTGGTCGTCTTGCCGACGCCGCCCTTCTGGTTCGCGATCGCGATCACGTTCGTCACCGGGGCATCACCTCGAATCGTCGGCCGTTTTGGATCCCGTAGCGTCGGGGACGGGGAAGCGTGGGGCGCCACTCTACGCTCTTCGTGTGGTTAACGCGACCCGGGTTATCCACAGCATCGCGGAGTTGTTCACCGAATCTGTGGATATCCGGATGTGGAGAACTGGACCCGGAATCGCGCCGTCGCGCGGATATGATGGCCACTGTCCTTGCGCAAAGACGCCAGAGGGGAGCGGATCGAGCCGTGTCAGACAACCACGAGCCACTCCACCGACTCGACGCGATGCGTTCCGCATCGCTGCAGGGCGGGGGACCGGAGCGCGTCGAGCGACAGCACGCGGCCGGCAAGCTGACCGCGCGCGAGCGGCTGGACCTGCTGCTCGACGCCGGGTCGTTCGTCGAAGCCGGCGCCTTCGTGACGAGTCACGACCGAAGTCCGGACGCGATCCTCGGCGATGGCGTCGTCACCGGTCACGGCACCATCGACGGCCGGCTCGTGTTCGTCTTCAGCCAGGACTTCACCGTCTTCGGCGGATCGCTCGGGGAAGCGCACGCCGAGAAGATCTGCCGGATCATGGACCTCGCGATGAAGGTCGGCGCGCCGATCATCGGTCTCGACGATTCCGGCGGCGCCCGCATCCAGGAAGGCGTCGCGTCGCTCGGGGGCTACGCCGACATCTTCCTGCGCAACGTCATGGCGTCCGGAGTCGTGCCGCAGATCTCGGTGATCCTCGGGCCGTGCGCGGGCGGCGCCGTCTACTCGCCCGCGATGACGGACTTCACGATCATGGTCGAGGGGACGTCGTACATGTTCGTCACCGGCCCGAACGTCGTGAAAGCCGTGACGCACGAGGATGTCGATGCCGAGTTCCTCGGCGGCGCGACGACGCACACGACGCGCAGCGGTGTCGCGCACCTCGCGGCTCGCGACGAGGCGACCGCGTTCGACCAGGTGCGCGCGCTGCTCGCGCACCTGCCGCAGAACAACCTGGCCGACCCGGTCGTGGTCGACGCGGCGGATCCGGCCGATCGGGCCGACGCCGAGCTCGACACCGTGATCCCGGACGACCCGCGACAGCCGTACGACATGCACCGGGTGCTGACGCGCATCGTCGATGACGGCGACCTGCTCGAGATCCAGCCGGACTGGGCGGCGAACATCATCGTGGGCTTCGCGCGGCTCGGCGGTCGGAGCGTCGGCATCGTCGCGCAGCAGCCATCGGTGCTTGCCGGTGCGCTCGACATCGATGCATCCGTCAAGGCCGCGCGGTTCGTCCGGACCTGCGACGCATTCAACGTGCCGATCGTCACGTTCGTCGACGTCCCCGGGTTCCTGCCGGGCGTCAGCCAGGAGCACGGTGGGATCATCCGCCATGGCGCGAAGCTGCTCTACGCGTATTGCGAGGCGACGGTGCCGAAGCTGACCGTCATCACGCGCAAGGCCTACGGCGGCGCGTACGACGTCATGAGCAGCAAGCACATCCGCGGCGACGTCAATCTCGCCTGGCCGACGGCCGAGATCGCGGTCATGGGCGCGGAAGGCGCGGTGAACATCCTGTACCGCGACGAGATCGCCGCGGCTGCGGATCCCGCCGCCGAGCGGGCGCGGCTCGCCGCTGCCTACGAGGCCGAGGTCGCCGACCCGTACATCGCCGCGGGGCGCGGCTACGTCGACGACATCATCCGGCCGTCCGAGACCCGGGCCCGGCTGATCCGCTCGCTGGCGATGCTGGCCGACAAGCGAGACGTCAATCCACGGAAGAAGCATGGCAACATCCCGCTCTGACGCGGGGGCGCTCCACGACCCGTCTTTGCACAAAGACGGCCGGCCGTTCGACCGGGTCCTGATCGCCAACCGGGGCGAGATCGCCGTCCGGATCATCCGCGCCTGTCAGGCCCTCGGGATCGAGACCGTGGCCGTCTACAGCGATGCCGACGCCGACGCGATGCACGTCCGGCTCGCCGACGTCGCGGTGCGCATCGGACCGGCGGCGCCGGCCGAGAGCTACCTGCGGATCGACGCCGTCCTCGACGCCGCGACATCGACGGGCGCGCAGGCGGTCCATCCCGGCTACGGGTTCCTCGCCGAGCGGGCGACCTTCGCGCGAGCCGTCGCTGACGCCGGCCTGACGTTCATCGGTCCGACGGCCGCGGTGATCGAGGCGCTCGGCGACAAGCTCGGCGCCCGGCGGCTCGCGCGGGCCGCCGGGGTCGACACGGTCCCGGGGACGCTCGACGCGGTGCCAGTCGACCGGCCGGACGCCGTGGAGGCCATCCTCGCCGAGGCGGAGGCGATCGGCTTCCCGCTGCTCGTGAAGGCGGCCGCCGGGGGCGGGGGACGGGGGATGCGTCGCGTCGAGCGCGCCGCGGACCTGCCCGCGGCGCTGGCGACCGCATCGGCCGAGGCGGCCAGCGGCTTCGGCGACGGCACCGTCTACCTCGAGCGCGAGGTCCGACCGGCGCGGCACGTCGAGGTCCAGCTCCTCGGCGACGTGACGGGCGCGGTCGTGGCGATCGGCGAGCGCGACTGCTCGATCCAGCGCCGCCACCAGAAGCTGGTCGAGGAGGCACCCGCGCCGGGGCTATCGCCGACGGCTCGCCTGGCGTTGCACGACCGGGCCGTGCGGATCGCATCGGCCGCCGGCCTGACCAACGCGGCGACCGCGGAGTTCCTCCTCGAGCCCGACGGCGCGGTCTGGTTCCTCGAGGTGAACACCCGCCTCCAGGTCGAGCACGGGATCACGGAGCTCGTGAGCGGGCTCGACATCGTCCGCGAGCAGCTCTGGCTCGCGGCGGGGCGGCCGTTGTCCGGTGAGGCAGCTGGCCGCGGCCGCCAGGGCGGGGGAGCCGACGCGCCACGCCATCGAGGTCCGCCTGACCGCGGAGGACCCGGGCCGCGGCTTCGCGCCCACGCCGGGGACGATCCGCCACTGGGCCATGCCGGAAGGCGCCGGCGATCCGGGTCGACACCGCCGGCGAGGTGGGCGCCCGCGTGCCGCCCGAGTACGACAACCTCGTGGCCAAGATCATGGTCGTGGCGGAGGACCGGCCGGCCGCCATCGAGCGCCTGCGGCTCGCCCTCGACGAGACGGAGGTCGCCGGGATCCAGACGACGCTGCCGTTCCACCGGTTCGTGGCACGCGACGCGTCGTTCGGGAACGCGGAGCTGTCGACCGACTGGGTCGAGGAGCATTGGGATGGCGAGAGCGAACGCCAGGAGGCGATGGCGCTCGCGGTCTCCGCGGCCGCCCGGGCCGTCGAGGGCGCGCCGTCGACCACTGCCGCCGCCAGCCAACCGTCACCCAGCGGCTGGCGAGCCGCAGCCCGGGCCGCAGCGATCGACCGGTGGCCGAGATGAGGCGCGTTCGGATCACGGACCGGGCGACCGGGAGCGTCCTGGGCGAGGTGGATCCCACCGAGGCGCCCGCGCAAGGGTCGGCCGCGACCGACGTGGACGACGGCGCCCTCATCCTGCCGCTCGGCCGGGGCGCCTTCGAGGTCGTCGTCGGCGGGTGGCGGTTCGAGCTCCTCGTGGAGGACGCCGAGCAGGCCGATCTCCGGGCCCGCGCGACCTCCGCCCGGGCCGACACGACCGTCGGCGGACCGCTCGACATCCGTGCCATCATCCCGGGACGGGTGGCGTCGGTGGCCGTCGTCGCCGGCGACACGGTCACGGCGGGCAGCCGGCTGCTCGCGATCGAGGCCATGAAGATGGAGAACGACGTGCGCGCTCCACGCGACGGGGTGGTCGAGCGGGTGGCGGTGGCCGCGGGGGAGACGGTCGACCTCGGCGACCTCCTGGTGACCCTGCGATGACCCGTCCCGATCCGTCCGACGGGGGAAGGCCCGGACGAGGCCCGCGACCGCTGGCGGGCGACGCTCCGGGCCAAGGCGCTCGGGGCCGCCCCGGAGCGGCGGGCCGCCTTCGAGACGTCGTCCGGCATCGAGATCCGCGACGTCTACACCGCGGCCGACACCGCCGGCCTCGACGAGGGCCGCGACCTGGGGCTGCCCGGCGAGTTCCCGTTCACCCGCGGCGTCCAGCCCACGATGTACCGAAGCCGCTTCTGGACGATGCGCCAGTACGCGGGCTTCGCGACCGCCGAGGAGACGAACCGGCGCTTCCGCTACCTGCTGGACCAGGGCCAGACCGGGCTGTCGGTCGCCTTCGACCTGCCGACCCAGATGGGCTACGACTCGGACGCCCGCGACGCGGAAGGGGAGGTGGGCCGGGTCGGCGTGCCGATCTCGAGCCTCGTCGACATGGGCGTGCTGCTCGACGGCCTGCCGCTCGGCGAGGTCAGCACCTCGATGACCATCAATGCCACCGCGCCGATCCTGCTGGCGCTCTACGTGGCCGCGGCCGAGGCGCAGGGCGTCCCGCGCGAGCGGATCAGCGGCACCACCCAGAACGACATCCTCAAGGAGTACATCGCCCGCGGCACCTACATCTTCCCGCCGCGGCCGTCGATGCGGCTGGTCACCGACGTCTTCGAGTTCTGCGCCGCCGAGCTCCCCAAGTGGAACACCATCTCGATCTCGGGCTACCACATGCGCGAGGCCGGGGCGACCGCCGCCCAGGAGCTCGCCTTCACGCTCGCCGACGGGATCGCCTACGTCGAGGCGGCGGTCGAGCGCGGGCTGGACGTCGACGACTTCGCCGGGCGCCTCAGCTTCTTCTTCGCCGCCTGGTCCGAGCTCTTCGAGGAGGTCGCCAAGTTCCGGGTGGCGCGCCGGATGTGGGCGACGATCATGCGCGAGCGGTTCGGCGCATCGAACGCCCGTTCGCTTCTGTGCCGGTTCCACGTCCAGACCGCCGGCTCCAGCCTGACCGCGCAGTCCGTGGACAACAACGTCGTGCGGACGACGATCCAGGCGCTGTCCGCCGTGCTCGGCGGCGCCCAGAGCCTCCACACCAACGCCCGGGACGAGGCGCTGGCGCTCCCCACCGAGGAGGCCGCCCGCCTCGCCCTGCGGACCCAGCAGATCATCGCCCACGAGGCCGGCGTCACCGAGACGCCTGACCCGCTGGCCGGCTCGTACTACGTCGAGTCGCTGACCAACGAGCTCGAGGCCGCGGCCTGGGCCTACCTCGACGAGATCGAGGCGATGGGCGGCACGCTGGTCGCCATCGAGCGAGGGTTCCAGCAGCGCGAGATCCAGGAGGCGGCGTACCGGGTCCAGCGCGCGATCGAGTCCGGGGAGCAGGTCGTCGTGGGCGTCAACAAGTTCCGCGACGACGAGGTGACGACGCCGCCGATCCACCAGATCGACCCCGACGGCGAGCGGCGCCAGATCGAGCGGGTGCGGCTGGTCCGCGCCGAGCGCTCGGCACCCGGCTGGGAGGCCGCGATGGCCGAGCTCGCCCGCGTGGCCGCCGGCGAGGGCAACCTGATGCCGGCGATCCTGGCGGCCGTCCGCGCGCATGCCACCGTCGGCGAGATCAGCGACCGGCTCCGCGCGAGCTGGGGCGAGCACCGGGAGCTCATCACGGTCTGACCCCGAGCGGGAACGTCCAGTGCGGCCGCCACCGGCCGCCCTCGTCCTGGAGCCAGAGCTCGAGCCGGTCGGCACGGGCGTCGAACGGGAGCTCCGCTTCGACCGCGGCGACGACCGCGTCGAGCGGCGCATCCGCCGACTCCGCGATCGTGAGGTGGGGGATCACGGTGTCGAAGAGCCCGCCGTACGGCGGCCACGCGGGCCAGCGCGACGCGATCGCCCTCGTCAGGGCCACGAACGGCGCATCGGGCAGGGGCTCCACCCACACCACGCCCGGGAACCGGCGGGCGCGCTCGAAGCGCACCGCGAACGGCTCGACGGCCGCGGCGATCCCGGCGAGGTCGTCGTGGACGGCGTCGGTGAGCTCCGTGGCCGGCACGAACGGGTAGAGGGCGGTCACGTGCGGCTGCGCCCCGAGCGACGCCGCCAGGTCCCAGCGCTCGCGGATCGCGGCCAGGCAGGGCGGCAGCGCGATGGGCACGGCGATCCCGCTGGGCGGTGCGTCCTCGACCATGCCGCGCAGCGTAATCTGCGCAGGTGAGCCCGACCGCGCGACCGAACCACGTCCCGGCCGACATCCGGTCGCTCGGGAAGGTCCATCACGTCGCGCTCATCGTCCGCTCGATCGACGATTCGCTGGGCCTGTGGCGGGACATGCTCGGCCTCGACCTCGAGACCGTGATGGACATCCCGACCGACCACGTGCGCATCGCCTTCCTCGGCGTCGGCGAGTCGAAGGTCGAGCTCGTCGAGCCCACCGACGACACGACCGGGGTCGCGCGCTTCCTGGCATCGAAGGGCGAGGGCTTCCACCATGTGTGCTTCGAGGTCGCGAACCTCGCCGAGACGCTGCTCCGACTCGAGATCGACGGCCTCGAGCTCATCGACAGCGCGCCGCGCCGCGGCGCGGAGGGACCCGTCGCCTTCCTCCACCCGCGGTCGTGCCACGGGGTCCTCGTCGAGCTGATCGAGGCGCCCGGCGGCCCGTCGTGGACCAGCCTGGGCTTCACCAAGGAGCGTTCCCGATGACCGACGACTTCGCGACCGCCATCGACGTGAGCGTGCCGCCCTCCGGTCCGGGCTGCGTCGAATGCGAGGCGACCGGTGGCTGGTGGTTCCACCTGCGGCGCTGCACGAAGTGCGGGCACGTCGGGTGCTGCGACTCCTCGCCCTCGCAGCACGCCCGCGGCCATGCCGCCTCCAGCGGCCATCCGATGGTCCGCTCGTACGAGCCCGACGAGGACTGGTTCTACAGCTTCGTCACCGACAACGCCTACGAGGGTCCGGAGCTGGCGCCGCCGCTCGCCCACCCGCGCGACCAGACGGTCCCGGGACCGGCGGACCGCGTCCCCGACGACTGGCAGGACCACCTGCACTAGGCGCGGCGGCGGCGGCGAGCCCGCGCCCGAGGCGCGCTCAGCCGAGCGGGCTTGGTCGCCTTCAGCGAGAACATCAGGGGCAGCTCCCCCTTGGTCTCCGCCGGCAGGTACCAGTTCCCGTCCGGTCGCTCGACCAGGAATGGCGCGGCCCACGCGACGAACGGGTGCTCCACGAGCGACTCGATGCGGAGGCCGGCCTCGATCAGGGCGGTCACGATCTCGCCGAGCCCGTGATCCCAGCCGTGCTCGGCCTGGACGCCGACGTCGGCGTCCGGGTCCGCGTACGAGCCCTTGACCGGGAAGACCAGCGGCTGCGCGTGCTCGAAGTACGGATAGGCGAGCCGCAGCTCGCCCGGCGCCACGCCTTCGTCGTCGAACGCGTAGAAGACCGGATGCGCTTCCGTGATGAAGAACGTGCCGCCCGGCGCCAGGAAGTGCGCGACGACCTCGGCCCAGCCGCGGATGTCCGGCAGCCAGCCGAGCACGCCGCGGGACGTGTAGACGACGTCGAAGGTGCCGTCCAGGTTCGCGGGCAGGTCGTACAGGTTCGAGCAGACGAAGCGGGCGTCAGGGAACCCGAGCTCCGACCGCGAGCGACGTGGCCAGCTCGACCGCGGCCGGTGAGAAGTCGGCCCCGGTGACCCGCGCCCCGAGGCGAGCCCACGAGATCGTGTCGATGCCGAAGTGGCACTGCAGATGGAGCAGCGACTTGCCCGTCACGTCGCCGACCATCTCGATCTCGTACGGGCGGAGCCGGACGCCACCCTCGCGGAAGCCCGCGAGATCGTAGAAGTCGCCCGCGGCGTGGACGGCCGTCCAGGCCTCCCACAGCGAGCGATTGGCCGCGAAGGAGGCCTCGACCGTGATCGGCTCCTCGCTCAACGGAGCGACCACACGAACAGCACGTCCGCGGAGCGGTCCGCGCGGCGGCAGAACGCGACGATCTGGCCGGCGAGGTCGCGGATCCAGGGCTTCTCCTCGCGCGGCAGCGGCCCGATCTCGTCGCCGACCAGCTCGATCCAGCGTCCGGCGATCGCGTCGAGCGCCGAATCCGGGATCCGCGCCACCGCGGAGATCCACGTCGGGTCGATCCGCTCGATGGTCCGGTCCCCGGCGGCCGCACCAGGCCCGTCGAGCTCGATCCGGGCGTCGATGAGATCCACCGGGTCGGTCCCGCCGGTCGCGACCCTGGCGGACTCGGCGAAGAGGTCGAGCCAGGTCGGGTCGAGCCCGCCGCCGAGGGCCAGGTGGGCGTCGAAGCGCCGCCCGGCGACCTCCAGGTCGGGATCGTCGAGCCCCATGACCAGGAGGATCTCGCGGAGGTCGCCCGCGATCAGGTCCATGCTCGCGCCCATCCGGGTCGCCCTTAGCCGCGGTAGCCGGCGTCGCGCAGGAGCGCGGGGAGCTCGGTGGGGGAGCCGGCGACGCGGAACCCGGCCGCCTCCAGCGCGGCGACCTTGGAGGCCGCGGTCCCGGCGCCGCCCGAGATGATCGCCCCGGCGTGGCCCATCCGCTTGCCTTCGGGGGCCGTCCGCCCGGCGATGAAGGCGACCCTCGGGACGTCCTTGAGGTGCTCGGCGGCCCAGGCGGCGGCGGTCTCCTCGGCGGCGCCGCCGATCTCGCCGATGAGCACGATCGCGTCGGTCTCCTCGTCGGCCGCGAAGAGCTGCAGGACGTCGAGGAACGTCGTGCCGATGATCGGGTCGCCGCCGATGCCGACGCACGTCGACTGGCCGAGCCCCGCGTCGGTCATCGCCTGGACCGCCTCGTAGGTCAAGGTGCCCGGACCGCGACACGACCCCGACGCGGCCCTCGCGGTGGATCGATGCCGGGATGATCCCGACCTTGGCCCGCCCCGGCGACGTGGCGCCCGGGCAGTTCGGGCCGATGAGCCGGGCGCCGTGCGTGCGGACCATCTCGACGGCCGGGATCATGTCGAGGGCCGGGATGCCCTCGGTGATGCAGAAGATCGTCTCGATGCCCGCGGCCGCGGCCTCCATCACGGCATCCGGCGCGCCGGCGGCGGGGACGAAGACCAGCGAGGTGTTCGCGCCCGTCTGGGCCACGGCCTCGGCGACCGTGTCGAAGACCGGGACCGTGCCGTCCAGGGCGAGCTGGCCGCCCTTGCCCGGGGTGACGCCCGAGACGACCTTGGTGCCGTAGGCCGCGGAGGCACGGGCGTGGAACTCGCCCTCGCGCCCGGTGATGCCCTGGACGACGAGTCGGGTCTCCGTGCCGATGAGGATGCTCATGCCGCTGCGCCCTTCGAGGCCGCGACGGCCTTGGCGGCCGCCTCGTCGAGCGATGCCCGCGGTCTCGAACCTGGCCTCCTCGAGCAGCACCGCCGCCTCGGCGGCGTTCGTGCCGACGATCCGGACCACCATCGGGACGTCGCGGGTCTGCTGGGCGCGGGCCTCGATCAGGCCGCGGGCGACCTCGTCGCCGCGGGTGATGCCGCCGAAGATGTTCACGAGGATGGCGTTCACCTTCGGGTCGCCGAGGATGATCCGCATCGCCGCGGCGACCTTGTCGGCCCGCGCCCCGCCGCCGATGTCGAGGAAGTTCGCCGGCTCGCCGCCGGCGCGCTTGACGAGGTCCATGGTCGTCATCGCCAGCCCGGCGCCGTTGACCATGCAGCCGATCGTGCCGTCGAGCTTGATGAACGTGAGCCCGGCCTCGCGCGCCTCCTTGTCGGCGGGCGCCTCCTCGTCGGGGTCGCGCAGCTCCTCGAGACCCGGGTGGCGGGCCAGCGCGGAGTCGTCGAGGGTCACCTTGGCGTCGAGGCAGACCAGGCGCTCGACCGTTGCGCCGTCCGCGAGGGTCTCCCGCACGATCGCGAGCGGGTTGATCTCGACGAGATCGGCGTCGTAGGCGCGCATCGTCGTCACGAGGCCCTTGGCGATCCGGACCGCCTCCTTCAGGTGCCCGCCGAGCCCCATCGCGAACGCGAGGTCGCGGGCCTGGTAGTCGAGGAGCCCGAGCAGCGGATCGGCGTGCCGGCGGATGATCGCGCCGGGGTTCACCTCGGCGACCTGCTCGATCTCGACGCCGCCCTCGGCGGAGCCCATCAGCAGGATCCGCCGCTCGGCGCGGTCGAGGACGGCCGAGAGGTAGAACTCCTTGACGATGTCCGCGGCCGGCCCGATCAGGACCTTGCGGACGGTCATCCCCTTGATGTCCATGCCGAGGATCGCCTCGGCGACCGATGCCGCCTCCTCGACGGAGCCCGCGAGCTTCACGCCGCCTGCCTTGCCGCGACCACCGACCAGCACCTGGGCCTTGACGACCACCTTGCCGGCACCGGCCGAGAGGAACCGCCGCGCCGCCTCGCGCGCCTCATCGACGGTGTGGGCGACCTCCCAGTCCGGCACGGGCAGGCCCTGGGCGACGAGCAGCGACTTGGCGTCGGCTTCCTGGATCTTCACGGGCGGGCGAGGGCCTCCGGCGGCGGTCGGGACGGGAGGGCGATGGTACCGCGTCCGACCGCCGGCGACTGGCACGCGCCATCGATTCGGGAACGAACGGTCGAGGTCGCCTCGCCATACTCATCGAGCGTGGCCAGACGGCCCGCCATCGCCGAGGGGCGACATGCAGCGAGACCTCGTGGAGCGAGCACGGACGGGCGATCATGACGCCTTCGCCGAGCTGGCAGGCGCCGCGATCTCCCGCCTGGATGGCGCTGCCTGGCTCATCCTCCGGGACGCGGAACAGGCCAAGGACGCCGTGCAGAACACGCTCGTCCGAGCCTGGCGTGATCTGCCCACGCTCCGCGATCCCGATCGCTTCGACGCCTGGATCCACCGGCTCCTGGTCCGTGCCTGCATCGATGAGGCGCGCCGGGTCCGACGCCATCGCGTCGATGTCGAGCTCACCGCTCTTTCCACTCCGGCGGTCGACGGCGCCGAATTGGTCGTCGTCGCCCGCGACCAGCTCGAACGCGGCTTCCTCCGGCTCGATCCGGAGATGCGGGCCGTGATCGTCCTCCATCACTACCTCGACCTCCCACTCCCGACCGTCGCGGCGACCCTGGGGATCCCCCTCGGCACCGCCAAATCGCGTCTACACCGCGCCCTCGGGCTGATGCGCGCCGCGCTCGATGCGGACTCGCGGGTCGGCCCGGCCACCGTGGAGGGCCGTCCGGCATGACCACCGACGACATGTTCGGACAGCACCTCACGGCGTGGCTGCACGAGGAAGCCGGGACATCGCGTCCCGGACCATCTCGGCGAGGTCCTGGTGCAGACCGCGGCCACGCGACAACGGAAGTGGTGGACGAGCCCCGAAAGGTGGCTTCCCGTGGACACCGCGACTCCGACATGCGGGGCCCGTTCCGCGGCCCGCCTGGCTCGCTCGTCCTGGCTGGCCCTGATCGCCCTGGTCATCCTTGCGATCCTGGCCACCGCCATCGCCACCGGCGCCCTGCGCGCGCCCGGACTCCGTCCCCGGCCTCGCGACGCAACGGCCGGATCCGTGGTCGCCGATGGGCCGACCGACTCAAGAGCTATCGCTGCCGATCGGCAGACCGGATCTCCAGGACGGTCATGGCCCTGCCCGCCACGGCGCATGTCACGCTCGTCCTCTCGCACGACGGAACGATCGCCTTCGGCATGGCCGTGGCGTCGGACGACGCACCAGCTACATGGCGGTCGTCGCGCGTGCCGATGGCGACGGACGTCCACGACCGCCACTGCCCATGCTCGCACGGATCTGGTGTGGCATGGGCAGCTGGCCATCACGATGGTCGCCGGACGACCTAGCGTATCGCCTACATCGACCGTACGACGGGATCCGCGACGATCACCATCGTCGTAGGCACCGATGCGCAGCGGCTCGACGTTCACCGTGATGGCGACCGATGCCCGATCGGACCCCAGTCTCGTGGCGGGCTCTGGTCGCCCGCGATCTCGTCGCCGTGACTGGCCACTGGCATCACGTTCGTAGCGGCCGGCGATCTGCGCCGTACAACACGGACCGGACCAGGCATGCGTCCAGGTCTCGCCCGACCTCGGCAACGAGGTCGGCGGCTATCAGGACGCCGCCGACGTCCCAGGCCTCGGACGAGGGTTGCGTCTACCGTCTTCGAGCCTGACCCGGCCGTCCGGCACCGATCTGCTCCGGCTGCATGTCCTCGACCTGACGAGTGGACGTGACATCGTCATCCCCGGCGCACCGGACCCCATCGACCCGACGCTCCCGACGGATGAGGGCTACGGAGTCTTCTCGGCCGACTGGTCCGGACAGCACTCGCGTCTCCTGGCGGGACTCGAGTGACCACAGGATCGTCCTGGCGGTGGCGCCGGTCGGACGGCAGCCCGGCTGGACGACGCCATCGAGCCCGGCGAACCTGAGAACTCGACGGGGTGCGATCCCAGCTTCGACTTCTCACCCGACGCGTCGACGCTCGTCGTGCGATCGCTCGAAGGACATCACGTCGCTCCGTCTGATCCCGTCCGTGATGGCCGCCACGGGACGGGCCAGCCGTTGGATCGGATCGATCCCCCTCGAGACTGGCAACGCTGCAGCGACCTGATCGGCAACGCCTGGTGGTCTGGCAGCCCGCATCCGCTGACGGACAGCCGACCCTTGCGGCTCGGCCGGCTCCCGCCCTGGGAGCCGGCCGTCGCCGTCGCGCCGCGTCGCTACAATCGGGCCATGGCCCATCGAATCACGCTGATCCCCGGCGACGGCATCGGTCCGGAGCTGGCGGAGGCGACCACCCGCGTGCTCGATGCGACCGGCATCGGGTTCGAATGGGAGCCCGTCGAGGCGGGCGAGGCCGCGATCGCGACCCACGGGACCCCGCTCCCGGACGAGGTCCTCGCCTCGATCCGGAGCACCAAGGTCGGCCTGAAGGGCCCGATCACCACGCCGGTCGGCGGCGGGTTCCGCAGCGTCAACGTCGGCCTCCGCCAGGCGCTCGGGCTGTACGCCAACCTGCGCCCGGCACGCTCGATGGTCGGCGTCGAGTCGCGCTACGAGGACATCGACCTCGTCATCGTCCGCGAGAACACCGAGGACCTCTACGCCGGCATCGAGCACATGGTCGGCCGCGACGCCGCCGAGAGCATCAAGATCATCACCCGCGAGGCGTCCGAGCGGATCGCCCGCTTCGCCTTCGACTACGCGGTCGCGAACGGCCGGCACAAGGTCACGGCCGTCCACAAGGCCAACATCATGAAGCTGTCGGACGGGCTGTTCCTCGACAGCTGCCGGACCGTCGCGGCCGACTACGAGGGCCGCATCGAGTTCGAGGACCGCATCGTCGACAACATGTGCATGCAGCTCGTCCAGAAGCCCGAGCTGTACGACGTGCTCGTGCTGCCGAACCTGTACGGCGACATCGTGAGCGACCTCGCGGCGGGCCTCGTCGGCGGGCTCGGCGTCGCGCCGGGCGCCAACATCGGCATCGAGGCCGCGGTCTTCGAGCCGGTCCACGGCTCCGCGCCCAAGTACGCCGGCCTCGACAAGGCGAACCCCACCGCGCTCATCCTGAGCGGCGCGCTGATGCTCCGGCACCTCGGCTACCCGGAGGCCGCGGCGGACGTCGAGCGGGCCGTCCGCGAGGTGATCGCCGAGGGCCGCCAGACGACCTACGACCTCGGCGGCACGACCGGCACGCAGGGCTTCGCGGACGCCGTCATCGAGCACCTCGCCGCGACCCCGGCCGCCGCCCCGACCTCCTAAGCGAACCAAGCCCGACCCGATCGGAGGACCCAGCACCAGATGGCCACGCTCCCGCCGCCGGCCCGGCCGCTCGTCGCGCCCAAGGTCCCGCCGCCCAAGCCGCGCGGCACGGCGGCCCGCGGCTTCGGCGCCACCAGCCGCCGGACCCGCTGGTGGCTGGCGCCGGCCGTCCAGGGCACGGTCTTCACGGTCTGCGCGACCTACCTGTTCATCAGCGGCGTCCTGCTCACGCCCGCTGTTCAACACGCCCTACGAGGTGGACGGCTACCTCTCCCCGCTGTTCTCCCCGCTGATCGTCCTGCCGTTCCTGCCGGCCTGGTTCAGCCCGGCGATCCTGATCCTGTGGATCCCGCTCGGCTTCCGGGCGACCTGCTACTACTACCGCAAGGCCTACTACCGGTTCTACTTCGCCGACCCGCCGGGCTGCGCCGTGGGCGAGCCGACGATCCACCGGCGCTACTCGATGGAGGCGTCGCTGCCGTTCATCCTCCAGAACCTGCACCGCTACTTCCTGTATCTCGCGTTCATCCCGCTGTTCTTCCTGTGGGTCGACGCGTTCACGTCGTTCCGGCTCGACGGCGCCTGGCGGATCGGCCTCGGGACCGTGATCCTGACCGTCAACGCCGCGCTGCTGACCGGCTACTCGCTGTCGTGCCACTCGCTGCGCCACCTCGTCGGCGGCAAGATCGACTGCTTCTCCTGCTCGCGCAACACGCAGATCCGCCACGGCCTCTGGCAGCGGCTGACCTCGATCAACCGCCACCACATGGCGTGGGCGTGGGCCAGCCTCCTGACCGTCACCTTCGCCGACGTCTACGTCCGCCTGCTGGCGCTCGGGGTCATCACCGACCCGGCGATCCACTTCTAGGGGCGGCCGAACGACCATGGCGATCCCCGACCCGAAGTCGCACCCCTACGACGTCCTCGTCATCGGCGCGGGCGGGGCCGGGCTGCGGGCCGCGATCGAGGCGCGAGCCGCCGGGGCCACGGTCGGGCTGGTCTGCAAGTCGCTGCTCGGCAAGGCCCACACCGTGATGGCCGAGGGCGGCGTCGCGGCGGCGCTCGGCAACGTGGCCGCCAACGACACCTGGCAGATCCACTTCCGCGACACGATGGTCGGCGGCAAGCTGCTCAACCACCCGCGCATGGCCGAGCTGCACGCGCAGGAGGCCCCGGCCCGCGTCAACGAGCTGGAGCGCTGGGGCGCGGTCTTCGACCGGACCCGCGACGGGCGGATCCTCCAGCGGCCGTTCGGCGGCCACTCCCACCCGCGGCTCGCCCACGTCGGCGACCGGACCGGGCTCGAGATGATCCGCACGCTCCAGGACCAGGTGGTCGCGGCCGGCATCGACGTCTTCATGGAGTGCACGGTCACGCACCTGACGACGGGCGGCGGCCGGGTCACCGGGGCGGTCGGCTACTGGCGGGCGACCGGCTACCCGGTGGTCTTCCCGGCCAAGGCGGTCGTGCTCGCCACGGGCGGGGTCGGCAAGGCCTACGAGATCACCTCGAACTCGTGGGAGTACAGCGGCGACGGGCAGGCGCTCGCCTACGAGGCCGGTGCCGAGCTCATCGACATGGAGTTCGTCCAGTTCCACCCCACCGGGATGGTCTGGCCGCCGGGCGTCCGCGGCCTGCTGGTCACCGAGGCCGTCCGCGGCGAGGGCGGGATCCTGCGCAACAGCCTGGGCGAGCGGTTCATGTGGAAATACCTCCCCGAGGACCGCCGCGCCGAGTACGCCGCGACCGACGACGAGGCCGCGACATGGGTCACCGCGCTCTCGCAGGGCCGCGAGACCGACGCGCGGCGGCCGCCCGAGCTCTCGACCCGGGACAACGTCGCGCGGGCGATCTACACCGAGGTCAAGGAGGGCCGCGGCTCGCCGCATGGCGGCGTCTTCCTCGACATCAGCTACCTGCCCGCCGAGCACGTGCGGCGCAAGCTGCCCTCGATGTACGAGCAGTTCAAGGAGCTCGCCGACGTCGACATCACGGCCGGGCCGATGGAGGTCGGCCCGACCACCCACTACGTGATGGGCGGCATCCGGGTCGTGCCGGACACGGGCGCGACGACCGTCCCGGGCCTGTTCGCCGCGGGCGAGGTCGCCGGCGGCATGCACGGCGCCAACCGGCTGGGCGGGAACTCGCTCTCGGACCTGCTGGTCTTCGGGGCGCGGACCGGGGCCGGCGCGGCGGCCTACGCGGCGGCCCAGCCCGGCGACGCCGTACGTCGACCCGCACCAGGTCCACGCCGCCGAGGCCGCCCTGGACGCGCCGCTCGCCCGCACCGACGGCGACGACCCGTATGCCATCCAGCGCGACCTCCAGGACACCATGCAGCGGCTGGTCGGCATCTTCCGCGAGGACGCGGACCTGGCCGAGGCGCTCACCGGGCTCGACGCGCTGCGCGCGCGGCTCGACCGCGTGCGGGTCAGCGGCGGGCGGGCCTACAACCCGGGCTGGAACCTCGCCTTCGAGCTGCGCAACCTGCTGATCGTGTCCGAGGCCATCACCCGCAGCGCGCGCCAGCGGACGGAGAGCCGCGGGGCGCACAGCCGGATCGACTTCCCGGCGACCGACGACGACGCCTGGGGCCATCGCAACAGCGTGGTCTCCAAGGGACCGGACGGCACCATGACCACGACCACCGCGCCGCTGCCGGGGATGCCCGACGCGCTCCGCGACCTCCTCGGCACGCACTGACGACGGGAGACGACCGATGCCCGACGCACACCTCAGGGTCTTCCGCGGCAGCCCCGGCGAGCCGGGCCATTACGACGAGTTCGACGTCCCGGCGGAGGAGGGGATGGTCGTCCTCGACGCCCTCCACTGGATCCAGGGCCACGGGGCGCCGGACCTCGCCGTCCGCTGGAACTGCAAGGCCGCCAAGTGCGGCTCGTGCAGCGCCGAGGTCGACGGCCGGCCGAGCCTGACCTGCAAGACGCGGCTGTCCGACTTCGACCTCGAGCAGCCGATCACCGTCGAGCCGATGCGCGCCTTCCCGCTCATCCGCGACCTCGTGACCGACGTCTCCTGGAACTACGAGGTCAACAAGACCATCGAGCCGTTCACGCCGCCCGCCGACAAGCCGCAGGAGGAGTGGCGCTGGCAGCAGCAGGACATCGAGCGGGTGCAGGAATACCGCAAGTGCATCGAGTGCTTCCTGTGCCAGGACGTCTGCCACGTGCTGCGCAACCACGAGACCGACAAGCCGTTCATGGGGCCGCGGTTCCTCGTCCGGGCGGCGGGCCTGGAGATGCACCCGATCGACGAGGCGGACCGGCGGCCGTACCTCAAGGACGCCGGCGGCATCGGCTTCTGCAACATCACCAAGTGCTGCACCGAGGTCTGCCCGGAGCACATCAAGATCACCGACAACGCGATCATCCCGCTCAAGGAGCGCGTCGCCGACGAGTACTACGACCCGCTGAAGATGGCGTGGCGGTTCCTCCGCGGCGGCTCGTCGTCGTCCGCCGCCGGGAAGGAGCTGCCGGTGCTGCCGTCCGGACCGGGCGGGATGGCGGCGGCCGAGGCAGCCGCGCCCATCGCCGAGCCGGCACCGGTCGCCGCGGGCGTCGCGGCGACCGAGTCCCCGAGCGAGCCGAGCGCCGCCCGCGGCGGACACGCACGCCCGACGCGACCGAGGGTCCCGCCTGACCTCCCGCGGCCGCACCGACGACCCGGACGGCCCGCCGACGCTCTGGACCGACGGTGAGACCGTCGAGCGGCCGACGGCGGCGACCGGGAGCGTGGCGCCCGAGCTGCCGCCCGGCACCGCCGACGAAGGGCTCGCTCCGGCTCCTGATCCGCACCGACGGCGCGGCCCGCGGCAATCCCGGTCCGGCCTCGTCGGGGGCGGCGCTGTACGACCTCGCGCGGCCCGATGCCCGCAACGACAAGGCCGACCCGGACGCGTCGATCTCGGCCTATCTCGGCATCCAGACCAACAACGTCGCCGAGTACACCGGCGTCGTCCGCGCCCTCGAGCTGGCCGCCGAGCTCGGGGCGCGCGAGGTCCACCTGCTCCTCGATTCGAAGCTCATCGTCGAGCAGCTCACCGGCCGCTGGCGGGTCAAGGACGCGAAGCTGATCCCGCTCTGGTCGGCGGCGCGCAAGACGCTCGCCGGCTTCGACCGCTGGACCGCGGCGCATGTGCCGAGCGCCCAGAACTCGGTCGCCGATCGGCTGGCGAACGAGGCGATCGACCGGGCCCAGGCCGGCGGTCCGGCGTCGGTCGTGCGGCGGCCCTGATCGGACGCGCCGTCGCGGAACCGTGGCACGGCGACCGCCGTCAGGGCGCACGTGAGCACCCCCATCGCCCGGAGCGCCCTCGCGATCGCGCTCGTCGCCCTGCTCGTCGCCGCATGCGGCGGATCGAGCGGCTCGGCCCGTCGGCCGTGACGTCCTCCCGTCGGTCCCGCGACGCTCGCCGGCACGAACTGGGGCGTGGTCTCGGTCGCCGGCCGGCCGTCGGTCCCGGCGAGCATCCCGTTCATCGGGTTCACCGCCGACCGCGCGCAGGGCACCGGCGGGTGCAACCAGTTCGGCGGCAGCTACACGTACGACCCGACGACCGGCACCCTCACGTTCGGCGACCTGATGATGACGCTCATGGGTTGCCTCGGCCCGCAGGGCGACTTCGAGAGCGTCCTCTTCGACGCGCTCCAGGGTCCGCTGCAGGTCACCCAGACCCCGCGACAACCTCTTCTTCGATGGCCCGAAGGGGCAGGTCGTCCTCGCGCCGGCGGCCCGGGATCTCAGCGGCGGGTAGGATGGCCCCGTCAGCGAGGCGGTCGGATGGTCGCGCGGCGGCGGGGCGACCCGCTCGTCGTGAGGAAAGTCCGAGCTCCTCAGCGCAGGGTGGCGGGTAACGCCCGTCCGTCGTGAGACGAGGACCAGTGCCACAGTGACGATGCCGACGACGGCCCTCGGGTCGCCGTCGGAGTGAAACGCGGCAAACTCCACCCGGAGCAAGGCCAAATAGGAGGGCGCAACCCGTTGGCGGGCGACCGTCGACGGGGGAGAGGTGCGCTGCCCAGCCCTCGGGTCGGCCGCATGAGCCGGTAGGCAACCGCCGGCCTCAGATGGATGGCCATCCCCGGCTCGGCGCTTCGGCGCCGGATCGGGACAGAACTCGGCTTACAGACCGCCTCGCTGACGCTTCCGCGAACGCCCATGTGCGCCGCGGGCTGAGCGCCGGAGGGCGGAGGCGAGCCGAGACGGAGCGCACCCCAAGGTGCGGAGCGGCGAGCCGACAACGCCGCCCAGGCGCCGGCGGTCAGTCCTCGTCCGGACGGAAGGTATGCGGGGCCGTGCAGCTGTTGCAGATCGGCGTGGCCGCATCGAGGTCGCCGAGGGGGATCGGCACCTTGCGATCGGGGTAGAGGCACTCGACGTCGTAGACCCGCTCACCGCCCGCCTCGACCTGGATCAGGCGCCGGAATGTGCAGCGCTTGATGCGGTGTGGGGCGAGGTGGAACGCATCCGGTTGCGGCGGGATGACCGGGAGTGGCAGGGCCATGACTCGGCGATTCGCCTCGTTCCGTGCGGGCCGAACGGGTGTTCGGTCGGTTCTGGCGGCGCAGCCTAGCACCACCTCCGGCGCCACGGCAAGGCGCGAAAGGTACTAGACTCCCGGCCGTCCAAGCCACCGACGGCCCAGGAGGGTGCGTGCCAGCGAAGAAGCCAGCCGCTCCGCCGCTCGACGACTGGACGGCCGAGGACCTCCTCGCCGACCAGCCGATGGACCCTGCCGATGGGCCCAACGCCGGTGTCCCCGAGCCCTCGACCTGGCTGCCGCTCGTGCAGGGACGATCAGCGAACCCGGTCATCTGCCCGTTCTTCCGGGCAGAGGTGAACGGCGTCATCGGCCCGCCGATCGAGGCGCCGGACCCCGCGAACCGATGCGCCGCGCTGGCCGAGGTGGTCCCGCAGTCGCTGCGCCAGCAGCAGCTCGTCTGCCTCTCGAGCGGTCACGTCAACTGCCCGCGCTACCAGCACGGCGCGGTGGCGATGACCCCGGTCCCGCTGGCGCGGCCGCGTCCGCTCGCCACGCTGACCCCGGCCATCGCGATCTCCCTGGCGACCCTCGTCCTCTCGTTCACGATCTCGGCCGCCTTCGTGATGGCGAACGGCGGGCTGAGCATGCCGTCGGCCGCCATCGCCAGCAAGCCGCCGGCCGCGTCGCCGTCGCTGGTCGCCGCGGCCCCGTCGAGCGCCGTCGCCGCGACCCTGGTGCCGTCGGTCGCGGCGCCGGTCGTGACGCCGAGCCCATCGATCGCGAGCGCGTCGCCGACGGCCACGCCGTCCCCGACGCCGACCCCGTCGCCCACGCCGAGGCCGACACCCAGGCCGACCGCGAAGCCCACGCCGAAGCCGAGCTCGAACCGCTACGCGCTGCTGACGGCCTGCGCCGGCACGTCCGACTGCTGGATCTACCGGATCCGCTCCGGGGACAACCTCGCGAGCATCGCCAACTACTTCGGCGTCTCGCTCCAGCGGGTCCGCGCGATGAACCCCTGGACGAAGACGACCGGCCTCAAGTCCGGCCAGCCGCTGCGGATCCCGACCCCGACCCGCTGAGCCGGCGGCGGCGGCCGCGGCACGCCGCGCGGCGGTGTCCCGGTCCGACCTGCCATAACGGTCGCCACAGGAACGCAACGGCCGATGCCGGCTGGTCGGACGCGGTCCGGCGCGCTGCCCGGAGCCGGATCCACGCTCGCGGCGGTGGATCCGCCTCCCACGCGGCGCCCGCGAGGTGCGATGCGTGCGACCCGACCAGCCATACGGTTCGCCTGGCGGTAGTCAGGCCACCTCGGGCGCATCACGAATGGCCCGTCGCCGCCGGCGACGGGCCGCCGCCGGACCGGCGCCGCCGCCCGCCAGCGCCGGGCCGGCCCGCCCGTCCACCCGGACCCCCCGTGCATCGCCATGTGCAGAAACGGCATTGACGGGAGCCGCTGACGCGCTAATATGGCCCGAAGTGGCGCGAAGTGGTGAAAAGTGGGGAACGTACCGAACCGGCCGACCCGCCGGCGAGACCCCCGCCTCACCGCCAGCGCCAGCGGCCCGAGCCGCATGTCCGTACCGCACGCGACGACCGCGACCGCAACGACAGGGGAAGCCCGACTGGTGTTCACCGGCGAGTACCGGCACACGGTGGACGACAAGGGACGGATCGCCGTCCCTGCGAAGTTCCGCGCCCAGCTGGACGCCGGAGCCGTCGTCTCGCGCTGGCTGGATCCCTGTCTCGCGATCCACACGGCGGCCGGCTGGGAGTCCCTCTCGACCAAGGTCGCCGCGCTCCCATTCACCGACCAGACCGCCCGGCGCTTCACGAGGTTCGTGTTCGCCGGGTCCGCACCCGCTGAGCTCGACCGCCAGGGACGGGTCCTCGTCCCGGCATACCTGCGCGAGTCCATCGGCCTCACGGCTGACGCCGTGGTGGTCGGGACGCACGACCACGTGGAGATCTGGGCACCCGACCGGTGGGAGGACTACCGCAAGGCGCTCGACGACCCACAAGCGCTGGCCGAAGCCTTCGAAGGGCTGGGGATCTAGCGCCACCACATGCGCTTCCAGGATCCGCTCGGGATCCGATCGTTCGGGACGGAGGAGAGATGAAGGATGGGCACATGCCGGTGCTGGTGGAGGAGGTCCTCGTGATGCTCGCTCCAGCGCCGGGCAGCCTTCAGATCGACGCCACCCTGGGCGGCGGTGGGCACACCGAGCGGATCCTGGAGGCGACCGACCCTGATGGCCGCCTCCTCGGCCTCGATGCCGATGGGGCGGCCGTCGCCAGAGTGGACGGTCGCCTCCGAGCACGCTTCGGCGATCGACTGGTCCTCCGCCAGGCGAACTTCCACGACCTCGCGACCGTCGCGCCCGAGGCCGGCTTCGGTGCCGTCGACGGCTGCCTCTTCGACCTCGGGCTCTCCAGCTTCCAGCTGGCCGACACGGACCGCGGCTTCGGGTTCCGCGCCGGCGGCCCGCTCGACATGCGCTTCGACACCAGCCGGGGCGTCCCGGCCGCGACCCTCCTCGCGACGCTCGACACGGCCGAGCTGACCGCGCTCTTCCGCCGCTACGGCGAGGAGCCGAAGGCGCCGCGCATCGCCCGGGCCATCGTCGACGCCCGCCGGACCGCGCCCGTCGACACCGCCGAGGGTCTCGCCGCGCTCATCGAGAAGGTGGCGCCGCCGAACCCGCGCCAGCCGCGCCGCACGCATCCAGCCACTCGCGTCTTCCAGGCGCTGCGCATCGCGGTCAACGAGGAGCTCGAGGCGCTCCAGGCCGGCCTGTCCGCGGCCCTCGACCTGCTCCGGCCGGGCGGCCGCCTCGTCGTCCTCAGCTACCACTCGCTCGAGGACCGCATCGTCAAGCGGTTCATCGCCACGGAACGCCGTGGCTGCACCTGCCCGCCGGAGCTGCCGGTCTGCGTCTGCGGGAAGAACCCGCGGCTGCGGATGGTGACCCGGCCGTCCCTGACCCCGTCGGCGAGCGAGATCGCCGCCAACCCCCGAGCCCGCAGCGCCCGGCTGCGAGCCGCCGAGCGCCTGGCCGCGTAAGGGGGCCCGATCGACCGACGACCCGTGAGCCGACCAGAGGGACCGGCCACGCCAGCAGGAACGGAAGGAGGAGCCCCCATGAGCAAGCACCACCAGTCCAGCCGTCGCAAGTCCTATGGACGCCGGCAGCACGAGGTCCGCGAGCGCCACGACCGACACCAGCAGCCGGAGGGCTTCGAGGTCGAGTACGGCGAGCCGTCGAACGCCGCCTCCAGCGAATCGTTCGCGTTCCTCGATCCGCGCGCGCCGCGCCTCCGCCTCATGTCGGCCGACTGAGCGGTGGCCGTCTACGAGGGCGCCCGCCCACGGACCATCACGCTCGGCGGACGGCCGCGCATCGCCGAGGGGCCGACGCTCGGCCGGCGGCGCATGCGCACCGCGGTCCGCGCGGGACGCCGCCCGGGCCACTGGAGCCTCGTCCTCGGCACCATCGTGATCGCGTTCCTGCTCGCGTTCTTCTGGCTGGCCCAGGTCGTCCGCGAGTCCGCGACCGGCTATGACATCGGGCGGCTGCAGGTCACCCGCGACCGCCTCGACTCGAAGGCCCAGGACCTCCACTCCGACCTCAGCCGGCTCGGTCACGAGCCCGCCATCCGCAAGCTCGCCATCGATGCGGGGCTCGGCCAGCTCGGCGACCCCCTCATCCTGCCGGCCCGCTAGGCGATCGAGCGAACCATGCTGGGTCGGACCGATTCGAGATCGCGGCTGCTGGTGCTGCTGCTGGTCTTCGTGGTGGCCGCGTTCGCGGTCGTCGGCCGGCTCGCGTACTGGCAGGTCCTCAAGCGCGACGACCTCACCACCCAGGCGGTCGCCCAGACCACGAAGCAGGTCAGCGAGCCCAGCCGGCGCGGCGACATCTACGACCGGAGCGGGACGGTCGTCCTGGCGACGACCGTCGAGCGTGACCGCCTGGTGGCCGACGCGAAGGTCCTGACCCCGCAGCAGCGCGAGGCGACCGGCGACGAGCTGGTCCGCATCCTGGCCCTCGGGGACACGGACGCGGCCGCGCTCCGCGACAAGCTGCTGACCGGCAAGACCTACATCATCCTGGCCCGCGAGATCGAGCCGGCGGTCGCCGACCAGATCCGGGCCGCCATCGCCGACCGGCGCCTCACCGGGATCTCGCTCGAGGCCGAGCCGCTCCGCGTCTACCCGCAGGCCGGCGGCGGGCGCGACTCGACGCTCGCCGCGCAGCTGCTCGGGTTCGTCAACCGCGAGGGCACCGGGCAGTACGGCGTCGAGCAGGCGTACCAGGACACGCTCGGCGGGTCGCCCCGGGTCGCGGACTTCCAGCGCGACGCGCGCGGCCAGCCGATCCCCGAGACCGCGACCGTCGTCTCGCCGGGCACCGCCGGCCAGGACGTCCGCCTGACCATCGACGCCGGCCTCCAGCTGGCCGTCGAGCAGGAGCTGCTCGCGGCCTACGTCGCCGACGACGCCAAGAGCGTCTCCGCCGATCGTCATGGATCCGTACACGGGCGAGGTGTACGCCGAGGCGACCTATCCCGTCGTACGACGCCAACGACTACCGCGCGATCGCCGCGAACCATCCGGAGCGCTTCATCGACCCGGTCGTCTCGTCCAACTACGAGCCCGGCTCCGTCTTCAAGATGATGACCGCGACCGCGGCCCTCGAGCACAAGAGCGTCACCCTCGACACGCGCATCAAGGACACGGGCACGCTCAAGCTCGATGGCGGCCGCGCGCACATCGACGACGCCGACCGCAAGGGCATGGGCTGGATGACCTTCGAGGACGGCGTGGCCTACTCGCGCAACGTCGTCGCCGCCAAGGTCGCGCTCGACCTCGCCCCGTCGACCCGCGCCTCGTCGGCGATCCTCTACGACACCTGGCTGAAGCTCGGCTTCGGGGCCAAGACCGGCATCGACCTCGCCAACGAGGCGTCCGGCATCGTCCGCGACCCGGGGCTCAAGCCGTGGGCCCAGATCGACCTCGCCAACGGCGCGTTCGGCCAGGGCGTGGCGGTCACGCCGATCCAGCTCGCGACGGCCTACGCCGCGCTGATGAACGGCGGATCGATGGTCCAGCCCCATGTCGTGAAGGCGATCGGCGAGCGGGAGATCGTCGACCCGCCCAAGGCGAAGGTCATCGACCAGCACCTGTCGACGCAGCTGATCGGCCTGATGAACCACGTCGTCACGACGGTGCCGTTCTACAAGGACCGCACGCTCGTGAAGGGCTACGACGTCGGCGGCAAGACCGGGACGGCCCAGATCTGGGACCCGAAGGCGAACCACGGCCACGGCGCGTGGAAGGTCGACCTGTTCAACTACTCGTTCGTCGGCTACATCGGCCGCCAGAAGGGCGTCCCCGACCTCGTCGTCGCGGTCCGCATCGAGGAGGGGACGCCGACCGTCGTCCGGGTCGGCCACCTCGAGATGCCCGTGATGTCGTTCGAGCTGTTCCGGCGCATCGCCACCGATGCGATCACGACACCCGACCTCCTGACCGACCGGATGACCACGATCGGCCCGGTCGCGGCCCGGTGACGACGGTCCGTGCGAGACTCCCGGGCGTGACCGACCCAGGCCCGGCCCTCACCGCCGACGACCTCGTCCGCCTGACCGGCGGCCGGCTGCTGACCCGCTCCGACCGGCTCGTCCGCGGCGGCTCCGTGGACTCCCGCGCCGTCCGCCCCGGCAACCTCTTCGTCGCGCTGCCCGGCGAGCGCACGGACGGCCACGACCACCTGGCCGATGCGGTCGCCGCCGGCGCCGCCGCGCTCCTCGTCACCCGCCCGCCCGCGGACCCGGCCGCGCTCGGCGACGTGACCGTGATCCGCGTGGCCGACGGGATCGCCGCGCTCGGCGCGGTCGCGGCCGGCTGGCGTCGCCGGTTCGACCCGCTCGTCGTCGGGATCACCGGGAGCATCGCCAAGACCTCGACCAAGGAGGCGGTCGCGGCGGTCCTCGGCACGCGCTTCCGGACGCTGCGGAGCGCCGGGAACCAGAACAACGAGATCGGCCTGCCCTCTGACGCTCCTCGAGCTCGGTCCCGAGCACGAGGCCGCCGTCCTCGAGATGGGGATGTACGTCGGCGGCGAGATCGCCGACCTGGCCGCGATGGCGCGGCCGTCGATCGGCGTCGTCACCGCGGTCCAGCCGGTCCACCTGTCGCGGATCGGGAGCATCGAGGCCATCGAAGCGGCCAAGGGCGAGCTCCTCGAGGCGCTGCCGGCGGCCGGCACCGCGATCCTCAACGCCGACGACCCGATCGTGCGCCGGATGGCGGCGCGGACCGCCGCCCGGCCGATGACCTACGGGTTCGCCGATGACGCCGACGTCGGGGCCGAGGCCGTGACCTCCGCCGGCACGGCGGGGATGCGGTTCACGCTGCGCGCCGGCGGCGAGCGCCGACCCGCCGTGACGCCCTCGCTCGGCCGGCTCTCGGTCCACAACGGGCTGGCCGCGGCGGCCGTCGGGCTCGCGGCCGGCGTCCCGCTCGACGCGATCGTCGAGGGCATCGCTGCCGGCTGGTCGGCGCCGCATCGGATGACGCTCGTCCGTCTTGCGGACGTGACCGTCATCGACGACAGCTACAACGCGTCGCCCGGGTCCGTCGCGGCCGCGCTCGAGGTCCTCGCCGACCTCCCCGGCCGGCCGGTCGCGGTGCTCGGCGAGATGCTCGAGCTCGGCGACGCGCATGAGGACGGCCATCGGGCCGTCGGGGACGCGGCGGGCCGGACGGCCGCGCTGCTGGTCGTCGTCGGCTCGGCGGTCGGGGCGATCGCGACGGCCGCCGCGGACGCGGGGCTCGCACCCGACCGGATCTTCGTCGTGCCCGACGCGGCCAGCGCGCTCGAGGTCCTCCGGCCGCGCCTGCGCGACGGCGACGTCGTGCTGGTCAAGGGGTCGCGCGGCATCGGCCTCGACGCGCTCGTGGAGGCGCTCCGGGCCGAGCGGGGCCCCGCCCGATGACCGTCGAGCTGATCCAGGGCCTGCTCCTCGCGTTCGCGCTGGTGGTCATCCTGATGTCGCCGTACATCCGGCTCCTGCGCGCGATCGGCTTCGGCAAGCGGATCCGCGAGGAAGGCCCCGAGAGCCACTACGCCAAGGAGGGCACGCCCACGATGGGCGGCCTGCTGATCGTCGGCGTGGTCCTCGCGATCTACTTCTTCCTGAAGCAGCAGCCGGATGCCTCGACGTTCGCCCCCATCGCCGCGCTGGCGATGGTCGGGCTGCTCGGCGCCTTCGACGACTACCTGAACGCCCGGACGGGGGAGGGCATCCGCGCCCGCCAGAAGCTGATCTGGCTGACGGTCGTCGCCTTCGTCGCCGCCTACCAGATCCAGCAGACCTACGACATCACGGCGATCGCGGTGCCGTTCGTCGGCAAGGTGCCGATCGACGCACGGGTCTACGTCCTGTTCGCCGCGTTCGCCATCGTCGCGGCGGCCAACGGGGTGAACATCACCGACGGCCTCGACGGCCTGTCCGGCGGCACGGTCGCGATCGCCTTCGTCGCGTACATGCTGATCGCCCTGCTCAACGTCCCGAACCAGGCCAACCTCGCGCTCCTCTGCGCGCTGATCATCGGCGCGCTGCTCGGGTTCCTCTGGTTCAACGTCCATCCAGCGCAGATCTTCATCGGCGACAGCGGAGCCTTGTCCCTTGGCGCCTGCCTCGCCGTGACCGCGCTCATCACCGGCCAGGTCCTGGTGCTGCCGCTGATCGGGATCATCTTCGTGATCGAGACCGGCTCGGTGATGCTGCAGGTGGGCTACTTCAAGCTGAGCGGCGGCAAGCGGATCTTCCGGATGAGCCCGCTCCATCACCACTTCGAGCTGGGCGGCTGGGACGAGGAGAAGATCACGATCCGGTTCTGGATCGTCGGGATCCTCGCGGCGCTCCTCGGCGTGACCCTCTTCCTCGCCTCGCTGAACCGGCTGGCGTGATGACCATGACCGCGACCCGACCGATCGACCCGGACACGCTGACGCTCGACGGCGTCCGCGCCGGGGCGCTCCGCGACCGCCCGGTGACCGTGCTCGGGTTCGCCCGCAGCGGCATCGCGCTGGCGCGGTTCCTGGCCGATGCCGGCGCGGCGGTGACCGTGTACGACGGGCGGCCGGCGGCCGAGCTCGGACGGGCGATCGAGGCCCTCGAGGGACGGCCGGTGCGGCTGCTGGCGGGACCGGACGTCGACCCCGCGACGGCCTGGGCCGGGGCCGCGCTCGTGACGACGTCCCCGGCGATCAACCCCGACTACCCGACGACCGAGCCGCGGCTCCGCGCGGCGCTCCGTGCGCTGGTCGACGCGCGGGCCGCCGGCGACGAGACCGCCCCGGCCGTCGTGTCCGAGCCCGACCTGTTCCTGCGGCTCTGCCCGGCGCCCACGATCGGGGTGACCGGCACGAAGGGCAAGACCACGACGTCGTCGCTCGCCGCCGCGATCCTCGCGGCCGATCCCGGCGCATCCCGCCGTCCTCGGCGGGAACATCGGGATCCCCATCGTCGAGCGGCTGCCGGAGCTCACCCCCGAGCACCGGGTCGTGTACGAGCTGTCCGAGCTGCAGCTGCCGACGCTGTCGCGCGGCACCACGGTCGCGGTCTACACGAACGTCACCTCGGACCACCTCGACCGGCACGGCTCGCTGGAGGCGTACCGGCGGGCCAAGCGGCGGCTCGCCGATCTCGTGGACCCGTCCGGCGCCCTCGTGCTGAACCTCGACGACCCGGTCGTCGCGGCGTACGACGGCGGGCGAACGCGCTCGCGTCGTCACCTACGGCCGGCGCCCGCCGGTCGCGGGCGGGCTCGGCGTGGTCGACGGCTGGATCGTCGCCGATGGCGTCGAGCGGCTGCGCGATCGCCGGCGGTGGCCGGGCCACGACCGGTCCCGACGGCCGCATCCTCCCGATCGCCGAGCTGGCGATCCCCGGCGCCCACAACGTCTCGAACGCGCTGGCGGCCGTCGCGGTCGGCCTGCTGTTCGGGATCGAGCCCGACGCGATCCGCGCCGCGGCCACGGCCTTCACCGGCGTCGAGCACCGCCTCGAGCCGGTCGCGACCATCGACGGCGTCCGCTTCATCAACGACTCGCAGGGCACCCAGCCCGATGCCGTCATCGCGGCGCTCCGCGCCTTCGGCCCGCCCGTCGTGCTGATCGCGGGCGGCCGCGACAAGGACGTCGACCTGTCCGGGCTCCCGCCGGTGGTCGCCGAGCGCGCGGTGGCCGCCGTGCTGATCGGCGAGAGCGGACCGCGCCTCGAGGCGGACTTCCGCGCCGCGGGCCTCGCCCGGACGTCCCGGGCAGCCACGCTCGAGGAGGCCGTGCGCCTCGCCGACGCGCTCGCCCGCGAGGCCCTCGCCGATGCCGGCGGCAGCGGCCCGGCGACCGTCCTGCTCAGCCCGGCCGCCGCCAGCTTCGACATGTTCGAGGACTACGCCGCCCGCGGACGCGCCTTCAAGGCCGCGGTCGCCGGACTCGCCGCCGAGCGTGCGGCCGACCCAGCCACTGGAGGATCGCGATGAACCTCGCCCCGCCGATCCCCCGCCTGGGACTGCCCGGCCGCGAGCGCGAGCGCACGCCCGCGGAGCAGCGCAAGACCGCGAACCGGCAGCCCGCCCGCACGCGGACCGGGTCGGTCGTCCAGCGCGAGCGCCACCAGGCCGACTACGTGATCCTCGTCGTGGTCGTCGCCCTGACCGCGGTCGGCATCCTGATGGTCTACTCGTCGTCGGCGATCCGCGGCTACCTCTCGAACGAGGACACGTTCGCCACCGTCGGCCCGCAGATCCAGTGGGCGGTCCTCGGCATCCTCGCGATGGTCGTGATGATGAAGGTGGACTACCGCTACCTCCGGCTGGTCTCGGTGCCGTTCTACATCGTCGCCGTCGGGCTGCTCCTCCTGGTGTTCGTGCCCCAGTTCAACCGCGTCGTCGGCGGCTCGGCGCGCTGGCTCGAGCTGCCGCTGCTGCCGGCGGTCCACCCGGCCGAGATCGCGAAGCTGGCGATGGTCATCTACCTCGCCCACTGGTTCGCCAAGCGCGGCACCAAGGTCCGCTCGTTCTGGGGCGGGACGTTCGCGTTCATGATCATCGTGGCCCCGATCGTGGTGCTGGTCTTCAAGGAGCCCGACCTCGGCACCACGATGGTCATCGGGCTGACCGCCATGACGATGTTCTTCGTGGCGGGCGCCAACCTCGTCCACCTCGGGGCGATGGTCGTCGCGGCGCTCCCGGTCGTGATCTTCGCGGGTCTGCGCGGCTACCAGATGGAGCGGATCCGCTCGTGGCTGGACCCCTGGTCCGACCAGCTCGGCGCGGGCTTCCACACGGTCCAGGGCCTCCTCGCGCTCGGCGTCGGCGGGCTGCTGGGGACCGGGCTCGGGGCGAGCGTCGTCTCGGTGCCGAACGCCTTCAACGACTTCGTCTTCGCCGAGATCGGCCAGGAGTTCGGGCTGCTGGGGGCCGGCATCGTCGTCGTCCTCTTCCTCGCGCTCGCCTACTCCGGGATGCGGGTCGCGCTGGCGGCGCCTGATACCTTCGGGGCGCTCCTCGCCGCGGGCATCACCGCGTGGCTGTGCATCCAGGCGTTCATCAACATCGGGGTGGTGGTCGCGCTGTTCCCGATCACGGGCATCACCCTGCCGTTCGTGAGCGCCGGCGGCTCATCGCTCATCATCAGCTTCGCCGCGGTCGGGATCCTGCTCTCGATCTCGCGCGAGACCGTCGAAAAGGGGACGTGGAACGACGATGCGATCGCTGATCGTGGCCGGCGGGACGGGCGGACACGTCTACCCGGCTCTGGCCGTCGCCAGGTCACTGCGCGGCCGTCCGGACGCTCCTGAGCTGCGCTGGCTGGGTGGCCACCGCGGGCTCGAAGCGACCCTCGTCCCGCCGTCGGGCATCCCGATGCGCCGCCTGGCGGCCCGGTCGCTGCGCTCCTCCGGGCGCGACATCCACGTCGTCCTCGACCCGATCCGGCTCGGCGTCTCGGTGCCGCAGGCGACCGCGATGCTGACCAGGGAGCGGCCGGCGGTCATCTTCACGACCGGCGGCTACGTCGCGATCCCGGTGCTGATGGCCGCGAAGCCCCTGCGCATCCCGGTCGTCATGTGGGACGGCAACGTGATCCCCGGTCGCTCGGTCCGGGCGACGGCCCGTCTGGCCACGGCGCTGGCCGTCTCGTTCGAGGCGACCTGCGCCACGCTCCACGATGCGGCGCCGAAGGTGCCGTGCTACCTGACGGGGACGCCCATCCGCGATACCCGGGACGTGGACCGGGATGAGGCCCGCCAGCGCCTCGGCGTCCCGGCCGGCGAGCGCGTGCTCCTCGTCTTCGGCGGCTCGCAGGCGGTCCGCCGGTTCAACGCCGCGGTCGCGGGCGCCATCGGGCGGCTCGTCGAGCGCGTCACGGTGATCCACGTGACCGGCGACGAGGGGTACGCCGCGGCGCTCGCGGACCGGGAGGCCCTGCCGGCCGACGTGCGCGCCCGGTACCGGCCGTCGCCGTTCCTGCGCGACGACATGCTCGCCGCGCTCGCGACCGCGGACCTCGTGGTCGGCCGCGCCGGCTCCTCGACCCTGGCCGAGGTCGCCGCGCTCGGGGTGCCGATGATCGTCGTCCCGTATCCGCACGCCGCCGGCCACCAGCGCGCCAACGCGCGCGTCCTCGTGGACGCGGGGGCCGCCCGGCTGATCGAGGACGAGGCGTTCGACGCCGACGCGCTGGTCGAGGCGGCCGGCATCCTCGACGACCCGGCCCGCCACCTCGCGATGTCGGCCGCGGCCCGCGCCCTCGGGCGGCCGGCCGCCGCCGACGCGGTCGCCGAGCTCGTGATGGCCGCCGCCGAGCGCCGGCCGCTGCCGGACCGCGACGCCATCGACCGTCTGTCGCGCGGGATCGCGCCATGATCGCCGCCTTCGACGCGATCGCGATCGGCACCGAGATCCAGCGGCGGATCGGGGTCAAGACGTCGCGGGACGAGCCGCTCGGCCGCTTCACGACCATGCGCGTCGGCGGGCCGGCGGATCTCTTCGTCACGCCGCACAACCGGTTCGAGCTGCGCAAGCTCGTCCAGTTCGCTCGCAGCCGCGACCTGCCGCATTTCCTGCTGGGGCGGGGGAGCGACCTGGTCATCGCCGACGCCGGGATCCGCGGCCTGGTCATCCAGGTCCGCGCCGAGGGCATCCGCATCGACGGGGAGCAGCTGGTCGCCGAGGCGGGCGTCCAGATGGCCCGCGCGGCGACCGAGGCGCAGAAGGCCGGCCTGACCGGCCTCGAGTTCGGGCTGGCCATCCCGGGCACGGTCGGTGGCGCGGTCTGGGCCAACGCCGGGGCGCACGACGGGGATATCGCGGGCGTCATCGCCTCGGCGAGCGTGCTGGCCGCCGACGGCACGGAGGGCTCGCTCGACGTCGCGGACCTCGGGTTCGCCTACCGCGACAGCCGCTTCAAGCACGTCGCCGCCGGCCTGCCGCCGGAGCTCGTGATGGACGCGACCTTCCGCCTGACGCCGGCCGACCCCGCGGCGATCGCCGCGAGCCTCGACGAGATCCGGACCTGGCGGCGCACCCACCAGCCGCTCGGGATCCCGTCGGCGGGGAGCGTGTTCCGCAACCCGCCCGGCGATTCGGCGGGGCGCCTGATCGAGGCGGCCGGGCTGAAGGGCACGCGGATCGGCGGCGCCGCCGTGTCCGAGAAGCACGCGAACTTCATCGTCAACGACCAGCGCGGCACCGCGGCCGACGTCCGCCATCTCGCCGAGCACGTGCGGGCCGTCGTCGCCGAGCGCGCCGGGGTCACCCTCGAGCCGGAGATCGAGTTCGTCGGCGACTGGCGCGACTGGGAGCCGGGATCGTGAGCGACCCCCGGGTCCCGGTCGTGGTGCTGCTCGGCGGCCCGTCGGCCGAGCACGACGTCTCGGTCGTGTCCGGCACGGCGGTCGCCGACGCGCTCGCCGGCCTCGGCCATCCGGTGCGCCAGGTCCTCATCGACCTCGACGGCGGCTGGTGGTGGCTGCCGCCGGACCACGTCCGCGGCGACCGGCCCGCGGCGGCCTATGACGATCCGGCGGGGCTCGGCGGCGACGGCCCGCTGAGCGCGGGCGCCGCGATCGACCGGCTGGCCGCGGCGGACCCGCCGCCCGTGGTCTTCATCGCGCTCCACGGGCCGTTCGGGGAGGACGGCACGGTCCAGGCGATGCTCGGGGCGGCCGGGCTCACCTACACCGGCGCCGGCGTCGCGGCCTCGGCGCTCGGGATGGACAAGCGGCTCTTCAAGCGGATGTGCCGCGGCCTGGGGCTGCCGGTCGTGGACTGGCGCGAGGTCGGCGCCGCACGCTGGCGGGACGACCCGGCCGCGGTGACCGCCGAGCTCGCGGCCTTCGCCGCCGGCGCCGCGGACCCGCGCCTGATGGTCAAGCCCTCGGGGCTCGGGTCGTCGGTCGGCATGACCCTCGTCCACGACCTCGCGGAGCTGCCCGCGGCGCTGGACCTGGCGTTCCGCTACGACACGCACGCCCTCGTCGAGACGTACCTCGCCGGCGCGCGCGACCTGGAGGTCGCGATCCTCGGCAACGACGCACTCGAGCTCTACGGGCCGGGCGAGATCGTCTCGGGCCACGAGTTCTACGACTACGCCGCCAAGTACACGCCGGGCCTCTCCGAGACCTCCACCGCGGCCGAGGTCAGCCCCGCCCAGAAGGCGCTGATCCTCAAGCTCGCGCGCGACACGTACCGGGCGATCGGCTGCGAGGGCTTCGCCCGCGTCGACTTCCTGGTCGCCGGCGACCGGGTCGTCGTGTCCGAGATCAACACGATCCCGGGCTTCACCCCGATCAGCCTCTTCCCGACGATGCCGTCCGCCGGCGGATACGCCTTCGCGGACGTCTGCGAGCGGGTCGTCGAGCTCGCCCGGGAGCGCGCCGCCGCGGCGCGATCACCGGCCGTCTCACCGGAGCGGACCTGCCGCGATGAGCCTCCGTCCGCCGACCCGCCGCCAGACACCGCTGGGGCCGGGCCGCCGGACACCCCGCGTCCGGCGCGCGTCGTCGGCGCGGCTCACGCCGATCCGGGCCGGTGCCGCGCTCGTCATGCTCGCCAGCCTGGGCGCGCTCTACGGCGTGTCGTCGTCGAGCGCCTTCGACTACGCGCGCGTCCGGCTCACGTCGGCCCCCGTCTGGACGGACCCCGCGGCCGTCGAGGCCGCGATCGCCGGCGCCCGCGGCCAGAACCTGTTCCGCATCTCGACCGATCCGCTCGAGGCGCAGCTGGAGCAGCTCCCGACCGTCGCGCGGGCCCGCATCGGCGTCGAGTTCCCCGACACGCTGGCCGTGACGCTCGACGAGCGCACCCCGATCCTGATCTGGAAGGTCGGCGACCTGCGGTTCCTCGTCGACGCCGACGGCAAGCTGTTCGCCGAGCTGCCGGACGTGCCCAGCGCGGCGACGGCCGGGCTGCCGGTCGTGGACGACGGGCGAGCCGCCTCGGCCGGCCTGATCGCGGGCAGCACGCTCGACCCGGTCGACCTCGACGCCGCCACGCGGCTGGCCTCGCTGGTCCCCGCGGACGTCGGCAGCTCGGCGACGGGCCTGTCGATCGTCCTCACCGACGAGAACGGCTTCCTCGTCCGCTCCGAGCCGCGCGGCTGGACCGCGGTCTTCGGCATCTACACCCCGACGATCCGCACCCCGGACCTCATCCCGGAGCAGGTCCGCCTGCTGCGCAGCCTGCTCGCGGGGCGCGAGGACACGGTGGAGCGGGTGATCCTCGCGTCCGGGACCGAGGGGACCTACATCCCCAGGGCGACCCCGTCGCCGAGCCCCACGCCAAAGCCCACCGCCAAGCCCACGGCCAAGCCGTCGCCGAAGCCCACGGCCCGACCCAGCGAAGCCCACGCCCGGCCGTCGGCCAGCCCGACGCCCTCGGCGCCCGGGTGAGGCGCGGGTCCGTGGCTGCGCGGACGGTTGCCGCGCCCGCTGGCGGTCGGGTAGCCTTGCCGAAACCCACACGATCGAGGACGACGACAGCGTGCTGCTTCCCCTGCTCGGGCTCCTCGTGGGCGTCCTGGCGGGCCTCGTCCTCAACGTCAACGTCAGCTTCGAGCTCAGCCGGTACTCTGCGGTCGCGATCCTCGCCGCGCTGGACTCCGTGCTCGGGGCGGTTCGTGCGGAGCTCGACGGGGTCTACGACAATCGAATCTTCGTCAGCGGGTTCCTGGTCAATGCGATCATCGCCGTGCTGCTCACCTTCGTCGGCGACCGGCTCGGCCTGGATCTCTACCTGGTAGCGCTCATCACCTTCGGCCTGCGCATCTTCAACAACGTGGCGCTCATCCGGCGACACTTCCTCTAGATCGACGACACGGACGGGAGAGACGGACAAGATGGTGGAACGGGAAGCGGTCCTCGTCGGCATCGACGTCGGCACCAGCAAGGTCTGCGCGCTCATCGGCGAGGTGAGCCGCGACGGCCGGCTGACGATCATGGGCCACGGCACCGTTCCCGCGTCCGGTCTCAAGAAGGGCGTCGTCATCAACATCGACCAGACCATCCGCTCCATCGCGGACGCGGTCGAGCGGGCCGAGCGCCTCTCGGGCTGGAAGATCGACCGCGCCTTCGTCGGCGTCGGCGGCCAGCACGTCGAGAGCATCAACTCGCCCGGCCAGGTCGCGGTCACCGCGCACCATCGCGAGGTCACCCGCGAGGACGTCAACCGCGCCATCGAGGTCGCCCGCGCGGTCTCGATCCCGTCCAACCGCGAGGTCCTCCACGTCGAGCGGCGGGGCTTCACGGTCGACGGCCAGGAGGGCGTCAAGGACCCGCTCGGGATGAGCGCGCTGCGGCTCGAGGTCGAGACCCACATCGTCACGGCGTCGGCGACGGCGGTCCAGAACCTGACCAAGTGCGTCACCGCGGCCGGCGTGAAGATCGACGAGCTCGTCGCCGATTTGCTCGCGTCCGCCGAGGCCGTCCTGTCCGAGACGGAGAAGGAGCTGGGCGTCGCGGTCGCCGACATCGGCGCCGGCACCATCGACCTCGCGCTCTTCCAGGAGGGCTCGCCCGTCCACACGCGCGTCCTGCCGGTCGGCGGCAACAACGTCACCAACGACGTCGCGATCGGGCTCAAGACGAGCCTCCAGGTCGCCGAGGAGCTGAAGATCCGCCACGGCACCGCGGACCTGCGCTCGGTCGAGGAGGCCGACGACGAGGAGATCAGCGTGTCGGTCCTCGGCGAGGACGCCGGGCGGACCGTCAGCCGGCTCGAGGTCTGCCAGATCATCGAGGCGCGCATGCGCGAGACGTTCGAGCTGCTCGGCAACGAGATCCGGGCCGCGGGCGTCGGGATGCTGCCGGCCGGGGTCATCCTGACCGGCGGGGCCTCGCAGCTCGCGGGCGCCGCGGAGCTCGGCCGGAGCGTGCTCCAGATGCCGGTCCGCGTGGCCGCGCCGGCGGGCATCGCCGGGCTCGTCGACACGCTGCTCAACCCGTCCTACAGCACCGCGGTCGGGCTCCTCCAGTGGGGCGCCATCAGCCTCACCTCGGGCGAGCCGCTGCGCTACGAGTCCGCGCCGGGCGGCGGCGGGCTGGGTCGCCTCCGCGAGGCCCTGCGGAGCGTCTTCCCCTAGGCCGGGCTCGCGCGACGCCACCGCGCCCGGCGGTGCCGGGCCGCACCGGAGCCTCGCCTCCCGGCGTCCGGGAGCGTCGAAGGAGGCTTGTCGGCATCCGCGGGGTCGGCGCTATACTCCGACCTTATCCACAGGACCCCGGCTCTGCCCCAGGAGTCATCAGGGTCCGGCCGACGAACGCATCGACGCCTGCCGAGGGGCGTCTGGAGGATGACCGATGACGTTGCGCTCCGACTCCGAGAACTTCGCGCTGATCCGCGTCATCGGGGTCGGGGGTGGCGGGAGCAATGCGGTCAACCGGATGATCCGGGCCGAGATGATGGGCGTCGAGTTCATCGCCTGCAACACGGATTCGCAGGCGCTCCTCCAGTCCGACGCGCCGCACAAGATCCGCATCGGCGACAAGGTCACCCGCGGGCTCGGCGCCGGCGGCGACTCGTCGATCGGGCAGCGCTCGGCCGAGGAGGACTCCGAGAAGATCGCCCAGGCGCTCGCCGATTCGGACATGGTCTTCATCACCGCGGGGCTCGGCGGCGGGACCGGCTCCGGCGCCGCGCCGGTCGTCGCGCAGATCGCCAAGGAGGGCGGCGCGCTCACCATCGGCGTCGTCACCAAGCCGTTCGCGTTCGAGGGCAACAAGCGCAAGCTCGTCGCCGAGAAGGCCGCCGAGGAGCTCAAGAGCCAGGTCGACGCGCTGATCACGATCCCCAACGACCGGCTCAAGGACGTCGTCCAGAAGAACACCAGCATCCTCGACGCCTTCCGCGTCGTCGACGACGTCCTGCGCCAGGGCGTCCAGGGCATCAGCGACATCATCACGGTGCCCGGGCTGATCAACCAGGACTTCGCCGACGTCCGCGCGATCATGAAGGACGCCGGCTCCGCGCTCATGGGCATCGGCCGGGCGAGCGGCGAGAACCGCGCCGTCGAGGCCGCGCGGATGGCCATCGCGAGCCCGCTCCTCGAGCTCGACATCAACGGCGCCCAGGGCATCCTCTGGAACATCACCGGGTCCGCGAACCTGTCGCTGTTCGAGGTCCAGGAGGCCGCCGAGGCGATCAAGGAGGCCGCCGACCCGGAGGCCAACATCATCTTCGGCACGAGCTTCAACGAGCGGCTCGGCGAGGAGGTCATGGTCACGGTCATCGCGACCGGCTTCGACGGCGGCCGCAAGCGCCACACGAGCGCCCGCGAGGCGACCGGCGTCATGGACACCTCGGCCTCGATCCGCCAGCCGCGCGAGCGCGACTTCCTCGAGGAGCTCCAGCGCCAGCGCGACGAGATCCTCGACGGCGCCATCGACGGCGGGGCCGGCACCGGCATCCGCGAGCCCGAGGTGGCCGCCGTTGCCGCCACCCGCTCCGAGCGGTCGGTCGGTGAGCCCGCGCCCGTCAAGCGCGCCCCGACCTACGACGCGGACGACCTGGAGATCCCCAGCTTCCTCCGCCGGAAGTAGCCGCCGGTGGTGACGCCACCGGATCACGACCAGATCGACGACCTGGCCCAGGCGCGAGCGCGCGTCCTCGGGCGGATCGCCGACGCCTGCGCGCGAGCCGGGCGCGACCCCGGCGCCGTCACCCTGATCGCCGTCAGCAAGACGGTCGATGCCGCGCGGCTGCGGTCCGCGGTCGCGGCCGGGTTCACGGTGCTCGGGGAGAACCGGGTCCAGGAGGGCGAGGCGAAGGCGCCCGAGGTGCCCGGCGCCTCGTGGCAGCTCGTCGGCCCGCTCCAGTCGAACAAGGCGCGCCGCGCGCTCGAGGTCTTCGACGCGATCCAGACCGTCGACTCGGTCGCGCTCGGGGAGCGTCTCGACCGCCTGGTCGCGGAGGTCCGGCCCGGCGCCCGGTATCCGGTGCTGATCCAGGTCAACGTGGACGCCGACCCGGCCAAGGCCGGCTTCGCGCCGGATGCCGTCGAGCCGGCGCTGCCCGCGCTGCTGGACCTGCCGAACCTCGAGGTCCGCGGCCTGATGACCGTGGGGCGGCTCGCGACCGATCCGGCCGACGCCCGGGCGACCTTCACCGGCCTGCGCGTGCTGGGGGAGGGGCTGCGCTCGCGCTGGCCGGGGCTCGGACCCGAGCTGTCGATGGGCATGTCCGACGACTTCGAGCTCGCGATCGAGGAGGGCGCCACGATCGTGCGGGTCGGCCGCGCGATCTTCGGCGAGCGGCCGCACCAGCACGCCCCGGACGAGCCCGCGCACGAGCACTGATCGCCGCGTGCGGGGGCCGTTTCGTGCGGGGCTGCTAGACTCGGGACGACCCCCAGCCGCCGCCCGGGCCGACGCCGGGCCGCGATCACGCGTGGAGACGTTGCACCATCCCGACGTCCGTTTCACCGTCCGTCTGACCCCGCGCGCCGTGACCGACCGGGTCGATGGCGTCCTCGATGGCATCCTGAAGGCCAGGGTGACCGCCCCCGCCGTGGAAGGCGCCGCCAACCATGCCCTCGTGCGGTTGCTCGCCGACGAGCTGGACGTCGCCCACAACGACGTCCGCATCGTGGCCGGGGCGACCAGCCGCCAGAAGATGATCGTGGTGACGGGGGTCGACGCGGAGGCGATCGTTGCCCGTTGGCCCGGCCTGCGGGTATGATCGGCCGGTTCCCGTCCGTCGCCCCGTGTGGCGTCGCGACCTCTCGGGCGATTGGCTCAGTCGGTTAGAGCGCGCGGTTCACATCCGCGAGGTCACTGGTTCGAATCCAGTATCGCCCACCATATCCCGCCAGCGACGCAGGGCCTTCGGGCCCTGCTTTCATGTCCGGCCCGGCGCGACGCTACCCGCCGGCAAGCGGCCGCAGGACAGGGAAGTCGTGGTGCTGCCAGATGCGCCGGGACGTCTCCTCCGGGTAGGGCGCGACCGTCGGCCGGGCGTCGAAGAGCTGCACGAGGCGCTGCCCGGTGTCGTACGCGCTCCAGCCGGGGTCGCCATGGGCGGCGAACGCCGTCCACGCGGTGCGCATGCGCGCGGACAGCGCCTCCGCCTCCGCGTTCGGGCCGTCGCCGATCAGCAGGGCGGGCAAACCGCGATCCAGGTTGCCGAAGACCAGCGGCACGTCCAGGCCGTGGCAGGCCCCGAGGATGCCGCCCATGCCCGGCGCGGGCCAGGTCAGCTCATAGACGTGGGCACGGCCGCCGGCTGCCGCCTGGGCCTCGGCGAGGCGGAGGGTCGGCATCCGGAATGCCCAGTCGGAGTTGACCAGCTCATCCAGCTCGTTCGGTCCCGCGGCGGGGTAGCCCTCCCGGTATCGGCGGGCGCCGTCCGGGCCGGGGGCGAGGACGTCCAGCGCCGTCTCGGCCTCAGCCTCGGTCACCTTGCCGAGCCGTCCGTCGAGCGCGGTGAACAGCCGGTGCTCGTCGCGCGTGTGGCCGGCGAGGAGGTCGATGTCGCGCCCGACCCCGTCGGCCAGGGCCTGGAACGGTGTCACCGGCAGGGACTCGGTCTCGACGACCGGCGAGAACGGGATCGACCGAAAGGCGGCCTGGCCCCAGCGGCGCACCCATCGGGTCGCCGCCTTCGCAGCGACTGCGTCACCGGCCGCGGACAGCCGGGCCGGGGCGACCGTCGACAGGTCTGCGACGGTCGGCCGCAGGCCCAGCTCGTCGGCGCAGGCGGCGGCGACGTCGGCCGCGAGCTCGGGCGAGAAGTACGTGCCCTGCGCGCTCTGGGCGATGGCCCGTCCGAAGAGCCCGGCCGCCCGCGGCATGGCCAGGAGGGCGGCCACCGATCCGCCGCCCGCCGACTCGCCGAAGACGGTGACGCGGCTCGGGTCGCCGCCGAAGGCCCGGATGTTGTCGTGCACCCACTCGAGGGCGGCGATCTGATCCAGCAGACCTCGGTTGGGCGGTGCCCCCTCGATCCAGGCGAAGCCTTCGATCCCGACCCGATAGTTGAACGTCACCACGACGACGCCGCCGTCCCGCGCGAGGCGGCCGCCGTCGTACTCGGGGAGGCTGGACATGCCGATCGTGTACGCGCCGCCGTGGATCCACACCATGACCGGCAGCCCCGCGTCCGCGCCCGGGTCCGGCGACCAGACGTTGATCGTCAGCCAGTCGTCGCCCGCCGATCCCTGCGCCAGTTCGTCCATCCCGAACGCCGCGGCTTGCGGCGGAGGCGGTCCGTACGACACGGCCTCGCGCACCCCGTCCCATCGGCCGTGCCGGCCGCGGCGCGGCGAACCGAAGCGCGCCGACCGGCGGCTCGGCGAACGGGATGCCCCGGAAGACCGCCACGCCAGCCTCCAGAGTGCCGCGCACCGCCCCGATGGCCGCGCGGACCTCGGGGCGGTTGGGTTGTTCGATGGTCGACACCGGTTCCCTCAGAGCTCCTTCGATGACGGCACTCCGGACCTCGCGGGAGGTGGCCTACGGGCCCTCACCTGGAAGGTAGTCGAACGACTCGGCCGTCACGTACCACCGGCCGTCGATCTTCGCGAGCTCGAAGGCGAAGTCGGCAGTGCCGGTCGGCGTCGCGACCTTGTCGCCCTGGGCGACCTTGAGCCACATCGTGGCCCGCAGGCTGCACCGTGGCCGTATCGGTCCCTGACGGTCGTCTCGCCCATCTGGACGTCGGTGGCCCCGCCGTCGAGGACCGGGGGCCGCCCCCGACGTGCGCCGCGCCGCGACGGCCTCCTTGAATAGCGCGAGCCTGTTCGCGAGGAGCGGACCGGCGTAGTGGTCCCTGGCGCAGGCCTCGGCGTCGCTTCGAGATCCGGTCGACCTGTGCCGCGGTCAGGACCGTGCGCGACCCCGACTCCCGGCAGGACGCCGACCCGCTGCCCGGCCAGGATCGTATCCGCGGCGACCGCCTGGACGGCCGCGACGTCCGGATCGGCCGACGTCGCCTCGCAGGCCGACAGCGCCGCGACGAGCACGCCGAGCGCCGCCAGGGATACGAGGATGGACCGGCTGACGTGAAACATGTCGACGTCTCCGTCGTCGATGGGGTTCCTCGTTGACCTCCATGTTCGCGCAGATGTGACGGGCGCCATGGGAAGGCTCGGTCATTCCTGACACGTTTCGGGCCCTTGCGACGGTAGGCTCTGCCCATGAGCGACCTGACGATCCGCGTGGCTTACCCCAAGTGGCCGTACTACAACAAACAACTTCGCGCTGTCGTCGCCGGACTCAGCGCTGAGCAGCTGGCGATCCAGCCGACGCCGGAGCGCTGGCCGCTCTGGGCGAGCATCGGCCACCTCGCCTGCCAGCGGGTCTTCGGGCTCTGCGTCGTCGCGGGCGAACCCGGTGCCGAGACGACCCGGTTCACGAACTCGGCCTGGGACTGCCCGGGCGATGACGACCTGGAGCACGTGCTCGGCGTCGACGAGCTCGTCGAAGCGCTCGACTCGACGTTCCGCATCGTCGAGGGCTGCCTCGACCGCTGGACGCCGGACATGCTCGCAGAGGTGATCCGCCACGACGACTGGGGCGACCGGGAGGCCCGGACCCGCGGGGCCAGTCATCTCGCGGTCCTTCGCCCACGACGTCTCGCACATCACGGAGCTCAACGAGACGCTCTCGCGGGCCGGCCTGCCGCTCGTCGACATCTGGGATTGAAACGCCCGATGGACCCGCGTCACGCCGCGGCCACCCTCCGCGTCTGAGGTTCGGAACGCGGTCCTCCTCCCCGCGTAGGCGAAGCCCCCGGATCTCCCTCCGGGGGCTTCGCACCGTCCCGGGCATCGACGCGCGGGCCAGGGACATTGCCGTGACCGCGCAATCCGCCCGACGCCGGTCTGCCGGGGTTCGGCCTAGGACGCGACACCGCCCGGCGCCACGATCGAAGGGCCTCGAATCCCTATCCGGAGTCTCCCGACGTGGCCCTCGCCGCTCCCGCCCCCATCGACATCGGTCTCCTCGTCGCCCAGCAGGGCGCCGACGACGTGATCCAGAGCTATCGGGCGGGCACGCTCGGCTCCGGCATGTCGCGCGTCGTCGAGAACATGATCAAGGTCTGCGCCGCCACGGGCGCCGGCGCGCAGCAGGTCGCCGACGACACCGTCCGCACCTGTCTCGAGCGCTGGACCGACGCAAGCGCGCATGGCGACGCCCATGCCGCGGCCCGCAACCTGATGCTGGCGTCGTGCACGCTGGCCGGGTTCCGGCTCCACGTCGAAGCGGCCTCGACCGCGACCCGTCGCCGGCGCCTCAGCGCCTAGGGCGTGCGCCGTTCAGGCGTTCGATGCCGCCAGCCGGCGGAGGACCGTCGGCAGGATCCCGCCGCCGTTGAAGACGTCGACGTCGATCGGGCCGTCGAGCCGGGCGATCGCCTCGAACCGGCGCTCGCGCCCGTCACCACCGGCGGCCGCATCCGCCACCGCGACGACCGTCACGCCCTGGCGCGGCGACAGGCCGCCCTCGAGCCCCAGGATCGAGTAGGTCTCGCGTCCGGTCAGCCCGAGCGAGGCCGCGCTGTCGCCCGGCTTGAACTGGAGCGGCAGCACGCCCATCCCGACCAGGTTGGAGCGGTGGATGCGCTCGTAGCTCTCGGCGATGACCGCCTTGACGCCGAGCAGCAGCGGCCCCTTGGCCGCCCAGTCGCGTGACGATCCCGAGCCGTACTCGCGCCCGGCGATGATCAGCAGCGGCACGCCCTCGTCGATGTAGCGCATCGCGGTGTCGTAGATGAAGCCCTCGTCGCCCGACGGGAGGTGGACCGTGTGCGGCCCCTCCTTCGGCGAGACGAGGCCGTTGCGCAGCCGGATGTTCGCGAACGTGCCGCGCGCCATGACCTCGTGCTGGCCGCGCCGCGCGCCGTAGGAGTTGAACTCGAGCGGGCCGACGCCGCGCGCCTGGAGCCACTGGCCGGCGGGCGACGACGGCGAGATCGAGCCGGCGGGGGAGATGTGGTCGGTCGTGACCGAGTCGCCCAGCACCGCGAGCACCCGGGCGCCCGTGATGTCCGCGATGGCCGACCGCGCGTCCGCGACCGCGTCGAGGAACGGCGGCTTCGCGACGTAGGTGGAGGCGGTGTCCCAGGCATAGCGCTGGCCCTCCGGGATCGGCAGCGCCCGCCAGCGCTCGTCGCCCTCGAAGACGACTGCGTAGGTGCGCCGGAACAGCTCGGCGTCGATCGAGGAGGCGATGACCGAGCGGATCTCGTCGGGCGACGGCCAGATGTCGGCCAGATACACGGGCCGCCCGTCGGACCCGGTGCCGAGCGGCTGGGTCGTGAGGTCGATGTCGACGCGACCGGCGAGCGCGAACGCGACGACCAGCGGCGGCGAGGCGAGGTAGCTGGCCCGCGCGAGTGGATGGATCCGGCCCTCGAAGTTGCGATTGCCCGAGAGCACGGCCGCGACGACCAGGTCGTTCGCCTCGATCGCCCCGGCGACCGCCGTGTCGAGCGGGCCGGAGTTGCCGATGCACGTCGTGCACCCGTAGCCCGCGAGCGCGAACCCGAGCGCCTCGAGCGGGGCCATCAGGCCGGCCTTCTCGAGATAGCCCGTCACGGCCTTGGACCCGGGCGCCAGCGAGGTCTTGACGGTCGGGGCCACGCGCAGCCCGCGCGCGACCGCGTTCCGTGCCAGCAGGCCGGCACCGACCATCACGGTCGGGTTCGAGGTGTTGGTGCACGACGTGATCGCGGCGATCCCCACGGAGCCCGTCCCGATGCGTGGTCCGCTCGCCGCCGACCTCGATCTCGACCGGCCGGTACGCGCGGCGATCCACGGGGGCCGCATCGGCCACGACCGGATCGGCGGGCGGTGCGGGCTCGCTGCCCGCATCGGCAGAGGCGAACGCCGGGGCGTCCGAGGCCGGGAACGAGTCGCCGGACGCCTCCTCGACCTCGGTCTCGGGATCGGCCGGCGCCTCGAGGCCGTCGGGGTAGTTCGACCGGAAGTTCTCGCGCAGCGACTGGAGCGGGACGCGGTCCTGCGGCCGCCGCGGCCCGGCCACGGACGGCTCCACGCTCGAGAGGTCGAGCGTGAGGCGCTCGTCGAAGTCCGGGCCGTCGCCGGGCATCCGCCACAGCCCCTGCTCCTTGGCGTAGCGCTCGACCAGGCCGACCTGCGCGGCGACCGCCCGGTGAGTCGCAGGTACGACAGCGTCTCGTCGTCGATGGGGAAGAGCGTCGAGGTCGCCCCGAACTCGGGGCTCATGTTGCTGATCGTCGCGCGGTCGGCGAGCGACAGGCTCGCGAGGCCGTCGCCGGCGAACTCGACGAACGCCCCGACCACGCCGTGCCGCCGCAGCATCTCGGTCACGACCAGCACGAGGTCGGTCGCGGTCGAGCCGCGCGGCAGCTCGCCGGTCAGGTGGACGCCGACGACGTGCGGCATCGGCTGGTAGAGCGGCTGGCCCAGCAGCACCGCCTCGGCCTCGATGCCGCCGACGCCGTAGCCCAGCACGCCGAGCGCGTTGATCATCGTCGTGTGGGAGTCGGTGCCGACGACCGTGTCGGGGAAGGCCAGCGGCCCGTTCGCGTCCGGCCGCTCGGTGACGACCGTCGCGAGGAACTCCAGGTTGACCTGGTGGACGATGCCGGTCCCCGGCGGCACGATCCGCAGGTCGCGGAAGGCCGTCTGGGCCCAGCGCAGGAGCTGGTAGCGCTCGATGTTGCGCTCGTACTCGCGCTCCACGTTGTAGGCGAACGCGCCCTCGCTGCCGAACCGGTCCACCTGCACCGAGTGGTCGATCACGAGGTCCGCCGGCACGAGCGGGTTGACCAGCGCCGGGTCGCCGCCGAGGTCCGCCATCGCGTCGCGCATCACCGCGAGGTCGACCACGGCCGGCACGCCGGTCAGGTCCTGGAGGATCACGCGCGAGGGCATGAACGGGATCTCGGCCTCGGCGGCCCGGCCCGGCCGCCACGCGGTCAGCGTCTCGACGTCGGCGGCGTGGACCATCCCCTCGCCGGCGTGGCGGAGCGCGTTCTCGAGCAGGATCTTGACGGTGACGGGGGCGCGGTCGAGGTCGATCCGGTCGTCCAGGACGGCCAGACGGTAGACGTCCGGCAGGTCGTCGCCGAGGGGTCGTCGGGCTCCGAACGGGTCGATCGCTGTCAACGCGCGCTTCCTCACTGGCTCGCTACACTCGATGGGTGCAAGCGTACCGCGACCGTCCGACCATCGCGGCCGCCGGCCGATGAGGGCGTGGCGCGAGCCGCCCGGCGAGGACCCGAAGACCGCCAAGGCGCACGCGGAGACCGAAGCCGCGATCGAGGCCTCCGGCATCGACCTCGACCCGGCCCCGCCGGGCTTCCACCGCCATGGCGAGGACGTCCACGAGAGCGACCACCAGCACCCGCATCGGCACGCCGAGCCGGGTGAGCCGCCGGTCATCGGGATCATCGGCGCGGGCGCCGTCGGGACCGCCCTCGGGGTCGCCCTGAGCCGGGCCGGCTGGCCGGTCCAGGCCGTCGCCAGCCGGAGCGCGGCCAGCCGCGAGCGGTTCCGCTCGAAGGTCGACGGCGTCCGGGCGTTCGCCGAGCCGCAGGCGCTCCTCGACGACGTCGAGCTGGTCATCGTCGCCGTCCCCGACGACGCCATCGCGCCGCTCGCGGGGTCGATCCGGATGTACAGCGGGCAGGCCATGGTCCACACCAGCGGGGCGCTCGATGCCGACGTCCTCGCGCCGGCCCAGGCCGCCGGCACCCAGGTCGGCGCCTTCCATCCCCTGGTGGCCTTCGCCGACACGGAGCGGGCGGTCGCCGCGCTCCACGGCGCGACGGTCGCCATCGAGGCGGACGACCAGCTGGCGGCGCTGCTGGCCGACATGGCGGAGGCCCTCGGCGCGCACCCGGTCCGCCTGGCGCCGGGATCGAAGGCGGCCTACCACGCGGCGGCGGTCCTCGCGGCCGGCGGGTTCGTCGCGCTGCTCGACGCCATCGCGACGCTCGGGCCGGGTGGCCGGCCTCGACGAGGCGGGCGCGCTCGCGATCTACGGGCCGCTCATCGAGGGGACGCTGGGGAACGCCAGGGCCCTCGGGATCGGGGCCGCGTTGACCGGGCCGATCGCCCGCGGCGACCTCGGGACGCTCGAGGCGCACCTCGCCGCGCTCCGCGCCGACGCCCCCGATGCGCTGCCGCTGTACCGCGCCCTGGCGGAGCGCGAGGTGGCCCTGGCCCTCGCCCGTGGCACCCTGGCAACGGAGCGCGCCGATGTCGTGCGTGCCGCCCTTGCAAGGCAGGACTGAACCGGTACCATAGGCTCGATGGACCACAGTATCGCCGCCAAGTACGCGGCCCGGCCGGCGGCCCACTTCGTCCGCGCCTCGGCCCGGGCGCGTGAGCGGCGGATGGGTCTCGTCTCGGCCTCCGCCTTCCGCCCCGCGGTCACCACCGCGACCGTCCTGCGCCGCCCCGACGTGGCGCCGCTGACGAGCCTGCGCGGCCGCTGGCGCTCGATCCGGCCGGCCGGCCCGCGTCCATCGACTGGTCGCCCGCATCACGCGATCGTGATGCACTGGACCCGCTCCGCGCGGGCCGCGGCGACCCGGCGTCCCAGCGCCGCCTCGGCGCCGTGGCGCGGCTGAGGACCACGACCGCCACCTCCGCCGGCGGGGTCGTCGTTCGTCATGAGGCTGGACAGCCGTACCTCGTCGTCGGCTGCCGTCGTCGCGAGCGCGACGGCCGGACCTGGACGCTCCCCAAGGGCACGCCCAAGAGCGGCGAGACGACCGAGCAGACCGCCATCCGCGAGGTGACCGAGGAGACCGGGCTGAAGGTGCGGATCACCGGCCCGCTGGACTCGATCGAGTACTTCTTCGTCCAGTCGGGGACCCGCATCCACAAGACGGTCCACTACTTCATGATGGAGCCCACCGGCGGCGACCTCGCGGACCACGATCACGAGTTCGAGCAGGTCCGCTGGATCCCCTTCGCCGATGCCCCGTCGGTCCTCACCTTCGAGACCGAGCGCGCGCTCGTGAGCCGTGCCGCCGAGCTGGTGGCCGGCGCGGCCGAGGGCATCGCCGGGGACGGCTCGTGACCGAGCCGGAGGCGCCCCGGCAGACCCCGCTCCAGGACCGGCACGTCGCGCTCGGGGCGCGGCTCATCGAGTTCAGCGGCTGGCTGATGCCGGTCCAGTACGGCTCGATCCTCGAGGAGCACAAGGCCGTCCGCGAGCGCGCCGGGCTGTTCGACCTCTCGCATATGGGCGAGCTGTTCGTGGAGGGCCCGGAGGCCGGTGCGGCCCTGGCGGCCGCGCTCGTCACGGACCCGCCGTCGCTCGCCATCGGCCGCGCCCACTACTCGATGATCTGCGCGCCCGACGGCGGCGTCATCGACGACCTGATCGTGTACCGCCTCGCCGAGGACCGGTTCCTCGTCGTCGCCAACGCCGGCAACGCCGAGGTCGTCTCCGATGCGCTCGCCCGACGCATCGCGCCGTTCAAGGCCGTGCTCGACGACCGGTCGCTGGCGATGGGCCTCGTCGCCGTGCAGGGCCCGCGCGCTCGCGAGGTCCTCGCGCCGATGACCGATGTCGACCTCGGCGCCCTGCGCTACTACGCGATCGCCGAGGGCAGCGTCGCGGGCATCCCGGCGCTGGTCGCGCGGACCGGCTACACGGGCGAGGACGGCTTCGAGGTCTTCGTCGACACCGCGCCGGACCGGCGAGCTCTGGGACGCGCTGCTCGAGGGCGTGCGTGCCGTGGACGGCGTGCCGGTCGGGCTGGGCGCGCGCGACACGCTCCGCCTCGAGGCGGGGATGCCGCTGTACGGCAACGAGCTGGACCTCGAGACCACGCCCTTCGACGCGAACCTCGGCCGGGTCGTGAAGCTCGGCAAGGCCGGCGACTTCGTGGGTCGCGCCGCGCTCGAGCGGATCGCCGCGGAGGGCCCGTCGAAGCGGCTCGTCGGCCTCGTCGTCGAAGGTCGCGGGATCGCCCGCCACGGGTACCCGGTCCACGTCGGCGACCGGCGGACCGGGGTGGTCACCAGCGGGACCCAGTCGCCCACCCTGGGCGTGCCGATCGCGATGGCCTACGTCGCGCCGGGGGATTCGCAGACGGGTACCATGGTCGAGGTGGAGGTCCGCGACGCGCGGGTCCCCGCGAGGATCGTCGACCTGCCGTTCTACCGCCGCCCGGCCTAGGCGTCGGGCACCGGTCCGAGCGCTGGTCGCCTGCGGCATCGCGCCGCACCAGGAGGAGGTACAGCCCGCGATGGTCCCCGATGACCGGCGCTACACCCAGGACCACGAATGGGTCCGCCTCGACGGCGACGAAGCGGTCGTGGGCATCACGGCCTACGCCGCGGACCAGCTCGGCGACATCGTCTTCGTGGAGCTCCCCGCCGTGGGCAAGGCCCTCGAGGCGGCCGGGACGTTCGGCGTGGTCGAGTCCGTCAAGGCGGTCAGCGACCTCTTCGCCCCGGTGGGCGGCGAGGTGATCGCCACGAACGACGCCCTCGGCGCCAGCCCGGAGCTGGTCAACAGCGACCCGTACGACGCCGGCTGGATGATCCGCGTCAAGGTCGCCGACGCCGGCTCGCTCGACGACCTCCTCGACGCGGCCGCCTACGACGCGCTGATCGCCGCGGGCTGACGGCCGAGATGCCCTACGGTCCCCATACCGGCGCCGATCGGGCGCGGATGCTCGAGGCCATCGGCCTCGCCTCGGTCGACCAGCTCTTCGCCGACATCCCCGAAGCCCTGCGGGCCACCCGGCTCGACCTCCCGCCGCCCGAGCCCGAGCTCGAGCTCGCCGCGCGGCTGACCGCGCTCGCCGGGCGGAACCGGACCGACCTCGTCTCGTTCCTGGGCGCCGGCGTCTACCGCCACTGGAGCCCGCCCGCGGTCGACCAGCTGCTGCTCCGCGGCGAGTGGTACACGGCCTACACGCCGTACCAGCCCGAGGTCAGCCAGGGCACGCTCCAGAGCATCTACGAGTACGAGTCGCTGATGGCCGAGCTGGTGGACCTCGACGTGGTCTCGGCCTCGCACTACGACGGCGCGGCCGCCACGGCCGAGGCGGCGCTGATGACCTGCCGGGCGACCCGCCGCGACCGGGTGCTCGTCAGCCGCGGCGTCCATCCGCACTACCGCGGCACGCTGCGGACGTACTTCGGCGGCGGCCTCGAGCTCGACGAGATCCCCCTCGTCGCCGACGGGCCTGCCGCGGGGACCACCGACCTCGAGGCGCTGGCCCGGATGCTCGCCGACCCGGACCGGCCGGTCGCCGGCGTCGTCGCCGCGCAGCCGGACTTCCTCGGCCTGCTGGAGCCGATGCCCGAGATCGGCGAGCTGGCCCATGCCGCCGGCGCCCTGTTCGTCGCGGTCATCGAGCCGGTCAGCCTGGCGGTCCTCGCGCCGCCCGGTGCCTATGGCGCCGACATCGCGGCGGGGGAGGGCCAGCCGCTCGGGATCGCGCCGCAGTACGGCGGCCCGTACCTCGGGATCCTCGCCTCGACCGACGCGCTGGTCCGCCAGATCCCCGGCCGGCTCGTGGGCATGACCACGGACCTCGACGGCCAGCGTGCCTTCGTCATGACGATGCGCGCCCGCGAGCAGGACATCCGCCGCGACAAGGCGGCGAGCAACATCTGCACGAACCAGGCCCTGCTCGCGCTGGCGGCGTCGATCTACCTCGCCGTCATCGGTCCGCACGGGCTGCGCGACGTCGCTGCGCTCGGCGCGTCGCGGGCCGCGGAGCTCGAGGCGGCGCTCGCGGCCGTCGGCGCCCCGCGCCTCCATCCCGGTCCGTACCTCAACGAGTTCGCGGTGCGGGTCCCGCGCGCCGCCGCGGTCCACCGGCGCCTGCTCGACCACGGCGTCCTCGCCGGGCTGGTCCTCGCCGACGCGGTCCCCGACGACCCGTCGCTGGCCGACGGCCTGCTCGTCTGCGCGACCGAGGTCACGACCAGCGCCGACATCGCCCGCTTCGCCGAGGCCCTCGGCGACGTCCTCCAGGGGCGACCGCCCACCGGCGTCGAGGCCGGCGCGGGCACCGGGTCGGGGGCGCGCGCATGAGCGTCACCGGCCCGCGCCTCCAGCCGACCCTCTTCGAGCGCAGCCGTCCCGGTCGCGGCGGCGGCAAGATCCCGCACCCGCCCAAGGACGCGCTCGACCGCATCCCGGCCGCGGCGCTGCGGACCGATCCGCCGGCCCTGCCCGAGATGAACGAGCCGGACGTCGTCCGCCACTACGTCAACCTCTCGCAGCTCAACTTCGCGGTCGACACCGGGTTCTACCCGCTCGGCTCGTGCACGATGAAGTTCAACCCGAAGCTCAACGAATGGGCCGCCCGCCTCCCCGGCTTCGCCAACCTGCACCCGCTGGCACCCGATGCCATCTCGCAGGGGACGCTCCAGCTCCTCTGGGAGCTGGAGGGCGCGCTCGCGGAGATCTCGGGCATGCGCGCGGTCAGCCTCCAGCCGGCGGCCGGGGCGCAGGGCGAGCTGACCGGGATCCTGATGATCCGCGCCTATCACCGGTCGCGCGGCGACGCCGAGCGGGACCAGGTGCTGGTGCCCGACAGCTCGCACGGCACGAACCCGGCGACCGCGACGATGGCCGGCTTCACGACGATCACGATCCCGTCCGCCGCGGACGGCGGCGTCGACGTCGACGCGTTCCGGGCCGCGCTCGGCCCGCGCACCGCCGCCGTGATGATCACCAACCCCTCGACGCTCGGCCTGTTCGAGGCGCGGATCGGCGAGCTGCTCGACGCGGTCCACGAGGCCGGCGCGCTCGCCTACATGGACGGCGCGAACCTCAACGCGATCCTGGGCCGCTTCAAGCCCGGCGAGGCCGGCTTCGACGTCATGCACTTCAACGTCCACAAGACGTTCAGCACGCCCCACGGCGGCGGCGGTCCGGGCGCCGGACCCGTGGGCGTCGGCGACCGGCTCGTGCCGTTCCTCCCCACGCCGCGCGTCCTGCGCGGCGACGACGGCGACCTTCCGCCTCGAGCTGGAAGGGGAGCGCCCGACCTCGATCGGGCGGCTGCGCAGCTTCGTCGGCAACACCGGTGTCCTCGTGCGCGCGTACGCGTACATCCGCGCCCACGGCGGGACGGGGCTCGCCGAGGTCAGCGACGACGCGGTCCTCGCGGCCAACTACCTGAAGCACCGGCTCGCGGGGACCTTCGACATCCCGTACGACCGCCCCTGCAAGCACGAGTTCGTCGCCTCGGCCACGTCGATCAAGAAGCGGACCGGCGTCCGGACGCTGGACATCGCGAAGCGGCTCATCGACCACGGCTTCCATCCGCCGACCATCTACTTCCCGCTGATCGTCGACGAGGGCATGCTGATCGAGCCGACCGAGACCGAATCCGTCGAGACGCTCGACGCCTTCGCCGACGCGCTGGTCGAGATCGTCGCGGAGGCGGAGCGCGATCCGGAGATGGTCCTGGGGGCCCCGCACACCGCCCCCGTCCGACGCCTGGACGAGGCCATGGCGGCGCGCCAGCCGAACCTGCGCTGGCGTCCGATGACCGGCGCGCAGACCCCCTGCCCGGACTGACGCCGACGCTCGCGGACGCCGCCATACGAACGTTCGTTAGGTCGAGGTTGACAGCCCATGAGGCGCTGTGGATAGTACCGGCAGCGCACCGACCCGAACCGTGCTGCCGCCTCGGCTCGCCCCGGACCCGATCGAGTGGGAGTCTCGATCCGATCCAAGAGCGGGACCTACCGGGCGGACAGGGAAAACGCATGGGAACGGTCGTGTCTGCGGGAGAACACACTCGGGTATCCACCCGTTCGGAGGAAACAGTTGATGCACAAACGACTACTCGGCCTGCTCGCGGCCGGCGTGATGATCGTGACCGCCTGTGGCGGCGCGACCAGCAGCGCCTCGCCGGCGGCCTCGACGCCGGCGGAAAGCGCCGCGGCCTCGACGCCGGCGGAGAGCGCCCGCCTCGCCTCGGCCTCGCCGGCGGCTGAGCTCGCCGACGAGCAGAGTCCTTCGGGTCACCCTCGGCAACGAGGACCCCGACACCCTCGACCCCAGCAAGGCGTCCACCAGCATCGACATCGGCGTGCTGCACGCCCTCAACCGGGGCCTGATCTACTTCGACAAGGACCTCAACCCGGTCCCGTCGCTCGCGACCGAGCTCCCGAAGATCTCGGCCGACGGCCTGAACTACACGTTCACCCTTCGTGACGCGAAGTACAGCAACGGCGACCCGATCGTGGCCGCCGACCTCGTCTACGCGTGGCAGCGCCTCGCCGACCCGCGCACCGCCTCGACCTACCAGGCCTTCCTGGAGCCGGTCGTCGGCGCCGACGGACCTCATCAAGATGACCGGCGCCAAGCCGGCCCCGACGGATGCGGCACATCGATGCGGCCCTCGCCAAGCTCGGCGTTGCCGCTCCGGATGACCACACCTTCACCATCACGCTGGCCCACCCGGCCGCGTACTTCCTCGACATCGTCGGCCTCTGGGGCGCCGCGCCGATCCAGAAGAAGTGGGTCGAGACCCCCAACTTCACCGAGGCTGAGAACTTCGTCAGCTCGGGCCCGTTCATGATGAAGTCCTGGACCCACCAGTCCGAGATCGTCGTCGTGCCGAACCCGAACTGGTACGGCCAGAAGCCGACCCTCCAGGAGATCCACTTCTCCATCGGTGGCGATCCCACGGCGAACCAGGCCTCCTACGAGGCGGGCGAGCTCGACATGCTGGCGGCCAACCCGCCCGACGTGCCGCGGATCAAGGCCGACGCGGACCTCGGCCCGCAGGTCGTGACCCAGCCGACGTCCTCGTGTTCGACTACTGGGGCTTCGACTGCACCAAGGGCCCGACGGCCAACGCGCACTTCCGTCGCGCGCTGTCGATGGCGATCGACAAGGACACCATGATGGCGACCGTCTACGGCGGCCAGGGTGTCGTCGCCGGTAGCCCGATCCCGCCCGGCATGCCGGGTCACCAGCCCGAGATCGGGCTGAAGTACGACGTCACCGCCGCCAAGGCCGAGCTCGACACCGCGCTCAAGGAGCTCGGCTACAGCGACGTCAGCCAGGTCCCGACACTGTCCTTCGGCTTCAACACGGACGCCGGTCACGAGATCCCGTCCGCGTACATGCAGGAGCAGTGGAACAAGAACCTCGGCATCAAGAGCGAGCTGAAGGGTGAGACGTTCGACCAGTTCGTCGTCGACCGCCCGAACAACGTCTTCTCGATCGCCCGGAACGCGTGGGGCGCGGACTACCCGCACCCGGACAACTTCCTCCGCGCGCTCTTCCAGAGCGAGAGCGGCAACAACGACGAGGGGTACAAGAGCGCCGACTTCGACGCCCTCGTGGCCCAGGCCGGCGCTGAGCCGGACGCGACCAAGTCCATCGCCCTCTACAACCAGGCACAGGAGCTCCTCGTGAACGACGCTCCGGCGGTCTTCACCCGCTGGCGCATCAGCAACTACGAGGTCCGCCCCTGGGTCCAGGGTGTCACCGGCACCGGACAGGACTCGGTCGTCATCGGCGACCTGTTCTACGAGAACATCTCGATCGCCAAGCACTAGGAGCTTCGGCACCTAGTCGTCTCGTGGGTGGGGCGCTCCGCGCCCCACCCCGCGACCCGGCCCCTCCAGCGCCGCCGGCGCTGCAGGGCCCAGGTCGCGACATGACCTCACCGACGGACACGGCGCGAATCCAGGACGATCGAGGAAGACTGTGACCAGGTACCTCATCCGCCGCCTGCTCTGGATCATCCCGGTCCTCTTCGCGGTCTCGATCATCACGTTCACGCTCATGCACGCCGTCCCCGGCGGGCCCTGGGCCCGCGAGAAGGCGCTGCCGGCCAACGTCATCGCGGCGTTGAACGCGAAGTACGGCCTCGACGATCCGGTCCCGCTCCAGTACATCCACTGGATCGGGAACCTGCTCCAGGGCAACCTCGGCCCGTCGTACAAGTTCGTCGACCGCTCCGTCAACGACATCGTCGGCGGTGGCCTGATGGTCACCATCCAGCTCGGCCTGATGGCCTTCGCGCTGTCCGTGCTCGTCGGGATCCCGCTCGGGATCTTCGCGGCGCTCGGGCACAACCGCTGGCCCGACTACCTCTCGACCGGCATCTCGATCATCGGCATCGCGATGCCGAGCTTCGTGCTGGCGATCCTGCTGATCATCTTCTTCGGGGTCACCCTGCACGTCCTGCCCACCAAGGGCTGGAAGGGCCCGGACACGTGGATCCTCCCGACCATCGCCCTGGCCGGCTTCCCGATCGCGGTCATCGCGAGGTACACGAGAGCCTCGATGCTCGAGGTGACGCGCAAGGACTACATCCGGACCGCCCAGAGCAAGGGCGTCGCCGATGGCAACGTCGTGAGCCGGCACATGATCCGCAATGCGCTGATCCCGGTCGTGACCATCCTCGGGCCGACGCTCGCGTTCCTCGTCACCGGCTCGTTCATCATCGAGACGATCTTCGCGATCCCGGGCGTCGGGCGGTACTACATCACCTCGATCAGCCAGCACGACTATGGCGTGCTGATGGCGATGACCATCCTGTACGCGTTCGCCGTGGCGTTCCTCAACCTCGTGGTCGATGTGGCTGTACGCCTACATCGACCCCCGAATCCGCTACAGCTAGGCAGGAGCGACGAGCATGGCGACCCAGGCAGCCCAGGGGACCATCGCACGACCGCGAGCCACGACCGGCCTGTGGCGGGAAGCCTTCGGGCGGCTGCGCAAGAACAAGCTCGCCATGGTCGGCCTGATCTCGGTGATCGCGCTCTTCGTGATCGCGATCATCGGGCCGTACATCGCGCCCTTTCCCTACACCGAGCAGGACCTCACGGCGGTCGTCAAGAACGGCGGCCAGCCGCTGCCGCCGCTCACCGGCGGCCACATCCTCGGCACCGACCAGATCGGCCGCGACCTGCTCAGCCGGCTCCTCGACGGGGCGCGCATCAGCATGACGGTGGCGATCGTCGTCCAGATCGTGGTCCTGGGCATCGGCGTGCCGCTCGGCGCCTCGGCCGGCTGGTTCGGCGGCCGCACGGACAACCTCCTGATGCGGTTCACCGACGTCATCTACGCGTTCCCGGACCTGCTCTTCATCATCCTGCTGTCGGTCGTCTTCCGCGAGACCGCGTTCGGCAAGGCGATGGACGGCCTGCTGCTCGTCTTCGTCGCCATCGGCCTGACCAGCTGGGTCACGGTCGCCCGGCTCGTGCGCGGGCAGATGCTGGCGCTCAAGGAGACCGAGTTCGTCGAGGCCGCGAAGGCGATCGGCGTCTCGGACCGCAAGATCGTCACCCGCCACCTGCTCCCCAACGGCATGGGCCCGATCATCGTCGCGGTGACGCTCGGCATCCCGGCCGCGATCCTCGCCGAGGCGACCCTCGCCTACATCGGCGTCGGCGTCCAGGCCCCGCGCGCGTCCTGGGGCAGCCTCGTGGCGGACGGCCAGAAGGTGATCCTGTCGTCGCCGCACCTCGTGCTCTTCCCGGCCATCTGCATCGCGATCGCCCTGATCAGCTTCACGTTCCTCGGCGACGGCCTGCGCGACGCGCTCGATCCCAAGCTGAAGGGGAAGCAGTAGTTGGCGACGACCGACGCCGACATCCCCGAAGCCGAACGCCCGACGATCATCGAAGTGACGCCGGGCGTCCGGTGACCCGGGGGCCCCGCTGACCGCTGAGAAGACCGAACGGGCGTCCGACGTCCTGCTCGAGGTCCGCGGCCTGTCGACCCACTTCTTCACGCCCGGCGGGGTCGTGCAGGCCGTCGACGACGTCAGCTTCGACATGAAGTACGGCGAGACGCTGGGCCTGGTCGGGGAATCCGGCTGCGGCAAGAGCGTGACCGCGCTGTCGATCGCCCGGCTCGTCCCGAACCCGCCCGGGAGGATCGTCGCGGGCTCCATCACGTTCGACGGGATCGACGTCCTCAAGCTCAACAACGACGGCATCCGGAAGCTGCGCGGCAAGGAGATCGGGTTCATCTTCCAGGACCCGCTCACCAGCCTGAACCCGACGCTCACGATCGGCTACCAGATCGCCGAGGCCATCCGCCAGCACATGGGCCTCTCCGATGCCGCCGCCCGTGACCGCGTCGTCGAGCTGCTGTCGAAGGTCGGCATCCCGCGGGCCAAGGAGCGCCTCGGCGATTACCCGTTCCAGTTCTCGGGCGGGATGCGCCAGCGCGTGATGATCGCGATCGCGCTCTCCTGCGATCCGAAGCTGATCCTGGCGGACGAGCCCACGACCGCGCTGGACGTCACCATCCAGGCGCAGATCCTCGAGCTCATCCAGAAGCTGTCGGACGAGTTCGGGACCGCCGTCCTGATGATCACCCACGACCTGGGCATCGCGGCCGGCATGTGCGACCGCGTCAACGTCATGTACGCCGGCCGCATCGTCGAGACGGCGACCGTGGACGAGCTGTTCGAGCAGCCGCGCATGCCGTACTCGTGGGGCCTGCTCGACTCGCTGCCGCAGATCGACGACGTCCGCGGCGAGAAGCTGCGCACCATCGAGGGCATGCCACCGGTGCTGATCTCGCCGCCCGACACCTGCCGCTTCAGCCCGCGCTGCCCGTACGTCCGCGACATCTGCAACGAGCACGAGCCGGCGCTCACGGAACGGGCGACCACGCGCCACCTCGCGCGGTGCTGGGCGACCCAGCCCGACGGGTGGATCGCATGACCGCGACGCTGACCGGGACGCCCGAGCCCAGCGCGGCTCCCGCGCACGACCTGATCGAGGTCGAGGACCTCAAGGTCTACTTCCCGATCCGCTCCGGCATCTTCCAGCAGGCCGTCGGCGCGGTGAAGGCCGTCGACGGCGTCTCGTTCACGATCCGCCGCGGCGAGACGCTGGGGCTCGTCGGCGAGTCGGGCTGCGGCAAGAGCACGACCGGCCGGGCGCTGATCCGGCTTCGCGAGCCCACCGAGGGCAAGGTGACGTTCGACGGCATCGACCTGACGAGCCTCAAGCCCGATGCCCTGCGCAAGATGCGCCGCCGCATGCAGATCATCTTCCAGGACCCGTACGGCTCGCTCGACCCGCGGATGACGGTCGGCTCGACCATCGCCGAGCCGATCGAGACCCACGACCTCGCCTCCGGCGACGCGAAGCGGGAGCGGATCGCCGACCTGCTGCGGCTCGTCGGCCTGGACCCGACCTACGTGTCGCGCTACCCGCACGAGTTCTCCGGCGGGCAGCGGCAGCGCATCGGCGTCGCCCGGGCCCTCGCGGTCGAGCCGGAGTTCATCGTCTGCGACGAGCCCATCTCGGCCCTCGACGTGTCGATCCAGGGCCAGGTCCTCAACCTGCTGACCGACCTGCGCGAGCGGCTGGGCCTGACCTACCTGTTCATCGCCCACGACCTCTCGGTGGTCAAGCACATCAGCGACCGGGTCGCGGTGATGTACCTCGGCAAGATCGTGGAGATCGGGCCGCCCGACCAGGTCTACGGTGCGCCCGGTCACCCGTACACCCGGGCCCTGCTGTCGGCCGTCCCGGTCCCGGACCCCGCCGCCGAGCGCAAGCGCCGCCGGGTGATCCTCCAGGGCGACGTGCCCAGTCCCGTGAACCCGCCGTCGGGCTGCCGCTTCCACACCCGCTGCTGGCTCTACGAGCGCCTGGGACAGCCGGAGACGTGCCGCACGGACGACCCGCCGCTCAAGGTCCTCGAGGGCGACCAGTCCGCGGCCTGCCACTTCGCCGACGAGGCGCTCAAGACCGACGTCGGCATCGCCCACCTGCTCGACGAGCGGGTGCGGCGCGGCACGCCGGCCTCGGCGCTCGCGTCGCTCAAGGGGACGACCGCCGCCCGAGCCGGCGCTCGAGGCCCCGGCGCTCGACCCGGGCGTGCTGGGCTCGCCCGGCTCGGTCGAGGAGACCCCGGCCACCGAGATGCCCGAGGGCTTCGGCTACACGACGATCCTCACCGAATCCCCCGAGAAGCGCGAGGACGAAGCCCGCTAGGGCGCCGGCGTGGCCCCGCCTGCCGCGCCAAGCGCGGCAGCGCCACCGATGACCGCCCCGCCCGCTCCCGTGGCTGCCAGCGCGCTCTGAGCCTCGCCCCGGAAATGACAGGCGACGCGGTGGTCCCCGCTCTCGGGCAGGAGCGCTGGCACCTCGTCGGCGCAGATCTGCGGGTTGCCGAGCTGCTCGCGCAACGGGCAGCGCGGGTGGAACCGGCAGCCGGATGGCGGGTTCACCGGGCTGGGCACGTCGCCGCGCAGGATGACCCGCGGTGCGCCGCATCGTCGGGTCCGGGATGGGGATCGCCGACATCAGGGCCTGCGTGTACGGGTGGTCCTGCTGCTTGAAGATCGCCCGCCGGTCGGCCAGCTCGGCGATGCGGCCCAGGTACATGACCGCGACGCGATCGCTGATGTGCTCGACGACGCCCATGTTGTGGGCGACGAACAGGTAGGTCAGCCCGAGCTCCTGCTGGAGCTGCTTGAGCAGGTTCAGCACCTGGGCCTGGATGGAGACGTCGAGGGCCGAGACGGGCTCGTCGCAGACGACCAGGTCGGGCTCCAGGACGAGCGCGCGGGCGATGCCGATGCGCTGTCGCTGGCCGCCGGAGAACTCGTGCGGGTAGCGACTCGCGTGCCAGGGCGACAGGCCGACGAGGTCCATCATCTTGCGGACCTTCTCGGCGCGCTCGGACGACGTCCCGATGCCCGTGGATCCGGAGGCCCTCGCCGATGCTGTCGGAGATCGGCGTCCGTGGGTCGAGGCTCGAGTAGGGGTCCTGGAAGATCATCTGCATGCGACGGCGGTATGGCTTGAGGGCGGAGCCCTTGAGGGCCGTGAGCTCCGTCCCGTCGAACCGGATCGAGCCGGCCGTGGGATCGATGAGGCGCAGCAGCAGGCGTCCGACCGTCGTCTTGCCACAGCCCGATTCGCCGACCAGGCCGAGGGTCTCGCCCTTGCGGATGTCGAGATCGACCCCGTCGACCGCCTGGACCATCCCGACCGTCCGCTGCAGGATCCCGTCCCGGATCGCGAAATGCTTGACGAGGCCCCGGATCCGGACGAGCGGCTCGGCCTCGGCGCCCGGCGGCCGTCCGCACGGCCGGGACGCCCATCAGGCTCGGGCTGACAGGTGCCGGCTCGGGCGGCATGGCGGTCATGCCCTGACCTCCGGCCTCGGGATCGGCCGCCCTTCCTGGTCGTGGTAGAGCCAGCACCGGACGGCATGGCCCGGGGCGACCGACCGGAGCTCCGGATGGGCCCCGGACGCCAGGACCACGTCCTCCTCGATCCGGGTCAGGCAGCGCGGGGCGAACCGGCAGCCCGTCCGGCAGGTTGATCAGGTTCGGGACGTTGCCCGGGATGACGGCAAGCCTTCCTTCGACGTCGCCCACGACCGGGATCGAGCCGATCAGGCCCCGCGTGTACGGGTGCAGCGGCGCGCGGAAGAGCGTGACGACGTCGGTCTGCTCGACGATCTCGCCCGCGTACATCACGGCCACCCGGTCGCACATCTCGGCGACCACGCCCAGGTCGTGGGTGATCAGGATGATCGCCGTGCCGAGTCTCGTCGCGGAGCTTGCGCATCAGGTCGAGGATCTGCGCCTGGATCGTGACGTCCAGCGCGGTCGTGGGCTCGTCGGCGATCAGCAGGTCCGGCTCGCAGGCGAGCGCCATCGCGATCATCACGCGCTGGGCCATGCCGCCCGAGAGCTCGTGCGGGAACGCCTTCGAGCCGCCGTTCCGGGTCCGGGATGCCGACCATCCTGAGCAGCTCGAGGGCGCGCGCATCGCGCGGCCGGCCTCGCGTCATCTTGCGGTGCAGCTCGAGCACCTCGCCGATCTGCCAGCCGACGTCCAGGACCGGGTTGAGCGACGACGTCGGCTGCTGGAAGATCATCGCGATCCGGTCGCCGCGGATCTGGCGCATCTCCTCGTTCGACAGCGCCAGGAGGTCCGTGCCGTCGAACAGGACCTGGCCGGCGTCGATCGCGCCCGGCGGCGCGACCAGGCGCAGGATCGACAGGGAGGTCACGCTCTTGCCGCAGCCGGATTCGCCGACGAGACCCATGATCTCGCCGCGGCCGACCGTGAAGTCGATGCCGTCGACGGCCCTGACCACGCCTTCGCGGGTGTTGAACGACGTTCGCAGGCCCTTGACGTCCAGGATCGGCGTGCCATCCGCCGAGCGCGGGCGGCTTGCGTGCCGACGCCGGGACGAGCTCCTCGATGGTGGTCTCGTCGAGCTGGCGGTCCGAGGACCGTCGCGTCGAAGGTCGGCTCGGTCATCGGTTGAGCCGCGGATCGAGCGCGTCGCGCAGGCCGTCGCCGAGCAGGTTGAAGGCGAACACGGTCAGCGTGAGGGCGATGCCCGGGAACAGGATCAGGTGCGGGGCCGTGAACAGCTTGTCGCTGGTCTGGCCGATCATCGAGCCCCATTCGGCCATCGGCGGCTGCGCGCCGAGCCCGAGGAACGAGAGGGCCGCCACGTCGAGGACGGCTCCGCGCGATGCCCAGCGTCCCGGCCACGATCAGCGGCGTGATGGAGTTCGGCAGGATCCGCCGGAACAGGAGTCCCCGTGGGCTCTCGCCCAGGGCCCGTGACGCCGTGACGAAGTCGTTCTCCTTCGTCGATAGCACGGCCGCGCGCATGATGCGGGCGTAGATGGGGATGGCGACGATGACGATCGCGAGCTGGGCCGTCAGCAGACCCTGGCCGATGGCGGTGACGATCCCGATGGCCAGGAGCAGCGCGGGGAAGACCAGCAGGATGTCCATGATCCGCATCAGGAAGTTGTCGGTCCAGCCGCCCGCATAGCCGGCCACCAGGCCGATCAGCGCCCCGATCAGGATCGCGAACCCGACGGTCGCGAAGCCGACGAACAGCGACACTCGGGCGCCGTGCACGACCCGGCTGAAGACGTCCCGGACGTTCGCGGTCGGTGCCCATCAGGAGCTGCGGCTGCTCGGCCGGGCAACCGAGGACGTGGATGCACGGCGGGGACGACTTCTTGACGCCGTCGACGACCCCGATGAGGACCTGGTCCGGGGGATACTGGGCGATCTGGTCGGCGAAGAGGGCGGCCATGCCCAGCACGAACAGGATCGTCAGGCCGACGAGCGCATTGCGCTGGTGGAGGATGTTCCGGCCCGTGCCACGCCAGACGCCGACCTGCCGCACCTCCTGGTCGACGGCCTTGTCCAGCCCGCCGTGAAGGTTGCCCTGGAAGGCTGGGAACGGTCATCGGTGCGTCCTCACTGGAGCCGGATCCGCGGATCGAGCCAGGCGTACGAGATGTCGACGATCAGGTTGGCCACCAGATAGCCGACGGCGATGACCAGGACGAACCCCTGGACGACCGCATAGTCGCGGCTCTGGATCCCCTCGGTGACCGCCTTGCCGACGCCGGCCAGGCCGAAGACGGTCTCGGTCAGGACCGCGCCCGCGAGCAGGCTGCCGAGCTGGATCCCGATGATGGTGATGACCGGCAGCATCGAGTTCGGAAGGCCGTGGCTTGCGCACGACCGCGCGGTCGCTCAGGCCCTTCGCCTGGGCCGTGCGGATGTAGTCCAGGCCCATGACGTCGAGCAGGCTGGACCGGGTGATCCGGGCGATGATCGCCAGCGGGACGGTCGCCAGCGCGAGGGCCGGCAAGATCATGTGCCGCAGGGCGTCGAAGAAGATGTCCCAGCGGCAGCGTCAGGATCCCGTTCAGCGTGTAGATGTTCGAGACGAAGTCCACGACACCGCGCGGCGGTCCGGTGAGGCCCTGGAGGCCCCAGGCAATCGCCAGCGGCGTCGGCTCGAGACCCGGGGTGAGCCGGCCGCCCGGCGGCAGGGCGAGCGGACGTGCCCTTCAGCAGGATCGCGAAGATGAAGATCATGATCGGGCCGAGGACGAAGATGGGGATCGACACGCCGAGGTTGGCCACGGCCATGGTGCCGACGTCGATGCTCGAGTTGCGCTTGCGCGCCGAGATGATCCCCAGCAGGACGCCCACCGGGATCGCGATCAGCAGGGCGAAGAAGGCCAGCTCGATGGTCGTCGGCAGGCGCGAGATGAGCATGTCCGTGACCGGCAGCGACGCCTTGATCGAGGTCCCGAGGTCCCCGCGGAGCAGGGCCGCCAGGAAGTCGACGAACTGCACCGGGATCGGCCGGTCGAAGCCGTGGGCGTGATCGTAGGCGGCGCACGCTTCGGGTGAGGTGTGCTCGCCGAGGATGGCCGCACATTGCGAGCCGGGCAGCAGGTGGCCCATCACGAACACGAGGGTCACGACCCCGATCAGGACCGGGATCGTCAGCAGGATGCGGCGGACGATGTAGCGAGTCATCCGGTCCTTCGAGGTTCCGGGTGGTCAAAGGGGGCGTCGCGGGTCGCGACGCCCCCTTCGGCTCTCAGGCTGGGGTCAGGATCACGACTTGGGGATGAAGCCGCCCCACAGGCCGCCCCAGTAGTCGAACGTGCCGCCGTTGCCGACGTGCAGCGGATTGTTCGGATCCCACTGGACGGCGAGCGACGTGACGACGTCGTTGGCGTCGAAGGCCGACCCATCCGCGAACTTCACGTTGTCCTGCAGCTTGCAGGTCCAGACCGTGCCGGCCGTGTTCGGGTCGCAGCTGGTCGCCAGGCTCGGGACCGTCTCGGTCCCGCCGATCTCGTACGCGTACAGGGTGTCGTAGACCTGCTCGCAGTTGCGAAGCGAGTCGCCGTCACTCTCGTCGCCGCAGTACAGGCCGGAGGTCTCGGCGTTCTGGTCGAAGACGATCTGCGGGCGGTCGCCTGGCTTGACGACCGCGAAGATGTCAACGCCCAGCGGCGAGGCCTGCGCACCGGTGACGTCCGCCTTGTACGCCGCCGCGGAGGCGGCGTGGTTGAGCGGGATCATCGGGACGTGCTGCTTGATGAGGTTGTTGGCGGTCTTGTAGTCGCCCAGCCGGGCGGTCGCGTCGACCTCGGAGGCCGCCTTCGTCAGGATGTCGGTGACGTCCTTGAACTTGGTCCCGAACGCGTCGTTGCCGCCGATCCCGAAGTGGTAATCGAGCCAGTCGGTCATGTCCGGGTAGTCACCACCCCAGCCAAGGAGGAACAGCGAGTACTGGCCCTTGCTCGAGTTGGTGAGGTAGGTGGCGTTGTCCTCGGTGTGGATCTTGAGGTTGATGCCGAGGTTCCTTGAACTGCGCCTGGATCTCCGTGGCGGTGTCCGGCGGGTTCGGGAAGTACTGGCGGACCTTCGGGCGGAAGTACAGGTCGTAGGTCTTGCTGAAGTCGAAGTTGGCCGCCTTCAGGGCCGCGATCGCCGCGTCCTTGTTGTAGGCATACCAGGGGTCGCCCTCGCAGCCGCCCGCGACGCTGCACGGGGTGAAGTAGTCGGCCACGGTCGAGCCCGGGGCGTTGAACAGGTCGAGGATCCGCTTCGCGGTCGATGCCCTGGGCGATCGCCTGGCGGACGGCCTCGTTGTTCCAGGGCGCCTGGTCGACGTTGAAGCCGAGGTACAGCGTGCTGAACGCGTCGCGCTTGAGGAGCTGCAGGGTGCTGTCGTTGGTGACGGTGTCGAAGTCGTCGGGAGCGACGTTGTCCATGCCGTCGACGGTGCCGGCCTGGAGGTCCTGGAGGCGCTTCGCGGCCGTATCGGCCCACTTGAAGATCAGGGTCGGGGAGATCGGCTTGTTGGGCCCGGTGTAGTTCGGGTTGGCGACCATCGTGATGTGGTCACCCGAGACCCACTCCTTGACCATGTACGGGCCGGTGCCGTTGGTCGTCTTGACGTACGACTTGTCCTTGGCGTGGGCGGCGAGCCAGTCGCTGTCCAGGATCCCGTTCGTGGCGAACGCGATCTTGCTCAGGAACGAGACGTCCGGGGCGCACATGTCGAACTCGACGGTGAGCCGGTCGACGGCCTTGATCTGGCTGAACTCGCCGGTGTAACCGGTCGGGGGCTTGGCGCAGTCGATCGCGGTGGCCGGGTACGCCATGGCGTCGTACGCGGCGGCGCTCGCGCTGGGGGCCGAGCTGGCGGGCGCTTCGCTGGCGGCCGACGGCGCCGTGGATGGTGCGTTCGACGATGTCGAAGCGGAACATGCGGCCAACACGATCGCGAAGGACGCGGCCATGACCGCGTACTTCGGCAACCACCTATGGGATCGCGACATGCTTGTGACTCCTCCTCTGTACCTCGTTTCCCGGGCCGTTGATCCTCCCTTGGCCGGGTCATGAGGCGCGCGTCCGCGAGCACGAAGGCACGCGGGTGCCGCGAAGACTAGCACCCTGCTGGGCGGCCGTCACCTCGTCGCGGCAGGCCGAATCGGCACGGATGGGAGGCGGGTCACGAACGGTGCGAAGGGGGTGCGGCGAACGGGCGGATTCGCGACCGAAGCGCGACCGGGTCGCGATCGAGCGGCGGGCGTTCCGGTCGGTGACGACGACGCCGACGGGAGCGGTGCGACGCGGCCCGCCATGCCGCCGACGGCGCCGATGGGTGCCGATTGAACGGCGTGCGGGCTATGCTCGCGCCATGCAGCCGTCGCTGACGATCGCCCTCGCCCAGATCGCCCCGCGCCTCGGGGACCTCGACGCGAACCTGGACCGCCACCACTCGCTCCTCGCGGAGGCGCGCGACGGTGGCGCCGACCTCGTGGTCTTCCCGGAGCTCGGGCTGACCGGCTACCAGCTCCAGGACCTCGCGAGCGAGGTCTCGATGCGGCTGGACGACCCGCGCCTGACGGCCCTGGCCGCCGAGACCCGCGGCCTCTCCGCCGTCGTGTCGTTCGTCGAGGAGTCGGCCGACCACCGCCTGTTCATCGCGGCCGCGCTGCTCGAGAACGGGGAGATCCGCCACGTCCATCGCAAGGTCTACCTCCCGACGTACGGGCTCTTCGACGAGCGGCGCTTCTTCGCGGCCGGCGACGTGCTCCGGGCGGTGCCGTCGCGGCTGGAGGTCGGGATCGGGATCGGCATCTGCGAGGACTTCTGGCACCTCGGCGTGCCGGAGACGCTGGCCCTCGATGGCGCCCAGATCCTGATCAACGTCTCGTCGTCGCCGGGCCGCGACCTCGCCGCCACGAACGAGGTCGGCCTCGGCACCGCGACCTCCTGGCGGACCCTGATGCGCGCCTACGCCCAGCTGACCACCTCGTTCGTGATCTTCTGCAACCGCGTCGGCGTGGACGAGTCGATCTCGTTCTGGGGCGGCTCCGAGGTGATCGGGCCGAACGGCGCGCCGGTCTTCAGCGCCCCGCTCTACGACGAGGGGCTGTACTCCGTGACGATCGCCCCCGGCGACATCCGGCGCGAGCGGATCGCGCTGCCGCTCCTGCGCGACGAGCGCCCGGAGCTGCACGTCCGCGAGATGTCGCGGATCGTCGCCGAGCGGGCGGGCCTGATCTCCGACCGGACCGGCGACCCCGACGCCGAGGCGGGACTGGACGTGGCGCCCGAGCTGCCGCGCCCGCATCCGATCGGGTTCGGGTCCAAGGGCGAGCGGGCGCCGCGCCCGACCGGCACGGACCGGTGAGCGGTTCCCGGCCGGCGCCGTCCACCGCGACGCCGGCGCCGGCGTTCGAGATGCCCGAGGAGCTGGCCATCGATGCGGGCGTCGCCCGCCGCGTCATCAGCGAGTTCATCCGCAGCCAGCTGCGCCAGGCGGGGTTCGAGCGCGCGGTCCTCGGCCTGTCGGGCGGCATCGACTCCGCGCTCGTCGCGTACCTGGTGGCGGAGGCCATCGGGGCGGAACGGCTGCTGTGCGTCCTGCTGCCGTACCGCACGTCGTCGCCGGCGTCGCAGGCCGACGCCGAAGCGGTCGTCGCGGGCCTCGGCTCGGCCTCCGAGCTGGTCGACATCAGCCCGATGGTCGACGGCTACTTCGCGGCCGACCCCGACGCCAGCCCGCTCCGCCGCGGCAACTTCATGGCCCGCCAGCGGATGGCCGTGCTGTACGACCGCTCGGTGACCTGGGGCGGGCTCGTCGTCGGGACCGGGAACAAGACCGAGTCGCTCATCGGCTACACGACGCTGTTCGGCGACTCGGCCTGCGCGTTCAACCCGATCGGCGACCTCTACAAGACGCAGGTCCGCCAGCTCGCCGCCGACATCGGCGTCCCGGACGCGATCCTGCGCAAGGCGCCCGTCGGCCGACCTGTGGCCCGGCCAGACCGACGAGATCGAGGGCGGGTTCAGCTATCCCGAGCTCGACCGGCTGCTCTTCTGGCGGATCGACAAGCGCCGCTCGACCGAGGAGATGGTCGCGCTCGGCTTCGACCCGGCCGCGATCGAGCGGGTCGACCGGATGGTCGCCGGCGCCGAGTTCAAGCGCCAGGTGCCGCCGATCGCCAAGCTCGGACCGCGGACGGCCGGCGTGGACTACCTCTACCCGCGGCGCCGGCCGGGCTCCGCGCGCGGGTGAGCGATCCCGGCGGCACGCTGTATGTCGTCGCCACGCCCATCGGCAACCTCGGCGACATCACCCTCCGGGCGCTCGAGATCCTGCGCGCCGTCCCGCTGATCGCGGCCGAGGACACGCGGCACACGCACCGCCTCCTGGCGCGCCACGGCATCGACACGAAGATGACGAGCTACCACGCCCGCAGCGGGCCGGCGCGGGCGACGGCGCTGCTCGAGCACCTGCGCGGCGGGGCGGACCTCGCGCTGGTCACGGACGCGGGGACGCCGGCCATCAGCGACCCGGGCGGCGAGCTCGTCGCGGCCTGGGCGGCCGAGGGCGGCACGGTCGTGCCGCTGCCGGGCGCCTCGGCGGTCCTGGCGGCGGTCGCGGGATCGGGCGTGGCCGGGCCGCGCTGGACGTTCGAGGGATTCCTGCCGCGCTCGGGGCGCGAGCGCCGCGAGCGGCTGGCCCGGATCGCGGCCGACGAGCGCGGGGCCGTGGTGTACGAGGCGCCTGGTCGGGTCGCGGCGACCCTCGCGGACCTGGCGGCGGCCTGTGGCGGCTCGCGCGCGGCGGCCGTGTGCCGCGAGCTGACCAAGCTCCACGAGTCGATCGTCCGCGGGACCCTCGACGAGCTGCTGGTCGCGGCGGGCGACGGGCGCATCCCCGCGCGCGGGGAGTTCGTGCTGGTCATCGGGCCGGGGGAGGCGGCGCACGCGACCGCGGCCGCCAGCCCGGACGGCATCGCCGCCGAGGACGAGCGGGTCGCGGCGGCCCTCGCCGAGGTCGAGCGACTGGTGGCGGGCGGCGCGGCCCGTGGCGACGCGGCCCGCCGCGTGGCGGCTTCGAGCGGCATCCCGCGACGCCGCCTCTACAACGCCGAGCGGCTCGGCTAGCATCCGCCCATGACCGCCGCGACCGGGACCCCAGCGGGTCGCTCCGGCATCCCGATCCTCGGACAGCTGTCGATGACGGCCCGGATCGCCGTGCTCGTCACGGTCCTGGTGAGCGTCGTCGCGATCCTGCTCGAGGTCGCGCACGCCGACAAGACCGTGATCTTCGTCGTGTCGGCGGCGGCGATCCTGGGGCTCGCCTGGGTCGTCGGCCTGTCCACCGAGCGCCTCGGGTCGCTCACCGGCCCGCAGGTCGGCGGGATCCTGAACGCCACGTTCGGCAACATCGCCGAGCTGATCATCTCGTTCTTCGCGCTGCAGGCCGGCCTGATCGAGGTCGTCAAGGCGTCGCTGACCGGCTCGATCATCGGGAACCTGCTGCTCGTCCTCGGGGCGAGCGTCCTGATCGGCGGGCTGCGCCACGGGACGCAGCGGTTCAGCCCCAAGATCGCCGGCTCGAACGCGGCGCTGCTGGTCGTGGCGCTGATCGGGCTGTTCGTGCCGGCCGTGTTCGCCGCGACGTCGAGCAACGCGACGGAGGGGACGCTCACGGAGGAGTCGGTCCTCGTCGCGATCGTGCTGATGGTCGGCTACGGGATCTCGCTCGTGTTCCAGTTCACGAACCCGTCGGAGACGCTCGGCGGGCACGGCGAGCCCGACGGCCATGCGGGGCCGATGTGGAGCGGGCGGCAGGCGATCCTGGTCCTGCTCCTGACCGCGGCGCTGCTCGCGGTCCTCTCGGAGATCCTGGTCGACTCGATCACCACGTTCACCGACACGCTCGGGCTGTCGTTCTTCTTCGTCGGCGTCGTGATCATCCCGACCATCGGCAACCTCGCCGAGCACCTCGTGGCCGTCCAGCTCGCCGCGAAGGACAAGATGGAGTTCGCGATGGCCGTGACCTACGGGTCCAGCCTGCAGGTCGCGCTGTTCGTCGCGCCGGTGCTGGTGCTCCTCGGGGTCGTGATCGGCCAGCCGATGAACCTGGTCTTCACCCCGCTCGAGGTGGCTGCGGTCGCCGCGGCCGTCGGGATCAGCGCGCTCATCGCCCTCGACGGCGAGTCGAACTGGCTCGAAGGGGCGCTGCTGATGCTCGTCTACGCGATCCTCGCGGTGTCGTTCTACGAATTCGTCTGATCCGGGCACGCGCCGGCCGCCCCGAGCGTCGGGCATGCGGCCACGACGGCGCGGGAGGGGGACGCGCCGCCGTGGCACCGGGATGGGCGATGGTCAGGCGGCGGCTTCCTCGGCCTCCTCGTCGTCGTCGTCGTCGGCCGTGACCGTGCCGTCGTCGGGGATCGGGTCCTCGGGCGAGGCGGCGTCGCCGAGCGCCTCGGCCTGGGCGACGAGGGAGTCGGCGGCCTGCTCGGCCTCGTAGTCCTTCTTCTTCCGGCCCGACAGCATCTCGACGTGCGAGGCGACGATCTCGGTCTTCCAGTGGCGGGCGCCCTTGTCGTCGTCCCAGGACCGGGTCTGGAGGCGGCCCTCGATCGCGACCTGCTGGCCCTTGCCGAGGTAGCGGCCGGCGATCTCCGCGAGGCGGTCCCAGGCGACCACCGGGTGGTACTCGGCCTTCTCCTTGCCGGCGCCGAGGAACTCGTTGCTGGCCACGGTGAAGGTCGTGACGACCTTGCCGCTGGCCAGGCTGCGCATCTCCGGGTCGCGCGTGAGGCGCCCCGTGAGCAGGACCTTGTTCACGGTCCGTTCTCCTTCCCGGTCGGCCGGTCGCACCGGACACGACCCTGCGTCTGCGTGGCGGGCAGTCACGGCGGGGCGGAGGGGAGGTCGCCGGCCCCGGCGGCCGGGCCCATGGCTGACGGCGGATCGGCAGGGCCGGCGGACGACCTGGCGGGCGATGCCTACGCTAGCGGGCGGCCCTCATCGGGCGCGTATCCGGGGATGCACGGCGGCTTGCGCCGCGCCGGGACCGGCGCGTGTCAGCCCGCGGCGGCCCCGTGCGTCGGCGAGTCCTCGGTCGGTGCGGCCGGGATCGAGGACGTGGGTGCCCGCTGCGGCGACAGGTCGGCGTCGTCGAGCTCCATCTCGCCGCCCGATCCCGATGCCATCGTGACCGAGCTCGCGGACGAGCCGGCGATCTTGGGCCGCGAGGGGCGACGGGAGCTGGCACGGCTCCCGGCGAGCAGGACGGGCGTCATCGCGGGGGTGGCCGCGGTGGTCATCGCCAGCACCGCGGGGTCGGGCTGCGGGGCGTGCTGCGCGTAGAGGTCGCAGAAGAGGCTGACGAGCTCGGGGTCGAACTGGGTCCCGGCGTGGCGGCGCAGCTCGGCGATCGCCTGGTCGTGGGTCATCGCGCGCTTGTACGGGCGGTCGTGGATCATCGCGTCGTAGGCATCGGCGATGGCCACGATGCGGGCGCCCAGCGGGATCTCGTTGGCGCGCAGGCCGTACGGGTAGCCGTGGCCGGCGTAGCGCTCGTGGTGGTGGAGGATGATCGGCACGGCGTCCTTGAGCGCGGCGGCCTGCTCGAGGATGACCTGGCCGATGCGCGGGTGCTGCACGACCGAGCGCCACTCGCCGGTCGACAGCGCGGACGGCTTCTCGAGGATCTCCTCGGGGATGGCGACCTTGCCGACGTCGTGGAGCAGGGCGGCGAGCTGGATGCGGTCGATCTCGGCCTCCGGCAGCTCCAGCTGGCGGGCGATGTCGACGACGATCGACGCGATGAGCGCCGACGGCTGGCCGCGGTAGTGGGGCAGGGGATTGATGTACGAGGCGAGGGCCGCGGTCGCGGCCTGGCGGGCCGAGCGCCCGATCTCCATCGCGCGGAGCCGCCCGGCGTTCGAGATCGGGGCGCGCGGGACGCGGGCGTCGTCGTCGGGCTCGGAGAAGATGTAGGTCTGGTTGCGCCCGAGCGACTTGGCCGAGTACATCGCCGCGTCGGCGTCGCGCACGAGGTTGTCGACGCGGAGCTTGGAGCCGGCCCCGCCGGCGATGCCGATCGAGATCGTGACCGACAGGTCGGCGTTGCCGTCGACGGCGAAGTGCTGGCGCTGGACGAGCTGGCGCAGCTTCTCGGTGAGGAGCGCCCCTTCCTCGACGTCGGTCTCGGTCAGGATCAGCATGAATTCCTCGCCGCCGTAGCGGCCGATCATGTCGCTGGCCCGCAGGTTCGCGCCGATGGTCTGGGCGACCCCGCGCAGCACGACGTCGCCCGAGGCGTGGCCGTACGTGTCGTTGACGTTCTTGAAGTGGTCGATGTCGACGAAGGCGACCGACAGGGGCCGCTCGTAGCGGCCGGCACGCTCCACCTCGGCGAAGAGGGCGCCGAGCAGCGCGCTGCGGTTGACGACGCCGGTCAGGCGGTCGATGGTCGCGCGGTCGTGGGTCTCGGCGAGGGCGGCGGCGACGCCGTTGACGGCCCGCGCGAGGCGGCCCTCGAGGCCGTTGCCGCGGGCCTGGACGGTGACGGCGTAATCGCCGGCCGCGATCCGCTCGGCGGCCTTCACGAGACGCCCGAGCCGGATCCGCATCAGCAGGTACAGGGAGCCCGCCGTGATCGACACGCCGATGGTCGCCGCAGCGACCGCGGCGATCACGGAACGGCTGACGGTATCGACCCAGGAGGCGGCGACCTCCGGGACCGCGACGAGAAGGATCCCGAGAGCGACCGGAGCCGCCAGCGCCAGGACCCCAAGCAGGCGCATCACTCCGCAAAGGCTAGGGCCGGGACCCCTTCCGGCGGGGTCACCAGCAGTACCGGTCATGCCCCGCCGGTGGTACCGATGCACCGGCGCACCACCCCCGACGGGCCCTATCCGGGCGGGCCGTCGGGAGGGCCTCGGCGGGGGTCGGGTGCCCTGCTATACTCGCCCCGTCCTCGTCCGCAGCGGGTCCCGGACCCGTGAACCAGGAGGTCAGCGATCGCGCTTGGAGGGCGCATCGGCCGCCCAGTGAGGCGACCGAGCGACCAGCTCACGGCGATCCGTCGGAACATCGGCGGCGCGACGCGGGAGATGTCTATCCGGAACGCAAGGCCCCACGAGTGGGGCCTTTTTCTATGGGCGCCGGTCTTGCTCGGCCATCGCGGCGTTGCCCGGCTCCGCGCTTCGCTCACGCACCTTGGGTGCGCTCGCTCACCTGCTCCTCCGGGCGCCTTGCGCTGACCGGCCTGACCGGCGCCTTGCAGTTCACGACGGAGCGGTCGCATCGCTGATCCGCTCGCTGCGGTGGCTTCCTGATGCCGGCGACGGTGATCGTCGGGCTCCAGTGGGGCGACGAGGGGAAGGGCAAGACCACCGACTTCCTCGCCGAGCAGGTCGCCATGGTCGTCCGCTACCAGGGCGGCGACAACGCCGGCCACACGGTCGTCAGCGGCGACGAGGTCCTGAAGCTCCGGCTCACGCCGTCCGGCGTGCTGTACCCGCACATCACCTCGGTCATCGGCAACGGCGTCGTGGTCAACCCGGTCACGCTGATCGGCGAGTTCGACATGCTCGCGTCGCGCGGGATCGACGTCAGCCGCGTCCGGGTCAGCCGCAGCTCGCACGTGATCATGCCGTACCACATCGCCCTGGACCAGGCGAACGAGGCCCGGCTCGACGGCGCGAAGGTCGGCACGACCGGCCGCGGCATCGGACCGACCTACGGCGACCGCGCGTGGCGCCTCGGGCCTGCGCATGGAGGACCTCCTCGACGAGGCCGTCCTCCGCGAGCGCATCGGGCGCCTGCTCCCCGACAAGAACGTCCTGCTGCGCTCGATGGGCGCCGAGCCGTTCGAGGCGGACGCGCTCGTCGACGAGGCGCTCGGCTGGGGCGAGCGCCTGAAGGCGCACCTCGACGACACGACGTGGCTCGTCCAGGCGGCCCTCGCCCGCGGCGAGCACGTGCTGCTCGAGGGCGCGCAGGGCACGCTCCTCGACCTCGACCACGGCAGCTATCCGTTCGTGACCTCGTCCAACCCGGTCGCCGGCGGCGCCTGCACGGGCGGCGGCATCGGGCCGCTCCAGGTCGACGAGGTCATCGGCGTCATGAAGGCCTACTCGACCCGCGTCGGCTCGGGGCCGTACCCGACCGAGCTCCATGACGAGATCGGCGCCGGGATCGCGGACCGCGGCCACGAGTTCGGGACCGTCACCGGGCGGCCGCGCCGGGTCGGCTGGTTCGACGCCGTCCCGCTCCGCTACGCCGTCGCGGTCAACAGCGTGAGCTCGATCATGCTCAACAAGCTCGACATCCTCTCCGGCATCGAGACGATCCGCCTCTGCGTCGCCTACGAGATCGACGGCAAGCGGGTCGAGGTCTGGCCGTCGAGCGGCCGCGCGCTCGCGCGCTCGACGCCCATCTACGAGGAGTTCCCCGGCTGGGCCGAGCCGATCAACGGCGTCCGCTCGCTGGGCGACCTGCCCGAGAACGCGCGGCGCTACGTGAGCGCCATCGAGGCGCACGCCGGCGTCCCGATCGTGCTGCTGTCGGTCGGGCCGGAGCGGACGCAGACCATCGAGCGGGCCTGGCGCCCGATGCGGAACCGGGCGGGGATCCCGGCGTGAGCACGGCCAGCCTGCTGATGCCGACCCGGATCCTCATCGTGGGGAGCGGCGGCCGCGAGCACGCGCTGGCCTGGAAGCTCGGGTCGGAGCCGGGCGTCAACGAGGTGATCGTCGCCCCGGGGAGCGACGCCATCGCCCGCGAGCCGCGGGTGCGCCGCGCCGACGTCGACCCGCTCGACGGGGCCGCGGTGGTCGCGCTCGCACGGCGAGAGGCGGTCGAGCTGGTCGTCGTCGGGCCGGAGGCGCCGCTGGCGGCCGGCGTGGCCGATGCGCTCGTCGCCGCGGGGATCGCGGTCTTCGGCCCGACCGCCGCCGCCGCGCGGATCGAGAGCAGCAAGGCGTTCTGCCACGAGGTCGCGGCCGCGGCCGGCGTCCGCATGGCGCGAGGCGCAGCGTTCGAGGATGCCGATGCGGCGGTGGCCTTCGCCCGGACGCTCGACGCGGACGGCGCACGGGTCGTCGTCAAGGACGACGGGCTGGCGGCCGGGAAGGGCGTGACGGTCTGCGACGACCTGGCCGAGGCCGAGGCGGCGATCGCCGGCGTGCTGGACGCGCCGGGCGCCCGGGTCGTGGTCGAGGAGCGGCTCGACGGCCGCGAGGCCAGCCTGATCGCGCTGTGCGACGGCCGCGAGGCGCTGGCGCTGCCCGCTGTCGCGCGACCACAAGCGGCTCGCCGACGGCGATCGCGGCCCGAACACCGGGGGCATGGGCGCCTACAGCCCGCTCGCCGACCTGCCGGACGACGAGATCCCCGCGCTCGTCGAGGCGTTCCACCGCCCGATCCTCGCCGAGCTGGCCCGGCGCGGGACGCCGTTCCGTGGCGCGCTCTACGCCGGCCTGATGCTGACCGCCGACGGACCGGTCCTGCTCGAGTGCAACGCCCGCTTCGGCGACCCCGAGACGCAGGCCATCCTGCCGCGGCTGGCCGTGGCGCTCGGGCCGCTGCTCCTGGCGGCGGCGCGCGGCGACCTGGCGCGCGCGTCCCAGGCCCTCGGTCTCGCGGATGCGCGGCTCCCCGTCTTCCCGGGCGCGACGGTCGCGGTCGTCCTCGCGGCCGCGGGCTATCCGGACGCGCCACGTCGCGGCGACGCGATCGAGGGGCTCGGAGACGGCCGCGTCGACCGGGGCGCTGGCCTTCCATGCCGGGACCGCCATCGATGCCGACGGGACCGTCCGGACGGCCGGCGGGCGCGTGCTCTCGGTCGTCGGACGCGGCTCGGACCTGACCGCCGCGCGCGACCAGGCCGAACGGGCCGCGGACGCGATCCGCTGGGATGGCCGGCAGCGCCGCCACGACATCGGCGCGACCGACGCCGCCGTCGTGAGTCCCGCCATCCCTCGCCGGAGCCGTCCGATGATCCGGCGCTACACCCTCGCCGAGATGGGGGCGATCTGGTCGGAGCAGGCGCGCTTCGAGGCGATGCTCCGCGTCGAGCTCGCGGTCGCCCGCGCGCAGGCGGGTCGCGGGCTCATCCCGGCCGATGCGCTCGCCGCGCTCGAGACGCGCGCCCGTGTCGATGTCGAGCGGATCGCCGAGATCGAGCGGACCACCGACCACGACGTCATCGCCTTCGTCAGCCAGGTCGCCGAGACGGTCGGGTCGGAGGGCCGCTTCCTGCACCTCGGCCTGACCAGCAGCGATGTCGTCGACACGGGCCTGGCGCTCCAGCTCCAGGCCGCCGGGCGGCGGCTGCTCGACGACGCGGACCGGCTCGCGGCCGCGATCGTCGTCCGCGCGCGAGCCGAGGCGGAGACCGTGATGATGGGCCGGACCCACTCGGTCCATGCCGAGCCCACCACCCTCGGCCACAAGCTCGCCGGCTGGGCGTTCGAGGTCGATCGCGGGCGGACGCGGCTGGCGGCGGCGGTCGACGAGATCGGCACCGGCAAGATCTCCGGTCCGGTCGGGACGTACAGCCATCTCGGCCCCGACATCGAGGCCGAGGTGCTCGCCGCGCTGGGCCTCCGCACGGACCCGGTCAGCACCCAGATCGTCCAGCGCGACCGGCACGCCGCCCTGCTCGCCGCGATCGCGATCCTCGGCGGCTCGCTCGAGCGGTTCGCCACCGAGATCCGCAACCTCCAGCACACCGAGATCGGCGAGCTCCAGGAGCCGTTCGCGGCCGGCCAGAAGGGCTCGAGCGCGATGCCCCACAAGCGGAACCCGATCCTGTCCGAGCGCATCGCGGGCCTCGCCCGGCTGCTGCGCGGGTACGCGGGCACCGCGTTCGAGGACCAGCCGCTCTGGCACGAGCGCGACATCAGCCACTCGAGCGCCGAGCGGGTGATCCTCCCCGACGCGACGATCGTCCTCGACTACATGCTCGTGCGGATGACCGGGCTGGTCGAGGGGCTGCTGGTCCGCTCCGAGCGGATGCGCGAGAACATCGCCCGCGGCTATGGCCTGCACGCGTCGTCGAACGTGCTGGTCGCCCTCGTCGAGCACGGCGGCCTGTCGCGCGAGGACGCCTACGCGGTCGTGCAGCGCGCGGCCCTTCGCGCGGCCGACGAGCGCGCCCCGCTGCGCGACCTCCTGGCGGTCGACCCGGCCGTGGCCCAGCGGCTGACGCTGACCCAGCTCGACGCCTGCTTCGATGACGCGTCGTTCCTCCACCACGTCCCCGAGGTGATCGCCCGCCTCGACGGCCTCGAGGCCGCGATCGTCGCCCGACGCGACACCGCCCCACAGCACGCGAGGGTGCCCGATGCTGGCTGAGTCCTACCTCCGCTCCGGCAAGGTCCGCGACCTCTACCGGCTCAACGACGGCCGGATCGCTGCTGCGTCGCGTCGCGACCGGATCAGCGCGTTCGACGTCGTCCTGCCCATCGATGATCCCGGACAAGGGCCGGGTCCTCACCGGCCTGTCCCGGTTCTGGTTCGCGGAGACCGGCGGTCGATCGTCCCGAACCACCTGCTCGATACGGACCCGGCGGTCCTGGCGGCGACCCACGAGCCGAGATCGACGCCGCGGGCCATCAGGAGCGCGTCGACTGGGGCCGCTCGAGGAGCTCCGCGGCCGGATCATGATCTGCCGCCGCGCGTCGGTGGTGCCCATCGAAGCGGTCGTGCGGGGCTACCTGGCCGGCTCGGGCTGGGTCGAGTACCAGGCGAGTCAGACCGTCTGCGGGATCCCGCTGCCCGCCGGGCTGCGCGAGAGCGACCGACTGCCCGAGCCGATCTTCACGCCGGCGACGAAGGCCGAGGATGGCGAGCACGACCAGAACATCGACCTTCGACCAGATGATCGACCACATCGCCGGCGCCGGCGACCCGGGTGCGGCCGGGCTGGCCGAACGGATCCGCGACGAGGCGCTTGCGCCTCTACGGCTACGGCGCGGCCGTGGCCGAGCGGCGCGGGATCCTGCTCGCCGACACCAAGTTCGAGTTCGGGCGGCATGACCTGGCGACCGCCCGGACCGCCGAGCGAGCTCGCATCCTCGATCGACGAGGTCGACTGACGCCCGACTCGTCGCGGTTCTGGGATGCCGCGACCTACGAGCCGGGTCGCGCGCAGGCGAGCTTCGACAAGCAGTTCGTCCGCGACTGGCTGCTGAGCCCAGCCCTGGGACAAGACCGCGCCGGGTCCGGCGCTGCCCGACGAGATCGTGGCCGGCACCCGCGCCCGCTACGTCGACGCCTACGAACGGATCACCGGCGCCAGCTTCGAGCGCTACCTGCAGGAGGATGTCATCGCCCCATGACCAGCTTCCGGTTCGCCGTCAACGTCCTGCCGAAGGCCGGCATCCTCGACCCGCAGGGTCGGGCGGTCGAGGGCAGCCTCGGCCACCTCGGGATCGATGGCGTGAGCGCGGTCCGCGTCGGCCGGCGGGTCGAGATGACCGTCGACGCCGACGACGCCCAGGCGGCCCAGGCGGTCGTCGAGCGCCTCGCCTCGGAGCTGCTCTCGAACCCGCTGATCGAGGCGTACGCGATCGAGCCGCTCGGCGCGACCTCGTCGCTCGTCACGGCCGGGCAGGGCTGACGATGGGCGTGCGGATCGGCGTCGTGGTCTTCCCGGGCAGCAACTGCGATCGGGACACGGTCCACGCGCTCGACCTGGCCGGGGCGGAGCCGGTCGTCCTGTGGCACGAGCAGGCGTCGCTCGAGGGTGTCGCCGCGGTGATCCTGCCCGGCGGCTTCGCCTATGGCGACTACCTTCGTGCGGGCGTGATCGCGCGGTTCAGCCCGGTCATGCGCGCCGTGACCGCCTTCGCGAACGACGGCGGCCTGGTCCTCGGCATCTGCAACGGCTTCCAGGTCCTCGCCGAGGCCCACCTCGTGCCCGGCGCCCTGCTGCGCAATGCCTCGCTGCGGTTCGCCGGCCAGGAGGTCCGCATCGCGGCCCAGCGCCTCGACACGCGGTTCACCCACGCGCTCGAGATCGGCCGGCCGCTGCGCATGCCGGTCGCCCACGGCGAGGGCTGCTACTTCGCCGACGAGGCCGCCCTCGACGAGCTGGAGGCCGCGGACGGCGTGCTGTTCCGCTACGTCGATGCGGACGGCGCGGTCGCCGGACCGGAGAGCGCCGCCAACCCGAACGGCTCGCTCCGCGCGATCGCCGGCGTGATCAACGCGGCCGGCAACGTCGCCGGGCTGATGCCGCATCCGGAGCGGGCCGCCGAGGCGGTCCTCGGCTCGGACGACGGCGCCGGCATCATCCGCTCGCTCGTCGAGAGCGCCGGTCGCGCGGCCAACGCGGACCTGGTCGCGGTCGGCGGCCGATGACCGTCATGGAGCGCGAGGTCGAGCCGCTGCACCGCCGTCTGGGCGTGACCGACGACGAGCTCGAGCGCCATCCGCGACCGGCTGGGCGGGCGCGACCCGAACGACCTCGAGCTCGCGATGTTCAGCGTCATGTGGAGCGAGCACTGCTCGTACAAGAGCTCGAAGCCGCTGCTGCGGACGCTCCCGACCGCGGGCGAGGGCGTCGTCGCCGGTCCCGGCGAGAACGCCGGCGTCATCTCGATCGGCGACGGCCTGGCGGTCGCGTTCAAGATCGAGTCCCACAACCACCCGAGCGCGGTGGAGCCCTACCAGGGCGCCGCGACCGGCGTCGGCGGGATCCTGCGCGACATCTTCACGATGGGCGCCCGGCCGATCGCGGTCCTCGACGCCCTCCGGTTCGGCGACCCGGCCGACGCCCGGACGCGGCACCTCGTGAACGGCGTCGTCGCGCGGGGTCGGCGGCTACGGCAACTGCGTCGGCGTGCCGACGGTCGGCGGCGAGCTCGTGTTCGACCCGACGTACGCGGGCAACCCGCTCGTGAACGTCATGGCCATCGGGCTGCATGGAGGAGCGGCTGCTGACCCTGGCCGCGGCGCCCGGGCCGGGCAACCTGGTCGTGCTGTTCGGGTCCGCGACCGGCCGCGACGGGATCGGCGGCGCCTCGGTCCTCGCGAGCGCGACCTTCACCGACGACGACCCGTCGAAGCGCCCGAGCGTCCAGGTCGGCGACCCGTTCGCGGAGAAGCTGCTGATCGAGGCCAGCCTCGAGCTCATCGAGCGCGGGCTGGTCGAGGGCCTCCAGGACCTCGGCGCCGGCGGGATCACCTGCGCGACCTCGGAGACCGCGGACCGGGGCGGGACCGGGATGCTCGTCGACCTCGACGCGATCCCGCGGCGCGAGCCCGGCCTCGAGCCGTTCGAGGTGATGATCTCGGAGTCGCAGGAGCGGATGTGCGCGGCCGTCCTGCCCGCGAAGTGGGAGGAGGTCCGCGAGGTCTGCACCCGCTGGGGCCTGCCGGTCGCGATCATCGGCCGCGTGACCGCGGACGGCGACATCGCGATCGTCGAGGGCGGGCTGGACGCCGACGGACGACCGAACCCCGGCGCCGTCGAGATCGCGCGCATCCCGGCCAGCGCGCTCACGAGCGACGCCATCGTCCACCAGCGCGTCGCGATGCGCCCGACCCACCAGCGCGCCGCGCCGGCGCCGGGCGCGCCGATCGAGCCGGTCGACCGCCTGCCGGAGCGGGGGATGGACCCCGGCGCCGTGCTGCTCGCGCTGCTCGGCTCGGCGAACCTCTCGTCGCGCCACGAGGTCTTCCACCAGTACGACTCGACGGTCGGCGCCGACACGGTCGCCGGCCCGGGTCGCGGCGCCGCGGTCCTCCGCGTCAAGGGCACGACCAAGGCGCTCGTCGCGACCACGGACGGCAACCAGGCCGTGGGCGTCGATCGGATCCGTGGCTCGGGGCGGCGCTCTCGCGTCGCCGAGGCGACCCGGAACGTCTCGATCACCGGCGCGCGCCCGCTCGGCGTGACGAACTGCCTCAACTACGGCGACCCGACCCGGCCCGAGGCCTTCTGGCAGCTGACCGAAGGCGTGCGCGGCCTGGCCGACGCGTGCCTGGCGCTGGGGCTGCCCGTGACGGGCGGCAACGTCTCGCTCTACAACGAATTGCCGACGGGCTCGATCGCCCCGACGCCGGAGATCGGCGTGGTCGGGCTGCTCGACGACGTCGCCACGCTCGTGGGCCCGGCGTTCGAGCAGGCGCACGACACGATCCTCCTCGTCGGCGAGGCGACGCCGGGCCTGGCCGGATCCGCGTACGCGGGGCTGGCGGGCGCCGCCGACGACGACCCGCCCGCGCTCGACCTCGTCCGCGAGGCCAGGCTCCAGGCGTTCATCCGCGAGGCGATCGCGCGCGGCCTCGTGGCCTCGGCGCAGGACGTCTCGGGCGGCGGGCTGGCGGTCGCCATCGCCGAGGGCGCGATGTGGGGCGGCCTCGGCGCGGTGACGCGGGTCGCCGTGGCGCACTCGCCGGCGGTCGACCTGTTCGGCGAGAGCCCGTCGCGCCTCGTCGTGACCTGCCGGCCGCGGTTCGCGCCGGCCATCGAGCTCCTGGCCCGCCAGCACGGCCTCCCGGTCGAGTCGATCGGGTCCGTCGGGGGCGACCGGCTGGTCATCGAGCTCGCCGGGATCGGGGCCACCGGATCCGCCGAGGAACGCGGCAGTCGGATCGCCGATGCGCTGGAGGTCCCGCTCGCCGACCTTCGTCACGCCTGGGAGCACGGGCTCGCCCGCGCCCTGGGTTGGGAGGGCTGACCCATGTGCGGTGTCTTCGGGGCGGTCGTCCCGCGCGGTTCCGAGCCGACGGACGCGGCGGCGATCGCGACGCTCGGGCTGTTCGCGCTCCAGCACCGCGGCCAGGAGTCGGCCGGGATCGCGGTCAGCGACGGCGACCAGCTGATGCTCTACAAGGACCTCGGCATGATCAGCACGGTCCTCGACGAGCGCCGGCTGCCGAGCCTGCGCGGCGGGCTCGCCATCGCCCACTGCCGGTACTCGACGACCGGCTCGACGATCTGGGAGAACGCCCAGCCGACCTACCGGCGCGGGCCGCGGCGGGCGATCGCGATCGGCCACAACGGGAACCTGGTCAACACGCGGGACCTGCTGACGCAGCTCGAGGGCGGCCGTTCCCGGCTGCCGGCCTCCACCGACACCGAGCTGCTGACCGCGCTGCTCGCCGATGAGCCCGCCGCGGACACGGTCCAGGCGATGGTCCAGGTGCTGCCGCGCGTCCGCGGGGCGTTCAGCCTCGTGGTCCTCGACGAGCGCCGCGTCATCGGCGTCCGCGACCCGCACGGCTTCCGGCCGCTCGTGCTCGGGAAGCTGCCACGGGCGCCGCGCCCCGGCGGCCCGGACGACGGGCTCTGGATCGACGACGACGCGTCGGCCGGCTGGTGCCTCTCGTCGGAGACCGCGGCGCTCGACATCGTCGGCGCGGAGTACGTCCGCGACGTGGAGCCCGGCGAGATCGTGATCCTCGAGCAGGGCCACGCCCCGCGGTCGGTGCGCTACGCGGCGGCGACGCCCGCGCTGTGCGTGTTCGAGCTCATCTACTTCGCCCGCCCCGATTCGTACATGGAGGGGCGCAACCTCTACGAGGTCCGCCGCCGGATGGGCGAGCAGCTCGCGCATCGAGCACCCGGTCGAGGCCGACCTCGTCATGCCGGTGCCCGATACCGGCGCGCCGGCGGCCGCGGGGTTCGCGGAGGCGTCGGGCCAGCCGTACCGGGAGGGCATGTACCGGAACCGCTACGCCGGACGGACGTTCATCCAGCCGTCGCAGGGCCTGCGCCATCGCGGCGTGACGATCAAGCTCAACCCGCTCCGCGAGGTCGTCAACGGGAAGAAGCTCATCGTCGTGGACGACTCGATCGTCCGCGGCACGACCACGAAGCGGATCGTCGAGCTGCTCCGCAAGGCCGGCGCGACCGAGGTCCACGTCCGGATCAGCGCCCCGCCGATCTACCACCCGTGCTTCTACGGCATCGACACCTCGATCGAGACCGAGCTGATCGCGGCCACGCACGACGAGGCCCAGATCCGCGAGTTCATCGGCGCCGACTCGCTCGGCTACCTGTCGATCCGCGGCGTGCTCGCGGCGCTCGACCTGCCGTACGAGCAGTTCTGCTTCGCCTGCTTCGACGGCAACTACCCGGAGCCGGTCCCGTACGACGCCGCCAGCGCGCAAGTTCGTCCTCGAGGAGCCCGTGGTCGCCGGTGGCTGACACGCGCCGGGCATACCGCCAGGCCGGCGTCGACGTGGCGGGCGGCGAGCGGGCCGTCGAGCTGATGCGCGCCCACGTCGAGTCGACGCGCCGCCCCGAGGTCGTCGGCGGCCTGGGCGGGTTCGGGCGGCGCCTTCTCGATCCCGCCGGGCTATCGCGAGCCGCTGCTCATCGCGTCGACCGACGGCGTCGGGACCAAGACCGCGATCGCGGCGGCCGTCGGCCGGTACGACACCATCGGCATCGACCTCGTGGCGATGTGCGCCGACGACGTCGTGTGCACCGGCGCCGAGCCGCTGGCCTTCCTCGACTACGTCGCCGTCGGGCAGCTCGACCCGGTCGCCGTCGCCGAGCTCGTCGGCGGGGTCGCCGCGGGCTGCCGGGACGCCGGCTGCGCGCTCGTCGGCGGCGAGACCGCCGAGCACCCCGGGCTCATGGAGGCCGATTCGTTCGACCTGGCCGCCACCTGCATCGGCGTCGTCGAGCGCTCGCGCGCGATCGACGGCACCGCGGCCCGCGCTGGCGACGTGATCCTCGGGCTCGCCGTCCTCCGGGCTGCATTCGAACGGCTACTCGCTGGTGCGGGCGCTGCTCGCCCAGTGGGACCTCGACCTCGCGGGGCCCGTACCAGGAGCGGCTCCGCCGGACGCTCGGCGACGCCGAGGCCGACGCGGAGCTGGCTCGCGCCCCGCACGAGTCGATGGCGACCCTCGGCGAGGTCCTGCTGACGCCGACGCGCATCTACGCTCGCGCCGTGCTGGCGGCTCGCGAGGCGGTCGTTGCCGCCGGCGCCGACATCCACGGCCTCGCCCACATCACCGGCGGCGGGCTGCCGGGGAACGTGCCGCGGGCGCTGCCGGCCGGGCTCGCGGCCCGGCTCGATCCGTCCCGCTGGCCGATGCCCTCGGTCATGCGCCTGTTCGGGGCGCTCGGCGGGCTCGACGACGACGAGCTGCGGGCGACGTTCAACGGCGGGATCGGCATGGTGGTGGTCGTGCCGCCGGGGGCCGTCTCGGCCGCGGTGGCCTCGCTGGCAGGGCAGGGGATCCCGGCGGCCATCGTCGGGGAGGTCGTGGACGCGGCCGCGGTCGGCGACGCGCGCTACGTCGAGGGCGCCCTCGAGACCGTGGCATGACCGGTCGCATCGCGGTCGGCGTCTCGGGCGCCGGCTCCAACCTCCGGGCGCTCCACGCGGCCGCGTCGCGGGGCGAGCTCGGCGGCGAGATCGTCCTCGTGTTCGCGGACCGGGCCTGCCCGGCGCTCGACTGGGCCGCGGAGCAGGGGATCGAGACCGCCCTCGTGCCCGGCGGCGACGACGCGACGCTCGCCGTGACCCTGGCCGATGCCGCGCCGGACGTCGTGGTCCTCGCCGGCTACATGCGGATCGTCGGACCGTCGGTCCTCGCCGCGTTCGAGGGCCGCATCCTCAACACGCACCCCAGCCTGCTCCCGGCCTTTCCGGGCGCCCATGCGGTCCGCGACGCCCTCGCCTATGGCGTCGCCGTCACCGGGATCGACGGTCCACCTCGTCGACGAGACCCTCGACGGGGGACCGGTGGTCGCCCAGGACGCGGTCGCGGTCCTGCCGGGCGACGACGAGGACGCCCTGCACGCCCGGATCCGCGCCGTGGAGCACCGGCTGCTGCCGCGCGCGGTGGCGATGCTGCTGGCGCGGCGCCGTGTCGGTCGCGCCCGACGGCCGGCACGTGCGCTTCGACCTCGAGCGCGCCGATGCCGCGGTCCCGGTCCCGCGCCGCGCGCTGCTGTCCGTGTACGACAAGACCGGCCTGGTCGACCTCGGACGCGGTCTCGTGGCGCACGGGTTCGAGCTCGTCTCGACCGGCGGCACCGCCAAGGCGCTCCGCGATGCCGGGCTGCCCGTCACCGACGTCGGCGCCGTCACCGGCTTCCCCGAGATGCTCGACGGCCGGGTCAAGACGCTCCATCCGCGGATCCACGGCGGCCTCCTCGCCGACCGTCGGCTCGCCGACCACCGGCAGCAGATCCTCGCCGCCGCCATCGCCCCGTTCGACCTCGTCGTCTCGAACCTGTATCCGTTCGCGGCCGCGCTCGAGCGGCCGGGGATCACCGTGGACGGGCTGATCGAGGAGATCGACATCGGCGGGCCGTCGATGGTCCGGGCCGCGGCCAAGAACCACGCGAGCGTCGCGATCGTCACCGACCCGGCCCGCTACGACGCGATCCTCGCGGCGCTCGACGCGCCCGGCGGCATCGATGACGCGCTGCGGCGCGCCCTCGCCCTCGAGGCGTTCGCCCACACGGCGGCGTACGACGCCCGGATCGCGGCCGAGCTGCCGGCCCGCATGGCCGCGGCCGGCCTGGCACTCCCCGACGAGCCGGGGCTGCCCGGCGCGAGCGATCCGTACCCGGCCCGGCTGACCGTGCCGCTCGAGAAGGTCGAGACGCTCCGCTACGGCGAGAACCCGCACCAGCCGGCGGCGCGCTACCGCCGGCCGGGGACGACGGCGGCCGACGGGGTCTTCGGCGAGGAGCGGCCGCCGCTCCAGGGCAAGACGCTCTCGTACAACAACGTGCTCGACGCCGCCGCCGCGGCGGCGCTCGGCCGGGCCTTGCGCGGCCCAGCGGTCGTCATCGTCAAGCACACCAACCCGTGCGGCGCCGCGGAACGCCCGACGCTGCTGGCGGCGTGGGATGCCGCCCTGGAGGCGGATCCGGTCAGCGCGTTCGGCGGGGTCGTGGCGCTGACGCGCCCGGTCGACCGGGCCGTCGCCGAGCGGCTCGTCTCGATCTTCCTCGAGATCGTGGTCGCCCCAGCCTTCGACGCCGATGCGCTCGAGGTCCTCGCCACCAAGCCGAACCTGCGCGTGCTCCTCGATCCCGCGCTCGCCGACGACGAGCCCGTGCCGGCTGCGGCCGCCGCCCCGACCGGCTCGATCCGGACCGCGGGCGGTGCCGTCCTCGTCACGGCGCCGGACATCGTCAGCGACGTCGCGAGCACCTGGACGTGCGCCACGCGGCGCCCCCCGACCGATGCCGAGCAGGTCGACCTCGACCTCGCCTGGCGGCTGGTCCGCGGCGTGACGTCGAACGCCATCGTGCTCGTGAAGGACCGGCGGCTGGTGGGGATGGGGAGCGGGCAGACCTCGCGCGTGGACGCCGCCCGCCAGGCGGTGGCCAAGGCCCACGCGATGCTCGGGCCGGACGCGACGGCAGGCGCCGCCTGCGGGTCCGACGCGTTCTTCCCGTTCCCGGACGCCATCGAGGCGTGCCTCGCCGCGGGCGTCACGGCCTTCGCCCAGCCCGGCGGCTCGATGCGCGACGCCGAGGCGGTCGCGGTCGTGGACGCCGCCGGCGGCACGATGCTCATCACCGGGTCGCGCCACTTCCGCCACTGAGGTCGCGCCGCGGGTCGCGGCGGGCTTGTGACGGCACGCACCCGGGTCTACGATCGGACCACGTAGCGGAGAGCAGCGTGGCCCGGACCAACGAGGAGATCGTTCGCGAGTACGCGGCCGCGGCGGCCGCCAACGACCTCGAGACGCTCACGCGGCTGCGCCACCCGGATTGGGTGACGATGTGGCCGCAATCGGGCGAGCGGGTGGTCGGCAACGATGCCTTCGCCGCCGTCGTCGAGGGCTACCCGGGTGGCAAGCCGACGATGGTCGTGGACCGGGTCGTCGGGGCGGAGGACCGCTGGGTCGTCTCGGCCGGCAACACGGTGGTCCGTGTCTCGGGCAGCGGCGACCACTGGTGGGGGGCCTGGGTGATGACCTATCCCGACGGCGTCGTCTACCACTGCATCGACCTGATCGAGCTGCGCGACGGCCTCGTCCGCCGCGAGACCGTGTACTGGGCGCCGCCGTTCGAGGCGCCCGAATGGCGGGCGCCGTTCGTGGACCGGAGCGACGCGCCCGCCTGACCCGCACCGCAAAGACGATTTTGCAAAGAGACTTGTGCAAAGGACTCTTTGCGGTTAGGATACGACCCATGGACACATGGGATCGCACCAGGGTCACCGAGGTCGAGGCGCTGCGCGCCATCGCCCATCCGCTCCGGGCGCGGCTGCTCGGCGCGCTGCGCCACGAGGGACCGGCCACCGCGACGGAGCTTGGCGCCCGGTTCGGCGAGTCGAGCGGATCGACGAGCTACCACCTCCGCCAGCTCGAGCGCTACGGGTTCATCGTGGAGGACGAAGAGCAGCCGTCGAAGCGGGAGCGCCGCTGGCGCGCCGCGGCCAAGCTCACGTCCTGGGACGACGCGGACTTCGTGGACCAGCCGGAAGGCCGCGAGGCCTCGGACGCGATGCACGACCTGCAGGTGCACTGGCTGCTGAAGCGAGACCACCAGTGGCGCGAACGCCGGCTCGAGTGGGACCGCGAGTGGCTCGGCGCGGCCGGCACGAGTGACGTCGAGGTCCGTCTGACGCCGGCGGCGACGCGCCGCTTCGTCGAGCGCTTCCTCGAGCTGGCCGCCGAAGCCGAGCGCGAGTCGGCCGCCGAACCGGGTGCCGAGATCGTCTCCATCCACATCCAGGCGGTCCCGATCCATCCGGACGACCTCGTCTGATGCCCGCGACCCCGGCCGGCCTGGTCCGCCGCTTCGCGCTCCTGTCGGCGCTCCGCTGGTTCCCGATCGGGCTCGACGATCCCGGTCAACGTCCTGCTGATGCAGGCGCGCGGCCTCGACCTGGCCGTGATCGGCGGCCTCTACGCCATCTACGGGATCGTGACGATCGCCCTGGAGCTCCCGACCGGCGGGCTCGCCGACGTGGTCGGGCGGCGCACCGTCCTCGTCGCAGCCGCGATCGCGACGACCGTGTCGATGCTCGTGGCCGCGGTCGCGCAGGACGTCCCGCTGTTCGCGCTCGCGATGGTGCTCGGCGCGATCGGACGTGCGCTGGGGTCCGGGCCGCTCGACGCCTGGTATGTCGACGCGACCCACGCGCTCGACCCCGAGGCATCGGTCCGGCACGGGCTGGCGCGCGGCCAGGCGGCCGAGGCGCTCGCGCTCGGGCTGGGGGCGGTCATCGGCGGGCTCCTGCCGGCGATCTGCCTCGCGATCTGGCCGTCGCTCGCGTCGGGCCCGATCATCGGGCTCTCCGTGCCGGTCCTGCTGGCCGCCGCGATGACCGCGGCCAATGCGATCGCGGTGCTCCTGGTCGTCCATGAGCGGCGACCCGCCTGGGTCGGCGTCCGGGCGATCGCCGGCGGCGTCCCGAGCACGATCCGCGAGGGTCTGCGGCTCGGGTTCGGTGACCCGATGCTGCGCCGGCTGATGGTCCGCGCCGGCCTGCTCGGCGTCGTGCTCGCCGGCATCGAGCTGCTCGCCCCGGGCACGTTCGCCGGCCTGCTCGGCGGGGAGTCGCAGGCGAGCCGGGTCTACGGCATCTTCGCGGCAGCCGCGTTCGCGGCCAACGCCGCCGGATCGGCGCTCGCACCGGCCGTCGCCCGCCGCCTCGGCGGCGCTCGCGCGGCGGCCCTGGCGTCCCTGGCGGCCGGTGGGGCCATCCTGCTCGTGGCCAGCCCGATCCTCGCCCTGGTCGGCGCGGGCTACGTCGCCGTCTACCTCCTGCTCGGGGTCGGCGGGCCGCTCACGTCGGAGCTGCTCCACGGACGCGTCGCGGCCGCCCAGCGGACGACGCTGCTATCGGTCGAGTCGCTCGCCCTCCAGGTCGGCGGCGTCGTCGCCAACCTCTCGCTCGGGGCCATCGTGGTCGCCACCTCGCTCGGCTGGGGCTTCGCCTGCATCGCCGCGGCCATGGTCGCGGGCGGCGCCCTCCTCATGACCCGCCCGTTCCGGCAGGCAGCGGCCGCCGACGACCGCGCCGAGCCGGTCCCCGCCCACGGGGCCCGCTGAGCGCGCCTCGCCCGACTGCTACCATCTCGCTCCCATGAGCGACCGGCCCCGCTTCTACCTGACCACCTCGATCGCGTACGCGAACAACAAGCCGGGGATCCATACCCTCTACGAGGTCATCGGCGCCGACGCGATCGCGCGCTGGCATCGCATGCTGGGCGACGACACGCGCTTCCAGACGGGCACCGACGAGCACTCGATCAACATCGCCCAGGCCGCCGTCGACGAGGGCCGCCCGACCAAGGACTTCGTGGACGAGAAGGTGGCGCTGTTCCACTCGTCCGAGGCGGCGCTCGGGATCGCCGCCGACCGATTCATCCGGACCACGGACCCCGACCACGTCCGCGCTGCCCAGGAGATGGTCCGCCGCGCCTACGCCAACGGCGACATCTACCCGGGCACCTACGAGGGCTGGTACTGCCCGAACGAGGGCTTCCGGAACGCGACGGACGTCATCGAGACCGCCCAGGGGACGATCTGCCCGAACCATCCGGGCGTGCCGCTGCAGTGGCTGACGGAGCGGAACTGGTTCTTCAAGCTGTCGAACTACCAGGAGCGCCTCGAGCGCCATTTCGCCGACCACCCCGAGTTCGTCCAGCCCGCCTTCCGGCGCAACGAGATGCTCGGGTTCATCCGCAGCGGCCTCGAGGACTTCTCGATCAGCCGCGAGCGGACGCCGGGCGACTGGGGCATCCCGTTCCCGATCCGCGAGGACGGCTCGTCGTCGCAGCTCCCCGACGGCACGTGGGACCCGGCGGCCGGCAAGATCTACGTCTGGTACGACGCGCTCATCAACTACATCACGGGCGCCGGCTTCCCCGACGACCCGGACGCGTTCGCCCACTGGTGGCCGGCCGACCTGCACGTCATCGGCAAGGACATCGCCCGCTTCCACACGATCTTCTGGCCGGCGATGCTGTGGAGCGCGGGCATCGAGCCGCCGCGACAGGTGTGGGTCCACGGCTGGCTGCTCGCCGCCGGCGGCGAGCGGATGAGCAAGAGCCGGGGCAACTTCCTCGACCCCGACGACTTCGTGGCCGCGTTCGGCCAGGACGGCGCCCGGTACGTGGCCCTGCGCGAGGTGCCGTTCGACCGCGACGCCGAGGTGTCGTGGGACTCGTTCGTCCGCCGCTACAACGCCGACCTCGCGAACGACTTCGGCAACCTCGTCAATCGCACGGTCAGCATGGTCAACCGCTACCTCGACGGGGAGCGGCCCGATCCCGTGCCCGTGACCGAGGGCCGGCTCTCGGCCGCCTGGGCCGACGTCCCCGCCCGCTACGCCGGCGCGGTGGGCGGCTGCCTGCTCGACGAGGCCCTCGACACGCTCATCGGCAGCTTCGTGCCGCAGGCGAACAAGATGGTCGACGCCGCGCGCCCGTGGGACCTCGCCAAGGCCGCGAAGGCCGGCGACGACGAGGCAGCCACGCAGCTCCGGGGCGTCCTCGGCGACCTCGTGGAGGCCTGCCGGCTGATCGGCGTCGCCGTCTCGCCGTTCATGCCCGCCACCGGGCCGCGCGTGCTCGCCCAGCTCGGCTTCGACGTACCCGTACGGCCCCGACGGCAACGGCGGCCCGCCCATCCTCGAGGAGCTGGCGTGGGGCCGCCACGCGGGGGAGGGGGGACGTGTCACCGCGCCCGAGCCGCTCTTCCCGCGCCTCGACGCGGAGCCCGGGCCGGACTGACGCGGGATGCGCCTGGTCGACAGCCACTGCCACGTCAACGCCGACCGCTTCGAGGGCGATGCCGACCTCGTCATCGGCGGCGCCCGGCTGGCCGGCGTCGAGCGGATCCTCGTCCCGGGCTGGAACGTCGCCTCGTGCGAGCGCGCGCTCGCGATCGTCGACCGCTTCCCGTGGCTCGACGCCGCGGTCGGGGTCCATCCGCACGACGCCGCGAAGGTGGATGACGCGGCGTGGGCCGGCCTGGCCGCCCTGGCCGACGACGATCGCGTGGTCGCGATCGGCGAGACCGGCCTCGACTACGACCGGGTCTTCAGCCCGATCGAGGACCAGCTCGCCAACCTGCGCCGGAACCTGGCGCTCGCCCTCGAGACCGGGAAGCCGGCCATCCTCCACTGCCGCTCGGCCGACGGCCGGCGCGACGCCCAGGACGCGCTGCTCGCCGAGCTGCGGGCGGCCGGGGTCGGCGACGCCCGCTGGTCGGCCGCGTTCGGGGAGCGGCCGCCGGCGGTCATCCACTCGTATTCCGGGCCGCTCGACTACGGCCGGCAGGTCATCGACCTCGGGCTGGCGGTGAGCTTCTCGGGGCTCGTCTTCCGGGCCGGGGAGGAGGCCTCGGCCGAGGTCGCCGCCCTCGTCCCGCTCGACCGGGTGCTCATCGAGACCGATTCGCCGTTCCTGGCGCCACCCGGCGCGCCGCGCTCGCGCAACGAACCGGAGTGGGTCCGCGTCACAGGGGCGTGGCTTGCCGAGCAACGGCAGGTCGCCATCGAGGAGCTCGGCTCCTCGCTTGTCGCCACCTATGATCGGCTCTTCCCGAGCCCTCGGAGGACATCGTGAGCCCACTCCCGCGCCACAAACCCCATCTCGCCCGCGGCGGCCTGCTCGTCGCCGCCGCTGCTCGCCGTCGCCGCCTGCACGCAGGTCGCCCCGCCGCCGGCATCGCCGTCCGGGTCCCCCTCGGCCTCGCCGTCGACGACTCCGTCGGCATCGATCGCCGCGGTCAGCCCGTCGCCCGGTCGCGACCGTCGTCGCATCCGCATCCCCGTCCGCGACGCCGGTCCCCACGACCTGCCCGGTCGAGGAGCAGCAGGGCAACCTGCCCTCGGATCGCCTGCTCGACATGAAGGTCGCCACCTCCGACACCGCCGACACGCTGACGTTCATCTTCGGCCGGTCGTCGATCGGGAACCCCGCCGGCCAGCCGGTCGGCGACCTGACCGTCGCGACCAAGCCGTACACCGACGGCGCGAGCGGCAAGCCGATCAAGATGGACGGCGACCGGGTCATCCAGGTCCGGTTCATGCACATGTCGCTGCAGAACGACGCGGGCCAGGAGACCTACCAGGGGCCGGCCAGCGTGAAGCCCGCCCTGCCCGCGCTCCGCCAGGCGACCCTGTACGACGCCTTCGAGGGCCAGATGGGCTACTACGTCGGCTTCGACGGACCGGGCTGCGTCACGCTCGAGCGGGTCGGCCAGAACGTGGTCCTGACCTTCCCCCACTAGGCAGATCGGCCGCGCGGCGCCCACGACCGCGCGGCACCGCCCTCGCGACGACCGCCTCGAGCCCCGCTCGGGCGGTCGTTCAGGTTGACAGCGGGGGTCCGCGTTCGGTAGTCTCCGTATTGGCACTCTCCCCATGAGAGTGCCAAGCATCGCTGGACCGTCATCGCACGGTCGTCCGCACCGTCGCCGGCATGGACCGGCGGGAGACGCGGGACCGAGCGCGGCACGATGCCTCTGATGCGTTCACGGGATGCCCGGTCCGACCCCGTTCCCGGTCGGTCCGCAGCCCGCCAATCATGCCCGACGGCCGCCAGGCGGCCGCCACAGGAGGGATTGCACGTTGGCCAAAGCCACTGCGACCGCGAAGAAGCTCAGCCCGCTGGGCGACCGCGTGGTCATCAAGCCGAGCGCCCGCGAGGAGATGACCAAGAGCGGCATCGTCCTCCCGGACACCGCCAAGGAGAAGCCCCAGGAGGGCACGATCATCGCCGCGGGACCCGGCCGCATCCTCGAGGACGGCAAGCGCGAGGCGATGGACGTCAAGGCCGGTGACAAGGTCCTGTACGCCAAGTACGCCGGGACCGAGTTCAAGGTCGACGGCGACGAGCTCCTCATCGTCAGTCAGAAGGACATCCTGGCGATCGTCGCCGACTGACGGCCCTGCCGTCGGCCAGCGCATCCGCCCCACGTTCCTGGAGGGACACTCGAATTGGCTAAGCAACTGATCTTCGACGAGCAGGCTCGTCGTTCCCTGAAGCGCGGCGTCGACCGCCTCGCCGACGCGGTCAAGGTGACCATCGGCCCCAAGGGCCGCAACGTCGTCCTCGACAAGAAGTTCGGCTCCCCGACCATCACCAACGACGGCGTCACCATCGCTCGCGACATCGAGCTCGACGACCCGTTCGAGAACATGGGCGCGCAGCTCCTCAAGGAGGTCGCGACCAAGACCGACGACGTCGCCGGCGACGGGACGACCACCGCGGTCGTGCTCGGCCAGGCGATGGTCAACGAAGGCCTGCGCGTCGTCAGCGCCGGCGCCAACCCGATGGTCGTCAAGCGCGGCATCGAGGCCGCCGTCGAGGCGATCGTCGAGGAGATCAAGAAGCAGTCGCGCCCGGTCGACAACCGCGAGCAGATCGCGGCCGTCGCCGCCATCAGCGCCGCGGATCCCGAGGTCGGCGAGGTCATCGCCGAGGTGATGGACAAGGTCGGCAAGGACGGCGTCATCACCGTCGAGGAAGGGCAGTCGCTCGGCCTCGAGAAGGAATACACCGAGGGGATGCAGTTCGACCGCGGCTACCTGTCCGCGTACTTCGTGACGAACCCCGACCGCATGGAAGCGGTCCTCGACAACCCGCTCATCCTGATCACGGACAAGAAGATCTCCAGCGTCGCGGACATGCTCCCGGCGCTCGAGAAGGCGGTCCAGCAGGGCAAGCCGACCGTGATCATCAGCGAGGACGTCGACGGTGAGGCGCTCGCCACCCTCGTCGTCAACAAGCTCCGTGGCACCGTCCAGGTCCTCGCCGTCAAGGCGCCGGGCTTCGGCGATCGCCGCAAGGAGATGCTCCGCGACATCGCGATCCTGACCGGTGGCACCGTGATCAGCGAGGAGGTCGGGCGCAAGCTCGACTCTGTCACGATCGAGGACTTCGGCTCGGCTCGCCGGGTCGTGGCCACCAAGGACGACACCACCATCGTCGACGGCGACGGCAAGGCCGACCAGATCAAGGGCCGCATGAGCCAGATCAAGGCCCAGATCGAGGACACCACCTCGGACTACGACCGCGAGAAGCTCCAGGAGCGCCTCGCCAAGCTGTCCGGCGGCGTCGCGGTCATCAAGGTCGGCGCGGCCACCGAGGTCGAGCTCAAGGAGAAGAAGCACCGCATCGAGGATGCGCTCTCGACGACCCGTGCGGCCGTCGAGGAGGGCCTCGTCGCCGGCGGTGGGACCACCCTCCTGCAGGCCATCCCGGTGCTCGACAAGATCAAGCTCGAGGGCGACGCCCTCGTCGGCGTCCAGATCGTGCGCAAGGCCCTCGAGGCCCCGGCACGGCAGATCGCCGAGAACGCCGGCGCCCCCGGCGAGGTCGTCGTGGAGCACGTCAAGGGCCTCAAGGCCGGCCACGGCTACGACGCCCTCAACGGCGAGTACGGCGACCTCTTCAAGAAGGGGATCGTCGACGCGGCCAAGGTGACGCGCTCGGCGCTCCAGAACGCCGCATCGATCGCGGCCATGGTCCTGACGACCGAAACCCTCATCTCGGACCTTCCCGAGAAGGACAAGGCCGGCGCCGGGGCGGGCCACGACCACGGCGGCGGCGGGATGGACTTCTAGTCCGGACCGTTCCCCTCGCGACACCATCGAAGCCCCCGGCGACGCCGGGGGCTTCGGGATTCCAGAACGTTCGTCCTGCGGCGGACATGCGACGACCGCCGGAGCCCGAAGGCCCCGGCGGTCGTCTCCCAGCAGTTTCGGAACGTCGACTAGATCGAGGCGCCGACCTTGCTCAGGATGGTGCTGACCTGGCCGCCCAGGAAGATGAGGGCGACGATCGCGACGATCGCGATGAGGGCGAGGATCAGCGCGTACTCCGCGAGACCCTGGCCGTCCTCGTCACGATGGAGCGACGGGATGAGAGCGATGAGCTGCGTCATGGGTGTTGGTTCCTCCTTTCCGTGAGGCTCGGTGGACGATGCCATCCGGACCCCTGCATCGTGACAAGGATCGTCCCTCGCACCATCGGCTCGACCGTGCAGACCCGACGGCGTCCGATTGCCGCAACCGTGCAACGGCCTCAGCCGCACCGGGGACGGGCGGCGTCCGCGATGGTCAGACGATCACGACCCGCATGCCCTTGAACGTGGCACCGAGGCCGTCGGCGTCGAGATCGCGCGGGACCACCACGGTCCGAGCCAGGTGGTCGCGCGCATACATGGCCATCGCGTCCATCCCGTGCTTCGAGGGCAGCCAGGCGCTGGTCGGCACCCCCGCGGCCGTCGACTCGCGGACCTGGCCGGCCACCTCACCGCGCCCTGCCTTCTCGAGCCACGCCTCGTCGAGGCGGTCGGGCACGGCCTCCTCGGTGCCCTCGGCCGACCAGAACGAGGGCAACGGGTCCCCGAGCAGCTGCGGGGCGTCCCAGTCGTAGAGGATGAGCTCGAGGTCCTCCCGGGCCGCGATCACCATGGCCTGGTGGCGGCAATCCCGGTAGCGATCGTCATCGGACGTGATGCCGATGACCGACGGCCTCTGCGTGTCGGGTGGCGCGGCTCGTCCGGTTCCCACCGACGGAATCTGGACCCGCGTCGGCCGCGGGCGCGTCACCGAGGACACGGGGCCGCTTGCAAACGCCTTGCGACGACCCCCACCGTGCACCGGGACCATCGGGCGTTTGACAGGATCGGCCGGCCCGGTGAGGCTGTCGGCTGTCATCCGCGCTCATCGAAGGAGACCCATGTCCCGCCGACTTCCCGCCGTGCTCGCGCTCGTCGCGGTCGCCGCGATCTCGCTCACCGCCTGCAGCGGCACGCCCGTCCGCCGCCGGCCCTCACGTCCCCGACGGACATCATCAACGCCGCGCTCAAGGCCACCGAGGGCGCCAAGAGCTTCCACGCCGACGCCACCGTCGACGGCAACATCTCCGGCGACATCATGGGAAGCGGGACCTCGCAGTCCTTCAACCTGGCCGGCACGACCGCCTCGGCCGATGTCGACATCGCCAACAAGGCGCTCCACGCCTCGTTCACCGTGCCGGCCCTGCTGGGCCTCTCGGGCGACGTGATCGTCGTGGACAAGAAGGCCTACGTGAAGACCTCGCTCACCGGCGCGCAGTACATGGTCAGCGACGTCACGGACACCGCCGGCGTCGACCCGACCGACACCGGGAAGACCATCGACAACGTCGGCGACCTGCTGACGCAGCCGGGCATCGAGCCGGTCAAGGGCGAGGACGTCGCCTGCGGCACCAAGCAGTGCTACACGGTGAACGTCGACCTGACCGCCGACGAGCTGAGCAAGATCGCCGGGGCGCAGGCCAGCAGCCTGCCGGTGACCGACGGCTCGCTGAAGCTCCAGATCCGTGTCGAGAAGGACACGAACCACCTGGCCGGGGCCACCGTCGAGGTCGCCTCGACGAGCCAGGGCAGCCTGAAGATCGACATCGTCCTCTCGAAGTGGGACGAGCCGGTCACGATCTCGGCCCCGCCGGCCGACCAGATCAAGGCGTCCTGACCCGACGCTGAGCACGCGACGGCGGGTCACGCGACCCGCCGTCCGCCACCCTGCGGCCGCGCCCGTCCGGGCCGGTCGCTCCGGAGCCGCGCAAGCCGCGCCACCTACAATGGCGGGGTGAGCCCCACCCGTCGCCGACGCACGGCCGACCCCGCCCCCGACGAGGCCGCCGAGGCCGTCGGGACGACGTTCGCCGCGCTCGATGACGCTCCCGCGCCCCCGGAGGAGCCCGCCTGGATGCGGGACGCGCCGGGCATCGACGGCGACCCGACCAGCCCGGCCCCGGCCGCCGACCCGGCGGCCATCGCGGCCCGCCGGGCCGAGCGGATCCAGGAGATCGTCCGGGCGCTCAACCCGGAGCAGGCGCGCGCGGTCACGACCACCGAGGGGCCGCTGCTGATCCTCGCGGGCGCCGGCTCGGGCAAGACGCGCGTGCTGGCGCATCGGATCGCGTACCTCGTCGGCGTGAACGGGGTCGCGCCATGGCGGATCCTCGCGGTCACGTTCACCAACCGCGCCGCGGCCGAGCTCCGCGAGCGGATCATCAGCCTGGTCGGCGAGAAGGGCCGCGACGTCCAGGCCGGCACGTTCCACGCGCTGTGCGCCCGGGTCCTCCGCCAGGACGGCGAGGCGATCGGCGTCGACCGCCGGTTCGTGATCTACGACACCGACGACCAGCAGTCGCTGATGAAGCAGATCCTCAAGGAAGAGGACATGCCCGCTGACCGGCGAGTTCCGCCCGAGCGCGGTCCTCGGCGCGATCAGCCGGGCCAAGAACGAGATGCTCGACCCGACGTTCCTGTCCGAGAACGCCGCCAACCACCGCGAGCGGACGATCGCCCGGCTCGCCACGCGCTACCAGGCGCGGCTGCGCGCCTCGAAGGCGCTCGATTTCGACGACCTCCTGCTCGAGGCGGTGCGCCTCTTCCAGGAGGCGCCCGACGTCCTCGCCAAGTACCAGGAGAAGTGGCGCTACCTGCACGTCGACGAATACCAGGACACCAACCGGGCGCAGTACCTGTGGGTCAAGGCGCTCGCGGCCACCCACCGCAACCTGTGCGTGGTGGGCGACGACGACCAGTCGATCTACAGCTGGCGCGGGGCGGACCTGCGCAACATCCTCGACTTCGAGCGCGACTGGCCGGACGCGACGGTGGTCAAGCTCGAGCAGAACTACCGCTCGACGCAGCTGATCCTCGACGCCGCGCACGCGGTCGTCTCGCGCAACAGCGCGCGCAAGGACAAGAAGCTCTGGACCGAGAACCAGGGCGGCCTCCGGATCCAGCGCTTCGAGGCGTACAACGAGGACGAGGAGGCCGAGTGGATCGCCCGCCAGGTCGAGAGCCTGGTCGGGGGACGGGGGAGCGCCCTGACCCGGCGCGCCGACGACGACACGACCGACACGCGCTTCCGCGCCCGCGAGATCGCGGTCATGTACCGGATGAACGCCCAGTCCCGCGCCATCGAGGAATCGTTCCTCCGCTACGGCATCCGCTACCAGCTCGTCGGCGGCACGCGGTTCTACGCGCGGCGCGAGGTCAAGGACGCGCTCGCGTACCTGCGCATCCTCCGCTCGGACACCGACAGCGTCAGCTTCGAGCGGATCATCAACGTCCCGGCGCGGGGCATCGGCGACAAGACCATCGAGGTCCTGCGCGCGGCCGCGGCCCGTGAGGACGGCACGACGTGGGGCGCGATCGAGGCCGCGGCGGACGGCACGCTCGAGGGCCTCGCCCCGCGGACCCGCAACGCGCTGGCCGAGTTCGCCTCGCTGGTCCGCCGGCTCCGGACGCGGATCGGCGTCCTGGCGCTCCCCGAGCTGCTCGACGAGGCGCTCGAGGCGTCCGGCTACCGGGCGATGCTCGCGGACGGCTCGGAGGAGGGGGAGGAGCGCTGGGCGAACCTGCTGGAGCTGCGGCTGGTCACGACGCGCTACGACGACCTCGCCCCGGACGACGCGCTCGACCGGCTCCTGGAGGAGACGGCGCTCGTCGCCGACCAGGACTCGTACGAGGGCGACGCCGACGCGGTCACGCTGATCACGCTCCACGCCGCCAAGGGCCTCGAGTTCCCGGTCGTCTTCATCGCCGGCCTCGAGGAGGGCCTGTTCCCGCACAGCCGCGCCCTCGACGACGAGAAGGAGCTCGAGGAGGAGCGCCGTCTCGCGTACGTCGGCATCACCCGCGCGAAGCGGCGGCTGTACCTCTCGCACGCCTGGCGCCGCGCGACGTGGGGGATGGGCCAGGCCGCCGTGCCCGTCGCGGTTCCTGCTCGAGATCCCGGCCGAGCTGATGGTCGGGCCGCGGCTCGACGGCGACGACGGCCGCGACCTTGACCTGGACCTCGTCTTCGGCGCGCGGCGGACCAGCCGGTTCAACACGCCGACCCGTGGTGGCACGGGCCGAGGCGCGTTCCGCGAGGGCAGCGGCCGGCCCGGCGCACCCGCGCCCGGTGAGCCGTTCCGTCCCAGTCGCGACCTCGCCGCGAAGCGCGACGCGTTCGCGGCCGGTGCCCACTCCGGCTCGCTCAGCCGGCCGGTCCGCGCGTGGGACGACGACCTCGACGGCGGCTCGGCGGCCGCGACGCGTTCTGCGGCCCCGGTGACGGCGCGTCCCGTGATCCCGGGCGAGCGCCGCTTCCGCGATGGCGACCGGGTGCGCCACGGGCGCTGGGGCGACGGGATCGTCGTGACGTCCAAGCTCACGCGCAGCGACGAGGAGGTCACGGTCGCGTTCAAGGACCCCGCCGTCGGACGGAAGCAGATGCTCGCGAGCCTGGCCAACCTCGAGATCGTCGGGTGATCGACGGAGCCGATCCGTTCGAGGGCATCGCCACGCTCGACGAGCTCGAGCCGCTCGCCCGGGAGGTCATGGACGAGGCGGCCTTCGACTACGTCGCCGGTGGCTCCTGGGACGAGATCTCGCTCGACGAGAACGAGATCGCCTGGCGGCGGCGGCGGTTCCGGCCGCGGGTCCTGGTCGACGTCTCGTCGATCGACCCGTCGACGACCCTGCTGGGCGTCCCGGTCGCCTTCCCGGTCGCGGTGGCGCCGATGGCGGTGCAGGGCCTCGCCCATCCCGACGGGGAGCTGGCGGCGGTCCGCGGCACGGCCGCGGCCGGGGTGCCGTACATCCTGTCCACGACGTCGTCGCGCTCGATCGAGGAGGTCGCCGCCGCGGCCCCTGACGCGCTCCGCTGGTTCCAGCTCTACGTCCAGTCCGACGCGGCGCGGACCAGGGGGCTCGTCGAGCGCGCAGCGGCCGCCGGGTACGGCGCGATCGTCCTGACGGTCGACCTTCCGGTACTGGGCTCCCGCGACCGTGATCGGCGATCCGGGTTCGCGCTGCCCCCGCTCGGCAACTTCCGCGAGGTCGGGGCGACGCACGGGCGCCATGCCGAGGGCGAGCCCGAGTTGCAGAACGCGACGACCCTCACCTGGGACGACCTCGCGGAGATCCGGGGCTGGTCCGGCCTGCCGCTGGTCCTCAAGGGCATCCTCACCGGGGAGGACGCGCGCCTGGCGGTGGAGCACGGCGCGGACGCCATCGTCGTGAGCAACCACGGCGGTCGCCAGCTCGATCGGGTCCAGGCCGGCGTCGACGCGCTCGCCGAGGTGGTCGCCGCGGCCGGCGGCCGGACCGAGGTCTGGGTCGACGGCGGCGTCCGCCGCGGCCTCGACATCGCGATCGCCCTGTCGCTCGGCGCGCAGGGCGTGCTGATCGGGCGGCCGGTCTACTGGGCGCTGGCCATCGCCGGCGAGGCCGGCGTCGAGCGCGCGCTCGCGATCCTCCGCGACGAATTCGAGACCGCGCTCGCGCTGCTGGGCACGCGCACCCCCGCCGATGTCGGGCCGGAGCACCTCATCGACGAGGGCGCGACGCCCTTCTGACCGACCCCGAACGGCGACACGGTCGACACCCTGGCGGCATCGTCCCGCCGGCTCGTTCCGTGGCAGGGTGGAGGTCGAGCGGTCCGCTTCTCGGGGCCCGGTGATCGCTCGCTCCCTCCCACTGACGACCCCTTTGAGGTTTCCCATGTCCGAACGCGCCCGGATGCTCGACCTGATCGAGCGCACCGTCGACACCGACCCTACCTGCCCCGCCTGCGGCGCCCCGACCACGGTCGCCGAGCGGGGAGGCCACCTGTACCTGGTCTGCACCGCGGCCGAAGCCGCGGACGGCCTGATCGCCCGGATCGAGGCGGCGTTCGTGCCGCACGTCCAGCGCGAGATCGTCGACCTCGCGGAGGCGTTCGCCGCCTGAGGCGCACGCCGCTGGCTGAGCCCGGCCGAGGGCCGGCCGCGCGAGCGGCCCGACGGGCGGCCCCGGGCAGCCGCGGGCGGCCGTCGCCGCGGCCGGCGGTGCGCGGGACCGGCGTCTTCGGTACCCTCGCACCGATGGTCATCGAACTGCCCCCGGTCGACGCGGACCTGGTCGCCGCCGCGGCCGAGCTCGACCCGTCCGCGGCGGCCGAGCGCCACGCGTCGCTCGCGGCCCAGGTCGAGCGCGCCAACGAGCTCTACCACGTCGCCGACGCGCCGGAGCTGTCCGACGCCGAGTACGACCAGCTCTTCCGCCAGCTGGTGGCGCTCGAGACCGCCCACCCGGATCTCATCACCCCCGACTCCCCGACCCAGCGCGTCGGCGGGACGCCGACCGGCACGTTCGACGAGGTCCGCCACGCGCGGCCGATGCTGTCGCTGTCGAACGCGTTCAGCCACGACGAGCTCCGGGCCTTCGACGCCCGCGTCCGCAAGGGCCTCGGCCTGCCCGCCGCGCCGGAGCCGGCGCCGGACCTGGCGTACGTCGCGGAGCTGAAGATCGACGGCCTCGCCATCAGCCTCCACTACGAGCGCGGCCGGTTCGTCCAGGGGGCGACCCGCGGCGACGGGTCGACCGGCGAGGACGTCACCGCGAACCTGCGGACGATCGAGGTGATCCCGGCCCGGCTCGCCGAGCCGGCGACGCTCGACGCCCGCGGCGAGGTCTTCATGCCGAAGGCCGAGTTCAAGCGCATCAACGAGGAGCGCGAGGAGGCCGGTCTCGCGCTCTACGCCAACCCGCGCAACAGCGGCGCGGGATCGCTCCGCCAGATCGACCCGGCCGTGACCGCGAGCCGCCGCCTGTCGTCGTGGTTCTACCAGCTCGTCGAGGACGGGGCGGCCGTCGAGAGCCAGTCGGCCGCGCTCGAGCGGCTCGCCGCGCTCGGGTTCCCGGTGAACCCGGATCGCGAGCCGGGTCTCGACATCGATGGCGTGATCGCCTTCACCGAGCGCTGGCGCGACGCCCGCCACGAGCTCCCCTACGAGACGGACGGCGTGGTCGTGAAGGTGGACCGCTTCGACCAGCAGGCGAGGCTCGGCATGGTCAGCCGCGCCCCGCGCTGGGCGATCGCCTTCAAGTTCCCGCCCGAGCAGGTCGAGGCGTACGTCGAGGACATCGTCCCGTACGTCGGACGGACCGGGACGCTCACGCCGGTCGCGCACATGACCCCGGTCAAGGTGGCCGGCTCGACCGTCTCGCGCGCCACGCTCCACAACCTCGACGAGGTCCGCCGCAAGGACATCCGGATCGGGGACACGGTCGTGCTCCAGAAGGCGGGCGACGTGATCCCGGAGGTGGTCCGCCCGCTGCTCGAGCGGCGGACCGGCGACGAGCGCGAGTTCACGATGCCCGAGCGCTGTCCGGTGTGCGACACCCCGGTCGTCCAGGACGAGGGCGCGGTCCGGGTCTACTGCCCCAACACGCGCTGCCCGGCCCGGCTGTCGCAGGAGTACGGCCACTTCGTCGGGCGCGGCGGGATGGACATCGAGGGGGCCGGCTGGGCGGTGCTGAGCCAGCTCCTCGAGCGCGGCATGGTCCACTCGCGGGCCGACTTCTTCCGCCTGCGCGTCGAGGACCTCGAGACGCTCGACCGGTTCGCGCGCAAGAGCGCCGAGAACCTCGAGGGCCGGATCGCGCGGGCACGGGTCGGACGGCCGCTGGCGCGCGTGCTCAACGGCCTCGGGATGCCGCAGGTCGGCGAGCAGACCGCGATCGACCTGGCGACCTGGCTGGCCGGCCGGGTCCGTCCCGGACGCTTACCCGCCGCCGGACGGCGACGTCGTCCCGGACCCGTGGTTCGCGGCGGTGGAGGCGGAGCTGCGCCGGATCGCGGTCGAGGAGCCCACGACGCTGACCGAGGTGCCGGGCATCGGGCCGACCGTGGCCGCGGCGCTCGAGCGCTGGTTCACCGACGAGGCGACGCGCGACGTGCTGCGCGAGCTCGTCGACGTCGGGGTCGTGCCCGAGCGCCCGGTCGTCCGCGAGGCCGGGGAGGGGAGCGCCGGACCGCTCGAGGGCATGACGCTGGTCGTGACCGGGACCCTGCCCGGGTTCTCGCGCCAGGAGGCCGAGGAGGCCATCCGCGCCGCCGGCGGGAAGCCGGCCGGATCGGTCTCGAAGGCGACGGACTACCTCGTGGCCGGCGAGAGCGCCGGCTCGAAGCTCACCAAGGCGCAGGACCTCGGCGTCCCGATCCTCGACGAGGACGGGTTCCGGCGGCTCCTCGCGGGCGAGTCGACCGCACAGGAGGACCCGTGACGCACCCGAACGTCGAGCTGATGCAGCGCTACTCGGCGGCGCTCCAGGCCGGGCAGGCCGCCGACGCCCTGCCGTTCTATGCGGAGGACCTCGTCCTCCACATCCCCGGGCGGAGCGCCCACGCCGGGACGTTCCACGGCCAGGACGCGGTCCTCGCCTACTACACCCGGGTCTTCCGCGACACGAACGGCTCGCTCGAGGTGCTCGGCGTCGACGACATCGTCGCGGGCGACGACCACGCGGTGACCCTCGTGCGCTGGCGTCTGCGGCGCGGCGAGCGGACCCTCGATGTCGACCGGGTCGTGGTCTACCGGATCGTCGACGGGCGGATCGCCGAGATCTGGGTCCGCGACTGGGACCAGTACGCCTACGACGAGTTCTTCGCCGATGTGCAGTGAGTGAGGACCCGATGACCAGCCCCGACCCGATCCGCGACGCCGCGGCGTACCAGCGGAGCCTGCTCGACGCGCTCGGCGCCGACGACCCGGCCGCGGCCCAGGCCACGACGCCGGCCACCATCCGCGCGCTCGTCGCCGAGGCGGGGCCCGACCTGCGGACCCGGCCGGAGCCGGGCGAATGGTCCGTGCTGGGCTGCCTCACCCACATCGCCGACGCGGAGCTCGTGATGGCCGGCCGGTACCGCTGGGTCGTGGCCCACGACGAGCCCGAGATCATCGGCTACGACCAGGACCTGTGGGTCGCGCGGCTGCACGACGGGGACGACCCCGAGGCGATGCTGGCGCTGTTCGAGGCGCTCCGGGCGGCCAACCTGGACTTCTGGGCACGGACCTCGACCGCGGACCACGCCCGGATCGGCCGCCACCGCGAGCGCGGCGACGAGAGCTTCGACCTGATGTTCCGGATGATCGGCGGCCACGACCGGGTCCATCTCGCCCAGGCTCGACGAGCGCTCGCGGCGGTCCGCGGCTAGGGTCGGGACAGCGGGCGCCGACGTCTGCCGCGAGGGTCCTCGCCGTCGGGTCAGTGCCGACGGACGGCGTAGCGCTCCATGAGCTCGGTCACCGCCGCGCGCGCGGCCGCCCATTCGGGCTGGTCGCCGAAGATCTCGCCGTCGGCGCCCCAGCGGCGGAGCTGGGTCATCGCGGTGACGATCGCGTCGTGGGCGATCTGGCGCTGGCGGCCCGCCTCGACCTGGCCGGTCACGAGGTAGCGCCGGACGACGTCGAACGGCGCCGACCAGCGGCCCCAGCGGATCCGGTCGCCCTCGCGGAGCGTCTCGAGCCATTCGTCGTCACCGACGGGATGGCGGTCGTGCTCGGCGCGGTGGTGGACCATGTCGACGCGCAGCCCGGGGAGCGACAGGCTCGGGAGCCGGCCGTCGTCGTCCACGGTGACGTAGCAGATGGGGCAGACGGGGAGCTCGGCGTTGGCCCGCGGGGCCGAGCCGTACGGGAGCCCGCAGCGCCGGCAGAAGGTCACGTCGGCCCGGACCGCGGGGGTGCCGCACTGGAGACAGACCGGGGTCGTGGTGGGCATCGTCGAGGTCACCAGGGCATCATGGAGCGCCGCCTCGGCCGCGTCCAATCACCCCATCGAGGGAGCGAGGTCAGCCAGGAGTCCGGTGCGTCCGCGCCACACCTACCCGAGGGCGTGGTTGAACTGGCCCCAGATCGCCTCGGGCTGCCAGACGAGTGGGGCTCCCCGGACAGGCGCGGCGCCCGCCAGGCCTCGGTCCAGCCCGCGTCGGCCGAGGCGCTCGAGCCCCGACGCGTTCTCGGCGAGGACGCCGGCCCGGACATGCCGATCGGGACTGGTCCGGCGCCGCCGGGCCTCGAGGAGCGCCGATGCGACGTCCGGGTCCGGGGCGATGGTCGCGCCGCCGCCCCATGGCGCCCGGACCACGAAGCCGCCGATCCCGTCGGCGGGGTCGTCGAAGACCGTGGCGGACGCCGGGGTCGCGAAGGGGAGCAGGAGGTGCCGCCGGTCCTCGCCGGTCGCGGCGCGGTCGAGGCGGGCCATCGCCTCGAGGTCGTCGGGGCGGAACGGGCGGACCCGCGGATCCGCCTGGCCGTCGCCGGCCGCGACCCCGCCCGCGTCCGCGCCGGTCCCGGGCGCTTCGAGGACGACGATCGAGGTCTGCAGCTCGAACCCGAGCTTCTCGTAGAGCGGCCGGCCGACGTCGGTGGCGACGAGGACGGAGGTCCGGCAGCCGGCGTCGCCCGCGACGTCGAGCACGGCCTCGGTCAGGCGCTCGCCGATCCCCTCGCGGCGACGGTCGGGGACGACCCAGATGGTCCCGATCCAGGCCACCGGGCCGTTGATCGTGGCGACCGCGCTGCCCAGCCGGCGGCCGTCGCCGTCCTCCGCGACCAGCGGCCGGCAGGCGAGGTGCCCGACCACGAATTCGAACCACGACCGGCGCTCGCCCCAGTGGTCGGCGGCGATGGCGTCGGTGAGCGGCACGACGTCGTCGGCGGTCATCGGGCGGATCCGGATCCCCATGCGGCGCATCGTACCGAGCCCCGCCGGATCGGTGGCCCGGTATCATCGGGGCATGGCCACCCTGTCGCGCGCCGACGTCGAGCACGTCGCCCACCTCGCCCGCCTCGGCCTCACCGACGAGGAGCTGGGCCGGCTCGAGGGGCAGCTCAACCACATCCTCGACCAGTACGCGATCCTCGCGGAGGTCCCGACGGACCACATCGCCCCCACGGCCCAGACGATCGAGCTCGAGAACATCCTGCGCGAGGATGTCGTGACGCCGTCGCTGCCGGTCGCGGACGTCGTCGGCAACGCCGCCGAGCACGAGGGCGACCTGATCGTCGTGCCCGCGATCCTGGGCGGCGACTGACGCCGATGCCGACCGACCCGACCGGGCTGCTCGCCCACGAGCTGGCCGCCGAGCTCCGTGCCGGCGGGCTGTCGTCCCGCGACGCCACCGCCGCGCATCTCGACGCCGCGGAGCGCGACAACGGCGCGCTGAACGCCTGGCTCACCATCGACCGCGACCGGGCGCTGGCCGAGGCGGACGCCGCCGACGCGCGACTGGCGGCCGCCAGGCATGACGGTGCCGCGGCGCTCGATGCGCTCCATCCGCTCCTCGGGGTCCCCGTCGGGCTGAAGGACCTCGTCTCGCTGAAGGGCGGACAGTGCACGGCCGGGTCGCGGATCCTCGAGGGCTACATCGCCCCGTACGACGCGCACATCACCGAGCGGCTGCGCGACGCGGGCGCCGTGATCCTCGGCAAGACCAACATGGACGAGTTCGCGATGGGCTCCTCGACCGAGCACTCGGCGTACGGCCCGGTCGCCAACCCGTGGGCGCTCGACCGCGTCCCCGGCGGCAGCAGCGGCGGCTCGGCGGCGGCCGTGGCGGCCCGCCACGTCCCGTTGTCGATCGGCACGGACACCGGCGGCTCCATCCGGCAGCCGGCCGCCCTGTGCGGGATCGTCGGCCTGAAGCCGACCTATGGCCGGGTGAGCCGCTACGGGATCGTGGCGTTCGCCTCGTCGCTCGACCAGATCGGGCCGTTCGCCCGCGACAGCCGCGACGCCGCGGCGCTGCTCCACGCGGTCGCCGGCCGCGACCCGCGCGACTCCACCTCGTCCCCGGAGCCGGTCCCGGACGCGCTGCTCCACCTGCCCGCGTCGGACGACGAGGCCGGCTCGAGCCTCCGCGGGAAGCGGTTCGGGCTGCCGCGCGAGTACTTCGTCGCGGGGATGGAGCCGGGCGTCGAGGCCCGCGTGCGCGAGGCCGTGGCCGCGCTCGAGGCCGCCGGGGCCAGCGTCGAGGACGTCAGCCTGCCGCACACCGAGTACGGGCTCGCGACCTACTACATCGTCGCGCCGGCCGAGGCGTCGGCCAACCTCGCCCGCTACGACGGCATCCGCTTCGGTCCGCGCCGCGGCGACGGCACGGACGTGCTCGCCGGCTACCTCGCGACGCGCGGCCAGGGCTTCGGCGCCGAGGTCAAGCGCCGGATCATGCTCGGGACGTACGCGCTCTCGGCCGGCTACTACGACGCGTACTACCTGAAGGCCCAGAAGGTCCGCACGCTGATCAAGGGCGACTTCGACGCGCTGTGGGCGCAGGGCTTCGACGCGCTCGTGGCGCCGACCAGCCCGACGGTCGCCTTCCCGATCGGGGCGCGGATGGACGACCCGGTCGCGATGTACCTCTCGGATGCCTGCACGCTGCCCGTGAACATGGCCGGGCTGCCCGGCATCAGCATCCCGTGCGGGCTGTCGGAGGGCCTGCCGGTGGGCCTCCAGCTGATCGGGGCGCCCTGGTCGGAGGCGTCGCTCCTCGGCCTGGCGCGCGGGTACGAGGCGATCACGGCCTCGGCCGACTGGCGCGCCATCGGTCCCACGGCGCTCGCGGCGGCGAGCGGCGCGGCATGACCCGCGACATCGCCGCCGACGCCCGGCCGCCGCTGGCCGAGCGCGCCCTCGCCCAGCGCGTGATCGACGTGCCGCCCTCGGGGATCCGCCGCTTCTTCGACATCCTCGCGACGATGGACGACGTCATCAGCCTCGGCGTCGGCGAGCCGGACTTCGACACGCCCCGGGCGATCGTGGAGGCCGGCGTCGAGTCGCTCCGCGAGGGGCGGACCCACTACACCTCGAACTACGGGACGCTGGAGCTGCGCAAGGCCCTGTCCGAGCATCTCGAGCGGCGCTACGGCGTGCACTACGACCCGGCGACCGAGATCCTCATCACGGTCGGCGCGTCGGAGGCGGTGGACCTCGCCCTGCGGGCGACCTGCGACCCGGGCGACGAGGTGATCCTCCACGAGCCGTCGTACGTGGCCTACGTCCCGGCGATCGTCTTCGCCGGCGGCACGGTCCGCCACGTGGCCACGCGCTTCGAGGACGACTTCGCCATCGACCCGGCCGCCGTCGAGGCCGCGATCACGCCGCGGACCAAGGCGCTCTTCCTCGGCTATCCGTGCAACCCGACGGGCGCCGTGCTGCCACCGGCCGTCCAGGACGCGCTGGCCGACATCGCGGTCCGCCACGACCTGCTGGTCTACAGCGACGAGATCTACGACCGGCTCGCGTACGGCGACTACACCCATCGCGCGATGAGCGCCCTGCCCGGGATGCGCGAGCGCACGATCCTGATGGGCGGCTTCTCGAAGGCGTACGCGATGACCGGCTGGCGGGTCGGCTATGTCGCGGCCCCGGCCGCGATCCTCGAGGGGATCGTCAAGGTCCACCAGTACGGGATCATGTCGGCGCCGACGATGGCGCAGGACGCCGCCCTGGTCGCCGTGATCGAGGGCGAGCCCGATGTCGAGCGGATGCGCGCCGAGTACGACCGCCGCCGCCGGCTCATCGTCGACGGGCTCAATGCCCTCGGCCTCGAGACCTTCGAGCCGCGCGGGGCGTTCTACGCGTTCCCGCGGATCACCTCGACCGGGCTGAGCGACGAGGCCTTCACCGAGGGCCTGCTGACCCAGGAGCGCGTCGCGGTCGTCCCGGGGAGCGCCTTCGGGCCGTCCGGCGCCGGCCACGTGCGCATGTGCTACGCGACCTCGTACGAGCGGCTGGAGGAGGCGCTCCGGCGCATCGGCCGGTTCGTCGAACGCACGCGGACCCGCCTGAGGCCGAGCGACCCTAGCGCCCGGCCCGATGGCGCCGGAGCGCCTCCTCGATGGCCCAGATGGCCAGCGGTCGCAGGTAGACGGTGGCGCGGAAGTTGCCGGCCTCGTCGTACGCCTCGGGCGTCCGGAACCAGAGCCCGCGCTCGTACGTGACCGCGGCGGCGCCCTCGCCGGTCTCCCAGCCCTCGTCGACCAGCCCGCGGCCGATCATGAAGGCGGCGAGCGCGTAGACGGTCCCGACCCAGACCTCGGGCGACTGCTCGCTCGACGTGTCGACCGTGCCGTCCGGGCGCATCCCGTTGACGGCGCCCATCCGCCCGTCCGCGAAGCCGCGCACGTTCGTGGCGTGGATCGTCCGCAGCGCCGTCTCGACCCGCTCCCGCGGCACCAGGTCGCCGAGGCCGGTCGCGTCCGCGTACCACTGGCCGGCCAGCTGGTCGGCCATGATGCTGTCCGAGCTCACGCCGCCGCCGTCGTCGTAGGCGTAGTGGTCGCCGCGCCACAGCCGGACGTCGAAGGCGACCTGGCCGCGCTCGAACCAGCCCTCCCAGCGCCGGGCGGCCTCGTCGTCGCCGAGCCGGCGGGCCATCGCCTCCGCGGCGGCCACGGCCGCCAGCCAGAGCGAGCCGCCGTAGGCGGACGGGCCGGTCATCGGCCAGGTGTCGTAGGTCTGGTCGGGCAGGCCGTCGTGCTCCGGCAGGCCGTCCCGCGTCGCGGTCGCGCGCCGCGAGCCTCGAGAGGACGTCCTGGACGGTCGGCCAGACGGCGCGGATCAGGGCGTCGCCCTCGGCGGGGGAGCCGGCGACGGCGTCGCGCCAGGCCTGCAGCACGAACTTGGGCCCGAGGTCCTTCCAGTCGTTGACGTCCTGGTACTTGTACCAGTTGGGCCGGTAGAACGGGTCGTCGGCGGGACCCCCGACGTCGTGCGGCACCGCCCCGCCGAGCTTGCGCGGGGCGGGCAGGCCCGACGCCTCGATCGTGACGATCTCGGGGTCGTCCACCGGGATCGCCGCGAGGAGGTCGCGGATCCCGCGCATCTCGAGCTCGGGGAACAGCTCGAGCATCGCGAACGAGGCGTAGAAGTCGACGTCGACGGTGTCGTAGAACGGGTAGTCGATGCACTCGAGCAGCGCGAACCGCCCGGCTTGGTCGGGGTCGGGCTCGGCGCCGCCCACCTCGCCGTGCTCCCAGAACGAGCCGCCGTCGACGAGGAAGTACAGCTCGTTGAAGAGCGCCATCTTGTACCAGTCGGGGCGCTCCGGGTCGTCGAGGATCGGCGCCTGCCAGGCCTCGATCGCCGACCGCCAGGCCGGCGCCTCGGCGAGCGCGTGGCGGGCCAGGTCCCAGGCGCGGTCGCCGCTCCGGCCCCAGTCGCGCGTGTAGCGCTTCCACCAGCGGCGTCCCGCGCCGAACTCGACGACCGGCAGGTCCCAGGTCAGCGCGAACCGCACGGACCGCCGCTCGCCCGGTGCCAGCTCCACGGTCGCCGCGACGGCGGCCCCGGTCGCGGCGGGCGGTGGCGGATCCGCGAGGGTGGACGCCGGTCCCGGGTCGCTCAGCCGCCCGTCCGACGCGAAATCGGCCCACAGCTCGGTGTCGCGGACCGGGTCGAACGAGGCGCGGGCGCTGAGCTCCACGCCGTCACCGCCGAGGGCCGCGATGGCGAGCGACCCGCGCAGCGCGGTCGGGGCATCGGCCGCGGCGTCGCCGAAGCGGACGCCGAGCAGGCCGGCGTCGCCGGCGACCTCGTGCGGGCGGCCGGGCGCGGCGCCGGTCGTGGAGAACGGATCCGCCCACGAGAGCATCAGCCCGACCGTCAGCGGGTCCGGCCCGGGGTTCTCGACCCACCACTCGAAGACGCCGACCGGGAGGGCGCTGGACTCGAGGTCGCCCGCGATCACCGGGGAGAGCTGCTCGCCCGTGAGGCGGATCCCGAGCTGGTCCGGCTCGAACGCCTGCCAGGCCCGCGGGAAGAGCGCGTGGTAGATGCCGCCGCCCACCGGCAGGTCCCAGCCCCACGCCGGGAGCTGATCGGTACGCAGCGTCGAGAGCACGGTCGCCCGCGAGCCGTCCGGTCCGCCGACGAAGACCGAGAACGCGTCCGCCGCGACCGGCTCGTGCCGGTGCCGGCCGACCTCGAGGTGCCAGCGGGCGGCGTCGCCGCGGTACGTCCGCCCGATGCTCCCCGTGCCGAGCCCGCCGATCGGGATCCCGGCGAACTCGCCGTCGTCGATCATCGGGATGTGGACCCGGCTGTGGCCGACCGAATCGCACGGGACGCCGATGCCGCGCCGCCAGGCGACCGCCGGGATGACCGGCCAGGCCGCCGCCCGACTGCCGGCCGAGCCCTCGTCGGCGGCGACCCCGCCCTCGCTCGAGCTCGATCCGGTCACTTGTCCACCCCCGTGACGACGACGCCGCGCATGAACGCCCGTTGCGCGAGCAGGAAGACCGCGATCGGGACGATCATCGTCATGAACGCGGCAGCCTGGATCAGCGTCGGCTGCGTCGAGTACAGCGCGTTGAACTGCTGGATCCCGAGCGACAGCGGCTGCAGGTCGGGCTTGCTGGCGAGGTACAGGAGCGGCACGAGGAAGTCGTTCCACGCGAAGAAGAAGTGGAACAGGCAGACCGCGGTGATCGCCGCGACCGACTGCGGGACGATGATCGAGCGCAGGATCCGGAACGGCCCGGCCCCGTCGATCATCGCGGCCTCGTCGAGCTCGCGCGGGATCGACATGAAGTACTGGCGGAGCAGGAAGACGTTGTAGGCGTTGGCGAAGAAGTGCGGGATGATCAGCGGCAGCCACGTCCCGTTCCAGCCGAGCCAGGTGAAGATCACGTAGGTCGGCAGCAGCGTCACCTGGAACGGCAGGATGATCGTCGCGATCAGGATGATGAAGAAGACGTTCTTCCCCGGGAACCGGAAGCGGGCGAAGCCGTAGGCGACGAGCGTGGACGAGATGATCGCGCCGAGCGTGCTGAGCAACGCGATCGCGACCGTGTTCCGCAGCAGCAGCGGGAAGTTCATCTGGTTCCACGCCTGGGTGTAGTTGTCGACGAGCGGGTCGAACTTCCAGGCCTGCTCGAGGGTCCGCCAGCGCCCGACCCATTCGAACGGCACGGCGGCCGGGTCCGTCGGATCGACGACCATGCTCGACTCGCGGCCCTTCTCGACCAGCATCAGCTGCTGGGTGGTGCCGTCGGGGAGCGGGACCGAGTAGATCGGGTACGGCTGGCCCTGGTACGTGCCGGTCAGCGGCGACGCGGGATAGATCGGCGCGCCCGGCGTGGCGCTCTGGCCCGGCTGCTGGAGCGAGGTCGTGAGCATGTACAGCATCGGCAGCAGCAGCGCCGAGATGATGAGCAGCGCGAACATCGTGATCGACGCCTTGCCCAGGAACTTGCGGTAGCTCCGGGCGACGGGGCCGCGATCGGCGAAGGCGATCTGCGGGAGGACGGCCGCGGTCTTGCTCATCGGTCGCTGCCGGCGTAGTACACGCGGTTCCGCGCGAAGCCGAAGAGCGCGAGCGTCAGCGCCAGCACCAGGGCGAACAGCAGCCAGGCGATCGCCGCGCCGTAGCCCATGTGGCCGAACGCGAAGGCCTCGTTGTAGAGCAGCAGGTTGACGAACAGCGTCGCGTTGTTCGGATCCCCCCGGCCGTTGGACAGCACGTAGATCTGGGTGAAGTACTGGAACGTGCCGATCAGGCAGATCACGAGGTTGTAGAGCAGGACCGGCGACATCAGCGGGATCGTGATCCGCCGGAACGAGGTCCAGAACCCGGCGCCATCCATGCGCGCCGCCTCGTACAGCTCCGTCGGGACGGACTGGAGGCCGGCGATGTTGATCAGCATGAAGTTGCCGATGGCCCACAGGCCGATGATCGACAGGGCGGGGTAGATCCAGATCTCGCTGTTGATCCAGTCGGGCCCGGGGATGCCGAAGGCCTCGAGGATCTTGTTCATCCAGCCGGTGTCGGTGTTCAGGAAGCCGATCCAGACCAGGGTCGAGGCGACGAGCGGGATCATGATCGGCATGTACACGAGCGTCCGCATCGGTCCGCGCCACGCGAGTCGCGGGCTGTTGAGCAGGACGGCGAACCCGAGGCTCGCGATCATCGTGACCGGGATCGAGATCAGGGCGAACCGGAGGGTCGCGCCCAGGGACCGGGCGACCATCGGGTCGTTGAGCATCCGCGTGTAGTTGTCGATGCCGATGAACTTGGTCGACTCAGGGTGGACCAGGTCGAAGTTCGTGAACGACATGATCAGCGAGGCGATCATCGGTCCCGCCGTGAACAGCAGGAGCCCGATGAGCCACGGGCTGATGAAGATGAACCCCCACATGGCCTCGCGGACCCTCGGCTGGCGGAACCAGCTGCCCGAGTATCCGGGTCGGAGCGGTGTCGTCACGGGCAGCGCCTGGGTCGACTCGGTCATGACCTGTCCGGGCTCCGATGGTGGTGGTGGGGGATGGTACGGGAAGGGAACGCCTCCCGGGCGGGCGGGACACCCGCCCGGGAGGGTGAGGAGGAGGAGCTACTGCGCCGCGTCGTAGATCCCTTGCAGGGTGGTCTTCAACGTGTCCAGCTCAGCGTCGATGTCGACCCCGGCTGACGTGCGGTACTTGTTCTGGAATGCCTGCCACGCCTTCTTGGACTTGGCGTAATCGGGCACCCAGGCCTGGTGGTTGGGGACATCCGGGTGGGACAGCATCGCCTTCGGCACGTCCCAGTTGAGCGTGATGCCCGGGAACTGCTTGTTGATGCTGTCGATGAACGGCTGCTGCAGGGCGGGGTCCGCCGGCAGGGCGCCGTACACGGCGAGCAGCTCGGGCGAGTTGACGAACGCGGTCAGGGCCGCGAACGCCTCGTCCGGGTGCTTCGAGGTCTTGAGGATGCTGAAGGTGTCAGCGTGGAGCTTGGCGGTGGTCACGCCGTTGTACGCCGGGGCGACGGCCCAGCCGAAGTCCGTGACGATCGGCTTGGCAGGCGCGGCCGGGGCCGTGCAGCACGTGAACCAGGTGTGGGTCTCGTTCATCGCGAGGTTGCCGGAGGCGAACTCGCTGCCCTTGGCGAGCAGATCGCTGTTGATCTGGTTCGCGTTCGGGATGAAATGGTCCTTCCAGACGCCGTCGTTGAACCACTTCTCGCCGACCCGGACCGGGTCGCCGATCTGGGCGGTCTTGCCGTCGTCCGCGACGAAGGAGCTGGCTCCGAACAGGGACGCCTCAGCCAGCGGGCTGTTGTCGGCGTACTGCATGTCGAAGCCCCACTGGACGACGTTGGCCGCGTCGAACTTCGGATCGGTGGCGTCGACGCCGTTCTTGTCGACGGTGAGCTTCATGCCGAGGGTCCGGACCGCGTCCATGTCCCAGGGCTTGCCTTCGTAGAGGTCGCCGACCTTGGTCGGCGGCAGCGGAAGCTTGGCTTCCTTGAACAGCTTGGTGTTGTACCAGAGCATCGAGGGGTAGGTCGCGAACGGCACGCCGATCGTGGCGCCACCCTCGCCGAGCTTGAAGAAGTCGACCAGCGCCGGGTCGTACTTGCTGGTGTCGAAGCCGGTCTTCGTGATGAGCGGCGCGAGGTCGAGCAGCTGGTCACGGAAGATGTTCAGGCCTTCGACGCCGACCGGGCCGATGATGTCCGGCGCGTTGCCGGCGGCGATCTGCGTCGCGAGCAGGCTCGCGGCGACGTTGTTGTTGTAGATCTCGAGCGAGATGTAGACCTTGTCCTTCGCCTCGGGCGAGTCATTGAACTTCTGGACGAAGGCCTGCTCCGCAGCGAACTGCTGGGGCTGACCGCCCGCGCCGAGACCGACGAACCAGCGGACGACGGCGCCGCCGTTGGGACCGGGCTGGTCCGCGGGGAGCGGGGCCGCCGTGACGGCAGGCGGCGGGGTGGGGGTGGCCGAGGCCGCCGCGCTCGCCGCAGCCTGGCTGGCGGCGGTCGTGGCGGATGGCGTACTGCTGGCCGTGCCGCAGGCGGTCGCCAGGATGGCGACGACGCCGGCGAAGGCGATCAAGGCGCGCGGGCCGGATCGGGTTCTCATCGCGATCAACTCCTCCTTGCGAGATCCTGTTCGATCTCTACCTCGAATGAGGCCGAAAGTGGTGTGGGCCCCGACCCTGGAGGGCCGGAACACGCCGGTCGCCGGCCGGCTCAGGGCATGCGCCTCCCGGCGCTCGAAGCGCGACGAATGAGTTCGGTGGCCAGGATCACGCGCCGCGGCACGGGATCGGAGCCCTCGACGAGGTCGATGAGCAGGCGGGCCGTCTCATGGCCCATCTCCTCGATCGGCTGGCGGACGCTCGTGAGCTGTGGGCGCACGGTCGTCGCCACGGGAGAGTCGTCATAGCCGACCACCGCGACGTCCTCGGGCACGCGGCGCCCGGCGGTGGCGAGGACCGCGATCGCGCCGGCGGCCATGAGGTCGGAGGCGACGAAGACCGCGTCGATGTCGGGCCGAGCGGCGAGGAGCTGTTCCATCGCCGCCGCTCCGCCATCCTGGGTGAAGTCCGCGTTCGCCTGGAGGCTGGGGTCCGGCCCCAGGTCGGCCTCCGCGAGGGCGTCACGATATCCGGAAAGCCGATCCAGCGCCGCGACCATGTCGGACGGTCCCGCGATGGTCGCGATGGTCCGTCGGCCACCCGTGATGAGATGGTCGACGGCGCTCCGCGCGCCGCCCCGGTTGTCGACGTCGACGTAGCTCGCGGCGGTCCCGCGCGGGGGCCGTCCGACGGCGACCATCGGGATGCCCGCGGCGGCGATCCGCTCGGGCAGCGGGTCGTCGCGATGCAGGCTGACCAGCAGCGCCCCGTCGACGTGGCCGGCGGTCAGGTAGTCCGCGGTCCGGTGGGCGTCGCCGCTCGAGGCGGGCATCAGCAGGACGAGCTGGAGGTCGCGGGCCGACAGCGACGCGCTGATCCCCCGGAGGAGGCGCGGGAAGAACGGGTCGCTGAACAGCCGGCCGGCGGGCTCCGTGATGACGACGCCGATGGAGCCGCTGCGCCGGGTGACGAGGCTGCGCGCGGCCCGGTTGGGGACGTACCCGAGCTCGACGATCGCGGCTTCGACGCCGCGACGGATCTCCGGGCTGACCTTGGGGGAGCCGTTCACGACGCGCGAGACCGTGGCTCGTGAGACGCCAGCCCGGGAGGCGACCTCCTCGAGTGTCGTTCCGTTGCGGCGATCCCGAGTGCTCGAGCTTGCCACCGAAACTCCCCTGACTTGTGAGAGCGCTCTCACGCTCATTGCGGACCATATCACCCCGTGTCAAGAGAGCGCTCTCACACTCGTTCAGGGTCGCTTCGGCACGGTTCGGTGACGGGCGGCGGGCCTCGTCCGGCGCCAGGGCGCCGTATGCGAAACTAGCCGCATGGTCGAGACGGCGACACCCGGAGCCCCCGCGCGCGACCGCTACGAGGCGGTCATCGGCATCGAGGTCCACTGCCAGCTGCGGACGGCCTCGAAGATGTTCTGCGGCTGCTCCACGGCCTATGACGGGGCACCTCCGAACAGCCACGTCTGCCCGGTCTGCCTCGGCCTTCCGGGCGCGCTCCCGGTGATCAACAAGCGGGCCGTCGAGCTGGTCCTCGCCACGGGTCTCGCGATCGAGGCCGAGGTCCCGCCGGCGACGCGCTGGGACCGCAAGAACTACTTCTACCCGGACCTGCCCAAGGGCTACCAGATCAGCCAGTACGACCTGCCGCTCGCCTCGCGCGGCCGCCTGACGTTCGCGACGTCGGACGGGCCGTTCACCGTGGCGATCACCCGGGCGCACCTCGAGGAGGACACCGCGAAGCTGGTCCACCAGGCGGGCCAGGACGGGCGCCGGGTCAGCCTCGTGGACTTCAACCGCTCGGGCGCGCCGCTGATGGAGATCGTGACCGAGCCCGAGGTCCGGACCGCGGAGCAGGCCCGCCGCTACGCCGAGGAGCTCCAGCTGCTGCTCCGCTCGATCGGCGCGTCGGATGCCGACATGGAGCGCGGCCAGCTCCGCGTCGAGGCCAACGTCTCGCTCCGGCCGCGCGGCACGGAGCCGTTCGGGACCCGCGTCGAGGTCAAGAACATGAACTCGTTCCGGGCCGTCGAGCGCGCCGTGGAGTTCGAGATCGACCGGCAGGCGGCCGCCCTCGACGCCGGTGAGCCGCTCGCCCAGGAGACGCGAGGCTGGTCGGAGGAGCGCGGCGAGACCTACCGCATGCGGGTCAAGGAGACCTCGGACGACTACCGCTACTTCCCGGAGCCCGACCTGCCGCCGCTGCAGGTGGACACCGGCTGGCTCGCGTCGATCCGGGACGGGCTGCCGGAGCTCCCCGCGGCGCGGCGCGACCGCTACCAGGCGGCGCTCGGGCTGTCTCCCTACGACGCGGCCGTCCTGGTCGCGGACCCCGATGCGAGCGCGATGTTCGAGGCGGTCGTCCGCCGCGGCGCCCGCGATCCCGGCGAAGGCCGTGGCGAACTGGGTCACCGGCGACTACCTCCGCCTGCGCAACGCGGCCGCGGACGCAGCTCGCCGTGCGACCGGCCGAGCTCGCGGCGATCATCGCGGCCGTCGAGGACGGGTCGATCTCGCGCGGCAACGGCCGCGAGGTCCTCGAGGCGCACGCCGCCTCCGGCGACCCGGCCGCGACCATCATCGAGGCGCGCGGCTTCCGCCAGATCTCCGATGCGGGCGCGCTCGCGCCCGTCGTCCGCGAGGTGCTGGCGGCCAACCCGTCCGCGGTCGCCGACTACCGCGCCGGCAAGGTCCAGGTCGTCGCGTTCCTCGTCGGCCAGGTCATGAAGGCCACCCGGGGCCAGGCCAACGCCGCGATGGCCGGTGACGCGGTCCGGGCGGCGCTCGACGCGGACGCGCCGGTGGAGGGCTGAGCGGGATGGGGCTGATCAACATCGTCCTGTGGGTCGCCGGGGTCGTGCTGATCGCGGTGGGCTACACCCGCGCGAGGGTGCCGTGGTCGCGCTACCAGGCGCTCAAGGAGCAGGACGCGAACACCGCCCGCTACGAGGCCTGGCGGGGCGGCGTCCGGGATGACGGCAAGACGGGCGCCTCGGTCGCGATGGCGGTGCTGCGCCGCCAGGCCCAGATGGGCGGGCTGATCGCGATCGCCGGGGTCGTGCTGGTCTTCTTCGGCTTCCTGATCAAGTAGCGCCGGGCGCGCCGCGCGGCCTGCCCGGGCCGCCTGCGGGCCCTGGCGCCCGCGTGCCGCCCGCCTCCGGCCACCGGCGGCCTATCCCGCGAGCCGGCCCCACTCGATCGCCGTGCAGCGGTCCATCACCACCGACAGGCCCGCCTCGTGGGCGATCCGGGCCGCCTCCCAGTCCACGACGCCGAGCTGGAGCCACAGGCAGCGGGCGCCCGCCGCGACCGCCTCGTGGGCATGGGGCACGCACAGCTCCGAGCGGCGGAAGACGTCCACGATGTCGAACGGCCCGGTCGCGGTCGTCGCGTCCGCCAGCGTCGGGTAGGCGCGCACCCCGTGGACCATCTCCACGTTCGGATTGATCGGCACGCAGTCGAGGCCGCGGGCCAGGAGCGTCCGCATCACCCCGAACGACGGGCGCCACGGGTCGCCCGACGCCCCGATGATGGCGATCCGGCGCGTGGTCGCGATGAGGTCGCGGATCCCCGCGTCGTCGAGGACCGGGACCGGTCCGCGGCCCTCGTGGAGGTCGACCATCGCGCGCGTCCGCTCGAGGTCGGCGCGGCGCTCCGCCTTCGCCCGAGCGGCGGCCTCGTCGTCGGCGGTCAGCCGCGCGCTTCCTTGTCGTACGGGATCCCGTCCGCCGCCGGCGGCACGGCCCGCCCGACCACGCCGGCCAGGACGATGATCGTGAAGATGTAGGGCAGCATCCCGAAGATCTGGGGCGGGATGGTCGAGATGATCTGGCCGAGGTCGCCCGCCGGCGGCGAGATGCGGACGGCCAGCTGCATCGACTGGACCGTGCCGAAGAGGAGCGCGGCGCCGTACGCGCCGAGCGGCGTCCAGCGGCCGAAGATCATCGCCGCGAGGCCGATGAACCCGACGCCGCCGGTCATGTTGTCCTGGAACGAGTTGAACTGCTCGAGGGTCAGGTACGCGCCGGCCAGCCCGGCGAACACGCCGCCGAGGACCACGCTGCGGTAGCGCGTCCGGATGACGTCGATGCCGACCGTGTCGGCCGCCTTGGGATGCTCGCCGACGGACCGTGTCCGCAGGCCCCAGCGCGATCGGAACAGCAGGATCTGCAGGCCGATGACGAACACGATCAGGCTCATCGCGATCGGGCCCTGGTTGAACAGCCCGTTGATGATCGGGCCGATCACCGGGATCTGGGCGATCTGGTCGGGGACGGTGAACCGGGGCAGCGTGCTCGTGCCGGACAGCCCGGACGTCGAGACCAGCAGCTGGTTGAAGTACGCCGTGCCGCCGAGGGCGAGGATGTTGATGACCGTGCCGCTGATGATCTGGTCGGCCTTGATCGTGATCGACAGCCAGGCATGGAGCAGCGAGAGCAGCATCGCGGCGATGATCGCGATGGCGATCGCGAGGATGGCCGCGGTCGGCGACCCGACGACCGGGTCGAGATAGGCGCCGGCCGAGGAAGGCCACGAAGGCCGCGGTCAGGATCAGGCCCTCGATGCCGATGTTGACGACGCCGGCGCGCTCGCACATGACGCCGCACAGCGCGCCGAAGGCGATCGGGACCGCGTACTGGACGATCAGGTAGCTGAGCGGCGGCACGCGGTTGACGAGCCAGTCGACGAAGCTGCCCAGGTACGGGATGTTCAGGTAGAGCGCCAGCGCCGAGAGCAGCACGACCACGAGGAAGCCGACGAGCCACAAGATGCGGGGATCGCGGCGGGCGGCGGGCGGGAGGGCGACGGCGGTCATCTCGTCCTCCCTACGCCGCGGCCGCGGCCGGCTGCGCCGGGCGGCGCCGGGCGCGCCACCTGGGCAGGGCGTGGTCGATGACGACCTGGGCCGCCACGAACAGCAGGATCATCCCCTGCACGATCCCGATGATGTCCACGGGGATCTCGGTCGCCCGCTGCATCGCGCCGGCGCCCGCGCGCATGATCCCGAACAGCAGCGCCGCGCCGACGACCCCGAAGGGATGCGCCCGGCCGAGCAGGGCGACGGCGATGCCGTCGAAGCCGTACGTGACGATGTACTCGGCGGGATAGTTCTTGGTGATGCCCAGGATCTCGACCGAGCCGCCGAGGCCGGCGAGGCCGCCGGCGATGCTCATCGTCAGGATCACGATGAACGCGGGCCGGATGCCCGCGTAGCGCGCGGCGCTGGGGTTCGAGCCGACCGTCCGGATCTCGAAGCCGAGCGTCGTCTTGTAGAGCAGGAACCAGATGAAGACCGCCGTCAGCAGCGCGATCACGATCCCGAGGGTCAGCCGCGTGTCCGCCCAGATGATCGGGAGCGCCGCCTCCGGCGTGATGTCCGGGGTGCGCGGGAAGGTCGCGTTGGGGTCCTTGAAGATCGTGCTCGCGATGAGGTTCAGCAGCAGGTAGGCGATGCTGTTGAGCATGATCGTGGTGACCACCTCGTGGGCACCGCGCCAGGCCTTCAGGGCGCCCGGGATGAAGCCCCAGCCGGCGCCGCCGAGCGCCCCGGCCGCCAGCGCGAGGAGCATCGCGATCGGGAAGGGGATCCCCGCGATGGTGCCCACGATGGCTGCGCAGAAGCCGCCGATCAGCAGCTGCCCGTTCGCGCCGATGTTGAACAGGCCGGCCTTGAAGCCGATGGCCACCGACAGCCCCGTGAAGATCAGCGGCGTTGCGGCATTGAGGGTGTTCGCGATGGCCCTGGGGCTCCCGAGGGCGCCCTCGAGCATCGCGCCGTACGCCGTGAACGGCAGCGTCAGGTCCAGCGTGTGGCTCGGCCCGATCAGCCCGGAGATGATGATCAGGATCGCCCCGGCGAGCAGGCCCAGCAGGATGGCCACCGCGGTGACCACGAACTGGCGTGTCAGCGAACCACCCAGGCGGATGCGAGGTCGGGATCGACGTTCATGGTCCCCGCGCCGGGGATCGCGGGATCGGTCATGCCGACGCCTCCGCGTGGCCCGTGGCCATGATCAGGCCGACCTGCTCCTTCTCCGCGTGCTCCGCGTCGAGGATCGCCACGAGCCGGCCGCGGTACATCACGCCGATCCGGTCGCTGAGCTCGAGGACCTCGTCCAGCTCGGCGGAGACGAGGAGCACGGCGGTGCCCGCGTCGCGCTTGGCGACGATCTGGTTGTGGATGAACTCGATGGACCCGACATCGATCCCGCGGGTCGGCTGGTCGGCGATGAGCAGGGTCAGCGGGCGGCTGAACTCGCGCGCCACGATGAGCTTCTGCTGGTTGCCGCCGGACAGGGTGTTGGTCGGCACCGCGCCGGACGGGGTCCGGATGTCGAACTCGGGGATGAGCTCCGCCGCGCGCCGGCTGATCGCCCGCTCGTTGATGACGCCGTAGCGCGAGTACGGCGCGTCGTGGAAATCGGTGAGGACGAGGTTGTCCTCGATGGGGAAGGACAGGACCAGCCCGAAGCGATGCCGGTCGCCGGGGACGTAGGCGACGCCGCGGCCGGACATGTCGCGGGGCGAATGGTTGGTCACGTCGTGGCCGGCGATCGAGATCCGTCCCGACGTCGACTTGCGCAGTCCGGTCAAGGCCTCGACGAGCTCGTTCTGCCCGTTGCCGGCGACCCCCGCGATGCCGAAGATCTCGCCGGCGCGGACCTCGAAGCCGAGGCCTTCGACGACGGTCGTGCCGCGGTCGTCGGCGACCGAGAGGTCCTCGACCTGGAGGACCACCTCGCCCGGCGATGCCGGGCCCTTCTCGACCACGAGCGAGACCTCGCGGCCGACCATCATCTCGGCGAGGTCCTCCTCGGTGGCCGTCTTCGGGTCCGCCTGCGCCGACGACCTTGCCCGCGCCGGATGACGGTGATCGTGTCCGCGATCTCGAGGACCTCGTACAGCTTGTGGCTGATGAAGACGATGCTGGTGCCCTCCGACGCCAGGCGGCGGAAGACCTGGAAGATCTCCGCGGTCTCCTGCGGCGTCAGCACGGCCGTCGGCTCGTCGAGGATCAGGACCTTGGCGCCCCGGTAGAGGGCCTTGAGGATCTCGATCCGCTGCTGGATGCCGACGGAGAGCTCGCCGACCAGCACGTCCGGGTCGATCTCGAACCCGAGCTGGTGGGCCAGGTCGCGGATGCGCCCGTCGGCCTTCTTCGTGTCGAGGAAGACCGGGTTCGCCATGGTCTCGTTGCCGAGGACGATGTTCTCGGCGACGGAGAAGACCGGGACCAGCATGAAGTGCTGGTGGACCATCCCGATGCCGCGCGCGATCGCGTCGGACGGGCCGGCGATGGCGGTCGGCACCCCGTCGAGCAGGATCTCGCCCGCATCGGGCGCGAGCAGCCCGTACAGGATGTTCATCAGGGTGCTCTTGCCGGCGCCGTTCTCCCCGAGGAGGGCGTGGATCTCACCGGGCTTGATGAGCAGGTCGATGCCGTCGTTGGCGACGACGCCGGGGAAGCGCTTGGTGATGCCCCGCATCTCGAGGCTCGGGGCGGCCGCCGCGGCGACCTCGGGGTCGATCGTGATGCCGCCGCTCGCGCGCTCGGCGGCGGCGTCGGCGGGGCCGGGCTCGGCTGCCGTGATCGAGCCTTCGGGGTTCGGGGCGGGGACGGGCGGGACCTCGGCCACAGGCGCCTCCAGACGATGCCTCGGTCAGCGAAGGATAAACGAGAGCGGCGGGGTCCCGGAGGACCCCGCCGCTCGGTCGCGCGTCTTGCGACGAGCGGTTACTTGGGCTGCTGGTCGACGACGACGTTCGTCTTGATGGACCCGTCGGCGAGGCCGGCGTAGGTCGTGTCGAGGAGCGTCTGGATCTCCGGGGTGATCAGCGCCGCCTGGTCGTGGAACGGGGCGAGCTTGATCCCACCGGTCGACGCGTCGTCCGTGTGGAAGCCGGGGGTGAACTTGCCGGCCGCGATGCGGATCAGCGAGCTCTGGACGGCGCCCAGGACGTTCTTCGTGGCCGAGCTGACGATGCACTTGCTGACGCTCGGCAGGGTCAGGAACTGGTCCGTGTCCACGCCGATCGCCCAGGTGCCGGCCTTCTTGCAGGCGGCCTCGAGCGCGCCGTTGCCGGTGAGGCCGCCGGCGCCGAAGATGACGTCGGCACCCTTGCCGATCATCTGCTGGGCGGCGTTGCTGCCCTGGGGCGGATCCGTGAACGACGTCGTGTAGACGTGGTCGACCTTGATGTCGGGCTTGACCGACTTGGCGCCGGCCTCGTAGCCCTCGACGAACCGCTCGACCGGCGGGACGACCAGCAGGCCGCCGACGACGCCGATGTGGTTCGACTTGGTGAGCTGGGACGCGAGGACGCCGGCCATCCAGCCGGACTGGTCCTCGGCGAAGAACAGCGACTCGCCGTTCGTCATCCAGCTCTCGTCGTGGCCCTTGCTGGGCGCGCCGTCGACGGAGACGAACTTGATGTTCGGGTTGGCCTTCGCGGCGTCGCCGAGGGCGTCGCCGAGGAGGAAGCCGACGCCGATCACGATGTCGCTGCCGGCATCGGTGAACTCGGCGATGTTCTTCGCGTAGTCGCTCTGGCTCTGCGTCTCGATGTACTTCGTGTCGAAGCACGTCGGCGCCGCGGCCAGGGCGGCCTGCATGCCCTCGTAGGCGGACTGGTTGAAGCCCTTGTCGTTGATGCGGCCGACGTCGGTGACGAGGCCCACCTTGAGCTTCTTGTCGCAAGTGGCGGTCTCAGCCGACGCCGATGCCGATGCGCTCGCCTCGGCCGATGCCGATGCGCTCGCCTCAGCCGACGGAGCAGCCGACGGCGCGGCGGATGGCGCGGCGGCCGACGGGGAAGCGGAGCTCCCGCTGCCGGAACACGCCGAAACGAAGATGGCCAGACCCGCGAACAGGGTCAAGCCGAGGCGCTTGTGCATGTGTCCTCCTCCAGACCCCTCCAGCCCCGGCCGAATCGCGCCGGTGGATGCGAGGGGGGATCCCGGCCGACCGCGTGGTCCCCAGTCGGCACCGATGGCGCATCGTACCGCATGGGGCGCGACTTGGGCATACTCGCTCGATGGCGCGACCGATCCCGTTCATCCTCGATTGCGACCCCGGCCACGACGATGCGCTGGCGATGATCCTCGGCATCGCCCGGCCCGAGCTGGAGCTGCTCGCGGTCACGACCGTGGCGGGCAACTCCGACCTCGCGTCCACGACCGAGAACGCGCTGCGCGTCCTGACGCTGGCCGGCCGGACGGACATCCCGGTCGCCGCGGGCGCCGCCGGGCCCGCTGCTGCGACCGCTCCACATCGCGAGCAACGTGCATGGCGAGCACGGCCTCGGCGGCGCGGACCTGCCGGAGCCGACGGTCGCGCGCCCGGCCCGAGGGCGCCATCGAGCTGCTGCGCGCGACGCTCGAGCGGGCCGAGCGCCCGGTCACGATCGCCGCCGTCGGCCCGCTCACCAACATCGCCCTGCTGCTCCGCACGCATCCGCGGATCGCCGAGCGGATCGAGAGCCTGCGGATCATGGGCGGGGCGGTCACCGAAGGGAACACCACGGCGTCCGCCGAGTTCAACATCTGGCAGGACCCGGAGGCCGCGCGGATCGTGTTCGACGCCGGCCGGCCGATCGTGATGATGCCGCTCGACGTCACCCACCAGGCGCTGTTCACCGACGCGGACGTGGAGCGGCTGGTGGCCGTCGGGACCCGGCCGGCACGCATCTTCGCCGACCTGCTGCGGTTCTTCGCGCGGTTCCACCGGGAGCGCTACGGCTGGGACGGCTCGCCGATCCACGACGCCGTGGCCGTGGGGCACCTCGCCGTGCCGGACCTCGTGGAGACGGCCGCCTACCGCGTCGACATCGAGACGGTCAGCGAGCTGACCCGCGGGCGGACCGTCGTCGACCTGCACGGCCTGACCGGGCGACCGCCGAACGCCGAGGTCGGCGTCTCGATCGACCGGCCTCGCTTCATCGACATGCTGATCGACGCGGTCGCGTCGATCGAGGACGCGGCCGGGGCCTGATCGGATGGATCGATCCGCCGCCGAGGGACCGGCGCTCCGCTACGTCGCGCTCGGGGACTCGTACACGATCGGGACCTCGGTCGCGGCCGCCGACCGCTGGCCGGACCGGCTCGTCGCCGCGCTCAAGGCGGACGGCGCGGCGGACGGCCCGTGGCTCGAGCTCGTCGCCAACCTCGGCGTCGACGGGTACACGACGGCGGACCTGATCCGGGACGAGCTGCCGCCGCTCGCCGGCCTGCGGCCGGACGTCGTCAGCGTCCTCATCGGCGTCAACGACGTCGTCCAGGGGGTCGTCCCCGGACGTCTATGCGCGGAACGTCGTCCGGATCCTGGACGCCGTGCTCGCGACCGTCCCGCCGGACCGGGTCCTCGACCGTCGGGATCCCGGACTACACCGTGACCCCGGCCGGCGCCGACTACGGCGACCCGGCCGAGCGCCGCGCGGCGATCGTCGAGCGCAACGCGACGATGGCCGCACTCGCCGCCGAGCGGGGGATCGCGTTCGTCGACATCTTCGACCTCTCGTCGCGCGCGGCGACGGACCGCTCGCTCGTGGCCGTCGGACGGCCTGCACCCCTCGGGCGCCCAGTACGCGCTCTGGGTCGAGCGGATCGCCCCGGTGGTCAGGGAGCGGCTCGCGCGCTAGCGGCCCCGCCCGTCCTGGAGCTCGTGGAGCCGGGCGTCGCTGATCCCGAAGTGGTGGGCGATCTCGTGGTGGACGGTGTCGGTCACCCCGGCGGCGAGGGCGTCGGGCGTGCGGTACACGCGCATCAGCGGACCGCGGAAGATCGTGATCTTGCTGGGGAGCGCCACCTGGTCGGCGCCGTACGCCGTGCGCGGGACGCCGTTGTAGAGCCCGAACAGCCCGCGCGCGCCGACCGAGGCGAGCTGCTCGGCGGTCGGCTCCTCCTCGATCACGATCGCGACGCTCCCGAGCCGCTCGGCGAACGCCGGGGGCAGCGCCTCGAGCGCATCGATGACGAGCCCCTCGAGGTCGGGCTCGGCGTCGGGCGAGGCATCGAAGGTCATGGCCGGCACATCGTACGGGCGAACCGCCGACACCGGTCGATCGCGGCCCGGCGTCGCTCCGGCGCGCGACCCCGGTCGGTGGCGCATGATGCCGGGACCGACGCGACCGACACCCTGGAGCCATCCGCATGCCACGCCTGCAGACGAAGAGCTTCGCGACCCCCGACGCGGTCCGGACGATGACGAAGGTGCGGTTCGACACGGTCAACCTCGACGACGCGACGGTGGGGCATTGCGTCTTCGAGCCGGGGTGGCGCTGGTCGGCCGACCTCGGGCCGGTCATGGGGATGGCCAGCTGTCCGATGCGCCACCTCGGCTACACGATGACGGGGTCCCTGCGGGTCGTGATGGACGACGGCGAGATGCTCGACATCGGCCCGGACTCCGTCTTCGACATCCCGCCGGGCCACGACAAGTGGGTCCTCGGCGACGAACCGTGGGTGACGATCGAGTGGGGCGGGAGCGGCCGGGCGATGGGCGAGGCCCAGGAGGAGCGGGCGGCGTCCGCTCGCTCGCCACGGTCATGTTCACCGATATCGTCGACTCGACGGCCACCCTGGCGAGGATCGGCGACGCGGCCTGGCGTGCGCTCCTGCGCGCGCACGACACGCGGCTCCGCGAGGAGCTCAACGTCTATCGCGGTCGCGAGATCAAGACGACCGGTGACGGGTTCCTGGCGGTCTTCGACAGCGCGACGCGCGCGGTCCGCTGCGCCGCCGCGATGACCCGCTCGGCACGGGCGATGGACCTCCACATCCGGGTCGGGGTCCACACCGGCGAGGTCGAGGCGTCCGGTGGGGACGTCCGGGGCATCGCCGTCCACGCCGCCTCGCGCATCGTGACCCTCGCGGGACCGGACGAGGTGCTCGTATCCTCGACGACCGGCGACCTCCTGGAGGGGTCCGGCCTGGTCCTCGAGGACGCCGGCGAGCACGAGCTCAAGGGCCTGAGCGGCAAGCGCCACGTCTATCCGGCTGGTCGACGGGCTCGGGTAGTCGCCGGTTCCGCCCGGCGAGATCGATGGAGGACGGATGGGGAAGTCGCGCGATCTCGGACCCACGTCGGGGATGGACCTGGGGCGGCCCGGCTGGACGATGCTGGCGTCAAGCGACACGTCGGACGGGGCGTTCGAGCTGTTCCAGGAGGTCCGGCCGTCGCTGGGCGGGCCGCCGCCGCACGTCCACCGCGAGCACGACGAGGCGTTCTACGTGCTGGAGGGACGGTACCGGTTCATCCGCGACGCCGAGGAGGTGGAGATCGGGCCGGGCAGCTTCATCTACGTGCCTCGCGGGACACGGCATGCCTACCGCACGCTGGAGGCGGACGCCCGGACGCTGATCCTCATCGTCCCGGCCGGGCTGGAGGGGTTCTTTCGCGAGATGGGCGTCCACCTCGCCGCCGGCGCGACGCCGACGGAAGCGATGCGCGCGCTCTCGACAACCTACGACTCGCACGTCGCAGACTGACCTCGAGCGATCGGCGGTCGCTCGAATGGTCGCCGGGGCGCCGGTCGGCCGCCCGGGACGGCTACCATTGCCCTCCCGATGACGATCGCCCCGAACGACTTCACGCACCTCCACGTCCACTCCGAGTTCAGCCTCCTCGACGGGCTGGGACGGATCACGGACATCGTGGACGCGGCGGCCCAGCAGGGGATGGATTCGCTGGCGCTGACCGACCACGGGGCGCTCTACGGCGCCGTGGCGTTCTACCAGGCCGCGAAGACCAAGGGCATCAAGCCGATCATCGGGATCGAGACGTACGTCGCCCGCCGGTCGATGACCGACAAGGAGGGCAAGGCCGACAGCCAGCCCTTCCACCTGATCCTCCTCGCCCAGGACTGGCAGGGCTACCAGAACCTGTGCCGGCTCGCGACCGACGCCCATCTCGACGGCTACTACTACAAGCCGCGGATCGACCGCGACCATCTCGCCAAGCACAGCGCGGGCCTCATCGGGCTGTCGGCGTGCCTCAGCGGCGAGGTCGCCAAGGCGCTCGAGGTGGACGACTGGGAGCTCGCCCGGAACGTCGCCGGCCAGTACGGCGACATCTTCGGCAAGGACCGCTTCTTCCTCGAGCTCCAGGACCACGGCCTGCCCGAGCAGCGGCGGCTCAACGAGCAGCTCATCCGGCTCGCCCCGGAGGCCGGGCTGCCGCTCGTCGTCACCAACGACCTCCACTACGTCCGCCAGGACCAGTCCGAGGCGCACGACGTCCTGCTCTGCGTGGGCACCGGCAACAACCTCGACACGCCGAACCGCATGAAGTTCGACAGCGCCGAGTTCTACGTGAAGTCCGCGGCGCAGATGGCGGCGCTCTTCCCCGACCACCTCGACGCGATCCGGAACAGCCGGCGCATCGCGGAGATGACCGACATCTCGCTGCCGCTCGGGCAGCTCCGGATCCCGCACTTCCCGGTCCCGGACGGCCACACCGTCGAGAGCTGGCTGCGGGCCGAGTGCCAGCGCGGCCTCGAGCGCCGCTACGGCACGGTGACCCCGGAGCTGCAGGAGCGCCTCGACTACGAGCTGGGCGTGATCCTCGCGATGGGCTACGCGGGCTACTTCCTGATCGTGGCGGACTTCATCGCGTTCGCGCGCGAGCAGGGGATCCAGACGACGTGCCGCGGGAGCGCCCCGGGCAGCATCGTCACCTACACGCTCGGGATCACGCCGGTGGACCCGATCCTCTACCAGCTGCCGTTCGAGCGCTTCCTCAACCCGGACCGCGTGACGATGCCCGACATCGACGTCGACTTCGAGGACGGCCGGCGCGACGAGGTCATCGCGTACGTCGGGCGCAAGTACGGCCAGGACCACGTCGCCCAGATCATCACGTTCGGCACGATGCTGGCCCGCGCCGCGATCCGCGACGTCGGCCGGGTCCTCGGCAACTCCTACGGCGAGGTGGACCGCATCGCGAAGGCGATCCCCAACCAGCTCGGCATCCGCCTCGACGAGGCGCTCCAGGTCGCGCCCGCCCTGCGCGAGCAGGTCGACGCCGACCCCGGGGTCAAGCGGATCATCGACTTCGCCCGCCAGCTCGAGGGCGTCGCGCGCAACGCCTCGACGCATGCCGCCGGGGTCGTCATCAGCCGCGAGCCGCTGACCGAGCTGATGCCGCTCCAGAAGGCGACCAACTCGGACGGGCTGATGACCCAGTACGAGATGCACGCCATCGAGGCGCTCGGGCTGCTCAAGTTCGACTTCCTCGGGCTGTCGAACCTGACGATCCTCCGCCAGGCGGTCGACACCGTCCGCGCCGAGCGCGGCACCGTCATCGACCTCGACGAGATCCCGCTCGACGACGTCACGACGTTCGAGCTCCTCGCCTCGGGCGAGACGACCGGCATCTTCCAGCTCGAGTCCGCGGGGATGCGCCGCTACATCCGCGAGCTCCGGCCGACGTCGGTCTACGACCTCGCCGCGATGGTGGCCCTCTACCGGCCGGGCCCGATGGACAACATCCCCGCCTACATCCGCCGCAAGCACGGCCAGGAGCCGGTGACCTACCTCCACCCGCTGCTCGAGCCGTACCTGGAGAAGACCTACGGGATCTTCGTCTACCAGGAGGACATCATGTCCGCGGCGATGGCCCTCGGCGGGTTCACCGGCCCCGAGGCGGACACCCTGGGCTACGCGATCCGCAAGAAGAAGTCCGCGGTGCTGCGCGCCCAGAAGGAGAAGTTCGTCACGCAGGCCGCCGAGCGCGGCGTGCCGGCCAAGACGATCGACGCGGTCTTCACCGCGTTCGAGCCGTTCGAGCGCTACGGGTTCAACAAGGCGCACGCCACCTGCTACGGCCTGATCGCCTACCAGACCGCCTACCTGAAGGCGAACTACACGGTCGAGTACATGACGGCCGTGCTGACCGCGTTCCGCTCCAACGAGGAGAAGGTGGCCGCCGCGGTCGCCGAGTGCCGCCGGATGGGCATCGAGGTCCTGCCGCCGGACGTGATCACGAGCCACCTCGAGTTCACCGTCGAGGGCCCCGCGATCCGCTTCGGCCTCCTGGCGGTCAAGAACGTCGGCCAGGGCGCCATCGAGTCGATCATCGCCGCGCGCGAGGAGGGCGGGCCGTTCCGCTCGCTGACCGATTTCTGCACCCGGATCGACCTGCGGCTCTGCAACCGCAAGGTGCTCGAGGCGCTGATCAAGGTCGGCGCGCTCGAGTCGATGGGCCACGCGGCGCAGCTCCTGCTCGGGCTGGACGACGCGATCGGCGCGGCGCAGGCGACCCAGCGCGACCGGATCACCGGCCAGACCTCGCTCTTCGACATGACCGTGGCCGACGCCGAGGTCTTCGAGCGGCCGCTCCCGGTGGCCACCGAGGTCCCGATGCGCGAGCGGCTGCGCTGGGAGAAGGAGCTCCTCGGGCTGTACCTGTCGGAGCACCCGATGGGCGAGGTCGCCGAGCAGGTCGGGCGGTACGTCAACGCCTACTCCGGCGACCTGAAGGACGAGTCGCTCGACGGGCAGCGGATCGTCGTCGGCGGGATCGTGACCGGGGTGCGGTCCATCGTGACCAAGCGGAACGACACGATGGCGATCGTGACGATCGAGGACCTGCAGGGCACGATCGAGGTGGTCGTCTTCCCGCGCCTCTACGAGACGACGCGGGCGACCTGGCGCGACGGCGCGATCCTGCTGATCGCGGGCCGCGTGGACAACCGCACGGACCAGCGCGGGGAGGGGGCGTCGATCCTCGCCGACCTCGTGCAGGACTGGGACGATGCCGCGGCGCTCGGTCCCGAGGCGTTCGCCCGGGACGTCGCCGCGGGCGATCGCGGACCCCGCGGCCGGGGCGGCAACGGCCGCGGGTCGGGCAATGGCAACGGGGCGCCGCGGCCGATGGTCGCGGTCGGGCCGGGTGCGGCGCCGGTCCCGGTCGCCGCCGGCGCCTCGATCACGAGCCGGCCGCCGTGGCGTTCGTGTCGCCCCTCCGCGTGGACGCGGAGGCGGCGTCACCGACGTCCGGAGTCGATCTCGGCCCTGCCGCCGATCACGCCGGCGGAACCGGTCTCGGCCTATGTCGAAGCCGACAGCGTGGCGGCCCTCGCGCCCGACCGCGACCAGGAGCCCGCGGTGCCGGACGAGGCGCGCGAGCGGATCGTGGCCGCGGCGACCGCCGACGCCCCGCTCGCTGCCGGCCCCGACGCGATCCTGCACGTGCGCTTCGCCGGCTCGGCCGCGCTCGGAACGGGTGGTGTCGGCGATGGAGCTGGTCAAGCTGCTGCTCCGCGACCGTCCGGGCGCCACCCGCGTCGTGATCCACGTGCCCGCGAGCGGGGCGGGGGAGGCCCTGCCCATGGAGCTGCGCCGGGGCGTCGCCTACGACGCCGAGCTGCTGGCCGAGGTCCACCGCCGGCTCGGCGACGGGCTCGTGGAGCTGCGCCTGGCCCAGGCCTGACGGCGAAGGATCGGAGCACGAGGACGCCGGTGCCGGCGCCCGGCTCCGGGTTACTCGGTGCCGGCGACCCGCCGGACTTCCTGCACCGAGGAGAGCTTCTCGTGGTAGTCGGCGCGGACCGCGTTGACCGTCGCCGGGATCGAGGTCGAGCTCCCGCCCGATCTCGTTGAGCACGGAGCTCTCCTCCGCGGAGATCGTCTCGTTGACCGCGGCGATCGCGAAGCACGCGCGCAGGACGCTGATCCGCTGCGCTTCGGTGGCGAGGTTCCGGAACTCGCGCGTCACGACGTAGTCCTCGGTGCTGCCGACGGTCTTCGCCTGGAGCTTGGCCATCTCGGCCACCAGGACCGCGGTCGGCTCGTCGAGCCCCTCGTTCGCCTGGAGCTCGGCTTCGATCGCCGCGATCTCGTCGTCGCTGATGTCCATGTCCGCGTTCGCGGCGCGGGCCAGCGTGTACGCGGCCGACGCGATGAGCCGCGCCTGGTCGGCGGGCATCGCCTCGAGCCGGGCCACGATGCGGCGCACGGTCTCGGTCTCGCCGGCGGTGGTCGGGGCGGTCGTCAGGGCCGTCTCGGCCTGCGTGGCCGCCTGCGCCTTGTCGGCGCCGAAGATGCGATGGAACATGGATCCCTCGAGGTCGGTGGTTGGGTCTGTCCCGGGGAGGATGGCACATGTCGGGCCGGAGGCGTCGGAGGCGACGCGGCGGCTACCGCTTGAGGATCGCGGCGACGTCGGGCTCCGGCCCGCGCCAGCGGGAGATCTCCTCGGTGGCGAACCGGCCGTAGTAGTTGACGAAGTGGGCGCCGTGGCGGTCGAGGACCGCGCTGGCGTGCGCCTTGGGGGCGTCGCCGCGGACCCGGACCATGACGACGGCACGGCCGTCGCGCAGCGCCCACTCGTACCAGGCGAAGTCGACCAGCTGGTCCATGAGCGTGAACGCGAGGGCGCGGCGGATGCGGCCCATCGCGCCGGAGACGTCGCCGGTCCCGTCCATGCGGTCCGCGCCGGCCTCGCCGCGCAGGATCTCGAGGTCCTTCGTCGCGATGCCGCCGGCACGGAGCTCGGCCAGCGCGGCGGCCGCCTCGGCCGGGTCGTCGATGACCGCGAGCAGGCGGTTGGTCGGGTAGTCGATCGGGCGGCCGGACGACACGGTGGATCCTCGGGTGCGGGGACGTGGTCCCGGAGGAGGGAGTCGAACCCTCATGCCCTTGCGGGCGGCCGATTTTGAGTCGGCTGCGTATGCCATTCCGCCACTCCGGGCTGGCCCGAAGTGTAGGCGAGCGTGTGCCGCCGGAACCCCGGATCGGGCCGCGGCGTCTCGCCCGGGACCGATGCTAGACTCGCCCGGCCTCAGAATCGCCGTCCGGAGGGACCCCCCGATCGTGGAGGACCTTCGCTCGACCACGGTCTCCGACGACCCCGTCCAGCGCCGCGACCTCATCCTGCTCGAGCAAGCCCGCGAGGGCAGCCTCGACGCGTTCAACGACCTCGTGACGCTGTACCAGGACCAGCTGTTCGCGCTCGTCGTCCGGATGGTGCCCGACCGGGACCAGGCCTCCGACTGCGTCCAGGAGGCGTTCTTCTCCGCCTACCGCAACCTGCGCTCCTTCCGCGGCGGGAGCGTCAAGTCGTGGCTGAACCGGATCTGCGTCAACGCGGCGATGGACACGCAGCGCGCCCGCAAGCGCCGGCCCGTCCAGCCGTACCCGGAGCTCGACGACGAGAGCTGGCAGCCGCCGACCGGGACCCGAGGCCGACCCGGAGCGGACGGCGATGCTCTCGGAGCGCACCCGCGCGCTGTCCGCGGCGCTCGCGACGATCACCGACGACCAGCGGACGGCGATCGTCCTCTTCGACATCGAGGGCTACGACTACGCCGAGATCGCCGAGATGACCGACGTGTCGCTGGGGACCGTGAAGTCGCGGATCCATCGCGGCCGGCTGGCGCTCCGCGAGCTCCTCCAGGACCGCATGGAGCTGTTCCGTGGCTGACGAGCACGCCACCCACGATCTCGATGCGGTCGCCAGCCTGCTCGACGGCGACCTGCTGCCCGCCGACCGGGCGACGGCCGCACGGCAGGTCGCACGGTGTCCCGCATGTGCGGCGCTCCACCAGGAGCTGCTGGCCCTGTCCGCCGCGACCGCGGCGCTCCCGGCGCCCGCGCGCACCCGCGACTTCCGCCTGACCGCGGCCGACGCCGCCCGCCTCGCCGCGATGCCGCCGGAACCCGTCGCGTCCTCCGCCCGTCCTGTCGTTGACATGCGAACCACGACCGACCACGCCACCCACGACCTCGAGCGGCTCTCCGCCGCCGTCGACGGCACCCTCCCGGCCGCCGACCGTCCCGCCGTCGACGCCCAGCTCGCCGCGTGCGACGCCTGCGCCGACCTCCACGCCGACCTGCTGGCGCTCGCCGCCGCGAACCGCGCGCTCCCGACCCCGGCGCGCCCGCGCGACTACCAGCTCACCGCCGACGATGCCCGGCGCCTCCAGCGCGGCGGCATCCGCGGCTGGCTCGACCGCGATCGGGTCCCCGAAGGACCGCCTCTCCCGCCCGCTGGCCGTGGGCCTGACGACGCTCGGGCTCGTCGGCGTGCTGGTCGGGATCGGCGCCGTCGCTGCTGCCGTCGTCCGGCGCCACCTCGGCCGGGACCGCCGCGAGCGCCGCCGCCTCCGCGCCGAGCCAGGAGCTCATCGGCAAGACCGCCGACGGCCAGGCCAGCGCCGCACCGAGCGCGGCCGCCGCGCCGGGCGTCGCCGCGCCGGCACCGAGCGCCGCCGCGTCGGCCGCCGCCGCCATCGACGCCACCGCGCAGCCGGACGTCGCGTCCCAGGCGCCGCTCGCCGCGCCGTCCGGACGGCTCCAGGACCAGGGCACCGGCGCGTCGCGCGACCTGAACGCCGTCGACAGCGGCGGCACCGACCAGGGCGTGACCCAGCCGGAGCTCGCGGCGCCGCCCTCCGGTGCGAACGCCTTCGAGACGCTGACCTCCAGCCCGTCCACCGAAGGCGGTCCCTCGCTCGTCCTCGTCGTGTCGGTCGCGGCCCTGCTCGCCGGGATCGCCCTGTTCGCCCTCCGCCTCGGGGCCCGACGGCGCGGCGTCTGACGCAGCTCGGCGGCGGACGGCCGCCACCGCCGGGACGCCGGCCACGGGTACACTGGGGACCCACGCCCTCGTCCCGTTCGGACCGACCCTGAGGCCTGCCGATGGACCGCCTGATGCTGCTCGACGGCAACGGGCTCATCTACCGCGGATACTTCGCCCTCCCGCCCCTGACGACGTCGAAGGGCGAGCTCGTCAACGCGGTGTTCGGCTTCTGCAGCATCGTGCTCCGCGGCATCCAGGACATCCGTCCGGACTACGTCGCGGTCGCCTTCGACCTCCAGGGCCCGACGTTCCGCCACGAGCAGTACGCCGAGTACAAGGCGACCCGCCAGCGCATGCCCGACGACCTCCGCGACCAGTTCCCGAAGGTCCGCGAGGTGGTCAAGGCGCTCCGCCTCCCGGTCTACGAGCTGGCCGGCTTCGAGGCGGACGACGTGATCGGCACCATCACCGTCGACGCGGAGCGGCGCGGCCTCGACACGACGATCGTGACCGGCGACCTCGACATGCTCCAGCTGGTCACCGACCACACGCGCCTGATGACGACGCGATCCGGGGTCGAGAACACGATCCTCTACGACCCCGCGAAGATCCGCGAGCGGTTCGACCTCGTGCCGGGCCAGATGATCGACTACAAGGCGCTCAAGGGCGACCCGACCGACAACATCCCGGGGGTCCCCGGCGTCGGCGAGAAGACCGCGGCGAAGCTGATCCGCGAGTACGGCACGCTCGACGCGCTCTACCAGCGCATCGACGAGGTCAAGCCCGACAAGCTCCGCGAGAAGCTCATCGAGCATCGCGAGCAGGTCTTCATGGGCAAGGACCTCTCGACGATCGTGCGCGACCTGCCGGTCGAGTTCGACCTCGAGGCGGCGAAGCTCGGCGACTACGACCGCGAGACGGTCATCCGCCTGTTCCGCGAGTACGAGTTCCGCTCCCTGATCGAGCGCCTGCCGGCGATGACCGGCGAGAGCGCCGGCGACGCGGCCGAGGCGCTGCGGAGCGTGGCGTCCGACGGCTCGGTGCCGGCGGCTCGCGTCGCCGGGGCCGCGCGCCCGGCCGGCTGGGGGACGGCCAAGCCGGCGGCCCCGCCATCCGAGGGCGGCGGCCTGCAGCTGTCGCTCGACTTCGATGCCGTGTCGCGTCCGGCCGGCGCGGCGGCGGCGCCCGGCCCTGACCGACGCCGAGCCGGACGACCAGCCGCCGACGCCGGCTCGCGCCCCGGTCGCGATCGAACCGGGCGACCTGCCGACCGCGCTGGCGGCGGCGATCGCGGACCCGTCGCGGATCGAGGTCCACGCCGGGGACGGGGTCGCGGCGCTCGAGCCGTGGCTGGCCGCCCAGCCCGCGGTCGGCATGGGCCTGCTGCTCGACGACCCGCGACCCCGGCGTGGCTCGCCGGTCGCCTTCGCGCTGGCCGGGACGGATGGCCGGACCGTCGCGGTCGAAGGCGCCGAGGACGCGGCCGCCCTGCGCCTCCTGCTCGAGCGGCTCGCGGTCCCGGTCGTCGCCCACGAGGTCAAGCCGCTGCTCGTCGCCCGGATCGGCGACGACCTCGACGCGCCCGCGACCCCGGTCGCCTTCGACACGCAGATCGCCGCGTACATCCTCAACGCCTCGCTCCGCAGCCAGTCCATCTCGGACGTCGTCGCGGAGCAGCTCGACCTGATCCTGCCGCCGGTCGCGGAGCTCGACAACCTGGCCCGCGCCGGGCTCGAGGCGCTCTCGGCGATCGCCGTCCGCGAGCCGCTCGAGCGGCGGCTCCGGGACGAGGGGCTCGACCGCCTCTACGCGGAGATCGAGCTGCCGCTGATCGCGGTGCTGGCGCGGATGGAGGCGACCGGCGTCGCCCTCGACCTCGAGGCGCTGGCGGTCCTCGCGACCGAGTTCGGGGCCGAGATCTCGCGGCTCGAGGCGGAGATCTACGCCGACGTCGGCCACGAGTTCAACCTCGGCAGCCCCAAGCAGCTCGAGCAGATCCTGTTCTACGAGCTGAACCTGCCGAAGGGCAAGCGGACGAAGACCGGCTACTCGACCGACGCGTCGGTGCTCGAGGACCTGCGGCCCGCCCATCCGATGATCGACAAGCTGCTCGAGTGGCGGACGTACACGAAGCTGCGCTCGACCTACGTCGAGGCGCTGCCGTCGCTGCTGGCCGACGACGGCCGCCTCCACACGACGTTCCACCAGGCCGTCGCCGCGACCGGGCGGCTGTCCTCGTCGGACCCGAACCTCCAGAACATCCCGATCCGGACGCCGCTCGGGCGGCGCATCCGGCGGGCGTTCGTGGCCGGCGCGCCGGACCTGACGCTCGTCGCCGCCGACTACAGCCAGATCGAGCTGCGGATCCTCGCCCACGTCTCGGGCGACGAGCACCTGCGCGACGCGTTCGCGCGGAACGCCGACATCCACCGCGAGACGGCGGCCCGCGTGCTCCACAAGGACCCGGCCGACGTGACGCTCGGCGAGCGCTCGATGGCCAAGATGGTCAACTTCGGGATCGCCTACGGGATGAGCGACTTCGGCCTGTCGAGCCGCGCGAACATCCCGCGCGCCGAGGCGCAGGACTTCATCAACACGTACTTCGCGACGTACTCGGGGATCTCGTACTACATGCTCGCGATCAAGGAGCAGGCGCGGACCCAGGGCTACGTCACGACGCTGCTCGGGCGGAAGCGGCACATCCCGGAGCTCGCCGCGCGCAACCCGACCCTCCGCGCGGCGGGGGAGCGGATGGCGATCAACATGCCGATCCAGGGGACCGCCGCCGACATCGTCAAGATCGCGATGATCCGGCTCGACGAGCGGCTCAAGGCCGGCGGCTTCCGGGCGCGGCCGCTCCTGCAGGTCCACGACGAGCTGCTGCTCGAGGTGCCGCGGGCCGAGGTCGAGCGCGCTCGTGCCGATCCTGCGGGAGACGATGGAGGGCGCGCTGCCGCTCGACGTCCCGCTGACCGTCGACATCAAGGTCGGCGACGACTGGGATTCGATGACGCCGCTGACGCGCGCCGACGCGATCGCGGCCGAGGCGGACGAGGCGCCCGACATCGCGCTTCCGATCGCCTGACGCCGGCCGATGCCTGAGCTTCCCGAGGTCGAGACGGTCGTGCGCGACCTGCGGCCGCACCTGGTCGGCGCCACGATCACGGGCGCGCGCAGCTCCTGGGCGCGGACGCTCAAGACGCACGACGGGGAGGCGTTCGCGGCCGCGATCGCCGGACGGCGGGTCGAGGCAGTCGGCCGGCGGGCCAAGCAGATCGTGGTGGACCTCTCCGACGACGCCGCGATGACCATCCATCTCAAGATGACCGGCCAGCTCTTCGTGGTGCCGGCCGGCGCGGAGGAGGATCCCTACATCCGCCTGGTCCTCGAGCTGGCCGACGGGCGTGAGCTGCGGTTCCGCGACATCCGCAAGTTCGGGAAGATCGGGCTGTACGGCCGCGACCCGGTGACCGGCGAGCTCGTCACCGAGGTCGGCGGCGCGGCCCTGTTCGCGCAGATCGGGCCGGAGCCGCTCGACCCGGCGTTCACGCTGCGCGACTTCCGCCGCCGGATCCGGCGGCGGACGGGACGGCTCAAGCCGCTCCTCCTCGACCAGTCGTTCATCGCGGGCGTCGGCAACATCTATGCGGACGAGGCGCTGTGGCGCGCGCGGCTCCACCCGCTGCGAACCGTCCCCACGCTCCGGCCGCCGGACGAGCGCCGCCTCTTCGAGGCGGTGCGCACGGTCCTGGCCGAGGCCGTCGAACGCCGCGGCAGCTCTGTCGACGACTACACCGCGCCCGACGGCGACGGCTCGATGCAGGAGCACCTCAACGTCTACCAGCGGACGGGCGAGCCGTGCCCGCGCTGCGGGCGTCCGATCAAGCGGATCGTGATCGGGGCGCGGAGCACCCATTTCTGCTCGTGGTGCCAGCGGCTGCCGAAGCGCGACCGGGCGGGCGCGACGGCGATCCTGCGGGGCATCACCGGCGGCCGGCGGCGCACGGGGCCGCGCTGGTCGGAGCTGACCGAGCGGACCAAGCAGGCGGCCGCGACCCGGCGGGCGGCCGCACGGCGCGCGGCGGGCGCGGCGCCCGTCCCGGCGGGGTCCCGCTGATGTCGATCGTCCGGCTCAACGCCGTGACCCGCGAGGTCGGGACGTTCGTGATCCTCGACGAGATCGTCGCCGCGATCGCGCTCGGCGACCGGATCGGCCTCGTCGGGCCGAACGGCGCGGGCAAGACCACGCTCCTGCGGCTGATCGCGGGCCGCGACGAGCCCGACAGCGGCGAGGTCTCGCGCAAGCGCGGCCTGACGATCGGCCTGCTCTCGCAGGAGGCCCACTTCGACGCGGTCTTCATGGCCTCGCCCGACCTCCGGACCGCGGTCCGCTCCGGGGCCGCGCACCTCGACCGGATGGCCGAGACCCTGGCCGCCTTCGAGCGCGACGGGCGCGCCGGCGAAGGCGCGTACGCGGACCTCCAGCACGAGTACGACGTCCTGGGCGGCTACACGCTCGACCTGCGCGTCGACTCGGCGCTGAGCGGGCTCGGGCTTCGCGAAGGACGAGTGGACGAAGCCGCCGGCCGCGATGTCCGGCGGCGAGCAGACGCGCGCCTCGCTGGCCCGCCTCGTGATCGCCGACCCGGACCTGCTGCTGCTCGACGAGCCCACGAACCACCTCGACCTCGACGCCCTCGAATGGCTCGAGGACCACCTGCGCAAGCGCCGCGGGTCGCTCCTGGCCGCCTCGCACGATCGCGCGTTCCTCGACGCGGCCGTGACGCGGATCTGGGAGCTGCGCGACCGCCGCCTGACCGCGTTCCGCGGCGACTACAGCGCCTACCACCGCCAGCGCGAGGAGCGCGACGCCCGCGCGGTGAAGGACGCCGACATCACCGTCGAGTCGATCGCCCGCGAGCGCGAGCTCGTCCAGCGCTACCGGAGCCACCGCAAGTTCGCGAAGATGCACGAGCACGAGGCTCGCCTCGAGAGGCTGCTGGCCGAGAAGCAGGAGGCCCCGAAGGCGGGCCGCCGGCTCGCGATCCCGACCGCCTCGCTCGCGGGCGCCGGGCCGACCCGGTCGGGCGAGATCGTCGTCCGCATCGAGGGCCTCGCGGTCGGGTACCTGCCCGGTCGTGGGGCGGTCACGGCCGACGGGAGCCCGGCGACCGAGCCGCGGGTCGTGGCCAGGGCCCCGTTCCTCGCCGCGCAGCGCGGCGAGCGCATCGGCATCGTCGGGCCGAACGGCGCGGGCAAGACGACGCTGCTGCGCACGATCGCCGGGGAGCTGCCGCCGCTCGACGGGATGCTGACGTTCGGGAACGCGGTCCAGCTGGGCTACCTGGCGCAGCTCCGCGGCGCGGCGATCCCCGGCGACGACCGTGCTCGACGCCCTGACCGAGGCGATCCCCGTCACCGCGGGCGAGGCCCGCTCGTACCTGGCGCGCTTCCTGTTCCGCGGCGACGACGTGCTCAAGGAGGTCCGGCTCCTCTCCGGCGGCGAGCGGTCGCGGCTCGAGCTCGCGCTGCTCGGGATCCAGCCGTCGAACCTGCTCCTGCTCGACGAGCCCACGAACCACCTCGACATCCCGGCCCGCGAGGCGATCGAGTCGTTCATGACCGGCTCGCCGGCGACCCTCCTGGTCGTGTCCCACGATCGGCGGCTGCTCGAGACCGTCTGCGAGAAGCTCTGGGTCGTCGACGACGGGCGCGGCCGCGCCGTTCGATGGCGGGTATCGCGCCTGGCGGACGGCCGTGGCCGGCGGCTGGACGGTCGCGGGCGCCCTCGAAGCCGAGGCGAAGCGGCTCCACGGCGGTCGGCGGACCACGACGCCGGCGGGAACGGCGACCGCCACGCCGCTGCCGCGCCGCCGGCGTCGACGAACGGGAACGGGCCGCTCGGCCACCACCCGCGGGAGCCGCGCCAAAGCCCCGTGCCCGCAAGCTCGAGAAGCTCTCCAAGGATGCGTACCGAAAGCAGCGGACGGCGCTCGACGCCGAGCTGACCCGGCTCGGGCTGCGCAAGAACCACCTCGAGCTCGCGATGGGCGACCCGGCGGTCGCCGCCAACTTCGTCGAGCTGCGGCGCGTCACCAGCGAGCTGGCCGACATCGACGTCGCGCTCGCCGCCGCCGAGGACGCCTGGCTCGAGCTCGAGGAGCGCGCGCCGTGACCGTGCGGATCGGGATCACCGGGCCGATCGGCTGCGGCAAGTCGACGGTCGCGGGCTGGCTCGGCGAGCGGCCGGGCGTGGTCGTGATCGACGCGGACGTCGAGGTGCGCGGCATCGTCGAGCCGGGGACGCCGACGCTCGGCGACATCGTCGAGCGGTTCGGTCCCGAGGCGCTGGCCGAGGACGGGACGCTCGACCGGGCCAGGCTCGGCCGGATCGTCTTCGGCGATGCCACGGCGCTGGCCGACCTCGAGGCGATCACCGGACCGCCGGCACGGGCGCGGATCATGCGGGCGATCGAGGCGGCCGAGGCGGACGGCGCCACCGGCGTCGTCATCGAAGCCATCCGATTGCTCGATGGCGGGCTGGCGACCGTCTGCGACGAGGTCTGGCTCGTCACCTGCGACCCGGAGGTCCAGGTCGAGCGCCTCGCGGGGCGGGGGACCGACCCGGAGGACGCGGCGCGCCGCATCGAGGCGCAGGCCGGCTTGGTGGAGCGGGTCCGGCCGGCGGCCACGCGGGTCATCGACACCTCGGGATCGCTCGACGCGACGCGGGCCGACGTCGAGGCCGCGTTCGAGTCGGCCCTGCGCCCATAGCGAACGCTTGTTCGCATCGGGCGAACGGCGTATCCTGAGCACCCCATGCCCGACTTCAAGTTCGTCGCCCCCTTCGAGCCCACCGGCGACCAGCCCGCGGCGATCGAGCGGCTGACCGACGGCCTCGCCAAGGGGCTCCGGCACCAGACCCTGCTCGGCGCGACCGGCACCGGCAAGACCGCGACGCTCGCCTGGACGATCGCCGAGCACAACAAGCCGACGCTGGTCCTCGCGCACAACAAGACGCTCGCCGCGCAGCTCTACGCCGAGTTCCGCGAGTTCTTCCCCGAGAACGCCGTCGAGTACTTCGTCAGCTACTTCGACTACTACCAGCCCGAGGCGTACCTCCCGCGCTCGGACACCTACATCGAGAAGGACTCGTCGCGGAACGACGAGATCGACCGGCTCCGCCACGCCGCGACCCACGCGCTGTTCGAGCGCCGCGACGTGATCATCGTCGCGAGCGTCAGCTGCATCTACGGCCTCGGCGCCCCGGTCGACTACGGCGCCACGGTCCTCAAGCTGCGGGTCGGCGGGCAGTACCGGCGCGACGCCGTCCTCCGCCACCTCGTCGACCTCCAGTACCAGCGCAACGACCAGGCGCTGACCCGTGCCCGGTTCCGCGTCCGGGGCGACACCCTCGAGCTCCAGCCGGCCTCGGAGGAGACCCTGATCCGGGTCGAGTTCTTCGGCGACGAGGTCGAGCGGATCACGGAGCTGGACCCGCTGACCGGCGAGCTCCTCGCCGAGCGCAAGGAGACCAACATCTACCCGGCGACGCACTACGTGACGCCGCAGGACAAGCTCAAGGAAGCGATCGTCGACATCGAGGCCGAGATGGAGGTCCGCGTCGGCGAGCTCGAGGCGGAGGGCCGGGCGCTCGAGGGCGCGCGGCTCCGCCAGCGGACGACCTTCGACCTCGAGATGATGCGCGAGCTCGGGCTACTGCACCGGGCATCGAGAACTACTCGCGCCACCTGTCGCGCCGCGAGGCCGGGTCGCGGCCGTGGACGCTCCTCGACTACTTCCCGCCGGACTGGCTCCTCGTCGTCGACGAATCGCACATGACCGTCCCGCAGGTCGTCGGCATGTACAAGAACGACCGGACGCGCAAGGAGATCCTCGTCGACTTCGGGTTCCGGCTGCCGTCCGCGCTCGACAACCGGCCGCTGACGTTCGAGGAGTTCGAGGCGACCGTCCACCAGGCGATCTACATGAGCGCGACGCCCGGCCCGTACGAGCTGGAGCGCAGCGAGCGGGTGGTCCAGCAGCTCATCCGGCCGACCGGCGTCGTCGACCCGGGCATCACGATCCGCCCGACCGAGGGCCAGATCGACGACCTCCTCGAGGAGATCCGCGTCCGTGCCGAGCGCGGCGAGCGGGCCCTGATCACGACGCTCACCAAGAAGATGGCCGAGGACCTCACCGACTACCTCAAGGAGCTCGGGATCAAGGTCCAGTACCTCCACAGCGAGGTCGACACGCTCGAGCGGGTGGCCATCCTGCGCGACCTGCGGCTCGGCGTCTTCGACGTGCTCGTCGGGATCAACCTCCTCCGCGAGGGCATCGACCTGCCCGAGGTGACCCTCGTCGCCATCCTCGACGCGGACAAGGAGGGGTTCCTGCGCTCGGCGTGGTCGCTGATCCAGATGATCGGCCGGGCCGCCCGGAACATCGGCGGCGAGGTGATCATGTACGCCGACCGGGTCACCGAATCGATGCAGGTCGCCCTCGACGAGACGGATCGCCGGCGGACGATCCAGACCGCCTACAACGTCGAGCACGGCATCGAGCCGACGACCATCGTCAAGGGCATCCACGACCTGAACCAGCGCCTCCGCGCCGTGGCCGAGTCGACGCAGGTCTACACCTCGGAGAAGGGCGGCGAGCTCACCGAGTCCGACCGGCGCAAGGTCGAGGCGCTGGTGGCCCGGATGGAAGCCGAGATGAAGGCCGCGGCCAAGCAGCTCGAGTTCGAGCGGGCGGCGGCGCTCCGCGACGAGGTCCAGCAGATCCGCCTCCGCGTCCTCGAGCAGGACGCGTCGATCGTCGTCGGGCGGGCCGCCGAGCGTGCCGCCCGCGAGGACCACAGCCTGACCGGCGCCGCGGACCGGTCGCGAGCCCGGCGCGCGGCGGGCGCGGCCGCCCTCGCCCCGGTCATGGAGGTCACGAGCATCGAGGTCCTCCCGGCCGACGAGGAGCCCGCGGCGAACCTGGACGGCGTCCCGGGCGAGCCCGGCATCGACGAGAACACGATCGCCGACTGGCTGCCCGGCATCCGCGACGAGCACGACGACGACCCGGGGACGCGCGGCCGCTGGCAGGACCGCCCGACGTGGGACAGGAGCGTGACGCCCAACGTGCGCAAGCGGACCGGCCAGCGGCCGGGGCGGCGCCGCTTCTAGCGGCGGGTCGCCAAGGACACGAAGTGGTGCGTCGGCGCGCCACGAACCGGGTGCGGACCGCTGCGGGGACGGGGGGTCTGGGCTAGATTCGAGTGGTGATGGGCGGACTGGTATCGACGCTCGCGACCGGCTGGCTCGACATCGTGGCGCTCGGCGCGACCGTCGTCTCACGCGCCGCCTCGATCGGCTTCCTCCGCCTCGCGACGCTGGCCCTGGCGCAGGCGATCGACCTCGCCACCTTCAGCATGATGGTCGCCCGCCACGGGGCCGCTGCCGAGGCCAACCCGCTCGTCAGCGACCTGTTCGTGACGCTCGGGATGCCGGCCGTGATCCTCGCCAAGGCGGCCCTCGTCCTCCTCATCGGCGCGCTGGTCCTCGCCGCCGGGGCGCGCGGCGGCCGGGGCGTCTGGGCGCTGGTCGGTGGCGTGCCGCTGGCGATCGCGATCGCCGCGGGACTGATCGGCGGCATCACCAACACGGCGGTCCTGCTCGGCTGAATCACGGAGCGGCGTCCGCGAGCGGTCAGTAGGCGGGCGGCGGGACCTCGAGGCTGGGCGACGGCTTGCCGTTGCCGTCGGACGGGCCCGCGATCGGGTTCGTCGGCGAGGCGCCACCCGGCGCTGACGTCGGTCCGCCGGGGGCCGGTCCGGTGGGCTGCGGGGTCGCGCCGGTCGCCGGGCCGATGCAGCCGGCCAGCACACCCGCCAGGAGAAGTGTCGCGCCGGCGACCTTGATGGCTCGCATGACCCCAGCCTACTCCCATGAAGAACGCCCGCCGGTCGACCGGCGGGCGTTCTCGTTGCAGCCAGGTGGCGAAGCCACCGATGGCGATCGCTACTTGAACCTGACGTCGACCGTCATCCACGGGCCCCGCTGGGCGAGGACGCGGATCACGGTCCCGGTGTGCGGCACGCGCACGCTGGACCAGCCGAGGTTGCCCGTCAGGGTGCTCGGCGGAGACCAGTAGCTCTTGGTGTCGTCGAAGACCGGGTTGGCGGGCAGCCCGCCGTAGGTCTTGCCGACGCTGTTGAGGTGCAGCCGGATGCGGTCCGTCCGCTCGAGACCGAACGTCGAGTCGTAGGACTGGATGCGCGGTCGCCAGACCTTGCCATCCGGGCGGATGAGCTGGTTCGGATGCGCATCGACGGGCAGGAAGAACCCGCCGCAGTTCCCGGCCAGGCAGTAGTCGCCGACGTTGTTGTCGGGGTACGAGTAGTCGAGGTACCAGACGAGGAGCCCGTTCTGGTACGGGAAGTGCTCGACCCAGTTCTGGCGATCCGGGTCGTTCAGGAAGCCGAAGTTGTACGGGCCGGTCTTGAGGGACTGGTCATAGCCCCAGTAGACGCGGTTCTCGGCGACGTAGTAGTTCTCGTAGGCCTGCGTGATCGTCTGGGTGACGTTCTTGAAGCCGTCGAGGGTCCACGCCGGGTCGCCGCTCTCGCCACCGCCGGCATTCACGCCGTTGATGGTGATGTCGTCGATCAGCGCGCCCTTGGGGGCGACGCCGCCGTCGGTGACGTACTCCCAGGCGAGGCTCACGGTCTGGCCCGCGTAGGCGCTGAGGTTCGCCGACACCGGGACGTAGACGCCCCCGCTCGTGTCGGTGATGCCCTCGGCCTGGGTCGGGTCGGACAGGCTCGTGTGGACCTTGGTGCCGTTGACCGTGAGGTACAGGAAGTCGTACCCGGTCTCGATGTCGTAGTTCAGGAACGCGTTGAGCGTCACCGTCCCCGTCGGCAGCGTCACCGATCGCGTCATCGAGTTGTCGAGGTCGTTGCCCGACCCCGAGTAGTACTGGTGCGTCCCGCTATGGGGCGCCCCGATGTCGGTGGTCACTTCCTTGGGTGGCAGCGGGATCACGAGTTGCTGGGTCCGGGTCGTGTTGTACTCGGCCGGGCCCATGTTGCATCCGGGTCCGCGGGCCCTGGTAGTTCACGACCTCGTAGTTGGACCAGCCGAGGAAGAGCTTCTCGTAGGCGCTCATGTGGACCGGCTTGGTGCCGATCCCGTCCTTGGGCTTCCCGCTCGAGCCGTACGAGCCGCTCGAGTAGAGCGTCCAGAAGCCGGTCGAGTTCTCGGCGCCACCGGTGTTGCCACTGGTGTCGTAGAGGTCGGGCAGGCCCAGGTCGTGGCCGAACTCGTGCGAGAACACGCCGACGCCGCCGTTCTCCGGCTCGACGGTGTAGTCCCCGATCCAGTAGTTCGAGCCGCCGATCTTGATGCCGCCGAAGCCGTGCGGGCCGGCGCCGTCGGGACCGTTCGCGTTGAAGTAGGCGTACCAGCGATGGCTCCAGATGGCGTCCTCGCCCTGGGCGCCGCCGCCGGTCTCCTCGCCGTCACCGGCGTGGACGGCCTGGAAGTGGTCGATGTAGCCGTCCGGCTCGTTGAAGTTGCCGTCGCCGTCGGCGTCGTAGCGGTCCCACTTGTCGAACTGGGCCAGGTAGGCGTTCAGCTGGGCCGGGGTCTTGCCCGCGGCGAAGGCGTCCGCCTCGTCATTGACGAACGACCAGACCGTCGAGCAGACGATGTCGCCGCAGAGGTTCGTGCCGTAGCGCGCCTCGTTGTAGGGCACCGTCACGTAGTTCTCGACCGTGCCGTTCACCGTGTAGCGGCCCGAGGACTGCTCCAGGTAGAAGTTGCGCATCGAGATCGCGTTCTTCTTCCCCGAGAACAGCAGGTCGTTGAAGTACTTCTGGCTGAAGTCCTTCGTCCAGATCGTGGAGTTGTCGACCTTGCGATCGGGCTCCGGGATCTGGTTGTGGACCGGGCCGGCCGTCCCGCCGGTGGTCGGGTTGATCTGGTTGCCGAAGTCGCCGAGCAGGGTCCAGATCGTGTCCTCGCCCTGGCGGTCGAGCTCCACGAACTTCCCGCGGCGGACCTGCACGACGCCGTTGCGGCCGTGCTTGTCGAGATGGCCGGACAGGTAGCCCTGCAGCCCCTGGGCGCGAAGGGCCGCCTGCTCGGCACCGAGCGGATGGGGCATGTCGTCGACGGGCATCGCGTCCGGCGTCGCCGGTGGGGCCTTGGGCTTGGCCGCGAAGGCGGTCCCCGCGGTGAGCGAGAGCAGCATGGTGAGGGTCGTCACGACGACCAGGAATCTTCTCAAGACCGTTCCCTCCTCAAGGGCATGTCGAGGTCGTGGGCGCGGGCGTGAGGCAGCCAGAAACACCTCCTTCGACTGGCTCACGGAGCGTGTTCGGGGAATCGGCTGGGGCACCCTCCCGGTGCCCCGCTCTGGGGCGACAACCATAGCCCGGGGGCCCGACGCGTCGCAACTCGCGCGGCGAACGGCGCGTCCGCCGCTGGTGCCGCGATGCACCGGACTTCGCGTCGTGACCCGTCCGGCGGCGCGACCGGCGGCGGGCACGAACGCCTGTTCGATTTGGCGCGGTTCGGCTACACTGGGGCCGTGCCCCAGGATCAGCTCATCGTGCGCGGCGCGCGCGAGCACAACCTCAAGGACGTCGACGTCGCGTTCCCGCGCGACCGGCTCGTCGTCATCACCGGCCTCAGCGGGTCCGGCAAGAGCAGCCTCGCCTTCGACACGATCTACGCCGAGGGCCAGCGGCGCTACGTCGAGAGCCTGAGCGCCTACGCCCGGCAGTTCCTGGGGCAGATGGAGAAGCCCGACGTCGACCAGATCGACGGGCTCTCCCCGGCGATCTCGATCGACCAGAAGGGCGCGTCGCGCAACCCGCGCTCGACGGTCGGCACGGTCACCGAGATCTACGACCACCTGCGGCTGCTGTTCGCCCGCATCGGCATCCCGCACTGCCCCAACGGCCACGCCATCGAGCGCCAGACCGTGCAGCAGATCGTCGACCAGGTCCTCGCGCTGCCCGAGGGCACGCGGCTCCTCGTCCTCGGGCCGCTCATCAAGGACCGCAAGACCGAGGGCGACCGGATCATCGAGGGCGCCCGGCGGCAGGGCTACGTCCGCGTCCGCGTCGACGGCGAGATGCTCGACATCGGGGACGTCCCCAAGCTCGACAAGTACAAGCGCCACTCCATCGAGGTCGTCGTCGACCGCTACGTCGTCCGCCATGCCGAGGCCGCCGAGGGCGCGGCGCGCGGCGCGGACGGCCGCCCGCTCGACCCCGAGACCGGGCTGCCCGGTCCCCGACCCGGACGCCGGCCGGCTCGCCGACTCGATCGAGACCGCGCTGCGGCTCGGCGAGGGCGTGGTGCTGATCGCGCCGTCGCCGCGCGACGGCGAGGCACCCGACTTCGAGGAGCAGCGCTACAGCGAGAAGTACAGCTGCCCGTACGACGGCTTCACGGTCGAGGAGCTCGAGCCGCGGACGTTCTCGTTCAACTCGCCCCACGGAGCGTGCCCGGCCTGCGCCGGCCTCGGGACGCGCCTCGAGATCGACCCGGACCTCGTGATCCCCGACCGCTCGAAGAGCCTCGCCACCGGCGCGCTCGTGCCGTGGGCGCGGATGCCGACCGACGCGTCGTGGCGGCTCAAGATCCTCGAGGCCATCGCCGCATCGCACGGCTGGGACTACCGGGCGCCCATCTCCGAGCTGCCGGCCGAGGCGCTGGAGTACGTGCTCTACGCGGCCAAGAACGAGAAGGTGGTCGTCCGGTACCGCCATGAGCGCGGCGAGAACACCTACAACGCGACGTTCGAGGGCGTGATCACGAACCTCGAGCGCCGCTACCGCGAGACCGACTCGGACTACGTCAAGACCGAGCTCGAGAAGTTCATGGTCAGCCGGCCGTGCCCCACCTGCGGCGGCAAGCGGCTCCGGCCGGAGATCCTGGCGGTCACCATCGGCGACCTGAACGTCTGGGACGTCTCGACCATGTCGATCACGGCCGCCCTCCGCTGGGCGACCGGGCTCGCGGCGTCGCTGACCGAGCGCGAGCGGACGATCGCCTACCAGGTCGTCAAGGAGATCAGCGCCCGGCTCGGGTTCCTCGTCGACGTCGGGCTCGACTACCTGACCATGGACCGCACCAGCGTCACGCTGTCGGGCGGCGAGGCCCAGCGCATCCGCCTCGCGACGCAGATCGGCACGACGCTCATGGGCGTCCTGTACATCCTCGACGAGCCGTCGATCGGCCTGCACCAGCGCGACAACGCCAAGCTGATCGCGACGCTGACCCGGCTCCGCGACCTGGGCAACACGGTCCTCGTCGTCGAGCACGACGAGGAGACGATCCGCACCGCCGACTGGGTCGTCGACATCGGGCCCGGGGCGGGGGAGCACGGCGGCGAGATCATCGCCAACGGGCCGCTCGAGGCGGTGCTCGCCGAGCCGCGCTCCATCACCGGCGCCTTCCTCCGCGGCGATCGCGCGGTCCCGGTCCCGACGCGCCGGCGCAAGGGCAACGGCAAGCAGCTCGTCGTGCGCGGCGCGCGCGAGCACAACCTCCGCGACCTCGACCTGCGCGTCCCGCTCGGCACGTTCGTCGCCGTGACCGGGGTGTCGGGCAGCGGCAAGAGCACGCTCGTGACCGAGGTCCTCTACCGGGCGCTCGCCCGCGAGCTCAACGGCTCGCGCGAGCCGGTCGGGGCGCACGACGCGCTCGAAGGCGCGTCGGCGATCGACAAGATCATCGAGATCGACCAGAGCCCGATCGGGCGCACGCCGCGCTCCAACCCGGCGACCTATGTCGGGCTGTTCACGCCGATCCGCGAGCTGTTCGCGGGCGTCCCGGAGTCGCGGGTCCGCGGCTACACCCCGGGCCGCTTCAGCTTCAACGTCAAGGGCGGCCGCTGCGAGAACTGCAAGGGCGACGGCATCCTCAAGATCGAGATGCAGTTCCTGCCCGACGTCTACGTCCCGTGCGAGGTCTGCAAGGGCAAGCGCTACAACCGCGAGGCGCTCGAGATCCACTACAAGGGCAAGTCGATCGCGGACGTCCTGGAGATGACGATCGCCGAGGCGCTGGACTTCTTCTCGGCCGTGCCCAACGTCCGCGCGAAGCTGCAGACGCTCTTCGACGTCGGGCTGGGGTACGTCCACCTCGGCCAGCCGGCGACGACGCTGTCCGGCGGCGAGGCCCAGCGGGTCAAGCTCTCGACGGAGCTGTCGCGGCGGGCGACCGGCCGGACCTTCTACGTCCTCGACGAGCCGACGACCGGGCTCCACTTCGCCGACGTGGAGAAGCTGCTCGAGGTCCTCCACCGGCTGGTCGACGGCGGGAACACGGTGCTGGTCATCGAGCACAACCTCGACGTCATCAAGACCGCGGACTGGATCGTCGACCTGGGTCCCGAAGGCGGCGACCGCGGCGGACGGATCATCGCCGAGGGGACGCCCGAGAAGGTCGCGGCCGCGCGCGGGTCCGCGACCGGCGAGTACCTCGCGCGCGTCCTGCGCGGCGAGCCGCTCGTGCCGCTGTCGGACGTCACGTTCGCCGACGAGGCGGGGCGGGGGAGCCACAACGGGAATGGCGCCCGGCCGGTCGCGGCGATCGCGCCCTCGCGCAAACGGGCCGCCGCGCGGGCTCGCTGAGCCCTCGACGCGGGCGTACCATCGCGGCCATGCCCGAGATCGATTTCGCCTTCCTGGCCGACGCCGCGGAGACCATCCCCGGCCAGAAGTTCCACGTGCTCGGCGGCGGCGTCGCCCGCATCGGCGGTCGCCGGTTCCCGCTCCGCCACCCGCACCTGGCGCTGGTGATCGGCCTGCAGGTGACCGCGCCCGAGACCGAGCGCGAGCACGAGATCCGGTTCGTCCTGCTGGACCCAGACGGCGCCGAGGTGGCCGGCGCGACCGGGAGCGTCGTCGCGCGAAGCCAGCGCGACGGCCGCGACGCCATCCTCACGTTCTCGATCGACCTGTGGAACCTGACCTTCCCCGCGCCCGGCGACTACTCGTTCCGGATCCTCGTCAACGGGTCGGAGCGCAAGCGCCTGCCGCTCGTGCTGCTCAAGCCCAGCGACGCCGACGGGGAGTCGGGCACGGCGGGCGCTCGCTCGCCGGATGACTGAGCCCGGGGTCGCCTGGACCCTGCCGTCGCCCGGCCGCCACGAGCGGCCCGCCATCGATGCCGCCGGCCTCGAGGCCGCCCGGCACGCCGACCGGCTGCTGGCCGCCGCGAAGGACCTCGGCATCACCCGCTGGGCGACCTACCTCGAGCCGCTGCCTGAGCGGCTTCGCGACGATGAGCTCGCGCCGCTGCGTCGGACGGCGATGCGCGCCCGGGCGGCCTATGGCCCCAAGGATTCGGTGCGCGACGCACTCCCGGAGTCGCTGACCGAGCCATTCCTCGTGGCGATCGACCGGCTGATCCGCGAGCTCAACCGGGAGGCGCACCGGGCCCGCGACTGACGCCGACGCCCAGCTCCGCGGCCGTGAAGGCCTCCAGGAGGAACGGCGAGGGCGCGGCCGGGTCGTACAGCAGCGTCAGCGAGCGGCGCGCCCGGGTCCACGCGACGTAGGCGAGGCGCCGCTCCTCCTCGTAGGCGCGACCCGGGTCGGCGGCTTCCGTCACGGCCCGCGCGCTCGGGAAGCGGGCCGCGTCCATGCCGACGACCACCACATGGTCGAACTCGAGGCCTTTCGTCGCGTGCGCCGTGGCCAGCGTCAGCGCGGCATCGTCGCGGCGCAGGTCGGCCAGACGACGCCGACCGTCCAGCACCGCCTCGCGGAAGGCGTCGAATTCGCGATAGGCGGCGGCCCACGCCAGCATCGCGGTCGCGAGCGCGTGATCGCCTGACGCGCCGCCGCCGGCGCCCGCACGCACGGTCGCGGACGGCGCCGAGCGCCACGAGGAGCGGGCGCCCGCCGCGGACCTCCCCCTCGGCCTCGGCCAGCAGCCCGTCCAGCGCGGGGTCCTCCAGCGGCAGCGCGAGGCGCGGGGCCCGGAACGGCCGCGCCAGGGCCAGCGCGACCACGACCGCCGGGACCAGCTCGCGGTTGGTGCGGGCGAGGACCGCCTGCGTGGATCCATCGTCCGGCCACGACCGCATGACCCGGTCGAGCCGGATCGCGTCGTCGTCGCCGTCGGGCGCCAGGACCAGCCGGCCCTCGGCGACGGGGCCGGCCCGGATCCGTTTCACGAAGCGCTCCCGGTTGCAGGCCACGAGCCGGACGGCGCGCTCGACCACCGGCGCGGGACACCGGTAGTTGACCTCGAGGTCGATCCGCCGCAGGCCGTCGAGCATGGCGTCGAGCCGGAGCACCCGACGCACGTCGGCGAGCCGCCACCCGTAGATCGACTGGTCGTCGTCGCCGACCAGCAGGATCCGGTTCGCCGGCGCCGCGAGGAGCAGCGCGAGCCGCAGCTGGGCGCGGTCGACGTCCTGGACCTCGTCGACGAGCAGGTGCGCGCAGCGTCCGCGCCAGCGGGCGAGGAGGACCGGATCGGCCTCGAGCCGTGCGATCGCCCCGACCACGAGGTCGTCGAAGTCCATCTGCCCCCGTTCCGACAGGATCCGCGAATACCCGACGAAGCACCGTGCGATCGGCCCGGCCAGCGGGTCCGCCGCGACATCGGCGGGCGTCACCCCCAGCTCGACCTTGAGCCGCGAGATCGGCCCCGTCCAGCTCGACGAGGCGCGCGTCGTCCGCGTCGGGCTCGAGCTCACGCAAGACGGCGGCGCGATCGGCCAGGTCCACGTCCACGCCCGCGTCGCGCAGGATCTCCAGGCCGAGCGCATGGAACGTCCGGACGCGGACCCCGCCGGCCGCCACGCCGAGCGGGGCCAGCGCGAGATCGAGCCGCTCGCCGAGCTCCTCCGCGGCGCGGCGGTTGAACGTGATGGCCGCGACGGTCTCGGGCTCCACCCCGCCGTCGACGAGCCACGCGATGCGGGCGACGAGGGTCGTCGTCTTGCCCGAGCCGGCGGGCGCGACGACCAGGACCGGCCCGGGCGCGGCGGTCGCCGCCGCTCGCTGGTCGGGCGCCAGCCCAGCGAGACGGTCCGCCACGGAGGGGTGCATCGCCATGCTCGCGAGTCTGGCGCGGGCTCCCTCATCCGCGGCTTGCCGACGTCAACGGACGGTGAACGACGGCGTTTTGCAATGGGGTCGAAAGGTCACAGCGGTTCACATGCCGGTATCGTTGGATGCCTACGGTGACGACGCGCTCCGGGAGGGAATCGCAGCCACCGCGGACCTCCCTTTGATGCGCGTCCGAACGTCGGCTCGAGTCCCGGAGGTGCCCACGTGTCCCGATCGTCCCGCCGCCTGTTGACGCTGCTCGGTGCGAGCCTGCTGGCGCTCAGCCAGCTCGGTGCCGCGACCGCCGTCCTGGCCACGCACGACCAGCCATCGTCGCGCAGCGACCACGCCATCTTCTTCGCCGCCGACGGCATGCGCGAAGACGCCGTGAAGCGGTACGCGGCCCAAGGCGTCATGCCCACGATGCGGTCATTCCTGCGCAACGGCACCTTTGCGTCCGGTAACGGCCTGCTGACCCAGGCGCCCCCGAACACCGGCGCCGGCTGGTACACGCTGGCGACCGGCGCGTGGCCGGGCGTCCACGGCTCGACGAACAACACCTTCCACAAGTCCGGGCAGCCCTTCGCCAACCGGACCTCCGCGTTCGACCCGGGCACGCTCCAGGTCGAGACGATCGCCCAGTCCGCGGAGCGCGCCGGCCTCAAGGTCGCGCAGGTCGAGTGGGCCGGCGGCGCCAACGCCACCATCAACGGCCCGACGATCGACTTCCAGTCGTTCTTCTCGGGTCGCGGCGTGGCGACCAACTTCATCGGCACCAGCGCCGACCCGCTGTTCGACGATGCCGGGCTGATCTCCGGTCTCGGCCTCCAGTTCGACCATCCGTCCGGCTACGCCGGCCAGGCGCCCTTCCCGGGCGCGGCGCCCACGGACGCCACCGGCTGGGACGGCGTCCCTGTCTCGTTCAGCCCGGCCAAGGAGATGCGCCTGCGCGTCCTGGACGGCGGCGTCGACAAGTACGGGCTGAACGCCTACATCTACGACCGCACGGACAACGGCAAGGTCGACTACGACCGCGTGCTGTTCTCCCCGTCGAAGCACGGAGCGGAGGCGGTCGCCACGCTCAAGCCCGGCCAGCTGGCCGACGTCAAGGTGAAGATCGTCGGCGGCGCGCTGGCCGGCAAGACGGCCGGCATGCTGGTCAAGGTCGAGGAGCTCTCGAAGGACCTCTCGCGCGTCCGGCTGTTCCACACGTCGGTGACCCGCGCGATCGCGACGTGGGCCGCCTGGCCCGGCGAGCCCGGCTTCACCGGCGACTTCGCGGAGTACCTCGCCCAGACCTTCCCGACCGCGACAGCGGCGGACTTCGCCGTCCTCGAGGCCGGTGTGGTCAGCGAGGACACCTACGTCCAGCAGGGCCTGTACTGGGCGACCGGCCACCAGCCGATGCTCAAGTACGTGATGAAGACGTACAAGCCGGACCTCCTGCTCGCGGGCTTCCCGACGACGGACGAGTTCCAGCACCAGTTCCTGGGCCTCATCACCAGGACGCTCCCCAACGGCGCCGCCAACCCGTCCTACGACGACGTCAACCTCGACGGTGTCCGGGACCATCGCGTCAGTCAGCGGTCCGCGTACATCCGACGGGCGTACGAGGGGGCCGACGACACCCTCGCCCTGGCCCGCAAGCTGATGGGCCACGACCCGACCACGTTCGTCGCCTCCGACCACGGCTTCGCCCCGCAGTTCCTGGCGATCGACGCCAGCAAGGTCCTGGTGGACCTCGGCCTGCTCTCGAAGCCGCAGACCTCCAACTGCCGTCCCGCCACGGGCGAGACGATCGGCAAGGCCAAGGCCTGCTGGGCCGGCGGCACGGTCCAGGTCTACCTGAACCTCGCCGGTCGCGACCCGGTCGGCGGGGGACTGACCCAGGTGCCGGCCACCGACCTCGCGACCACCGTCGCGCAGATCAAGGCCGCCTTCCTCGGGCTCAGCGACCCCAACGACTGGACCCACGACGGGAACCCGGAGGGCTGGAAGGTCATCGACCGGGCCTACACGCGCGCGGAATCCAGGTACATCCCCAACGGGCCCGGCTCCACGGCCGACATGGCCCATCCCACGCGGACCGGCGACCTCGTCGCCTTCGCCTACCCGCCCTACCAGTTCGACGCCGAGACACCGGGGACGCTGATCGCGCCCTCGAAGTTCTTCGGCCAGCACGGCTACGTGCCGGACGTCCAGGACCTCGACAGCAACACCAACATGCGCGCGACCTTCCTCGCCGGCGGCCAGGGCGTCGACCGCGGCTCGGTCAAGGCCCGCTCCATCGACCTGGCCCCGACGCTCGCCTACATGCTCGGCATCCCGGAGCCGCAGTACAGCCAGGGCAAGGTCCTGCTCTCGATGGTCAAGGGCACCGGCGGCGTCAAGCCGATCTCGATCGTCGGGCTCAACGACTTCCACGGCCAGCTCGACCCGACCACGATGACCTTCGACGGCATCGCCGCACCGGTCGGCGGGGCCGGCCAGCTCGCGACGATGTTCGACGAGGACCTGGCCGCGCTGCCCGGGCCGGGGCTGATCCTCGCGGCCGGCGACAACGTCGGCGCCTCACCGCCGAACTCGGCCCTGCTCGAGGACAAGCCGGCCATCGATGCCGAGAACGCCTGGGGCCTCGACGCCACGTCGTACGGCAACCATGAGTTCGACTACGGCGTGACCCGGCTCCAGGCCCAGCAGGCGCAGGCCCACTTCCCGTTCCTGGCGACCAACATCGTCGAGACCGCGACCGGCAAGGCGCCGTCCTGGGTCAAGCCGTCGGTCGTGCTCAACGTCAACGGCACCCGCGTCGGCGTCATCGGCGCCGAGCTCCTGAACACGCCGGAGCTGGTCTCGGCCGGCAACACGGCCGGGCTCGACGTTCCTCCCCGAGGCAGAGCGCATCAAGGCCGAATCGGAGCGCCTGCGCAAGCAGGGCGTGAAGGTCCAGGTCGTGGTCATCCACCAGGGGACCAACACCGGGACGAACGCGCTCGGCAACACCCCGGGCACCCCGTGGGTGGGGCCGATCATCGACATCGCCAAGGCCCTCCAGACGACGACCGTCGACGCGATGATCGTCGGGCACACCCACCGCGTCTCCAACCTGATGGTCGGCGACATCCTCGTCACCGAGGGCATCAACGCCGGCGCGACCTACTCCGTCCTGCAGCTGATGGTCAAGGGCGGCGACGTCACCTGGGCCGGCGGCGCGACCCGCGTCGCGAAGGACCTGGGCGTCACGCCGCGGGCCGACGTCCAGGCGATCGTCGACAAGGCCAACGCCGACACCGCGGTCCTCCGCAACCAGGTGATCGGCACCCAGGGCGTCGACATCCTGCGCGATCCTCACGCGGCTCCACGAGTCGAACATGGGCAACATGGTCGCCGACGCGATGCGGGCGAAGTACCCCGGCGTCGAGGCCGCCTACACGAACTCCGGCGGCCTGCGCCAGGACATCCGGATCAGCCCGCCGGCCGCCGGTGAGGCGCCGGGCGAGATCACCTGGGGCGAGGTCTTCGCGGTCCTGCCGTTCGGCAACCGGACCGTCATCGAGACGCTCACCGGGCGCCCAGATGACGACGGCGTTCCTCAACGGCTTCGCGCCGTTCTGCGACCCGAACTTCGCCGGTGGCACGGGTCGGTTCCCGCAGATCTCCGGTCTGCGGGTCCAGTTCCACTGCACCGGCACGACCCCGGTCGTCGACGGCATCTGGAAGACCCCGGGCGGCGCGACCGATCCCGGGACGCTCGTCGGCCCGGCCGACACGGTCCGGTTCGTCACCAACGACTTCATGTTCACGGGCGGGGACGGCTATACCGTCTTCACCCAGGGCACCGACGTCCTGCAGCCCGGCGACGCGCTGCTCGATGTCACCATCGAGTACATCGCCGCGCATCCGGCCATCGCGCCGGCCATCGACGGCCGCACGCTCGGACCCACCGGGCCCTAGCCGCGGCCGACGCCTCCCCGACGCACCGCGCCGGACCCGGGTCACGCCCGGGTCCGGCGTTCTCGTCTAGCATCGACGGGTGACCCCCGCGCTCGAAGCCACGCTCAAGGGACTGCCCGACCGGCCGGGCGTCTACCTCATGAAGGACGACCGCGGCGACGTCGTCTACGTCGGCAAGGCGCAGAGCCTGCGCAACCGGGTCCGCTCCTACTGGCAGAAGGCGACGCCCGCGGGCGAGATCCACCGGATCCGGAGCGTCATCGACCGGGTGACCGAGGTCGAGTACACGATCACCGACTCGGTGTCCGAGGCGCTCCTCCTCGAGTCGAACCTCATCAAGCGGTTCAAGCCGCGCTTCAACGTCCGCCTCAAGGACGACAAGAGCTACCCGTACATCAAGGTCACGCTCGGCGACGACTTCCCGCGGGTCGAGCGGACGCGCAAGCTCCCGAACGACGGCAGCCGCTACTTCGGCCCGTACGCGTCGGCGACGAGCGTCGACGAGTCGATGAACCTCGTCCGCCGGCTCTTCCCGTTCCGGACCTGCACGATCGAGATCAAGGACGGCGAGCGGGCGCTCCAGCGGCCGTGCCTGCTGTACCACATCAAGAAGTGCCAGGGTCCCTGCATCCAGGCCATCTCCAAGGACGACTACCGCGCCGACATCGCCCAGGTGGAGCTGTTCCTCGAGGGCCGCCAGGAGACCCTCGTGACCGCGTTGCAGCGCGAGATGGCGGCCGCCGCGGAGCGGACCGACTACGAGACCGCGGCCGCGCTCCGTGACAAGATCCGCGCGATCGAGCGGACGATGGAGAGCCAGAAGATGGCCGCGTTCGCGCGGACCGAGCTCGACCTCGTCGGGCTCGCGCGGCAGGACAACCAGGCCGCCGTGCAGCTCTTCGCGATCCGCGCCGGCAAGCTCGTCGGCCGCGACGTCTTCCTGCTCGAGGCCATGCGCGAGGCGAGCGACGACGAGGTCGTCGCGAGCTTCATCGAGCAGTACTACGCGCGCGCGACCTCGATCCCGCGCGAGGTCTACCTGCCGACCCTGTCCGAGGACGTCGCCGACCTCGAGGCGTTCCTCGCCGACCGTCGTGGCGGACCGGTGCATCTCAAGCTCGCCCAGCGCGGCGAGAAGCGCGAGCTGATGGCGCTCGCCACCCGCAATGCCGCCGAGACCCTCGCGAAGGAGCAGGCGCGCTGGCTGGTGGACCAGGGCAAGACGCTGGCCGCGCTCGAGGAGCTGGCCGAGGCGCTCGGGCTGCCCGGCCCGCCGGCCCGCATCGAGTGCTACGACATCAGCAACTTCCAGGGCAGCGAATCGGTCGGGAGCATGGTCGTCTTCGAGGAGGGCAAGCCCCGCAGCGGCGAGTACCGGCGCTTCCGCATCAAGACCGTCGAGGGGCCGAACGACTTCGCGAGCCACCAGGAGGTCCTCCGCCGCCGGTTCCGGGCGAGCCGGATCGGGCAGGAGGGGAGCGAGGAGGAGCGGCGCTGGGCGATGCCCGACCTCGTCGTCATCGACGGCGGCCGCGGCCAGGTCGCGGCGGCCAAGGTCGTGCTCGACGAGCTCGGCCTGCACGACCTCGCGATGGTCGGCCTGGCGAAGGAGCGCGAGGAGCTGTTCCTGCCCGGCCGCGCCGACCCGATCGTGCTCGCGGCGACCTCGCCCGCGCTCTATCTCGTGCAGCGGCTCCGGGACGAGGCGCACCGGTTCGCGATCACCTATCACCGCGACCTGCGGGCGAAGCGGACCGTCCGATCGGCCTTCGACGACCTGCCCGGCGTGGGGCCGAAGCGGAAGCGCGAGCTGCTCAAGGTGTTCGGCTCGATCAAGCGCGTCCGCGAGGCGCCGGTCGAGCAGATCGCCGCGGTCCCGGGCATCGGGCGCTCGCTGGCCGAGCGGATCAAGGCGACCCTCGAGGCCTAGGACCCGCCGTCGGCGTCCGGCGGACGTTCCGTGTACCATCCCGCGGACATGCGAAAAGCCGGCCCCATCCTCATCGTCCTGATCGGCGTCATCGCCCTCATCATCAACTTCTTCCCGAACCTCACCGTACCGGACAGCACGTCCCCGACCGGGAGCCGTCCGATCGAGACGAAGTTGGGCCTCGACCTGTCCGGCGGGCTGCGCGTCGAGTACCAGGCGCAGAAGGTCGACGGCAAGTCGCCGACCGCCGCGGACATGGCGATCATCAAGGACATCATCGAGCGCCGGGTGAACACGACCGGCGTCTCGGAGCCCGTCGTGGTCACGCAGGGCGACGACCGCGTCGTGGTCGAGCTGCCGGGCGTCACCAACCCCGACGCGGTCCGCCAGCTCGTCGGCCAGACCGGCCGCCTCGACTTCGTCCCGCTCGGCGCCACCTCCGCGACCGAGGGACAGGTCCTCGACCTCACCAAGACGCCCCCGCTCTTCAGCGGCGACCAGGTCTCGTCCGCCTCGATCGGCCAGGACCAGAGCGGCGGCCTGACGGTCAACTTCGTGCTCAAGGGCGATGGCGCGAACCGCTTCGCCGACTTCACCGGCAAGCACGTGGGCGAGTACTTCGCCATCACGCTCGACTCGACGGTCATCTCGGCGCCCCGGATCAACGAGGCCATCCCCGGCGGCAACGTCCAGATCACGGCCGGCGGCATCGGCGGCTTCCCCGCGGCGGAAGCCAACAACCTCGTCACCATCCTGAAGTTCGGCTCGCTGCCGTTCCCGATCGTGGAGCTGTCGAGCGAGCGCATCAGCGCGACCCTCGGCTCGCAGTTCCTCAACCAGAGCCTGCTCGCCGGCGCCCTCGGCATCCTGATGGTGATGACCTTCATGGTCATCTACTACCGGGCGATCGGCCTGATCGCCTGCTTCGCGCTCGCCTACTACACGCTCGTCGTCGTCGCGATCTTCCGGCTGATCCCGGTGACGCTGACGCTCGCCGGGATCGCGGGCTTCGTCCTGTCCATCGGCATGGCCGTCGACGCCAACATCCTGATCTTCGAGCGGATGAAGGAAGAGCTGCGCCTGGGCAAGTCCCTGCCCGCGGCGGTCGAGGCCGGGCTTCAACCGAGCCTGGAACTCGATCCTCGACTCGAACGTGTCGAGCCTGATCACCGCCGGCATCCTCTACGCCTTCGGCTCCTCGACGATCCGCGGCTTCGCGCTCGTCCTGATCATCGGCGTCCTCGTCTCGATGTTCAGCGCCATCGTCGTGACCCGCTCGATCATGCGCGTCATGGTCCGCCAGGGCTGGGCGAAGCACGCGTCGTTCTACGGCCTGCGGGGCGAGGAGTTCGTGACCCGCGAGCCGATGGGCCGGCCTTCCACCCGCCGCGGAGCTGCCGAGCGTGTTTGACGTCATCGGCAAGCGTCGGTGGTTCTACGCGATCTCGCTGATCCTCACGATCCCGGGGCTGGTCTTCATCCTCCTGACCCCGTTCACGGACGCCGGCCTCCAGTTCAGCATCGACTACACCGGCGGGACCCGCTGGGAGATCAAGTTCCAGGACGCGAGCGTCACGCCCGACCAGGTCGAGGCGGTCTTCGCCGAGCACGGCCTCGAGGCCACCGCGGTCTCGACCGGCTCCGGCTTCATCGAGATCCGGACCGTGCTCCCCGTCGGCCTGCAGCCGCAGGCGCCGCAGGCGACCCCGGTCCCGACGCTGGCCCTGCCCTCGGCGTCGCCATCCGGGTCACCGGGCGCATCGACCGCGCCCTCGGCGAGCGCCGGCACCAGCGCGGCCCCGTCCGCGAGCCCGTCAGCCGCGCCCTCGCGCGAGCCCGTCCGCCAGCCCCTCGGCCGGCGCGTCCGGGAGCCCGTCGCCCTCGGCGTCCCCGTCCGCGGCTCCGGCCGGCACGGTCGAGCTGCCCACGACGGGACCGCTCGGTGAGGTCCGCGCCTCCCTCGAGGACGAGCTCGGGCCGATCGTCGCCCAGAACAGCCTGACGACCATCGGCGCGGTGGTCAGCTCGGACCTGATCACCCAGGCGCTGATCCTCATCGTGGTCGGCTCGATCGGGATCCTGCTCTGGATCACCTACCGCTTCCGCGACGTGAAGTTCGGCGTCACGGCGCTCGTCGCGCTGCTCCACGACGTGATCCTCGTCGTCGGCTTCTTCGCCCTGCTCGGGACGTTCTTCGGCGTCCAGATCGACGCCCTGTTCGTGACCGCGATGCTGACGATCATCGGGTTCAGCGTGCACGACACGATCGTCGTGTTCGACCGCGTCCGCGAGAACCGCGCGAGACACGCCGGCGAGCCGTTCGCCGACATCGTCAACCACTCCATCCTGCAGACCTTCGGCCGGTCCATCACGACCAGCCTGACCGTCGTGCTGACGCTGCTCGCCCTGCTGCTCTTCGGCGGGTCCGCGATCAACGACTTCATCCTGGCGCTGCTGATCGGCATCGTGTCCGGCACCTACTCCTCGATCTTCGTGGCCAGCCCGCTGCTCGTGGACTGGCACCTCTGGGAGGACCGCCGGCACGGCCGCGTCGCGACGACCCGCGCACCTCGAACCCGCCGCTCCGTTTCCTGACCGCATCGATGGAGGCGCCCGTCAAAGCCGCAGTGCAGCGACGGATGTCAGACTGATGGACGTGCTCGAGCCGCGCTTCAGATGGGTGCTCCCGGACCGTGTCGAGGTCCCGGCGGACGCGTCGGCCGCGGCCACCAGGCACGGCCTCTCGGACCGCGTGGCGGGCCTCCTCGTCGCCCGCGGCGTCCCCGACGCCGCCGCCATCGACGCCTTCTTCGGGGAGCCGCTCGACGGGCTGCACGATGCGGCCCTCCTCCCCGACATCGACATCCTCCTCGGGCGCCTGGCGCTCGCGCGCGACCAGGGCGAGCGCGTGCTGGTCTTCGGCGACTTCGATGCGGACGGCCTGACCGGGCTGGCGATCATGGTCCTGGCGCTCGAGCGATACGGGCTGTCGGTCGAGCCGTACGTGCCGAGCCGGCTCGATGAGGGCCACGGCCTCTCGATCGCGGCGCTGGACCGGGCACAGGCCGTGGGGGCGACCGTCATCATCACCGTCGACTGCGGGGCCACGAGCCACGCGGAGATCGCGGAGGCGGGCCGGCGCGGGCTCGACGTCATCGTCACGGACCACCATCGCGTCCCGCCGGTCATGCCGGCGGCCCTCGCGGTCGTCGACCCGCATCGGCCGGACTCGCGGTATCCCGACCGCCGGCTCGCCGGCAGCGGCGTGGCCTTCAAGATCGCCGGCGCGCTGCTGGCGGACCTGCCCGGCGGACCGGCCGCGGCCCTCGCGTTCGCCGACCTCGCCACCATCGGGACCGTCGCGGACGTGGCGCCGATCGTCGGGGAGAACCGGGCGATCGCCCGTCTCGGCCTCGGCGATCCTCCGCGCCGCGCCGCGCCCGGGGATCGCCGCGATCCTCGAGCGCGCGAACGTGGCGCCGGCCGCGGTCGACCTCGAGACCGTGTCGTTCGCCATCGCCCCGCGGCTGAACGCGGCCGGGCGCGTCGGCGAGGCCGTCGAGGCGGCCCGGCTCCTGCTCGCGACGACCCCCGAGGACGCGGACCGCCACGCGGATGCGCTCGAGGCGGCGAACCTGGAGCGCCGCGACCTGCTGAAGGCGGCCCTGGTCGAGGCGCGTGCGGCGGTCGACACGGCCGCGACGCCGGCCGCGACCCTCATCCACGGCCCCTGGCCGGTGGGCATCGTCGGCCTCCTGGCCGCGCGGCTGGTCGAGGACCTGGGCCGGCCCGCGGTCGTCGGCTCGGACCAGGGCGCGTCGATCCGCGCGTCGTGCCGCAGCGACGGCTCGATGGACCTCGGGGCGGCGCTCGAGCGATGCGGCGACCTCTTCACCCGGTACGGCGGCCACGCGGGCGCCGCCGGCTTCGAGCTCCCGGCCGGCGACTGGGACGCCTTCTGCGCACGGTTCCTCGTGCTCGCGGAGGCCACCGCGCCGGCCGACCCGCGCGTCCCGCTGCACATCGACCTGGTGGTCTCGGCGCTCGAGGTCGACTACGCGTTCCTGCGCGAGCTCGCGGGCCTGGCGCCGTACGGTCCGGGCAACCCGGATCCGCTGGTCGTCGTGCTCGGGATGACCGTGACCCGGGTCCGCGCCGCGACCGGCGGGCACAGCCAGCTCACGCTCCGACGCGACCGCGACGTCATCGACGGGATCGCGTTCGGCCGGCCCGACCTCGCCGAGGTCGTCCGCGAAGGGGATCGGCTCGACATCGTCGCGCGGCTGGTCAGCCGGCGGTTCGGCGGGCTCGAGACGCTCCAGCTCGAGATCCGCGACGCGGCCCCGGCCGGGCACCACGCCGGCCTGCGCCTCGACGCGGCCCTGCCCGACGGCGCCTCCCTCGCGGGCGTCGGCGCATGACCCGCGCCCCGCGCCCGCCGCGCCGCTCGGATCCGTACGGCGTCGGACCGGTCGGCTCGCTGATCGCCCCGATCGCGTCGGTCGTCGGCCTCCTGGTCGTCGCCTTCTTCACGCTGAGCCTGCTCAACGGCAACGTCCCGCTCGTCGGTGCGCCCGGCGGTGGCCCGGCCAGCTCCGGTGGCGCCGTCCCGGGCGTCACCCGGACCGCGGCCCCGTCGAACGTGGTCGTGGTCGAGCCCGAGGCGGCGTTCCCCGGCTCGATCCTCTACGCGAAGGCCGGCAACATCTGGATCCAGTCCGGCAAGGACGTCCGCCAGCTCACCACCAGCGGCACGGACTCGATGCCGTCGTGGTCGCCGGACGGGTCGCAGGTCTACTTCGTCCGAACGGTCAGCGAGATCGGGACGTGGCCCTCGCAGGGCAAGCCCGCCCACTACCTGATGACCGTCCCGAGCGTGATGGTCGTCAACGCCGACGGCAGCGGCCAGGCCCAGCGCATCATCAACGGCAAGATCCGCAAGGGCAGCCTCGAGTGGTTCGTCTGGCTCCGCGACCCCGTGGCCTCGCCCGACGGCAAGACCCTCGCCCTCGTGTCCGACGCGCCCGACCCGACCAAGTCGGACGTGATCCTCCAGACGTACGACCTGGCGAGGAAGAAGTCGACCATCCCCAACGTCTCCGAGATCGCGCCGCTGGGCCACCAGGACCCGGCGTGGAAGCCGGACGGCACGACCCTCCTGTACGTCCGCAACGCGCGCGACGGGCCCAAGGGGGCACCGGCGATCTACCGCTACGACCTCAAGAGCAAGAAGGGCCTGCCGCTGACCGGCCCGGGCTACCTCGAGCCGAGCTACTCGCCGGACGGGCGCTACATCACCGCGACCAAGACCGGCACGTTCGGCACCGACATCGTCATCCTCGACGCGTCGCGCGGGCGCGAGCTCCTGCGCGTCACCAATGACGGCGGGTCGTGGGCGCCGGTGTGGTCGCCGAAGGGCGACGCGATCGCGTTCCTCCACATCGAGGGCCAGATCGTGGACCTGCGCATGGCCGTCCTCGGTGGCAGCGCACCGGACTGGACGGTCACCGACACCAAGGCCCTGACCGAGGTGTCCGGTCTCGACGGGGCGTCCCGGCCCGGCTGGTTCATCCCGGCGAGCGAGCTGCCGGCCCCCACGCCCGCGCCGACCCCGGTCGCCACCCCGAGCGCGTCCGCCAGCTCGAGCGCGCCCGCCCAGTGACCGCCACGTACCTCGAGCGACTGGCCGCGCGATCGGCCGCCACCGGGACCGTCCTGTGTCTCGGCCTCGACCCCGACCCGGCGACGCTGCCCGACGGGTTCTCGCGCGACCTCGCGGGCATCGAGCGGTTCGCGACGCTGGTCGTCGAGGCCGCGGCGCCGCACGCCGCCGCGATCAAGCCCAACCTCGCGTTCTTCGAGGCGTTCGGGTCCGCCGGGATGGCGGCCCTCGAGCGGATCCGCGGCCGCCTCCCGGCCGACCTGCCGGTCCTCGCCGACGCGAAGCGCGGCGACATCGGGTCGACCGCGGCCCGGCAGGCCGTCGCCCTCTTCGACGGCCTGGGCGCCGATGCCGTCACCGTCAACCCGTACCTGGGCGCCGAGGCGATCGCCCCGCTCCTCGAGCGGCCCGACCGCTTCGCCTACGTCCTGTGCCGCACCTCCAACCCCGGGGCAGGGGAGCTCCAGGACCTGGTGGTCGCCGCGGACCCCGACGCCGGGTTCCCGGCCGAGCCGCTCCACCGGCGGGTCGCCCGACGGGCCGCGACCTGGGGGCCCGGCGGCACCGTCGGCCTCGTCGTCGGCGGCACCGCCCCGGCCGAGCTCGCGGGCATCCGGTCGATCGTGCCGGGCCTGGCGTTCCTCGTCCCCGGCGTGGGCGCCCAGGGCGGCGAGGCGGACGCGGTCCTCGAGCACGGGCGGGCCGGCGAGCCCCCGGCCGGCGGGCGACCCGGCGGCGGGCTGCTGGTGAACGTGTCGCGGGCGATCGCGAACCCGCCGGCGACCGCCGGCGACGGGGGTCCCGCCGATCCCCTGGAGCGGGTCGCGGCAGCCGCCGCCGAATGGGCTCGAAAGCTCCCTGTGCTACCCTAGCCCGCGCACCGGACGGTCCCCGCGCCTCGTCCCGAAGCGACGCGGCGCAACCTCGATACGACCTTCACAGGAGCACGACGATGCCGAACATCGGAGCCCCGGAGCTCATCATCATCCTGGTCATCGCGCTGCTGGTCCTCGGCCCGGGCAAGCTTCCCGAGGTCGGCAAGTCGATCGGCGAGAGCATCAGGGAATTCCGCAAGGCGTCGACCGACGTCAAGGACGGGATGAGCCTCGATCCGACCCCGCCGGCCGCTCCGACGGCCCCGGCCGCCACGGTCGCCGCGCCCCCCGCCGTCGCGGCCCCCGCTGTCGCCCCCGAGCCGGTCGCGGCCGCGCCCGCCGCCAGCGAGCCGACCGCCCCGAGCAACTGACGCTCCGCGTCCTGGTCTCGTAGATGGCCGACGCCGACGCCCTGCGCGACGCCGGCGTCCCGGCCATCCCGGTGACGCCCGGCTCGACGCCGCCCCCCGAGGCCGCGCCGCCCACCGCGCCCGACGGCTCGGTGATGACGCTCATCGACCACCTCGGTGAGCTGCGCACCCGCCTGTTCCGCTCGATCCTGGCGGTCGCCGTCGGCAGCGCGATCGGGTTCTTCTTCGCCAAGCCCATCCGGAACTTCCTGATCGAGCCGCTGCCGCCCGAACCCGGTGACCGAGCACCCCAGCGTCCAGGTCCTCGGCCTCGGCGACGCCTTCGTCATCCAGCTCAAGATCTCGATCGTCTTCGGCGATCATCGTGGCGATGCCGGTCCTGCTCTACCAGCTGTGGGCGTTCATCGCCCCGGGCCTGACGCCGTCCGAGAAGAAGACCGTCCGCCCGTGGATCCCGCTCGCGCTGCTCTTCTTCGCGCTCGGCGTCGGGATCGCCTACGTCGTGCTGCCGTTCGCGATCGCACTTCCTGCTCGCCTTCACCGACGACTACCTCGTCGCAGGGCATCGCGGCCGGGCCGTACTTCGAGTTCGTGACGACGATGTTCCTGGCCTTCGGGCTCGATCATGGAGTTCCCGATCGTGATGGTCGGCCTCTCGCGGTCGGGATCCTGACCTCGGAGCGGCTGAACGGCGTCGCGCCGGATGATCGATCCTCGGGATCGCGATCTTCGCGGCGGTCGCGACCCCCGGCGGCGACCTGATCAGCCCGTTCGTCCTCGGGGGCACGATGTACGTCCTGTTCGAGCTCACGACCTTGTTCATCAAGCGCTCCGGGCGGTGACCGGGCGACCGGAGGGCGGCGCGGTCGGCGAGGCCGCGCCCGGACCCGCGGTCGTGATCGTCAGCGGCCTGTCCGGTGGCGGGAAGACCGCCGCGGCCAAGCTCTTCGAGGACATCGGCTACACCGTCGTCGACAACCTCCCCGGTGAGCTGCTCCCCGACCTGGCCGAGCTCGTCTCGTCGGACCGCCGAGCGCTTCGCGCACGTCGCGATCGTGCTCGACGTGCGGGCCGGCGACGCGGCCACGGCCTTCGGGGCCATGCGCGGCGCCTTCGAGGGCCGCGGCATCCAGCCCCGGGTCGTCTTCCTCGAGGCCCGCGACGAGGTCCTGATCCGCCGCTTCAGCGAGACCCGCCATCGCCATCCGCTCGGCGACCAGCGCGGGATCGCCAGCTCGATCGCCGAGGAGCGCCGGATCCTCGACCCGGTCCGCTCCGAGGCCGACATCGTGCTCGACACCTCGGACCTGTCGCTGCGCGAGCTCCGCGAGCGGCTGTTCGCCCAGCTCGGCACGACCGCCGGCCCGGACCAGCTGGCCGTCCAGCTCATCAGCTTCGGCTTCAAGTACGGCATCCCGCTCGAGTCGGACCTCGTCTTCGACGTCCGGTTCATGCAGAACCCGTACTACGTCGCGGACCTGCGGCAGCTCTCCGGCCTGACCGAGGCGGTCCGCGAGTTCGTCCTCGCCCAGCCCGTCGCGGGACGGTTCCTGTCGTTCCTGCAGGACTTCCTCGAGTTCGCGGTCCCCGCCTACATCGGCGAGGGCAAGACGCGCCTGACCATCGGCATCGGCTGCACGGGGGGCTATCACCGCTCGATCGTGATCAGCGAGGAGCTGGCCGCCTGGCTGCGCGAGCGCGGGTTCGGGCCGGTCGCGGTCTTCCACCGCGAGCTGGAGCGGGCGTGAACCTGCGTCGCTGGCTGAGCCCGGGGATCGGGATCAAGCGCTGGCTGCTGGTGGTCTTCGCCGGTCTCCTGCTGCTCGCCCTGGCCGTCGCGCACATGCTCCGCCAGGTCACCCGGGACCTCGAGCCAGGGGGTCTGGTCGGCTCGCTGCTCGACACGCTGACCCTGCAGTTCCTGCCGTACCCGCTGCGCGGGCTGATCGTGGGCGGGTTCGGGCTGGCGTTCCTCGTCCTCGGCTCGGTCATGGTGATCCGGGCGTTCATGGGCCCGTTCCGCAGCGCCGACGCCGACCAGCCGCCGCTCGTCGAGCTCATCTACCAGAAGCGGTTCCTGGCGCGCGGCCCGCGGATCGTCGCCATCGGCGGCGGGACCGGCCTGTCCACGCTGCTGCGCGGCCTCAAGGAGCACAGCAGCAACCTGACGGCGATCGTGACGGTCGCCGACGATGGCGGCTCGTCGGGCGTGCTGCGCGAGTCGCTCGGCATCCCGCCGGTCGGCGACATCCGCAACTGCATCGCGGCGCTCGCCGACGCGGAGCCGCTCATGAACGACGTCCTGCAGTACCGCTTCCCCGGCAGCGAGGCCGGCGTCCCGGCGGACCCGGGCACCGACCCGTCGGGGCTGGCCGGCCACCCGGTGGGCAACCTCCTGATCGCCGCCATGACGGCCATCGAGGGCGGCGACTTCGAGGAGGGCGTGCGCCAGGTCAACCGGATCCTCGCGGTGCGCGGGCAGGTCGTGCCCGCGTCGGGCACGCCGCTCACGCTGCACGCCGAGCTCAGCGATGGCTCGTCGATCCACGGGCAGTCGCTGATCATGCGCACGAGCGGCATCGAGCGCGTCTGGCTGACGCCGGCCGACGTCCGCCCGTCGGAGGACGCCCTGGCGGCCATCGCGGAAGCGGACCTGGTCGTGCTCGGCCCGGGCAGCCTGTACACGAGCATCCTCCCGAGCCTGCTCATCCCGGGCATCCGCGAGGCGCTCCTCGCGAGCCACGCGCCGCGGGTCTTCGCCTGCAACGTCGCCACGCAGGACGGGGAGACGGCCGGATACGACCTGGCCGCGCACGTCGAGGCGCTGGTCGCCCACACGTCGCCAGGCATCGTCGACATGGTCCTCGCCAACAACCGCTTCGAGGCCAGGGTCCCGGAGATCTGGCACGCGGAGCCGGTCCGGCTGCGATGGCCGGCCGTCGTGACCCCGCTCCCGCGGCTCGTCCTCGAGGATGTCGTCGATCCCGGCGAACGCCCACCACCACGATCCCGAGCGCCTGGCGCTGGCCCTGCTCTCGATCGTCGAGCGCGAGAGCGGCGCCCGTCGGAAGTCCGTGGCCCGGACGGCCTGACGGTGTCCGGCGCGCCCGACCGACCCCTGGCGGCGTCGCTCGTCCCGTGACCCGATCCGAACGGGACCTGGTCCTGTCGCTGCGGGCCGAGCTGGCCGGCATCGACCCGTCCCGGTCGTGCGACCGGATCGCGGAGGCGGCCGGGCTCGGGTCGTCCGCGGTCCGGCGCGAGGGACCGGTGGCCCGGCTGGCCGTCCGGCTCCGGCGCGGCGCCGAGGGGATGGGGCGGACCGCGGCAGCGGCTGCCGGACGGGACGCGGCGGCGACCCCGCGAGCCCGACCGCGCCCACGGCGAGCCCCGCGCCGAGCCCCGCGGCAGGCCCCCTCCCGTTCGACTGGGAGCACGCCGCGGACCATTGCCGGACCGCGTGGCTCCGCGGCCGCTTCCTCGCCTGCGGGTCGCTCAGCCTGTCGGGCGGGCGGACCCACCTCGAGTTCGTCGTGGACCCGATCGAGGCGCCGGTCCTCGCCGCGCGGCTCGCGGACATCGAGCTGCCGGCCTCGTGGCGGATCCGGCGCGGGCGCGGCGTCGTGACCTGGAAGAGCGGCGAGGCGGTCGGGACGTTCCTGCGCCGCATCGGCGCCGCCGGCGGGCTCCTCGAGCTCGAGGCGCGGCAGGTCTCGCGGGCGCTGCGCGGCGACCTCAACCGGGTCCTGAACGCCGAATCGGCGAACCTGCAGCGCGCGGTGAGCGCGGCGGGCCGCCAGCTCGACGCGATCGCGGTCCTCGAGGCGGACGGCCGGCTCGGGCGGCAGCCGGAGGTCGTCCGGCTGGTCGCGGCCGCGCGCCGCGAGACCCCCGAGGCGACGCTGTCGGAGCTCGCGGAGCGGCTGCACCTCCACCGATCGGCGGTCCAGCGCGCGCTCGAGCGGATGGAGGACCTCGCCGTCCATGACGATGACGCCGTCGAGCGGCCGCCCCGCCGTCGACGGTCCGCGGCTCTGGCATGATTCCGGCGATGCGTGACGTGATCGTGGCCGCGAACTGGAAGATGAACACGACGCCGGCCGACGCCGGCGAGCTGGCCCGGACGATCGCCTCGCGGACCCGCGAGCCCGGCGTCATCCGGGTCATCTGCCCGCCGTTCGTCTGCCTCGCCGCCGTGCGCGACGCGCTGGCCGAGAGCGACCCGGACGTCGCGATCGGCGCCCAGACCGTCCACCACGAGCTGGCCGGCGCCTACACGGGCGAGATCTCCGCACCGATGCTGGCCGGCCTCGCGACGTGGGTGATCGTCGGCCACTCGGAGCGGCGCCGCGACGCCGGGGAGACCGACGAGCTCATCGGCCGGAAGCTGACCCGCGCGGTCGACGCCGGCCTCCGCCCGATCCTCTGTGTCGGGGAGCAGCTGGCCGAGCGCGACGCCGGGTCCCAGGAGGCCGTCGTCGAGCGGCAGCTCGCCGGGGCGCTGGCCGCCGACGACCCGGCACGGCTGGCCGCGGCCGGGCTCGTCATCGCCTATGAGCCCGTGTGGGCGATCGGCACCGGACGGAACGCCAGCGGGCAGGACGCCTCCGCGATGGCCGATGCGATCCGGGCCGCGCTCGTGGCGGCCGGCCTGGGCGCCGTGGCCGCGGACGGCCACCCCGGTCCTGTACGGCGGCAGCGTCACGTCCGCCAACATCGGGGAGTTCCTCGCGGAGCCCGCGATCGATGGCGCGCTCGTCGGCGGCGCCTCGCTGAAGCCCGACGAGATGGCCGGGATCGTGTCCCGCGCCGGTCTCACCGCCCGCGCACGCCGCGCCGCGGCGTGACCGTCGCCCCGCTCGGCCGGCCTCGCCCGATCGTCCTCGTCGTCCTCGACGGGTTCGGCATCGGCCGCGACCCGGCCGCCGACGCGATCGCCGCCGCCCCGATGCCGACCTGGCGCGGGCTGCTCGCCCGCTGGCCGCACGCGACGCTCGGCGCCTCGGAAGGCGACGTCGGCCTGCCGCCGGGCCAGATGGGCAACTCCGAGGTCGGGCATCTCAACCTCGGGGCGGGACGCCCGGTGCTCCAGGACCTGCCGCGCATCGACGCCGCGATCGCCGACGGCTCGTTCTTCGAGCGCCCGGCCCTGCTCGCGGCCTGCCGGCGCGCGGTCGACGGGGGAGGGACGCTGCACCTCATCAGCCTGGTCGGGCCGGGCGGCGTCCACGCCAACGACCGGCACCTCGTCGCCCTCGCCGAGCTGGCGGCGCGGACCGGGGTCGCGCGCGTCCGCGTGCATGCGCTGCTCGACGGCCGCGACACGCCGCCGTCCTCGGCCCTCGGGTTCGTCGCCGACCTCGAGCGGCGGCTGGCGCCGCCCACCCGGACGTCGCGATCGCCTCGGTCGGCGGCCGCTACTACGCGATGGACCGCGACGGCCGCTGGGACCGCGTCGAGCGCGGCTACGACGCGATCGTCCACGCCGAAGGCGAGCACGCCGCGACGGCGACCGCGGCCATCGAGGCCGCATACGCCCGCGGCGAGACCGACGAGTTCGTGGCACCGACCGTCATCGACGGCACGGACGGCGCGATCCGCGACGGCGAGCCGGTCATCCATGCCAACTTCCGAGCCGACCGGGCACGCCAGCTGGCGCACGCCCTCGCGGACGGCCCGTCGTTCGCCGGGTTCGACCGGACCTCGCCCTCGGGCCGTCCGGCGCCGGCCGGCCTGCTGGTCGTCACGATGACCGAGTACGAGGCTGGCCTGGCCGTCGAGGTCGCCTTCCCGCCCGAGATCGTCCGCTCGCTCGCCGACGCGGTCGCCGATGCGGGCTGGCGGCAGTGCCACATCGCGGAGACCGAGAAGTACGCGCACGTCACGTACTTCTTCAACGGCGGGCGTCGAGGCGGTCCATCCCGGCGAGGACCGCCGGCTGATCCCGAGCCAGAAGGTCGCCACCTACGACCTTGCCCCCGAGATGAGCGCCGTCGGCGTCGCCGACGCGCTCGTCGAGGCGATCGAGTCCGACGCGTACGACCTGATCGTCGCGAACTTCGCGAACCCGGACATGGTCGGCCATACCGGGGTCTGGGCCGCGACCATCGAGGCGCTCGACCGTGCTCGACGCCTGCCTCGGCCGGATCGTCGCGGCGATCGAGACCGTCGAGGCCCGCGACCCGGCCGGCCCCGGCGCGCTGCTCGCGATCACCGCCGACCACGGCAACGCGGACGAGCTCCGCGACGTGGACGGGCATGCCGTGACCGCGCACTCGCTCAACCCGGTGCCGTTCGTGCTGGTCGGGCCGGGCGGCCGCGGGCCTCACGCTCGAGGACGGGGTGCTCGCCGACGTCGCGCCGACGCTCCTCGAGTTCGCCGGGCTCCCTCCGTGGGACGGCATGACCGGCCGCTCCCGGATCCTGTGATAGCATCCGTCGCCGTACCGCACTGAGGCCAACGACCCGTGGATCCGCTCCTGGCATTCGGCCAGATCATCGTCTCGATCGCCCTCATCGTCGCCATCCTCCTCCAGGCCCGGGGCACGGGTCTGTCGGGGACGTTCGGTGGCGACTCGGCGGTCTACCGCAGCCGTCGCGGCGTCGAGCGCCGACTCTGGCAGTTCACGATCGCGCTGCTCGTCCTGTTCATCCTCTTCTCGCTGGCCTCGTTCGTCTTCGCCCCCGTCGCCTGACGGGCGCCACCCGCCGACCTCCCGCGGCGACCGATCCGCACGGAGTCTCATGACCCGGACCGATACCACCGTGGTCGGGGCGCTGGTCGTGCTGCTCGCGCTGATCGCGGGCCTCGTCGGCATCCCAGCGCTCACCGCGACCACGGCCACGCCATCGCCGACCGGCCCTTCGTACGCGTCCGCACGCGCCTACCGTGAGGGCGTGGTCGGGCATCCCGCCTCGGTCAGCCCGCTGACCGCGCGGACCCAGGCCGACCGCGACCTGGTCGCCCTCGTGTTCTCCGGCCTGGTCCGCAACGGCCCGAACGGCACGATCGTGCCGGACCTCGCCGCCAGCTGGACCGTCGACCCGACCGGCAAGACCTGGACCTTCGACCTCCGCCCGGACGCGCGATGGCACGACGGCGAGCCGGTCACCGCCGACGATGTCGTCTACACGATCCAGACCCTCCAGGACCCGGCCTACAAGGGCCCCGCCTCGACGTCCTGGAGCGAGGTCTCGGTCGAGGCCCTGTCGCCGCTCGAGGTGACCTTCACCCTGACCACGCCGCTCGGCGGCTTCCTCCAGGCCGCGACCCAGCCGATCGCCCCGGCCCATCTGCTCGGCCAGGTCCCGGTGGACCTGCTGCCGGACCACCCGTTCGGGCGGCAGCCCGTGGGCTCCGGTCCGTTCGCGCTCGTCAGCCTCGACGACACGCACGCCGAGCTCGCCCCGGCCGAGGCCGTCCAGCCGGCCGCCGAGGCGACCGCCGATCCCTCGGCCCTCGCGACCGATTCGCTCACGACCGCGGCCCCGACCGGCCGCCCCGAGCGGCCGACGCCCTACCTTGCCGGGATCGACCTGAGCTTCTACGACAACGCGGACCAGCTCGTCGCCGCGTATCGCAAGGGCGACCTCGACGCCGCGGCCGGCCTGCCGCCCGCGACGGCCGCGGACCTCGCGACGATGCCCGACAGCCGGCTCCTGCGGTACCCGAGCTCGACGCTCACGGCCGTGCTCCTGAACCTGCGCCCGACCCACCCCGAGTTCCGCGATCCGGCGGTGCGCACGGCGCTGCTCGGGGCGATCGACCGCGCCAAGATCGTCGACTCCGTCTACGCGAATGCCGCCGTGGTGGCGCCCGATCCCGTGCCGCCCACCTCGGTCCTGTTCGATCCGGCGGCGGATCCGGTCGTCGCGTTCTCCCGCGCCGAGTCGAAGAAGGCGCTCAAGGCCGCCGGCTGGGTCGCAGAAGGACGACGGCTGGCACCTGCCCGGCGCGAAGGCGCCGCTGGCCATCGAGGTCGCGAGCCCGGACCGGGCCTCCAATCCGGTCGCGTTCGCCGTCGCGGCCGCCGTGGTCAAGGACTGGATGGCGATCGGCCTCGACGTCACCCACGAGGCGCTGCCCCCGGCGGAGTTCGTGATGGAGCGGCTCTCGAGCGGGACCTTCACGGCGGCCGTCACGGACGTCACCATCGGCCTCGACCCGGACCTCTACCCGCTGCTGGCGTCGAGCCAGACGCGGACCGGCGGCTCGAACGTGGCGGGCGTCCAGGATCCGGCGCTCGACAAGCTCCTCGTGGCGGCCCGGGCGCCGGGCTCGCAGGCCGCCCGCGAGGCGGCGTATTCGGCCCTGGAGAAGGCGCTCTCGACCGGCAGATACCTGCTCCCGATCGCCTTCGCGGACGAGACCGTCGTGGTCCGGGACACGGTCCAGGGACCCGCTCCGCGGCAGGTCTCCGACCCGGCTGACCGATTTTGGGATGTGCTAACATGGCGCCTCGCCGACGGCCGGTAACGGTCGAAAGGGTCCATCGCCGAGGTGGCGGAACTGGTAGACGCGCTAGCTTCAGGAGCTAGTGTCCGCAAGGGCGTATGGGTTCAAATCCCTTCCTCGGTACCAACCCCTCCGTGATGGACCCGAGCCCGGTGCACCTGCCCAGGTGGCGGAATTGGTATACGCGTACGTTTGAGGGGCGTATGAGGCAACTCATCCGGGTTCAAGTCCCGGCCTGGGCACCACTCCCTCGAGCCACCCGACGACCGTCCGACCGGACGGTCGTCATACTGTCCGCGGGCGGTTAGCTCAGAGGGTCAGAGCGCCCCGTTTACACCGGGGAGGTCACTGGTTCGATCCCAGTACCGCCCACCGCCTCCCCGACTCGGGCGCCGTGCACGGCCTTCGTGATGCGTGCTGCTAGACTCGACACGACGGTCGCCGCCCCAGGCCGGCCCGACGGAGGACACGGATGAACTGGCCCCTGATCATCATCATCGCGATCGTCGTCATCCTGGTCGTCGGGCTGATCGGGCTCTACAACGGCCTCGTGCAGCGGCGCCTGCGCATCGACGAGGCGTTCGCCCAGATCGAGGTCCAGCTCAAGCGCCGTCATGACCTGATCCCGAACCTCGTCAACGCCGTGAAGGGCTACATGGGGTTCGAGCAGAAGGTCCTGACCGACGTCACGAACGCCCGCGCCAATGCCGTCGCCGCCGGGGCCCAAGGTCCCGTCCAGCAGGCCGCCGCCGAGAACGCCCTGACCGGCACCCTCCGCTCGCTGTTCGCGACCGTCGAGAACTATCCCGAGCTGAAGGCGAACCAGAACGTCCTCGAGCTCCAGGAGCAGCTGACCACCACCGAGAACCAGATCTCGTTCTCGCGCCAGCACTACAACGCCAGCGTCCTCGACTACAACACGAGCATCGCCACGTTCCCGAGCGTCCTGATCGCCGGGATCTTCGGCTTCATCAAGCGCGAATTCTTCGACGCGGAGCCCGAGGCCCAGGCGGTCCCGAACGTCGACCTCAATCTGAGCTGACCGCGCGCACGCGGGAGACCCAGTGGCCCGCTCGACGTTCTACGACCAGATCGCCGCGAACCGGCGCAACTCGTTCCTGCTCGCGCTGCTGGTCATCGCCCTGCTCGGGCTGCTGGGCTTCGCCATCGGCTACGCCTGGACGGGGAGCGCCGCCGGCGCGGGCGCGATCCTGGCCTTCGCCCTGTTCCTTGGCGGGGTGAGCGGGGTCGGCAGCTACTACGCCGGCGACAAGCTGGTCCTTGCCGCGAGCCAGGCGCGCGAGGTCGACCCCTCGGCGGCGCCGCAGCTGATGAACGTCGTGCAGGAGATCGCGATCGCCGCGAACCTGCCGGTGCCCAAGGTCTACATCATCGACGACACGGCCCCCAACGCCTTCGCGACCGGCCGCGACCCGCAGCACGCGTCGCTGGCGATCACGACCGGGCTCCTCCAGAAGCTGGACCGCGAGGAGCTGCAGGGCGTGCTCGGCCACGAGATGTCGCACGTCCGCAACTACGACATCCGCTTCTCGCTGATCGTGGGCGTCATGGTCGGCGCGATCGCGATCCTCGCCGACTTCTTCCTCCGCTTCACGTTCTGGAGCGGCGTCACGGGCCGTCGGCGCGAGAGCGGCTCGAGCAGCTCCGGCGGCGGGGCGCCAGGCCATCTTCATGATCATCGCGCTGGTCCTCGCGATCCTCGCGCCGATCATCAGCCGCTTCATCCAGCTTGCGGTGAGCCGCCAGCGCGAGTACCTCGCCGATGCGTCGTCGGTCGAGCTGACCCGCAACCCGGCCGGCCTCGAGCGCGCGCTGGCCAAGATCGCGGGCGACCAGGAGGTCCTCGAGGTCGCCAACCGCGGCACGCAGCACATGTACTTCACGAACCCCATCAAGAAGTTCGAGGAGCGCTCGTCGGGCCTGATGTCGACCCATCCGCCGATCCTCGATCGCATCAACCGGCTGCGCGAGCTGACGGGGGAGGGGCCGCTCGCCCCGACCGACGCGGCGAGCCTCGCCGGCCTCGACTGAGGGCTTCCGCGGCGCCTCGGCGACGCCTGAGCGTCCCCTCAAGCTCTTCGGCCTCGGCCGGGCCGCTCGTGGTATCCTGCCCACCGCCGACGGACAGCCCCAGGCTGGTTGGCCATCGGGCCGAGATAGCTCAGTTGGTAGAGCACGCGACTGAAAATCGCGGTGTCGCCAGTTCGAATCTGGCTCTCGGCACCACCGCTCGCGGTGGTCGTGCTCCGGGCGGAAGTGGCTCAGTTGGTAGAGCATCACCTTGCCAAGGTGAGGGTCGCGGGTTCGAGTCCCGTCTTCCGCTCCATTCCTCCCTCGAAGGACCCCGCTGCCCCTTCGTCTAGTGGTAGGACAGCGGACTTTGGATCCGTGAACCGAGGTTCGAATCCTCGAGGGGCAGCCAGACATCTCGCGGGGGTCCGCCCCGGACGATCGCGGCGACGTGGTGAAGTGGCTCAACACGGAGGTCTGCAAAACCTCTATTCACCGGTTCGAATCCGGTCGTCGCCTCCACAACCTCCGAACCCAGACAGCCCGCCGGCATCCGGCGGGCTTCTTCATGCCCGGCGAGCGGTCGTCAGGCCCGCTGTCGGGTGATCGTCAGGCCGACGATGCGGGAGATGACCAGGGCGACGTACATCAGGCCGGCGACCTGCTCGATCATGACCCAGGAGCGAGCGTGGGGCAGGACCGGCGTGATGTCCGAGAGCCCGACGCTCGTCAGGTTCGTGAACGACAGGAAGAGCATCTCGAACCACGTCCGCGGCGCGTCAGGGGTGACCGCGGCGGAGAACGACCCCGGCCAGATGACCTGGACGGCCATGAAGGTGTAGGCGAAGGCCCAGGCGACGACCGTGAAGGTCGCTCCGGTCGCCCAGAGCTCGTCGGTCGTCACGAACCGGTCCACGAACAGGTAGCGCAGCAGCGCGACGGTCGTGTAGAAGTAGAAGACTGCGTGCAGGACCGACGACCAGAGGATCACCTGGGCGTTGAGGGGGTCGGCGATCTCGAGGACAGTCAGGACGATGATCGGCAACCCGAGCAGGACCGCGATCCACGTCAGCGCCGGCGTGGCGCGGACGGCCTGGACGGCCAGGAAGAGGACCACGAGCGCGAACGTCGACAGGGCTGCGCGGCCGATGGGCGACTCGTCCATGAACGGGTAGAGCAGCACGCCGATGAGCTGGACCGCGAGGAGCACGGCCGAGGGTTGCCGCCAGATCCTGGTCATCGAGCTCGTCATCGTCGCAGTCTAGGTCCGACGACACCGGCGGGGCGGGCCGGCCCGAACCGCCTGTCGGAGCGCTCGGCAACTCGCTAGAGTTGGCGCGTCACGTCGGGCCTGCCCGTTCGGGGAGTCACCGTCGACGTGGCCCGGTCGCCTTGGAGGACGCTCGTGAAGAACCCACCCATCCTGATCGCCGTCATCGGCTTCTTCGCGGCCCTGGCGGGATTCTCGCTCTTGTTCTTCGGACTGCGGGTCCTCGGATTCGACTGGTTCGGCGCGTTCGGCGACGCCCCCGCCCTCGAGAACGTCGGGCTATGGGGATGGCTCGCGGTCGCGACCGGGATCGTCTGGCTCCTCGTGGCCTTCGGTCTGTGGTCGCTCCGGCCATATGCCCGCCTGTTCGCGCAGATCGTCGCCGGCTTCGGGCTGTTCGAGGCGATCCTCGCCTTCTTCCAGTTCCCCGGCACCGGCATCGCCTTCGGGATGGGCGTCATGCCGCTGCTGATCCTGTGGTACCTGAGCACGGATGAGGTCAAGGCGGCGTTCGGGATCGGCGCGAAGCCGGCCGGAGCCCTGGACGCGACGCCGGTGGGCTATGCCACGACGACGGCGGCCGCGGCGCATGCCGAGCCGGCGCACCCGGCAGCGGCCCCCGTCGCGGCGGCGGCCTTCGTCGCGGCGGCCCCGGCCCGCGAGCCCGAGCCCGCCCCCGCGGCGCCCGTCGCCGCAGCGGCCGTGGCCGCCAGCACCATGTCCGACGAGCCGGCTGCCCCGGCGGCACCCGTCGCCGCAGCGGCGACCGCACCAGAGCCTGCGCCAGCCCCGGCTGCGCCGGCCGAGCACCATGCAGGGATCGAGGACGTCGAAGGGATCGGCCCGGCCGAAGCCGAGAAGCTCGCGGCGGCCGGCATCACCACGACCGCCGGCCTCCTCCAGGCCGGCGCCAAGCCCGACGGCCGCGCGCGCATCGCGGCGGCCTCGGGGATCAGCAGCACGCTCATCCTCGAGTGGGTCAACCACGTGGACCTCATGCGGATCAAGGGCGTCGGGTTCGGAGTACAGCGACCTGCTCGAATTGGCCGGCGTCGACTCGCCGGCCGAGCTGGCCCTTCGGAACGCGACGAATCTCGCGACCACGATCCAGGAGGTCGTCGCGGCCCGTCCGGAGATCGTCCGCCGAGTCCCGACCGAGCCCGAGATCGCCGGCTGGATCCAGCAGGCGGCGTCGCTCGACAAGATCGTCGAGCACTGACCGACCGAGCGTCCTGACGCGCCGCGAGCGACCGGCGCACCGTCGACCTGACAGCCCGCCGGGAGACCGGCGGGCTTCGTCGTGGTGGACTAGAGCAGGAACACCGCCTCAGGTCCTCGGCGGGTGGCGTTCGAGGGCGACCGCGGCCAGGTCCGCCGCGGCCTCGCATCGCGGCGCGCTCCCCGTCGAGCCAGCCGATCGTGGGCCAGGGCGAGGACGCCCAGGACCGTCTCGGTGCCGTCCCGCGTCACCACCAGCGGCACGTGGCTGCGCAGCGCCGGGCCGCCCGGGGCCATGGGCAGGACGTCGAAGGCGGCGATCGGGTCCGCGGCCGTCCGCGCGACGGGATGCGCGGGGTTCGCGACCGCGCCGGCCAGGGCGGCGGCCGCCTGCTCCCCGAGCCCGGCGACGCGATGAGGGTCAGGCTGCCATCGGGGTCCGCCGCGAAGACGGCGCCGGAGCCGACATCGAGGGCGTCGCAGAGCGCGACGAGGACGGCTCGCAGCCTGGATCGAGGTCGTTCCCGTGGGCGAGCGCCCGGGCGCCGTCGTGCAGCAGGCGGGTGGAGTCCATCGCAGGCGCATCGTGGCGGGTCGCCGCCCGTCCGGCAAGGGCCGGCGCGGAGCCGCTACGCTGGCCGGGCGCCGGAGTGGCGGAACGGCAGACGCAGCGGTCTTAAACACCGCGGCCCGCAAGGGCGTCCGAGTTCGACATCTCGGCTCCGGATGCTCACCTGATCAGTTGCAGACCCCGATCGGGCCGCGATATCCTCGGCGCATTCCCGGTATCACCTTCTTGAGAGCGCGAGAGGGCGATGGCTGCGACCCTGACGATCCGACCAGACGGCACCATCGAGGACGCCAGCCCGGATGCGTTGCTGCTCTTGGCCGTCGGGCTCGAGCAACTCCGCTCCTTGCCGCCAGGCGCGTTCTCACCAGAACCCCCCGACCACGAGGCCAGCGCGGCCTTCCGGCGCGAATGGGAGTCGGTCGGCCAGCCCGCATCGGCGGCGAAGCGTCATGCATCGCCCGGATGGGACGAAGGTCCGGTTCGCCGTCGCGATCTCGGCCTCGACGACGGCCGCTACTTCGCGGTCCTCGCCCGGACGAGGGGTGCCACCTCGGCACCCCCGCAGATCTTCACCGGCGGGGCCATCCTCGCCGAGTGGCGCGCGGCCGAGAAGCGGCTCGCGCACCTGCAGCCCGGCAGCCCCGAGGCCGCGCCGATCGAGACCGAGATCGCCAAGTTGCGGGCCGCCTATCAGGACCTCTTCGCGAGCCGCTGACGACCACTGCGGCACCTGTCGCAGCCGTGCTCGGCGTGACGCAGCCGTCGATCGCCCGATGGTGCGTGCCTGCCACAGACCCAGGTCCGGCCCCGTTCGAACGTTCGGACCATGGCGCGGGCACCCGCCTCGGCCCGACTGTCGGGTCGGCCCCACGGTGCTCTCTCGGGGAAGGTCCAACGGAGCACCTGGGGGCCGCCAGCCCCGCGGCGCGCGCGAGCCGGTCAGGCCCGGCGGCGAAGCCCGAAGCGGCCCGAGCGGCGCTCGCTGCCGTCGTCCGGCACGCTGTAGCCATCCTCGCCGAAGGCGCTCAGGCTCAGCTTGTTGAGCCGATCGGCGGCCGCCGACTTCGGTGCCCCGATGACCATCGGGATCCCCTCGTTGACGGCCTTGAGGTACAGGAACGCGTCGTACGGCAGCTCCGCGCCCGACCTTCGAGCCGAGGGCGGTCTCGACGTCGCGCGGCTTGAGGATGTCCTTGGCGAAGACGTTGTTCAGGATGAAGGTCGACTTCTGGGTGATCGAGCCGACGTCGTTGAAGTAGTCGATGAGGTTGTGGACCGCGCGCAGGGCCGCGATCTCCGGGTAGACGGGCAGCATCACGGCCTCGGCGGCCTCGAGCGCGGTCATCGAGCGCTCGTCGAGCACCGCGCCGGCATCGATGACGACCGAGTCGTAGGCCTCCAGCAGGTTCTTGAGGATCTTCGCCACGTGCTCCGGCGTGACCAGGTCGGCGCCCTCGGGCGTGCCCGGCGCGGCCAGGACGTGGAGCCCGGAGTCGTGGCGGATGGCGTACGGCCGCATGATCTCGGGCTCGCGCATCGCGATCTCGTCGCGGACCAGGTCGGCGAGGGTGCCGCGCGTCTCGAGGTTGAGGTGGCTCGAGACGCCGCCGAACTGGAGGGCCAGGTCGACGAGGACCACCTTGTCGGGTCGGCGCAGGGCCGCGGACACCGCGATGTTGGTGGCGATGGTGGTCGTCCCGACGCCGCCCTTCGGGCTGAAGACGGCGATCGTGCGCCGCGCCCGGGCCATCGTCAGGCCGTCGGCCGAATAGATCGGGCCCTGTCCGCCCGATCGCTGGAAGCGGAGCAGCAGCGCCTCGACCCGGGCCTCGAGCTCGCGGCCGTCGAACGGCTTGGCCATGACGTCATCGGCGCCCGCCTCGAGGAACGCGATCCGCTCGTCGACGTCGTCGGTCTGGCTGACGCAGACGATCGGGACCTCGCTCATCGCCGGGGTCGCGCGCAACGCCTGGCAGAGCTCGACCGCCGACATCGGCCCGGTCACGACATCGACGATGACCAGCTGGTGGTCCGTCGCCTTGGCGATGGCGTCGGCCGGGTCGACGGTGACGGTGACGGTGTAGCCGACGCTCGAGAGGGTCGTCGAGATCGCCTCGGCCGACGCCGTGTCGGCGTCGAGCAGGAAGATGGAGCTGGCGGGCACGGAGCCTCCGGGATCGGTTGCGCGGGCGCGAGTCTTGGGGGGTTGGCTGAGAGGATACAACGGCCTAGCCGGCCGCCGGGTATCCGCCGCCGGACCTCCCGGCCGTCGCCTGGCTGACGGCGTCACGCGGCCGGACGGCCGCATCGGGACCCCGTGCTAGACTAGCCGTCCTGATCCTTTCTGCTCCGTGCCGGCACGCCGTCAACGGGGCTTCCCCATCGGAAGGAGTTGCTGCGCATATGCGCCGATACGAACTCATGCTCGTGGTGCGTCCCGACGTCGCGGACGACAAGAGCCAGGCGGTCATCGACCGCACCACCCGCCAGATCGTGGCCGCCGGCGGCCAGATCGTGAAGGTCGCCCCGTGGGGCCGCCGACGGCTGGCCTATCCCATCGACCGACACCGCGAGGGGTCGTACCACATCGTGCTCTTCGAGGCGCCCCCCGAGGCGATCACGGAGCTGGAGCACAGCCTCCTCATCACCGAGGAGGTCCTCCGCCACCTCGTGACCCGCGCCGACCGCCCGACCAAGCCGGGCCGGACCGACGACGCCGACGACGACATCGACGTCGACGACGAGTCCATGCTCCCGTCCGGTCCGGACGAGGAGGAAGCGGACGAGGACGCGCCCGAGCTCATCGACGAATCCGAGAGCGAGGCGGCCCCGGCCGCCATCGATTGACGGAGGCCTGACGGATGGCGTTCTGCAAGATCATGCTCATCGGCAACCTGGGCCGCGACCCGGAGATGCGCTACATCCCCAGCGGCCGGGCGGTGACCCAGTTCACCGTCGCGGTCAGCAACAGCAAGCCCGACGGCCAGGGCGGCTGGGTCGACGAGGGCACCGACTGGTTCCGCGTCAGCATCTTCGGCGACCGCGCCGAGCGGGTCGCCGAGCAGCTCCGCAAGGGCAACCGCGTCTTCGTCGAGGGCCGCTTCAAGACCCGCGAATACGAGGGCAACGACGGCCAGAAGCGGACCTCGCTCGACGTGACCGCCGATAACGTCATCAGCCTCGACCGCAAGGGCCGGGACGACGACGCCGCGTTCGCCGGGGTCCCCGCCGCCAGCGCGGCCGGACCATCGGGCGGGGGCGGCGGATCGAGCCGCCCGCCTGCCGACGACACCGACCTCGACGACCTCCCGTTCTGACCAGGAGACCAACGACTTATGCCTCCGATCCGTTCCAAGAAGCGCGATGACTTCTATCGCGACCGCCGCCGTCGCAAGGTCTGCGCGTTCTGCGCCGACAAGACCGCGCAGATCGACTACAAGGAGGTCAACCGCCTCCGCCGCTACCTGTCCGAGCGCGCCAAGATCGAGCCGCGCCGCAAGACCGGCACCTGCGCCGGTCACCAGCGCGAGCTGGCGGTCGCCCTCAAGCGTGCCCGGCACGTCGCCCTGCTGCCCTACGCGCCCCAGCACCTCCGACCCTGATCGGCGTTGCTGATCGGACGGGCCGGCCCCCCGCCTCGCAGAACCCGCCGCTGAGGTGGTCGTCGGCCTGTTGATGGTCGGCGGGGGAGCCGCCGCCGGACTGTTCGGTTCGCTCCTCGGCCTGGGCGGCGGCGTCCTGCTCGTCCCCCTGCTCACCCTCGGCTTCGGCCTGCCGCTCCGCGAGGCGGTCGGGGTCTCGCTGGTCGCGGTGATCATGACCAGCGGCGCGGCCGCCGGCGTCTACCTCGAGCGCCACGTCGCCAACCTGCGGCTCGGCATGTCGCTCGAGCTGTTCACGGCCATCGGCGCGCTGGTCGGCGGGACCATCGCGTTCGCCCTCGACGTCCACCTGCTCGAGGCGCTGTTCGCCGGCCTGATGGTCTACGTCGCGATCACGATGCTCCGTCGCGGCATGAGCGAGGAGGCGCCGGCCGAGGAGGCCGCCGAAGCCCCGGCGCTCCCCGAGCCGACCGGACCGCCGCGGGACCATGCTCGACCGGCTCTCGGGCGAGGGCTACCGCGTCCGCCGCCCGGGCCTCGGGGTCGTCGGCGCCACGTTCGCGGGGATCGTCTCGGCGCTGCTCGGGATCGGCGGCGGGATCGTCAAGGTGCCGCTGATGAACGTCGGCATGGGCGTGCCACTGCGCATCGCGACCGCCACGAGCAACCTGATGATCGGCATCACCGCCGCGGCCAGCGCGATCATCTACCTGCTCCGCGGCGAGATCGACCCGTACGTCGCGGCACCGACCGCGATCGGCGTCTTCATCGGGGCCAGCGTCGGCTCCCGCCTCGGCCACCGCGTCGACCTGCGCGTCCTGCGCTGGCTCTTCGTCGTGGTCCTGCTCTACACCGCCGTACAGATGCTCATGAAGGCGGTCTCGTGAGCGCCGCCCCGAAGGCCCCCGACTTCGAGGCCGTCATCGGCCGGGTGCTGATCGCGATGACCTATGTCGCGGTGACGCTGCTGGTCATCGGCGTGCTCCTCATGTTCGCGGCCGGGACCTCGCCGCTGAGCGGCGGGCCGGCGTTCCACCTCGGCGACATCGCGTCCGACATCCTGGCCCTCCGACCGGAGGGGTTCATCTGGCTCGGCCTGCTGGTCGTGCTGTCGACCCCCATCGTCCGTGTCGTCGTCGCCGGCTTCGGGTACGGTCGTGCTCGCGAATGGCCGATGGTCGGCGTCGCGATCGGGATCCTGACGGTCATCGCCGTGGCGATCCTCACCGCCACCTTCACGGGAGCCTGAGCTTGGAGCTGCTGACCCTCGCCATCGCCTTCGTGATCATCCTCGTCGGCGCGGAGCTCTTCACCAACGGCATCGAGTGGTTCGGGCGCAAGCTCGAGCTGGCCGAGGGGGCCGTGGGCTCGGTGCTCGCCGCGGTCGGGACGGCCCTGCCCGAGACGATGATCCCGATCATCGCGATCCTCTTCGCGTCCGGCGCCTCGTCGCACGAGGTCGGGGTCGGGGCGATCCTCGGGGCGCCCTTCATGCTCGCGACGCTCGCGATGTTCGTGACCGCGATCGCGGTCCTCGTGGTCGGCCGCCGACGGCCGACGGGCGACGACATGCAGGTCGACACGCACGTCCTGTCGCACGACATCCGCTATTTCGTGATCGCCTATGCCCTCGCCATCGGCGCGGCGTTCCTGCCGCTCGAGCCGGTCTGGCTCAAGTGGATCGTGGCGGTCGTGCTGATCGGGATCTACGCCTGGTACGTCAAGGGGCACTTCGAGGGCGACCCCGACGTCGACGCCGCGGACCTCGCGCCGCTGCGCTTCCACCGGCTCGACCGCCGCGCGCACCGCGCCGATCCGGCGGTCCCGCGGCTGCGCATCGTGAACCTCCAGGTCCTCGCCGCGCTCAGCCTGATCGTGCTCGGCGCGATCTACTTCGTCGACGCCGTGAGCCATCTCGCGACCGACCTCGGCGTCGACGGCGCCCTGCTCGCGCTGGTCATCGCGCCGATCGCGACGGAGCTGCCCGAGAAGTTCAACTCCGTGATCTGGGTCCGGGCCGGCAAGGACACGCTCGCCATGGGCAACATCACCGGGGCGATGGTCTTCCAGTCGACGATCCCCACGATCGTGGCGCTGGTCTTCGCGTCGAGCACGTGGCAGATCACGCCCGACAGCTACATCGCGTTCGCCTCGGCGGGCATCGCGTTCCTCGCCGTCGGCGCGATCTTCATCCCGATGTCGCGCTCCGGGCACCTGCGCGGCCGCAACCTGCTGGTCGGCGGCGCCTTCTATGTCGTGTACCTGGCCCTCGTCCTCGCGACCATCGCCGGGGTCTGACGCCCGGCGGGACCGCGCCGGGCCGCTTGCTATACTCGGCCGACCGCATCCGATGCAGGAGCCGACCCGCATGCTGACCGACCAGAAGGCGGCCGACACCCCGGCCGAGAGCACCCATCACGCCCCGTCGCCCGACGACCTCGACCAGCTGATCTGCTACTTCGAGGGCCAGTTCGTCCCGATGGCGGACGCCAAGGTCAGCATCATGACCCACGCGTTCATGTACGGGACCGCGACGTTCGAGGGCATCCGCGCCTACTGGAACGAGGACGAGGGCGTCCTCTACGGCCTGAAGCTGCGCGAGCACGTCGAGCGGCTGCGCCAGTCGTGCCGGATCCTGCTGATGCACGACGTCCCATCGGTCGACGAGCTCACCGGGCTCATCGTCGAGACCGTCCGCCGCAACGGCTTCCGCCAGGACGCGTACATCCGCCCGTCCTTCTACAAGTCGACGCGGGCCATCGGCGTCCGGCTGCACGACCTCGACAACGAGCTCTACATCCTCGCGGTGCCGTTCGGGAACTACATCGACACCGAGGCCGGCGTCCGGATCATGACGTCGTCGTGGCGGCGCAACGCGGACGAGGCGCTGCCGGCCCGCGGCAAGATCGTCGGCGGCTACGTGAACATGGCCTTCCAGAAGACCGAGGCCGAGCTCAACGGCTATGACGAGGCGCTCGTCCTCACGGCCGGCGGCCACGTCAACGAGGCGTCCGCCGCCAACCTCTTCGTCGTGCGCGACGGCGTCGCGCTCACCCCGCCGGTCAGCGACGACCTGCTCGAGGGCGTGACCCGCAAGGCGATCATGGAGATCCTGAAGAACGAGGGCATCCCGGTCGAGGTCCGCTCGATCGACCGCTCCGAGCTCTACGTCGCGGACGAGGCCCTGCTGTGCGGGACCGGCGTCCAGGTCTCGCCGGTCGTCGAGGTCGACCACCGGCCGGTCGGGTCCGGGACCATCGGGCCGATCGCGCGGATCATCGGCGAGCGCTACTTCGACGCGGTGCGCGGGCGGCTGCCCGAATACCGGCACTGGCTGACGCCGATCAAGTAGGCGACGCCGGCCCGCGACGCCTCCTGCGCCGGCGCGGTCAGCGGCGGAGGGTCAGGGTCCGACCGGGGCGCTGAGGTGCGGCGTCGAGCGCCCGATCGTCACGATGATGTCCGTCCGGATCGCCGGATCGGTCGCGGCCGTGGCCTTCACGTGGAAGCGCGACTCGAGGTACGCGATCGTGTCCGCGTACTTGTCCGCGGCCCCGTTGTAGGCCACGATCTTCGTGTCGGCGGGGACGCTGCCCGTGGCGCTCTGGCGCGGCGCCGACGCCGCGAGGCCCTGGTACTCGAGGTAGCTGGCGAGGTCCGACGGGAGCGTGCGGTCGCTGAGCCCGCTCAGGACCCAGACGTTGGCGCCCTCGCTGGCGAGCTTCTCGCGCTGGGCCTCGTCCGCGGGGTTGGTGTTGAACGCGTTCTTGACCGCGGCGCGGATCTTCGAGACGTTCGGCTCGATGATGTAGCCGCGCGAGCTGTTGGGGAACTCGGTCTGGTAGAACGGCGGCGCGAAGACGTACGAGCGGATGTCCTTCGTGTCGACCGAGGACGCGAGCCCGAGCAGGTCGTCGAGCTGGCTCACCGGGATGTCCGTGCGGACGGCGGACTTCAGCGCGGTCACGAGGTCCGTCAGGTGCGGGATGAGGACCTGCGGGTCGGCCTGCTCGCGGAGCGAGAGCAGGAGCCGCTGCTGGCGCTGGCCGCGGTCGAAGTCGTTCGACGAATGGCGTGACCGCGCGTAGCGGAGCGCCTGCAGGCCGTCCATGTGCTGGATGCCGCTCGGGATGTAGACCCGCTCGAGCTGGCCGGCGATGCCCGGGTAGCGGTCGTCCGAGACGGGGACCTGGACGTTGACGGTCACGCCGCCGAGCGCGTCGACGACCTTCATGAACCCCTGGAAGTTGACCTCGACGAAGTACTTGATGTCGAGGCCGTACAGCCCGCCGAGGATGGCCTTCAGGCCGTTGTAGCCGCGCGTGGTGTTCGTCCCGGAGTAGAGGTCGGGGCGGTTCCGGATCGTCGAGAACCAGCTGTTGATCTTGCCGCTGTAGGCGGAGCCGAACACGTTCCGGGCCGGGCCCGGCGGGATCGGGACGTCGACGGTGTCGCGCGGCAGGCTGAACATCGCGACCTGCTTGCTGACCGGGTCGATCGAGACGACGATCAGGGTGTCGGTGTTGAAGAAGCCCTGCTTCGGCCGCTGGTCCGCGCCGATCAGCAGGATGTTGAGCTGCTGCTTGCCGTCCCACGGCGGGATGCTCACCTGGGGCAGGGCGGACCCGACCGCCGTGGGGACCGGCGTCGCGGTCTCGGTCGGCTCGGGCGTGAGGCTGTCGCCCGGGGCATTCGTGTCGGTGTCGGTGGGGTCGGCCGTGGCATCGGCGGTGGCGTTGTCCTCGGAACAGACGGCTTCCGTGTCGCCGCCGACGAAGATGCACGGGCTGTCGAGCACGTCCATCGCGAGGACGTCGTAGCGCGCCACGACCACGTGGCTGCCGGCCATCACCAGGATCACGGCCAGGAGGCCGGCGATCGACAGCGGGTTGCGGCCCAGGCGGCGGCCCGGTCCGAGCCGGCCATCGCCGCCCGCGTCGTGGGCGTTGAGGAACTCGGTCACCCGGTAGGCGTCGATGACCGCGATGACCCGGTAGACCAGGGCGATGAGGTTGACGACGAAGACCGAGCTCAGGATGAACGGGGTTGAGGACGAGCCCGAGGAGCGCGATCCGGTCCATCCGCAGCAGCAGGCCGGCCCCGAGGGCGATGGCGAGGATCGGAAAGGTGGCGAACGCCAGCGCGCGCGTGAAGGCGCCGGCATAGGCATGGCCGAGACCGGGGAAGATGAGCGAGAGGAACGCCGCCGCGAAGGGCGACCGTGCGCGCGGACGCGCGTCCTTCTGCGTCGGTTGCATCGCGGGTAGGATACTCGGACCCGCCGAATCGAGCGCCCGTCGGCCACTGGCGCGCCCGTCCATCCCGTCGCACCCGGAGACCGATGTTCAACGCCGTCAGCTCGAAGCCGGATCTTGTCGCCCAGGAGCACGAGATGCTGGCCCAGTGGCAGGAGCGCCGGACCTTCGCGCGGCTCCGCGCCCAGAACGCCGACGGCCCGCGTTGGAGCTTCCTCGACGGCCCGATCACGGCCAACAACCCGATGGGCGTCCACCACGCCTGGGGCCGCACGTACAAGGACCTCTACCAGCGCTTCCACGCGATGCTGGGCGAGCACCAGCGCTATCAGAACGGGTTCGACTGCCAGGGCCTGTGGGTGGAGGTCAACGTCGAGCGCGACCTCGGCTTCACCTCGAAGCGGGACATCGAGGCCTACGGGATCGACCGCTTCGTGACGCTCTGCAAGCAGCGCGTCCTGACCTACGCCGCCCGCCAGACCGAGCAGTCGATCCGCCTCGGGATGTGGATGGACTGGAACGACCCCGACGAGCTGCGCCGGCTGCACGACCTGCTCGACGACGAGCCGACCCGGGTCACGACGATCGAGGGGCCGAACGGCCCCGTCACCGACACCGTCGAGATGCTGGTCGGGCGGCTCGGCATGCCGGACACCGGCGGCTCGTACTTCACGTTCAGCAACGAGAACAACGACCTGATCTGGGGCTTCCTCGCCGAGTGCCACCGGCGCGGCTGGCTCTACAAGGGCCACGACACGATGCCGTGGTGCGGCCGCTGCGGGACCGGGCTCTCGCAGATGGAGCTCAACGAGGGCTACCAGGACCGCGAGGATCCGGGCCTGACCGTCCGCTTCCCGCTGACCGACCGTCCCGGTGAGGCGCTGCTCGTCTGGACCACGACCCCGTGGACGCTGACCTCGAACGTCGCGGCGGCCGTCGGGGCCGACCTGCGCTACGTCCGCGTCCGCCAGGGCGAGGACCGCTTCTGGCTGGCCAAGGGGACGCTCAAGACCGCGCTCCAGGGTCCGTTCGAGGTGGAGGACGAGGTGGCCGGCACGGACCTCGTCGGCTGGGAGTACGCGGGTCCGTTCGACGACCTGCCGGCCGTGCGGGCCGCGTTCGCCGCGGGCACCCGGGACGACCCGGCCACGCCGTACCGCCATCGCGTCGTGGCGTGGGACGAGGTCGGCGAGGACGAGGGCACCGGGATCGTGCACATCGCCCCGGGCTGCGGCGCCGAGGACTTCCAGCTGGGCAAGTCGCTCGGGCTGCCGGTGATCGCGCCGATCGACGAATCGGGGATCGTGGTCGAGGGGTTCGGGTCGCTCTCGGGTCGCGACGCCCGTGACGTCGCCGAGCCGATCGTCGCGCATCTCAAGCGCGAGGGCCGCTTCTACCGCCTCGAGCCGTACCTCCACCGCTACCCGCACTGCTGGCGCTGCGGGACGCCGCTGCTGTTCCGCCTCGTCGACGAGTGGTACATCAGCATGGGTCCGGTCTACGACCAGCCGCGCGAGACGCTGACCGCGGAGCAGGTCGACGCGAGCCTGCGCTACCAGATCATGGACGTGGTCGACACCATCGAGTGGATCCCGGGCTTCGGGCTGGAGCGCGAGCTCGACTGGCTCCGCAACATGCACGACTGGATGATCAGCAAGAAGCGCTACTGGGGCCTGGCGCTGCCGATCTACGACTGCTCGGCGTGCGGGACGATCGAGGTCATCGGCGGCCGCGAGGAGCTGCGCGAGCGGGCGGTGAGCGGCTGGGAGGGCTTCGAGGGCCACACGCCGCACCGGCCCTGGATCGACGGCGTGACCATCGCCTGCCCGTCGTGCGGCGGCCCGGTCGAGCGCATCCGCGACGTCGGCAACCCCTGGCTGGACGCCGGGATCGTGCCGTTCTCCACGCTCCACTTCCGCGAGGACCCGGACTACTGGGCGCAGTGGTTCCCGGCCGACTTCATCACCGAGAGCTTCCCCGGGCAGTTCCGCAACTGGTTCTACTCGATGCTGGCGATGTCGACGGTCCTCCGCCGCGAGCGGCCGTTCAAGACGATCTTCGGCTACGCGCCTGGTCTTCGGCGAGGACGGCCGGCCGATGCACAAGTCGTGGGGCAACGCGATCGACTTCGACGAGGCCGCGGAGCGGATGGGCGTCGACGTCATGCGCTGGATGTTCGCGAAGGCGCGGCCCGAGGAGAACATCCTCTTCGGCTGGCACGCCGCCGACGAGGCCCGCCGCGAGCTGCTGGTGCTCTGGAACGTCTACGCGTTCTTCGTGACGTACGCGCGCCTGGCGGATTGGACGCCGGTCGCGGGCGGGGCGCCGCCGGTCCCCGAGCGCGGCGCGCTCGACCGCTGGATCCTGTCGCGTGCCGCCGGCACCGCGGCGGCGGTCGAGGAGCACCTGCGCGCGTTCGACGCGGTCGCGGCGACCCGCGAGCTGTCGGGGTTCATGGACGGCCTCTCCACCTGGTACGTGCGCCTGTCGCGCGAGCGGATGCGCCGCAACGACGACGCGACCGACCGTGCCGCGGCGTTCGCGACGCTCCACGAGGCGCTGCTCGCCACGGCCGGGATGCTCGCGCCGATCCTGCCGTTCCTGTCCGATTCGATGTACGGGAACCTCGTGGCCGACGCGGCCGACCGCCCGGATTCGGTGCATCTCACGCCGCTGGCCGACGGCCGGCCTGGCCGGCCACCGCGACGCCCGCCTCGAGCGGGCGATGGCGGTCGCGCAGGACGCGGTCGACCTCGCCCGCACGCTGCGCAGCTCGGCCCGGATCCGGACCCGCCAGCCGCTGGCCCACGCGTGGCTGGCGCTGCCCGACCGCGGCCTCGACGTCGGTCCGGAGCTGCTCGCGATCATCGCCGACGAGATCAACGTCAAGCAGGTCTCGGTCATCGCCGACGACTCCGACCTCGTCGAGCGGCGCGTCAAGCCGCTGCTCCCCAAGATCGGCAAGCGGCTGGGCGCCGCGATCCCGGCCGTGATGGCCGCGGCCCGGGACGGGTCCGCGACCTTCCACCCGGACGGCTCGGTGACGCTGGGCGGCGTGACGCTGGCCCCCGACGAGGTCGAGATCCAGGCCTCGCCCCGGCCCGGCACGGCCGTCGCCGACCGCGATGGCCTGGTCATGGTCATCGACACCGAGCTCACGCCGGAGCTGCGCGCCGAGGGCGATGCCCGCGAGCTGCAGCGCGCGATCCAGGACCTGCGGCGCGACGCCGCCCTGGCGCTCGACGACCGGATCGACCTCTGGATCGAGGGGCTGGCGCCGGCGGTCGCGGCCCACCTCGACGGCGTGCTGCGCGAGACGCTCGCCACGCTCGCCGATGGTCCCGTCCCGGCCGATGCCGACCGCCCGCGCGACGGTCGAGCTCGAGAGCGGGTCCGTGGCCATCGCCTTGCGCCGCCGCCTCGGCGACGGGTAGGCTCATGACCGCGGAGGGTTCCGACCAGGGAGGCGATCTGCTGGATCACGGGGAGGCGACGGGCGCCACGGCCGCACCGCCCGTGGCCGCGTCCGCCGGGAGCGGGACCGCACGCAAGCCCGCCCGATGGGCGGTCTTCATCGGGGTCGCGGTGGGGGTGGTCGTCCTCGACCAGCTGAGCAAGGCCTGGCTCGTCGCCTCGATCGACCCGGGCGAGGCGATCCAGGTCATCGGCGACTACCTGCGCCTGATCTTCAGCCAGAACTCCGGGGCGCTCTTCGGGATCTTCCGCGACCAGGCGCTCGTGTTCGGCGCTCGTGTCGCTCGGCGTCGTGTCGCTGATCGTCTGGTACCACGCCCGGTCCGGGCCGCAGCCTCTACCTCTCGATCGCGCTCGGGCTGCTGCTCGGCGGCGCGCTGGGCAACCTCATCGACCGGTTCCGCCTCGGCTACGTCGTCGACTGGATCGACATGGGCATCGGCAGCCTCCGGTTCTGGACGTTCAACGTCGCCGACGCCGCGGTCAGCACCGCGATCCTGCTGCTCGTCCTGATGGCGCTGTTCCCGGTCGTGCTCCGCCTGGGCGGCGACGGCGAGGACGCGGTCGATGCCTGACGGCGCGCTCGCGGACGGGCCGCGACGCCGGAGCGTCGCTCGCGACCGGGCCGCGCACGCTGCGCGTCCCCGATGGCAAGGCGTCGCGGGTGGACCGCGTGGTCGCCGACGCGACCGGCCTGTCGCGGAGCTACGTGCAGAAGCTGATCTCCGACGGACGGCTCACCGCCGACGGCCTGGCCCTCAAGTCGAACGCGATCGTGCAGCCCGGGTCCGAGCTCCAGCTCGACGTCCCGGCGGTCGTCACGCCCGAGATCGCCCCGGCGCCCGAGATCCCCGTCCACGTCGTCTACGAGGACGAGCACCTGCTGATCGTCGACAAGCCGTCCGGCCTCGTGGTCCATCCCTCGCCCGGGCACGCCGCCGACACGCTGGTCAACGCCCTGCTGGCCCGGGCGGACGGCTCCGAGTACGGGGGCATCGCCGGCGTCGCGCGGCCCGGCATCGTCCATCGGCTCGACCGCGACACGAGCGGGCTGCTGATGGTCGCCAAGGACGACGCCGCGCAGGCCTCGCTGATGGCGCAGCTCAAGGCGCGTCGCATCAAGAAGACCTACCTGGCGCTGGTCCGCGGCTCGGTCTCGGCCGCGGCGGGCCGCATCGAGGCGCCGATCGGGCGCGACCCCAAGCACCGCACGCGGATGGCGGTGGTCAACGACGGCCGGCCCTCGGTCACCGGCTACCGCGTGCGCGAGCGGTTCGACGGCTGGACGCTCCTCGAGCTCGACCTCGTGACCGGCCGGACGCACCAGATCCGCGTCCATCTCGAGGCGATCGGCCACCCGGTCGCCGGGCGACCCGGTCTACGGCGGGGCGATCTCGCGGCGCGGACCCGACGGCCTCGGGCGGCTGTTCCTGCACGCCTGGCGGCTCGAGCTGGCGGCGCCGTCCGACGGCCACCTCATCCGGGCGACCGCGCCGCTCCCCGACGAGCTGGAGCGGGTGCTCGAATCGCTCCGCGCCCAGACGGGGCCGGGCCGTTGACCGTCGATCCGACGTCCTCGACCGTGCCGGCGCCGACCGAGGTCGTGGCGGGTGCGCCCGGCGCCCAGCTCGTGATCATCTCGGGTCCGAGCGGGGTGGGGAAGGACACGATCATCGAGGCGCTGCGCGACCGGCCGCGCGACCCGGACTACCACTACGTCGTGACCTGCACGACCCGCGCGCCGCGACCGGGCGAGGTGGACGGCATCAGCTACCACTTCCTCGACCGGGAGCGGTTCCTCGCGCTTCGCGACTCGGGCGGCCTGCTCGAGGCCAACGAGGTCCACGGCAACTGGTACGGGACGCCGCGCCAGGAGGTCCGCGACGCGCTGGCCGAGGGCCATGACGTCATCCTCAAGATCGACGTCCAGGGCGCCCAGCAGGTCAAGGAGCGCGTCGACGAGGCGCTGCTCATCTTCATCGTCCCCCCGTCGATGGAGACGCTGTTCGGCCGGCTCCGCGCCCGCGCGACGGAGAGCGCGGACGAGCTGGAGCTGCGCCAGCGGAACGCCGCGATCGAGCTCGCCCGCCAGGAGGACTACGACCACGTCGTCGTCAACGAGACCGGCCAGGTGGAGCGGACCGCGCAGCGGATCGACGAGATCGTCGCCGAGACGCACGGCCTCCACCCGACGCGACGGGTCCGCGTCTAGGCGCGGGGCGTGACGCTCGGTCTCGCGGCCGACGAGCCGGTCGCGGACCACGGGGCCGCGGCTGGTGGAGGTGGCCGTCGACGCGGCCGGCGCGGGCGGCGACCGGACCTACACCTACCTCGTGCCGGCGGCGCTCGCCGACCTCGAGCCCGGCGAGGCGGTCCTCGTCGAGTTCGGGCGGCGCCAGGCGCTCGGCGTCGTGCTCGGCGAGGGGGCCGAGGTCCCGGGCGTCACGCCCAAGCCCGTCGTCGACCGCGTCCGCGCCGACGGGCCGCTCCTGCCCGCCGCTCGGGCTCGCGCTGGCGCGCTGGATCGCGGCCCACTACCTGGCGCCGCCGGCCCTCGTCCTCCGGGCGATGCTGCCGCCCGGGATGCTCGAGCGGCTCGAGCTCGTCGCCGAGCTGGCGCCGGGGGCGTCGGACGCCGGCCGGCGGCGGGTCGGCGCTGACCCCCGTCGACCTCGACCTGCTCGACCAGCTGGCCGGCGGGCCGCGGCCGGCACGGTCGCTGGCGGCCCCGGAAGGCCGGGCGGGGCTCACCCGGCGGCTCCGGGCGCTGGCCGCCGCGGACCTGGTCTCGCTCGAGTGGACGCTGCTGGGGGCATCCGCCGGGCCGCGCTACGAGCGCTGGATCCGCGTGACCGCAGGCCGGGCGCGAGATGGCCGCGACCCTGACGGCCGGCGAACGGCTGCCGGGCCGGCCGCTCGGACCCCGGCAGGTGGCCGCGCTGACCGAGATGACCGGTGCGGACGCGACGGCGGGCGTCGCCGGCGCGGACCTGGCCGGTCGCCACGGGTCGTCGGCGGTGGCCGGGCTCGTGCGGCGCGGGCCTCCTCGACGCGGAGATCCGCGAGCGGCCGCGCCGCCCCCTCGCCGGTCGCCCGGTCGGGCTGCGCGGCGGTCGCCCGCCGGCCACGGACCTGCTGCCCGCGCAGGCCGCGGCGCTGGCCCTGATCCGCGAGGCGGTCGCCGCCGGCGATCCCACGCCGCTCCTCCTGGAGGGCGTGACGGGCGGCGGCAAGACCGCGGTCTACACCGAGGCGATCGCCGACGACGCCTGGCGGCCGGCCGTCGCGCGCTCGTGCTCGTGCCGGAGATCGCGCTGGCGCTCCCCTTGATCGACCGGCTCCGGGCGGACCTCGACGCCCGGGTGGCGGTGGTCCATTCGGGCCTCGGCGACGGCGAGCGCGCCGACGAGTGGCGGCGGATCCGCGGCGGCGACGTGGACATCGTCGTCGGGACGCGGCTCGCGGTCCTCTCGCCGCTCCCCGATGTCGGCATCGTGATCGTCGACGAGGAGCACGACGCCGCGTACAAGAGCGACCGGACCCCGCGCCTGCAGGCCCGCGACGTCGCGATCGAGCTCGGCCGGCTCGCCGGCGCGGCCGTCGTCCTCGGGTCGGCCACGCCCGCCGTCGACAGCGTCGGCTTCGCCCGGAGCGGCCGCTACCGGCACGCGGTCCTCGCCGACCGGGCGGCCGGACGGCTCCCGGACGTGACGGTCGTGGACCTCCGTGCCGAGCTGGCGGCGGGGGAGCGCGGCCTGCTCTCGCGTCCGCTGGCGGCCGCGATCGCCGGACTCGACACCGCCGCCGGCGAGCAGGCGATCCTCGCGCTCAACCGGCGCGGCAGCGCCTCGGTCGTCATGTGCCGGGACTGCGGGCACGTGCAGGCGTGCCCTGACTGCGAGCGCCCGCTGGTCTACCACCAGGCCGGCATGACGCTGCGCTGCCACCACTGCGGCCGGGCCACGCCGCTCGCGACCCGCTGCCCGAACTGCGACTCGCCGCGGATCCGCTACCTCGGCGGCGGGACCGAGCGGCTCGAGCGCGAGGTGCGCGAGCGGTTCCCCGGCCTTCGCGTGGGCCGGCTCGACCGGGACGTCGTCGAGCGCCGCGGCGCGGCGGCGCGGGTCGTCGACGCGTTCTCCGAGGGCCGCCTCGACGTGCTCGTCGGGACCAGCCTGGTCACCAAGGGCCTCGACATCCCGTCGGTGACGCTGGTCGGCGTCGTCTCGTCCGACGTGGCCCTGAACCTGCCCGACGAGCGCGCCGCGGAGCGGACGTTCCAGTTCCTGAGCCAGGCCGTGGGCCGGGCGGGCCGGGGCGAGCGGCCGGGGCGGGCCATCCTCCAGACCTACCAGCCGGACCATCCGGCGATCGTGGCCGTGGCGACCGGGGACGCCGCGGCGTTCCTCGACGCCGAGCTCGAGCTGCGACGCCGGTTCGGCTCGCCGCCGTTCGGGCGGCTCGTGAAGCTGACGATCGGGCTCGCGGATCGCGCGGCCGCGGAGCGCGACGGGCTGGCGATGGCGGATCGCCTCCGCGCTCGTGCGACGCGAGCGGGGGAGCGACACGACGGTGGCCGGTCCGGCACCCGCCTACATCGCCCGGCGGGCGGACCGCTGGCGCTTCAACGTGGTCCTGCGCGGGACCGATCCGGTCGCCCTCCTCGACGGGGGCGTGGATGCGCCGTGGTCGGTCGACGTGGACCCCGAATCGCTGCTCTGAGGGCACCCGGCGCGCGACCTCCGGCAGGCATGACCGATGTCGCCGTTCGTGCGACCATGACGCCAGCAGCAGGAGGAAGCCGCCATGACCGATCCCACATCCACGCCGCCGTCCGGCGACGAGCCCGCCGGCGAGGCCGCCAAGGGCGCTGACGACGCCGCGAAGGACGCCGCGAACGGCGCGTCCGAGGCCGCGTCGAGCATCATCGAGACGATCCGCCACGCGTTCGACGACCTCGCCGAGAAGGCGACGCCCGCCGTGCGCGAGGCGTCCGCCCGTGCCGCGGAGCTGACCTCGGCGGCGGCGACGAAGGCCGTGCCGCTCGCGCGCAAGGCCGGCGAGGCGACCGCGGACGCGAGCGGGAAGCTCGCCGTGAAGTCCAAGGCCTGGGCGAGCGACCTGCGCGCGTCCGCCTCGCACGACGGGGATGCCGCGGGCGATGCCGCCCACGACGCGGCGTCGGCCGCCGGCGATGCGGCCGACACGGCCGCGGACACGGTCACGAAGGCCGCCGACTCCGCCGCGGACGCGATCGACGACGCGACACCGCCCGCCTGACGACCGCTCCCGGGCACGCCGGGTCCTTCGATATACTTCGCGGCCATGAGCGTCCGACCCATCGTCCTCCTCGGTGACCCGCGCCTTCGGCTGAAGGGCCTGCCCGTCGACAGCTTCGGCAAGTACCTGCACGAGCTGCTCGACGACCTCGCGCACACGATGCGCGACGCCCCCGGGGTCGGATTGGCCGCGCCGCAGCTCGGCGAGGCGATGCAGGCCTGCGTGGTCGAGGTCGAGAACCACCTCTACGAGCTGGTGAACCCGCGCATCGTCCGCTCCACGGGTGACGACCGCGACCTGGAAGGCTGCCTCTCGATCCCCGGGTACGTCGCCTACGTGACCCGCCGCGAGAAGGTCTGGGTGGTCGCCCAGGACCGCCAGGGCCGCAAGATCAAGGTCGCCGGCTCCGGGCTGCTCGGCCGGGCGCTCCAGCACGAGCTCGACCACCTCGACGGCCGTCTCTACATCGACTACCTCGACTCGATGGACGAGCTGATGGCGGTCGGCACCGGCGAGGACGAGGACGACGCCGAGGTCCGCGAGGCGACGAGCGCCCTGGCGTGACCCGGACCGGGTCGAGCCCGAGTCCAGCGCGGACCGTCTTCTTCGGCAGCGGCGGGTTCGCCGTGCCGATCCTCGAGCAGCTGGCGGCGATGCCCGGCGTGGACGTCGTCGCCGTGGTCACGACGCCCGACCGACCAAAGGGACGGGCCGGCGCGCTGACGCCGACCCCGGTCGCGGCCCGCGCCGCCGAGCTGGGGATCCCGATCCTGCAGCCCGAGCGGATCCGCGACCCCGAGGCGGTCGCCGCGATCGCCGCCCTCCGACCGGAGCTCGGGGTCCTCGCCGACTACGGCCGGATCGTGCCGCGCCAGATCCTCGACCTGCCCGCGCACGGCATCCTCAACGTGCATCCATCCCTGCTGCCGCGCCACCGCGGCGCGACCCCGATCCCGGCGACGATCGCCGCCGGCGACGCGTCGGCGGGCGTCTCGATCATCCGGATGGACGACGGCATCGACACGGGACCGATCGTCGCCCAGGAGGCGTGGCCGCTCGGCGGGGACGAACGGGCCCCGGATCTCGAGGCGACCGCCGCCCGGCGCGGCGCCGAGCTGCTGGCGCGGACCGTCGAGGCGTGGCGCTCCGGGGCGATCCAGGCCGTGCCGCAGGACGAGGGCGCGGCGACCACCACGAGGCCGTTCCGTCGCGAGGACGGCCGCCTGGACCCCACCCGGCCGGCGGCCGAGCTCGAGCGGCAGGTCCGCGCGAACGCCCCGTGGCCCGGGACGTTCCTCGAGACCGCCGACGGCCGCATCGGCGTCCTTTCCGCCTCCGCGGGGCCGGCCGCGGGCGCGGCGCCGGGGACCCTCACCGCCGAGGGGCTCGCGACCGCGGACGGGGTCCTGCGGTTCGACGAGGTCCGGCCGGCCGGCGGGAAGCCGATGCCGTGGTCGGCGTACCTGCGCGGCCGACCGACGATCGTCGGCACGACGGTGACCGGTCGCTGACCGGGCTGCGCTAGCATCGACCTCGTGACCCACGACGAGCGCCCCGGCCTGTCGGGCGTGACCCCGCCCGAGCTCGAGGCATGGGTCGTCGCGCAGGGCCAGCCGGCCTACCGGGCGAAGCAGATCGCGGACGCGTTCTGGGCCGCGGCTGGCACGACGGACCCGGCCTCGATCGCGCCGCTCCCGCCCGCGCTTCGGGCCGCGCTCGCCGACGCGTTCCGCTTCGACACCGTCGGCGACACGGAGCTCCGGATCGCGGACGGCGGGCTGACCGAGAAGGCGCTCCACAAGCTCGACGACGGGGCGCTCATCGAATCGGTCCTGATGCACTACCCGGCGCGCGGCGCGAGCCGCGAGCGCCACACCCTGTGCATCTCGAGCCAGGCCGGCTGCGCCGTCGGCTGCCCGTTCTGCGCCACGGGCGAGCTCGGCTTCACCCGCGACCTCTCGACCGCCGAGATCGTCGACCAGGTGCGCCACGCCGCGCGGCGGCTCGCGGCGAACGGCCAGCGGCTGACCAACATCGTGTTCATGGGGATGGGCGAGCCGCTGCTCAACCTGGACCGCGTGCTGGCGTCCGTGGAGGCGCTCAACGACCCCGCCCGGTTCGGGCTCGGGGCGCGGCACATCACGGTGTCCACCTCCGGCGTCGTCCCCGGGATCCGCCGCCTGACCGCGCTGGGACCGCAGTTCACGCTGGCGGTCTCGCTCCACGCGGCGCGCGACCCGCTCCGCGACGTCCTCGTGCCGCTCAACCGGCGCTGGCCGATCGCGGAGGTCGTGGCGGCCGCCCGCGACCACGCGAAGGCCACCGGCCGGCGGATCAGCTACGAGGTCACGATGATCGGCGGGGTCAACGACACCGACCTCGACGCCGAGGCGATGGCCGACCTGCTGCGCGGCGACCATGCGCATGTCAATCTCATCCCGATGAACCCGGTCGCCCACACGCCCTGGACCGCGAGCCCGATGCCGGTCATCGAGCGCTTCGCCGCGACGCTGCGGGACGCCGGCATCGGCACGACCATCCGGCGCAACCGCGGCCAGGAGGTCGGCGCCGCGTGCGGCCAGCTGGCGGCGGAGCGGGCCGGCGAACCCCCGGCACCGGCCGTCGCCCGGCGTCGCGAGCGGCTCATCATGGCCAGCGCCGACGCGCTGCGGGGCGAGCGCAGCCACGAGCCGGCGCCCGTCGGGACGGGGGAGTAGCGTGGCGACGGGACGGGCCAGGGTCGCGGCCAGCATCCTCGACGCGGACCTCTCGAACCTCGCCTACGCGGTCCGGCGGGTCCAGAAGGCGGGCGCCGACCGGATCCACCTCGACGTCATGGACGGCCATTTCGTCCCGAACCTCACGTTCGGCGCGAAGACCATCAAGCACCTCCGCCGCGGACCGAGCTGCCGTTCGACGCGCACCTCATGATCAGCGAGCCCGGCCGCTACATCGAGGAGTACCTCGACGCCGGCTGCGACTCGATCACGTTCCACGTCGAGATCGAGGAGCCGATCGAGCCGACGCTCCGCGCGATCCGGGACGCCGGCCGGGCGGCGGGCCTCGCGGTCCGGCCCGGGACGCCGCTGTCCGCGCTCGAGCCGTACCAGGAGCTGCTCGACATCGTCCTCGTGATGACCGTCGAGCCGGGCTTCGGCGGCCAGAGCTTCATGAAGGACGTCGCGAAGGACAAGCTCCTGCCGGCGCGCGACCTGCTCCGCCACAAGGCGCACGGCGCCGAGGTGCATGTCGATGGCGGCATCAACCGCGAGACGGCCGAGTTCGCGGGCGCCCAGGGCGTCGACATCCTCGTGGTCGGGTCGGCGCTGTTCATCAAGGGCCACGACATGGGCCGCGAGATCCGGCTGATCCGCGCGCTCGCCGACGAGGGCTACCAGTACGGCCTCAACGGCGGCGAGCCGCCGATCCCGCGCGACCGGATGGTCCGCTTCGCCTCGCTGCCGAAGCCGTTCGCGCGTCAGCTGATGGACGAGATCGAGGCCGGCGGCGTCCCGGTCGTGATGCTCCGCGGCGACGGCGCGATGAACCCCGACGGCGTCCGCGACTACGACCTCCTGGTGCCGGCGTCGGTCGAGACGCTGGTCACCGAGCGCCACGCGGCGTCGCGAGCCGACCAGGACGCGCGCGCCGAGGCATGGCGCGAGGCGTACATCCGCGAGCACGGCGCCGTCGAGCCACCCGCGACCCCGTGAGGGCCCTGCTCCAGCGGGTCACGCGCGCGAGCGTGCGCGTCGATGGCGAGACCGTCGGGGAGATCGGGCCGGGGCTGGCGATCCTGCTGGGCGTCGGTCCGGACGACACGGACGCTGTCGCCGACGACCTCGCAAGGCGCAGCATCGAGCTCCGGATCTTCCGCGACGAGGACGGGCGGACGAACCGCTCGCTGGCCGAGGTGGGCGGGGCGGTCCTCGTCGTCTCCCAGTTCACGCTCTACGCCGACACGCGCCGCGGCCGCCGGCCGGGGTTCACGGACGCCGCGCCGCCCGAGCTCGCCGAGCGGCTGCTACGAGCGGTTCGCTGACGCGATCCGGACGGCCGGGCTGACCGTCGCGATGGGGTCGTTCGGTGCCGAGATGCAGGTCGAGCTCGTCAACGACGGCCCGTTCACGATCTGGCTGGACAGCGCGGACCGCTGAGCCGTCGGGGACGCAAAAGACCGGTCGTCGGATGACGACCGGTCGGTCCCGGGAGCGTCGGCGCCGGATCGGCGCCGCGACGTCCTAGCGGGAGGCCTTCGACAGCGTCCGTCGGCAGCGGGTGCAGACGAGCGACTTGGTGGGGACGCCCTTCTGGTTGTCGATGACCAGGGGCTGGAGGTTGGGCTGCATGCGACGGTGCGCCCGGACGCGGTTCATCCCGACCGACTGGGGGTTGAAGCCAGCCATCGAGGTCTTGCCGCAGATCGCGCAGGAGCGGGCCATGCGTGGTCCTCAGGTGGGGGTGTCTGACAGGGTCCAGCCGCGAGCGGCCCGGACGGAGGCGTTACGATACCACACGGCCACCGACGCTCCCGCCGGTCGCCGCCCGACCCGCCGTGGGAGGAGGACGTCGCCCGCGTGCCAGCCAGACAGACGCCCGGCCGATCGCTCGTGACGCGCCGGGCGATCACGGACGTGGTCCGTGCCGCGACCCTCGGCTCGTACGGCGTCACGGGGCTGGCCGGCGGACCGCTCGCACGGCTCCTCGCCCGCGCCGACCTGGCCCATCCCGGGATCGCGGTCCGCATCGACCACGGGCTCGACGTGGAGCTCGACCTCGAGATCGCGCTCGGCGTGCCGGTCGCCGAGGTGGCGCGCCAGGTCGACTCGGCGATCCGCTACGCGGTCAGGCGGTCGTTCGACCTCGAGGTCCGCCGGCTCGTCATCCACATCGACGGGCTCCGGGTGCAGCCCGGCGGCGCCCCGCCGATGGTCGCCCACGAGGACCCGACGCAGATCCGCACCCGCGACCTCGCCGACAGCGGGACGGACGTCGCCTGATGGTCCGCCGGGCCTGTGACGGGGCCGGCCTGCTCGAGGCCTTCCGGGCGGCGGTCGCGAACCTCGAGGCCCACGTCGACGAGATCAACGCCCTCAACGTCTACCCGGTCCCCGACGGCGACACCGGCTCGAACATGTACGCGACCGTGCGCGCGGCGCTCGAGGAGGCCGAGGCCGCGGCCGGCCAGCCCGTCGACCGCGTCGCGGCCGCGATCAGCTACGGGGCGCTGATGGGCGCCCGCGGCAACTCCGGGGTCATCACCAGCCAGATCTTCCGCGGGATGGCCGAGGGCCTCGAGGGCAAGCAGCGGTTCAACGGCCTCGACCTGGCCCACGCGCTCGCGACGGCCTCGAAGACCGCGTATGCCGCCGTGGCCAAGCCGGTCGAGGGCACGATCCTCACCGTGATCCGCGAATCGGCGGACGCCGCCGTCGCAGCCGCGGAGCACAGCGAGGACATCGAGACCGTCCTCGCGGCGACCGTCGACGCGGCCGAGAAGTCGGTCGCGCGGACCCCGACGCTCCTCGCGATCCTGCGCGAGGCGGGCGTCGTGGACTCGGGCGGGCAGGGCCTGTACCGGCTCTTCCAGGGTGCGCTGCTCCATCTCGTCGGGCAGGCGCCGGCGGCCTCCGCGCGGAGCCGCGCCAAGCCCGGCCCCAAGGCCATCGGCGCTGGTCGCCCATGCCGACGAAGGCTTCGGCTACGAGACGATGTTCCTGCTGCTGGCGGAGGGATCGCGCTCGCTCGACGTCGACGCGATCCGGATCCACCTCGAGTCGATCGGCGAGTCGGTGCTGGTCGCGGGCGACCCGCGGGCGCTGAAGATCCACGTCCACAACGAGCGGCCCGACCTGGTCATCGGCTACGGCCTGACGCTCGGCTCGCTCAGCCGGATCAGCGTCGAGAACCTCGACAACCAGGCGCGCGACGTCCGCGAGACGCGAGCCGAGGCGTTCACGGCCGAACCCGCCGGCGCCGTGGGCGGCGCGAGCGCGGCCGGGACCGCCGGCGCGACATCGACCCCCACCGTCGCGCTGGGCGTGATCGCGGTCGTCTCCGGGGACGGCCTGGCGGCGATCTTCCGCGATTTCGGCGTGGCCTCGATCGTGCAGGGCGGGCAGACCTCGAACCCGAGCACCGGGGAGCTGCTCGAGGCGGTGACGGCGCTCGACGCCCGCGAGGTCCTGATCCTGCCCAACAACCCGAACGTCGTGCTCGCGGCGCGGCAGGTCGCGGCGCTCGCCGACCGGCCCGTGGCCGTGGTCGCCAGCCGGAACGCCGCCGAAGGGTTCGCGGCGCTGCTCGCCCTCGACCCGACCCTCGGCGCGGAGGCGAACTGCGGCCCGATGACCGAGGCGGCGCGCGCCATCCAGACGGTCGTCGTCACCGAGGCCGTCCGGGACGCAGCCATCGGCGGGAAGAAGGTCAAGCGCGGCCAGACGATCGCGCTGGACCCGGACGACGGGCTCATCGCCGTCGACGGCGATCGGTCGAAGGCGGTCCTCGCCGCGATCGCGGCGCTGCACCCGGGCTATGAGCTCCTCACGCTGTTCTATGGCGACGGCGCGGACCTCGCGGAGGCCGAGGGGATGGCGAAGCGCATCGGTGCCCAGGTGCCCGGGATCGACGTGGAGGTCCGCCACGGCGGCCAGCCCTACTACCGGTACCTGATCTCGGCGGAGTAGGGGTGCCCAAGGCGACGAGCCCGGTCCCGCCGCCGCCGGTCGACCCGGTCGAGCTCCTCGACACGCCGCTGGCACGGTCGGGGCTCGCGGCGGGCGCCACGCTGCGGCGGGCCGGCATCCGGCTCGACGTCTACGACGTCCGGGACCTCCTGTTCTTCCTCCCGCGGCGCTACGACGACCTGCGCGAGATGCACCGGCTCGGCGACCTGGGGCTCGTGGAGCCCGGGACGGTGGTCTCGGCACGGGTCCGCGTCGCCGACGTCAAGGTGCTGCCCTCGTTCCGGCGCCGCGTCCAGCGCACGGTCGCGGTCCTGACCGACCAGACCGGGACGATCGAGGCGACCTGGTTCGGGCGGCGCTACATCGAGCGGCGGCTCCAGGTGGACCAGGAGGTCGTGGTCTCGGGCCGGGTCAAGTGGTTCGGCCGGAAGCTGACCCTCGACAACCCGGAGTTCCAGGCGGTCCAGGGCGACGACGAGGTCCTGCACGCCGGGCGGATCGTGCCCGTGTACCGGCTCACGGCCGGGCTCACCGCCGCGCGGCTGCGCTCGGCCATCCGCGACGCGCTGGACCGCGCCGGCCCGACGTACCCGGAGTACCTCCCGGCCGGGATCCGCGCCGAGATGGCCCTGCCCGGGATCTCGGCCACGCTCGAGTCCGCGCACTACCCGCTGACCTTCGAGGCCCGCGATGCCGCCCTCCGCCGGCTCGCCTTCGACGAGCTCCTCGCGCTCCAGCTCGGGATGGTGGCCCGCCGCCGCCAGCGCGCCCGGGCCGCGGCCGTCCCGATCGCGATCGACGATGCGTCGGACGCGGACGTCCGGGCGGCCCTCACCGACGCGCTGGCGGTCCGGGTCGGGCGCGAGGTGACCCTGACCGACGACCAGGCCGCCGCCACGGCGCAGATCCGGACCGACATCGCCGGGGAGACGCCGATGCTCCGGCTCCTCCAGGGCGATGTCGGCTCGGGGAAGACCGCGGTCGCGGCGTATGCGCTCGCGGCGGTCGCGCGGGCCGGGTTCCAGGGCGCGCTCCTGGCCCCGACCGACCTCCTCGCCCGCCAGCACCTCGAGACCATCGGGGCGCTGCTCGAGTCGCTGGGGATCGGCGTCACCCTGCTGACCGGCTCGCTCAAGGCGGATCGCCGGGCGAAGGCCCTCGCCGACATCGGATCCGGGCAGGCGGCGGTGGTCGTGGGGACCCACGCGCTCATCCAGGAGTCCGTGTCGTTCCGCGACCTCGGCCTCGTGGTCATCGACGAGCAGCACCGCTTCGGCGTCGGCCAGCGCGACGCGCTGGAAGGGAAGGCCAGCGGACGCTCGCCGCACGTCCTGCTGATGACCGCCACGCCGATCCCGCGGACGCTCGGCCAGCTGGTCTACGCCGACCTCGACGTCTCGGACCTGCGGACGCCGCCCGCCGGCCGCATCCCGATCCGGACCGGGATCCGCCGACCGGACGACCTGGCCGGCACGTGGCAGAAGGTCCGCGACGAGGCCGCCGCCGGCCGGCGCACGTTCGTCGTCGTGCCGCTCATCGACGAGTCCGGCGTGGAGACCGAGGGCGCCGTCGCGGCCGAGTCCGAGGCGAAGCGGCTCGCGGAGCTGCTCGCCCCGCTGCGCGTGGGCCTCGTCCACGGGCGCCTCAAGGCGGCGGTCCGCGACGCGGAGATGACCCGGTTCCGCGACGGCGAGCTCGACGTCCTGGTCGGCACGACCGTCGTCGAGGTCGGGGTGGACGTGCCGGAGGCGACGATGATGGTCATCGAGTCCGCCGACCGGTTCGGGCTGGCCCAGCTCCACCAGCTGCGCGGCCGGGTCGGGCGCGGGACCGTCGAGTCGTACTGCATCCTCGTCTCGGACAGCACCGACGAGGTGGCGCAGGCGCGGCTCAAGGCGGTCGCCGAGATCCGCGACGGCTTCGAGCTCGCCGAGCGCGACTTCGAGCTGCGCCGCGAGGGCGACGTGCTCGGCCTCGCCCAGAGCGGCCTGCCACGGCTCCGCGTCGCCTCGCTCCAGGACCCGGCGCACCGCGAGCTCGCGGTCCAGGCGCGCGCCCATGCCGAGGCGCTCCTCGACCCGCGGGGCGCGCTGATCGACGGGGTCGACGCGCTGCGCCACGAGCTCGATGCCGGCTGGCTGCGGCGCATCTCCTCGGGCGAGGCGGCGGCCGACACCGACGACGATGGCTGACGCGGGCCGGGTCATCGCCGGCACGGCACGGGGGATCCGCCTCGCCGGCCCCGGTGGCGGGACGCGGCCGATGGGCGACCGCGTGAAGCAGACGCTGTTCGCGATCCTCGAGCCGGACCTGCGCGGGGCCGCGTTCCTCGACCTCTTCGCGGGGAGCGGCGCGGCCGGCATCGAGGCGCTGTCGCGCGGCGCGGCGTCCGCGACCTTCGTCGAGCGCGAGGGGGCGGCCATCAAGGTCATCGGCGCCAACCTCGAGCGCGCCCGTCTCGGCGGGCCGGCCGCCCGACTCGTGAACGAGGAGGCGGTCCGCTGGCTGGCATCGCCGCGCCGCGCCGATGACCCTCGCTGGGACCTCGCGGTCGCCGACCCGCCGTACGACCGGCCCGATCTGCTCCTCGCCGCGCTCGAGGGGATCGGCCCGCTGCTGGCGCCGGGCGGCCGGGTCGTGGCCAAGCACGCCAGCCAGGTGCCGCCGCCGGCCGGGATCGGGCTGCTAGCATCCGAGCGGGAGCGGCGCTTCGGCGAGACGACGCTGACCTTCTATCGGCGCGTGGAGGATCGATGAACACGATCGCGGTCTACCCGGGCTCGTTCGACCCGATCACCAACGGCCATCTCGACATCATCCGCCGCGCCGCGGTGGTCTTCGAGACGGTCGTCGTCGGCGTGCTGGCCAACCCGCGCAAGACCCCGCTGCTCCCCGTCGAGACGCGGATCCGGGTCATCCGCGACGCCCTGACCGAGGCCGGCGGCTCGCTCGCGGGGATCGAGGTGGCCTCCTTCGACGGCCTGACGGTCGACTTCTGCCGCGCCCGCGGCGCGGGCTCGATCGTCCGCGGGCTGCGGGCCATCAGCGACTTCGAGGTCGAGATGCAGCTGGCCCACAACAACCGGGTCCTCGCGCCCGACGTCGACACGGTCTTCTTCATGACCTCGGTCGAGAGCGGCTACGTCAGCTCCAGCCTGGTCAAGGAGATCGCCGGGTTCGGCGGCGACGTCGCCTCGATGGTCCCCGCGGCCGCCAGGACGGCCCTCGACGAGGCACTCCCGAAGCGCTGACGGCACGTCCGCGTGCCATACTTGCGGCCACGCGTGCCAGGGTCCATCCGCCGAGCCGGGAGGGAACTCCGATCGACATCATCTTCCTCGTCGAGCGCCTCGAGTCGCTGATCGCCAACGGCAAGAAGCTGCCGCTCACGACGAACGTGGTCGTCGACCAGAACGCGGCGCTCGGGCTCATCGACGAGCTGCGCGTCGCCGTCCCCGAAGAGGTCCGTGCCGCCAAGCGGATCAACGCCGAAGGCGAGCGGATCATCGAGAAGGCCCAGGTCGAGGCCGAGCGGATCGTCGCCAAGGCCCAGGAGCAGGCGGCGTTCCTCATCGACGAGCGCGGACTCACCCAGCAGGCCGAGACCATCAGCCAGCGCGTGATCGCCGAGGCGCACCAGGACGCCGACGAGATCCGCCGCGGCGCGGACGAGTACGCGGTCGGGGTGCTGGTCGGCCTCGAGGGCGACGTCGTCAAGACGCTCCAGAGCATCAAGAAGGGGATCGCGATGCTCGACGAGCGTCGCGCCGACCTCGTCCCGGAGGAGGCGCCGCTCGACGTGGACGACGGCGGCTGGGCCGACGAGCCGGAGGACGCGGCGCAGCCGGCCCGCCCATGACCGCCCGCCCGACGGACGGGCCCCTCATCTGGAACGTGTCCGGGCTCCTCGCCGATGCCGTCGGGTCCGACCGCCAGTACCCGGTCCAGGACGTCCGGATCGACCTGCCCGACGGCCTCGTCCTGACCGCGCCGATCGACGGGGCGGTGCGCCTGTCTCGTACCAACCGCGGCATCCTCGCCGACGCGGACCTCACGACCTCGATCGAGGGCGCCTGCAGCCGCTGCCTCAAGGACCTCTCGATCCCGCTCGCCCTGGGGATCCGCGAGGAATACCTGCCGACGATCGACCTCGCGAGCGGCAAGCCGGTGGATCTCGACGACGAGCCCGACGCGCTGCGCCTCACCGACCACCACGAGGTGGACCTCGAGCCGGCGGTCGTCGAGGCGATCGTCCTGGCCGAGCCGATCGCCCCGCTCTGCCGGCTGGACTGCCCGGGCCTGTGCATCGTCTGCGGCCAGCCGCTCGAGGCCGGCGACCACGACCATCCCGAGGACGACATCGATCCGCGGCTCGAGGCGCTGCGGGGCTTCCAGGCCGACGACGGATGACGGCGGGGAGACGAGCGGCCGGATCATGCGGTAGACTCCGCCGTCGGCGTGGCGCCGCGCCCGGACCCGGGACGGTCGAGCGGCCACGCGACACGACCGACCTCTGACAAGGAGCCCGCGACCTCATGGGTGTACCCAAGCGCCGCGTCTCGCACGCACGCCAGGGCGAGCGCCGAGCGCATCTCGCCATCGACCTGCCGAACCTCGAGGAGTGTCCGCACTGCCACGAGCAGAAGCAGCAGCACCACGTCTGCCCGAACTGCGGCTACTACAACGGCCGCCTGGCGGTCGCCCCCAAGCCCGCCGCCGACGACGCAGCGCGCTGACCGCGTGACGGACCCCGCGCCGACCCGGAGCACGGCGGGCGGCGTCCGCGTCGCCGTCGACGCGATGGGCGGAGACTTCGGCGCGTCCGAGGTCGTGCCCGGGGCCATGCTCTACGCGCGGTCCCATCCCGATGACCGGCTGATCCTCGTCGGCGACGAAGCGGTCGTCGCGGCCCTCGCGGGACCCCTGCCCCCCAACGTCTCGATCGTCCACGCGAGCCAGGTCATCGGCATGGACGAGCACCCGGCGATGGCGCTCCGCGAGAAGCGCGACTCGTCGATCCTGGTCGCCACCGACCTCGTCAAGCGCGGCGACGCCGACGCGGTCGTGACCGCTGGGCACACCGGGGCCGGCATGGCCGCCGCCGTCCTCCGCCTCGGGCGGCTGCCGGGCGTCGACCGACCGGCCCTCGCCGTCCAGCTGATCACGGACTCCGGCCCGATGGTGCTGCTCGACATCGGCGCCAACCCCGACTCGACCGCCGAGAACCTCGCCCAGTTCGCTCGGATGGGGGCCATCTTCGCCGAGCGCGTGATGGGCATCCCGCGGCCGCGCATCGCGCTGCTCTCGATCGGCGAGGAGCGCGGCAAGGGCGACGCCCGCATCCAGCGCGCCACCGAGCTGCTCGACGCGTCGGACCTCCGCTTCGAGGGCAACATCGAGGGCAAGGACCTCACCAAGCACCGCGCGGACGTCGTGGTCTGCGACGCGGTCCTCGGGAACGTGGTCATCAAGTTCTTCGAAGGGCTGTCGGGCTTCATCTTCGACCTGTGGCGGACCGAGTTCACCCGCGGCCTTCGCGGCCGGCTCGGGGCCGTCTTCATGAAGCCCGGCATCGACCGGATCCGCGGCGTCTTCGACTACGAGAAGGTCGGCGGCTCGATCCTGCTGGGCGTCCGCGGGACGGTGATCATCACCCACGGCCGGGCGCGCAGCCGGATGATCGACTTCGCCTGCGACGTGGCGGCCACCACCGCCCGGACGAGGGTCCCGGCGCTCATCGAGGAGGCCCTGGCCACGCATGCGGCCGCCGGCCAGGCCGCAGGAGCCGCCGCGGCGCCTGGCGAGGCCGCCCCGACCGAGGGGATCGCCTCGTGAGCGGCCACGAGCTGACCGTCGGCCCGTCGGTCATCCGCGAGCTCGTCGGGCTGGCGGCGCTGGAGGTGCCCGGCGTCGCCCGGGTCGGCCGCGGTGGCGCCCTCTGGCGTCGGCTGCTCGGCGGCCGCGCGGTGCGCGTCCGCGTCCTCGAGGACGGGGTCACCGTCCGCATCTGGATCGTCGCCCGCCCGGGCCAGGCCATCGGGCCGCTTGCCGGCCAGGTCCGATCGGCGGTCGCGGCGACCGTGGAGCGCCTGCTCGGGCTCGACCTGCGTGCCGTGACCGTGCTGGTCGACGGTGTCGGGGGCTGACCGGGTCCGGGGTCGGCGGACCGGGCGCCGCCTGGCGCTCTCGGCGGTCTTCGAGGCGGACTTCGGGCAGCACACGGCGGAGGCCGTCCTCGAGCGGCACCTGGCCGAGTCGGAGAAGGATCCGGCCGCGGCCGAGCTGGCCCGCGAGCTGGTCGGCGCCGTGACGCGCTACCGCGATTCGATCGACGCCGAGATCACCCGCCGGGCGCCCCAGTACCCCGTCACGGGGCTGGCCCGGATGGACCGCGCGCTCCTCCGTACGGCCATATCCGAGGTGCTACACTCCGGCACGCCGGCCCGGGTGGCCATCGCCGAGTGGGTCGAGTTGGCACGCATCTACAGTGGCGACCCGATGCGCCGCCTCATGAACGGGGTGCTCGGGAAGATCGAAGCGGAGTCCAACGGCACCCGGCCGTCGGCCTAACCCCATCCGAGGAGGGAGTCAGTGGCAACCACCTACGAGCGCCTCAAGAAGATCGTCGTGGAGCAGCTCGGCGCCGACGAGGATGAGGTCAAGCCCGAGGCGTCGTTCGTCGACGACCTGAACGCCGATTCCCTCGACCTGGTCGAGCTGATCATGAGCCTCGAGGAAGAGTTCGGGACCGAGATCTCCGACGAAGACGCCGAGAAGATCCGGACCGTCCAGGACGCCGTCGACTACATCGACGAGCGGTCGTCCTAAGACCCCCGGGCGGCGGGCCATCGTGCGCCCCGCCAGGGCCTTCGCGACCCGTCTCGGCGTCCCGATCCGCGACCAGGGCCTGCTGGAGCAGGCCCTTATCCACGCCAGCTGGCTGCACGAGCACCCCGATGAGGCTGCCGGCCAGAACGAGCGGCTCGAGTTCCTCGGCGATTCCGTCGTCAGCCTGATCATCTCGGAGGCGCTCTACGCGCGCCATCCCGAGGACGACGAGGGCGACCTGTCCGCCCGCCGGGCCGCGATCGTGTCGACGACGGGCCTCGCCCGCCTCGCCAACCGCATCGACCTCGGCTCCGTGCTGATGCTCGGCGAAGGGGAGTCGCGGCGCAGCGGCCGCCGGCGCCCCACCCTCCTCGCCTCGTCCTTCGAGGCGCTCCTCGGCGCGATCTACCTCGACCAGGGGTTCGACGTGGCGCGCGACTGGCTCGTGGAGCTGGCCGCCCCGGAGCTGACCCAGGACGGGCCGATCGCTGGCGCTGAAGAGCCCCAAGAGCCGGCTGCAGGAGTACACGCAACGCCATTCGGGCGGGCGGCCGTCGTACCGGCTGCTCGACGTCACCGGCCCGGACCACGAGAAGACGTTCCGCGTCGAGGTCCACGTCGACGGCCAGCCGCTCGGTGTCGGCGAGGGTCCCTCGCGACGCGTGGCGGAGACCGCGGCCGCGGCCGAGGCCCTCGAGCACCTGCGCTCGCAGCTCCGCGCCGAAGCGGTCGGCGAATGACCGCGCCGAGCGGACCGGGGCGGCTGCTCGCCCCGTCGCGACTGCTCGCGCTCCGGCTGCAGGGCTTCAAGTCGTTCGCCGAGCGCACGAACGTGGAGTTCGGCGGCGGCATCAGCGCGATCGTCGGGCCCAACGGCTCCGGCAAGAGCAACCTCGCGGACGCGCTCCGCTGGGCGCTCGGCGAGCAGGGCCGGGCGCTCCGGTCGCGCAAGGCCGAGGACGTCATCTGGGCCGGCTCGGACAAGCGCGCGGCGCAGGGCATGGCCGACGTCACGCTGGTGATCGACAACGCGGACGGCCTGCTGCCCGTGGATTTCCAGGTCCTCGAGCTCGGCCGGCGGCTGTACCGCTCCGGCGAGAACGACTACCTGCTGAACAAGCAGCGGATCCGGCTCCGCGACCTCGTCGAGCTGCTCGACGCCGCGCACCTTGCCGACAACGCGTTCCTGTTCATCGGACAGGGCATGGTCGACCAGGCGCTGGCGCTGCGCCCCGAGGAGCGCCGGCCGCTCTTCGAGGAGGTCGCCGGCGTCCGGCGCCACGAGCGACGCCGCCGTCGCGCCCAGGAGCAGCTCGTCGAATCCGAGGCGAACCTCGCCCGGGTCGAGGACATCGTGGCCGAGCTGCGCCCGCAGGCGCGGCGTCTGGCGGCGCAGGCCGAGCAGCAGACGAGCCGGCAGACGACCGCCGACGAGCTCGCGGCGGCGATCCTGCTGTCCGCGCATGCCCGCTGGCACGAGGCGGCGGCCCGCGTCGGCGAGACGCAGGCGCGGCGGGCGGCCGCCGGCGCCGACGCCGACCGGGCGATGGCCGACATGGCCGCTGCGGAGTCGGCCGCGTCGGGCGTGGCCGCGGAGCTCGGCGCCCGCGCGGTCGCGGAGCTGGCGCGTCGTGAAGCGCATGACACCGCGCGGGCGACGCTGACCGCGGCCCAGCTCGGCGAGGCAAGGGTCGCCTCGGAGATCGCGGCGATCGAGCGCGACCGCACCCGGATCGCCGCGGAACGGTCGGCCGCCGAGGCGGAGCTGGCCGCCGGGCGCCGGTCGGGGGCTGTGCCCGTGCCGCCCCGGGACATCGACCTCGAGGCGTCGCTGGCGGAAGCCGAGCGCGAGACGGCCGCCGCGCTCGCCGAGCTCGGGGCGCTGCGCGCCGAGCGCCAGGCCCAGGGCGAGGAGCTCGCCGCGCTCCGTCGCGCCGCCACGGCCCGGCAGGCCGAGCTCGAGACCGCGCGTCGCCGCGTGGACGAGGCCGCCCGCCAGTCGGCCGGGGAAGGGGAGCGCGCGACCGCGGCGGCCGCCCACCGCGATGCCACGGCGACCCTGGCCGCCGCCGCGCACGACAAGCGCGTCGCGGCGATCGAGGCCGAGCGGACGGCGACCGCCGCCCTGGAGGTCGCGCGAGCGGCGCTCGAGTCGGCCGAGGCCGAACGGTCCGCGGCCGAGGCACGCGCCGTCGCCGCCGAGGCGGAGCTGGCGGCCGTGCAGGCTCGCGCTCACTCGCTCGAGGCACGGCTCGCCGAGGAGGAGGGGCGCGGGATCGCGAAGGCGGCCCGACGGCATGGCGGCCGTCGCGTCGACGAGGAGCTGGTCGTCGAGCCGGGCCTGCGGGCCGCGGTCGAGGCGGCGCTCGGCGAGGCCACCCGGGCGTACCTGGTCAAGGGCAGCGCCGTCACGGACCTCGCGGCCGAGCGCGGCGCGCTGATCGTGGAGGAGCGCGCGACGGCCACGGCCCCGGCCGCGGACGCCCGCGAGCGCCGGTTCCTCGACGCCGTGAGCGGCGCGGGCGGCGGACTCCTCGCGGATGCCGTCCAGCGCGACGGCAACGGCGCGGCACGGCGCCTGCTCTCGAGGGCCGCCTGGGTGCCGGACCTGGCGGCCTGCCTCGCGGTGCAGGCGGCGCTGCCGGGCGGCTGGATCGTGGTCCCGCGCGACGGCTCGGCGGTGGTCGGGGAGCTGGCCGTGGCGCTCGGCGCAGGCGACTCGGTCCTGCAGCGCCGCTCGGAGGCGACGACGCTCGCCGCCGAGGCCGACCGACTGACAGCCGTCGCGACATCGGCGAGGGCGGCCGCAGCGGCCGCGTCGGCCGCCGCCGGGACCGCGAGGACGGCGTTGGATGCCGCCAGGACCGCCGAGTCCCGCGCCACGACCGATCGCCGGACCGCCGACGATGCCGAGCGGGTCGCCGCACGAGACGCGGAGGCCGCGGTCCGCGAGGCCGCCTGGGCCGAGGCGCAGGCCGAGCGGCTGCGCGGCGACCTTGCCCGGGCGACGGCGGCGCTCGCCGCGATGGAGGGCACCCCGGACCCGACGGCGTGCCGCGGACGGCGGAGGCCCGGCCCCGGCCGTGCCGCCCACCAGCGCGATCGAAGCGTGGGAGGCCCGCGCGGCCGAGATGCGGGCACGTCGCGACCGCCTGGCCGAGCAGGCCGCGACCGCCGATGCCGCCCGACGGGAAGCCGAGGCGCGACGGACCCGGGCCGAGACCGGGATCGCCCTCGCCGAGGAGCGGATGGCGCGCGCCGACCGCGAGCTCGAGGGCCTCGATGCCCGCGGCCGAGACCTGGCCGCGGAGCGCGATCGCCTGCGCTCGGACCTCGCGACGGCCGTCGTGGCCGAGGCGGCCGCCCGGCAGGCGCTCACCGAGCTCCACGCCGCGGACGCCGCGGACCGCGAGCGGCTCGCGACCGCCGAGCACGGAGCGGCCGCGGCGCGCGAGCGGCTGCGAGCCGCGGACGACCGCCTGCGCACGGCCGATCGGGCGGAGCTCGAGGCCCGCCTCGGGCTCGATGCGCTCCGCGAGAGCGTCCTGGTCGACCTGGCCGGGCTCGGCGACCCCGGCCTCGCGCATCTCGCCGCCGTGTCCGGGATGGCGCTCGCGGGTTCGCCGGCCACGGTCGCGGCTGTCGACCACGAGCCCGACGGCCTCGCCGAGGTCGACGTCGATGCGGGCGGCGACACCGCCGCCTTCGAATCGGCGCTGGACGCCGCCGCCGACCGCTGGGCCGCCGCGCCGCCGACCGAGACCCCGCCCGGGCCGGCCCGCCTCGGCCAGCTCCGCCGGCGGTTCCACGAGCTCGGCGCCGTGAACCCGTACGCGGTCGACGAGTACGCGGAGCTCAAGACGCGGCTCGAGACGCTCGAGACGCAGGCGACCGACCTCCGCGACCGCGATCGTCCGCACGCGCGAGCTGATCGTCGAGCTCGAGACGATGATCGCGGACCAGTTCCAGACCACGTTCCGTGCCCTCGAGGTCGCGTTCGCCTCGCGGTTCGAGCAGCTGTTCGGCGGCGGGTTCGCGCGGATCTCGCTGACCGACCCGTCGGACCTCGGCGTCGACCGGCGTGGAGATCGTCGCCCGGCCGCCCGGCAAGAAGGCGCAGGCGCTGGCGATGCTGTCCGGCGGCGAGCGCGCGCTCACGGCGGTGGCCCTGCTGTTCGCGATGCTCGAGGTCCGGCCGGTGCCGTTCTGCGTGCTGGACGAGGTCGACGCGGCCCTCGACGAGGCCAACGTCGGCCGGTTCGCCGACGCGCTGCGCAGCCTCGCCCACCAGACGCAGTTCGTGGTGATCACCCACAACCGCGGGACCATCGAGGCCGCCGACGCGCTCTATGGCGTGACGGTCGGCGACGACTCGGTCAGCCGCGTCATCAGCCTCCGCCTCGACGAGGCGCAGGCGCTCGCGGACCAGGGTCGCGGCGAGCTGGCACCGGCGCGCTGATGCCGTTCTGGCGTCGCAACCGCGAGGAACCGGAGGCCGCACCGGTCGAGCCGGAGGAGAGCGAGGAGCCGCTCCCGGATCCCGAGACCGTCGACCCGGGCTGGGAGCCAGATCCCGCCGACTTCGAGGACCCGCCCGCCGCCGACGGCCAGGTCGCGCCCGAGCCCGAGTGGGAGCCGGCGGCCGAGACCGCCTGGTCGATCGTGCAGCCCGGTCTGGTCGTCCCGGAGCCGGTCTACGAGCCGGAGCCGGAACCGGTCGCGCCCGAACCCGCCGCCGTCGCGCCCGAACCCGCCGCCGCGGCGCCCGCGGCGGTCGTCGCCGCGCCCGAACCCGCGGCGCCCGAGCCCGAGCCGGACCACGAGGGCTCGCTCGACGCCGGCCTGGAGCGGACCCGCGGCGGCTTCATGTCGCGCCTGCGCGGCTTCCTGGCCGGCGGTCCAGAAGGCCCGTCCTGGGACGACGTCGAGGAGACGCTGATCGCCGGCGACGTCGGCGCGGCGCTCGCGATGGACGTCGTCGAGCGTGCCCGACGACGGCGCGACCCGGCCGGTGCCGAATCGGCGGTCCGGGCCGAGCTTGCCGCGCTCCTCGTCCCGCGGGACCCGGATTGGGCGCCGAGGCCGTCGGTCGAGGGCGGACCCGCCGTCATCCTCGTCGTCGGCGTCAACGGCACCGGCAAGACCACCAGCATCGGCAAGCTCGCCAGCCGGTACGCCGGGGAGGGGCACCGCGTGATCCTCGCCGCGGCGGACACGTTCCGCGCCGCGGCCATCGACCAGCTGCGCATCTGGGCGGACCGGGCCGGCACCGAGATGGTCGCGCACGCGCCCGGCGCGGACCCGGGTGCCGTCGTCTACGACGCGCTCGATGCGGCGGTCGCCCGCGGCGCGGACCTCGTGATCGCCGACACGGCCGGTCGCCTGCACACGAAGTCGAACCTGATGGACGAGCTCTCGAAGATCCGCCGCATCATCGACAAGCGGCTGCCCGGCGCGGTCCCCGAGACGCTGGTTCGTGCTCGATGCCACCACCGGCCAGAACGGCCTGACGCAGGCGGTCGCCTTCCACGAGGCCGTCGGCCTCACCGGGATCGTGCTCACCAAGCTCGACTCGACGTCCAAGGGCGGCATCGTCTTCGCGATCGAGGACGCGCTCCACATCCCGGTCCGCTTCGTCGGCGTCGGGGAGCAGGCGGGGGACCTGCATCGCGTTCGACCCGGACGCGTTCGTCGCGGCGCTCTTCGCCTAGGCGCCCGTCGGGCGGTCGCGCTCGATCTCGTCGACGGCCTCGACGGTCGCCGCGTCAAGCACGATCGGGAGCTGCTTGAGGCGGCGGACCGGCGAGAACCACAGGATCAGCACGCCGAGCGCGCCGAAGACCGGCGTGATCCACATCGTCGCGCGGAGGCCGATCGCCACCGCGAGGACGCCGGCCAGCAGCGTCGTGATCAGCTGGGCGATCCCCGAGGCGACGACGAACGTGGACGACACGCGCCCGAGCGCGCGGTCCTCGACCAGCGTCTGGCGCACGACGACCTCGGAGATGTCGTAGACCTGCAGCGACGAATCGCCGAGGAGCTGCGCGAGGATCAGCAGCGTGACCGCGATCAGCGGGGCGCCGGCCGGCGCCAGCGGGACGAACAGGTTGCTGATCGTCGAGAGGACGAGCGCCGCGATCACGACCGGCCCGACGCCCCAGCGCTGCGTGGCGGGCTTCGTGATGAGCGCGCCGACGAGCGACGAGACCCCGCCGACCGCGGCGACCACGCCGAGCGCCGCCGGCCCCAGGCCGAGCTCGTCGACCGTGAACAGCCACCAGACCGTGCCGAAGATGCCCCAGATCATCGAGATCGCCACCTGCGAGCCGGCGAAGGCCCGCAGGATCGGGTCGTGACGGACGAGCCGGATCCCCTCGCGGATCTCGGCCATCACCGGCTCGCGGTCCTCCGCGGGTGGCGGTGGCGGCTCCTCGGTCCGGATCGAGCCGAGCAGGACCGCCGAGACGAGGAACGTGACGGCGTCGATGGCGATCGTCACGGGCGCGCTCAGCACCTGGACGAGCACGCCGCCGAGCCCGAACGCGAGGAACTCCGAGGCCGAGCCGCTCGCCGACAGCGCCGCGTTGGCGTCGGTCAGACGCTCGCGCTCGACGACCGTCGGCAGGTAGGCGTTGTCCGCCGAGTCGAAGAAGACGGTCAGCACGGCTGCGAGGCCGGTCACGACCAGCAGGTGCGGGAACGTCAGCACGCCCAGCACGAACGCGACCGGGATCGAGCCCAGGAGCACGGCCCGCCCGAGGTCCGCCCAGATCAGGACCGGGCGCCGCCGCAGCCGGTCCACCCACGCGCCGGCGACCAGCCCGAAGACGAGCGCAGCGACCAGGTCGAGGCTGCGCAGGATCGACATCTCGACCGACCCGACGCCGAGGACGAGGATGGCGACCAGCGGCAGCGCGATGCGCGTGACCAGGGAGCCGAAGACCGAGACGGTCGAGGCCGCCCAGACGCGGCGGAACGCGCTGTTGCGCCAGAGCACGGAAGCGAACGGGTTGCGCACGACGGCGGAGCATATCGGTCCGGACACCGGGACCATCGTCCTGACGGCGAGCCTGAGGAGGCTGCGCTACACTTCGGCACGCCTCGGTGCGTCAGAACCCGCGCACCACCCGGCCCGTCCGCGAGCGATCGCCGACCGGCCGGTCGAACCACCCGCTGGAGTCCCCACCCGGACCATGTTCGACACCCTCAGCGAACGCCTTCGCAAGACCCTCGGCACCCTCACGGGCCGCGGTCGGATCAGCGAGGCCGACGTCGACGCCGCCATGCGCGAAGTGCGCCTGGCGCTGCTCGAGGCGGACGTCAACTTCAAGGTCGTCAAGGACTTCGTCGCACGGGTCCGCGAGAAGGCCGTCGGCGCGGACGTCCTCGAGAGCCTGACCGCCGGCCAGCAGGTCGTGAAGATCGTCCACGACGAGCTCGTCGAGCTGCTGTCGGCCGGGGACCGGACGTTCCACCTGTCGGGCAACCCCGCGGTCGTGGCGATGGTCGGCCTCCAGGGCTCCGGCAAGACGACGTCGACCGCCAAGCTCGCCCGGCACATCGTCAAGCTGGGCCGCCGCCCGATGCTCGTGGCCGCCGACCCGTACCGTCCCGCGGCCGCCGACCAGCTCGAGACGCTCGGCAAGAGCCTCGACATCCCGGTCTTCCGCGCCCCCGTCGGCACCAGCGTCCCCGAGATCGCCCGCCTGGGCGTCGAGGCCGCGAAGCGCCAGGTCCGCGACGTGGTCATCCTCGACACGGCCGGCCGCCTCACCGTGGACGAGGCGCTGATGGCCGAGATCGCCGCGGTGAACGCGGCGGTGAAGCCGGTCGAGACGCTCCTCGTCGTCGATGCCATGACCGGCCAGGAGGCCGTCGCCGTCGCGCAGGCGTTCGTCGCCGCGGTCCCGGTGACCGGCCTGATCCTGACCAAGATCGACGGCGACGCCCGCGGCGGCGCGGCGCTCTCGATCTCGGCGGTCACCGGCGTCCCGGTCAAGTTCCTGGGGACCAGCGAGAAGACCGACGGCCTCGAGGTCTTCCACCCGGACCGGCTCGCCGGCCGGATCCTCGGCATGGGCGACATCATGACGCTCGTCGAGCGGGCCCAGGAGACCTTCGACACCGACCAGCAGGCCAAGCTCGAGGAGAAGCTGCGCAAGAACAGCTTCACGCTCGAGGACATGCTCGACCAGCTCCAGCAGGTCCAGAAGATGGGCCCGCTCGGGCCAGATCATGTCGATGATCCCCGGCATGGGCGGCATGGCCAACGAGGCCCAGGCTGCCGTCGACCGGGGCGACCTCAAGCGCACCGAGGCGATCATCCGGGCGATGACCCCGTCGAGCGCCGCGATCCCACCGTCCTCAACGCCTCCCGCCGCCGCCGCATCGCGGCCGGCTCGGGGACCACCCTTCCCGACGTCAACCGTCTCGTGAAGCAGTTCACCGAGATGCAGAAGGTCATGAAGCAACTCTCCGGGGCTGGCGGTCGGCGGGCCGCCATGAGCGCCCTGTCCGGCCGCCGATGACCCGATCCGCACCAGAGGGGACCGACCGATGACCGATCAGCACAGCGATCCCTCGGACCCGACGACCGTCACCCCGGCGCCGGCGACCCCGAGCCCGGACGCCGCAGCGCCGGCGACCGACGGCGACCCCGGCCCCGGACGCGGCAGCGCCGACCGAGTTCGTCGCCGCGGAGCCCGCCACGCGGGCCGCCCCGGTGACCGCCGTCGACGCCCCTGCCGGACCCGGCCGCCGCCGATGGGCGGTCGCCCTCGGCGCGATCGCGGTCGTCGTGGCCGTCAGCGCCGCGGTGGTCTACGCCCTGACCGGGGCCGCGCCGCCCGCGACGGTCCTCGGCTACGTGCCGGCCGGCAGCGTGATGTACGGCGAGTTCCGGATGGACCTCCCCGGCGGCCAGGACCGCAAGGTCGCGGAGTTCCTGTCGCACTTCCCGGGCTTCGCCGACGTGTCGTCCATCCAGACCAAGGTCAACGAGACCCTCGACCAGGTCGTCGGGAAGGCCTCGAGCGACAAGCAGACCTTCGGCAAGGACATCCAGCCGTGGTTCGAGGGCGAGCTCGCCTTCAGCGTCGGCGAGCTGCCACGGTCCACAGGCGGCCAGCAGCGCGAGCGCGGCGGCGAACACGCACGCCCTGCTGCTGCTGTCGGTCAAGAACGCGGCCCTGGCCCAGGACTGGTTCGACAAGCTCCTGACCGAGAACGGCGCCACGACCGCGACGACCCAGTACGCCGGCACGACCATCACGACGCCCGCGAAGCAGGACACGCCCGAGATCGGCATGGCGATCATCAACGGCAAGGTCGCCGTGATCGGCGATCTCGCGTCGGTCAAGTCGGCGATCGACACCAACGGCGCCGGCGCGTTCGTGAACGAGCCCGGGCCGAAGGCCGCGTTCGCGGCCGCGGACGGCAGCCATCTCGGCCTCGTCTACATGGCCCTCGGCAAGCTCTACGACTGGTCGGCATCGCTGCAGCAGTCGATGCTGAGCGGGCCCTGCCCAGCGCGGATCCAGGCGCTCGCGATCGTCGGCTGCGATCCTTCGACGATGACCTCGATGACGACCGGCCTGCTCCCGGAATGGGCGACCTTCACCGTCAAGGCGGACTCGGACGCGCTCGAATTCGAGAGCATCTCGCCGCCGCCGGCGAAGACCGTCGGCCCGACGGCCGACCGCACCTCGGACCTCGTCAAGCACATCCCCGCCAGCACGATCGCGCTGGCCGTCACCCACGACTACGGCGCGACCCTCCAGCAGGCCATCGACCTCTACAAGTCGCAGCCGTGCTTCAAGGACGCCATCGCCCAGCTCGAGAAGGCGGCCGATCTGGCCGGCGGCCTCGACGCCATCCTCGGCTGGATCGGCGACGCCGCGATCGTCGTCAACGGCACCGACCCGCTGCCCGAGGCGGGCATCGTGGTCAAGGCGACCGACGGCGCCGACGCGGCGAAGCTCCTGACCAGCCTCAAGGGCCTCATCTCGCTCGGTGGCGCCCAGCAGGGCATCAGCGTCCGCGAGGAGGACCACGACGGGACGACCATCGTGGTCGTCAGCCCGGGCTCCATCGAGAAGCTCGCCGGGTCGGCGATGGGGACGACGTCCCCGGTCGCGCTCCCGAGCGGCGACGTCGAGCTCGCCTGGGCGGTCAAGGACGACCTGGTCGTCATCGGCAGCGGCCCGGGCTTCGTCAAGCACGTGCTCGACACCACCGACGGCACCTCGCTCGCCAGCGACAGCCGCTACAAGAGCCTCGCCGGGCGCGTCGGCGACGGCACCGGGATCACCTTCGTCGACCTCACGGACATCCGCGAGCGCATCGAGGGGCTCATCTCGGCGCACGACCCGAATGCGCTCAAGACCTACGAGACCGAGGTCAAGCCGTTCCTCGTCCCGTTCGACGCCTTCGTCGCGTCGAACTCGGTCGCGGGCGACCTCGACCACTCCGACGCCATCATCACCGTCAAGTAGCGAGGACCGGGAGCGCCCCCAGCGCCCGGCCTCGACCCAGAGGAGGAACCGAACCCGATATGGCAGTCCGCATCCGGCTGACGCGCGTCGGCGCGAAGAAGCAGCCGACCTATCGCGTCGTCGTCGCCGACGGTCGCAGCGCCCGCGATGGCCGCGCCATCGAGACGCTCGGCCACTACAACCCGCGCTCCGAGCCGGTCGAGTTCCAGGTGGACGAGGACAAGGCCAAGGCCTGGCTCGCCAAGGGCGCCCAGCCGTCCGAGACCGTGAGCCGGCTCTTCCGTCAGGCGGGCATCCTGCCCGCCGCCAAGTAGGTGACCCAGATGGCCGCGAAGGAACTGGTCGAATACGTCGCCAAGTCGCTCGTCGATGATCCGGACGCGGTGAAGGTCGAGGTCGTCCGCGAGGAGGGCGCGACCGTCATCGAGCTCCACGTCGCCGAGGACGACATGGGCAAGGTCATCGGGCGCAACGGCAGCGTCGCCAAGGCGCTGCGCACCCTGCTCAAGGTGACGGCCGCCCGCGACGGCGAGCCGGTCCAGCTCGAGATCCTCTGAGCGTCGACGAACGGCTCGTGGTCGCCCTCGTCCGAGGGGTCCACGGGCTGCACGGCGCCGTCCGGGTGGAGGTCCTGACCGACCATCCGGAGACCCGCTTCGTGCCCGGGACGGTGCTGCACCGTGAAGGGCGCGACGAGCCGCTGACGATCGCGTCGGCCGAGGCCGTCGCCGATGGCCCCGGCTGGCGTCTGCGCTTCCGCGAGGTCACGTCGCGCGACGCCGCCGACACGCTCCGCGGCGCGTATCTCGAGGCCGTCGTCGATCCCCGACGTGGAGCTCGGCCGCGGCGAGTACTACTGGCACGAGGTCGTGGGCGTCGCCGTGCGCGGCACGGACGGCGCGGAGCTCGGCACGGTCCGCGACATCTACCGCGTCGGCGAGAACGACGTGCTCGTCGTGGACGGCGGGACGGTCGCGCCCTTCGACCTGCCCGTGGTCCGTGCCTTCATCCGGGTCTTCGCGCCGCGCCGCGGCGAGATCGTGGTCGACGCCGAGTCGCTGGACCTCCGCCCCGCGAAGTCGAAGACGCCCGATCCGGACCGGCCGAAGGCGCCGCGACGGCGCACCCGGCGCCCGACGACCGCGACCCGACGACCGAGACCCCGACGACGGCCGAGGACGCCTCGACGGTGGCCACGCCCGCCGCCGCGGCCGACGAGGCCGCGCCGCCGCAGCCATGACGCTCGAGATCGACGTCCTGACGCTGTTCCCGGCGATGTTCGACGGCCCGCTCGGCGACAGCATCCCGGGGCGGATCCAGGAGCGCGGCCTGGCCGAGATCCGGGTCCGCGACCTGCGGGCCTGGGGCCTCGGCAAGCACCGCTCCGTCGACGACGCCCCGTACGGCGGCGGCGCGGGCATGGTCCTGCGGCCGGAGCCGGTCGCGGCCGCGCTCGACGAGCTGCGCCGGCCCGGACTCCGTCGCGATCCTGATGGACCCCGCGGGCGAGGTCTTCCGCCACGCCCGCGCCGCGGACCTCGCCACGCGGTCGCACTGCATCGTCGTCTGCCCGCGCTACGAGGGCGTCGACGACCGCATCCGATCGCTCGTCGACCTCGAGCTCTCGATCGGCGACTACGTCCTCTCCGGCGGGGAGCTGCCGGCGCTCGTCGTCATCGACGCCGTGCTGCGCCTGCTCCCCGGCGCGATCGACGACGCGTCCACGGCCGAGGAGTCGTTCAGCGCCGGCATCCTCGAGTACCCGCAGTACACGCGCCCGCCGACGTTCCGGGGCATGGACGTGCCCGCGATCCTCACCTCGGGCGACCACGGCGCGGTCCGGCGCTGGCGGGAGGAGCAGGCGCTGGCCCGGACCCGCGAGCGCCGCCCCGACCTGCTGGACCAGCCGACGCCGCCGGACGGCGCGGACCGAACGGGTCACTGACGCTCCCGGACCGCGTGCGGGGAGCGTGCTATACTCCGCCCTCGGTCGCTCCAGAACGACCATCCCCACGCCCATCCCGCAGCCACGGCTGCCCCTAACGACCAAGGAACCGCCGCGTGAACGTGCTCGACGAGATCGTCAAGGACCAGCTCCGCTCCGACCTGCCCGAGCTCGCCTCGGGGGACACCGTCAAGGTGTCGGCCAAGGTCGTCGAGGGCAACCGCGAGCGCATCCAGGTCTTCGAGGGCACGGTCATGCGCCTTCGCGGCGGCGGGATCACCCGCTCCATCACGGTCCGGCGCATCGCGTCCGGCGTCGGCGTCGAGCGGACCTTCAAGATCCACAGCCCGCGCATCGAGAAGATCGAGGTCGTCCGCCACGGCGTCGCCCGCCGCGCGCAGCTCTACTTCCTGCGCGATCGCGTCGGCAAGGCGGCCACCCTCCGCGAGCGCCGCCCGAGCTAGTCCCGGAGCCGCGACCAACCGCGCCGCCAGACCCACGACCCCGCCGACCGGCGGGGTCGCTTCGCGTCCGGCGCGCTACGCTAGGACCCGATGGCCGTCGTCGTCCCCACCCTCCGCTATGAGCGCCGCTTCTGGAACGACGGGCTCGTGCGGGTCGTCGGCGTGGACGAGGTCGGGGTCGCGCCGACCTGCGGCGCCGTCGTCGCGGCGGCCGTGATCATGCGACCGGGCTGCCATCGCATCCCCGGCGTCCGCGACTCGAAGACGCTCTCCCCGGCGCAGCGCGACCGGCTCGCGCCGCTCATCCGGGCGCGCGCGGTCGCCGTCGGGGTCGGCGCCGCGTCGGTCCGCGAGATCGACCAGCTCAACATCTACCACGCCACCCACCTCGCGATGCGCCGGGCGATCGCCCGGGTCGGCGGCCACGAGCACGTCCTGGTCGACGGCAACCGGATCGCCGGGTTCGAGGCGCAGGTCGGCCCGTACACGAACATCGTCGACGGCGACGCCAAGGTCTACTCGATCGCCTGCGCGTCGGTCGTCGCGAAGGTGGTGCGCGACCGGATGATGGAGCGGCTCGCGCTGCGCTACCCGGGCTACGGCTGGGAGCACAACCAGGGCTACGCCACGCGCGACCACCGCGACGCGATCCGGGCGCTGGGCCTGACCCCGTTCCACCGGCGCTCGTTCCTCGCGCTCCAGCGGACGCTCGCCGGGGACCAGCTGGACCTCGACCTGCTCGGCGACCCGTCCGCGTCGCCCGAGACCCACGAGCTGCTCGAGCGCGAGCTGGTCCCGGTCATGGCCGACGACGCGACGCTCGACGCGCTCGACCTGGCCGCCCTGGAGCGCACGCCGGCCTGAGGCCGCGGCGCAGCCGGCGGTCGGCGCGCCGCGCACGTCGGCGCCGAGCACGCCGGGCTACCCGATCGGCCGGTGAGCCGCGGTTGAGCGCCGATCGGCACGATGGCGGCATGGATGACCGGCCGGCGGACCCGAGACGGACCGCGGCGCAGCAGGCGGGCGATGCCGCCGAGACGCTCGTCGCCTCCAGGCTCCTGGCGGCCGGCTGGACCATCCTGGCCCGGAACGTCCATGTCGGCCGCCACGAGCTCGATCTCGTGGCGGTCGACCCGGGGCCGCCGGCCGCGCTCGTGGTCGTGGAGGTCCGCTGGCGCGCGCGCGCGTGGCTTCGGGCTCCCCGAGGAGACGGTCGACCATCGCAAGCGCACGCGGGTCCGGGCCGCCGCCTACGGCCTGCTCGATCTCGGCACCCTCCCCGACGGCGGCCGGATCCCGCGGCTGCCGCTGCGGTTCGACCTCGTCGTCGTCGAGCCCGGGGCCGACGGGGCAGGGGAGCCGCGCATCCGCCATCATCGGGCGGCCTTCTGAGGCGCCGCGGGCGACCGATCGCCCTCGGCCGGACGCGTCGCCGAGCACGGGCCGAACGGGCCCCCTGTGCTACACTCCCGCCCGGTCCGGGGTCCCGAGACGGGTCCCGAGCCGCCAACCAGACCGCCCGCGCTCCGCAGATGCGGGGCACGGAGCCCACACGCGGACCATTCCGACCGGGATGGTGCCGGCCCCGAGCCCATCAGCGGCGAGGACCGGTTCCCGGCGACGAGATCCGCGGAGGAACGAACCGAACAGGAGGTCGCTCACCGTGCCGTCCGTTTCGATGCGGCAGCTGCTCGAGGCCGGAGTCCACTTCGGTCATCAGACCCGCCGCTGGAACCCCAAGATGCGCCCGTTCATCTTCGCGGAGCGCAACGGGATCCACATCATCGACCTTGCCCAGACCGTGCAGCGGCTGGACGTCGCGCTGGAGGCCGTCCGCGAGACCGTCGCCCGCGGCGAGCTGGTCCTCTTCGTCGGGACCAAGAAGCAGGCCCAGGAGCCGATCGCCCAGGAGGCGACCCGCGCCGGCATGCCGTACGTCAACAAGCGCTGGCTCGGCGGGATGCTGACCAACTTCGTCACCATCAAGAAGCGGATGGGCCTCCTCGAGCAGCTCGAGGCGCGCCAGGCCGCCGGCGACTTCGAGCGCATGACCAAGAAGGAAGCCGCGAAGCTGACCGAGGAGATGACCAAGCTCCAGGGCACGCTCGGCGGCATGCGCAAGATGAAGCGCGCCCCCGGCGCGATCTTCATCGTCGACCCGCATCGCGAGCGGATCGCCGTGACCGAGGCCAACAAGCTCGAGATCCCGGTCATCGGCACGGGCGACACCAACGTCGACCCCGACGAGCTCGACTACATCATCCCCGCCAACGACGACGCGATCCGCGCCATCCGGCTGCTGTGCGCGCTCGTCGCGGACGCGGCCATCGAGGGCGCCCAGCAGCGCTCCGCGCGCGCCGCGAGCGAGCCGGAAGCGGTCGACGCCATCGCGATGCCCGAGCCCGAGGACGAGGAGTCGGGCGCGTCCGACGAGCTCGTCGCGGCCCTCGCCGGCGGCGCGGCGCTCACCTTCGAGCCGGATGTCGACGAGGACGAGGACCTGCTGCCGGGCGACCGGGCGGCCCGCGTCGCCGAGGTCCCGGTCGAAGCCCCGGCCGAGGCCTCCCCGGAGGACATCGCGGCCGAGCTCGCCCGCGAGGCGGCCGAGAAGGCCGAGGACGAGACCGCGGGCGGAACGCCCGCCTGACATCCCGGGCGGACCGGGTCACGACCCGGTCGCGCCCGAACGACGGATCCCACCACGCGGCATGCGGCGACGCACGCCGACACCACAGGAGCGACAGACACCGATGGCGGACATCTCGGCCGAGCTGGTCAAGGAACTGCGCGAGCGGACCGGGGCCGGGTTCATGGATTGCAAGAAGGCCCTCACCGAATCCGATGGGGACCTCGAGAAGGCGACCGTCCTGCTGCGCGAGCGGGGCGTCGCCCAGGCGGCCAAGAAGGCCGGCCGTGACGCCCGCGAGGGCCTGATCGGCAGCTACATCCACACGGGCGGCCGGTTCGGCGCGCTCGTCGAGGTCAACTGCGAGACGGACTTCGTCGCCCGCAACGAGCAGTTCCAGCAGCTCGTCAAGGACCTGGCCATCCAGGTCGTCGCGCTGCGCCCGGACTACCCGAGCATCGAGGCGATCCCGGCCGACGTGCTCGCCGCGAAGAAGGCCGAGCTCCTCGCCGATGAATCCGTGCAGAAGAAGCCCGAGAATATCCGCGAGCAGATCGTCGACGGCCAGCTCCGGAAGTGGTATCAGCAGGTCGTGCTGACCGAGCAGCCCTTCCGCGACACGGACCAGACGGTCGGCCAGCTGATCACGAGCGCCATCGCGACCATCGGGGAGAACATCCGGGTCCGGCGCTTCGTGCGGTTCGAGGTCGGGGAGGAACTGTGACCGACGACGCGACGACGACCGCCGACGAGCGGGACCGCGCCGCTGCGCTATCGCCGGATCCTGCTCAAGCTGTCCGGCGAGGCGCTCCTGGGCGATCGGGCCTATGGCGTCGACCCCGCCGTCTGCGCGTTCATCGCCAAGCAGGTCGCGGTCATCCACGGCCTCGGCGTCCAGATCGGCATCGTCGTCGGCGGCGGCAACATCTTCCGCGGCCTCGCGGCCTCGGCGCGCGGCATGGACCGCGCGACCGGCGACTACATCGGCATGCTCGCGACCGTCATGAACGGCCTCGCCCTGCAGGACGCCCTGGAGCGCGCCGGGGTCCCGACGCGGGTCATGACGGCCATCGCGATGAACGAGATCGCCGAGCCGTACATCCGCCGCCGCGCGATCCGCCACCTCGAGAAGGGCCGCGTCACGATGTTCGTCGCGGGGACCGGCAACCCCTACTTCACGACCGACACGGCCGCCGCGCTGCGCGCGGTGGAGATCAACGCCGAGGTCCTGCTCAAGGCGACCAAGGTGGACGGCGTCTACGACAAGGACCCGGTCACGAACCCCGACGCGCAGCGCTACGCGTCGCTCGGCTACGCCGACCTGCTCCGCGACCAGCTCAAGGTGCTCGACGCGACCGCCGTGAGCCTGTGCATGGAGAACGACCTGCCGATCGTCGTGTTCGACCTCAACCAGCCCGACAACATCACGCGAGTCGCGGCCGGGGAGCCCGTCGGGACGCTCATCTCGGGCGCGACGGCGGCCCAGGCCACGGCTGGAGGTGCCCGCGCATGACCGCCCAGATCATCGCCGACGCCGACCAGAAGATGGGCCGCGCCATCGAGGCCATGGAGCGCGACTTCCAGGGCATCCGGACGGGCCGCGCCTCGACCGCGCTCGTCGAGCGCATCCAGGTCGAGTACTACGGCACCTCGACGCCGCTCAACCAGCTCGCCGGCATCAACGTCCCGGAGCCGCACCAGATCGTCATCCAGCCGTGGGACCGGGGCGTCCTCGGCGCGATCGAGAAGGCCATCACGAAGAGCGACATCGGCCTCATGCCGAACGTCGACGGCACGGTGGTCCGCCTCAACATCCCGCCGCTGACCGAGGACCGTCGCAAGGACCTCGTACGGGTCGTCCACAAGCGGATGGAGGAGGCCCGGGTCGAGGTCCGCAACGCCCGTCGCGACGCGGCCGACCTGCTCAAGAAGGAGGAGCGCGACGGCACGGTGGGAGCCGACGAGGTCCACCGCCAGCTGGACGTGCTCCAGAAGGCGACCGACCGGCAGATCGCCGAGGTCGATCGCCTGGGTCTCGCGAAGGAACAGGAGATCCTGGAGGTCTAAGTGGCTCGCGCACACCTCGACCCGCACGTCGATGACCGGCCCGTCGTGGCCGCGCGCGACGCGTCCGAGGCGCCCGACACGTTCGACGTCCTCGACGCGGACCTGCCGCGCCACGTCGCGATCATCATGGACGGCAATCGCCGCTGGGCCCGCGAGGCCGGCAAGGACGAAGCCGAGGGCCATGCGGCCGGCGTCGAGGCCATCCGCCCGATCATCCGCCACGCCGTCCGCCGCCGGATCCGCGCGCTGTCGCTGTTCGCGTTCAGCAGCGAGAACTGGTCCCGCTCGCCCGAAGAGGTCGAGGTGCTCCTCGGCCTGCTCGAGATGGCGATCCGCGACGAGACCCCGGAGCTGCGCGAGCAGGGCGTCCAGATCCGCCTGCTCGGGCGGATGGAGGAGCTCCCGCCGGCGACCCGCGCATCGATCGAGGACGCGCTGGCCGCGACCGCCGGCGGCGACCGGCTGATGCTCAACGTCGCCTTCAACTACTCCGGCCGCCACGAGATCGTGGACGCCGCCCGGCGCTGCGTCACCGACGGGCTGACCGCCGAGCAGATCGACGAGGACGCCATCGACGCCCGCCTCTACACCGTCGGTCTGCCGCCGCTCGACCTGCTCATCCGGACCGGCCGGGAGCACCGCATCAGCAACTTCCTCATCTGGCAGGCGCAGTACGCCGAGCTGTACTTCACGGACCTGCTGTGGCCCGACTTCGGGCCGGCCGCGCTGGACGCCGCGCTCATCGAGTTCGCCTCGCGCCACCGTCGGTTCGGGCGCTAGGGCCGCGGGAGCATCCGCCATGCGACAGCGCGCGATCACGGCCGTCGTCCTCGTCCCGGTCCTGCTCATCGTCCTGCTCGTCGGTGGGCCGCTGCTCGTCGCCGGCGTCGTCGCGGTCACGGCGTTCGCGGCGATCGAGGTGTTCCGGCTGCTGCGCAGCGCCGGCTATCCGACCTTCGCGATGCTCGGGACGGCGCTGGCCATCGTGGTCGTCCTCGACGCGGCGATCCCGACCGTGTCCGGGAGCGGGCCGCTGCTCATCGCGGTGGGGATCGTGCTCGTCGCCGTCGCCTCGTTCAGCAAGATCGATCCCCGCGAGGGCCTCACGACCTGGATGGCCACGGTCTATGGCGCGCTGTACGTCTCGCTCCTCTCGTTCATCCTCCGCCTCGGCGATGCCGCCCCCGCGCTGCCGGCCAGCTCGCCGATCGCCGGCCTCGGGCCGGATCGCGCCTGGATCCTGCTGCTGATCCTGTCGGTGTGGGCCTACGACACCGGCGCCTACCTCGTCGGGAAGCGGTTCGGGCGAGCCAAGTTCCTGACCCACATCTCGCCGTCCAAGACCTACGCCGGGCTCATCGGCGGGATCGTGGCCACGACCGTGGTCGTGGCCCTGGGCCTGTGGGCCGTGGGGGTCAGCCCGATCCACGCCATCGTGCTCGGCCCGCTCACCGCGCTGTCGGCGCAGGCCGGCGACCTCGCGGAGTCCGTCCTCAAGCGCGCGGCGGGGGCCAAGGACTCCGGCACGCTGATCCCGGGCCACGGCGGGATGCTCGACCGCGTCGATTCGTTCCTGTTCGCGGCGCCGGTCGTGACCCTGTATGTCGTCGCCGTCCTCGCCTGATCTCGAGGGCGACCCGCCCGCGCGCCGCCGGGTCGCGCTGCTCGGCTCGACCGGCTCGATCGGGCGTCAGGCCGTGGACGTCCTCGCCTCGAACCCCGCGGCGTTCGAGGTCGTCGCGCTGGCCGCCGGGACCGATGCCGCGACGCTGGCCGAGCAGGCGGCTCGCCTGCGTCCCCGGGCGGTCAGCCTGGCCGACGCGGCGGGCCTCGCCGCCATGGACCTCCCGCCCGGCACCGAGCGCGTCGGCGGCGCCGACGCCCTCGAGGCGCTGGCGGTCCGCGACGACGTGGACCTCGTGGTCGTCGGGACGGGTGGCGTCGTCAGCCTCCGGCCGGTCCTGGCGGCCCTTCGCGCCCGGAAGGTCGTCGCGACGGCCAACAAGGAGACGCTGGTCGCGGGCGGCCACCTGGTGATGCCGCTGGCGCGGGTGCACGCGGCGGCGGTCGCCTCGATGGCGCCGCTCGACCCGTTCGCGAGCCCGCTCGCCTGGCTCCGCCCGATCGATTCCGAGCACTCGGCGATCTGGCAGAGCCTCGTCGGCGAATCGATGGACGACGTGGCCGCGCTGATCCTCACCGCCTCGGGCGGACCGTTCCTCGACGCGAGCCCGGAGGCGCTGGCCGCGGTCACCCCGGAGCAGGCGCTCCGGCACCCGACCTGGAGCATGGGGGCGAAGATCACCATCGATTCCGCGACGCTCGCGAACAAGGGCCTGGAGGTCATCGAGGCACACTGGCTGTACGATGTCGAGTACGACGCGATCGAGGTCGTCATCCACCCGCAGAGCGTCGTCCACTCCGCCGTCCGCTTCCGCGACGGCTCCCTCAAGGCCCAGCTGGGTACCCCCGACATGCGACTCCCGATCCAGTACGCCCTGACGTACCCGCGCCGCCATCCGTCGCCAGCCGCGGCCCCTGACCTCGCGTCGATCGGCCGGCTCGACTTCCGCGCGCCGGACGAGGGGCGGTTCCCGGCGCTGCGCATCGCCCGCGAGGCCGGGCGCCAGGGTCCGCGGGCATCCGCGGCGCTCATCGCCGCCGATGAGGTGGCGGTCGCCCGGTTCCTCGACGGGACGCTGTCGTTCACGGGCATCCCGGCGCTGCTCGAAGCCGCGGTCGCGAGGTTCGGGTCCGACGGCGACGCCGCGCCCGGCGTCGACGACCTCGTGGAGCTCGACCTCGCCGTGCGCGCCGCCTTCGCCAGCGGACCGGTCGGAGCCGGCGCTTGACGGGGTTCGTGCAGTCGGTCATCACGATCGTCCTGTTCATCCTGATCCTCGGCGTCCTCGTGGTGATCCACGAGCTCGGCCACTTCGTGACCGCGCGCCTGGCCGGCGTCCGCGTCCTCGAGTTCGGGATCGGCTTCCCGCCGCGCGCCAAGGTCCTGCGCGCGAAGGGCGAGACCATGTACACGCTCAACTGGCTGCCGCTCGGCGGCTTCGTGAAGCTCGAGGGCGAGGACGGCGACGCCGCCAACGATCCCCGGGCGTTCTCGTCGAAGCCGCTGCCCGTGCGCCTCTGGATCCTGGTCGCCGGCGTGCTGATGAACGTGCTGCTGGCCTTCGTGATCTTCACCGGGCTCGCGCTCTACGGCGACCCGACGGTCGGGTTCCAGGTCGGCACCGTCCAGCCCGGCTCGCCCGCCGAGGCGGCCGGCGTCCAGTCCGGGGACGTGCTGGCCTCGGTCAACGGCGAGTACTTCGGCGCCTTCGATGGCGTCGCCCTGATCGACGGGCTGGCGTCGCACGCGGGGGAGACCGTCACGGTCGGCATCGAGCGGCCCGGCGTCGGCGACGTCACCGTCACCGCGACCCTGCGCACGCCCGAGGAGGTCGCCGCCAAGAAGGGCGCGATCGGCGTCAGCGACCTGAAGGTGGTGACCACCAGCCATCCGATCCAGTACACGGCGGGGGAGGCCATCCGGCTCGGGGCGCAGCGGACGGTCAACGCGCTGGGGCTGATCCTCGGCGGCCTTGGCGCCCTGGTCCATTCGGTCGCCACCAACCCCACCGGTCCGCCGCCCGTCGCTGGCCCCGTCGGCATCGCGACCCAGATCGGCGATGTGTTCTGGCAGCTCGGGCCGCTGTTCACGCTGTACATCGCGGGCGTGCTGTCCGCCAACCTCGCGATCGTCAACGTCCTGCCGTTCCCGCCGCTCGACGGCGGGCGGATGCTGATGATCACGCTCAAGCGGTTCTTCGGGTCGCGGATCAGCCTGCGCGCCGAGCAGATGACCTACGTGATCGGCTTCGTGTTCCTCTTCAGCTTCATCATCTGGGTGACGGGCTTCGACATCGCCCGGATCGTGACCGGCGGGACATGACCTCGCCCGACGGGCTGCGCCCGCACCGCCATTCGACCGTGAGCGTCGACGTGGGCGGGGTCCTGGTCGGCAGCGCCCACCCCATCGTGGTCCAGTCGATGACCAACACCGACACGGCCGACGCCGACGGGACCGCGATCCAGGTCGCCCGGCTCGCCCACGCCGGCTCGCAGCTCGTCCGCGTCACGGTCAACACGGAGGAGGCGGCGGCCGCGGTGCCCGAGATGGTCCGCAAGGTCCGCGGCCTCGGCGTGGACGTGCCGATCATCGGCGACTTCCACTACAACGGCCACAAGCTCCTCGTCGAGTACCCGGAGACGGCCGCGCTGCTCGCGAAGTACCGCATCAACCCGGGCAACGTCGGGGCGAAGCGCCATGACGAGCACTTCGCGACGATCGTCAAGGTCGCGATCGACAACGACAAGCCGGTCCGCATCGGGGTGAACTGGGGCTCGCTCGACCAGGCCGTCCTGACCGAGCTCATGGACGCCAACGCCGTGGCCGCCGAGCCGCGCGACGCGCGCGACGTGATGATCGACGCGATGCTCGAGTCGGCGATGCGCTCGGCCGAGCTGGCCGAGGAGACCGGCATGCGCCACGACCGGATCATCCTCTCGGCCAAGGTCAGCGGCGTCCGCGACCTGGTCGACACGTATCGCCGGCTCGCGGCCCGCTCGGACTACCCGCTCCACCTCGGCCTGACCGAGGCGGGCATGGGCGACAAGGGCGTCATCGCCTCCACGGCCGGGCTGTCGATCCTGCTCAACGAGGGGATCGGCGACACGATCCGCGTCTCGCTGACCCCGGAGCCCGGGGCGCCGCGGGAGCGCGAGGTCGAGATCGCCCAGCAGGTCCTCCAGTCGATGGGCCTGCGCTCGTTCCTGCCGCAGGTCAGCGCCTGCCCGGGCTGCGGCCGCACGACCAGCACGTTCTTCCAGGAGATGGCCCAGCAGATCCAGGGCTACCTCAAGGAACGGATGCCGGTCTGGCGCGAGACGCATCCGGGCGCCGAGGACCTCCGCGTCGCCGTCATGGGCTGCGTGGTCAACGGGCCGGGGGAGTCGAAGCACGCCGACATCGGGATCTCGCTGCCGGGCACCTTCGAGGAGCCCGTCGCGCCCGTCTTCATCGACGGGAAGCTGGACCGGACGCTCCGCGGCGACGGTCTCGTGGACGAATTCATCGGGATCCTGGAGGCGTACGTCGCCGAGCGGTTCCCGACCCCCGCGCTGACCCGCTGAACCCGCCGGTGTCCGAGGGGTCACGCCGCCGGGATCGCGCATGGCCGTGGCTGGCGCTCGCCCTGATCGTGGTGGTCGGGGTCGTCCTGCGCGCGATCCCGCTGCTGCGCTCCGGCGCGCTCTTCTCCGGCATCGAGTACGACGACGGCGTCTATCTCTCGAGCGCCGCGCTGCTGGTCAGCGGCCACCTCCCGTACACCGAGTTCACGCTGCTGCACCCGCCCGGCATCGCCGTCCTCCTGGCGCCGTTCGGGGCGCTCATCGAGCACGGGGACGCCCGCACGGCGGTCGTGCTCGGCCGGTGGCTGATGGTGCTGATCGCCGCGCTGACCATCCTGCTCATCGCCGATCTGGGACGCCGCTGGCGCGGCTGGCCGACCGGGCTCCTCGCGGCCGCGCTCTACGCCGTGGGCATCGGGGCGCTGGTGGCCGACGCGACCGTCCTGCTCGAGCCGTTCCTGAACCTCGTGTGTCTCGCGGCGCTCGACCTCTGGCTTGCCGGCGAGCGTGGCCGCCGCACCGCCCTCCAGTGCCTGGCGGTGGGGGCGCTGCTCATGGTCGGCCTGTCCATCAAGGTGTGGGCCGGTGTCTACGTCGCCGTCATCGGCGGCGTCTTCCTGCTCCGCGGGTCGTGGCGACACCTCGCGTGGACGGTCGTCGGCGGGCTGGTGGCGGGAGCGGCGCTCGTCCTGCCCTTCGTCCTCGCGGCACCGAGGGACTTCCTGACCCAGGTCGTGGCGGTCCAGGCGGCCCGTCCGGCGGACCTGAGCCAGACGTCCGCCGAGCGCCTGACGCAGCTCTTCGACCTGGGGCCGGTCGGGATGGGCGGGGTGGCCGCGATCGGGGTCGTGGCGGCCGTCGTCGTGCTGGCGATGGCGGCCCTCGTGGCCTGGCGCGGCGGCACGTTCGGGGCGGTCCTGGCCGGGCTGCTCGCCGTGATGACGACGATGTTCCTGCTCTCCACGAGCTTCTTCGACCACTACCCGAGCTTCCTGCTGCCGGTCGCGGTGCTGATCGTCGCCGGCGGGAGCACGATCCTGCTCGAGCTGCTGGCGGGCCGCGCACCGCGCCCGGTGACCGTCGCGGTGTCAGCCCTGGTGCTCGTCGTCCTGCTGGGGATCGGCGGCGTCCGGGCGGTCCGGCAGGCGGCGAGCGGACCGACGCAGGCCGACTTCGGCGCGGCGATCGCCGGCCTCGTCCCGGGGGACGCCTGCCTGACCGCCGACGATCCCGATGTGGATCCTCGTGGCCGGGCGATCCCCGCGACCGCCCGGGACGGAGCGGCAGGTCGCCGACCTGTTCGGGGAGCGGGTCCTGCGGGCGACGGACGGCGGCACGTTCCGGTTCGACGGGATCGGCGAGATGCTCCTCAGCGACCCCAGCCAGACTGCCCTCGTCGGCTACCTCGAGAGCTGCCCGTACGTCGTGATCGGCGAGAAGACCGAGAACAACTGGACAGACGATCGGTGGGCCGCCTTCGAGGCGAGCCACCGCGTCATCGGCGACTGGACCTCCGCCGGGGGGCCGACGCTCTACCAGCTGAACGGCGTGGCGCCCTCCTGACGTTGCCCCATCGTGGGGCCCACGTTTGAGCGTCCACCCATCCGGGTGTATACTTCGCGTCCAACTGAACGGCCGCTCCGTGACGTGGGTGACCCCCACGTTTTGTTTTGAGCGGGCCTTGAATACCGACTACAGCGAACGGAGGCCATCGTGAGTCGAGACTTCGTCGGTGCCCTCCTGCAACTCAACGCCGAGAAGCAGATCTCCCGCGAACAACTGATCGGCGCCGTCGAGGACGGCATCCAGTCCGCGTACCGGCGGGTCGCCGGTGACGAGGACATCCATGTCCGCATCGACGCCGAGACCGGCAAGATCCGGGTGTACCGCGCCCGGCGCGTCGTCGAGGAGATCGAGGACGAGTTCACCGAGATCACCGTCGACCAGGCGCAGGCCTTCGACAAGACCGCCAACGTGGGCGACCTCGTGGAGACGGAGCAGCTCGACGGCGACGTGTTCGGCCGGATCGGCGCCCAGACCGCGAAGCAGATCGTGCTCCAGCGCATCCGCGAGGTCGAGCGCGACCAGGTCTTCGACCAGTTCGCGAACCGCGAGGGCGAGCTCATCACCGGGACCGTCAACCGCGTCGAGCCGCGCGGCCTGATCCTCGACGTCGGCAAGGGCGTCGAGGCCGTGCTGCGGCCGTCGGAGCAGAGCGCGCTCGAGCACTACCGCATCGGGCAGAACGTCAAGGCGTTCGTGCTCGAGGTCCGTCGCGCGACGCGCGGCCCCGAGATCCTCGTGAGCCGGACCCACAAGGGCTTCCTCAAGCGCCTGTTCGAGCTCGAGGTCCCCGAGATCCACAGCGGCACCGTCGAGATCAAGGCCATCGCCCGCGAGGCGGGCAGCCGCTCGAAGGTCGCGGTCGCCTCGCGCCAGGAGGGGCTCGACCCCGTCGGCGCGACGGTCGGCCAGCGCGGCGCGCGCGTCCAGGCCGTGGTCGCCGAGCTGTCGGGCGAGAAGATCGACGTGATCCCCTGGAACGACGACGCCGGCGTCTTCGTCGCCAACGCCCTGAGCCCGGCCCAGGTCATCTCGGTCGACATCGACGAGGAGCACCGCATCGCGAGCGTCACCGTCCCGGAGCGGATGCTGTCGCTGGCGATCGGCCGCGAGGGCCAGAACGCCCGGCTCGCCGCCCGCCTGACCGGCTGGCGGATCGACATCCGCAGCGACGTGTCCGTCGCCGAGGCCCGCGCGGCCGCCGATGCGGCGCCCGCCGTCCCCGACGAGGCACCCGAGGCAGCCGTGGCCGCCGAGGCGGACGCAGCCGAGGCGCCCGCGAAGCCCAAGCGCGTCACGAAGAAGGCAGCCGTCGCGGTCGAAGCGACCGATGACGCCGTGCCGGCCGAGGCGGTCGCCGAGGCGCCCGACGTCCCGGCGAAGCCGAAGCGCGCGACGAAGAAGGCCGCTGCGGCGCCGGACGAGGCCCCCGAGGCCGTCGCCACGGACACCGCCGAGGCCCCCGCGAAGCCGAAGCGCGTGACGAAGAAGGCCGCGGTCGCGGCGGAGGCGACGGACGTCGTCCCGGCCGAGGCGGTCGCCGAGGCGCCCGACATCCCGGCCAAGCCGAAGCGGGCCACCAAGAAGACACCCGCCGCGGAAGAGGTGGCGTCGTAGGCGCCGCCGCCCACGCGTCGGCGCCGCGGCGCGTCCCGACCCGCTCCTGCGTCGTCTGCCGGACGGCCTATCCGAAGCGGGAGCTGTTGCGTATCGTTCGTACGCCGGATGGCGCGGTCGTCGCCGACCCGACCGGCCGGCTCGCCGGACGCGGCGCCTATGTCTGCCATCAGGACGCCTGCCGATCGCAGGCCATCACCAAGGGTGCCCTGAGCCGGGCACTGCACACCGCCGTCCCGACCGACGTCAAGGCGACGATCGAGGCGGCCTTCACCACCGACACCATCGAAGGAGGAGCCCGTGGCCAGGAGTAGGAGCGGCACGCGCGGCCGGCGCGGGCCCCGCAAGCCACCGCGTCGAGACGGCGCATTCAACGGCGGGAACGTCCAGGTCCTCGATCCGCGCGAGCGCGGCGCGATCGAGCTGCCGGGCACCATCACCGTCAAGGAGCTCGCTGAGCTCCTGGCGGTCAACCCGGCGGACGTCATCCGCGAGCTCATCAAGAGCGGCATCTTCGCGACCATCAACCAGCTGATCGACCGCGACACCGCGTCGCTGGTCGCCGGCGAGCTCGGCTACGAAGTGGCCGAGGCGGTCGCCGTGACGGCTGGCGTGGCCGATGCCGACGGCGAGGCCAAGGTCGATGCCGCGACGAAGGAAGTCCTCTTCGAGGAGGACGACCCGGCCGACCTGCAGCCGCGCGCCCCGATCGTGACCGTCATGGGCCACGTCGACCACGGCAAGACCAGCCTGCTCGACGCGCTGCGGTCCACCGAGGTCGCCGCCGGCGAGCGCGGCGGGATCACCCAGCACATCGGCGCGAGCGAGGTCACCCACGACGGCAAGCGCGTCGTCTTCCTCGACACCCCGGGCCACGAGGCGTTCACCGCGATGCGCGCCCGCGGCGCAAAGGTCACCGACATCGCGATCGTCGTGGTCGCCGCCGACGACGGCGTCATGCCCCAGACGCTCGAGGCGATCAGCCACGCCAAGGCCGCGAAGGTGCCGATCATCATCGCGCTCAACAAGATCGACAAGCCGGACTCGAACCCCGACCGCGTCAAGACCGAGCTCACCGAAGCCGGCATCGTGGTCGAGGAGTACGGCGGCGACGTGCCGCTCGTGCCGGTCTCGGCCAAGAGCCGCCAGGGCCTCGACGAGCTGATCGAGATGGTCCTGCTGGTCGCCGACCTCCAGGAGCTCAAGGCGAACCCGAAGCGGAGCGCCGTCGGCACGATCGTCGAGGCGCAGCTCGACAAGGGCCGCGGCCCGGTCGCGACCGCCCTCATCCAGACCGGCACGCTCAAGGTCGGCGACATCATCGTCGTCGGCGAGACGTTCGGCCGCGTCCGGGCGCTCGAGAACGACAAGGGCAAGCGCGTCACCAAGGCCGGCCCCGCGTCCGCGGTGGTCGTCCTCGGCCTCGCCGACGTCCCGCAGGCCGGCGACATCCTCCGCGTCGTCTCCGACGAGAAGGAAGCCCGCACGCTGGTCGAGACCCGGAAGCTCGAGTCCGCCGCGCGGAACGGCGACGGCAGCGGCCGCGCGACCCTCGAGGACCTCTACCGCCAGATCCAGGCCGGCCAGGCCAAGGAGCTGCGGATCATCCTCAAGGCCGACGTGTCCGGCTCGCTCGGGGCCATCACCCACGCGCTCGAGCAGCTCGACCAGGACGAGATCCGGGTCAACGTCCTGCTCGAGGGCGCCGGCGACATCACCGACAACGACATCATGCTCGCGACCGCCTCGGACGCGATCGTGGTCGGCTTCAACACGAAGATCACCGACACGGCCCGCCGCTCCGCGGAGGCCGAGGGCGTCGACGTCCGGCTCTACGACATCATCTACAAGCTGACCGACGACATCGGTGCCGCCCTCAAGGGGCTGCTCGAGCCGGTCGTGGTCGAGGTGGTCGAGGGCCGCGCGGAGGTCCGCCAGATCTTCCGCGTCGGCAAGAGCACGGTCATCGCCGGCTGCTACGTCACCGACGGGCGCATCGTCCGCGGCGGCGCGCGCGTCTGGCGTGGCGGCAAGATCGTGGCGACCGACAAGATCGAGTCGCTGCGCCGCTTCCGCGACGACGTCCGCGAGGTGCTCGCCAACTACGAGTGCGGCATCGGCCTGGCCGACTACCACGACCTTGAAGAGGGCGACATCATCGAATGTTTCACCTCGCAGACGGTCAGCCGCGCTGTCAGCGGCTGAGCAGTCGGGCCGCCCGCATGAACGCCCCCGCGGGCGTTGCGTCCTCCGCTCGCTCGCTCACGCACCTTGGGGTGCGCTCGCTCTCGTGCTCGGTCGCGCCTTCGCGGGAACGCCCACAGCAGGCGTCGGTAGGCAGTTCGATCTCGATGACGCAACGGACGAACAAGGTCGATCAACTCTTGCGGGAGGAGATCGGCTCGATCGTGTCGCGTGACGTCGCTGATCCGCGCGTCGGGTTCGTGACGATCACCAGCGTCGAGACGACGCAGGACCTGCGGCATGCCAAGGTCTGGGTGAGCGTCATCGGGCAGCCGGCCGAACGGGCCGCCGCGATCGCCGCGCTCGGGCGGGCGATGCCGTTCGTCCGCCGCGAGCTGGGCACCCGGCTGCGACTCCGTCGCATCCCGGACCTGCATGTCCAGGAGGACGACACCGCGGAGCGCGGGACCCGTGTCCTGCAGCTGCTCAACGACCTGGAGCGCGGCGAGGAGCCGCCCATGGACCTCCAGACCGGCGAGTCGCTCCCGACCCCGGTCGCCCGCCTGCCGCATGACGGCGACCTCGGGGAGGAGCCGCCCTCGGCCGTGCGCCCACCGGTCCGCAAGCGCCGCCCGAGCTCGAAGGCGCGCCGGTGACGGTCGACCTCTCGCCATATCTGGATGCCGTCCCCGACCTCGTCGTCGAGCGGCTGCGCGGCGCACGGCGCGTGCTCGCGGTCGGTCACGAGAACCCCGATGCGGACACGCTCGGCGCCAGCCTCGCGATCGTCCATCTCGTCGAGGCGCTCGGCGGCAGCGCCGACCCCGTCACCTCCGATCCGCCGCCCCCGCTGTACGACTTCCTGACCGGCGTCGACCGGGTCCGGAGCGATCCGGATCCGACGGCCGACTACGACCTCGTCGTGATCTCCGACTGCGGCTCGCTCGAGCGGGTCGGCTCGGTCGGCGTCCGGCACGCCGACCTGTTCGCGCGGGTTCCCCGGGTCGTCATCGACCACCACGCCTCGAACCAGGTCGACGGTGACGCCGACTGGGTCGATCCGAACGCCGCCGCGACCTGCGAGATGGTCACCCTCCTCGCCCTCCGCCTCGGCGTCCCGCTCGACATCGACGGCGGCGCGATGGCGACCGCGCTGATGGGCGGCATCGTCATGGACACCGCGACCTTCGCCCACCCGAACGCGACGCCGCGGACGCTGGCCGTCTCGGCGGCGCTCGTGGAGGCCGGTGCCCCGCTCTCGGACATCTCCAAGCGCCTCTACCGGACCAAGCCCGACGCCCAGCTCCGCCTCTTCGGCCTGGTCCTGGCCCGGATGCAGAGCGCGGACGGCGGTCGCATCGTCTGGTCGACCCTTGCCGACGCGGACCTGGCCGCGACGGGGACGCAGCCGCCGCACTCCGAGGGGATCATCGACCTGCTCGCCCAGGCCGAGGATGCCGAGGTCGCCATCCTGTTCAAGGAGGACGCCCGCGGGACGCGGCTCAGCGTGCGGACGCGGCCCGGCGGCGTGGACGCGACCGTGCTGACCGGGGCCTTCGGCGGGGGAGGGCATGCCCGGGCGGCCGGGGCCACCCTCGCGATGCCGGTCGCGGACGCCGTGCCCGCGGTCCTCGCCGAGGCGGAGCGGCTCGTGGCCGCGGTCCGGCGCTGACGATGGCGCACAACTCGCTCGGTCCCGGCCTCGACGGGATCCTCGTGATCGCCAAGCCGGCCGGCCCGACCTCGCACGACGTCGTCGCGCTGGTGCGTCGTCTCGCCGCCACGAAGCGGGTCGGCCACGGCGGGACGCTCGACCCGTTCGCCTCGGGCGTGCTGCCGGTCTTCCTCGGCCACGGGACCCGGGTCGTCGAGTACCACTCGGGCGACCGCAAGGGCTACCGCGCGACGGTCTGCTTCGGGGCCTCGTCCTCGACGGACGACCTCGAGGGCGAGCTGGTGCCGTCGAGCGGCCCGGCGCCGACGCGTGATGCCGTCGAGGCGGCGCTCGCGGGCTTCACCGGGCGCGATCTCGCAGCGGCCGCCGGCGTTCAGCGCGATCAAGGTCGGCGGCCGGCGCGCGTACGCGATGGCCCGGGCCGGGGAGACGGTCGTCCTCGCCGAGCGAGAGGTCACCATCCACGAGCTGACCTTGCTCGAATGGGACGAGTCCGACCCGGAGCGGCCGATCGCGATCCTCGACGTGGTGTGCTCGGCCGGCACCTACATCCGCGCGCTCGCCCGCGACCTCGGCGAGACCCTGGGGAGTGCCGCCTATCTCGGCTCCCTCGTGCGCACCGCCTCGGGGCCGTTCGTGCTGGACGACGCGGTCGCGCTCGACGCGGTCCGCGACGCCGCCGCGGGCGGCCCGGAGGGCCTCCTGCCGCTGCTCCGGCCGATCGACACGGGACTCGAGGCGTTTCCCGAGGTCGTGCTGACCGATGCGGAGACCCTCGCCGTCGCGCGCGGCCAGTTCGTCTCGCCGGCCACGGGCCTTCCCGGTCATTCGGACCACTACCGGCTGCGCAGCCCCGACGGGACGCTCATCGCGATCGCGACGTCGTCCGGCGGCCGGCTCGCCCCGGACAAGGTCTTCGTGTCCCCGTCGCCCGCCGCGGCCGCCGGAAGCTGACGCCGGCGATGCGGGTCGTCAACGGCGTCGATGCGCTGCCGCGGGAGGCCGGCCCCGTCTTCGTGGTCGTCGGCGTCTTCGATGGGCTCCACCTCGGGCATCGGTACCTGCTCGAGCACCTGGTCGCCGAGGCCGAGCGGCGTGGCGCCGCCGCCGACCGTGATCACCTTCGACCACCACCCCGACGAGGTCCTGACCGGCAGCGCGCCGCCGCTCCTCATCGATCCCGACGAGCGGCTCCAGCGGCTCGATGCCGCCGGCGTGGCCGTGACCGTCGTCCAGCACTTCGACGACGCCCTGCGCCACACCGCCTACGACGACTTCATCGAGCGCATCCGCGCGCGGACCGAGCTGAGCGGCTTCCTCATGACGCCCGACGCGGCGTTCGGCTTCGAGCGGCGCGGCACGCCCGAGGCCGTGGCCGAGCTCGGCGCGCGCGACGGCTTCGAGGTCGTCGTGGTGCCCCCGTTCACGCTCGAAGGCCGGCCGGTCCGCAGCAGCGAGATCCGCGAGGCCATCGCCACCGCCGATCTGGCTGCCGCCCGGACGCTCCTGGGCCGCGCGCTGACCTACCGGGGGACGCCGGACGCGGCCGGGCGCGTGGGGTTCGGGATGCCGATGGCCGTGCCGCCCGACGACGCGTACGCGTGCCTCGTCGACGGCCACGCGGGTCGTCTTCGACTCGACGGCGGGGTCGTCTACCTCGAGCGGACGGAGCCGCGCGATCGGCCGCTCACGATCGAGCTCATCGGCCGGGCTGCCACAGCGGCTCGCTGACGCCCCGTTGCTGGTTCTCGAAGCGGGCCATCACGAACAGCGCGTCCGAGAGCCGGTTGAGGTACGCCAGCACGAACTCGCCGATCGCCTCGTCCCGCCCGAGACGAACCGCCTCCCGCTCCGCCCGCCGGCAGACCGTCCGCGCGACGTGCAGCTGGGCGGCACCGGCCGACCCGCCAGGCAGCAGGAAGTTGGTCAGCGGCCCGACCGCGTCGTTGAACTCGTCGATCAGCCGCTCGAGCTTCTCGACGTGGCGCGCCTCCACGGTGGGGATCCGGGCACGACGCGGGTCGTCGGACGGCCAGCACAGGTCAGAGCCGAGGTCGAAGAGCTCGTTCTGGATGAGCGGCAGCTCGGCGGCCAGCCGGTCGCACAGGCCGCCGGCCAGGGCCACGCCGATCAGCGAGTTCAGCTCATCGACGGTGCCGTACGTCACGACCCGGCGCGAGTCCTTCGGGACGCGCTGGCCGCCCCCGAGGCCGGTCATGCCCTCGTCGCCGGTCTTCGTGTAGATCCTGTCGAGCTTGGGCACCGCGACCTCCGCTGGGAGCGCGCCATGCACGGATCGGCGCCTCGGACAGAGCGTACCCCGTCGCGACCCGCCGTCGGGCGTTTGCCGCATCCGGTCGAGCCTGATACCATCCGCCGGTCATAGATTGGAAGACAGAAGCACATCGCCGTGTTCGGAGGAACGAGTGCCGCTCGCGCGGGAAGAGAAGCAAGAGATCATCACCGGGTATGCCACCACTGAAGGTGACACCGGATCGCCGGAAGTCCAGATCGCGCTCCTGACCGAGCGGATCAAGGAGCTGACCGGGCATCTCCGTAGCTTCCCCAAGGACAATCATTCGCGCCGCGGCCTCCTCAAGCTCGTCGGCCAGCGCCGCCGCCTTCTCGCATACCTGATGAAGAAGGACAGCGCGCGCTATCGCGTCGTCATCGGACGACTCGGACTCCGCCGCTAGCGACGCCGCCCCGGACCCTGGGCGATCACCCGGGGTCCTCTCGCGTTCGACGCCAGATGGCCCAGTCAGGCCGGCCTGCCGCAGGTCGCCAGCCTCCTCCACGGTCAAGGAGGATCGATTCCCTTGTCTCACACGTTCGAGACGCAGATCGGTGGTCGCACGCTGACCATCGAGACCGGCAAGCTCGCGCGCCTCGCCGGCGGCGCCGTCACCGTTCGCTACGGTGACACCCTGGTGCTCGGCACCGCCAACCGGTCGGATCCCCGCCCGGGCCTCGACTTCTTCCCGCTCACGGTCGAGTTCGAGGAGCGCATGTACGCCGCGGGCAAGATCCCGGGCGGCTTCATCAAGCGCGAGGCGCGCGCGTCCGAGGCGGCCACCCTGGCCGCCCGCCTGACCGACCGCCCCATCCGCCCGCTCTTCCCCGAGGGCTACAAGGACGACATCCAGCTGGTCATCACGGTCCTCTCGACCGACCAGGAGAACGAGCCCGACGTGCTCGGCACCACGGCCGCCTCGGCCGCGCTGAGCATCAGCGAGATCCCGTTCGCGGGTCCGGTCGGCGCCGTCCGCGTCGGCCGCATCAACGGCGAGTTCGTGGTCAACCCGACCTACAGCGAGCTGGCCGACTCGGAGCTCGACCTGATCGTCTCCGGCACGCGCGACGCGATCATGATGGTCGAGGCGGGCGCCAAGCTCCTGCCCGAGGACGTCATGGCCGAGGCCATCCTCTTCGGCCACCGCGCGCTGCAGCCCCTCATCGACATCCAGGAGGAGCTCCGCGCGGCCGTCGGCAAGGCGAAGAGCACCCCGTACCTCGAGCCGGGCACCGGCTCGGTGCTCGACTACACGAAGGCCGTCGCCGCGGGCGAGGCGTTCGTCGTCGTCGACGTCGAGACCACCGGCACGGACCCGAAGATGGCCGATCTCCTCGAGATCGCCGCGGTCAAGGTCCAGGGCGGCAAGATCGTCGACCGCTGGTCGACGCTCGTGAACCCGGGCCGGCCGATCCTCGGCCACCAGATGCACGGCATCACCGACGCGGACGTCAAGAAGGCCCCCAAGCCGGCCGACGCCGCGAAGGACGCCCTCAAGTTCATCGGCGACTCGCTCATCGTCGGGCACTCCGTCGGGTTCGACCTCGGCTTCATCGAGGCCGCGCTCGCCGACGGGACCCACTTCGAGCAGGGCCGCTACCTCGACACCCTGGTCCTCGCCCGCGAGGGCTACCCGGATCTCGAGAACTACAAGCTCAACACCCTGTCGAACTTCTTCGGCATCGAGCTCGCCCAGGCGCACCGGGCAGCCCCCGACGCCGAGGCGACCGCCAACCTGCTGATCTGGTTCGGGAACGACCTCCCCGGTCGCATCTCGGCCCTCAAGGCGGGGATCGCGGACTCGGTCCGGGCCAACCGGACCGGCGGCGACCCGAAGGCGATCCTCGAGGCCGCGCGCCGCGAGGCCCGCGTCTCGAAGAACCTCTACAACCTGCTCTTCAAGAAGACCTGCCGCGAGCTGGCCCTCGACGAGGGCATCCGCATGGACGGCCGCGGCCTGACGGAGCTCCGCCCGATCTCGGTCGAGGTCGGCCTCCTCCCGCGAGCCCACGGCTCCGGGCTCTTCACCCGTGGCGAGACCCAGGTCCTGACGATCGCGACGCTCGGTGCGTCCTCGGACGTGCAGCGCATCGACACGATCAGCCCCAAGACCGAGAAGCGCTACATCCACCACTACAACTTCCCGCCCTATTCGACCGGCGAGAACAAGCCGATGCGCGGCCCCAGCCGGCGCGACATCGGGCACGGCAACCTCGCCGAGCGGGCGCTCGTCCCGGTCCTCCCGGACCACGACGACTTCCCGTACGTCATCCGGCTCGTGTCGGAGTGCATGTCGTCGAACGGCAGCACCTCGATGGCCTCGACCTGCGGCTCGACCCTCGCCCTCATGGACGCGGGCGTGCCGATCAAGGCGCCGGTCGCCGGTGCGGCCATGGGCCTCATCAGCGAGCCGGACGGCCGCTTCGTCGTCCTGACCGACATCCTCGGCAAGGAGGACTCGGTCGGTGACATGGACTTCAAGGTGACCGGCACGCGGGACGGCATCACCGCCCTGCAGATGGACATCAAGGTCCAGGGCATCAACGAGGCGATCATCCGCAACGGCCTCAAGCAGGCCCTCGCGGCCCGTCTCGAGATCCTCGACAAGATGGTCGCGGTCATGCCCGAGGCCCGCGTCGAGATGAGCGACTTCGCTCCTCGGATCACCACGATCAAGATCAACCCCGAGAAGATCCGCGAGATCATCGGCAAGGGTGGATCCATGATCCGCAAGATCCAGGAGGAGACCTCGACCGAGATCAATGTCGAGGACGACGGCACCGTCGAGATCTCGGCCGTGTCCGGCGAGAACGCCCGCAAGGCGATCGACTGGATCAACAGCCTGACCCGTGAGGTCGAGGTGGGCGCGCTCTACATGGGCAAGGTCACCCGCATCATGGGCTTCGGCGCCTTCGTCGAGATCATGCCCGGCAAGGAAGGCCTGGTCCGCATCGGCGAGCTCGCCGACTACCACGTTCCCACCGTCGAGGACGTCGTGTCCGTCGGCGACGAGATCATGGTCGTCGTGATGGAGATCGACCGCCAGGGCCGCGTCAACCTCTCCCGCCGCGCCGCGATGCAGCGCCACCTGGCGAAGGATCCGGCCTAGGCACCTCGGCGCCCTCGGGCGCCACCATCCCGAGCGCGTGCGAGCGGGTCGTCCACCGGACGGCCCGTTCGTGATTCCGGGGCGCCCGGCGCGGCGATCCGGGTGCCGCGGATCGCCGGGGACCGGGAAGGGCCGCTGGTATACTCCGGCCGTGCCCGGACTGACCAACGACCCTGCGGAGCCGTGTCCACGATGAACCGAAATGCCCTCACCGTCGCCGTCGTCGGCGCCACCGGCGTCGTCGGCCGGACGATGATCGCCGTGCTCGGCGAGCGCCGCTTCCCGGTCGGGGAGCTGCGCCTGCTGGCGTCGGGCCGCTCGGCTGGACGCACGGTCTCGGTCGACGGCCGGACCATCGAGATCGGCGAGGCGGTCCCCGACGCCTTCGACGGCGTCGACATCGCGCTCTTCTCCGCGGGCGCCGACATCTCGCGCGAGCTGGCCCCGGCCGCCGCGGCCCGCGGCGCGACCGTCATCGACAACTCGTCGGCCTGGCGGATGGACCCCTCGATCCCGCTCGTCGTGTCGCAGGTGAACCCCGACGACCTCGAGGGCCACCAGGGCATCATCGCGAACCCCAACTGCTCGACGATGCAGCTCGCGCCGGTCCTCATGGCCCTGCGGGACAGCGTCGGCATCGAGCGGGTCGTGGTCGACACCTACCAGTCCGTCTCGGGCACCGGGGCGGACGCCCTCGCCGAGCTGGAGTCGCAGATCCGGGCGCACGTGTCGGGCGAGCCGGTCCGCGCCGAGGTCTACCCGCACCCCATCGCGTTCAACGCGCTGCCCGAGATCGACGTCTTCCTCCCGAACGGCTACACGAAGGAGGAGTGGAAGGTCGTCTCCGAGGACCGCAAGATCCTCGCCCTGCCGGATCTGCGCATCTCGTGCACGGCGGTCCGCATCCCGGTGTTCGTCAGCCATTCCGAGGCGGTCCACGTGGAGACACGCGACCCGATCACGCCGGAGCGCGCCCGCGAGCTGTTCGCGGCCGTCAAGGGGGTCGTGGTCCAGGACGACCCGGACACGCACGACTACCCGCTCGCCACGAGCGCGGCCGGGCGCGACGACATCTTCGTGGGCCGGGTCCGCCGCGACGAGTCGATCCCCGACGGCCGCGGCCTCGCCCTGTGGATCGTCTCGGACAACCTGCGCAAGGGCGCGGCGACGAACGCCGTCGAGATCGCCGAGGTCCTCCTCGAGCGGAACTGGGTCGAGCACGCGTCGGCACGAGGCGCCAGCCCGTATCGGGCGCTCGAGCCGGTGGGGGTCTCCGGGGGGAGCGGCGCGTGACCGACGCCGAGCGCCGGGCGGCGCTCGAGGCCATCGCGGCCGAGGTCCGCGACTGCACGCGGTGCCGGCTCCACGTCGGCCGCACCCTGGCCGTGCCGGGGGAGGGGAACCCCTCCACCGAGGTGGTCTTCGTCGGTGAGGGGCCCGGCTTCAACGAGGACCGCCAGGGGCGCCCGTTCGTCGGGCGGGCCGGCGACCTGCTCGTGAAGCTGCTCGGCTCGATCGGCTGGCGCCGCGAGGACGTCTTCATCACCAACATCGTCAAGTGCCGGCCGCCCGACAACCGCGACCCCGAGCCGGACGAGATCGCGGCCTGCGCGCCGTACCTCGTCCGCCAGCTCGAGATCCTCGATCCGGCGATGGTCGTGACGCTGGGCCGCTACTCGATGGGCCGCTTCATGCCGGGCGCGCGCATCTCGCAGGCCCACGGCACGGTGCGACCCGCGGACCCCGCGACGGGCGCCCGCGACGCCCTGGTGTTCGCGATGTACCACCCCGCGGCGGCGCTCCGGACCCCGGCCATCGAGCGCGACAGCTACGCCGATGCCGCGACGATCCCGGCCGTCCTGCTGGACGCGCGAGCCCGCAGGGCCGACCATGCGAGCACTGCCGCCAGGGAGCCCATCGAAGACGCGGTCGAGACCGCACCGATCGACGAGACGACCGCCGTCGCCGCCGCGCCGCCGCCCGATCCCGCGACCGCGATCGCCGACACCGACCAGATGACGTTGTTCTAACCCGCTACAGGGACCGAATGCCAACCACGAACGACCATCCGCTCCGCATCATCCCGCTCGGCGGGGTGGGCGAGATCGGCAAGAACATGTACGTCTTCGAGTACCGCGACGAGATCGTGGTGATCGACTGCGGGCTGATGTTCCCGGACGAGGAGATGTTCGGGATCGACCTCGTCATCCCCGACATCAGCTACCTCAAGGAACGCCGCCACATGGTCAAGGCGTTCCTCATCACGCACGCCCACGAGGACCATGTCGGCGGCCTGCCGTACGTCCTCCCCGAGTTCCCGGGCGTCCCGGTCTACGCCTCGACGCTGGCCCGCGGCCTGCTCGGCAACAAGATCAAGGAGCACAAGCTCCACAACAACCCGGTCCTCGCCGCTCGACCCGGGCGACGAGCTCGACATCGGCGCGTTCCACGTGATCCCGTTCCGGGTCGGCCACTCCATCCCGGACGCGATGGGCATCGCCCTGCGCACGCCGGTCGGCACGATCGTCCACACCGGCGACTTCAAGTTCGACCACACGCCGGTCGACGGCAAGCTGTCCGACTTCGCGATCCTGGCGCGCCTCGGCCAGGAAGGCGTCATCTGCCTGCTGTCCGACTCCACGCGCGCCGAGAACCCGGGCTACACGCCGTCGGAGCGCACGGTCGGCGAGGCCTTCCGCGAGATCATGGAGCCGCTCGAGGGCCGGGTGATCGTCGCGACCTTCGCGAGCAACATCGCCCGCGTCCAGCAGGTCCTCGACGCGGCCGCCGACATGAAGCGGAACGTCTCGGTCATCGGCCGCTCGATGGAGCAGAACTTCCGGATCGCGACCGACCTCGGCTACCTCAAGTACGACCCCTCGATGATCGTGTCGAAGGACAAGATCAAGGACCACCCGGACGCCCAGCTGGTCATCGCCACGACCGGCGCCCAGGGCGAGCCGATGGCGGGCCTGGCCCGGATGGCCAACCGCGACCACCGGTTCGTCGAGATCCAGCCCGGCGACACGGTCATCGTCAGCGCGAGCCCGATCCCCGGCAACGAGGAGTACGTCTCGCGCACGATCGACAACCTGTTCAAGGCCGGGGCCAACGTCTACTACCACACGATCAAGCGCGCGCACGTCTCCGGGCATGCCAGCCAGGAGGAGCTCAAGCTGATGCTCGGGCTGACCAAGCCGAAGCACTTCATCCCGATCCACGGCGAGTTCCGGATGCAGGTGCAGCACGGCCGGCTCGCGATCGAGACCGGCGTGGCCCCCGAGGACGTGTTCATCATCGAGAACGGCATGCCGATCGAGCTCTTCGCGGACGGCTCGGCCCGCCGCGGGACGCCGGTCACCGCCGGGTACGTCTTCGTCGACGGCCTGTCGGTCGGCGAGGTCGGCGAGATCGTCCTGCGCGACCGCCGCTCCCTCGCCAACGACGGGATGTTCATGATCGTCGTGACCGTCGACAAGCAGACCGGCGCCATCGTCGGGCGGCCCGAGATCGTGACCCGCGGCTTCGTCCATCTCAACGAGAAGGACCCGATCATGGACGAGGCCGTCGAGCGCGTGATGAGCGCCATCGACACGCCCGGCGACCACATCAGCGAGATCGCGCTGCTCAAGACCCAGGTCAAGGACGCCGTCTCGCGCTACCTCTACGAGAAGACCAAGCGCCGCCCGATGGTCTTCCCGGTCGTGGTGGAGGTCTAGCCGTTGGCCACGCGCAAGCGCGCTCCCAGCCGCAGCACGACCCCCGCGCGGAGCCGCCGCCGCACGAGCGGCGGCCTGGCGAGCCAGTTCACGCCGGACGTCGTGCGCTCGATCATCGGGATCACGCTGCTGATCCTCGGCGCGATGACGCTCATCGCGCTGCTGCTGCCCGGCCGGGGCACGCTGACCAGCTGGTGGACCGACGTGTTCGCCCCCTGGTTCGGGGCCATGCGCTGGCTGCTCCCGTTCCTGCTGCTCATCGCCGGCGGCTACCTCGAGTGGCGGCGGCCGAAGGGCTGGGGGCTGACGCTCCTGGGCATCGGCCTGCTGTACGCCGGGGTCCTGGGCATCGGCCAGGTCCTGGTCGGGAGCTCCACGTTCGCCGCGGGCGGGCGCATCGGCCGCTTCTTCGAGGGGCTGCTCGAGCCGCTCCTGACGGCGCCCGGCGCGATCGTCGTGCTGCTCGCGATGGTCGTGATCGGGCTGATGCTCGCCTTCAACCTGCACCTGGACCAGATCATGCGGCCGTTCGTGCGGGCCGGCGCCTGGTCGAAGGCGACCGCCGCCGATGCGCTCCAGCGACCCGCCGGGCGAGCCGGGCAAGCCGGCTGCCGCCGGCACGGCCGCCAAGGCCAAGGTCGCGGTCGCGGTGCCGATCAAGTCCGGGCCCGGCGACGGCGCCGTCCCGAGCATCCTCGACGCGCCGCCGGCCCCGGCGATCAGCTCGGCACCGGTCTCCCGCACGGTCTGGACCGGCGAGGGCGCGGCCCCGCTGCCCGCCGCCGGCGCGGTCGCGCTGGCGACCCGGCCGTCGTCGATCGACACCGATGACGAGCCCGCCGACGGGCTCGCCTCGATCGACTGGGTCCTGCCGTCGGTCGACCTGCTCGAGCCCGCCCGCCCGTCGACCGGCAACGCCGGCGTCGACCACGAGGCCAACATCCGGCGGATCGAGGAGAAGCTCCGCCACTTCGCGATCCCGGCCAAGGTCGTCGGCCAGAACTCCGGGCCGGTGGTGACCCAGTACGAGGTCCGTCCCGACAAGGGCGTCAAGCTGTCGCGCATCGAGGCGCTCAGCGACGACCTCGCGATGGCCCTCGCCGCGCGCTCGATCCGCATCGAGGCGCCGATCCCGGGCAAGGACCTCGTCGGCATCGAGATCCCGAACACCGTCAGCGAGGTGGTCGCCTTCCGGCCGCTGGTCGAGGACAGCAACATGCTCGCGCGCCAGCCAGCTGACCTTCGCCCTCGGGCGCGACGTGTCGGGCCGGGCGATGGCGGTCGACCTCGCCAAGATGCCGCACCTGCTCGATCGCGGGCGCGACCGGCTCGGGCAAGAGCGTCTGCGTCAACGCGGTCATCACCAGCCTGCTGATGCACGCCCGGCCCGACGAGGTCCGGCTCATCCTGGTCGACCTCAAGCGGGTCGAGCTGGCGCCCTACGACAAGCTGCCGCACCTGCTCCAGCACGTCATCGTCGAGGCCAACGAGGCCAAGGCCATCCTCAACTGGGCGGTCCACGAGATGGAGGACCGCTACAAGGCCCTCGCCTCGCGGACCGTGCGCAACATCGAGGCCTTCAACGCCCTGCCCGAGGCGGTCCGCGGCGAGCGCCTGCCGTACATCGTGCTGATCATCGACGAGCTGGCCGACCTGATCATGCGCGAGGGCCGCAAGGTCGAGGACCCGGTCGTCAAGATCGCCCAGAAGGCGCGCGCCGTCGGCATCCACCTCGTGCTCGCCACCCAGCGCCCGTCGGTGAACGTCGTGACCGGGCTGATCAAGGCCAACGTCCCGTCGCGGATCGCGTTCGCGATGGCGTCGATGGTCGACTCGCGGACCGTGCTCGACTCGCCCGGCGCGGAGGACCTCATCGGGCGCGGCGACATGCTCTACCAGCCGGTCGACCTGCCGCGGCCCATGCGCCTGCAGGGCGTGTTCGTGACCGACGCCGAGGTCAACGCCGTCACGCACCACTGGCTCGCCCAGGCGGACGGCCGGACCTTCTACGAGGAGGCCATCCTCGAGTTCAGCGACAGCGAGGGCAACGGCAACGGCGAGTTCGCCTGGCTCGCGGCCCTCGACGTCGACGACATGACCCCGCACGCCGCGGAGCTGGTGATGCGCGAGCAGAAGGCCAGCACGTCGCGCCTCCAGACCAAGCTCAAGCTGGGCTTCTCGCGGGCGAGCCGCGTCATGGACGAGCTGGAGCGCTACGGCATCGTCGGGCCGCAGGACCCGCGCAACCCGGCGACCCCGCGCGTCATCTACGGACCCGACAACTGGCTGCGCTCGACCGACGACGTCGACCGGGACGATTGAGGGTGCGGGGACGCCGTCAGCCGGCCGTTCGGGACACGTGGGGTATGCTGACCGGCCTGAGGCGGATCCGGACGGCCGCCTCGCGACCGACGCCGACGGACCACCGATGACGACACAGGACCGAACGAGGCGGACGACATCTGGCGACCGGCCCGATGCGCCCAAGCCGGCCCCAGACGCCGCCACGAGCCTGCCGGAGCGCCTCTACGAGGCGCGCGAGCGCAAGGGCGTCGACCTGTACCGCGCCGAGCGCGACACCAAGATCCGGGCGCGCTACCTCGACGCCATGGAGCGCGGCGACTGGAAGGAGCTCCCCGGCTCGGTCTACACCAAGGGCTTCCTGCGCAACTACGCGCTCTACCTCGGGCTCGACGCCGACGAGGTGCTCGAGCAGTGGCGGCGCGAGCGGGGCGAGCCCAAGGAGGTCCCGGCGACCATCTCGGTGCCGCGACCCCTGGCCGCGCCGCGCAAGGGCCTGACGTTCTCGCCGTTCATCATCGTGCTCGCGCTCATGACCATCGGCGTGCTCGCGTTCGGCGCCTATCTGGGCGTCCAGCTCCTGCGCTTCGCGAAGCCGCCGACCATCTCGGTCACCGACCCGGCGACGGCGGTGGCCGACGTGGACGATTCGGCGACGTCGTACACGCTCCGCGGCGTCACGCTGCCCAACGCGACCGTCAACATCGACGACGGGACCCCCGGCCGCGATCCCTACCAGGTCACCGCCGAGTCGACCGGGCTCTGGTCGGCGACGGTGGACCTGCGCCGCGGCCGGAACCAGTTCGACGTCAACGCCATCGACCCCGACACCGGCAAGCATTCCGAGGACACGATCCGGCTCTACATCACCGTGCCGTTCCCGACCGTCGAGGCGCCGACGCTCTCGGTCGACCAGCCAGCCGAGGGGGCGACGTACGAGAACGGGGCGATCCCTGTCCAGGGCATGACCACGAACGCGACCTCCGTGGTCATCACCTCGGCCTACAGCGGGCCGGTCACCGCGCCGGGGGCCGGCAAGGCCACGCCCCCGCCGCCGAAGGCCCCCGCCCCGAAGGCGGCGCCGATCGCCGATGACGGGACGTTCTCCGCGCCGCTCGAGCTGACCGCCGGGCACTGGGCCATCACGATCACCGCGTCCAGCGCCGAGGGCAAGAAGACCGCGCTGACGCGGAACGTGACCGTCGCCTACCAGGGCGTGAACGTCGCGGTGTCGGTCCAGGGGAGCCGTGCGTGGCTCAAGGTCTGGGTCGACGGCAAGGTCTCCGACCTCACCGGGGCGGCGGGACGCGTCTACGCCCCGGGCAAGGTCCTGACGTTCAACGCCGAGCAGTCCGTCGAGGTCCGCACCGGCAAGTCCAGCGCCACGTACTTCACGGTGAACGGCATCGACCTCGGGCACATGTCCGAGCAGGGCAACCCCGAGACCTGGCTCTTCGCGCCACCCGCCGACCCGAAGCAGACCGACCGGCGCTGACCGGTCGATGGACACGCCGCCCACCTCGTACGCGGACCTCGCGGACCTCGCCGCCCGGCTGCAGGCGGTCTGCCTCGACCACGGCGTGACGGTCGCGACCGCGGAGTCCTGCACCGGCGGGCTCGTCGCCCACGCCATCACCACGATCCCGGGCGCGTCCGCGTATTTCCTCGGCGCCGTCGTGAGCTACAGCGACGCCGTCAAGGCGGGCCTGCTCGACGTCCCCGCGGACGCTGCTCCGGACGCACGGCGCGGTGAGCGCCCAGGTCGCCCTCGCCATGGCCGCCGGCGCGCGGTCGCGTGTCGGGGCGGACCTCGGGGTCGGGATCACCGGCGTCGCCGGCCCGGACGGCGGTTCGGACGAGAAGCCGGTCGGGCTCGTCTACGTCGCGGTCGCCGATGCGGACGGGGCCGACGTCCGGCGATACCAGTGGACGCGGGACCGTGCCGGGAACATCGTCGAGAGCGCCGCCGCCGCGCTGCAGGCCCTCCTGGAACGCGCACGAACGACCTGCCGAGGTCGCCAGCCGGTGACGCGCACCTCCGAGGAGATCGGGCGCGGCCTCGCGGGGCCGCGGCCGGCGCGGCCGATCGCGCCCGGGAGCCGGATCCACGTGATCGGCGTGGGCGGCGCCGCGTCGTCCGGGGCGGCCATCCATGCCGCCGCCGCGGGCGCGATCGTGACCGCGTGCGACGCCGGCGGGCCGGACCCGCTGACGGCGGCCGTCGCCGCGGCCGGGATCCCGATCGACTGGTCGCACGACCCGTCGCACATCCGCGGCGCGGACGGGTCGGCCGTGGTGGACCGGGTCGCGGTCACCAAGGCGATCACCTCGGTCGACCCCGACCATCCGGAGCTCATGGCCGCCCGCGCGCTCGGCATCGAGCCCGAGAGCGTCCAGCAGGTCATCGCCGACGCGGCCGCGACGAACGGGCGCCGCCTGGTCGCGGTCACCGGCACGCATGGCAAGTCCACGACCTCGGGCTGGATGCTGGACATCCTGGTCGGCGCCGGGGCGGACCCGTCGGGCTTCGTGGGAGCGATGCTGCCGGCCGCCATCGCCGGGCCGCAGCGCGGCGTGGCGAGGATCGGCGCCGGTCGTGACTTCATCGTCGAGGCGGACGAGTACGCCGGGAACTTCGACCCGTACCGGCCCGACATCACCGTCCTGATCTCCGCGGAATGGGACCACCCGGACGTGTTCGCGGACGAGGCGGCCGTCGTGGCGGCGTTCGCCGGCTGGATCGGCCGGAGCGGGTCCACGACGGAGGAGCCGCCGACGCTGGTCGCCAACCTCGGGGACCGCGGCGTCCGCGGCGTGCTGGCGGCATTGACCGGCTGGCCCGGACGGCGCATCGGCGTCCAGCTCCTGGCCGACGGCGAGCCGGCGCGCGACGGGGCCACGATCGTCGGCACCGTCCTCGCCGAGGACGGCGACGGCACGGAGCTCGAGGTGCGCGGCCTGCGCGGCCCGGGCCACGGACCGGACCGGGTCCGGCTGCGGCTCATCGGCCGGCACATGGCGATCGACGGGCTCATGGCCGCCGGGGGCGCCCTCGCCACCGGCGTCGACCCCGACGCGATCCTGGCGGGCCTCGCGGCCTTCGACGGCGTGGGCCGCCGGTTCGAGCTCAAGGGCGAGGTCGGCGGCGTCACCGTCCTCGACGACTACGCCCACCACCCGACGGCGATGCGGGCCACCTTCGAGGCCGCGAGACGGCGCTATCCGGACCGGCGCCTGTGGGCCGTCTACGAGCCGCTGACCTTCCATCGGACCGCGGCCATGCTGGACGCCTTCGCCGAGGTCCTCGCCGAGGCGGACCGGGCGGCCGTCATCGACATCTGGGCGGTCCGCGACCCGGACCGGACGATCACCTCGGCCGCGGCGCTCGCGGATGCCGTGACCGCGCGCGGCGGCGTGCCCGCGGTCGCCATCGGGAGCCCGGAGGCGGCCGCCGCGTGGCTGGCGGACGCGGTCGAGCCGGGCGACGTGGTCCTGGTGATGGGCGGCGGCCGGTCGTACGTCGCCGCCGAGCAGCTGGTCGAGCGCCTGCGCGCCCGCGCCTAGTCGCGATCCGCGGCGACGGCCGCGATCAGGCCTGGCCGGCGGTCGCCGCGGTCTCGCCCTCGGCCGCGCGGTCCGCGTCGTCCGTCCGCGCGCCGATCGGCCGCGTGTAGAGCGGGTGCCCGTCCGAGGTGATGCACGCCCCGGTCGCCAGCTCCCACTGCCAGCCGTGCAGGGCGCAGGTCATGACCCCGTCCTCCTCGGAGGCGAACCGGGTCAGGTCGGCCTTCATGTGCGGGCAGCGGCGCTGGATGTCGTAGCCGGCGAACTCGAACGTGCCCTGGGTCGGCCCGTGCTCGGCGTAGAAGCCCTCGGCGTACTGGAGCCGCTCCTCGTTCAGGCACTTGAACCAGGTGTAGACGTAGTCGTTGTACGGGCCGCGCCGCCGCGCCCGGAAGCGCATCGACAGGAACAGCTCGTTGACCCAGTCCTCGACGTGCTCGCGGATGAGGTGGTCGACGAGCTCGCGCTCGATGAAGAACTGGTAGCGCGGGTCCTCGTCCTCGATCGGCCGCCGCACCTCGCGCGTCGCGAAGTCGATGACGATCCGCTCGTCGCCGACGTCCAGGAGCACCGGCTGGTCGATGCCGGCGCAGATCATGTCGGCCTGCTCGAGCAGCGGGTCCCACCACGCCTTGAGCTCGGGCAGCAGGTCCACCCGCGCGCCCTGCCATGCCGCCCGCTCGGCGGCGATGACCGGCGCCTTGCGCGCCTGGTACGCCTCGAGGTAGGCGCGCTTGTCGGCGAAGATCGGGAACGGGTCCACCGGATGGGTGACGTCGAAGCGGCCCTTGGCGACGTCCGCGACGCTCCCCGGCAGCATGAGGCGGCCGCCGTCGCGACCGTGCTCGGCGATGTAGTCGAGGAACGTCGGCTGGTCCGGGAACGTGTTCCACTCGTTGCCGTGGAGGTCGTTGAACTCGAACAGGTCCGGGTCGAGGAAGCACGGCGGGCCGGCGGACGGGACCACGAAGGCCGGGTCGAGCACCTCGATGTAGCGGAGCGCCCGGGCCGACTGGGCGACGCGCTTCTTGTGGCCGAGGACCTGCTGGGCGTTGTCCGGGTAGTCGTAGACCATCGGGTACCAGATCGCCCCGGAGAACTGGAGGAACGCGGCGTCGAGCGGGCCGCCCGCGAGCAGGAGGTCGGGTTCGGGCGGCCGCGAGTCGTTCATGTTCAGGACGCGGACCTCGCCGTCGTCGACGAGCAGCGCGGAGTCGCCGATCGGGCCGTCCGTGGGCGCGACCAGGGCGTGGATCGTCAGCGTCAGCGGCCCGGCCTGGAACGGCTCCAGGTCGACGCTCTCGATGAAGCGCTCGAAGCCGAGCCCGCGGAGCGCCTTCTTGAGGTCGTCGAGCGGATAGGCCGGCAGCAGCACCGTCGTGTCCTTGTCGACGTGGTCGCGCAGGAAGCGCGGGTCGAAGTGGTCGTGGTGCAGGTGCGACACGTACAGGAACGTGGGGTGGCCGATGCGCTCCGGGTCGATGCCGTCGTTCGCCGGGAACGGGTACCACGACCCGAAGAACGAGGGGTTGAACCACGGGTCGCAGAGGATGCTGACGCCCCTGGTCTCGATGAACAGCCCGGCCTGGCCGAGGAAGGTGATCTGCACATGGGAAGGATACCGGCGGGGGAGGGCCGGGCGCCGACGGGCACCGGGCGGGGCGGTGGCCTACCATTGCGGGACCGCAGCACGAGGAGCACGGCTCGCCCATGTCCGTCGACTACGCCACTGCCGGCACGATGCTCGAGACCTTCGGTCGCGCCTGGGCGACCTTCGATGGCGACCTGATCGTCTCGATGTTCACCGACGACGCCGAGTACCACGCCGACCCGTTCGCGCCGCCGATGGTCGGCCACAACGCGATCCGCGCCTACTGGCTCGAGGGCTCCCGCACGACCGGGGACGTCGAGTTCGTGCCCGAGCGCCACTGGGTCTCGGGCGACACCGTCCTGGCCGCGTGGCACGCGAGCTACAACGAGACCGCGACGCATGCGCGGGTGCACCTCGTGGGCTTCATGACGTGGGAGCTGGCGTCGGACGGGCGCATCGCGAAGCTGCGCGAGTGGACGCTCCAGGCCCCCACGGCCGCGGGCTAGGGGAGAGGAGGAACGCATGGCCGGAGAGGTCTCGTTCGACGTCGTCAGCGACTTCGACGAACAGGAGCTTCGCAACGCGCTCGACCAGGTCCGCCGCGAGGTCCAGCAGCGCTACGACTTCAAGGGCGTCACCGTCGACCTGACGCAGTCGAAGGACGAGCTCGTCCTGCTCACCGATGACGAGTACCGCGCGACCGCCGTGAAGGACCTGATCGAGTCGAAGGCGATCCGGCGCAACCTGTCGCTGAAGATCTTCGACTGGGGCACGGTCGAGCCGGCCGGGGGGAACAAGGTCCGCCAGACGATCAAGCTCCGGCGCGGGCTCGGCGACGTCGTCGCCAAGCGCATCACCAAGCTGATCCGCGACGAGTTCCCGAAGGTGAAGTCGCAGATCCAGGGGGACGCGGTCCGGGTGTCCGCGAAGAGCAAGGACGACCTGCAGCGCGTCATCACCCGGCTGCGCGAGCTGGACGAGCCGGTCCCGCTCCAGTTCGAGAACTACCGGTAGCTCCCGCCATGCCCGGATCGCGCGTCGCTCAGGCCGTGATGCTCGTCGTCGCCGCCGTGATCGTGCTCGGGCTCGTCCTCTCCGCCGTCGCCATCCCGCTGGCATACTGACCCGCCGCACGAGTGACGATCCGACCATGACCGAGCCAGATCCCATGCTGCCGACCGACCCCGACGGGATCGGCGACGCAGTGGCGGCCGATGCGCCCGAGGCCGATGCGGCCGCGGAGCCCGAGGCGCCCGAGCCCGAGCGCCGAGCCGGAGGCGCCCGAGGCCGAAGCCGAGCCCGAGGCCGAGCCGAGCCGGTCGAGGCCGAAGCCCGAGCCCGATGCGCCCGAAGCCGCCGAGGCCGTAGCCTCCGAGCCCGATGCCGCCGAGCCCGCGCCCGTCGCGCCCGAACCGGAGGCCGTCGAGACCGAGCCCGTGCCCGCCCAGCCCGGCACGGTCGGACGGTTCATCGCCGACGCCCTGCGCGCGGCCGGCGTCCGGTACGCCTTCACCGTGCCCGGCGAGTCGTTCCTCGGGCTCCTCGACGCGTTCGCCGACGCGGGGATCCGGGTCGTGGCCACCCGTCACGAGGGCGGCGCGGCGTTCATGGCCGAGGCCCACGGGCAGCTGACCGGCCGCCCTGCCGCGAGCCTCGGCACCCGGGCCGTCGGCAGCGCCAACCTCGCCATCGGGATCCACACCGCCCGCCAGGACTCCAGCCCGATGTTCGCGCTCGTCGGCCAGGTCGAGCGGGCGTTCCAGGGTCGCGAGGCCTTCCAGGAGATCGACCAGGTGGCCACCATCGGCGGCCTGGCCAAATGGGCGGCGGAGCCGCGTCGCGCCGAGGACGTCCCGGGCGTGATGGCGCAGGCCGTCCGCGAGGCCCTGTCCGGTCGTCCCGGGCCGGTGCTCCTGTCGCTGCCCGAGGACCTGCTCGACGAGGTGGTCCTGCTCGAGCGGGCGGACGCGGACCGGCCGGGCGTCCCCCGAGCCACCGCCGAGGAGCTGGCCGCCGTCATCGAGCTGCTGGCGAGCGCCCGCCGACCCGTGATCCTCGCCGGCGGCGGGGTCCTGCGTGCCCGGACCTCGACCGAGCTCCTGCGCTTCGCCGAGCTCCTCCACGTGCCGGTGATCGCGGCCTGGCGGCGAGCCGACGTCATCTCGAACGACCATCCGCTGTACCTCGGCATGGCCGGGCTTGGCGCACCCGCATCGGTCAAGCGCCGACTCGATACCGCCGACGCGATCCTCGTCATCGGCTCGCGGCTGAACGAGGCGACCAGCTACGGCTACACGGTCCCCGCCGACGGGATCCCGTGGGCCCATGTCGACATCGAGCCCGGACGGGCACAGGGGCTGGCGCCTGCCACGATCAGCATCGCCTCGGATGCGCGGTCGTTCCTCAAGGGCGCCAACGACCGGCTCCTCGGCGGTGCCGTCCTCGACGCGGAGCGCGTCGCGACCAGGGACGCCGCCAATGCCGAGGACCGCGCGACCTGGGAGGCCGACACGATCGTCGATGACACCCCCTGGGACGGCCCGGGCGTGCATCCCGGACGCGTCGTCAGCACGCTGCGCCGGGTCCTCGCCGATGACGCGATCGTGGCGATCGACGCCGGCAACTTCGGCGGGTGGGTCGCCCGCGGCTTCCGGTTCCGGCGGCCCGGCACCTTCCTCGGCCCGACATCGGGGGCGATGGGCTATGGGCTTCCCGCGGCGATCACCGCCGCGCTGGTCCATCGCGACCGCCAGGTCGTCGCGATCGTCGGCGACGGTGGGCTCGCGATGACGATGAGCGAGCTCGAGACCGCGGTCCGCGAGGGCGCCCGGGTCGTCGTCATCTGCTTCGACAACGAGCGCTACGGCACGATCCGGATGTGGCAGGAGCGGCGCGGCACCGGCCAGGGCGTCGCCACGGAGCTCGGGCCGTTCGACTTCGCGGCCGTCGCCCGCGCCGCCGGGTGCGCGAGGCGTCCGCGTGGATGCCGATGCCGACTTCGAGGGCGCGCTGCGGAACGCGCTGGCCACGGACCGCCCGACGGTCATCCAGCTCGCCCTGGACCGGCGCTGGCTCTCGGTCGACGAGCCCGCCACGCCCGAGTGACCCGGCACACGTTCCACCTCTGCCCGCGCGAGACCTGGGCGACCGCGGCGGCGGCATCCGCGGACGGACACTCCGTACGAGGCCGCCTCCCTCGCGACCGAGGGCTTCATCCACTGCACCGATGGCGTCGACGAGCTGGGCGCGACGTTCGACCGCTACTACGCCGCCGATCCCCGGTCGTTCGTCGCGCTGACGGTGGACCTCGACGCGGTCGGGGTGCCGTGGCGCTACGACGTTCCCGACTCGCCCTACCCGCACATCTACGGGGCGATCCCGCACGCGGCCATCGTCACGATCCAGTCGGTCGAGCGGACGACGGCCGGCGGCTTCGACCACCTCGGGGACGTCATCTAGCGGGTGACCGGCAGGTCCGTCCCCTCGCGCAGGTGGAACGAGACGCCGTAGATCTCGCCGGTCTCGGGATCGGTGCGGGGCGCGGCCGTCATCCGCCAGCGCTCGTCGTCGCGGTCGATCCAGCGCGCCAGCGGCTTGCCGCCCTGGTACACGGCGTCGAGCAGGGTGAACGCCTCCGAGGGCAGCCCCAGGATGCCCTCACGGGCCGGCAGACCGACGGAGACGTCCCCGAAGGCGGCCCGCAGCGCCGGATTGCCGTAGACGACCATGTGACCGGGCCCGACGCACATGCCGGCCGGCCGCTGCGGCTCCGACGGACCGCGCCGCGACGCCGTCATGCGTCCGCCCGCCTCGCGACGACGGAGAAGGACAGGGGGATCCGCCCCCGCTCGTCGTCGCGGACATCGCCGTGGCCGCCCCACCAGTCGACCGGGTGCTCCGCGACCGCATCCAGCCGCAGGCCGGCTCGCAGCATCGCCGTGATGACCTCGCCGAGCGTCCAGGCCCGGGCGAACTTCCAGCTCTGGTCGTCGTCGTCGATCGAGAGGTGGTCGATGTAGCCCGGCGCCCAGCCCTTCGACGCCTCGGCGCCGGCGAAGTAGTCGTAGTCGGTGGCGATCCAGCGCCCGTCCTCGTCGACGTCGAACAGCCACTCCGCCGGATGCCCCTCGAAGAGGACCAGCCGGCCGCCCGGGGCGAGCAGCCGGACGAGCACCGCCGCCCACGCGTCGAGGTCCTGGAGCCAGATCAGCGAGCCGCGACCCGTGTAGAGGAGGTCGGCCGTCCCGTCGAGCTCGTGCGGGGTGTGGAGGACGTCCGACTCGATCCATCGTGCCGGCGCGCCGACGGCCTCGGCCAGCCTGGACGCGAGCGCGAGCATCCGCGGCGAGAAGTCGACGCCGACGACCTCCTCGGCGCCGAGGTTCCACAGCGACAGCGTGTCGCGGCCCCCGGCGCACTGGAGGTGGATCGCGCGCCGGCAGCGCCCGTGCAGGTCGCCGATGAGCTCGACCTCGACAGGGAAGAGGTTGGTGCCGCCCGAGCGGATCAGCTCGATCGCCTCGGGAAGCCAGCCCTCGTACCGTTCCGCGGCCTCGTCCCAGGCGGCGCGGTTGGCCGCGTGCATCGCCGCGACGTCGGCGCGCTCGGCGGCCGTCGCCGGCCGGACGTGGTCGTGCTCGTGGTCTGGCGGTCGGCGGTCATGCCCCGGCATCCTAGCCGGTCGGCGCGGCGAGGCCGGATGCTATCGTCGGGCGGATGACCATCGAGATCCGCCGGGTCCGTCCGGATGAGCTGGGCGAGAGCGTCGAGGCGCTCACGGCGGCGTTCCTCGAGCGACCGGACATCGACGCAGCTCGTCGCAGAGCTGCGACCCGCGCCTCGGACCATGGACCGCACCTGGGTCGCCCACGACGGGACCGGGTCTGCGGCACGTTCCGCTCGTGGCCGACCGAGATCACGGTCCCGGGCGGTGCGCGCCTCCCGGCCGCCGCCGTCTCGGGCGTCACGGTCCTCCCGACGCACCGGCGGCGCGGCATCCTCCGCGGGATGGTCGCCGCCGAGCACGCCGCGATCCGCGAGCGGGGCGAGGTCATGGGCCTGCTCCACGCCGCCGAGTACCCGATCTACGGCCGGTTCGGGTACGGCCCGGGCACGCTGGAGGCGACCTGGACGCTCGACACCAGGTCGGCGACCGTCATCCGGCCCGCGTCCGGCCGCGTCGAGTACGTGCTCCCCGGCCCGGAGACCCTGCCGACGCTGCGCGACGTCTACGAGCGATACCGGGTCGGGCAGCCCGGGCGAGATCCGCCGCATGGACTACCGCTGGGAGGGCGACCTGGGCTTGATCCCCGGGCGTCTGGAGCCCGGCCTGGAAGGGCTTCGTGGTCCTGCACCGCGACGCGACCGACGCCGTCGACGGCTACGCCCGGTTCAGCCGGACCGAGGACCGCTGGGACGGGAACCGGCCGACCAACGTCGTGACCCTCGACGAGCTGCACGCGCTCACGGACGACGCCTACGCCACGCTCTGGCGGTTCCTCGCGGAGATGGACTGGGTCGGGACCGTGAAGGCGCCCCGGCGTGCCCGCGAGGAGCGTCTGCCGTGGCTGCTGGCCGACGCCCGCCACGCGCAGCTGACCGACCTCACCGACGGGATCTGGGTCCGCCTGTTCGACGTGGCGGCGGCGCTGGCGGCACGGACCTACGAACGCGAGGGCCGGATCGTGATCGAGGTGGTCGATCCGGAACGGGCCGAGGGCCGGTACCGGGTGCGCCTCGACGCCGGCCCGGACGGCGCGACCTGCGTCGAGACGACGGAGACCGCCGAGCTGACCGTCCCGGTCGAGGCGCTCGGGGCGGCCTACCTGGGTGGCCCGAGCCTCCGGAGCGCGGTCCTCGCCGGGCGGCGCCGACGAGCATCGGACGGGAGCGCTCGATCGCCTCGACGCGATCCTGCGGACGCGCGACGAGCCCTGGACGTCGACGTTCTTCTAGGCGACCGCGGTTCATGCCACGTTCCGACCGGACCACCGCCGATGATGGCCGCATGGACTCGATGCCACCCGAGGCGCTGCTCGCCGGGTACCCGGCGCCGATGCGCGACATCGCGGAGCGGCTGCGCCGCATCGTCCGTCGCGCGCTCCCCGATGCCATCGAGGCCGTCCGGCCCGGCTGGCGGCTGATCGGCTACGACATCCCGTCGGGGCGCAAGACGGCGTTCTGCTGCTTCGTCTGGGCCGAGCAGGAGCACGTCCATCTCGGGTTCCAGTACGGCGTCTTCATGGACGACCCCGGCCGCGTCCTCGAAGGGGAGGGCACCACCCAGCGTGTCCGCTGGCTGACGTTCGAGCCGGGCGACCCGATCGACGAGCCGCAGCTCCGCGATCCTGGTCCGTGAGGCGGCGCGGATCACGCGCCTGTCGCGCGCCGAGCGGTTCGCGGCCCTCCTCGACCGGCCGGACCCGATAGCATCGGGCGGGTGACCGACCAGCCACGTCGATGGCCGCCCGCGGCCGGACTCCTCGGGGCCGCCTCGTTCCTGCTCATCGGCTGGAGCGGCCTGCTCATCCCGTCGCTGATCCGTTCGGTGAAGGACGGGTTCGCGCAGTCGGACGCGGGGATCGGCGTCTTCTACTTCCTGTACGCGGTCGTGTACGCCGACCGGGTCGCTCGGCGGGGGGCTCCTGACCGAGCGGGTCGGCCGGCGCACGGTGCTGTCGCTCGGGGCCGTGCTCCACGGCGTCGGGCTGATCGCCCTGGGCGCGGCGCCGTCGTGGCCCGTCTTCCTGCTCGCGGCCCTGCCCGCCGGCCTGGGGGTCGGCGTCATCGACGGCGGCGGGAACGGGCTGTTCCTCGACCTCTTCAAGACCGAGCGCGGCCGGGCGCTGAACCTGCTCCACCTGTGCTTCAGCCTCGGGGCGCTGACGGCGCCGCTGGTCGTCGGCCGGCTCGTCGAGGGCGGCACGGCGTGGCAGTCGATCCTCATGGGGACCGGCGTCGTGGCCATCGTCGTCGGGATCCTGTTCGCGATCGTCGCGATGCCGTCGGGCCGTCATCGCGGGACGGCCGCCGCGGAGACCGACGTGCCGGTCGTGGCGAGCGGCGGGCGCCGCCGCCTGCCGACGCCGCTGCTGCTGCTCGCCCTGGCCATCGCCTGCTATGTCGCTGGCGAGGTGGGCGTCTCGAACTGGCTCGTCCGGTTCCTCGAGCCGGCGCCCCTGACCCAGGCGACGACGGCCCTGGCGCTGTTCTGGGCCGGGCTCACCCTCGGCCGGCTGACCGCGGCGCGGCTGTCGGACCGCTACGACCACACGCGGTTCACGATCGTCTCGGCCGCCGCGACCGGGGTGGTGCTCATCGGCGCGATCCTGATCCCGTCGCTGCCGGTCTCGGTCGCGCTCTTCGCGCTCGCGGGGTTCGCGACCGGCCCGGTCTTCCCGATGATCATCGTCATCGGCGGCGACCGCTACCCGGAGCGCTCGTCGGCGGTGTCGGGGTTCCTGGGCGGCTCGGCGGTCGTCGGCTCGATCATCTATCCGCCGATCATGGGCTTCCTCTCGGTCACGGTCGGCCTGACGGTCGCGATGCTCGGGACGGTCCTCCTGGCCTTCGCCTGCGCGGGCGCGCTGGTCCTGGTGAGCCGTCAGCCGATGGCCGAGCCGGGTCCCGCGATTGGGTAGACTCGGGACCATGCGGTTTCGGACCACCATCCTCGCGAGCGGCAAGAACGCGGCCGGCATCGAGATCCCCGACGACGTCGTCACCGGGCTCGGCGCGGGGAAGCGCCCGCCCGTCCGGGTCACCATCAACGGCTACACCTACCGGAACACGGTCGCCGTCATGGGCGGCGTCTACATGGTCGGCGTGAGCGCGGAGCATCGCGCCGCGGCCGGTCTGGCGGCCGGCGACGAGGTGGACGTCGACCTCGAGCTCGACACCGCGCCGCGCGAGGTCGCGGTCCCCGACGACTTCGCCGCCGCGCTCGACGCGGACCCGGAGGCCCGAGACGGACGTTCGACGGCCTCTCGTACAGCAACCGCTCCTGGCACGTCCTCTCCATCGACGGGGCCAAGACCGACGAGACCCGCCAGCGGCGGATCGAGAAGTCCATCGCCACGCTCCATGAGGGACGCCCCCGATGATGACCACGGACCAGGCTCGGGCGGCCTTCCCGGGCGGCTGGATCCTGCCCGACGACACCGACTACGACGAGGCCCGCTCGACCTTCAACGGGACCATCGACCGCCGGCCGGCGGTGGTCATCCGCCCGAGGTCGACCGAGGAGGTCGCGGCGGCCGTTCGCTGGGCCCGGGACGAGGGCCTGCCGATCGCCGTCCGCGGGGGCGGGCACAACGTCGCGGGCCACGCCACGGCGGACGACGCCGCGGTCATCGACCTGCGCCACCTGCGCGAGGTCGTGGTCGACCCCGAGCGGCGCCGGGTCCGCGTGGGTGGCGGCGCGATCTGGAACGACGTGGATGCAGCGACCGTGCCGCACGGCCTGGCGATGACCGGCGGGACGTTCGGGGACACCGGCGTCGGCGGGCTTGCGCTCGGCGGCGGCCTCGGCTTCCTGATGGGCACCAACGGCCTCACCTGCGACCACCTGGTCGGCGCGGAGGTCGTCACGGCCGATGGCTCGGTCGTGATCGCCGGTGACGGCGGCGACCCGGAGCTGCTGTGGGCGCTCCGTGGCGGCGGCGGCAACTTCGGGATCGTGACCGCGTTCGAGTTCGCGCTCCATCCGCTGGGTCCGCTCCATTCGGGCTACCTGACCTATCCGATCGCGTTGGCGCGCGAGGTCCTGGAGGAGGTCGCGGCGCTGGCGGCGGTCATGCCGCCCGAGATGGTGCTGTTCGTGACCGGCCCGCACCTGCCCGAGGACGACCCCACGCCGGGCGGACCGCTGACCATGAGCGTCACGGCCGTGTTCCAGGGCCCGGCCGAGGCGGGGGACGCGCTGGTCGCGCCGCTGCGCGCCCTCGGCCCCGTCGACGACGACATCGGCCCCAAGACCTACCTCGAGGTGCAGGCCGCCAGCGGCCAGCTGCCGTTCGGCCTGCGGCACTACTGGAAGGGCCACTTCGTCCGCGAGCTCGACGACGCCGTGATCGACACGACGGTCCGGGCGATGGCGTCGCGGCCGGGCGCGGTGTCGTTCGTGCTGATCGAGGCCATGTCCGGGGTGGCGCGGCAGGAGCCGGCTGGCGGGGCGGCCTTCGGCCAGCGCGGCGGCCGGCTGGAACATCAGCGGGATCGCGATCTGGGAGGACGCCGCCGACGACGCCGAGCAGATCGCCTGGGCGCGGGCCTATGCCGACGCGCTGCTGCCCGCATCCCTGAGCGGCGCCGGCTACGCGAACTACGCGCCCGTCGACGAGACGCCCGATCGCGTGCGCGCGGCCTACGGGGCGGAGCGGTACGCGCGGCTGATCGCGGTCAAGCGCCGCTACGACCCGGACAACGTCTTCCGCTACAACCTGAACATCCGGCCGGACTAGGCGGCCTCCGCCGGATCACGACTCGGTCGCGGTCCTCGCGTCGGTGCCGCTGATGCCATACGCGGTGAGCGCGGCCGCCAGGCCCTCGAGGTCGTCGACGGTCACGTACAGGGCGGGCGGCCGGAACGGCCCGAACTGGACGGGCTCGCGGAAGTCGATGCGCACGCCGCCGTGCGGGGACCCGCCGAACGTGACGTCGCCGTTCCGGATGCTCCGGCGCACGCCGATCGCCGTGATCCAGAGCCACGGACCCTCGATCCGCCACGACGCGATGTTGCTGATCGAGGTCCGGATCGAGGACGCGCCGAACCGCGCGTCGAGCAGGCCGCCGCCGAGGTCCACGTAGGCGGTCTCCGGCCCGGTCACCCCGAACAGGCGCAGGAGCGGCTTCGACCGGGCGCCGAGCCGGATCGGGAATGTCTGGGGCGTCACGCCGCGAGCCTACCGCGGGCGGCGAGGCGTCGTTCGCGGCGTACGATGAGGACGCCCATGTTCGAGCAGCTGGACTACGTCTACATGCCGAGCCGCGACGTCGCCGCCGACGTCGGCTATCTTCACCGAGGTCCTCGGCGGGCGGCTGGTGTTCGCGATCGACGGGATGGGGACCCGGGTCGCGATGGTCGAGCTGACCGAGGGCCCGCCGCAGCTCCTGCTCGCCGGCCATCTCGAGGGCGACCGGCCGGTGCTCGTCTACCGCGTGGGCGACCTCGCCGTGGCCGCCGGGACCTCGAGGCGCGCGGCTGGACGGCGGATCACGCGCTCGAGATCCCGCAAGGCCCGGTCCGCTCGTTCTCTGGACCGGGCGGCCACCGGCTCGCGATCTACGAGCTGACCCGTCCGGGCGTGATCGAGACGTTCGCCGGCCGTCGGGACTTCTGACCGGGCACCCGATGACGGCAACCGACGATCGCCGTGCGCCAGCGACCCGGACGAACTGGGCCGGCAACCACGCCTACCAGGCGCGCGCCCTCCACGAGCCGCGCTCGCTGGACGAGCTCCGGGACATCGTTCGCCGCGGGCGCTCGCTCCGCGTCCTGGGATCGCGGCACTCGTTCAACGACATCGCCGACACGACCGGCGACCAGGTCTCGCTGGCGGCCATGCCGCGCGTCTTCGAGCTGGACCGGGCGGCGGGCACGGTCACGGTCGACGGCGGCGTGCGCTATGGGGAGCTCTGCGGACCGCTGGACGCCGCGGGGTTCGCGCTGCACAACCTCGCCTCGCTGCCGCACATCTCGGTGGCCGGGGCGTGCGCGACGGCGACCCACGGATCGGGCGATCGGAACGGCAACCTCGCGACGGCGGTCACGGCCGTCGAGCTGCTGCGGGCCGACGGCGAGGTCGTCACCCTGTCGCGCGTCGAGGACCCGGAGACGTTCCCCGGCGCGGTCGTCGGGCTCGGGGCGCTCGGCGTCGTGACGCGGCGTCACGCTCCGCCTCGAGCCGACGTTCCAGGTGCGCCAGGACCTCTACGAGGACCTCCCGCTCGCCGCCGTCGCCGAGCACTTCGACGAGATCACGGCGCTCGCCGACAGCGTCAGCCTGTTCAGCGAATGGCGCGGCCCGGTCTTCGAGGAGGTCTGGCTCAAGCGACGGGTCGAGCCGGGCGTCGAGTTCGCGCCGCCGCCCACGCTCCACGGCGCGACCCGCGCCACCGTCCCGATCCACCCGATCCGGCGGATGCCCGCCGACGCCTGCACGGCGCAGCTCGGGGTGCCCGGGCCGTGGCACGAGCGCCTGCCGCACTTCCGGATGGACCACATGCCGAGCGCCGGGGCGGAGCTGCAGACCGAATACCTGCTGCCGCGCCGGCACGCGGTCGACGCGCTCATCGCCATCGACGGCCTCCGTGACCGGATCGCCCCGCTCCTGCAGGTCTCCGAGGTCCGGACGGTCGCCGCCGACGACCTCTGGATGAGCACGGCGGTCGGCCGCGAGTCGGTCGCGCTCCATTTCACCTGGGTGCCCGACTGGCCGAGCGTCCGCGAGCTGCTGCCAGCCCTCGAGGCGGCGCTCGCGCCGTTCGAGCCGCGACCGCACTGGGGGAAGCTCTCGACGATGGCGCCGGAGGCGATCCAGGCCACGTACCCGCGGCTCCGTGACTTCACGGCGCTGGTCGATCGCTTCGACCCCGACGGCACGTTCCGGAACGACTACGTGCGCCGCGCCCTCCTCGACCGATGACCAGCGCCGGACGACCTCCGCATCCGCCGGCTGTCGACCTCGGAGGTCGACCACGCCGACCTGGTCGCCGCCCGCACGCTCCTCATCTCGGCGTTCGGGCCGACCCTGGAGGAGCGCTTCACGACCACGGACTGGGACCATTCGCTCGGCGGGACGCACTTCCTGGCCGATCTCGACGGATCGATCGTCGCGCACGCCTCGGTCATCGAACGCCCGATCGAGATCGGCGGGCTGCCGCTTCGGACCGGCTACGTCGAGGCCGTCGCGGTCGCGCCCGGCCGCCAGGGGCAGGGGATCGGGTCCAGGCTGATGGAGGACGTCGATGCCTACATCGACGAGCGGTTCGAGCTCGGTGTCCTCGGGACCGGCCGGCACTCGTTCTACGAGCGACTCGGCTGGACGACGTGGAGGGGCCAGGCGTTCGTGCGCACCCCATCGGGCCTGGAGCGGACCCCGGATGAGGAGGGCTTCATCCTCGTCCGCTCGACCCCGACGACGCCATCATTGGATCGCGACGCCTCGATCAGCTGCGACTGGCGGCCCGGCGACGTCTGGTAGGAGGAGGCGCACGTGACGAGGAACGCGCCCGCGCTGCCGAGGGCCATCGGGGGCATCGCCGTGCCGCAGGACGACGTCTCGGGCGCGACGTGGCGCTGGGCGCATCGTTCGCTGCCCGATTACCTCCTGACCCACTCCGTCCGGGCCTACTGCTGGGGCGCGGCGATCGCCGAGGGCGAGGGCTGGGACTTCGACGCGCAGATCCTGTGGACCGCGTCGCTGATGCACGACTACGGGCTCACCCGCATCCCGCGGAACACGATGTGCTTCGAGGTGGAAGGCGCCGAGATCGCCCGCCGCTTCCTCGAGCGGGCCGGCATGGACCCGGACGCCGCGGACCGGGCGGCGATCGCGATCATCCTGCACATGGCGCCGGGCGTGGGCCTCGACGACGGGGTCGAGTCCGTGCTGCTCGACCGTTCGACCGGCCTCGACGTCCGAGGCGACGGCTACGAGCTGGTCGACGCGGTCCGCGACGGGGTCATGCGCGAGTTCCCGAGGCGCGGGTTCGATCGCCGATTCCTCGCGGCGATCCGGCGCGAGACCGAGACGCGCAGCGGCTGCCAGAGCTCGCGCCTGCTCCACCAGGGCGATCTCGCGGGCTGGATGGCCCGCTCGCCCTGGGCCGGGACCTCGGCCTAGGCCTCGCCGAGCTCCTCGAACAGCGTCAGCTGGAGTCCCGCGGGCGCGTCGAGCCGGGCGTTGAGCGACCGCCACGGCGTCACCACCGGTGGCGCGATGACCGCGGCCCCGGCCGCCTCGAGCCGTGCCGTCGCCTCGCGGGCGTCGTCCACCCGGAACGCGACCCGGATGTGACCCGCGACCCGCCCGCCGACCTCGACCTGGTCGATGTACGCGGCGTGCACCGGGTCGGTCAGCTCGAGCGTGGCCCGGCCGGCGTCGAGGATCGTGACGTGGCCGCCCGCCGACGAGAACGCGGCAAGCTCCGGCAGGCCCAGGACGTCGCGGTAGAAGCGCAGCGCGTCGTCGTAGTCCTCGGCCGTCACGACCAGCCGCATCTCGCGAACGCCGTCGCCCATCGCATCCTCCAGACCGCCGATGCCCGTCCGCCGACTCTATCGCACGGAACGCGCACGATGGCGGCCGATGAGCGACGCCACCTCTCCCGTGGATGACGCGACCGGCGACCTCCTCCAGGCAGGACGGGACGCGCTCACTCGGCACGAATGGAATGACGCGTTCGACCGATTCACCCAGGCGGACGCGGCCGGCCCGCTCTCCGGCGAGGACCTCGAGCGACTCGGCCAGGCCGCGTTCTTCGTCGCCAGGGCCGATCTCGAGCGCGAGGTCAAGGAGCGCGCCTTCAAGGTCTACGAGGCCGAGGGCAACGAGATCCGGGCCGCCTACATCGCCCTCGACCTCGGCCGCGACTACGCGTTCTCGGGCAATCATGCGATCTCGACGGTGTGGGTCCGACGCGCCGAGCGCATCCTCGGCGCCGAGGGCGACACCTACGCCCACGGCTACCTGGCCTTGATCAAGAGTCTCGGGGCGGCCATCGCCGGCGATGTCGATGCCGCGCTCGTCCTGGCCGAGCGTGCCATCGCCATCGGCGAGAGCGCGGCCGACGCCGACCTCAAGGCGTACGGGCTGATCAACATGGGCTCCCTGAAGATCGCGAACGGCCAGACGACGGCCGGCATCGCGATGATGGAGGAGGCGTCGATCGCCGCGGTGAACGGCGAGCTGTCGCCGTTCACGACCGGTGTCGCGGCCTGCTCGATGATCAGCGCCTGCCGGGACCTCACGGACTACCGACGTGCGAACGAGTGGATCGAGGCGACGGAGCGCTATTGCCATCGCCAGGCCCTGACCGGGTTCCCGGGCATCTGCAGGATCCACCGAGCCGAGATCGCGGCCGTCGGCGGTGCATGGGAGAGCGCAGAGCTGGACCTCGAGAAGGCGACGACGGAACTCGGCGCCTACAACGCCACGCCGCCGCAGGCCGACGGGTACTACGCGATCGGCGACATCCGCCGGCTGCGCGGCGACTTCGCCGGCGCCGAGGCCGCCCTGCGCGAGGCGCACGCCCGCGGCCGCTCGCCACAACCGGCCCTCGCCCTGATCCGCCTGGCGGAAGGCAAGGTCAAGATCGCGGCGACCGCGATCGACGCGGCGGTCGCGGAGAGCGGTTGGGGTCGATCGGGACGGGCGCGGCTCTTCCCGGCGCAGGCCGAGATCGCCATCGCTGCCGGGGACCTCGCGGTGGCGCGCTCGGCGGTCGTGGCCCTCGACGAGATCGCGGCGTCGTATCCATCGCCGGCGGTCGAGGCCGGGCGGCAGGCGACCCTCGGGCGCGTCCTCCTCGCCGAGGGTGACGCCGCTGGCGCGGCCGACGTCCTCCGAGCGTCGATCAAGGGCTGGCGCGAGGTCGGTGCGCCATACGAGGTGGCGAGGTCGCGCGCCGTCCTGTCCCGCGCGCTCCGAGCCGTCGCCGACGAGGATGACGCGGACCTCGAGCTGACCGCTGCGCTCGAGGAGTTCCGCCGGCTCGGAGCGAGGCTGGACATCGAGGCGGCAGAGCGCGAGCTCCGCGACGCCGAGGATCGCCGGAGCGGGCCGGTGTCCGCACGGATGACCTTCATGTTCACGGATATCGTCGGGTCGACGAACCTCGCCGAGGCCCTCGGCGACCAGGCGTGGGAGCGGTTGCTGCGGTGGCACGACGATGTGCTCCGGAACCTGATCACGGGCGGGGGAGGGGTCATCGTCAACTCGACCGGCGACGGGTTCTTCGCGGCCTTCACGTCCGCGCGGGCCGCCCTGGACGCCGGCATCGCCATCCAGCGGGCCTTGCGCGCCCAGCGCGACTCGAGCGGGTTCGCGATCGCGGTGCGGATCGGACTCCACACCGCCGATGCCAACCGCCGCGGCGACGACTACAGCGGGAAGGGTGTCCATGTCGCGGCGCGAGTCGCGGCGCAGGCATCCGGGGGCGAGATCTTCGCGACGACCGAGACGCTCGCCGAGGCCGGCGACGTGCACGCCGGACCGGCGATCCCGACCGTGCTGAACGGCGTGACCGGGCCGGTCCCGCCGGCCCTCGTCGCCCGGGCCTGACCGGCCTCGATGCGACCGGATCGGTCGTGGGCGGCGGCCATCGCCGCCTGCCTGCTCGTCGCTCGCCTGCGCGCCCGTGACGCCGAGCCCATCGCCCAGCGTGGGGCCGATCGCCGCGGCCCAGCGTCGAGCCGACCGCGTCGGCCGGGCCGACCGCAACGGCCGGAGCCGACCGCGACGTCCAAGCCGTCGTCGTCGCCCGCGACGGCACCCACCGCCGCGCAGCTGATCGGCCAGAAGCTCGTGATCCGGATGAGCGGCACGACCGCGTCTCCCGCGCTGCTGGGGCGCATCGAGCGCGGCGAGATCGGTGGCGTGATCCTGTTCCCGCCCAACATCCGGACCGCGGCCGAGCTCCGCGACCTGACGGCATCGCTCCAGGCGGCCGCGACGAAGGGTGGACAGCCCACCCTGCTGATCGGCGTCGACCAGGAAGGCGGGGAGATCAAGCGGATCCCGTGGGCGCCGCCGACCCTGACGCCGGCCGAGATGGGCGGCTGACGGCCGTCCCTCGGTGGCGCGCGATCAGGGGCTGGCGACCGCCAGCGCCCTGCGCGACCTCGGCATCAACGTGGACTTCGCGCCCGTCGCCGACGTCCCGTCGGGCGCGGGCTCGTTCATGGAGGCCGCCGGGCGGACGTTCGCGATGTCGCCGGCGACCGTGACGGAGGTCGCGGACGCGTTCGCGGCGGGTCTCGAGGCCGGCGACGTCCTCCCGTCGCTCAAGCACTTCCCGGGGATCGGCCTCGCGACGCAGAACACGGACAGCCACGTCGTGGTCATCGACGCGTCACAGGACGAGCTGGGTGCCGGCCTGCAGCCCTACCAGGCGGCGATCAGCGAGCGGGTCCCGATGATCATGCTGTCGAACGCGACCTACCCGGCCTATGACGCCCATGCCGCCGCCGGCTGGTCGCGGGCGATCGGCGACACGCTCCTGCGCGGGGTCATGGGCTTCGGGGGCGTGACCATCACGGACTCGCTCGACGGCACCGCGAAGTCCCGCGGCGTCTCCAGCGGGGACCTCGCCGAGCTCGCGGCGAAGGCGGGCACGGACATGCTCCTCATCACCGGCAGCGAGGGGACGTCCGCGGCCGCCTTCCGCCGGCTGGTCAAGGACGCGAAGGGCGGGTCGCTCGACCCGGCGACGCTGCTGGCCTCGTACCAGCGCATCCTCGCGCTGAAGTCGGCGCTCGCGCCCGGCTAGCCCTGGCGGAGCAGGTCCTCGAACGGGACATGGCCCGCGAACGGGTCGCGCGGACCGCCATGCGGCCTGGCGGCGACGGCGCTCGCCAGCTCCAGTGCCCCGCGGTCGATCCGGTCCACCAGCCGGCCGTCGGCGGCCAGCGCGCCCTCGCCCCAGTCCTCGGTGGCGGCGTAGACCGCGGTCGGGACGGTGGCCGCGTTCAGATAGGCGAACAGCGGCCGCATCGCGTGCTCGAGCGCCAGCGAATGGCGGGCCGTCCCACCGGTGGCCGCGATCAGGACGGGCTTGCCGGCGAACCCGCCCCGTTCGATCACGTCGAAGAAGAGCTTGAAGAGGCCGCTGTACGACGCGCTGAAGATCGGCGTCACGGCGATCAGGCCGTCGGCGGCGAGGACCGCGTCGGTCGCCGCCTGCAGGGTCGGGCTCGGGTACCCCGTCAGCAGGTGGTTGACCAGCTCGTGCGCGTGCTCGCGGAGCTCGATGACCTCGACGGCGGGCTCGACGCCCGCGTCCCGGAGATGCCGCTCGGTCGCGGCCGTGATCCGGTCGGCCAGCAGGCGCGTCGACGACGGCTGGGCCGAGCCCGCCGCTGACGACGACCAGGGACCGCGGCCCGTTCGCGCTCATGCCGGGACGGGTTCCGCCTCGGGATCCGGCGGCGGGCTTGCTGCCGGCCGCCGCAGCGACGCGCGGGTGGACCGGCGCGTCGGGGACGGCCGCCGGACGGCCGATCGCGAACTCCCGGCGCAGGACCGGGACCACGAGCTCGCCCAGCATCTCGATCTGGTCGAGGGCCTCCTCGAGCGGCAGGCCGGCATGGTCGACGAGGAACATCTGGCGCTGATAGTCGCCGACGACGTCGCGGAACGCCAGCGTCCGGTCGATCACCTGCTGCGGGCTCCCGACGACCAGCGGGGTCTGGTCCATGTAGTCCTCGAGGCTCGGCCCGCCGCCGTAGACCGGGGCGTGGTCGAAGTATGGGCGGAACGTCTTGATCGCCTCCTGCGAGTCGGCGCGCATGAACACCTGTCCGCCGAGCCCGACGATCGCCTGGTCGGCGGGGCCGTGCTGGTAGTGCTCGAAGCGCTGGCGATAGAGCGCGACCATCCGCTGGACGTGCTCCTTCGGCCAGAAGATGTTGTTGTGGAAGAACCCGTCGCCGTAGTAGGCCGCCTGCTCGGCGATCTCCGGGCTGCGGATCGAGCCGTGCCACACGAACGGCGGGACGCCGTCCAGCGGGCGAGGGGTCGACGTGAACCCGGTCAACGGGGTGCGGAACTTGCCCTCCCAGTCCACGACGTCCTCGCGCCACAACCGGTGGAGCAGCGCGTAGTTCTCGTAGGCGAGGGCGATCCCGTTGCGGATGTCCTGGCCGAACCACGGGTAGACCGGGCCCATGTTGCCGCGGCCGAGCATCAGGTCGACGCGCCCGTCGGCCAGGTGCTGGAGCATCGCGTAGTCCTCGGCGATCTTGACCGGGTCATTGGTCGTGATCAGCGTGGTCGCGGTGGACAGGATGAGGCGATCGGTCTTCGCCGCGATATAGCCCAGCATCGTGGTCGGCGAGGACGGCACGAAGGGCGGGTTGTGGTGCTCGCCGGTGGCGAAGACGTCGAGGCCGACCTCTTCGGCCTTGAGCGCGATCGCCACCATGGCGCGCACGCGCTCCTCGTCGGTCGGCGTGCGGCCGGTCGTCGGGTCCGTCGTCACGTCGCCGACCGTGAAGACCCCGAATTGCATCTGTGTCATGGCGGGAGTGTACACGACAGATGGTTGCGCGTGCAACTACCTGTCGACGAAGGTCGAGCCGAGTGGTCCGAAGGTCCGGCTGGTCAACGGGACCGGCGACGAGCGACGATGTCGGCCCGCCGCTCGCGACCCCAGCCACGCTGTCTGCAGGAGGAACCCCCGATGATCCGTGGACCGAAGACCCTTGGCGACCCGTTCGAAGGCCGAGGCGCCCAGCGGACCCACGTCCGCCTGCGCATCGAGGGGATCGTGGCCTTGACGATGGCCGTCGCCGCGTTCGTCGCCGCGGTGGCCCTGTGGATCGGCACCCTGGCCCCCGTCGCCACCAGCCTGTTCCGCTGAGGGGGAGAAGCGGGACCCGCGCGCTTCCCCGTGCGCGGGTCCCGCGGGCCGCTATCGCTTGACGATCACGGCTTCGAGATACTCGCTCGGCACGACCATCGTCCCGTCGTCCGCGCGGTTGTGCTGCGCGATCAGGTCGACGATGTCGGCCTCGGAGTGCGGCTGACCCGTCTGCGCCCACGGCGTCGAAGGCCTTGAGCGTCGGGCCGTAGTAGCGGCGCCAGTAGTCGACGAACGCCTCGGGCGAGCGCTCGCGGAACGTGTAGTGGCGCTTCTCGGTCCGCAGCTCCGCGATGGAATCGCCGAAGAGCTCCTCGAGCCGCGCGGCCGTGCCCCAATGGATCGGCGAGCACAGCCCCACCGGCGGCGGCACGTGGCGCCCGATCGTCTTGAACAGCTGGCCGATGAACCCCTCCGGGGCCCAGGCCACGAGCCCGATCCGGCCGCCCGAGCGGGTCACCCGCGCGAGCTCGTTCGCCGTCTGCTCCTGGTCGGGGGCGAACATCGCCCCGAAGACCGTGCTCACGACGTCGAAGCTGCCGTCGGGGAAGGGGAGGGCCTCGGCGTCGCCCTCGAGGAACTCGATGCTCAGGCCTTCGGCTTCGGTGCGCCGGCGGGCCCGGTCGAGCAGGGATGGGACGTAGTCGACGCCGACGACGTCACAGCCACGCCGCGCGGCTGCGAGGGCGGCGTTGCCGCTCCCGGTCGCCACGTCGAGCACCCGTTCCGTCGAGTGGACGTCGAGGGCCTCGATCATCAGTTCCGAGACGATCAGGATCTGCGTCCCGATCATGTGGTAGTCGCCGCTCGACCAGGTCGCCTGCTGGCGCTGCTTGATCGCGGCCAGGTCCGGTGCTGCCGTCATCACGGTCATGGGTCGCTCCTCCATGGAGGTGGGGGTAGGGGTAAGCCATGGGTCTGCCGGCTATCGCCGGAACCCATCCCTCGTGTCGACCCCGAAGGCCGACGCGAGCATCCCAAGGAACGCGAGCGCCGCGATCGCCAGGAGCAGGAACATCGAGATCTCCTCTGGTGTGTTGCGCACGTCCCGTTGGTACCTCGACAGCGTCGGGCCTTTAGGGACCGGAGCGCATCGGGAGGGTTGGCTATTTCCACGGGCCGCACCCTTTAGCCGCGCGGCGCGCGCAGCCCATGCGATGATCGGGCCGGCCCCCGCCGCACCCGAAGGAGTCACCGATGGCCGGACCCGCGACCGTGGACGCGTACCTCGCCGGCCTGCCGTCCGACCGGCGTGCGGGCGTCGAGACGCTGCGCCGGACCGTCAACGCGGCCGCGCCCGACGCCACCGAGACCATCTCCTATCAGATGCCCGCGCTCTACCGGGACGGGCGGTTCCTGGTCTCGTACGCGGCGTTCAAGCAGCACTACAGCCTGTTCCCGGCCAGCGGCGCGGTGATGGCGGCGCTCGGCGACGAGCTCACGCCCTACCTGGCGGGGAAGGCGACCCTCCGCTTCCCGGCCAGCCGTCCGATCCCGGCCGATCTCGTGACGAGGGTCGTCAAGGTCCGCCTCGCCGAGACCGAGGCCGGCTGACCACGTGGGACCGGCCGGCGCCGAGGCCGTCGAGCGGGACGCCCGTGACCGCGCGATGCGCCTCGCACGGTCGCTGCACGCCCCGACGATCGCCTCCTACCGGCTCCAGCTGCGGACGGTCATCGTCGCGGTGATGGCCGGCATCGTCGTCGTCCTGGTGACGCGCCAGGTCCCCCTGGCCGTGCTCACGACGGCTCGTCCTGGCCCCGGCGGGCTCGGTCGTCGCGTGGTCCTGGCTGCGACGGCCGGCGGATCGGCGGGTCTTCGAGATCCTTCGCGACCACGACGACTACGAACGCGCGGAATGGAAGGAGCAGCACGACGGCGCGGCCCGTCCGCGCGGGCCGGAAGCCTCGCGGAAGTGGCTCATGGCGAACGCGGGCACGCCGGGCGCGGGCGTGGTCCTGGCGGAGCTGGGTCGGCTCGACGCGGCCCGCGCGGCGTTCGATGCCGAGGAGGACACCGGCCCCGAGGACGCCTTCGCGCGCGAGGTGAACCGGCGGTTCGTGGACCTGTACGGTGGCGCCCGGCCGGATCTCCGCGGACCTCCACGAGCGCTGGGCCGCGCTGCCGGATGGCGTGCCGCGACGGCATGTCCGCGAATGCCTCGCGATCCTGGAAGCCGAGGTCGCGATCGACGACGGGCGCGAGCCGTGGCCGGTCATCGCCGCGGCCGGACCCGAGATCGGTCCGGTCGCCCCGTCGATGACGACCGGATGGTTCGCCCTGACGATCGCCGTGGTCTGCCTGGCCGCGACCGGGCTCGTGGGCGTCATCGCGGCGTTCATCGTGCGCTGACGCCGGGGCGGCACGACCGGCCGCCGCGGTTCTGTCACGATCGCCCTGATGATCGACGGCAGCCTCAGCCCGGCGCTCCTGGCCGCGGCGGTCTTCCTGTGGGTCTGGACGATGACATTCCTGATCATCGCGCTGTACCTCGGCGGCGGCGCCGAGGCGATCCGGCGCCAGAGCGGGATGCTGGCCCTCGTGGCGGTCGGATCGGTGATCGCCCTCGCCGCGGTCGCGATCCTGCCCGCCTTCATCGGCGATCTCGCCTGGTTCCTGATCCTGATCGGCGTCAATGTCGTCGTGCTGGGCTGGAACGCGGTGGCGTCGCGGCGCCGCCCGAAGCAGCCGCCCCCCGATCCCGAGCGCATCGCGAGGACGCAGCCGGCCCGCCGCGTGCTCGTGATCCTCTACATGGCCGGACTCGTCGTCATGGTCATCGCCATCACCCAGGCGACACGGACCGCCCTCTAGCCGACGCGGAGCCCGAGCGCTTCCGCGATCGCGACGGCCTGCTCGATGTCGATCCTGGCATCGACGATGTCGACGTTCAGCGGGTCGAGGGTCGACAGGTCGCTGCCCCGGAGGTCCGAGCCGCGGAACGAGGAGCGGTGCAGGTTCGCCCCGGACAGGTCGGTGTCGCGGACGCTGGCGCCATCGAAGCGGGCGCCGCTCAGGTCGGCCTCGCGCAACCGCACCCCGGTCAGGGTCGCCTCGGTCAGGTCGGCGCCGCGCATCGCCACGAGCGACCAGTCGCCGCCCTCGATCCGCATCAGCTTGTGGTCGCCGGACTCGAACTGGCTGCCGACCAGCTTGCAGCCCTTGAAGGTCGTGTCGAAGAACGAGCAGCGGACCAGCGTGCAGTTGGTCAGGGCGGTGTCGAGGAGCGTCGAGGCATTGAACCGGCAGTCCCGGAACGTGCATCCGTCGAACGACGCCCCACGGATCGTCAGGTCGGCGAGGTCCACGCCGTCGAACAGGACCGCCTCGTGCCTCGTCCCCGAGAACGGCCGCTCTCCCCAGGCCGCCGCGTCGAAGGTCGAGGTCGTGGGCGGGCGGTCGGAGGCTCGCGAGGGATCGGCCATGCCCGCATGATGCCCGACGTCGACCGGGGGTGGACCGTTTGTCAGCGTCCCGGCTTTCATGCCATCGTTCCCGCGACACGCGGCGTGTCCCAGTCCGCCGTCCATCTCCGCGACCCCGCGACCCGCGAAGGAGCTCCCCCTTGACGGACACCGCCGCGCCGACGTTCGAAGACCGCGTCATCGCCGACATGCGCGCGCACGACGGCAACGTGACCACCGGCCCGCTGGCCGGGCACCCGCTGCTGATCATGACCTCGACCGGTGCCGTGACCGGCCAGCCGCGTCGCGCGGTCCTCACGTGGTCGAAGGACGGCGACGACTTCATCGTCGCCGGGACGGCCGGCGGCTCGCGCACCGATCCGCTGTGGCTCCGCAACCTCGCGGCGAACCCGCACGTGACGATCGAGCGCGGGAACCGCGTCTTCGAGGCCACCGCGACGCTCGTGCCCGAACCGGACCGCACGCGCCTCTGGGAACGGCACGTGGACGCGCTGCCCTGGTTTGCCGACTACCCCAGGAAGTCCGGCCGGCAGATCCCGCTGGCTCGGATCACGCCGTCCCCGGGCTGACCGGACGGCCGCGACGGCGGCCCGACATGGCGCCACCACGCCGGGAGTCGGACCGCCTACTCTCGACGCATGACCGACGACACCCGGACCGATGCGCTCCTCTATCGCTGGACCGACGACGCGGTCGCCCGGCCCCTCCACCCGGCCCTGATCGGCGCTCGCGCGGACGTGATCGCGGCGGCGCGCGGCCTCCTGGCGATCCCCGAGGCCGCGCTGGCCCAGCCATGGGCGTGGATCGGCGGCAGCGAGGAGGAGGTCCGCTACGGCGCCTACCGCGCCGCCGAGTCGCTGGAGCTCGCCGAGATCGAGGCGAGGACGGCGGCGTCGGCCGCGACCCGGGCGAGACGATCGCGGCCCGGCTCGTCGGCCCGACGACGGCCGCGCGCTGGGACCTGCACGGGCTGCTGATGCCGCTGGACGACGCGCTGCTCGATGCGGACCCCGGCGGCGGCGAATGGTCGATCCGCCTGACGATGGGCCACATCATCGGTGGCCAGCGCGGCTACGGCTGGGGCGGCGCGTGGTGGCTCTCGCAGGGATACGCGGCCGGGGACCCGGCGATGCCCGGCGGCGCGCCGGACGATCTCTGGGACGGGCTGCCCGACGAGGCCACGAGCGAGGCAGCCGGGACCGTGACGCGAGCTCCTGGATCGCCTCGACGAGGTGACCGATCTCACCGTCGAGCGCCTCGCGGGCATCTCCGACGAGCAGGCCGCCTTCGGAGCGACCTGGGCGGGCTTCCGGGTGACGCTCGCGTTCCGATTCGGGCGGTGGTCGTCGCACATCCGCGAGCACGCCATCCAGATCGAGAAGACCTTCGCGATGATCGGGCACGTGCCGGACGAGCGCGCACGGCTCGCACGCAACCTGCTGGCGGCCTACGGGCGTGCCGAGTCGGTCGTCTTACGCGCGGACCGACGTCGATCGCCGCCGTCGAGCGGATCGTGCAGGGTGCCGCGGAGGCGAAGGCGGCCGTCGAGTCGGCCTCGGCCGCGGTCGCGTAGCGACTGGGCCGGGGAGGGAGCACATGCGGTTCTTGAAGCGGGCGGATCAGGACCCCTCTGACGCGATCGCCAGGTTCTGGACGTGGTGGGCCGGGGCCGCCGACCGCGTCGCCGCGTCGATCGAAGCCGGAGATCCGGGTTCGATGGTGGCCGAGATCGGCGCGAACGTCGCCAACGTCCACGGCGGACTCGCCTGGGAGCTGTCGAAGGGGGTCGAGTCCCGGCACGCGCTGGTCGTCTCGCCGGAAGGCGACCCGGCGCTGCGGCCCGTCGCCCTGACCTGGCTGGTCGCCGCGCCGACCCCGGATCCTACGTGGGAGTACCACGCGAGCCGTCAGGCGGGCCCGCTTGGCACGCTGCAGCTGGACGGGGTGGAGGTCGATCTGCCCGGATTCCGTGCGATCACCAGCTGGAACGAGGGTCGTGAGCGGGTGGATGTCCGGCTGTGGCACCCGGGCCTGGCCGGGGCCGCGCCGCTGACGAGGACCAAGGCGTCGTACCTCTTCCTCGACCACCTCCTCGGGGAGGACGGCGTCGAACGTTGGGTCGGCACCATCGACCTCCTCGATGACCCGACCGGCGGACGGACGCCCGACGAGCTTCGGGCCGAGATCGAACGTCGGGCCGCCGAGGCGACCGGCGAGGCATGGGCGCTGATGCAACGCAGCGACGGCGCCCTGATCAGTGCCAACACGGCGTTGAAGCCCATCGACCACCCATTCTGCCAGCAGCACCTCGTCGTGACCGTCGAGCGCGGGATCGAGCACTTCCGCGGGACGAACGAGCTCGCGGCCGTCAGCGACGCCCAGGACCGGCTCTCCGAGGCGATCGTCGCCCTCGGGGGCGTGGCCGCCGGCCACGTGACCGAACGACGTCGCCGCCGGATCCATTTCATGAGCCCGGACGCCGCCGAGGCGCGCGGGGCAGCGACGGCCTGGGCGAACGAGCACCGGTCGTACGGCCCGTCCGTGGACGTCAGACCCGGATCCCGGCTGGACGTTCCGGCGCGACCTCGGGATCTGACGACGGCCCGGCCCGACGACGATGCCCAAGGTCCTGCTGATCGACCCGGCGCTCGCGACGTTCCGCGAGCGGTTCGCCGAGCGGCTTCCCGCGGACGTGGAGGTCGTCGCGGTGAGGAGCTTCGACGCCGGCGAGTTCGCCCGCCTCGCCGTCGACGCCGAGATCTTCGTCAACGCGCGGCGGCCGGTCGATGCCGACGTGTTCGCCTTGGCGCCGTCCGTCCGGTACATCCAGCAGATCGGGGTCGGGACCGACCCCATCGACCGGACCGCCGCCGAGGCCGCCGGCGTGCTCGTGGCCTACAACCCGGGCGTCAACAAGGTGGGCGCGGCGGAACACGCCGTGATGCTGATGCTGGCGCTGCTCAAGCGGCTGTCGTCGACCGAGCTCGCCACCCGCGCCGGCCGGTTCGAGCCCGCCGAGGTCATCGAGGCCGGCATCGACGACCTGGCCGACGCGACGGTCGGGCTCATCGGCCTCGGCCAGATCGGGCAGGGCGTGGCGGAGCGTCTGGTCGCCTTCGGTCCGCGGATCCTCTATGCGACGCGGCACCCCGTCCCGGAGGCGGAGGCACGGCTCGGCCTCGAGTGGCGGACGATCCCGGAGCTGCTCGCCGCCTCGACGATCGTCAGCCTGCACCTCCCGCTCTCGGACGAGACCCGGCACCTCATCGGCGCCGCGGAGCTCGCGTCGATGCCGCGTGGCAGCTACCTCGTCAACACCGGTCGCGGCGGCCTGGTGGACGAGGCGGCCCTGCGCGCTGCGATCGTCAGCGGGCACCTCGCCGGGGCGGGACTCGACGTCATCGACGGCGAGCCCGAGGGCGTCAACCCGTTCGCCGACCTGCCGGAGGTGATCGTCACGCCGCACATCGGGGGCGGGAGCCGGAACAGCATGGCCAACGTCGTCGAGCGCTGCACCGCGAACATCCGCCGCTATCTCGCGGGCGAGCCCGTGCTCGACGTCGTCCTCGACGCCCGCCGTTCCACCACGTAGGACGAACGCGGGGTCGACACGCGCAGCCCCGACGAAGATGGAACCTTCGGGCCTCGCGAGACCACAAGCATGGAGAGGGAGGTGGTCATGTCGGTCGGTCGTCGATCCCAGCGCGTTCGTCTCGTCGCGATCCTGTCGCTCGCGTACCTGGTCGCCGCATGCGGGTCGGACAAGCCGTCGCCAACGGCCGCCCCTCCGTCTGCAGGCTCGTCTTCCGCGATCGCGTCGGCTGCTGCGACCGCCGTCGCATCAGCGTCGGCCGCGACCTACCCGAGCCTTGGCGAGTCGCTCCCGACCTGTGCGGATCCGACCTGGCGATGCCTCACGGTCGACGTGCCGCTCGACCGGTCCGACCCATCCAGGGGCACGATCCCGATCCACGCCTACATCCAGTCCCGCACCTCGCAGACGACCCCGGCGACGGAGCCGGTCATCGTGACCCCCGGTGGTCCCGGGGCGTCGATGTGGGCGGACCATGGATGGCTGCCGATGGCCGACTGGTCGGATCACCACGACACGGTCCTGATCGATCCGCGTGGCGTCGGCGAGTCGGGCACGATCGACTGCCCGAAGCTCCAGGCAGGTCCGGCTGACGCCGCCGCACTGAAGGCCGCCGTCGAGGAATGCGCGGGGCTTCTCGGGAGCGGTGCGGACCGCTACGGGACCGTGGACGCCGCCCTCGACGTCGAGGCGGTCCGCGACGCACTCGGGATCGACGCCTTCGACTACTACGGTGCCTCCTACGCCACCGTGACGCAGCAGGCCTACGCCGCGCGGTTCCCGGATCGGATCCATGCGATGGTGGTCGACTCCGGGTTCCCGCTCGTGGCGGGCATCGACGGCTTCTACTGGGGCGTCGATTACCCGACGGCCTGGCTTCGCATCCTCGGGCTCCTGTGCGAGCGGGACGTCGAATGCGCGCCGAAGCACCCGAACCCCCAAGGCGGAGATCGAGGGACTGATCGAGTCCGTCCGCGCCAGGCCGATGACCGGGACCGCACCGAATGGCAACGACGTCACGGTCGATGAAGCAGCGGTGGTCGCGATGCTGGCCGGGATCGGCCGTCAGCAGTGGCAGCTGAAGGCAGGGGACCTCCTCGACGCGGTGTCGGGGGCCGCGAAGGGTTATCTGACGGACGGGCTCTTCCTGTTGCTCCCTACCCGCGCCGACATCCCCCGCTTCCTCGAGCTGCACCGCAGCGGCAAGCTGAAGCTCAAGGAGCTCGTCACCCGCACCTACAGCCTCGACGAGGTCAACGCCGGCTACGACGACATGCGCAACGGCCGCAACCTCCGGGGGGTCATCACCTTCTGACCCCGTCACGCCACCCGCGACGCCTTCACCAGCGGCACCAGCGCCGGGTTGCGGGTGGGCGCCGCCCTGCTCGCGCTCGCTCCCGTCGTCGTCGCGGTGCAGTACCCGAAAGACGCACGGCTTCGAGAGGAATGAAACGGGCCCGGTCCTAGTCGGTCATGATTCAGTAAGCCCCGGTGGACAACCGCGGCAGGCAGGAGCCCTCGAGCATGAAGATCGTCGTCTTCGGTACCGGTTACGTCGGCAGCGCCATCGTGCGCGAGCTGGCCGCCCGCGGGCACGAGGTGACCGCGGTGTCCCGGTCGGGCAACACGGACCTCCAGGCGGCGGTCACCACGGTCACCGGGAGCGTGCACGATCCGGCGTTCCTGACCTTGGTGGCGGCCAAGGCCGACGCGGTCGTCTGCGCGCTGCCCGCCGTCAGCCCCGACGGCGGCCTTGCCCGCGGCCGTCACCGACCTGCTGCCGGCCGTGCGGGCCGCCGGGACCCGCCTCGGGGTCGTCGGCGGCGCCTCGATCATGCCTGGGCAGCCGAGGGCGGCCCCCGCGAGGGCGACACCCCCGGGTTCCCCGCCAAGTTCGCCGCGCTCACCGACGCCCACCAGCAGGCGCTCGACATCCTGAAGGCCGCGCCGGCCGACGTCGACTGGTTCTTCCTCGTCCCGGCGGGCGAGTTCGGCGGCCACAACCCGGGCACCCGCACCGGCGTGTACCGCACCAGCAGCACCACCCAGGTGGGGTCCAGGTGCAGACGGCCACTCGCGGCTCGGGGTGGCCGACTACGCCATCGCGTTCGCCGACGAGCTCGAAACCCCGCGTACCCACCGCGCCTGGCTCGCGATCGGCTACTAGCCCGCCACCCGCGCCTCGTCCCAGACCCGGGCCAGCAGCTCGTCGACGGTCTGGGCCAGCGTCTGCCCGGAGGAGTCGAGCCACAGGCCAATGCGCGGCGTCTCCCGCCGCAGGAACGCGTCAAGCTCCGCGACGCCCTGGTCGCCCGGCTTGTAGGCGGTCTTGCCGGCGGTGAGCCGCCGGGCCGCCTCCCGCGTCCGGACCGCCTCCGGGCGCGGCGCCAGCACGACGACGTACAGCGGGCGGGCGCGGATCGCCGCGACCACCTCGGTCAGGTACCCGCCGAGCACTACGTCCTGCAGCACGACGGTGAAGCCCGCGGCGGCGTACCCGTCCGCCGCCGCGGCCGCCAGCGCGTAACGCAGCCGCAACTGCCGGACCGCCTCTGCGGGCGGGTCGGCCGGGCCCATCTCGACCCGCCCGTTGACCACCATCCGGCGGAACAGGTCACCGCGCAGGTGCACCGACCAGGTCGAGGCGCTCCGCCACCGCCTGGGCTACCGACGACTTGCCCGCCGCCTGAATCCCGGTGATTAGGATGACCGTCACCCGTCAATCATGCCGGGTAGCGCCTGGGGCCTTGGGTGTAGGTGCGGCCGCGGCCGGACCAGCTGCGCGGGCAGGTCGAGGAGAACCTGCGCCAGCTCGGCCGTGATCACCTCGACCTGGTGAACCTGCGGACCTTGTTGGTCAGCAAGCCGGTCGGCGAGCACTTCGCCGCGCTGGCCGCGCTGCGCGACGCCGGGCTGGTCCGCCACCTTGGCCTGTCCAACGTGACCGTCGGGCAGATCGACGAGGCGCTGGCGATCGCCCGCGCGTTACGCCCGCCCACCGTGCCACCGGTCACGCAGCTCATGGCCCTCGCGGGTGAGAACCTGGGTCTTGATCCGCATGAACCGGGGCCGCGTCCCCCGGTTGGGGGCGGCGCAGTGGACTATGACGGGATGGCAGAAGACCATGTCGCCCGGATCGCCCGTCAGCTCGACCACCCGCAGCGGCACGCCATCGACGATGGTCTCGGTGTCCATGAAGGCGGCGGTCCGGTCGGCCGGTGACGGCGCCTGCCCGGTGAGCGCCATCAGCCACGGGTGCGGGCGGTGGAACCGGTCCCAGACGCTGCCGCCCAGCTCACGTCGCTGGCTCGCGGAAACCGGCGTTCCTGCTGGATCACGAGGCGGGGCGACCCGGACAGGATCAGGGTTCCGCCGCCGCCCGGCGCGACCGGGCCGATGAAGCTGACCACGAACAGGCCCCGCGGGCGATCGAGGTGCGGGTCGCTGGGGTTGTCCCAGTGCCAGAGCCTGGCACGGCAGCTCCCAGGCGCCGGGCCCGGGAAAGGTGGCGATGGCGCGGCCCCAGTCCCGGGGCGGCAGCCACGCGGCCGGGCCGAGCAGGTCGTCGAGGACGCCGCTCGCCCGCTCAGTCAGGATCCGGGCCTGGGTCCTGTCCCGCTTGGCCGCTTTCAGGTCGCCCTGGATCTGGTGCCAGCTGGAGCGGTCGTCGGCACGGATGCCGTGCGCGTCCTCCAGCTCCCGCCACCATCGCTGTTCCATGTCGAGGCCGTCGGCATGCGGGAACGCCTGCCGGACCACCACGTAGCCGTCGCGCTCGAAGCGCTCGAGGTCTGCCGGGGAAAGGGTGGTGAGCTGTGATGCCATGAGGTCCGCCTCTCCCGAGTGACGGCGCCCCGCAGCAGACCGCTCGCGTCGGCCCGGCCGACGCGCTCGGTCTACCGCGGGGTATTACCCCACGGCTCACTGCAAGGCGCAGTGAACGGATTGCTTCACGATCCCACGGGCAGGCCCGGCTGTCACCCGGATTTAGCGGGCGCCAGGACCGAACTCAAGCCCCGAGGAACTCAAGGACCGCCGCGGTGAGCTCCGGGGCGTCGAGGGCGGTGAGGCGATCGCCGGGGACCAGGACAAGCCGCCCGTTCGGCAGCAGGGCGGTGAGCTCGGCGGCGGACGCGCTCCGGCTGTCCTGCTCGCCCGCCACCACCAGCGCGGGCACCGTGACCTGGCGCAGCGCGTCCGGCGGCGTCGCGCGGCATGGTGCCGAGCAGCAGGGTGACGGCCTGCGGGTCGACGCCGGTCTGCTTGACCCAGCCGGCCATGCCTTCCTCCGGCGACCCCGGCTCGAAGGCGGCGCCGCTGGCCACGGCGGCCAGCAGGCGGCGGTAGCCGTCCGTGCGGTCGCTTTCCGCGCCCAGCGCGTCCAGTCCCTGCCCGCCGACGATCGCGCGGGCCCGCCGGGCCCCGCGCGCGGGCAGCCGCAGCACGAGCTTGCCGCCCAGGGAGTACCCGGCCAGGTGGTAGTCACCGAGTCCCAGGTGATCGATGAGGGCGAGCGCGTTGACGGCGAGGACGTCCTGCGGGGGCCATGCCGGGTCGTGCGGCCGCCCGCTGTCCCCGTGCCCGCGCAGGTCCGGCCGCGATGACCCGGTAGCCCTGCCCGGCCAGGGCCTGCGCCTGAGGCAGCCGCCGAGCAGCAGCGCCCCGCTGCCCATCAGCCCGTGCAGCAGCACCACGGGCCGCCCGTCGCCGGCCTCCCGCCAGGCCAGCTCGACGCCGTCGCGGGCGCGGAACCGCCGCGGGGGCGAGTCGGTTAGCGCGCCGTCCAACGTGGGGAACTCCTAACGTCCAGTGGCTCGGGGCCAGGGTAACCGCCCCTCGTTCCGGAAAATCATCAAGATTCTCCCGAACGAGACTCCCGTGACAGCCGCACCCACGGGACATCCGACGGCGCGGCAGGCGCGGGTTAGTCATTTCCGCGCGGGGACGACGATACCCCCGGGGAAGTCCGCTGCCTCGGCCGCGTCGAGCATGAGCCGGGCGACGGTCGCGCGCGGGCGTGCCGCGGGGGAAGAACCGGCGGCCCGCGGCGGCCAGCGGCACCGCGCGCACCGCGGGGTCGTCGGGCTTGTCGGAGAGCGGGCCGGAGTGCAGCACCGTGCCCCCGGCCTCCAGCACCGCGCCGTCCGCGGCGACCTTGTCGCCGTACTCGGCGCCGAACGCGGCCCGCAGCAGCAGCGCGGTCAGCCGCCCGACCGCGCGGGCGGAGCGGCCGGTGCCGATCGCCCCCAGCCACACGACCCGCGCCGGGCCCGCCGCGACGACGGCCCGCGCGCCCGCGGCGAGGGTGCCCGCGTCCTTCTTGCTGGCTGATCGCCCAGCCCCGACAGCACGACCGAGGCCGGCGTGACGGCGGCGGCGACGGAGGCCGCGTCGCGGGCGTCCCCCTGGTGCACGGTCAGCCGCGGGCTGGCCGGGAGGGCCGCGCGGCCGGGGTCGCGGACGATGGCGTCGACCTCGTGGCCCCGGTCGAGCGCCTGGGCGACCAGCAGCCGGCCGGTGCCGCCGGTGGCACCGAGGACGGTGACCCGCATCTCAGGCCGCCTCGGCGAGGGCCGCGACCATCCCGGCGTGCACGCCGGGCGCGGCCACCAGCACCGTGTCGCTGGCGGGGGTCCACGGCGTGCCGTCGACCGCGCTGACCGTGCCGCCGGCCTCGGTGGCCAGCAGGATGCCGAGCGCGATGCCGGGCAGCACCGGCTCGTACTGCCAGAACGCGTCGGTGTGCCCCTCCGCCACCAGCAGCAGCGGGAACGTCGAGGGCACGGTGGCGCGGACCAGGAACGCCTTCCCGAGCAGGGCGGTGACCGAGCGGCCGATGCGGGCGTAGGTTTCCGCCTGTCCCGCTTCGGCCTGGCCGGTGCCGACGATGGCCAGGTCGAGGCCGGACTTCGCCGACACGGCAAGCCGCTGGCCGTTCGCGTAGGCCCCGGATCC
>CAVWPX010000005.1:0-55704 GCA_963757055.1 uncultured Chloroflexia bacterium | reverse complement strand
GAACTGCGCGGCTGAGCGATTGCATTCGTATGACCGCATCGCGAGTGCTACGCTGGCCGCGTGGGACCCGACGACGCCGACTCTCGATCGACCGGGCGGCGCCTCGGACCTCGATCCGGGCGCTGACGAGCGCGCGCCGGCGCCACCGGTCCGGGCTCGCGGGTACGTCCCCACGATGCGCGACATCGGGCTCGCCGCCGGGGTGTCGCAGAGCACGGTGTCGCGGGTCCTGAACGACGTCTCGACGAGCGTCCCGATCACCGAGGCGACCCGCGAGCGGGTCCTCCTCGCGGCGCGCACCCTGGGCTATCGCCCGAACCCGCTCGCGCGCGGCCTGCGCGGCGCCTCCACGATGCTGCTCGGCGCCGTGGTCCGCGACTTCGCGGACCCGTTCTTCGCCGGCGCCATCGAGGCGCTGGCCGTCGAATCCGCGCGGCGCGGCTACAACGTCGTGCTGGGGCACGGGCGGCTCGACGAGGCGTGGTCGCTGCCCGCCGTCCTCGAGACCCGCCATTGCGACGCGATCGTGCTGCTCGGCGACATGCAGGACCAGCCGCGCCTCCTCGAGGACCTCGGGCACTCGATCGTCCCGGTGGTGGCGCTCTGGCAGGGCTCGAGCCCGCTCCTGTTCCCGACCGTGGACGTCGACAACGACGCCGGCATCCGCATCGGCCTGGAGCACCTGGTCGCGCTCGGCCATACGCGGATCGCGATGGTGAGCGCCCAGCTGCCGGGCGACAACCCGCAGCGCCGCGACGCGTTCATCGGGTTCATGGTCGAGCGCTTCGGCGGCGTCCGCCCCGACTACATCCAGGACGTGCCGAACACCATGGCCGGCGGCGAGGCCGCGCTCGATGCCCTGCTCGAGCTGGACGACCCGCCCACGGCGCTCGTCACCTCGACCGACCTCGCGGCCATCGGCGTCCTCCACGCGGCGTACAGCCGCGGCCGGATCGTCCCGCGCGAGCTGTCGGTCGTGGGCTTCGACGACATCCCCATCGCGGCCCACACGGCGCCGGCGCTGACCACGCTGCGGATGCCGATCACCGAGATGGTCCGCGAGGGGGTCCGCCAGGCCGTGGGGTTCGCGCATGACCCGACCGCCCCGCGCGAGGCGCGCATCCAGTCGTTCGACCCGACGCTCGTCGTCCGCGAATCCACGGCCCCGCCCGCGGTCCTCGTCCCGACGACCGCCACCGGACCGGTCCGCGTCGGCCTGACGCCGCCGGGTCAGCCGCCGGCGTCGGCCGGCGACGTGACGGGGATCCAGATCCGCATCGCCTCGACGGGCCGGTGGGCCCACGAGAAGTAGGGGATCGCCCCGATCTCGATCGCGGCACCGGTCGCGGCCGCCTGCGCCGCCAGGGACAGCCCCACCGGCGAGCCCGGGAGGTCGTCGCGGACCGTCTCCGTCGGCCGGACGTCGGCATCGACCCGGACGTCCTCGAGCTCGACCCCGGCCGGCACGTCCGCGGTCTCCACGCAGTACACGAGCGGCCCGCGCTCCAGCGCCACGCACCCGCGGACGGCGTCGACGCGAGGATGCGGTCGGGTCACCCGCGGCGGCATGTCGAGCGACAGCACGACCCGGTCGCCGGCGGTCCAGGTGCGGGTCCGCTCCACGGTCCGCGCGTCGGCGGGCACCGGCTCGCGCCCGGTCCCGGCGACCTCGACGCTCGCCGACCGGCACCATCCCGGGACCCGCAGCCCCAGCGTCCACGGCGTCGATGGCGTCTCGAGGATCGTGACGGTCACCTCGCCGCTCCACGGGTAGTCGGTCTCGACCCGCAGTCGGACCGGCCCGCCCGCGACGTCGGCGCGCAGCTCCGTGTCGGCGTACTGATGGATGCGGATCCCGGTGTCGTCGGTGGTCGCGAGGTACTGCTCCCACGAGCTGAGGAGGCGCATCACGTTCGGCGGGCAGCACGCGCAGGCGAACCAGGGCTGCCGTTCGCCGGACTCCTCGTCCACCGGGGCGCGGTGCGTGCGCCGCTGGAGCGTATTGACGTAGAAGAACCCGGTCCCCGCCGTCCGACACGCCCGGCAGGACGCCGTTGTAGATCGTCCGCTCGATGAGGTCCGCGCAGGCCGGATCGCCGGTCGCCAGCAGCAGGCGCCAGGCGAGCATCACGCTCGCGATCGCCGCACAGGTCTCGGCGTACGCCAGGTCCGGCGGCAGCTCGTACGGGTCGCCGAACGCCTCGTCGTTGTGGCGGCTGCCGAGACCCCCGGTCAGATAGGTCCGCGTCTCGATCATGTCGTGCCAGCGGGTCAGGACCGACGCCAGCAGGTCGCGGTCGCCGAGCTCCACGGCGAGGTCGACCACGCCGCAGTCGAGGTACATCTGGCGCACGGCATGGCCGGCCACCTCGGTGGCGTCGCGGACCGGGAGGTGGTCCTGCCAGTACGCCGGCCCGAACCGCCCCGGTCCGAGGAGGCCGTGGCCGCGCAGGTCGACCATCCGCCTCGCGAGCTCGAGATGGCGCCGGTCGCCGGTCGTCCGGTACAGCTCGACGAGGGCCATCTCGACCTCGGGGTGCCCGTCGATCCCGTCGCGGCCGTCCGGTCCCAGCTCGGCCTCCACCGAGGCCACGGCGCGGAGCGCGATCTCGAGCAGGCGGTCGTCGCCCATCGAGCGGTGCCACGCGATGGCGGCCTGCACGAGATGGCCGACGGCGTACAGCTCGTGGCCCCACGCCAGGTCGCGGTACGCGGTCCCGCCGCCGACGACCTGGACGTACGTGTTCAGGTAGCCGTCCGGCCGCTGGGCCGCCGCCACGAGCCCGATGACCTCGTCGGCCGCCGCGGCGAGCTCGGGGTCGGGGGCGCGGCCGAGCTCCCAGCCGACCGCCTCGAGCCACTTGTAGACGTCCGTGTCGAGGAACGGGAAGACGAGGCCCATCGGCGCCCCGAGCGCCTGGTAGGTGCCCTGCGCGCCCGCCGCGAGGCGGAAGTTCGTGAGGTTCCCGGCGTGGCCGAGCTGCGCGTACCCGTGCGCGAGCGAGCGCTCGCGGTTCGTGCGGACGCGGTCGGCCCACAGGCCGCCGACGATGGCCACATCGCGTGCCGGCAGCGGCCTCGCGACGGAGATCGCCCCGTCCGTGGGCAGGACGGCGCTGGTCGCCGTCCGCCCGGCTCGATCGGTCGTGACGGTCATCGGAGGGGTGCCTGGGCGAGCGGGACGGTCACCGGGGTCGGCCTTTCGTCGGGCGCGCCGCAGCGGCGCGCGGGGGTTCGGTCATTCGATGCGGGGGCGGGGCTCACTTGACCGCTCCGGTCAGGAGGCCCGAGACGTAGTAGCGCTGGAGCAGGAGGTAGACCCCGATGCACGGGATCATGGCGATCGTGATGCCGGCCTGGAGCATCCCCCAGTCGGTGCCGCCGAGGCTGGTCTCGGCGCGGGCGGAGGCGAGGATCAGCGGGAGCGTGAACGTCGATGCCCGGCTCAGCAGGACGAGCGCGCCCAGGAACTCGTTCCAGGACGTGACGAACGCGAACAGCGCGACGGTCACGATGGCCGGCACCACGGCCGGGATGAAGACCGCGCGGAGGATCTGCCACGAGTTGGCGCCGTCGGTCAGCGCGGCTTCCTCGAGCTCGCGTGGGACCGCCTCGAAGCTGTTGCGCATGATGTAGAGGCTGAACGGCAGCTGGATCGCGGTGTGCAGGATGGCCAGGCCCACCAGCGTGTTCGTCAGCTTGACCGGCAGGGACGCGAACATCAGGAAGATCGGGGTCAGGAGCGCCTGGTACGGGATGATCAGGGCCAGCAGCAGGAAGACGAAGATGCCCTCCTTGGCCGGGATCGGGAACCGCGCCAGCGCGTAGCCCGCCGGGATCGTCAGGGCCAGCGTGAACGCGATCGTCATGAACGCCGTCGCGAGGCTGTTCCCGAAGTACGTCGGCAGCCCGGCCTGGTACGACCACAGCCGTGCGTAGTTGTCGAGGCTCAGCTCGTGCGGGAAGTAGGTCGGCGGCACGGCCGCCACCTCCGCCCTCGTCTTCACCGAGGTGAGCACGGAGAAGACGATCGGCGCGAGCATGAACGCCGAGATGGCCAGGCAGACCGCGCCCGTGAGATAGCGGTTCCGACCGGCCCACACGCGCGACCAGGCGCGGCCGAGCGGCCGGCGCATGGTCACCGCCGTCACGTGTCGCTCCGTCGCGTCAGCGCCATCTGGACGACCGTGAAGACGAGGATGATCGCGGCGAGGATCAGCGACAGCGCGGCGCCGTACCCGAGGTGCAGGTACGGGAACGAGTTGAGGTAGATGAAGAAGACGGCCGTCGACGTCTGGTTGAACGGCTGGCCGGCGGTCATGATGTAGAACTGGTCGAACGCGAGCAGCGACCCGATCACGCTGATGAGCGTGACCAGCAGGATCGTCCGGCGCGTCAGCGGGATGGTCACCCGACGCGTCCGCTGCCAGAAGGACGCGCCGTCCACCATCGTCGCCTCGTTGATCTCGTTCGGGATGGCCTGGATCGCGGCCACGAAGAGGATCATCCCGAAGCCGAGGACCTTCCAGACGACCGACGCGATGATCGACCAGGTCGACAGGTCCGCATCGACGCCGAGGAACAGGACGGGCTTGTCGATGAGGCCCAGGTCGAGCAGCAGCTTGTTGATCAGGCCGAACGTCGGGTCGAACAGCCAGACCCACGCCAGGCTGGAGACGCCGAGGCCGATGACGACGGGGATGAAGATGATCGTCCGCGTCGTGCGCCGAACGCCGGAGTTGGGGGCCACGAGCAGGGCGAGCAGGTAGCCGCCGACCATCAGGATCGGCGTGATGATGATCGTGTACTTGACCGTGTAGCCGAGCGAGATCCAGAACTGCCGGTCGTTGAAGGCGTTCTGGAAGTTCGCGAGCCCGACGGGCTTCGGCGGCGTGATGAGCGACCAGTTCGTGAACGACATCGCCACCATCTGGGTCAGCGGGTACGCGGTGAAGGCCAGCACGAAGACGAAGGCCGGCGTCAGGTAGAGCAGCCCGATCAGTCTTCGGCGGCGGATGGCGGTCATACGGTCTCCGCGAGCTGACCAGATCGGCCGGCTGACCGACGCGCCGATCGTACGAGGATGATCGGGCGGGATGGTCGGCCGGACGACATGGCGGGAATCGGGCCGCGGCGCTCCGGGACGAAGCGCCGCGGCGATCCCTGCGGGGTGGGAGGACCCTTCAGCGGCTTACTTGCAGGAGATGGCTTTCATCGCCGTCTTGGCGTCGGCGATGACCGTGTCGATGGGGTCGGTCGTGTAGTAGGCCCGCTGGAGCTGCTGCAGCCAGGGACCGGCCGGATCGTTGATCTGCTCGAAGAAGGTCAGCGAGTACGGCGTCTTGCCGACCGCCAGCGCCTTGGCCACGTCCGCGATGAGCGGCTCGGCCTTGTAGTACTGGTTGTCGAGGAGCTTCGGATCGGTGCGGGTGGTCAGGTTGAGCGCCTTGGCGTAGAGCTCGACCTGCTGGGTGTCGTTGAGCAGGTAGTGCATGAAGGCGAGCGAGTCGTCGACGCGCTTGCTGCCCTTCGGGATGACGACCAGGTCGCCACCGATGAACGACGCGTACTTGCCGGCCTCGGTGCCCGGGAGCAGGCTGATCCCGAACTCGAACGGGTGGTCCTTCATCTGGTCGCGCGCGAGCACGATGTTGAAGTTGCCCGTCCCCATCATCCCGAGCTTGCCGGACCCGAACTGCTCCGCGAACGTGGCGCCGGTCTCGGCCCGCGCACCATCCGGGACGTTCTTGGCCGCGACCATGTCGCGCGCCCACTGGTCGACTGCCTTGACGCCATCGCCGACGAGGGGCTCGTCGCCGCACTTGCCGGCTTCGATGGTGGCGCCGGACGCCCACATCAGGGGGCCGACGGTGAAGATGTTGCAGCCGGCGCAGTTGCCCGGCAGGTAGTAGCCCTTGGTGTCACCGCCGAGCGCGGTGATCTTGTCGGCGTACGAGCGGATCTCGGCGAGGCTGGTGGGCGGCTTGGTCGGATCGAGCCCGGCCTTCTTGAAGAGGTCCTTGTTGTAGAACAGCGCCGAGACGTCCGCGTACAGCGGGACGCCGAACAGGTGGTCGTTGAAGGTCGCGACCGTCTTGTGGCCCGGGCTCACGTCGGCGAGCTCCGGCCAGTCCTTGGTCTGGTCCGTGATGTCGACGAGCTGGTCGGCGTTCTCGAACTGCGGGGCATAGATGAGGTCCATGCCCATCAGGTCCGGCACGTCGCCCGAGGCGATCCCCTGGGCGATCTTGGCCACCATGTCCGTGTGGACGATGTAGCTCAGGTTGATCGGCTTCGCCGGATTGGCGGCATTCCAGGCGCAGACCAGGATGTCGACCATGCCCTTGTTGCCGCCCGACCGCTCCCACATCTGCATGGCGTTCGGATCGGCGCTCTGGGCGCAGTCGGCCGCGGGCTCCGGTGTGGGTGCTGCGGCCGGGGCGGAGGCCGATGCCTCGGCGCTCGCCGGCGCGGAACTGCTCGCCGCCGGCGCCGCGGACGATGGGGTCGCGCCGCTCGGGGCAGAGGTCGCCGACCCTGAGTTGCATGCGCCGATCACGAGGATCGCCATGAACGCGAGGGTGGGCAACCTGAGATGGCTCCTCATCCCATGCTCCTCCAACTATCGAACCCTCCCGGGCCGTCCGGTCGACGGATGCCTCCGGTCCGCAACCCCGAGCGATCGGGACTGTACCACGTACGCAATCGAATGCATACATTCGATTTTCTCGATGTCGTAGGCTACCGGGACCACCACCAGGGTTGCAGGGAGGCCACGTGTCGGACGGCATCGGACTGGGCATCAACCTCTGGAGCCAGGCCAGTGACTGGCCGGCATTCCTGCGCGCCGCGCAGCGGGCCGAAGCGCTCGGCTTCGACCATCTTCTGGACCTGGGACCACCTGCTGGCGATCTTCGGCGACCCGGACCAGCCGATCTTCGAAGGCTACGCCGCGCTGGCGGCCGTCGCGGCCACGACGTCGCGGATCCGCGTGGGCCTGTTCGTCGGCGCCAACACCTTCCGCAACCCCGGGCTGGCGGTGAAGGCGATCACCACCATCGACCACATCAGCGGCGGCCGCGCCGTCATGGGCATCGGCGGGGCGTGGTTCGAGGGGGAGCACCAGGCGTTCGGCCTCGACTTCGGGTCCGGATACGGCCAGCGCCTGGACTGGCTGGCCGAGGCCGTGCCGGCGATGCGCGCGCTCCTCGACGGCGAGGAGGTCACCAGCGCGCCCGGTGGGCACTACGCGTTCGACCGCCTGCGGATCGACCCGGCGCCGCTCCAGCCACGCCTGCCGATCATGATCGGCGGGACCGGCGAGCGGAAGACGCTGCGCATCGTCGCGGCGCACGCCGACATCTGGAACGCGTTCGGGACGCCCGAGGTGCTCACCCACAAGGACGCCGTGCTGCGGGCGCACTGCGCCGACGTCGGGCGGGACCCGGCGGCGATCGAGCGGACGGTCGGGTGCAAGATCACGATCCGCTCCACCGAGGCGGAGGCCGAGCGCGTCCGCCGGGCGATGCTCGAGCACAACCGGACGCCGCTCACGGCCGTCGAGGGCGACGAGACCTTCTGGACCGGGACGCCCGAGCAGATCGCCGAGACGATGGTCGCGTACCGGCGGATCGGCTTCCACACGTTCATCGTCGAGCTCGGCGCCCCGTACGACGACGAGACGATGGAGACGCTCGTCCGCGTGGTGAAGCCGATGGTCGAGAGCGTGCCGCTCCCGGGCTAGGCCATCCCGGGCGCGCAGGACCGAGCGGCCGAACCGGCGCCGCCGCGTGACCTAGCCGCGGTCCTCCCGGCCGACCGACCAGATGCGCTGGTTGACGAGGTTCTCGAGCCGCTCCTGCGCGCCCGTGACCGGCGCCGGGTCGATCTCGCCGGACGCGACCCTCGCCTCGAGGTCCACGAGCCCGAGCGAGCCGTCCAGGATGGACGTGCCCAGCGCCCCGTCCCAGCCGGCATAGCGGCGGTCGCGCAGGCCGGCGAGCTCGCCGTCCTCGATCAGCGCCGCCGCGGCGAGCAGCGCCTGGGCCAGCGTGTCGAGCGCGCCGATGTGGGCGTGGAAGAGGTCCGTGCGGTCCGTGCTCTGGCGGCGGAGCTTGGCGTCGAAGTTGAAGCCGCCCGGCGCGATCCCGCCATTCCGCAGGATCTCGTACATCGGCATCGTCAGGTCCTCGACCGAGTTGGGGAACTGGTCGGTGTCCCAGCCGTTCTGCGGGTCGCCGCGGTTCGCGTCGATGCTGCCGAGGAACCCGTTCGCGGTCGCGAACGCGACCTCGTGGTGGAACGAGTGGCCGGCCAGCGTCGCGTGGTTCGCCTCGACGTTCACGGCGTACTCGCCCTCGAGCCCGTTGCGGACGAGGAAGCCGTACACCGTCGCCGAGTCGTAGTCGTACTGGTGCTTGGTCGGCTCCATCGGCTTGGGCTCGATGAGCAGCTGGCCCGTGAAGCCGATCTTGTGCTTGTGCTCCGCGACGAGGTGGAGGAAGCGGGCGAGCTGGGCGCCCTCGCGCTTGAGGTCGGTGTTGAGCAGCGTGTCGTAGCCCTCGCGGCCGCCCCACAGGACGTAGTTCTCGCCGCCGAGCCGCAGGGTCACCTCGAGCATGTGCTTGACCTGCGCGGCCGCGTAGGCGAACACCTCGGGATCGGGGTTGGTGGCCGCGCCGCCCTGGAAGCGCGGATGGGTGAACAGGTTGGCGGTGCCCCACAGGAGGCGGACGCCGGTCCGCTCCTGGTAGCCGAGCGCGTCGTCGGCGATCGCGTCGAGGTTCGTCTTGAACTCGGCGAAGGTCGCGCCCTCGGGGGCGACGTCGCGGTCGTGGAAGCAGTAGTACGGGATGCCGAGCTTGGTGAAGAACTCGAACGCCACCCCGAGCCGCTCGCGGGCGGCGGCCATCGGGTCGTCGGTCGCGGCCAGCCACGGCCGGTCGAGGGTGCCGATCCCGAACATGTCCACACCCGGCCACGAGAACGAGTGCCAGAAGCAGACGCCCGGGCGCAGGTGGTCGACCATCTTCGTGCCGAGGACGAGGCGGTCCGGCTGGTAGACCTTGAACGCGAGCGGGTCGGACGACCCGAGCCCGCCGAACGGGATCGGGCCCGCCACCTCGGTGAAGAAGTCCTGACCCACGCGCGGAACCTCCATCTGCTCGAAAGTTTCGGCTTGCTGCCCTCTTCCGAGTGTACCGAGCGGGGTCGAACGGGGTTGCGCCGGTCCCGGACGCGACACGGGTCCGTCGTGGCGCGCGGGACTACTGGCCCGTGCCGGTCACCACATGGCCCTTCATCGTCGCGTCGATGACGTTCGTCGAGACGCCGATCTTCGTGGTGTGCCTGACCCGGGCGTCCTCGCCAGGCGATCGGAAGTCGACCGGACCGAGGACCATCATGAACGCCGGGACCGGCCCGGCGTCGCCGGTCCCCACGAACGATTCGATGGATGCACCGGCGCAGGAACCGCCCTGGAACGAGAACGTCGTGGATGGGTCGAACGTGACCGTCCATTTGGGATCGTACGTCTGGTCCTCGCTCATCTCATGCTCGGCACGAAGCTTCATCGTGCCCTTCACCGTGTACGGCTTCCGACAGTCGGCGATGCCCAGCAGGACGGTCGCCGTGGCCGGCCCGGATCCGGCGTATTGGATGAAGACCGAGTTCCCGTCGGCCGACTTCCGGGGTGGATCGGCGGTCCTCGTCAGCAGCATCGCCGGGACATGCATGGTCGTCACGTAGGAGACGCCGAACGCGCTCGTCGTCATCTTCCCGTCGAGCGAGACCTTGAACTTCCGCTCGCCGGTGTGGAAGGTCAGCTTGAGGCGGCCGATCCCCTGCCTCGAGACGGACTCGAGCTGGACGACGCCATCCTGCCCGTCCTCATCCGGCGCGGTGTACGTGAGCTGGCCGGGCGGTGTGTCGATGCGGTCGGGTGACAGGGATTCCTTGCCGTCGAGCTTCGCGGTGACGGGCGCGACGACCTTCTGGCCGAAGCGGTGGTCGACGCCGGTCTCGAACAGCGTGGTGCTGCCTTTCTCGACCTCCTCCGTGTGCGTGGGCCGCCCGTTGTGGTCGAATTGGCTCCGCGGGATGTACGTGGGCGCCGTGACGATCACGCAACGCGAGTCGCGCCAGCCCGTCTGCGCCGCCGAATACACCGCCCTGGCGATCGCCTCGTCGGACCCCGCATTGCCCGAGATCCCCTTGGTCATCTGGGCGGTGACATCGCCGGACTCCGTGGATTCCATCGTGGCCTTCGACCAGTCGCCGATCGTCGCGGGGCCACTGTCCGATCCCGGACTGCTGCCCTCGATGCCGCTTGCCGTGAAGGTATAGGCACCCTCGCTCGCGTCACCCGCCTTCCCGGCCACGGACGTGGTCCGCTTGAACTGCTTGTCCTCCGTGTACGTCTGGCTGACCTGGCCGAGGTTCGCCTGATCGTCCACCGTGCCCTGGAAGCCGCTCGCCCGGGTGACATGCGCGGTGGCGTGCGAGTCGACGCCGCCGGGACCCCCGAACGCGCTGGCATCGTCCGCGAAGTCCGCATCGATGGACCCAGGGACCAGGCCCGCGGGGCTCGGGCAGGCGTCGATCTCGCCGGTGAGCGTGTCGCGCACGGACTCCGTGAAGACGGTGTAGCCGGTCTTCGTGTCGGTGACCGTGTTCTGGATGTCCGTGAAGATCGACACCTTCACGTCCGATCCGCTGAAGGTCACGTCGACGGTCGGGTGCATCTGCGTCGTCCCCGACAGGGATCCCTCCACCTCCGTGGCTGACACGCTTCCCTCGTCCCCATGGGCCGTCTGGGGACCGTCTTGCCCGATCCTGTGGACGGCCTCGACCAGCATGGGCTGGAACTCGTCGTGGACCGGCTTGAGTCGGTTGAATGCGGGGAACCTGGCGAGGACGGCCTCGCCGTCCGCCCCGCCCGGGGCGCGAGCCGTGCCCAGGCCGCTGAACGGCACGATCTTCGACCGGGCGGCCGCCTCGCTGGCGGCGACGAGGCTCAGGATCCGGTCCGCGTCCGCGCCCAACGACGCGGGCACGCCCATCGTGACGAGCAGACGCTCGCGGATGACGTCCACGGCGGGGTCGGCCACCGGCTCGCCCGCGTGGGCGATCGCATCCGCCTGCACGTCGGCCAGGGACCCGCTCCCCGTGGTGGTCGACGAGGCCGCCGATGCGGCCGCGGCAGATCCAGCCGGCGGCTGGGTCGTCCCGCCGTCACCCGACGGGGGCACCGTCGTCGACGAGGATCCGCACCCCGTCGCGATCAGCATCGCGACGGTCGCCAGCACCAGGAGGCGGGATGCGGTCACCCGATCGGCGGACACCGCCGGAGTATGTGCCGCCCGTCAACTGGTCGATCGGGGGCGTGTCGCGGCGATTCGCGGCGGATCGCCGGGCGTCCTTGGTTGCGTCGTCGACGGCCGACCTGCTACCTTGACATCCGGACGTCCGTACGTCCTGACGACTCGGCCCTCCATCCACGGAGTCGCGATGCCTCGGATCGTCCTCGTCGGCGCCGGCAGCGTCGAGTTCACGCGGAACCTCCTGGGCGACATGCTGACGTCGCCCGCCCTGCGGACCTCGCACATCGCGCTCCACGACATCGACCCCGAGCGCCTCGCGACCGCGGAGCGGATGGCCCGCTGGACCGCCGACGCGCTCGGCGCCGAGCCGACGATCTCCGCCCACCTCGACCGGCGCGAGGCGCTGGCCGGCGCCGACTTCGTGGTCAACACCATCCAGGTCGGCGGCGCCCGGGCGACCGCGATCGACTTCGCGGTGCCGGCCGAGTTCGGGCTCCACTACACGATCAACGACACCGTCGGCGTCGGCGGGGTCTTCCGGGGCCTGCGGACGATCCCCGTCGTGCTCGGGATCGCGCGGGACATGGAGGACGTCTGCCCGGATGCGTGGCTGCTGAACTACACGAACCCGCTGGCGATCGTCGTCCGGGCCGTCTCGGAGGCGACCTCGATCAAGGTCGCGGGCCTCTGCCACTCGGTGTTCTGGACCGTGGACCGGCTGGCCGGGTACCTCGGCCTGCCGCACGAGGGCGTCGAGGCGGAGACGTCCGGCCTCAACCACCACGCGTTCGTCCTCCGGCTGCAGCACGACGGCGTGGACCTCCTCCCGGCGCTGCGCGCGTTCATCGATGCGGGGAAGGCGCCCGAGGACGACCTGGTCCGCGCCGAGCTGTTCCGCCGGCTGGGCGCCTACCCGACCGAGTCGTCCGAGCACCACGCGGAGTACAACCCGTGGTACATCGGCAAGCGCGACGCCAACGGCGACGCCGTCGAGCGGTTCCACGTCCCGATCGGGGAGTACCTCGACCGGGTGTCGCACAACCTCGAGGAGTACGCCGAGACCCGCCGGATGCTCGATGCGGGCGAGCCGTTCGAGATCGAGCGGAGCGGCGAGTACGCCGCGACCATCGCCGAGTCGATGACGACCGGCGTGCCCGCGCGGATCGTCGTCAACGCGATGAACCGGGGCGCGCTGATCCCGAACCTCGACGCCGACGCCTGCGTCGAGGTCCCCGGCATGGTCGACGCCCTCGGCGTCCACCCGGTCGCGATGGGGCCGCTGCCGCTGCACCTCGCGGCCTACGTCCGCGGGGCGGTCGACATGCAGGGCCTGACCGTCCGGGCGGCCCTCGACCAGGATCGCGCGGCCGTCGGCCACGCGGTCATGACCGACCCGATCGTCCAGAGCCACCTGACGCTGGACGATGCCTGGCGCCTGACCGACGCGATGATCGAGGCCGAAGCCGAGTGGCTCCCGGCCTGGCTGGGCGGCACGGCCGCCGACCGAGGAGGAGGCAGGATCGATGACGACGCACGGGATGTCCCGGCACCGGCGGCCCGCCCGCGGGCTCGCCCTCCTGATGCTGCTCGCCCTGGCCGCCGCGGCCTGCGGCGGCACGACGACATCGGCACCGCCGGCCAGCGCGGCGGCGTCCGCGCCGGCTGACTCCACGGCGCCATCGGCGGCTGCCTCGGCGGCGCCGTCGGACGCCGGCTACACCGGCCCGGAGGCCGAGATCACGTACTCGATCTGGGGCGATCCCTCGGAGATCAAGAACCAGCAGGCGATCGTCGACGCGTTCCACGCGGTCGAACCCAAGATCACCGTCAAGGTCGACGTCTCGGACTGGGACACGTACTGGGACAAGCTCCAGACCGGCATCGTCGGCGGCAACGCGCCCGACGTGTTCGCCATGGACGGCCCGCTCTTCCCCGACTACCAGACGCGCGACGTCCTGCTCGACCTGAAGCCGTACATCGACAAGGACGGCTACGACCTCACCCAGCTGGCCGACCAGGCGGTCGCCGACTTCACGACCCCCGACGGCCAGTACGGCCTGCCGCGCGACCTCAACGTGATCGCGCTCTTCTACAACAAGAAGCTGTTCGACGCCGCGGGCGTCGCCTACCCGGACGAGAGCTGGGACTGGGCGAAGCTCGTCGAGGTCGGCAAGCAGCTGACGGTCAAGGACGCCGCGGGCAAGGTCAGCCAGTGGGGCTTCTACACCGAGAGCTCGGACATGGAGAACTACTGGTCGTCGCTCGTCTGGCAGAACGGCGGGGACATCATCTCGGCCGACCACAAGACCAACCTCGTCGGCAGCGACCAGGCGACCGGCGGCATCCAGTTCCTGCAGGACCTGATGTGGAAGGACCGCATCATGCCCGACCCGGCCACCTGGCCGACCGACAGCGGCGACGCCTTCGAGCAGGGCAAGGCGGCCATGGAGGCCAACGGCTCCTGGCTCGTGGCGACCCACCTCAACGCCGGGATCGACTTCGGGATCGCCCCGCTCCCGAAGGGCAGCGCCGGACAGGCCACCTCGATCAACCCGACCGGCGCGGTCGTGTTCAAGGGCAGCAAGAACCCCGATGCCGCCTGGGCGTTCGTCAAGTACCTCGCCAGCCCGGCGGCGCAGACCAAGATCATGGAGCTCAAGGCGTCGCTGCCGGCCAACAAGGAGGTCCTCGCCGGCCCGTTCGCGACCTCGTTCCCCGGGGCCGACGTGCTGGCCGCGGCGATCTCGTACGCGCACCTCAAGCCGTCGTTCAAGGGCTACAACGACTGGACCACCGCGCTCCAGACCGAGATCGACGCCAACGTCTTCATGGACCCGAAGAAGACGGCCAAGCAGGCGGTCACCGACGTGATGCCGCAGCTCGACGAGATCCTCGCGGCGCAGTGACGGCCGCGATCGACGGCGGGGCGGCGGCATGACCGCGATCCGCCGCCCCGGACGACGCCGCGGAGGAGGCCCGCTCGGCGGCGAATGGCGCTGGGCGCTCCTCTTCCTGGCGCCGACCCTGGTCGGCCTGGCCGTGCTGTCGGCCGGGCCGATCCTGGCCACCCTGGCGATCAGCCTGACCAAGTGGGACCTGCTGACCGCCCCGAAGTTCGACGGCATCGACAACTACGTGGCGCTGGTCTCGGACGACCGGTTCCTCAAGGCGCTTCGGAACACGTTCTTCTACACGATCGTGTCGGTGCCGCTCGGGCTGGTCATCGCGCTGGGCCTCGCGCTGGCGCTCAACGTGAAGGTCCGCGGCATCGCCTTCATCCGGACGGCGTACTTCCTGCCGGTGGTGACCTCGACCATCGCCATCGCTCTCGTCTGGCAGTGGATCTACAGCCCGGAGTCGGGCCTCCTCAACCAGGTCATCGGGCTCTTCGGGATCCCGGCGCAGAAGTGGCTGAGCGATCCCGTGCTCGCGATGCCGTCGATCATCGCGATGTCGATCTGGCAGGGCCTCGGGATCAACGTGATCATCTTCCTCGCGGCGCTGCAGGGGATCCCGGAGGACCTGATCGACGCCGCCAGCGTCGACGGCGCGGGCCGCGCGGCGCAGGTTCGCCGGATCATCGTCCCCCTCCTGACGCCGGCCATCTTCTTCACCGGCGTGCTGAGCCTGATCGCCAGCTTCCAGGTGTTCGACCAGGTGTTCGTCCTCGCGAAGCCGCGCCCCTCCGACGCGACGATCACGGTCGTCTACTTCATCTACGAGAACGGCTTCAAGTTCTTCAAGATGGGCTACGCGAGCGCGGCCTCGTGGATCCTCTTCCTGATCGTCGCGCTGTTCACGGCGATCTACTTCTGGTCGCAGCGCCGCTGGGTGCACTACCAATGAGCACCGAGGCGGCCACCGTCACGGCGCAGGAGGCCACGTCGCTGCGGACCGCGCGACGGCTGCGATCGATGCGGCGGGCCGTCCTCATCGGCCTCCTGATCGCCGGCGGCGTGCTGATGATGGTGCCGTTCCTCTGGATGATCACGACGTCGCTCAAGACGCGGGCCGAGGTGTTCGCGACGCCGCCGGCGCTCTTCCCGATCAGTCCCGCAGTGGCAGAACTACCCGGAGATGTGGGGCCTGCTCCCGTTCGGCCAGTTCTTCGTGAACTCGGTCAAGCTCGCGTCGCTCAACACGATCGGACAGCTCGTCAGCTGCTCGATGGCGGCGTTCGCCTTCGCGACGCTCCGCTTCCGCTTCCGCGAGCCCCTGTTCGCGCTGCTGCTGGTCACGCTGATCATCCCGTTCCAGGTGGTCCTGGTGCCCAACTTCGTGCTGTTCCGCCTGCTGCCGCACCCGGCGTCCGCCAGCGGCAACTGGATCGGGACGCAGGAGCCGCTCTGGGTGGGGGCGTTCCTCGGTGGGGCGTTCGGGACGTTCCTGCTCCGCCAGTTCTTCCTCGCGATCCCGACCGAGCTGGCCGACGCCGCCCGCGTCGACGGGGCGAACCCGTGGCACATCTACCGGCACATCTACCTGCCGCTGGCCAAGCCGGCGCTCGCGACGCTGGCGATCTTCACGTTCATGTGGTCGTGGAACGACCTCATCGACCCGATCATCTACCTGCGCGACCTCCAGTCGCTGCCGCTGACGGCCGGGCTGTCGCTGTTCCAGGGCCAGTACGTCGGGCGCTGGCCGCTGCTGATGGCCGGCGCGCTCATCAGCGTCCTCCCGATGGTGCTGCTGTTCGTGATCGCCCAGCGGCAGTTCGTGCGCGGCATCGCCATGACCGGGATCAAGGGCTGACCATGGCCAATGTCGACGGCCTCCCGCTCTATCGCCGCATCGAGTCGGACCTGCGCGACCGGATCCGCGCCGGCGAGCTGGCGCCCGGGGTCCAGGTCGAGACCGAGCTCGAGCTGATGGAGCGCTACGGCGTCAGCCGCGCGACGGTCCGGCAGGCGCTCGGCGGGCTCATCGCGCTGGGGACGCTCGAGGTCCGGCGCGGCCTCGGGACCTACGTCGCCGCGCCGCGCTTCGAGCACACGATCGGCGGCTTCTACTCGTTCAGCCGCGAGATCGAGCGGCACGGGCTGCAGCCCGGGACCACGGTGCTCGAGCTGCGCACGGAGCCGGCCCCGGACGACGTGGCCGAGGCGCTGGACGTCGCGCCCGGCACGGCGATGGTCTCGCTCCGGCGGCTGCGGCTGGCCGGCCAGGACCCCCTCGTCGTCGAGACGAGCTATCTCCCGGCGCGCCGGTTCCCGGGCCTCGAGACCGTGGACTTCTCGACGGTGCGCCTGTACGACACGCTGATGCACCGCTACGGCTGCCGTCCGACCCGCGCCCGCGAGACGTTCGAGCCCGTGCTCCTGACGGCGGACGAGGCGGCCCTCCTCGACCAGCGACGCGGCGAGCCGGCCCTGCGGGTGGAGCGGACCGCCTTCGACCAGGACGACCTGCCGATCGAGTTCTGCCGCAGCACGGTCCGCGGCGACCGCTACCGTTACTCCGTGGAGCTCCGCGACCGATGACCGACTTCGACGACCTGCTGACCTGGCGCGAGAGCTCGACCTCGGGCGTCGCCATCGCCGCGGCCATCGCGGCGGCCGACGGCGCCCCGACGGCGGCGCGCGACGTCCTGGCCGCGGCCGAGCGGATCGTCGTCACCGGGGCCGGCTCGTCCTACTACCTGGCGCAGGCCGCGGCGGCGGCCGCACGGGCGGCGATGCACCGGCCGGTCTTCGCGGCGCCGCTGTCCGAGCTGATCCTCCGCCCGGACGGGGTGCTCGTCGCGGCGGCGGGGCCGGGGGTCCGCGGCCCGCGAGCCCGTGGTGATCATCTCCCGCTCGGGATCGACGTCGGAGGCGGTCGACGTCGCGGAGCGGATGCGCGCGGCCGGCCATCCGACCGTCGCCGTGACCTGCCGGGGCGACAGCCCGCTGGCGAGGACCGCGGACGTCGCGCTGGTCTCGCCCGATGGCGACGAGGCGGCGATCGTGATGACCCGGTCGTTCGCCAGCATGCTCGCGCTGCTGCTGCGGCTGGTCGCGACCGTCGCCGGGGACGACCGCCTGGCGGCGGACCTGGGCGAGGCCCCCGGACGCTGGGCCGAGGCGACCGCGGCCGCCGCCGTCGGGCGCCGGCTCGGGGAGACGGACTGGGGCCGCGTGGTGATCCTCGGCGGCGGCCCGGCCTTCGGGATCGCGGCCGAGTGGGGCCTGAAGCTGACCGAGACGAGCCAGGTCCCGACCAGCGCGTACGAGCCGCTCGAGTTCCGCCACGGGCCCATCTCGCTCTGCGAGCCCGGGACCCTGGTGGTCGGGCTGGTCGGCGGCGCCGGCGCGGCCGACGAGGTGGCCGTCGTCCAGGAGGCCGCCCGGCTGGGCGCCACGACCTGGCTGCTGGTCCGTGACGCGGACGAGGCCGGGTGGCGCGGCCGGCGAGGTGAGCCGCGTCGGCGGCGGGCTGCACCCGGTCGCCCGCCTCCCGCTGCTGGTCCATCCGGCGCACGCCCTCGCGCTCAGCCTCGCGCTGACCCGCGGCTGCGACCCGGATGCGCCCCGCCATCTCGGCCAGGTCGTGATCCTGGACCGGGAATGACCGACGGCGAGCTCCGTCTCAGCGAGTTCCGGCCGCGCACATCGCTCCGGGTGCCCGTCCACCTGGTCGAGACGCCGAAGTTCCCGGTGGTCGACGCGCACAACCACCTCGGCGCCGCGTTCGGCGGCGAGTGGGCGGACCGGTCCGCGGCCGAGCTGGTCGCCACGCTCGACGCCTCGGGCGTCGAGGCGATCGTCGACCTCGACGGGGGCCAGGGCGAGAGCGCTCTCGGCCGAGATCGACCGATGGGCGCGCGGCCGGTCCCGATCGGGTGATCGTCGTCGCCGGCCTCGACCCCGACGCCTGGGCGACCGATCCCGCGTTCGGCGAGACGGAGGCGGCGCAGCTCCGCGACTCCGTCGCCCGCGGCGCCCGCGGGCTCAAGGTCTGGAAGACGCTCGGGCTTCGCGCGCGCGACCCGGATGGCCGGCTGGTCGCCGTCGACGATCCGCGGCTCGACCCGCTGTGGACGGCCGCGGCCGACCTCGGGATCCCGGTCGTCATCCACATCGCCGATCCGGTGGCCTTCTTCGAGCCGCTCGACGCGACGAACGAGCGCTGGGAGGAGCTCCGCGGCCACCCGGACTGGCATTTCTGGCCCACGCGGCCGGACGACGACCCCGACGCCCCGGGCGTGCCGAGCTTCGACGCCCTGCTGGCGGCGTTCGAGCGGCTCGTCGGGGCGCATCCGCGGACGACCTTCATCGGCGCCCACGTGGGCTGCGCCGCCGAGGACCTGGCCCTGGTGTCGCGGCTGCTCGACGAGCACCCGAACCTCAACGTCGACATCGCGGCACGCCTCGGCGAGCTCGGCCGCCAGCCGTACACCGCCCGGACGTTCTTCCTGCGCCACGCGGACCGGATCCTGTTCGGCGCGGACATGGGGCCCGATCCGGCGATCTACGCGATCCACTACCGGTTCCTCGAGACCTTCGACGAGTCGTTCGACTACGGCACGGACCCGGTCCCGGAGCAGGGGCGCTGGCAGATCCACGGCATCGGCCTGCCCGACGACGTCCTGCGCAAGGTCTACCGCGACAACGCCCGGCGGCTGTTCGCCATGGGGCCCGCGTGACCGCTCCGGGCATCGGCGGCGCCGAGTTCGCGCTCGGGACGCGTCGTGGCATCGCGGCCTGCGCCTCGGCGCGCGGCACGTTCGCGGTCCTGGCCCTCGACCACCGCCAGAACCTGCGCAAGGAGCTGCGCCCGGACGACCCGGCCTCGGTCACCTACGACGAGATGGTCGAGTTCAAGCGGGCGGTGGTCCGGGCGCTCGCGCCGGTCGCGACGGGGACGCTGCTCGACCCGGAGATCGGCGCGGCCCAGTGCATCGCCGACGGGTCGCTGCCGGCGACGGCGGGCCTGCTCGTCGCGATCGAGGCGACCGGGTACCTCGGGCCGTCCACGGCGAGGGTCAGCCGCGTGCTCGAGGGCTGGAGCGTCGAGCAGGCGAAGCGGATCGGCGCGTCCGCCGCGAAGCTGCTCGTCTACTACCACCCGGAGGCGCCGAACGCCGACGCCCAGGAGCGGTTCGTCGCGGACGTGTCCGCAGCCTGCCGCGCGGCGGACCTGGCGCTCTTCGTGGAGCCGCTGTCGTTCTCGCTGGTCGAGGGCGAGCCGCTGGCCGGCGAGGCGCGCCGGAAGGTCGTCATCGAGACCGCGCGCCGGATGACCGCGATCGGCGGCGACATCCTCAAGGCCGAGTTCCCCTACGACCCGTCGGTCACGGACCGAGCGCGCTGGCGCGATGCCTGCGAGGAGCTCGACGCGGCCTCCGCGTCGCCGTGGGTGCTGCTCTCCGGCGGCGTCGACGACGCGACGTTCGAGGCGCAGGTCGAGACCGCGTGCCATGCCGGGGCGAGCGGCGTGCTGGTCGGACGGTCGGTCTGGGCCGATGCCGCGAGGCTGGCGCCGGCCGACCGCGATGCGTTCCTGGCGACCACCGGCGCCGCCCGGCTCCGCCGGCTCGTCGAGCTGGCCGATGCCGCCGGCCGTCCGTGGCACGACCGCCCGAACCGGCTGACCGCGCTGCCGGTCCCGGGCGACGGCTGGTACCGGGCGACCTGAGCATGGCGACGGCAGCGCCCACGGTCGACATCCTGGTCGTCGGGGAGATCAACCCGGACATCGTGGTCTCGGACCCGGACCCGGTCCCGGTCTTCGGCGAGGTGGAGCGGCTGGTCGGCTCCGTCCGGCTCACCGTCGGCAGCTCGTCGGCGATCTTCGCCTGCGGGGCCGCGCGGCTCGGGCTGCGGGTCGCGTTCGCGGGCGTCGTGGGCGACGACGCGCTCGGGCGGTTCATGCTCGACGAGCTGGCGGCCCGCGGGATCGACACGACGGCGTGCAGCGTCGACCCGGCCCGGCCGACCGGCGCGACGGTGATCCTCTCCAGCGGCACGGACCGGGCGATGCTGACGGCGCTCGGGACCATCGATGCGCTCGACGTCGACGCGGTCCCGCGCGAGGCGGTCGAGCGCGCCCGCCACCTCCACTCGGGGGCGTACTTCCTCCAGGGGCCGGGCCGGCAGCGGCTGCCGGCGCTCTTCGCCGCGGCCCGCGACCGCGGCCAGACGACGTCGTTCGACACGAACTGGGACCCGTCGGGGCAGTGGGGCGATGACGTCCTCGAGCTGCTCCGGGTCGCCGACGTGTTCCTGCCGAATGCCGAGGAGGCCCGCCGGATCGCGGGCGTCGACGACGTCGAGGCGGCCGCGCTGGCGCTGGCGCGGACCGGGGCGACGGGGCGGTCGGACGGCGGGCCGACGGTCGTGGTGAAGCTGGGGGCCGACGGCGCGCTGGCGGCCAGGGCCGATGGCACGGTCCTGCGCGTCCCGGCGATGCCGATCGACCCGGTCGACACGACGGGCGCCGGCGATTCGTTCGATGCCGGGTTCCTGCGGGCCTGGCTCGACGGCGCCGAGCTCCGCGATTGCCTCGAGCTCGGCGCCGTGTGCGGCGCCATGTCGACGCGGGCGGCCGGCGGCGTGGACGCGCAGCCGACGCTCGCCGAGGCCCGGAGCCGCGCTGGCGGCACGGGCGACCTGATGGCCGGGACCCGTCGCCGGCTGCTGTTCGTCGCGGCGAACCCGTCCATCGACCGCCTGTACGAGCTCGACGGCCTGACCGTCGGGGAGATCCACCGGCCGGCCTCGACGACGACGGTCCCCGGGGGCAAGGGCCTCAACGCCGCCCGTGCCGCCGCGGCGCTCGGCGGCGACGTGACCGCGGTCGCGATCGTGGGCGGGCGATCGGGCGACTGGATCGTGGACCGGCTCGCGGCGCTCGCCCTGGACGTGCGGGCGATCCGGGTCGCCGGGGAGACGCGGACCTGCGTCTCGATCCTCGACCGCTCCAGCGGGGCCCTGACCGAGGTCTACGAGCCGGGCGAGGCCGTCGATCCGGCGGACTGGGAGGCGATGGAGGCGGCCATCGCGTCGGAGCTCGCGCGCGGCGACGTGGCCGCGGTCGCGATCTCGGGCAGCCTGCCGCCGGGTGCGCCGTCCGACGGGTTCGGCCGGATCGCCCGGCTCGCGAGTGCTGCGACGCCTCCCGTTCCGGTCCTGGCCGACACGTACGGCCCGGCGCTGTCCGCCGTCCTCGCCGGGCGACCCGCGCTGGTCAAGGTCAACGCCGCCGAGGCGTCGCAGGCGACCGGCGTCGAGGTGACCGACGCCCGCTCCGCGGCCGGGGCGGCGGACGCGCTCCGCGATGCCGGGGCCGCGGTGGTGATCGTGACGCTCGGGGTCGGACGGGGCCGTGGTCGTCGGCCCGGAGGGCCGGTCCCGGTTGGTCGTGCCGCCGCTCGTCGGCCGATACCCGGTCGGGAGCGGCGACGCGTTCCTCGGCGGGCTGGCCGTCGCCGTCGCCCGTGGCGAGGACGCCGTCGAGCGCGGCACGGCTCGGCTGCGCCGCGGGGATCGCGAACGCCCAGGTCCCGGGGGCCGGTCAGCTCGATGCGAGCGAGATCCCGGCGATCCTCGAGGCGATCACGGTCGAGCCGATCTGACCGGTCGCCGCGCGAGACAGCGCCGGCGCGAGCCGGCCGCGTCCGCGCCCATCAGGGCGTGGGCGTGCCGATCCATTGCTGGACGTCGAGCAGCGGCTGCTGGCTGACCCGGAGGAAGCCCTCCTGCGGCCGGTCCAGGTCGATCACGATGGTCAGCACCGCGCCCAGCGCGACCACCATGATCACCGCGGTCACGACGCTGCGTCGCCCGGCGATGCCGGCGCCGTAGCCGACCATGCCAAGCGACAGCGCCGAACCCCCGAGCAGCAGCAGCAGGATCGTCTCGGGGACGCGGCTGTAGACGCCGGCCACGACCCGCGACTCGTTGATGTTGACGACGTCTGTCACCGATTCGCCGAGCGACGACATCAGGTCGGAGTAGTACCCGCTGCGTGCGACCTGCTCGACGATCGCCCACATCTCCCCATGCATGACGATCGGACTGCTGGATGGCGGCCTTCGTCTGCGGCAGGTCGTTCGTCGCGATCCGCAGCGGCAGGTATTCGCGCAGCAGCTCGCGGAGCTCGTCGGCCTGCGGCTGCGGCATATAGCCCGCCTCGAGATAGGCCTTGCCGATGGCGTTCGCCTCGGCGAGGACCATGCCGCGGCGGGCGTCGAAGCGGTCTGCCGCCATGCCCATCACCACGGCGAGCATGAAGGCCATCAGGCCGAGGAGCGCCCCGATCAGGACGCCCGCCGGCCCTTCCTGCTCCCCGGGCATCCGGTCCTGCCACCAGCGCCCGACCCGGAACCCGATCTCGTAGATCACCAGCGTGACGACCGCGAAGAGGCCGATCACGGCCCAGATCGGCAGGGTGTCGATCGTCTGGAGGTTCATTCGCTCGCTCCGATGGGCGTCCGGTCAGGTGCTCGACGTCGGATGCCGCGCATCGTAGGGCGGCGCGGGTGGCGGCGCATGCTGCAAACCGGGGATGACGCGCGACCCCGCAGGCCCTAGATTGCGGACATGAGCGTCGTCGACTTCTACAAGACCCAGATCCGCATCCTGTGGGAGTGGCGCGGCGGGCCGACGGCCCTCCTCAAGCGACTCGTCATCACCCTGCTGGTCTCGACCTTCGCGCTGTACCTGACCGCGGGCGATCCTGCCCGGGATCCGGATCGGGCGGCTGGTCGACGCGGCGGTCGCGGTCATCCTCATGGCGCTCTTCAACGCCCTGATCCGGCCGGTGATCCTCGCCTTCGCATCCTCGCGCTCGCTGGTGCTGACCGGGATCATGGTCATCGTCCTCCAGGTCGTGACCTTCCTGCTGATCGCCCCGCTGGCGCACGGGGTCTTCGTCGACGGCCTCATCTCGGCGCTCATCGGCTCGTTCATCTACGCGGCCATCGACACCGCGCTCACGTCGATCCTCGGCGTCGACAGCGGCGGATCCTACTTCGGCCTCCTCGTCTCGAGCCTGCTGGCGAAGCAGACGAAGGAGAAGTCCGATGCGCCCGGGCTCGTGGTCATCCAGATCGACGGGCTGGCGCATCCCATCCTCGCTGCCCGCATCCGGGCGGGATCGGTCAACACGATGGGTTCGTGGGTGCGCGGCCGCACGCACACGCTCTCGCGATGGGAGGCCATCCTGCCCTCGATGACCTCGGCCAGCCAGGCCGGGATCCTCCACGGCAACAACGACGGCATCCCGGCGTTCCGCTGGTACGAGCGCGACCGGGCGAAGCTGATGGTCTCGAGCAATCCCGCCGATGCCGCGGAGATCGTCCGCCGGCTGTCGAACGGGGAGGGGCTGCTCTCGAACAAGGGCGTGAGCATCTGCAACCTCATGACCGGCGACGCGACGCGCGCCTACGTCACGACCGCGGCCCTCAAGGACCAGTCGCAGGGCCTCGGCGACAGCAAGGCCTTCCTGAGCTTCTTCTTCAGCCCGAGCGGGTACCTGCGCTCGTTCACGATGTTCCTGGCCGAGTTCTTCACGGAGCGCATCCAGGCGCGGCGCACCCGGCGGTCGGGCATCCAGCCGCAGATGCATCGCGGGCTCAAGTACGCGGGCATGCGCGCCGCGAGCAACGTCCTGCTGCGCGACGTCAACGTCTCGCTGATCATCGAGGAGATGTACCGCGGCTCGAATGTCATCTATGCGGACTTCACGGACTACGACGAGCTCGCCCACCACTGCGGCCCGGAGCGCGTGGAGTCGTTCCAGGCGCTCGACGGCGTGGACGCGGCGATCGGCACCCTGGCCAAGGCTGCCGAGGACGCCCCCCGGCCGTACAAGTTCGTGATCCTCTCCGACCACGGCCAGAGCCTCGGCGCGACGTTCAAGCAGCGCTACGGCCAGAGCCTGGGCGAGGTCGTCCGCGACCTCATGAGCGGGCGGGCCACGCTGGTCCAGGCGAAGACCCCGGGCGAGGGGTCCACGTTCGTGAACTCGATGCTCTCCGAGATCACCCGGAGCACCGGGATCGGCCCGGCCGTGGCTCGCGCGGCGCTCTCGAACCAGACGACGGACGGCATGGTCGACCTCGATCACGAGGAGGTCCCGCCCCCCGCTGACGAGTCCACGATCGCCGTGGTCGGCTCCGGCAACCTCGGGCTGGTCTGGTTCACCGGCCATGACCACCGGCTGACGGTCGAGGAGCTCGAGACGCTGCATCCGAACCTCGTGAGCGAGCTCGCGGGGCATCCCGGCGTCGGGTTGCTGATGGTCCGCTCGTCGGAGCGCGGCGCGGTCGTGTTCGGACCGAACGGCATCCGCTACCTGGACGAGGACCGCGTCGAGGGCGAGGACCCGGCGGCGCTCTTCGGCGAGCACACCGTCCTGAGCCTCAAGCGCGAGGACGCGATGACCCACGCGCCGGACCTGCTGCTCCTCAGCCAGTACGACCCGGTGATGGGCGAGGTCGCGGCCTTCGAGGAGCTCATCGGCTCGCACGGCGGCCTCGGCGGCCCGCAGACGGAGCCGTTCATCCTCCATCCCGCCGAGTGGGAGCTCGACGAGGCCGTCCCGCTCGGCGCGCCGGCCATCTACCGGAACCTCCGGCGCTGGCTGAGCTCGATCGGCATCGAGCTCGGGAAGCCGGCTCCGAGCGCGCCGGCCCCGGCCGAGACGCCGGTGGCGGAGCCGGCCGCCGCGGGCTAGCCGCCGGCCGGCGGACGCCGCGCCCCGGCCGCGTCCCTGCCTCGGTTCGACGTGGCGTGCTAGCGTGAAGCCGGGCAGGTTCCACGCCAGCGCCGGACACTCCCGTCCCGCGGCCCTGCCGACCCAGGAGGTCCCCCATGACTGATCAGCCGACTCCCGACGCGACGAGCGGCCAGCCGGATGCCGTGATCGGGCTCGTGACCGATGGCGCCTATGCCGTGATCGTGGGGGTCTTCTCCGACCCGACCGCGGCACAGTCCGCCTATGAGCAGCTCACGGAGATCGAGCGCGACAGCGCGCTCCGGATCGACGGGGTCGTCGTGGCGAGCGCGGATGCCGAGGGCAAGATCCACCTGGGCACGGTCACCGAGCACAGCACCAAGACCGGCCTGAAATGGGGCGTCGTCGGTGGCGTCGCGCTCGGCGTGCTCTTCCCGCCGTCGATCCTGGCCGGCGCGGTCGGTGCCGGCGCCCTCGGGGCCGCGATCGGCAAGGTCCGCAACGTCGCCCATCGGTCGAGCCTCGCCGACGAGCTCGAGGGGGTCCTGGCGCCGAACACGTCGGGCGTCATCGCCCTCGTCGAGGACACGGCCGTCGTGGCGATCCAGGAGGCGCTCGCGAAGGCGGACCGGATCGTGACCAAGGCGATCGACAAGGAGGTCGCCGCCGAGATCGACCGCGACGCCGCGGCCGCCAAGGCGTCGCTCGACTACTGACGCGACGACGCGACCGCGGAGGATCCGACCACGATGGCGATCAAGACCGATTTCACCGAGGCCGAATGGAGCGCGCTCCAGAAAGGCCTCACCGGCAGCGCGATGCTCGTCTCGCTGGCCGACCGCGACTTCACCGACACCTTCGGTGAGGTCGGGGCGATGACGAAGTTCCTGCAGGGCCAGCAGGTGGCCGGGCCGAGCGAGCTCATCCGCGAGCTCGCGAAGACCCACGGCACGGGCTTCGGCGTGACGACCGGGCCCGACAAGATGCGGGCCGAGACGATGGCCTCGCTCCAGACGGCGTCTCGCGGCCCTGGCCGCGAAGGCGCCCGACGAGGTCGAGGGCTATCGGCAGCTCGTCCTCGGGCGTGTCGCAGGCGGTCGCCGACGCGAAGAGCGGCGTCGACCGGCCCGGCCGAGAGCTCGATGCTCGAGGAGATCCGCACGGCCCTCGGGGCGGCTGACCGCGCGCCTCGCCGCTCCGCTACCCCCCGGACATGGAAGGACCCCCGAGCGCGATGCGCTCGGGGGTCCTGCCTTGTGCCTCGGCGCTCGCAGTTCGCGGCCAGGGATCAGAAGCGGCGGCGGCCCGGGGTGACGACGGCGCCGACGACGGCGGCCTTGGCGACCGGCGAGTGCCCCGGCGAGACCGCGGCGCCCGACGACGGCGGCCTTGGCGACCGGCGCGGGGCCCGGGCCCATGGCGTGACCGACGACGACGGCCTTGGCGACCGGGCTGCCGACGACGCCGACGCGGCCGACCCTGGAAGGTCGGAGCGGCATGATCAGACTCCTTCTGCTTCGAGCGCCTCGTCCGCCTCGATCGCGGCGATGATGGCCTGGACCGGGATGCGCCCGTTGGCGATCAGCTGCCCGCCGGCGTGGCGGACGGCCGAGGCGAACGGCGCGGCCCAGAGGTTCTCGAAGATCACGACGCCGGCCGCGCTGCCCGGCTCCATCGCGGCCGCGAGGTTGAGGACGTCCTCCTCGGCCAGCGTCTCGGCGAGCTGGGCCTCGATGCGCGCTGAGGTCGCCGATGTCGTCGGCGAGGTCGGACAGCTCGTGCGCCTCGACGGAGCCGTCGGCGTCCTTGACCAGGATCAGCAGGTCCATGACGCGGATCGTCCCGCTCTCATGGAGCCGGGCGAGCTCACGGGCGGCCTCGCCCGTGAAGTTCTGCGCGCCGACCGGGAATTCGACGACCAGGTAATCGACCGGTCCGAGCCGGTCCAGTGCTTCATCCGTCATCCGTTCGCTCCTTGCGTTGCTTCGATCGCGTCCATGGTCTCACCGACGGGCGATCGAGATGCGATCCGCCCGGTTCAGGCCTGATCCACCGGGACCTTGAGGACGCTGTACTCGCCGTGGTAGCGGACGCCCAGGCTGTTGTTGAACAGGTTGAGCATGTTGATGTAGCCGATGAGGAACGTGAGCTCGACCACCTCCGGGTCGCTGAAGTGCTCGTGGAGCTGCCGGGCCAGCGGCTCGGGGATCGCGTTCGAATTGGCCATGACGGCCCGGGTGTACTCGATGGCGATCCGCTCGCGCGGAACGAGCGACTCGGGCTGCTCGATCACGACCAGCGGCTCGGCGACGATGTCCGCGATGTCGACCAGGTCGCAGTGCGAGAACGTGCAGAACTGGCACTCGTTGGTCTTCGAGGCGGTGATGATCACCAGCTCCTTGACGCGGCGCTCGAGGATGCCGCCCGGATAGACGCTGTTGCCGAAGCCCGCGAACGCGCGCAGGAGCTCCGGCCGCAGGCACATCGCCTGGATCATCTCGACGGGCGGCCGGCCGCGTTCCCAGAGGCCCCGGCTCTCGTCGAAGGACGGGTCGTCCTTGACGGCCTCGAAGGCGGACTGGATCTGCTCCGGCGTGACGGTGACGCGCATGGACCGGACTCTCCTCGGTTCGCAGTCGCTGGATGCGGACCGAGGGAGTATCCCGTACCAGGACGGGCGCGATGTCGCGAGGCGCGCCCGTCAGCCCAGGCCGACGCCCTCGAGCGACGCGACCGGCTTGACGTACGGCATCCGCACCATCCGGAACGACGTCACGAGACCCAGGAGCCCGGCGATGAGCGGCACCAGGAGCGCGACCTGCAGGGAGATCGGCCGGGCCTCGGTGTTGATCCGGATGATCTCCGCCTCGTAGGCCGGCGGCTGGTTCACGATCAGGGCGTCGAGCGCCGTGTTGCTCATGAGCTGGGCGTCCTCGTCGAGCGCCGTGGCGACCAGCTGCTGCTCGGCCGGGGGCAGGACCGACGCTCTGCTCCGCCAGCGACGTGAACGCGAACGCGAGCGACGCGAGCATCAGGCCGCCGGCGAGCGCGAGACCGAAGGACAGGCCGAACGAGCCGCCTGCCGAGTTGACGCCGGCGGCCTCGCTGATGTGCTCCTCGTCGATCGGGGCCAGCGTGAAGTTGTTGAGCTGCGACACGAGCAGGCCGAGACCGGCGCCCGCGATCAGGAGCGGGATGGCGAACCACAGCCCGGAATCCGCCCGGGGCACGATCGGGATGCAGATGGCGATGCCGATGGACAGCAGCAGGAACCCGAGCCGGATGATGGTCGCCGGGTTGCGGTCCCCGCTCCGCTTCCCGGCGAGGGTGGCCACGGCGAACATGCTCAGCGACAACGGGGCGAGCGACAGCCCGGCCTGCAGGGCGTTGTACTCGAGGACCATCTGGAAGAAGATCGGCAGCGTGATCATCGCGCCGCCAAGCGCGACCTGCTGGAGCAGCTGGCCCGAGATCCCGAGGCGGAACATCTTCGAACGGAAGAGGTCCGGGTCGATCAGGGCCAGCTTGCCGGCGCGCTTCCGCCGGACCAGCCACCAGGCCAGCACGGCCAGGGACACGGCACCGATGGCGAGCAGCACGCCGACGGCCTCGCCGCCCTCCTGCCACACGAGGATGCCGAGCACCAGCCCGCCCATGCCGAAGACCGACAGGACGGCGCCGACGAGGTCGATGCCGCGCTCGCCGGTGAATGGCACGTCGCGGATCCGGCCGATCCCGGCCAGGACGAGCGCGATGACGACCAGCTCGAGCGCGAAGCCGACCCGCCACGACAGGAAGGTCGTGATGAACCCGCCGAGGAGCGGGCCGATGGCGGCGGCGATGGCCGCCGAGGCGCCGACGAGCGCATAGACGCGCTTCTGGTTGGCGCCCTCGAAGTTGCCGTGGATGAGCGACTGCATCGAGGGGAGCAGGAGCGACGCGCCGAGGCCGCCGAAGATGGCCCAGAAGATGATCACCGCCCGCAGGTCCTGCGCCAGGGTCATGGCCAGGGCGCCGACCGCATAGCCGAGCAGGCCCAGGATGTAGGCCTTCTTGCGCCCGATCAGGTCGCCGACCTTGCTGCTGATCAGGATGAACGCCGCGGACACGAGCGCCTCGAGGGCGATCGCCGACTGGACGCCGCTCACCGTCGTGTTGAGGTCGGTGACGACCGCCGAGATGGAGACGTTCATCAGGGACGTGTCGACGACCAGGACGAACATCGCCGCCGCGAGCAGGAGCGCGAGCCGCCGATCGAACTCGGCGGCCGCCGCGGGAGCCTCGGCGGTGGCGGCGGTCATGCGGCCGCCGGTGCCGCCGGTGCCGGGTGCCGCCGGAGCCGCAGGTGCGCTGGCGCTCGCGCGGCGGCGGAAGAGCTTGCGGACCTCGACGACGACGATGATGAGCGAGGCCAGCACGATGCTGATCGCCCACTGCTGGATGTTCAGCTCGGTCGTGTCGAGGATCCGCTCCAGCGGACCGAACGTGGTGGCCAGGAAGATCGACAGCAACGAGACCGCCGACGCCTTGAGCAGCGTCGGGTTCTCGATGAGCTGGCTGCTGAAGATGCTCCGCTCCTCGTCCGCGGTCTCCAGCGAGAAGAAGACGTGGAGGAGCGAGAAGGTCACGAGCCCCATCGTGTGCGCGACGCTCTCGTCGTAGGCCCCTTCGGCCCAGACGATGAGGGGCAGCGTGATCGCGGCGAAGATCAGGCCGACGAAGGCCAGCCACAGGAACAGCGGCCGCGGCAGGATCTGCGCGTCCTTGGGCCGCGGCGCCTCCGCCATCAGGCCCGCGCGCGGCTTGCTGTAGCCGAGGCCGACCGCCTGGAAGACGGTCACGGTGAAGTTGATCCAGAGGGTCTGCAGCGGCAGGAACGGGACGCCCCCGAGGATGTTGAAGATGCTGGCGCCGAGGAACGTGGCGATGAACCCGAACAGGCTCGCCATCTGGAACCGGATGTAGCGCATCAGGTTGTCGTACAGGGCACGGCCCTGTTCGACCGCGCCGACGATCGTCGCGAAGTTGTCGTCGGTCAGGATCATCACCGCGGCCTCCTTGGAGACCTCGGTCCCGGTGATGCCCATGGCCACGCCGATGTCGGCCATCTTGAGCGCCGGCGCGTCGTTCACGCCGTCGCCCGTCATGGCCACGATGTGGCCCTTGCGGCGCAGGATCTCGACCAGCCGGACCTTGTCCTCGGGCGCGACCCGGGCGATGACGCCGATGTCATCGATGGCGGCGTCGGCCTGGTCGTCGGACATCGCCGAGAACTCGGCGCCGGTGATCGCCCGACCCGTGATCCCGAGCTGGCGGGCGATGGCCTCGGCGGTGACCGCGTGGTCGCCGGTGATCATCCGCACCTGGATGCCGGCCGAGTGCGCCTTCGCGATCGCGTCGCGCGCCTCGGAGCGCGGCGGGTCGACGATGCCGACGAGCGCGAGGAGCTCGAGGTCGGCCACGGCCGGGAGCAGATCCGCGTTCGGGTCGAAGGTGGCCGGGTCGAAGTCTCGTTGGGCGGTGGCCAGGACGCGCAACCCCTGCGCGCCGAGATGCTCGTTCTCGGCGAGGTACGGGGCCTTGACCTCGTCCACCGCGTAGCTCTTGCCATCCGGCCCGAGCGCCGTCGAGGCGCGCGCCAGGAGCTGGTCGGGGGCGCCCTTCACGTAGGCGCGGATGACCGGCTTCCCGTCCGCGTCCTCCATGCGATGGAACGTGGCCATGAACTTGTAGGCCGCGTCGAACGGCAGCGTCGCGACGCGCGGATACCGCTCGCGGGCGAGGGTCGGGTCGACGCCGCCCTTGGCGGCGAGGACGACGAGGGCGCCCTCGGTGGGGTCGCCGACCAGTCCGCCGTCGCGGATCTCCGCGTCGGCGCACAGCGCCATCGGCAGGAACAGCCCGGTCAGGTCGATGTCGGGCTGGCCGCCGGCCTCGGTGATGTGGCCCTCGGTCGCGTAGCCCTCGCCGGTGATGGTGTAGCGCCGGCCGACGAGCGCCATCGAGACGGCGGTCATCTGGTTGAGGGTCAGCGTCCCGGTCTTGTCGGAGTTGATGGCCGAGGTCGAGCCGAGCGTCTCGACCGAGCGCAGGCGCTTGACGATGGCGCCGGCCGCGGCGAGCGTCGTCGTGCCGCCCGACAGGATCGCGGTGACGACCGCGGGCAGGCCGGTCGGGATGGCCGAGACCGAGAAGGCGATGGCGGTCAGGAACAGGATGTCGTACGGCGTGTTGCGCCACAGCCCGATGCCGATCGAGATGAGCAGCGCGACGCCCGCGATGACGAGGATCTGGTTGGTCAGCGCATTGAGCTGGCGGGTGAGCGGGGTCACCTCGTCCTTGGTCGTCTGCAGCATGCCGCTGATGTGCCCGACCTCGGTCGTCATGCCCGTGCTGGTCACGAGGAGCGTCCCGGCGCCGCGCGTGACCTGGGTGTTCATGAACGCGAGGTCGATCCGGTCGCCGAGGGCCGAGTCGGCCGCGACGGGGTCCACCTGCTTGGGCACGGGCACGCTCTCGCCGGTCAACGCGGACTCGTCGATCTCGAGCGTCGCCGCCGTCAGCAGCCGGCCGTCGGCCGGCACGAGGTCGCCGGCCTCGATGTTCACGATGTCGCCCGGCACGAGCTCTTCCATCGGGATCTGGAGCAGCCTGCCGTCGCGGCGCACCTTGGCCTGGACGATCAGCATCTTCTGGAGCGCGGCGACGCTCGCGTTCGCCTTGCCCTCCTGGTTGAGGCCCATGGCGGCGTTGAACAGCGTCAGGCCGATGAGCACGACGCCGGTCGCGACCTGGTCCGGGAGGAAGAGGCTGAGGATGCCGGCCGCCAGCAGCACGACCTGCATCGGGTCCTTGTACTGGCGGACGAACGCCTGCCAGCGCGGCTCCTTCGCCGCCTCGGCGAATCGGTTCGGTCCGAACTTGGCCCGGCGCGCCTCCACCTCGGACGCGGCGAGGCCCTGGTCGGACTTGACGCCCTGACCTTCCAGCGCGGCGTCGACGGTCAGGGCGTGCCAGGCGACCTCGGGAGTCGCGGCGGGGGCGGCGGTGTCCGTCATCGGGTCGTTCCTTCCAGGGTCATGCGGCGAGCTCGGCGGTGCGGCGAGGGGGTTTCGGTCCGTGTGCGGACGATCATGGCAGGAGGACGGCCACCGTGAGCACCACGATCGTCAGGATGGCCAGCAGGATCAGCACCGGCCACACGAACTTCAGCCAGGTTCCATACCCGACCTTCGCGATGGCGAGGCCGCCCATGACGACGGCCGATGTCGGGGTGACGAGGTTCACCAGGCCGTTCGCGCTCTGGTAGGCGGTCACGACCAGCTGCGGCGGGACATCGGCGAAGGACGCGAGCGGGGCCATGATCGGCATCGCGACCGTGGCCAGCCCGGACGAGGACGGGATCAGGAACGAGAGCGGCAGGAACAGGAAGTACATCAGGTTGATGAACGCGACCCCGCCGAGGCCGCCGACCACCTGTTCCGCGGCGTTGAGCACGGTGTCCGTGATGAGCCCGTTGGTCATGATCACGGTGATGCCGCGGGCGACGCCGATGATCAGGGCCACGCCGAGCAGGTCGCGGGCGCCGTCGACGAACGTGTTCGTGAAGTCGGACTCGCCCATCCGCGCCACGACCCCGATGAGGATCGCGAACAGGAGGAAGGACGCCGTCATCTCGGGGAACCACCACCAGAGGGTGGGCACCGCGGTGACGCCGAGGTCCTCCCAGGGGATGACCCCGAAGATCATGACCAGGAACGCGGCGAAGAACAGGATGAGCACGGCGGTCTGCCGCCCGGTCATCACGCTCGTCTCGGACGCCGCTCCGCCGGTCCCTGCCTCTAGCTCGGCCGCCGTCGGGCGCCCGACGAGCGACGTCGTCGGGTCGGCCTGGACCTTCGCGGCGTAGCGCATCACGAAGGCGATCGCGATGGCGGTCCCGACGACGAGGATGACGAGGCGGCCGACGATGCCCTCGTCGATCGAGACGCCGGCGAACTCCGAGGCGATGCCGGTCGCGAACGGGTTGATCGTCGAGCCGAGCACCCCGACCCCGCAGCCCAGAAGGACGATCGAGGCACCGACCAGCGAGTCGTAGCCGGCCGCGATCATGACCGTGATGATCAGCACGTAGAACGCGAGGCTCTCCTCCGCCATCCCGAACGTCGTACCGCCGATGGCGAACACGGACATCAGGATCGGGATCATCAGCCGTTCCCGGCCCTTGAGCCGGCTCACGATCCGCCCGATCCCGTTCTGGATGGCGCCGGTCTTCATGGTCACGCCCAGGAAGCCGCCGATGATCAGGATGAACAGCGCGACGTCGATCGCCCCGAACAGCTCACCGGAGTTCCAGACGCTGACGCTGCCGTCCTCGCCCTCGATGCCGTACAGGCCGTTGATGGGGGCCATCAGCGAGTCCACGACGATCCGCTGCGGGTTCGCCGGGACCGTGTGGTACGACCCCGGGATCGGCTCGCCGTCGCTGTTCACGTCGTACTTGCCGGCCGGGATGATCCACGTCAGCAGCGCGACCAGGACGATGAGGATGAAGAGGATCGTGTACGCCGACGGCAGCGCGAAGCGCGACTTGGCGGGCTCGGGCGATGCCGCGGCGGCGGTCATGCAGGTCCTCCTTCAAGGCTCGGGGTATCGGGCAGCGCGCCGACCGCGGGCTCCGCGGTCTCGGTCGGGGGGATGTGCTCGATGTGGAACCCGGTGAAGCCGTAGATGAGCGAGATGATCGGGCTCGCGAGGTTGAAGAAGCAGTACGGCAGGTAGGCGATGGTCGCGACCCCGAGGACGCCCGCCATGTATGCGCCGCAGCTGTTCCACGGGATGAGCGGCGAAGTGACGGTGCCCGAATCCTCGACGGCGCGTGACAGCATCCGCGGCGCCAGCCCGCGCTTGGCGAACTCCAGGCGATAGATGCGGCTCGGCATCACGATCGCCACGTACTGGTCGCCCGCGATGATGTTGAGGCCCAGGCAGGTCAGGATCACCGAGGCGATGAGGCGGCCGGCCGAGTGGGCGCGGGCCAGGACGGGTCGGATCAGCCGCTCGAGGAACCCGGCGTCCTCCATGATCGCGGCGTAGCTGAGGGCGCCCAGGACCAGCCAGATCGTGGTGAGCATGGAGTCCATGCCGCCGCGGGAGAACAGCGCATCGATCGTGGCGTTCCCGCTGTTCGACACGAACCCGTTGGCGATGACCGTGTAGATGCCAACGATCGAGGTCTCGAGCGGTCCGGCACCCGGCCGGTCGACGAAGGCCGCGACCACCGGCGCCTGCGTGAAGCAGGCCAGCGCCGCCGCGAAGAGCGCGCTCCCGAAGATCGACAGGAAGGGCGGCGCTCGGCGCAGCGAGAGGACGATCAGCATGATCAGGGGCAGCAGGTTGAGCGGCGAGATCCAGAACTCGCCGGCCAGCACCGCCTGCGCCTGGGCCGGGTCGAACGCGACGTCCGTGGTCGGCGTCACGACGCCCAGGATCACGAACCCGAGGAGCGCGAGCAGGATCGCCGGCCCGGACGTCCAGATCATCGCGCCGACGTGCTCCTGGGTCGTCACGCCCCCGACGACCGATGGGACGAGCACGGTGGTCTCGGAGATGGGCGTCATCTTGTCGCCGAAGTAGGCGCCCGAGATGACCGCCCCGGCCGTGATCGCCGGGTTCGCGCCGAGCAGCGGCGCAAGCGCCACGAACGCGACGCCGAGCGTCGCCGCGGTGGTCCAGGAGCTGCCGATCGTCAGCCCGACGACCCCGCAGATGAGCGCGGTCACCGGGTAGAACCAGGTCACGTTGAGCAGCCCGACGCCGTAGTAGACGACGGTCGGGATGGTCCCGGCCATGTTCCAGGCGCCGATGAGGGCGCCGACCGCCAGCAGGATGAAGACGGCGCTCATCGCAGAGGTGATGCCGCCGACCGCCGCGTCGCGGACCTTGGCCGTGGAATGGCCGTTCTTGAACGCGACGAGGGCGGCAACGATGGCGCTCGTGAAGAGCGCGACCTGAAGGGGCCCGCCGGTGGCGTCGGTCCCGAACAGGGCGATGGTCAGCGCGATGAGGAAGATCAGCGCGACGACGGGGATGAGCGCGTCGAGCAGGCTTGGCGCTCGCGGGGCGCTCGGACCGGGCGGCCTCGGGTCGGGCTTGGCCGCGTCGGGCGTCGCGGCCGCGTCACCGCGCAGCCAGACCCATCACGATGGCCGCCGCCTCGGTGATCTCATGGCGCCCCGCCACGCCACGGGCCAGGGTCACCAGCGCGATGATCGCCGCCACGATCAGGATCGCCAGGACCCAGCGCATCCAGCGTTCCATCGTCGCCTCCTCAGATCGGATCGCGGACGATCGGGCAGGTCATGCAGTGGCCGCCGCCCCGTCCCTTGCCGAGCTCGAACCCCTCGATCGGTGACGACCTCGACGCCGGCCTCGCGCATCTTGGAGATCGTGAACGTGTTCCGCTCGTAGGCCACGACGACCCCAGGCTCGAGGGCGACGACGTTGTTGCCGTCGTCCCACTGCTCGCGGGCCTGCTGGTAGCGGTCGCCGCCGGTCTCGACGACGTGGAGCTTCTTGATGCCGAGCGCGTCCTCGACCGCCGGCACGAGGCCGCCCTTGTCCTCGCGCACGTCGAGCGTGCCTGGCTTCGAGCCGGGCCGCAGGCTGATGGCCCGGATCCCGCCCACGACCGAGGGATACGCGGTCGCCTTGTCGCGGTCGAGCATCGTGAAGACCGTGTCGAGGTGCATGTGCGCGCGGTCCTTCGTCATCACGCACGCGATGACCCGCTCCGCGGCGCCCTTCGCGAACAGCGCCCGGGCGATCTGCTCGATCATGCGCGCCTGCGTCCGCTCGGAGAGGCCGATGAGCACCGTGCCGCGGCCGAGGATCTCGACGTCGCCGCCCTCCAGCGAGGCCAGCCCGAAGTCCTCGATCCGGAACCGCTCGTCGTCCCCGAGCGGCGGGTACCAGAAGTCGAAGTCGGCACCCTTGAACATCGGGTGGCCGCGGTAGATCGCCGCCATGTTGTAGGCCTCGCGGCGGCGCGCGGGCCAGTACATCGGATTGATCGATACGCCGCCGTAGATCCAGCACGACGAATCGCGGGTGAACAGGCTGTTGGGGAGGGGCGGCAGCACGAAGGTCGAGTCATCGTCGATGGCCGCCGCGATCAGCGACGACTTCGACAGCCGGCCCATGTCGATGCCCGACTCCGCGACGGTCATGCCGCCGATGAGGTGGGTGGCCAGCACGTCCGGCTTGAGCGCGGCGAGGGCGCTGCGGACCTCGTCGACCAGCCCGATCCCGACCACGTACTCCGACGCGACCAGCTCGATGATCCGCTGGCGGCCGGCGTCGTCGGCCGCGAGGGCCTCGCCCAGGAGGTCCTTGACGTAGAAGACCTCGACGCCACGCTCGCGCATCCGGGCCACGAACTGGTCGTGCTCCCACTGCGCGCGCTCGACCCAGAGGACGTCGTCGAACAGCAGCTCATCGTGGTTGGCGGGGGTCAGCCGGCTGAGGCTGAGGTCCGGCCGGTGGACGATGACCTGGCGCAGCTTGCCGACCTCGGAATGGACGCCGAATGCCGCCATGGTGGGTGCTCCTTCAGGAACGCTGGTCGGTGGTCGCGACGACGCTGGTGCCGCCGGTGCCGGCGATGAGGTCGTCGATCTGCTCGAGGGATCCGATGGCGGCGCGCTTGCCGGTGGCCGCCACGAACTCGGCGGCGGCCGAGACCTTCGGCCCCATCGACCCGGCCGGCGAAGTCCATCGCCGCCAGCTCGTCGGGCGTGACCCGGTCCATGCGGGCCTGCGCCGGCGTGCCCCAGCCGGTGTACACGCCATCGACGTCGGTCGCCATCACGAAGAGGTCGGCGCCGAGCTCCTTGGCGAGGAGGCTGCTGGCGAGGTCCTTGTCGATGACCGCCTCGACCCCCGTCAGGCGACGCTCCTCGCCGGGGACGAACATCGTCGGGATCCCGCCGCCGCCGGCGCAGATGACGACCGAGCCGTGGTCGAGGAGCCAGCGCATCGGGCCGATCTCGAAGATCCGCTTCGGCCGCGGCGACGGCACGACGCGTCGCCAGTACGCGCCATCCGCCTTCACGACCCAGCCCTTCTCCGCGGCGAGGGCGTCAGCCTCCGCCTTGTCGTAGACCGGTCCGACGAACTTCGTGGGGTCGCTGAAGGCCGGGTCGTCCGGGTCCACCTCGACCATCGTGAGGATGGTCGCGATCGGGTGCTCGGCCGGCAGGAGGTTGCCCAGCTCCTGCTCCACGAGATAGCCGATCATCCCCTGCGTCTCGGCGCCGAGGATGTCGAGCGGATAGGCCTCGACGTCCGTGTAGGCCGCGCCCTCGAGCGCGAGCAGGCCGACCTGCGGCCCGTTGCCGTGCGAGATGATCAGCTCGTTGGAGGTCGCGACCCTGGCCAGGGCCTTGGCGGCGATGCGGACGTTCGCCCGCTGGTGACCCGCCGTCATCGGCTCGCCACGTTTGAGCAGGGCGTTCCCGCCCAGCGCCACGACGATGCGCATCGCGTGGCCCTAGTCGCCGGCCGTCGCGACCATCACGGCCTTGATCGTATGCATCCGGTTCTCGGCCTGGTCCCAGACGATCGACCGCTCCGACTCGAAGACGTCGTCGGTGACCTCCATGCCGTCGAGCCCGAAGCGCTGGAACATCTCCTCGCCCACCTCGGTGTGGCGGTCGTGGAGGGCGGGGAGGCAGTGCATGAACTTGACGGCGGCGTTGCCCGTCCGCTTCACCAGGTCGGCGTTGACCTGGTACGGCTTGAGCAGCTTGACCCGCTCGTCCCACTTCGAGGATTCCTCGCCCATCGACACCCACACGTCCGTGTAGAGGAAGTCGACGCCCTCGACGCCCTCGTCGGGGTCCTCCGTCAGGGTGATGCGCGCGCCCGTCTGCTCGGCGACGGCCCGGCACTTGGCGACGAGCGACTTCTCCGGCCAGAGCGTCTTGGGTGCGGCCAGCCGCACGTCCATGCCCAGCTTGCTGGCCCCGATCATCAGCGAGTCGCCCATGTTGTTGCGGGCGTCGCCCAGGTAGCAGAAGGAGATCTGCGCCCGCGGCTTGTCGCTGAACTCCGTCATGGTCAGGACGTCGGCGAGGATCTGGGTCGGGTGGAACTCGTCGGTCAGCCCGTTCCAGACCGGGACGCCAGCGTAGGTCGCCAGCTCCTCGACGATCTCCTGGCCGAAGCCGCGGTACTCGATGCCGTCGTAGATCCGGCCGAGGACGCGGGCGGTGTCCTTCATCAATTCCTTGTGCCCGATCTGCGTCCCGCTCGGACCGAGGTACGTGACGTGCGCGCCCTGGTCGTAGGCGGCGACCTCGAAGGCGACGCGCGTTCGCGTCGAGGTCTTCTCGAAGATCACGGCGATGTTCTTGCCGCGCATGCGCTGCTGCTCGTAGCCGCCGTACTTGGCGGCCTTGAGGTCCGCTGCCAGCTTCAGCAGGAAGGTGATCTCCCGCGGCGTGAAGTCGAGCAGCGTGACGAAGTTGCGATCCCGAAGGTTGAAGCCCATCGACGCGATTCCTCCGATCGGCCGCCCCGAGCGGTCGAATGTGCAGGTCCTCCGAGGCTCGGCGCGACCCGCCGCGTTCGGGAAGGCGCCGTCAGTGAAGGACGAGGACTTTGAGCACCACGATGAGGATACCAAACGAACAGTCCACCGAAGCCACCGCGAGGGCCATCGGCCACCCCTCGTGGGCGACCCGCCCGACGGCCAGTCCCCAGAGGAACAGCTGGGCGAGGCTGAGCAGCAGCGCGGCGCCGATCGCGGTGTCCGGGTCCATGCCGGTGAGGCGGGGCAGCGTCAGCACCAGGGCCGGCAGGATCGCCGCCGTGAGCATGGTCGCCTCGCTGCGCGCGATCTCCCCGTTCGTCGGTCCGGCGCCGCGATGCACGCGCCGGTTCACGACGGCCGACCAGACGTGGGTGAGCCAGAACACCACGACGGAGATCAGCAGGGACAGGGCGATCAGCTCGGTGTCGTTGTTGCCGTGCCACTGGACGACGGTCAGGGTGGTCACGAGCAGGGAGCCGTAGATCGCCGGGGTGTAGTCCGGGATCTCGTCCTCGGGCGTGTCGCGATGGTGGCGCTGCCAGGGGATCATCGTGGTGTCGCTGCTTCCCGGGCCATCATGGAGAGGTCGACGCCGTACTCGAACTCGTCGGCGAGTCGTAGCCCGGCCGCCTGACTGCCGGTAGATCTCCATGAGATGCGGGTACTCGCCGGGAACGACCGGCTCGATCTGGAACGCACCGGCCGCGTACCTTCCCGGGTCTCGATGCCGCACGTTCATCTTCGTGAGGGCGAAGCCGTAGATGTAGCTGTCCAGCAATGAATTGGCGCGGGCCGCCATCACGTTGTGAAGCGCTGGCCCGCGGCTGCGCTCATCGCCTGTGCTGGCCCACGGGCCGGGCCAGCGACGCGCGCCTCCATAGACCGCTCGCCCGCGACTGGCGGGCAGCACCGCGTCTCGAAGTGGCAGGTCTACCCGGACGCCGGCAAGGGGGATCCCGCACGTGACGCCAGTTCGACGGCGAGGCCGGGACGCCACCGGCGAAAGACGTCGTCATCCGTCGACGATCTCATCCTCGTACGCCGATGGCGGTAGAGCGCCATCCCTCTACGACGACTCGCCCCAACTGCGCATGCTCAGCGATCCAGCCGCCTTGGTCGGCGAGTCGGAGGGCCGTGTCCGCACCGGTGAGCGTCTCCGAGGGTGCGCGGAGCGCCGGGCGCTCGAGCCGGTCGATCGTCGCGCTCCCTCCGGTCCTCGACTGCTCGCTTGGTTGACAGACGGACTTTACACCTACATCCGTCCATCCACTTTACCCGTACAGTGACGGATGCCGCCTGCTGGCCATCGCCCGAGGACCGCCCGGGTCGACGACGTCCTGCGCTGCGCGAGTCGAGCAGCCGGCCATCGCTGCCGACAGGTGCTCTCGCGACCGAGCGACCTGGTCCACCTCTGACCGGACCTGGCCCTTCGTATCGCTTCGCGACCGGGCTTCGCGCACCGAAGGACGACGTGCCGGGACCGACTGACCGGGACGAGCGACGGTCGCCCAGCGGGATCATCGAGAAGCTCAGGGCCATGGCACGAGGCGCTCGGTGGTCTACCGGGCCATCGCGCGCGTCCACTGGGTCGAGCAGATCTTCCAGGCCGCCCAGATCTGGATCCTCGGGACGCCGCGCCCGGCGGCGCTCGCGGCCGCCGCTGGGCGACGTCTTCCCCTGGCCCGGTCAAGTCCGAGGTGAGGCACTTCACCTACGCGGTCCTGATTTCGCCGGCCTGGTCCGCTGCGCCCCGGCTTCCGCGGCACCGCAAATCGTGGTGGACCTCGTCGCTCGGATCAGGGCCGGCACCTGTTCGACTACACGCTGCTTCCCGCTGGTCCAGGTCGACCGTCGGCCAGAACCTCTTCGGGTCGCCGGTGCCCACCAGCGTCCTGCCAGCAGTTCGTGCCCCGACCCGAGCTGCACCTCCTGTACAACTTCGCGGTGTTCGTCCCGATGGTCATCGCGATGTGGCTGCACACCCGTCCCGACCAGGCGGAGGTGAACCAGTGCTCCTGCGCCGATGCGCCGGTCCGGATGGGGCAGGCGGGTCTGACCGGGGCCTGACGGGCCAGTCCGAGGTGTGCCGCGGCGCACCTCGGCGTCATGGGGCGGCGATCGGCACCGTGAGGCTCGTGTCGGGGCAGTCGGCGAGCCGGTCGATCAGCGCCTCCTTCTCGTCGATGTCGATCGTCAGGCCCCAGCGGACCTTCACGGCCACCCAGCTGTCGAGGTACGGGCAGACGGCCGCTCGCCGTGGCGGTAGCCAGGAGGCGGGATCGCTCGAACCCTTGGCCTCGTTCGTCTTGCCCGAGACCCCGACCAGCGTCCATGGGACGTCGAGGTCGTTCGCGAGGGCCTGACGCCGCTCGGTGGTCCAGGCGAAGGCCCCGGAATACCACGCCTCGGCGAGCGGGACCATGTGGTCGATCTGGACGTTTGCCGCGCCGTCAAGCGTCACGCCGTCGTACGGGCTCAGCCACGACCCACCGGTGAGATGGCACGTCCCGGTGATCGTCGGGGCGACGACCGCCTCGTCGATGAGCACCTCGTAGCGGGTGTTGCAGCCGTCGCCGTCCGCGTCGATCCAGTGCGGGAAGAGGTCGCGGTCATAGCCGACCCGATGCTCGGGCGCGACCTTGAGCGTGGCCAGCAGGTCGGTGACCGACATCGGCGTCCCGGGGCTCGGCAACGCGACCGAGGGCGCCGGCGTCGACGCCGGCTCGGTAGCAACGTCGCTCGTCGGCGATGCCGTGTTTGACAGCGCGAGCGATCGCGCCGGTGACGCTGTCGGCGTCAGGTTCGAGGGACCGGAAACGACCCCGACGATCGTCAGCGCGATGACCGCCAGGACCACGACCGCGACGAGCGTCCTGACCCTCACCGGCGGTCACGCATTCGTGCACTACGCCGCCGTCGGCGGCCCGAACCAGGTGGTCAGCGCGTCGGCGAGCCCATGCGGCGTCCCGTCTCCCACCCACGCCACGTAGCCATCGGGCCGGACCAGCACGGCGGAGGGAGCGGCGACCGCGCCGAGCGCCGGCAGCTCCCACGGACCGTCGTAGCTCGCCGTCGACCAGCCGGACCCGATCCGCCCACGGCGCGACGTCGATGCCACCGGACGCACCGAGATCGAGCAGCACCGGCCGGGCGTCGTGCAGCAGGGTGAAGACCCGCAGCGGGCCGTCGGCGGTCACCAGGTCGAGGTCGGGCATGCGGCGTCCGAGCAGCGGGTGGCCCTCGCCGAGGTCGTAGTGGATGTCCAGGCCGGACATCATCGCGCCGAAGCGTCGTCGAGGCTCATCCATGCCCAGGAGCTCGGCCACGCTGTCGCGCAACGCCTCGGTGCGATCGTCGACGCGCGTGAGCGCGACCTGCGCCATGGTGTTGCGGAGCACGCGGGCGGCGACCGGGTGGCGCTCGTCGTGGTAGGTGTCGAGGAGCGTCTCCGGCGAGATCCCCTTGACCACCTGCGCCAGCTTCCAGCCGAGGTTCACCGCGTCCTGCACCCCGGTGTTGAGGCCCTGGCCACCGACCGGGGAATGCACGTGGGCGGCGTCGCCGGCCAGCAGGATCCGTCCCTGGCGGTAGGCGGCGGCTTGCCGGGTCACGTCGGTGAACCTCGTGAGCCAGGTCACGTCGTGCATCCCGTAGTCGGTCCCGTACACGGCGATGAGACCCTCGCGAAGGTCGTCCACGGTCGGCTCGCTGGTGCCGACTTCCGACTCGGTCAGCATCACCCCGACCGTCCCGCCCGGCTGATAGACCACCGCGCCGTCCTTGACCTCGTACTCGGTCTTGCCCAGGGCGTGCGTGCCCGACGGCGTGCGACGGACGCCCAGCTCGGGCTCCTCGGTCATCTCGACCTCGGCGAGCAGGGCGCTCGTCGTCGCATCCCAGCCGGGGAACTCGATGCCGGCCGCCTTGCGGACCAGGCTGCGTCCTCCGTCGCACCCGACGAGGTACTGCGCCCGCATCGCGCCGGCCGTCGGACAGCGCGACGTCCACGCCGGCGTCGTCCTGCGTGAACCCGGTCACCTCGGTGCCGTAGTGGATCGGGACGCCCAGCTCGGCGACCCAGCCGGCGAGGATGCGCTCGATGTGCTTCTGCCACAGCCCCAGCCCGTAGGGATGCCGGGTGGGGAAGTCGCTGATGTCCAGGCGGATCATGCCGAACCCGGCGACCTGCGCCACCTGCCCCTCCACCAGGAACCGCTCGGCGATCCCGCGCTGGTCGAGGACCTCGATGGTGCGTGACTGCAGACCGCCCGCGCGCGAGCCCGGGAGGCCCTGATCTGGGCGTCGCTCGATGACGACGACATCGACGCCGGCCAAGGCCAGCTCGCCGGCCAGCATCAGCCCCGTCGGACCGCCCCCGGCGATCACCACCGCATGCTCGGTCATCGGCAAAGCGTGGTCGCTGGCCGCGCGGTGGTCAATCGATCACGAGGCAGGCGGAGACCACTCCTCGACGACATAGAAGCGGTTGCCGTCAGGATCGTGGAACGTGAACATCGGCGGAACGCCCTCCATGTGCAAGACGACGCCGACGTTCACGCCGCGTTCGCGCATCGCGGCCTGCTCGGCCTCCGCGTCGGGCACCGTGAAACGTACGCCCGTATCCGCGGCGGTACTTGGGTCCCCGTCGCTGACGTTGAGTGCGATGGAGGTGGGCGATCCTGGTGGTGCGACCTCGATCCAGCGTGCGGTCGCGCTGATCGGCGCGTCGAACCGCTTTTCGAAGCCGAGGGCCGCGACATAGAACTCAGTGGCCGCGTCCTGGTCGCGGACCTTGATCCCGATGGTGCGGACGCCGTTGATGGTCGTCGGTCGCATGGTGGTCTCCTTGCTGGACGGGTCAGTGCTCGCTGTACATGAGGGAGCCCGGGGTCGTGAGCGTCTGCCCGGTCTCGAGCCAGGTCTTCAACCCCGACAGGACCATCGGCCACCCTCCGTAGATCGCCTCCGGGGCAGCCTCGGTCAGCTGATCGTGGATCACGGTCAGCCGGCACGAGTCGCCGATCGGTTCGATCTCCCAGGTCACCCGTGACGTGCCTTCGCGTTCGGCATCCTCGCTCCACAGCACGTGCATCGTCTGAACGAGGCGCTTCGGGGGGTCGACCAAGAGGTTCTCGCCCTCGGCGAGTGGGCGGTCGGCGCCGGGGTGTCGGAGCGTGTAACGGGAGCCAGCGGTCCAGTCGGACTCGACCCCGGCACCAAAGTGGTACCGCGCCCGGATCGCCGGATCGGTGATCGCCTCCCACAGGCGTTCGGGGGTCGTTCGGATGTAGATCTCGAAGACCTTCTCCATGTGCGTCTCCAGTTCGGTCTTGAGGTCGGACAGGCCGGCCGCCCACGGCTCCGTGTACTTGCTCACCCAGCGGTCGTAGACGAGGCGGATCGGGACCGGATTGAGGTAGTGCAGCTTCTCGCGGCCCCGGCGTCGGCTCACCACGAGGCCGGCTTCCTCAAGGAGCCGAAGATGCTTCGCCACGGCGATCCTTGTCATGTCGTGTCTCGCCGTCAGTGCGCGCGAGGGTTTGCCCATCGTGATCGAACAGCTCGTCGAGCAGCGCCCGTCGAGTCGGATCGGCGAGCGCCCGGAAGACGATCTCCACGGCCCGATATTAGGAAACTAAATGGTTTCCTGTCAAGTGAGACGAGCCTCGCCATGCTCGCGGCGTGACGGGCTGGAGTGGGTGTTCGGGCGCGCCTTGCCGGCTAACCGTGCGTGCCTGCAAGCCGCCTGCGCGAGCCTTGGAGACACTGATCAGAGCGTCGCTCGGACCTCGGACCTCGGGACGTTGCCGCCGTAGCTGTCGCAGCGGCGGTTACCCTCATGGGCATGGCACGAAGCGTCTCTCCCGAACGGCAGCGCGCGGCGTTCATCCAGGCCGGCCAGCGCGAGATCGCCCGTGGTGGGCGGCCGCTCTACCGCGTCCGGCGGCTTCACGAACACGAGTGGGCGGTGGAGGGAGCGGCCTGGATCACCTTCGAGGCAGCCAGGCCGACCATGGCTCGCGACCTGGGGAGCGCGATCCTCGCGAGCGTGCTCGACGTCACGTCCGATCGGTTCGACGTCGAGATCGACGATGCCGACGTGACGACGCTGACCCCGCCGAAGCGGGACGGACAGGTGTACGGCGGCTGAGCGGATGAGCCCGATCGTCCTCAGCGCCCTGCCAACGGCATGCGCCATCGCGGGATCAACGCCGGCACCCGTTTCCGGTAGTCGCTGTAGGCATCAGGGAACGTGGCGAGGAGGAGCCGCTCCTCGGCCCGGATCTTGATGCCGGCGACCACCAGTCCGGCGATGACGAGCGTGATCCACTGCCCCAGCCCGCCCATGAGCGTGGTGCCCAGCATCATCCCGAGCAGGCCCGTGTAGATGGGATGACGGGTGACCGCGTACGGTCCGTCCGTGTGCAGGCCGACATCGGGCGCCGCTTGTGGATCGACGCTCCATGACCGCCCGAGCGCCAGGCGCGCCCAGACGGCGAAGAGCGTGGATCCGACGAGGACGCCGGCGCCGATCGCCGTGACCAGCGGGCTCGACACCGTGAGGGGTGCGAGGAGCGAAGGGTTGCGCCCGATGAGCACGAGCGCCGTGACCGCGAGCATCGCCAGCACGGTCGAGCGGATGTCGGTCGACCCGCGCACTCGCCCGGCGGGCCGGGTGCCGGCGTGGCGGGCGGCGACGACGATCCAGACGACGAGGACCACGCCCCAGCACGCGACACCGAGGCCGAGCACGAACTGGTCCATCGCGCGGCTAGTCGAGTCGCTGCGCCAGGGCGACGATGATCCCCTCCGGCCCGCGCACGTACACCATGCTCCACGGGTCCTCGTGACCGACGCGGCCGACCAGGCCATAGCCGTCCGCCGCCAGCCGGTCGAGGTTCGCCTGGAGGTCGTCCACCTCGAAGCAGACGTTGCGCAGCCCCAGTTCCGTGGACATGGCGTCCGGCGATCCCGGTTCGTGATCGGGCCGGATGAAGCTCGACAGCTCCAGCGCGGTCCCTCCGTCGGGCAGCCGGAGCGTGACGATCTCGGAACGCGAGTCCGGGATGCCGATGACGGCATCGACGAACTCGCCCTCCATGACCATCCGGCCCTCGACCTCGAGGCCCAGTCCGACGAAGAAGGCCGTCACCGTGTCGAGGTCGGCGACGGTGATGCCGACGTGGTCGAAGCGGATGCTCGACATGGTCAGGCGAGCGCCCCGTCGCGCTGGCGTCGCTGGGCGAGACCCTGGAGCTGCCCGTCGTGGACGTCGGTCACCCACTCCCAGCCGGCCCTGGCCGATGGGCCGATCCTCGGATCGCTGAGCGCACCGGCGTCGCCCAAGGCGAGCACGTACGCCCGATCCAGGTCGATCCGGGTACGCAGGTCATCCGCTCCGCCGATGGATCCGTGGCCGGGGACCACGACATCGACGTCGTCCGCCACGGCATCGAACAGCCGCAGCGCGGCGAGGTAGTCCTCGATCGGGTCCGCGGTGTCGCTCAGGTCGAGCATCGGGATCAGCACGTCGGACAGCATGTCACCGGCGACGAGGACCCCGCATTCCTCGAGCAGCAGCGCCGCGTGGCCCGGCGCATGCCCTTGATGCTCGATGATCCGGACGTGCGGGCCATCCCAGGGGACATACCTGGTCCCGGCAGGCAGCCCGCTGATCTGGCCGAGCAGATCCAACGGGACGTCGTCGGCGATCTCCGGCGGCAGCTCCTCGGCCTCGTGGGCCTTCCAGTCGGGGTCCGACATCTGCTCTCGGACGGAGGCCGCGCAGCCGGCCGTGCCGTACCGCGGCGCCGCCCCGAGCGCTTCGTGCCAGAGCAGGTGATCCCAATGCGGATGCGTCGAGAAGCCGGCCACGACGGTCTGGCCCGACGCGCGAAGGTCATCCGCGAGGCAGGCCATCTCGGCGCCGGTCAACCCCGGGTCGATGAGCAGCACGCCGGTCGTGCCCTGCACGACGACCGCGTTGGTCTGGAGGAAGTCGCTCTGGTGGACCAAAACGCCCTCCGCGACCTGCCTCAGCACCCGCGGCTCCGGCCGCTGGCGATCGACGACCTCACGACGGTCGGTCGCTCGCGCCCAGGGTGACGAGCAGCTCGTCCAGTTGCGCGAACGTCTCGTCGATCGCGTCGTACGACCCGAGGCCGGCGTCGAGGGATTCCTTCGAGGCATGGCAGTTCGTGCATCACGAGCAGCGTCTTGCCGCCCTGTTCCTCGAAGGTCACCGTGGTGACGGACCCACCGTCACCGTCTTCGTCATTGCTCCAGGCGAGGCGCGAGTGTGGTGTCACCTCGATGTACCTGCCGAAGAACGCCACGGGCTGCGCGGCACCGACGTCGAATTCGAGGCGGTACCCGCCCCCGACACGGACATCCATCTCGCAGGAAAGCAGGGTCATCCCCAGCGACTTCGGCACCCACCACTGCCGGAACAGCTCGGGCTTGGTCCATGCCTCGAACACGAGGCGCGCCGGGCCGTTGATCGTTCGCGTGACGACGAGCTCACGGTCGGACGTCCGTTCCACCTTCGCGACGTTCTCCATCACGGTGGGTTCGATCTCACTCGTTGCGTCCATCGGCCTTCTCCTTCCGTTGCAGTTCCTCGACGACCTTGTCCAGCTCGTCGAAGCGTGACTCCCAGAGCCGGCGGTGCCGCTCGATCCATGCCGTCTCGTCTTCGAGCCGGCGCGGGCCGAGGCGGCACGTCCGCACGCGCCCGACCTTCTTCGTGGAGACGAGCTGCGCCTGCTCCAGGACGCTGACGTGCTTCCGCATGCCCGTGAGGGTCATGTGGAACGTCTGGGCCAGATCCGTGATCGACGCGTCGGCGTGTCCAAGCTGCTCCAGCACGCCGCGTCGCGTGGCGTCCGAGAGCGCGGCGAAGGAGGCGTCGAGTCCGCCGGTCGAATACTGAACCATACGGTTCACTATACGCGGACGGATCGGCGAATGCAAGCCGTCACCTCTCCGCGAGGTCTATCGTTCCCTGGATGACCGAGAAGAAGACGACGGCTCGAGCCTTGCACGACGCTGACGGCGTCGAGGACTGGCGGGTCCTGTTCTCCGGCGCACACGCCTACTTCCGTGTCAGGTCGTTCGAGCATGGCGCCAGGTTCGTGGCGGCGATCGCCGAGGTCGCCGAGGCCGTCGGCCACTTCCCCGACGTCGACCTGCGGCCGGAGGGCGTGACGGTCCGCACCGCCTCCGGTGAGTACGGGGCCCTGAGCCAGCGCGATGTCGAGCTGGCCCGCCGGATCTCGGTCGAGGCTCGGAGGTTGCAGGTCGAGCCGGACCCCTCCCAGGTCCAGGTGATCGGCATCGCCGTGGCGCAGGATGCCGGCAGCGATGTCGGCCCGTTCTGGGCCGCAGTCCTCGGGTACAGGAGCCTCGGCCCGGGTGAGGACGTCGTCGATCCACACCGACGCAATCCACACGTCTCGTTCCAGGGCCTGCGCCCTCCCAAGCCCGGCCGCGGCCGCACGCACATCGACGTCAGCGTGCCCGCGGATCAGGCGGAGGCAAGAGTCGCGGCGGCGCTCGCAGCCGGCGGACGCCTGGCCGACGCGACGCACGCGCCCAACTGGTGGACGCTCGCTTCGCCCGAGAACCACGGCGTCGACATCGCGGCCTGGCCGGATTTCGACGACGACGACAGCTGACGCGTGGCATCAGATCGGAGGACGTCGATGGCCGTACGTGTTGACCTGAACATCTCCCTGGACGGGTTCGCGACGACGACCGACCAGACGCCGGAGGACCCCTTCGGGCCGGACTGGGCGAAGCTGCACCGGGGCCTACACCGCGACGCGCACGTTCCGGGAACGCGTGCTGCAGGAAACGTCCGGCGAGGGGACGACCGGCGTCGACGACGGTACGCGCAGGCGTACTTCGCCGACGCTCTCGGCGCAGGACACCATGCGGTCGCCGGCATGTTCGGGTCCACGATCGCGCGGAGCCGCTGCTCGGACTGCACGGAGCTCCTGGTGACGGCCGCCGAGCTGACGTCCGGCCCGATCCAGACCTCCCGCGGTCCGGCGACCGCACCCATCTGGGCGTTCACGGTGCAGGGCACGGATGTCAAGGTCACGCGCGTCGCGATCGCCGATCCTGTCGTCGTCGCTCCCGACGACGGCGGCTCGCAGCTGGGCGCTGGCGATCGACTCGGCCAGCGGGTCGGTCGGCGGCACGGAGCTCACCGTCGCCTTCGTCGGCGCGCCCGAGACCGGGGACAAGCCATGCGGCGAGGACCACACCGCGGAGGCCGTCGAGTCCGACGTCGCGGTCGTGGTCATCGTCACGCGGCATCCCCATGTGACGATGGGCGCCTGCTCGGCCGTGGGGGCACGGCGCACCGCGACCGCGACGCTGGCCGCCCCGCTCGGCGACCGGGCCGTGCTCGACCTGCAGCAGGGCACGCCCGTTCCTGTCGTGCTGACCGTGCCTTCGGGGTGACTCCTTAGGCGGTGACCGGCTCCGCTGCGTCCGCCGTCTCGGCGAAGTCGAAGGTCGTGCGCATCGGCTCCTCGCGCATGAAGGCGACCGCGATGACCGCGATGACGGCCCCGACGACGCCGACCCAGAACGTCGCTGCGATCGCGATCGAGAACGCTTCGTAGATGGCATGGACGATCGCCGGGATCAACGGGGCGATCTGCGGTTGCTGGTCCTGCGGGACGCTGGCCAGGATCCGCTGACCGAGATCCCCCGTCCCTGTCAGGTCCACTGCGCCGCCTCCGGCGAACCCGTCCACGACCGGCTGGGGCACGCCGGCCGCCACGAGCTGTTTCGGGATCTCGGACACGAGGCGGGTCGCCAGGAGCGTTCCCGCCAAGGTCAGCCCGATCGTGCCGCCGATCTGCTGGAAGAACGTCAGGCTGGCCGTGGCCACCCCGATCCGGGCGGCATTGACCGAGTTCTGGACGACGAGCGTGAAGACGGCGAAGGACGGACCGATGCCCAGACCGGCGATCACCATCCAGAACCAGAGCACCGGCCGGGGCGTCTCGGCGTGAGCTTCGTCATGAGCGCGAGGCCGACCGCGAGCATGACCAGCGAAACGAGCATCAGGATCTTGTACTTCCCGGTCCGGGCCACGATCTGCCCCGACATCGTCGCGCTCACGATCAGGCCGCCAACGAGGGGCAGGAGGTTGTAGCCCGAGACCGTGGCGCTCGCCCCGCCGACCGTCTGCAACCAGCGAGGCAGGAAGATGACGGCCCCGAAGAAGCCGAAGGCGGCGAAGAACATCGCGGTCACGGAGACCGAGAAGTTGCGGATCCGGAACAGGCCGAGCGGTACGATCGGATCCGCCGCCCGCGACTCGATCCAGATGAAGACGGCCGTGATGAGGAGGCCGGCCAGGATCAGGCCGCCGACGGCCGGGTCGGTCCACTCGCCGGTGCCCTTGTTGGTCAGGCCGACCAGGATCAGGGTGATCGCCACGGCGAAGACCGCCGCCCCCAGGTAGTCGATGTTCCGGCCCGCGTCCGGCCGCTTGATCGCCGGCAGGAGCCGCGAGATGATGACCAGCGAGATCAGGCCGATCGGCACGTTCACGAAGAAGATCCAGTGCCAGCCGACCGTGTCGGTGATCAGCCCGCCGATCGCCGGCCCGATCAGGAATGAGACCCCGAAGACGGCCCCGAAGAGGCCGAGGTACTTGCCCCGCTCGGAGGGCGTGTACAGGTCGGCGACCACGGCCAGCGCCACCGGGAAGATCGCCCCGCCGCCGAGGCCCTGGAGGCCGCGGAACAGGATCAGCTGCTCCATCGACTGGCTCAACCCGGCCAGGACCGACGCGATCAGGAACAGGCTGACCGCGAAGATGATGATCGGGCGCCGCCCGAACAGGTCGGACAGCTTGCCGTAGATCGGGCCGCTGATCGTCGAGGTGAGCAGGTAGATGGTGACGACCCAGACGTACAGGTCGTTGCCGTGAAGGTCGGTCACGATGACCGGCAGGGCAGTGCCGACGACCGTCTGGTCGAGGGCGAACAGGAACAGGGCGAGCAGGATCGCCCCGAGGATCTCTAGCTTGGCTCGCGGGTCGAGCTCGAGCGCGGCCTGTTGGGCCGACTTCCCCTGGGCCATCGGGTTATCCTCGCCAGGCGGTGGTCGAACGACGATGGTCGCCAGGGGCGCAGCGTCAGGTCCGGAGGCCTGGGCGGGCCTCGCGACTATCCTCCGCGAGGTGAGCGGTTTGCGTCAAGGTGAAGCGTCGCTATCCCGCACGGGCCGTTGGACGACGGCATCTCGAGCACGACCGTCTCGATCCGCGCGGTACCGGATGAGCGACGCGGCGCCATGCGGGGGATCGCGCCCCTCCGCGCGCGCCGACATGGCCTCGCTCCATAGTCGGACCCTCGAACGTGCTCGTCCCAGGAGGCCGGGCACGGCGCAGAGCGTGCAATACACATGATGTCTGATGTATGCTGAATTTGCTGGGCATCGCTATGTGGAGGGACCCGCGTACCTCGGCCGGTCCTATCGGTACGGCATCACCGATACGAGCTACTTCGAAATGTCGCCGCGAGGGGGCTGAGTCGTCTCAACGAAGTCGAACGAATTGAGGAGCAACGACGTGTCTTTGCATGAACGCAGCGCGCCCCGCAGGTTGATGGGAGTGTCCGCAGCCGCAGCCTGCATCGCCCTTGTCGCAGCGGGCTGCGGGAACAATCCGTCCACCAGCAGTCCGTCCGGGACCCCTGGAACGGCTGGCTCTGGAACGCCCACCAGCGGTCCGACTGAAACCGCTGGCGCTTCGACTGGCGGCCAGTACGGCTTCACCACCGTTGCGCAGGACCCGACCGCCAAGATCACCGTCTGGGTCGACGCCGACCGCTCGGCCATCGCCGAGGCCTTCCAGAAGGACCACCCCGAGTGCCCGCTCACCATCGAGACCTACGACGCCAGCGCCGGGGGTAGCGACACGTTCCACACCAAGGTCTCGCTGCTCGACCAGGCCGGCTCGGGCTGGCCCGACGTTGCGTGGTCGGGACAGGTGAACGACGCCAGCTGGGCGGCCCACGAGCAGAACGGCGTTCAGGCCTTTGCCGCGCCGCTCGACCAGGGCGTCGTTCCCCAGAGTTGGCTCGACGGCTACACGCCGGGCGCGCTCGACCCTGTCACGGTCGACGGCCATGTCTACGGCGCCCGCGACAACCTGGCGCCCGTGGTGCTCTGGTACAACAAGACCCTGTTCGACAAGTTCGGGTACACCGTCCCGACCACATGGGAGGAATACCAGGCCCTCGGCGACAAGGTGGCGGCTGAGCACCCCGGCTACATCCTCGGCTCGATCGGCGATCCCTTCACCGCCGTGCTGACCGACATGTGGGCCGCCCAGGCGCCGATCTACACGGTCGACGGCACCACCTTCACCAGCGACTTCTCGGACAGCCACACGACCCGCATGATCGCCCTGCTGGACCACATGTTCGCGAACAAGACCCTGGCGATCGATGGACTGTTCACCCCCGACTGGGTCAAGAAGTGGAAGGACAAGGTCCTGGCGATCCCTGGCCCAACGTGGTTCACGGGAGCCCTCTTCCAGAACAAGGACAACCTCGGCGGGCAGCCAGGCGAGTGGGGTGCCGGCCACGCCCTCCACTGGGCTGGCGAGCCGATCGGCACCGGCAACGTGGGTGGCGGCTTCTGGTACGGGTCGAGCCACTCGGCGAACCTCGCATGCGTGGGTACCTACCTGCAGTACGTGACGAGCGGACCCCAGTCGGTCAAGCTCATCACGGGCCTCCCGGCCTACGCCTCGACCGCAAGTGCGTGGTTGGACGCGCAGACCAGTAGTGGCTTCTGGGCCAACTCGGACACGTTCAAGGACGTCGTCGATGAGGCAGCCAACAACATCTGGAAGGGCTGGGGTGCCACGCTCCCCTTCAGTTCCGAGCCTCCGTGGGCGGAGATCGTGAATCCGGCTCTTGCTTCCGGAAAGACCATCGCCTCGCAGGTCAGCGCTTGGCAGCAGAGAATGGTGAACGACGCCAAGGTGAACGGCTTCACCCCCGTGACCAAGTAGGCGAAGGAACGCACCATCTCTCGTACTGACGCCATCGTGCCCACTGCCGCCCCCACAAAGGAGCGGCAGTGGGCCCCTTTGCGCCTGCGAAGGCGGCCGCAAACCGGAGCTAGCGCGCAGGCATTCGCCGCCTACGTGTTCTCCAGCGGCTACGTGCTGCTGCTACTGGTCTTCGGCATTCTGCCCATGGTCTATGCCCTGTATCTCTCATTCACCAAGAGTGGGCAATTCGTCGGGCTCGACAACTACGTGAAGGCCGTCGGGGACTTCCGGTTCTTGCCGGCAGTGCAGCACGTCGCGGCCTTCCTGGTGATCTGGGTCGTGACCCTGACCGTGCTCGTCACCCTGCTGGCGCTCATTGTCCACGCCGTGCGCGTCAGGTGGCTTTCCTCTACCGCGCGCTTCCTGTTCTTCATCCCCGGCGCATTCGCGGGTGCGGCCAGCGTCATGCTCTGGCTCTTCTTGCTCAATCCCTCGGTCAGCCCGGTGTCCTTCGTCCTGAAGTGGTTCGGGTACACGAACTTCGTTCAAGCCATCGACCTGAACAACCTGCCCCTGATCTTCACGGTCATTGCGTTCTGGACCGGCGCCGGTGCATGGATCATCATCATGTACGCCGCGTTGAACAACATCTCCGACGAGATCATGGAGGCTGCCCGCTGTGACGGCGCCAGCGCCATCAAGACCGCTTGGTACATCCAGCTCCCGCTGATTCGGAAGTGGATCGCGTACATGGTCGTCATCTCGGTCGCCGTCGGGACCCAGCTGTTCGCGGAACCAAAAATCCTCGCCCAGGCGAGCAGGAACCAGATCCCGAAGCACTATTCCCTCAATCAACTCGCATACGTCACCGCTTTCGGCCCGCAAGCGGACTTCAACAGCTCTGCCGCGATCTCGATGATGTTGCTCGTCGTGGCGGCGGGGCTTGCCGCGTTCTTCGTCTTCCGAGGAGGACTCTTTGACCGCGACTAGAAGATCCGTCGTGCGGTCTGACTTCGCGCCGGGCCGCTGGCTCGGTCGCGTGACAGCGTTCCTGATCGGCGGATTCTTCGCGGTGTTCTTCGTCCTTCCCCTGGTTTGGCTCCTGCTCGCGCCGACGAAGGACACCGCCCAACTCAACGGCTTTCACGGCGAGGCTTCCCTGAGTTTCGGCTCCTTCGAACAACTCGTCGCAAACTGGAACGAGCTGGTCGGGTTCCAGGATGGCCGCATCTGGACGTGGCTCGGGAATTCGGTGTTCTACGCCGGGGTCGCGTTGGTGCTCACGCTCCTCGTGTCGATTCCGGCCGGCTACGCGCTGGCGAAGACCAACTTCAGGTTTCGCCGCGCGATCCTCATCTCGACCCTCATGGTGATGCTCATCCCGAACACGGCGCTCGTGCTGCCGGTCTTCCTCGAGATCAATGCGGTGCACCTCGTGGGGTCGCCGTTGGCGGTCATCCTGCCATTCGCGTTCTTCCCGTTCGGCGTCTATCTGGCGTATATCTACTTCTCCACGAGCGTTTCGCGCGAGCTTCTCGACGCCGCCCGCATCGATGGCGCGGGCGAGTTCGCGGTCTTCCGGCGAATCGCGCTGCCGCTCGCGATCCCTGTCGTCGCGCTCGTGGGCTTCTTCAACTTCGTCACCAACTGGAACAACTATTTCCTGCCCTTCGTGATGCTTCCCGGGTCGAAGACACAGCCCATTCAAGTGGGTCTGGTGGAATTGCTCGCGAATGTCCGGGAGATCAATCCGACCACCGTCGCCTCCGACTCGATCCCGTTTCCACAGCTGGCGCTCGCGACGCTCATCTCCGTCGCACCGGTGCTGATCGTGTTCATGTTTTCACAGCGATTCCTCAGGGCGGGCCTCACCGCCGGGGCGACCAAGGAGTAGGTCCGCCATCGTTTGAGAGGACGCGAAGATCTGGAATGGCGTACCGCATGCTTCCGGACACCAGAGACGAATGCCGGGCAAGGATCCGTCGCGGTGTGGCGATCTCGACGGAGACGGTTCGGTCAGGCGACGCCAGGCGCGCGCCTTCGGGTCCACGCTTTTGCGATGTGTTCTCGCATCGCCGTCGCGGCGCGGTCGCCGTCGCCCGCGGTGATCGCCTCGCAGATGGCGCGGTGTTCCTCGAGCGATATCTGCGCTGCGTCGTCGGTGGTGATGCCCGTGAAGCGACTGCTCTCGCGAGCGCGCTCGAACAAGATGCGTGTGATGTTGGCGGCGAGCCGAATCCCCGACTGTTCCATGACAAGATCGTGAAACGCAGCATCCGCGTCGTTGTAGACAGAGATGTTGTCGATGTTTGCCGCGGCAAGGTCGAACGCCTCACGCAACGCAGCGGTGCGCTCTGGGGTCTGCCTGGCCGACGCGGCGCGGGCCATGGTCGCCTCGAGGCTCCCGCGGACGATGGCAAGCTCATCGAGCACCACGAGGGTCTCGTCGTGGTCCACGAGAGCGGAAAGCACATCGGGATCGAGCACGTTCCACTGGCTCGGCTGGTTCACGATCGTGCCGCGCCCCTGGCTGACGGTGACCAGGCCCTTTTCTTCTACTCGCTTCACGGACTCGCGGATCACCGTGCGACTCACGGCGAACTGCTGGCTGAGCGTGGCCTCTGGGGGGAGGATGTCGCCGGGAGCGACGGTGCCGGTGACGATCGCCTGCACCAGGTCCCGCACTACGGCCACGCCGAGGTGGGCCGCGCGCACCCTGACGACGCTGTCGCCGAAGATGGTCTGCCCCTGGAAGTGGCGGTGGTCGCGAGGTCCCGTGCTTCTGCGCCATGTCGTCATCCTACTGTCGGGGATCGATGTGCCGCGGCGACGCGACGGCGTACTGATCGGGAGGCAGGGCTCGGGTCGGTACGCACCCTCTCCCCTACTTGTATGATGTCGTATCAATACTACGCCAACAAGAGATGGGCCGCATGAAGATCACAGGCTATCGCACGCTGCAGACGATCCACGACTTGGTCGTCCTGTGGGCGACGTCAACGGGCACATCGCGTCGGGTATCACCGAGGTGCCGGTCGTCATCGTGGACACGGATGAGGGCGTCAGCGGCGTCGGGGATGGGCTCGCACCAGGACTTG
>CAVWPX010000004.1:0-422467 GCA_963757055.1 uncultured Chloroflexia bacterium | reverse complement strand
CCCCCGCCGTCGTGAGCGTCCCGACGCGAGTGGTCAGCAGTGACGCCATCACCGCGAGGCCCAGCGAGCCGCCGACCATCCGGGTCGTGTTCACGAGGCCGGACGCCAGTCCCGCGTCGGCGTTGGTGGCCCCCGACATCGCGAGCCCGACGGTCGACGGGAAGGTCAGTCCGGCGCCGATGCCGATGAGCAGGAGACCCGGCCCGACGTCGACCAGGTAGGTCGCATCCGCGGGCAGCCGCGCCAGCCACAGCATCCCGGCGAGCAGCAGGACCAGGCCGCCACGCAGCACCGCTCGCTGGCCGAACCGCGTGATCAGGGGCACGGCGAACACGAAGGACATCACGCCGATGCTGACGCTGATGGGCAGGAAGCCCAGTCCGATCGCCAGGGCGTCGAAGTGCAGGACGCGCTCGAGGTACAGGCTGCCGATGAAGAACGTCCCGAAGAAGCCGGCGACCACGAGGACCATGATCAGGTTGGCCCCGGTGACGGCTCGCGAGCGGAAGATCCGCAGCGGCAGCAGCGGATCCGAGGTCCGATGCTCACGCACGACGAACCCCGCGAACGCGAGGGCGGTCGCCACGGCACCGACGAGGGTCTCGATCGAGAACCAGCCCACGTCGCTCGTCCGGATGATGGTCAGGACGCCGAGCATCAGGGCAGCGGTCACCAGGATCGCGCCGGGGACGTCCGCCCCCTTGCCGAGCCCCAGGCCCTTGTCGTCCTTGATCAGGCGCACGGCCAGGATGCCGGTCACGATCCCGATCGGGACGTTGACGAAGAAGATCCAGTGCCAGTCGAGCAGCTCGGTCAGGACGCCGCCGGCGAGCAGGCCGATCGACGCGCCGGCCGCGGCCACGAAGCTGTACAGGCTGATCGCCCGGGTCCGCTCCTGGGGCTCGGTGAACATCGTGACGATCATCCCGAGGATGACCGCGGAGGTCATCGCGCCGCCCAGGCCCTGGATGAACCGGGAGGCGATCAGGACGGGACCGCTGGGGCTGAGCCCGCAGACGAGCGAGGCGAGCGTGAAGACCGTCAGGCCGACGAGGAAGATGCGCCGCCGGCCGAGCAGGTCGCCCAGGCGGCCGGCCAGCAGCAGGACGCCGCCGAAGGCGATGAGGTAGGCGTTGACGACCCAGGCGAGGCTCGACTGGCTGAAGCCGAAGTCGCGCTGGATCGCCGGGAGGGCGACGTTCACGATCGTCGCGTCGAGCACGATCATGAGGGTGCCGGCGCACAGGACGGCCAGCGCGAGCCAGCGCTCGTCGCGTGCCGCGGGGAGACGGGGAGAGGTCATCGACATGCGGGCAAGGGCTCCTGGTGGTGCGGGGATGGGATCGGTGGCGGGTCTCGACCGGTGGTCGGGAACGTGCTACGATCGCCGCATCCGGAGGATCTCTCCGGTTCTGCGCCACTATACGGAGACAGTCTCCGTTTTGCAAGGGCTCCATGCAACCGACACCCACACGCAACGTTTCCGCCGACGCCCCTCCCGCCGACGCCACTCCCGCCGGACGGCCGCGCCGAGCTGACGCCCAGCGGAACGTCGAGCGCCTGATCGCGGCGGCGCGCACGGCGTTCGCCGAGGACGGGCCGAACGCCTCGCTCGACGACATCGCGCGCGCGGCAGGGGTGGGACCCGGGACGTTGTACCGCCACTTCCCGACGCGCCTGGCGCTCTTCGAGGCGGTCTACCGGGACAACGTGGAGCGGCTCTGCGCCGAAGGGGATCGCCTCGCGACGTCGGAGGCGGCCGGGCCGGCCCTCATCGATTGGCTGCAGGGCTTCGTGACCGTGATCTCGCAGAAGCGTGGCCTGGCCGCCGCCCTGACCGAGGAAGGCCGGACCAGCGAGCTCTTCGCCCAGTGCCACGCGATGATCAACGCCACCGGGGGGATGCTCCTCGATCGCGCGAAGGCCGAAGGCGCCGTGCGCGACGAGGTGGCCCTCGATGACCTGCTGAAGATGACGAAGGCGTTCGCGTCGCCGCCGAGACGTCGCCGGACGGGCCGGCCCTCGCGGAACGGCTGCTGGTCCTGTCGATGGACGGGATGCGCCCGCGCGACGCTCGAGGCGCCGAAGCCTAGACCGCTACGCGGGGTCGGCGGCGGCCACGACCCAGGAGACGGCGAGATCGACGGCGTCTGACGCCGCCAGCCCCTGCTCGACCACCAGCGAGTGCCACGTCGACAGGGCCGTCACGTGGGCCACGACGGCCCGCACTCGCTCGCCCGAGCCATCGCCGACGATGGCATCCACATACCCCTCGTTCCGATCACGGATCCTGACGCGGGTCGCGGGCGGGATGAACGCCGCGTCGCGCTGGATCGGGACGATGTCGGCGCCGTGCTCCGCGTACCACGCGTACATCGCGCCGATGACCCCACGGGCCCGGTCCTCGATGGACGGGGAGGCTCGCCCAGGCCTCCGGATCCGGCCACGGATAGAGCGTCGCGTGGTGGGCCATGCACGCGGAGAACAGCGACTCCGCATCGCCGAAGTGGCGGTAGACGGTGAGCCGCGTGACGCCGGCCTCCTCCGCGATGGCCGCGATCGACGCCTTCGACGGGCCGACGGTCGTGTGCAGCTTGACGGCCGCCTCGGTGATCCGGAGCCTGGTCTCGTCGACGTGCTCGGCGCGGCGTCGCATGCGGTAGGGGCGCGCCGGCTGGTCGGTGTCGGTGCGATTTCGATGAACGCATCTGCTTATCCATATTGACACGGCGGGACTTCCGCAGTTGAATGTACACCACTGTTCACCGAACGTCGCTCATGGAGGTCACCGCCATGTCCGCTCCCGCCATCGCCGCTCCCTCGGTCAAGGTCGTCCAGCCAGGGGAGGGAAGCACCGGCGGGCTGGCCCCCGGCGTCGGCGTCCAGTTCAAGCTCGACGGCGCGGACTCGCTCGGCTCGCTCGCCATCGTCGAGCACCCGTTCGCCGTCGGGGCGCTCGTGCCGCCGCACATCCACACGCGCGAGGACGAGTACTCGATCGTCACCGAGGGCCGCATCGGCTTCCGCTCGAACGACCAGGAGGTCGTGCTCGAGGCGGGCGGCTACATCGTCAAGCCGCGCGGCGAGGTCCACGCGATGTGGAACGCCGGCAAGCATCCCGCGCGGATGATCGAGATCATCGCGCCGGCCGGCTTCGAGGGCTTCTTCCGCGAGATGGCGGCGATGACCGCGACCGGCGTCTTCGACTGGGACGTGCTCGGGCGCCTGTCCGACAAGTACGGCATGCCGTTCGAGAACCCGGACTGGCTGCCGGGCGTCATCGAGCGCTACGGGCTGACGCCGCCGCCGGCGCCGCCCTCGATGGGGTGAGCTGATGCCCGATCGGGTGGCCGACTTGATCGGCGCGCGCTCGGCCAGAGAGATCGCCTAGGCAGCCGCCGCGTAGCCGGCGCCCAGTTGGTACCCGGCCAGCATCGAGGAGGCCGCCGCCAGCCAGTGCGTCTCGGCCTCGGCATCGTGGGCACGCACGGCCTCGGTCCATTTCTCCACGGCGAGTCGGATCGCGCCGTCGATGATCGGTCCCGAGGCCGCGCCCAACTCGAAGCAGACTTCGCGATAGCGGTCGACGACGTCGCGCATCGACGGTTCCAGGTCGCCGGCCCGGTAGTCGGTCACGATGTCCGCCGCCATGGTCCGGGCAAAGGCGACCCCGTAGCGGGCGTTGGAAGAGGTCAAGGCCGTCATCTGGGACTCCTATGCACGTTCGAGGGTGGGAAGCAAGACCACCTCTGAGAGCGTGCTTGTCGCCGTCGATCAGTCCTACGGCGTTGCCCGGCAGAACCAAGCCGGACCCATTGCCGCGATGCGGCAACAGGTTCGATGCTTCTCATGCCATTTGCATTGATTCGCACAGTCTGGCCATCAGTGCGAATCCGTAGCATGATGTGCGAATGAACGTGAGAGTGACGGCCGAGGCTCGGCTTCGTGCCCGAAATCAATTGACCCTGCCCGACCCGGTTGTGCAGGCGGTGGCGTGCTGGAGGGCGACCGGTTCGTCGTCGAGATCGATCCGGCGGATCCGGACGTCATCCGGTTCCATCGGATCCGCCCGAGCTATGCGGGGGCGCTCCGAGACCTCTACGGCGACCCCGACGAGTACGTCGAGGCCGAGCGGGCGAGTTGGGACTGAGGTGGCTGGCTCCGACCATCGACGAGGTCATCGAGCCCGGCCTGAAGCTGCTCATCGACACGTCGGTCGTCCTCGCCTATCTGACCGGTGACGAGGCCACGAGCCCGACGGCCACCCGCCTCTTCGACGAGCTTCCTCGCGACCGGACGAGACCTCGGGGCACTGTCGATGGTCACCGTCGGCGAGATCCTCGTCCGCCCGTTTCGGGTCGGCGCGAAGGCAGTCTCCATCGCCGAAGGCTTCATGGGCCATTTCGCCGACCTCGACCTGATCGAGGTCGATTACGCGATCGCACGCGAAGCCGCACGCATCCGTGCCGACGAGCGACCTGCGGATGCCCGACGCGCTCATCCGATGGCGTCACGGCGCTGGGCCACGGCGATCGATCGGCTTGTGCACGACACGACCGGACGTCATGACGCCGGCCGCGGACTCGACGGTCGAGGCGTCGAGACTGTCGTCGCTCGGGCACGACCTGCCCGGCGACGCAGACGTTCCTTCGCTCGTCCTAGCTGGTCACGTTGAACTGCCGCACGATGGCCGGCGCCGGGCTGTAGGTCAGGTCCCCGGCCTGGGTGCCCTTGACCTTGCAGACCCCGACCTTCAGCAGGGTCACGGTGTTGCCGCTGACCGTGCAGACCGACGCGGTCTGCGACGATCAGGGTCACCGTGAGCCCCGACGAGGCCGATGGCGCCAGCACCACGGTGTGGACGCTGAGCGACTGCGGCCCGGGATCCGGGATCGTGATGGTCTGCGGGGCCTTCGAGACCGTGAACGTCCGCGGCACGGACGTGGCGGCCTTGTAGATCCCGTTGCCCGGCTGGCTGGCCGTGACGGCGCAGGTGCCCGCGGCGACGAGGTTGATCGTGAAGCCGGACACCGTGCAGATCGTCGGTGAGGTCGAGGTCAGCGTGACCGGCAGACCCGAGCTCGCCGTCGGCGCCACCGTGATCGACGGCGTCGTCAGGATCTGGTTCGCCGGCTTCGCGAAGGTGATGGTCTGGGTCGCCTGGCTGACCGTGAACGTGCGCGGCACCGAGGTGGCCGCCCTGTAGACGGTGTTGCCGGGCTGGCTCGCCGTCACCGCGCAGGTCCCGGCGGCGATGAGCGAGATGTCGAAGCCCGACACGGTGCAGACCGCCGGCGAGGTCGAGGTCAGCGTGACCGCCAGGCCCGAGTCGCGGTCGGCGCGACGGTGATCGACGGGTCGTCAGCAGCTGGTTCGCCGGCTTGACGAAGGTGATGGTCTGGGTCGCCTGGCTGATCGTGAACGTGCGCGGCACGGACGTCGCCGCCTTGTAGGTGCCGTCGCCCGCCTGGCTGGCGGTGATCGCGCAGGTGCCGGCGGCGACCAGGCTGATCGTGAAGCCCGACACCGTGCAGATCGCCGGCGACGTCGAGGTCAGCGTGACCGGCAGGCCGGAGCTGGCCGTCGGCGCCACCGTGATCGACGGCGTCGAGAGCACCTGGTTCGCCGGCTTGGTGAAGGTGATGGTCTGGTTGAGGAGCGTGCCAGGCGTCACGGCGTTCGATGGCGCCGAAGCCGGGCTTGGCCCGACCGCGTTCGCCGCCTTGACCGTGAACGTGTACGAGGTCCCATTGGTCAGGCCGGTGACGATGGCGCTCGACGCCGAGCCCGCGGCCGTGGCCGTCAGGTTCCCGGGCGTCGAGGTGACCGTGTAGCCGGTGATCGGGCTGTGCCCGGTGTTCGCCGGGGCGGTCCAGGACACGGTGGCCTGCTTGTCGCCGCGGACCGCGGTCGCGCCGGTGGGCGCGCCGGGCGCGTCGCGATGAAGCCGACGTTCCAGTGGCTCGCGGCGCTGGTCAGCACCGTGATCTGGGCATCGCCCGCGTCCGTGCCACCGGACAGGGTCTGGCGCTGGCTGACGCACGGATCCGGCGTGGCCGGGTCGTCGCTGCTGGTGGCGTGCACGGCCGCGACGGGCGTGCCGTTGCGGAAGACCGCGACGTCGGCCGCGGTGAGGTTCGGCGTGACGGACGCGAGCAGCGTCGCGTCGACCTTGAAGATGATCGAGATCGGCGCAGCCGTCGATGCGGCCGGCGCCGTGATGTTCAGCTGGTGGCCGAGGAACGTGTACCCGGAACCGACCGGCGGGGCGTCGTTGGTGGCGGCCTCGGTCACGGTGACGGCGCCGGCGTTCGGGCTGTCGACGGTGGCGACGGTCGGATGGGCCGGCGTCGCGTGGACCGGGCAGCGGCGGGAGCGGGCGTCGTCGGCACGAGCAGGACAGCGCTCGGCTCGTGGTGCGCGCCGGTCGGCCGTAGGCGAGGATCGCCCCGTCATCGTTGATCTTGACGGCGTATCGACGACGGCCTCATACCCGAGCGGGAGGGCGTCGTCGAGGTCGACGAGGTCTGCCGTCATCGAAGAACTCGAACACGTGGGTGGCGTGCCCGTCGGAGTGTTTCCGTATCCGACGACCTGCCCGCGGTTGCTGATGTCGCTCGCGATATGTAGTGCCACGCCCATGCCGGGGATGGTGTGAGCGTCCCGTGGTCGTAGATGAAGGCGCGTCGTTCGCCGGACGATCGCGGTACGACGCCGAGGATCTCGACCGCTCTCGTTGATGTCGACCGCCCAGCTCGATCGTCGAACCGGCGGGCTCGATGTTGGTCATCGTCCCGCCGGATACAGGAACGCGACGTATGTCCTTGGAAGCGGTCGCGCGACTGCCCGACGATCTCGCCGGCGTCGTTGATCGCCTGCGGCGAACGTCGACGTGCCGCCGAGCGTCCCCAGGTCGGTCGTCGTCGTGCCATCGGACATGAAGGCATCGCGTCCTGGCCGTTGGACGGCCGGTCAGTAGTAGCCGATCGCCGTGCCGGCCTCGTTCATGCGCCTGCGCCTCGGACGCGGTGCCGCCGGGACCGGAGCGGCGATCATCGTGCCGCCGCGATAGAGGAAGGCGTGGTTCACGCCGCCGCCGTCCGCGGACGTGCCGACGATGTCGCCGGCGTCGTTGATGTCCTTGCTATAGCTCCTGGCTCCGCCGAGCGTCCCGAGGAAGTGGACGGTCCCGTCGTAGCATGAAGGCCTCCGCTTGGCCGTTGTGCTGTGCGGTGCCGACGATGACGCCGTTCTCGTTGATGCGCTGGCGCCGCCCTGGAGCGGAGCTCGGGAACAGCATCGAAGGCCGTCGTGCCGTCGTACATGAACGCGCTCGAAGTCGATACTGGCCCGATCACGTGGCGCGCGGCGTTCATGTCGATCGGGGCGATGTCGTTGCTCGGTCGAGCCAGGCCGTTCCCGAGGTCGATGACGTCGTAGCGCGCGGCCGGTGCCGGGGCCCGGGGACCAGCAGGACGGACCCGGCACTCGCTGCAGGCGAGGATGTACCCGGAGTCCGTGATCCTGTCCGCGCTCGGTGACCTCGACCGATGCGCCGGGAGCAGGTCGTTGATGTCGTACATGACGCCGTGGTCGACGAGGAAGCCGTGCGACTTCCCGTCGGCGGTGTTGGAGCCGCCGGTGACCTGACCCTGGTCGTTGATGCCCTGCGCGTAGGCGTCGTCCCGCCAAGCTGCCCAGGTCGTCGAACGACCCGTCCTCCCACAGCAGCGCATGGGAGTGGCCGCGGCGTCCGACGACGTGCAGGCGATCTGGCCGGCGTCGTTGATGTCCTGCGCGTACGTCGACGAGCCGCCGAGCGTGCCCAGGTCGACGACGGTCGTCGCCGTCCCAGAAGACCGCATGGCTGTCGCCACCCGGGCACGTGTTCGCGCGATGAACTGGCCCGCGTCGTTCATGTCCTGGACGGAGCCGGATCGGCGCCGAACGTCCCGAGGTCGGCGATGACGCCGTTCTGCCACGTGACGAACCTGGACTCGCCCGTCGCCGGCTTGGATGCCGTCCCGGCGATCAGGCCGGAGCTGTTGATCTTGTCGGGTACGAGTTCGTGTAGTCGCCGTCGAGGCGCCGGCAGTGGCGTCGTGGTGCCGCCCTCCATCGACCCAGGCGATCTGGTCGCCGTCGATGGGAGTACGCCGACGATCATGTCCCGGCGCGGTCGATCGCGTTCGGCGAACTCGTTGTTGCCACCGACGCCGGGCAGCGGCGTCACCGTCGTGCCGTCGACGCGGATCGCACTGGTCGTTCTGCTGGCCGACCATCGTCCCGCTGTCGCTGATGCCGGTGAGGTAGCCGTGCCGGACGCTCGAGATGGGCGTCACGGTCTTGCCGTCGATCCGGGCGAGCCGGTTGTCCGGTGTGGTCCCGCCCATCGCCCGCTCTCGTTGATCGCGTAGATCGTAGCTGATCTCGGCTGCGTGAGCCCGAGGGCGATCGCGTAGTACTCGGGCGGCGCGTCCGCACGCACGGCCGGGGCACGCCCCGGCGTCGCCACAGCGAGCGTCGCGATGACCGACGCCACGGCCACGGCCGCCAGCCGTCGCCGGTGGTGCCTGGACCTCGTGGACCGCGCAGCGAACGACGGCGTGCGCATAACGCGCACGGACAGGACCGGGCATCGACGACTCCCTCTCTCCAGCCCCGTAGGGGCGGACGCGCGCTCAAGCCGGGGATGTCCGGGGGAGCGGAGCGGCAGACTGGGCTTTCGAGCCGCGTGGGCTGGGACCCGGGTTCGGTGGAGTATGGTCCGGGGTAGTCGCGGTAGCAAGACATTTCTCAGGGGACTCTCAGCGAGCCGTCTGCGCCGGCGGCTAGGATGCCGTCGTGACCCCACTGACCCCTCGGCAGCTCAACCGCGCCACGCTCGGGCGCCAGCTGCTGCTCGAGCGCGAGCGGCTCGATGTCGTCGACGCGGTCCATCGGATCGTCGCCATCCAGGGCCAGGAGCCGCCGTCGATCTACGTCGCGCTGTGGGATCGGCTGGTCGACTTCGATCCGGCCGACCTCGACCGCGCGTTCGCCGACGGGAGCGTCATCAAGGCCACGAGCCTGCGCATGACGATCCATGTCCTGGACGCCCGGGACTACGCCGCGTTCCACGAGGCGATGACGGAGGGCCTGCGCGCGTCACGGCTGGACGACACGCGGTTCACGGTCGCGGGCGTGACGCCCGACGAGGCCGACGCGCTGCTTGGCGAGCTCCTCGCCTTCGCCGCGGAGCCGAGGACCGGCGTCGAGATCGAGGCCTGGCTCGACGAGCGTCTCGCCCCGCGACCGGGCAAGCCCGTCCTATGGGCGCTGCGCACCTACGCGCCGCTGCTCCACGCCGCGACCGGCGGGCCGTGGTCGTTCGGGCAGCCGCGTCGCTACCTGGCGGGTCCCGATGGCGGCGACCCACCTCGCTCTGGCGACGCGGAGCGTCTCGATGCGCCATCTGGCTCGCCGCTACCTCGAGGGCTTCGGCCCGGCGTCGATGCCGGACCTCGCGGGCTTCACGCGCGTCTATCGGCCGCGGGCTCGCGCCGCGCTCGACTGGCTCGTCGAGGCAGGCGAGGCCGTCATGGTCGACGGCCCGAACGGCTCGAAGCTCTACGACATCCCCGGTGGCCTCCTCCCGCCCGAGGACTCGCCGGCGCCGCCACGCCTCCTCCCGATGTGGGAGGAAACGCTGCTCGCGTACGACGATCGGAGCCGGATCATCCCGCCCGAGATCCGCAAGCTCGTCATCCGCCAGAACGGCGACGTGCTGCCCACGCTCCTGGTCGACGGGTACGTCGCGGGCGTCTGGCGCCCGACCGAGGCCGGCATCGAGGCGACCGCCTTCCATCCGCTCAGCGACGACGCCTGGGAGGGCCTCGAGGCCGAGGCCCGTGGCATGCGCGCCTTCCTGGCCGACCGCGAGCCGCTGATCTTCCACGGCCGGTTCGCCCACTGGTGGGGCAAGCTCCCCGAGGCCGAGGTCCGGTTGCTCGGCGAATGACAGCGCCGGGCGACGCTAAACCTGACAGAACCTGTCACGTCGACGCGGCATGATAGGTCCGATGGAGCGACCGCCCACCGCCGCGCCTGACTACTCGATCGTCCCCGCGAACCAGGCGTCCTATGAGGACCTGTTCGCGATCTTCGGCGTGCGCGGCTACACGGCGACCTGCCAGTGCCAGCGCTTCAAGGTCGGGCCGTACCCGTGGCGCCTCGGGGACGTGCCGGCTCGCGTCGAACGCCTCCGCGCCCAGACCCACTGCGACTTCCCGAGCTCGCCGGTCACGAGCGGCCTCGTCGCCTACCTCGACGGCGAGCCGGTCGGCTGGTGCGCGGTCGAGCCGCGGACCGCGTACCCGGCGATGCCGCCCGCCCGCGTCGCCTGGGCGGCGCGCGGCGAGGACAAGGCACGACCCCACCGTCTGGGCGGTGACCTGCTTCGCGACCCGTGCCGGCTATCGGCGCCGCGGCGTGAGCCGGGCGCTGGCCGCCGCGACCGTCCCGTTCGCCCGCGAGCGCGGCGCGAGGGCGCTCGAGGCCTACCCGATGATCACCGAGCCCGGCGTCGAGATCACCTGGGGCGAGACCCACGTCGGCACCCGCAGCATCTTCGAGGCGGCCGGGTTCGAGGAAGTCGCCCGGGCCACGCTACGGCGGGTCGTGATGCGCATCGAGTTCGACCGATGACGATCCGTCGCTTCTACGACCGATGGCCGCAATACCAGCGCCGCCTGGTCGAGACGGTGGGCCCGCTCACCGACGAGCAGCTGGCCCTGCGGCCCGCCCCGGACCGCTGGCCCATCTGGGCGACGCTCGCGCACCTCGCCGAGATGCGCCTCTACTGGCTGTGCAACATCCTCGACGAGCCGGGCGCGGAGGCCACGCCCTGGCCCGAGCTCCCCGATGAGGGCTGGGAGGACGACCTGGGCCATCCACGGTCCGTGGCCGAGATCGTCGAAGGGCTCACCTCGACCTTCGCGATCGTCGACCACGTCCTGGACACCTGGACCGTCGAGATGCTCGACGAGCAGGTCGACCGCCCGATCCGCGGGACCCTGCAGCGGCACACGCGCGGCTCGATCATCCAGCGCATGTTCACCCATGACGCGTTCCACATCGGCGAGGTGTCGCAGACGCTGGGCGCCAACGGCATCGACGCCGCCGACATCTGGCTCGCCGACGACCCGCTTCGGTCGTAAGCCCCACCAGCACGAGGAGAGACGCATGCCTGCACCGATCATCCTGGTCCCCGGGTTCTGGCTGGGCGCATGGGCCTACGACGAGGTCGCCGCGACGCTCCGCGCCGACGGCCACGACGTGACGGCCCTCACCCTGCCAGGCCTCGAGTCCGCCGACACGGACCGCTCGAAGGTCACCTTCGAGGACCACGTGAACGCCATCGTGGACGCGGTCCGCGAGGCGGACGCTCCCGTCGTCCTCGCCGTCCACAGCGCCACGGGCTTCTCCGGCTACGCCGCGAGCGACATCGTCCCGGAGCGGATCGCCGCGATGGTCTACGTCGACTCCGCGCCCGGGGTCGGGCGTCCTGGCAGCACGATTTCGAAGGCGTCGAGAAGCCGCTGTCGATCGAGGAGGTCCAGGCCGAGGAGAACTTCGACGGCATCAGCGACGAGCAGATCGCCGAGTTCGCGCGTCGCGGCGTCCCCGAGCCCGCCGGCGTGATGCGCGGCGAGCCATGTGTTCACGAACGACGCCCGGCGCGACATCCCGTCCACGATCATCGCGACCGGCTACTCGGCGGCCGACTACCAGAAGTACGCGAAGGAGAACCCGGACTGGGCGTTCCTCGGCGGGATCGCCGACCTCCACGACATCACCTGGGTCGACCTGCCCACGAGCCATTGGCCGATGTGGTCGAAACCGACCGAGCTGGCCGCCATCATCGGCGACGTCGCCACCAACGCCGGAGGGAACGCAATGACCTCGATGCTCGACACCGCGTTCGCCCATCACTTCTGGGCGAACGAGCGCCTGCTGGACGCCTGCGCCGAGCTCACCGACGAGCAGCTCGCGACGCCGGTCCCCGGCACGTACGGCGCGATCATCATGACCCTGGGCCATCTGGTCTCCAGCGACGGCTGGTACCTCTCGTTCTTCCACGACTCGCCGGTCCGGGTCGAGGAGGACGGCAGCGTGTCGATCGCCGACCTGCGGGCGGCGTCCACGGCCAACGCCGCGCTCTGGGATGGAGCTGCTCGCCCGCGGCCTCGATCAGGACGAGGACGTCGTCGAGCACGGCGAGGGCTGGGACTTCCACGCCCCGACCGGGCTCCGCCTCGCCCAGGTCGTCCACCACGGCACCGACCACCGCAGCCAGGTCTGCACCGCGCTGTCGAGCCTCGGGATCACGCCGCCGCTGATCGACCTCTGGGACTACGGCGAGGCGCTGGGCCTCACGAAGGGCGTCGAGCTGGCGCACGGATAGCGCTCGGCTGGCGCCCGGGCGGCCCGTCGCCGCCCGAGGCGCGCGGCCGCGCTAGGCCTGGATCCGCCGCTCGAGGCCGTCGAGGATCAGGTCGAGCCCGAACGCGAACTCCACGTCGTCGTCGCAGCGCCCGAGGACGCCCTCGTGGCTCACGGACATCGCCAGCTCGGTGACCCGCGGGAACCGGGCGGCCATCGCCGGGCCGAACATCTCGGCGACGTCGGGGGAGGGCTCCGCCCGTCCGCTGTCGTCGAAGAGATCCTGGTTGAACCCGAAGATCCGGCTGTCGAGCACGTGCAGCGTGTGGTGGGCGAGGTCCAGTGAGAACCCGCCGCCGCGGAGGATGGCCAGGACCGACTCGATGTAGTCGATGACCGCGACGCCGCCCGTGCCGCGGACCTCGAACACGCGTCGCGCCCATGGGTGACGGAGCATCACCTGTCGCGCGGCCATGACCTGCTCGCGCAGGACCGCCTTCCACGGGCCGGCGGGGTCCGGCCGCTGGATCTCGCCGACGATCCGCTCGATGATGCCGTCGAACAGGTCGTCCTTGTTGCGGACGTGGCGGTAGAGCGCCATCGCATCGACCCCGAGCTCCTGGCCGAGCTTGCGCATGCTCAGGGCGTCGAGCCCGTCGCGATCGGCGAGGTCCATGGCGACCTGCAGCACGCGCTCGCGGGTCAGCGGCGCTCGGCGCTCGACGGTCTCGATGTCCTGGGTTGCCACGTGCTCTGGCGCTCCTTGGGTCCTGGCGCGCTCCGATCGCCCGCGGAACGTCTTGACGAGTCTACGGTGTAGCGCTATGTTTACGGTGTAGTCTACGCTGTAGACACAGAACGCCCCCGAAGGAGCCGCGCCATGTCCGATGTGTCCGCCGCCAAGCCCGAGGCCGCTGCCACCGACAAGCCCGTGTACGTGCCGCGCTGGCTCGTCCGCACGATCTGGATCGCCCATCGCGCGGCGTACACCATCACGCGTGGCCGGTTCGGCCTTCGACCCTCGACCGAGACGCAGTGGGGGATGCTCCGGCTGACCTCCGTCGGACGCCGGTCGGGGAGGACGCGAGTCGCGATCGTCGGCTTCATCGCCGATGGCCCGAACCTGGTCGTGCCGGCGATGAACGGCTGGGCCGAGCCCGACCCGGCGTGGTGGCTCAACCTCCAGGCGCATCCGGAGACGACCGTCGAGCTGCCGGAGGGCCGCGGCCGACGCGACGTCACCGCCCGAGCGGCGGTGGGGGAGGAGCGCGACCGGCTGTGGGCGCGGTTCCTGGCGCTGAACAGCTCGGCGTTCACGGACGCGAGCGCCGCCCTCCGGTCGAAGGAGACGGCGCTCGTGATCCTGGAGCCCCGGGCCGGCGGCGCGACCGTGGCGGCGGACATCCCCGCCGCCGAGGCTCAGTCGGAGACGGCCGGCGCCCGCTGACGCAGCCGATCGCTGAGGGCCATCAGCAGGCCGAGGCGGACCGCCGGGTGGTCGCCCATCAGCCGGTCGAACCGGCGCGGTCGATGACCAGCGCTTCGATCGGCGTCTCGGCGGTCACGGTCGCGGTCCGCGGACCGCCATCGATGAGCGAGATCTCGCCGAGGAAGCCGATCAACGCGGAGCTGATCAACGCGGATCACACCCGGACGAGCGGCTTGTACTTGATCCGGTGCGGCTGGTCCGCCGCGGTCCCGAGCTCCTTGTGGCGGAACGCCTCGTAGTCGCTGACGTTGCCCTCGAACCAGCGGACCTGGCTCTCGCCCTCGAAGGCGAGGATGTGGGTCGCGATCCGGTCGAGGAACCAGCGGTCGTGGCTGATGACGACGGCACAGCCGGGGAACGACTCCAGCCCGGCCTCGAGCGCCCGGAGCGTGTCGACGTCGAGGTCGTTCGTCGGTTCGTCCAGCAGCAGCACGTTGCCGCCGGACTGCAGCAGCTTGGCGAGGTGGACGCGGTTCCGCTCGCCGCCCGACAGCTGCCCGACGAGCTTCTGCTGGTCGGTGCCGCGGAAGTTGAAGCTCGAGACGTACGCCCGCGCCGGGACCTCGCGCGCGCCGGTCTTCACGAACTCGACGCCCTGCGTGATCTCCTGGAACACCGTCTTGTCGGCCTCGAGGTCGTCGCGGCCCTGGTCGACGTAGCTCATCTGCACGGTGTCGCCGAGGGTGATCGAGCCGGCGTCGGCGGCCTCCTCGCCGACGAGCATCCGGAACAGGGTCGTCTTGCCGGCGCCGTTCGGGCCGATGATCCCGACGATCCCGGAGCGCGGCAGCGAGAACGTCAGGTCCTCGATGAGCAGCCGGTCGCCGTAGCCCTTGCGCAGGCCGGCGACATCGATGACCTGGTCGCCGAGCCGCGGCCCGGGCGGGATCGCGATCTCGAGCTCGCGCTCGGCGCTCTTCGAATTGTTCGCCTCGGCGAGCAGCCGCTCGTACGCGCTCAGGCGGGCCTTGCCCTTCGCCTGCCGCGCCTTCGCGCCCATGCGCACCCATTCGAGCTCGCGGGCCAGCGTCCGCTGGCGGGCGTCGGCGGTCTTCTGCTCGCGACCCATGCGCTCGAGCTTCTGCTCGAGCCACGACGAGTAGTTGCCGCTGAACGGGATCCCGCGACCGCGGTCGAGCTCGAGGATCCACTGCGCGACGTTGTCGAGGAAGTACCGGTCGTGGGTGATCGCGACGACGGTCCCGGCGTACTCCTGGAGGAAGCGCTCGAGCCACTCGACCGACTCGGCATCGAGGTGGTTGGTGGGCTCGTCGAGCAGCAGCAGGTCGGGGTGCTGGAGCAGCAGCCGGGCGAGCGCGACGCGGCGCTTCTCGCCGCCGGACAGCGTCGTGACGTCGGCGTCGTCGGGCGGGCAGCGCAGGGCGTCCATGGCGATGTCGACGTTGCGCTCGAGGCTCCACGCGTCCGTGGCGTTGATCTTGTCCTCGAGCGCGGCCTGCTCGGCGCCGATCGCCTCGTAGTCGGCGTCGGGCTCGGACCACTTGGCCATGACGGCGTTGTACTGGTCGATGAGGTCCTGGATCGGCCGGACGCCGTCGAGGACGTTGCCCTTGACGTCCTTCGTCGGGTCGAGCGCCGGCTCCTGGCTCAGGTAGCCGACGGTGAAGCCGGGGGTGAGCCGCGCCTCGCCGCTGAAGCCGTCGTCGAGGCCGGCCATGATCTTGAGCAGGCTCGATTTGCCCGCGCCGTTCGGCCCGATGACGCCGATCTTGGCGCCCGGGTAGAAGTTGAGCGAGATGTCCTCGAGGACGGTGCGGTCCGGCGGGTAGTGCCGGGCGAGCTTGTACGAGGTGTAGATGAATTCGGCAGGCATGGGGGTAGGGTAGCGGCAGGCGGCACATGGCCGCCCCGCGAAGGGTGGTGGTCATGGACGATCAGGCGGTCCGTCAACGAGCCGAGCTCCTCTGCGAAGCCTTCGTCGCCGGTGATGTCGGCCGGGCGATCGAGCTCTTCAGCCCGCAGCTCCGCGAGCATGTCGGCGAGGTCGTCTCGTTGCTGCCCTTGCCGATGAGCGAGGCGACCATCGAGTCGATCGAGCATGGCGGTGCCGGCGTCAACGTCGTCCTGCGCCTGGTCGGCGAAACGGACGACGTGCAGTTCCTGACGAGATGGAAGGAGCGCGACGGCGTCCCGGTGCTCATCGAAGTGAGCCACCTGAGCCAGACCGCCCGAGAGCCCGTCGCGGGCGAGGAGGGATCCGACCAGGCGCCCGACGCCGAAGGGGACGGGTCGGCGTAGCCCGAGCCCTCAGGTCGCCGGCACGTACTCCAGGAGGACGCTGCCCGAGGGGAAGGGCCGGCTCGCGACGAGCCGCAGCCGGAGGGGCTTCTCGAAGGAGGCGAACATGGCCTTGCCGCGGCCCATCGCCAGCGGGGCGATGAGGAACCGGTAGTCGTCGATCAACCCGGCCTGGCCGAGCGTGGCGAGCAGCTCGGCGCCGCCACCGACCATGAGCGGCGGGCCGTCGCCGGCCTTCATGGCCCGGACCGCCTCGACGACGTCGCCCTCGAGCAGCGAGGCGTTCGCCCGAAGCTCGGGATGGCCGCGCGAGACCACGTACTTGGGCGTCTCGCGCCAGAACCGCGCGAATTCGGCCTCGACCTCGGACGTCGCCGGGTCGTCGAGGTCGACCGCATCCCAGTAGTCCATGATCCCGTACATCACCCGACCCATGACGATGTCACCGGCATCACGGACCAGGTGATTGGCGAACCGGTGCTCGTCCTCGGTCGGTTCGAAATAGTCGAGACCGCCCTCGGGATCGGCGTACATGCCGTCCATCGTGAGCGTGAGGTAGAACCCGACGCGTCGCATCAGCCGATCCCGGCGTGCTTGTCGAGCGCCTGGAGGAGGCGGTGCGCCGCGAGCTCGACCTGCTTGTGGCGCCACTCGGACGCGCGGTACACGCAGGCGATCAGCGCGGAGCGGTGGACCTTCTTGAAGTCGCCGGCGACGAAGGCGTAGCGGGCCTTGGTCTCGTCGTTGGCGCCATCGGTCAGCCCGAGGTGCCACGCGGCGTACTCGTCCCACGAGTGCTTGTCGAGGAAGGCGTTCTCGTCGTCGGCGCTCGGCTGGACCTCGCCCCAGTCGCTGTCGAGCACGTAGTGGCCCTTCGCGATCATCCCCCGGATGTTCGTGACGGCCTTCCGGTTGACCTTGTAGCTCGCCATGACCCCAAGTATCGGGGCTCGGCGGGCGGCGCGCCCGTCGCTGACCGATGCAAGGCCCTCTGGGCGACCCGGCGGTAGACTTCACCGCCCACCTCCCTCGAGGCCGAGACGATGGCTTGGGAACTCCCCCCACCAGGTCCAGAGACGCCGCCCCCGTCGAGCCCGCCAACGGCGCGCCCGGCTCGACTTGCGGGTCTCGGCGGCCGCGCGAGGTGGGCACCGTTCGGTGCCGGGGCCGCGGTCGCGCTCGGCCGCCGTCATCCTCTACGGCATCCTCGCCCCGGGCACGACGCCGCTGACCGCCCAGGACGTGAAGGACAGCATCGCGAGCGCGCTCGCCTCCGTCACGCCGCCGCCGGCCTTCTCCCAATCCGTCTACCAGGCCGTCCAGCCCTCGCTCGTGCTGATCCAGACCAAGGGCGTCGCCCCGAAGGGTGCCGGGAACGACGAGGGCGGCGGCCTCGGCAGCGGCGTCGTCGTCAACCAGGGCGGCGACATCCTCACGAGCCGCCATGTGATCCACGGCGCCACGTCGATCGAGCTGACCTTCGCCGACGGCAGCAAGTCCGCCGGGCGAGATCGTCTCCGAGCAGCCCGAGCTGGACATCGCCGTCGTCCACGCGACGACGCCGCCCGCGACGCTGGTCCCGGCGACCATCGGCGACCCGCGCGCGGTCCAGCCGGGGAGCGAGGCCTACGCGATGGGCAGCCCGTTCGGGCTCTACGGCTCGATCACGACGGGCGTCATCTCGGCGCTCGACCGCTCGTTCCAGATGCCCGACGGCGGCCCGCTGCTGACCGGCCTCTTCCAGATCGACGCCGCCGTGAACCCGGGCAACTCCGGCGGCGCCCTCACCGACCGCGACGGCCGGGTCATCGGCATCGTCACCGCGCTCGTCAACCCGACCAAGGAGGACGTCTTCATCGGGATCGGCCTCGCCGTCCCCATCGATGTCGCCGGCAGCGCCGCCGGCCTGCCGCCGTATTGAGCCACGCACCAGGAGGACCGGAGTTGGACCAGTCGACCAGCCAGGACCGCGCCGCCCCGATGGAGCGGCTCCTCTACGAGGTCAAGAAGGTCATCGTCGGGCAGGACCACCTGCTCGAGCGGCTGATCGTCGCGCTGCTGGCCCGCGGCCACATCCTCGTCGAGGGCGTCCCCGGCCTCGCCAAGACGATGGCGATCAAGACGGTCGCCGACGCGATCGGCGGCGAGTTCCAGCGCATCCAGTTCACGCCGGACCTCGTCCCGGCCGACCTGATCGGCACCCGGATCTACAACCAGAAGACCGGCGAGTTCGGCACGACGCTCGGGCCGGTCTTCACCAACCTGCTCCTCGCCGACGAGATCAACCGCGCCCCGGCCAAGGTCCAGAGCGCGCTCCTCGAGGTGATGCAGGAGCGGCAGGTCACGATCAGCCGCGAGACGTTCAAGGTCCCGGACCCGTTCCTGGTCCTCGCGACGCAGAACCCCATCGAGACCGAGGGCACGTACGCGCTCCCGGAGGCGCAGGTCGACCGCTTCATGATGAAGGTCCTCGTGGGCTATCCCAGCCCGTCCGAGGAGTTCGTCATCGTCGAGCGGATGACCGGCGAGGTCCCGAAGGCCCAGTCGGTGCTGACCACCGAGTCGCTGCTCGAGATGCAGCGGGCCGCGGACCACGTCTACGTCGACCCCGCGCTGTACGAGTACGCGGTGCGGCTCGCGACCGCGACGCGCAACCCCGAGAAGCACGGGCTGCAGGAGCTGAACCGCTACATCACGTTCGGCGCCAGCCCGCGCGCCTCGATCAACCTGATCCTCACCGCCAGGGCGCTGGCCTACGTCCGCGGCCGCGACTACGCGCTCCCCGAGGACGTGCTCGACATGGCGCTCGACGTGCTCCGCCACCGGCTGGTGCTCTCGTTCGAGGCGCTCTCGGACGACGTCTCGAGCGACTCGATCCTTCGAACGATCCTCAGCCGGATCCCCGTGCCGGTCGTCCCGTTGCGTGACCATGACGGCGTCCGCGTCAGCGCCTGAGCGCGTCCTCCAGCGCCTCGACTGGCAGGTCGTCCGCCGGCTGGACGGCCTGCTCCAGGGCGACTACCGGAGCCTGTTCCGCGGGAACGGCGTCGACTTCGCCGACCTGCGCGAGTACCAGTTCGGCGACGACATCCGCTACATCGACTGGAACGTGACCGCGCGCATGGACGCGCCGTACATCCGCGAGTACCAGGAGGACCGCGAGATCACCGCGTGGTTCCTGCTCGACCTCAGCCCGTCCGTCGATTTCGGCACGACCGAGTCCGAGCGGCTCAAGCGGAGCGTCCTGGTCGACTTCGTCACGACCCTGGCGCGGGTGCTGACCCGCCACGGGAACCGCGTCGGCGCGGTCTTCTACGGCAGCCAGGTCGAGCGCACGATCCCGGCGCGCGGCGGCCGCGTCCAGGTCCTGCGGCTGATCAACGACCTGCAGCGCCACCCGCGGCCGGCCCGCGCGCCCGCGACCGATCTGAGCCCGCTCCTGCAGGCGGGCCAGCGCGCGATCAAGGGCCGCGCGCTCGTGTTCGTGATCTCGGACTTCATCAGCGCGCCCGGGTGGGAGCGGCCGCTCAACCTGCTCACCCAGCGGCACGAGGTGCTGGCCGTGCGGCTGTTCGACCGGCGCGAGGTCGACCTGCCCGATGTCGGGCCGCTGCTCATGGAGGACGCCGAGACCGGCGAGCAGCTCTACGTCGACACCCACGACAAGGGCTTCCGCAAGCGGTTCCGCGAGGCGGCGGACCGTCGCGAGACCACGTTGCGCGACGCGTTCAAGCGGGCCGGCGTCGACGCGGTCTCGATGTCGACCGACGAGGACCTCGTCGGCGCGATCGTCCGGATGGCGGCCGAGCGCAAGCGGCGGCGGGCGTAGCCGATGTCCTTCATCTGGCCCGCGATGCTGCTGCTCCTCCTGACGATCCCGGTCGGGGTCGCGCTGTACCTCGTCCGCGAGCGGCGGCGGCGGGCGCGCATGGCGGCGCTCGGCGTGTTCAGTGGCGGCGGCCAGGCGCCGGCGCGGCGGCAGGCTCGGGCGCCGCAGGCTCGGGCGCACGGCCCCGGCCGCACGACCGGCCGACCGCCGCGGGATCCGCCGCCGGCTCCCGGCCGTGCTCGTGGTCGCGGGCCTGACGATCCTGGTCGCGTCGCTGGCGCGGCCGCAGAGCGTGGTCGGCGTGCCGCGGATCGAGGGCACCGTGATCCTCGCCTTCGACGTCTCCGGGAGCATGGCCGCGACCGACCTCGCGCCGACCCGGATGGAGGCCGCGAAGGCGGCGGCACGGACGTTCGTCGAGCGCCAGCCCAGCTCGGTGCGCATCGGGGTCGTCGCCTTCAGCGACAGCGGCTTCTCGGTCCAGGTGCCGACCAACGAGCCGTCCGAGGTGGTCGCCGCGATCGACCGGCTCGGACCCGAGCGCGGCACGTCGCTGGCGAGCGGCATCGAGGTCTCGCTCCAGACCATCGAGACCGCCGACGCCCCGCCGCGGACCGACTACTACTCGAATGCCTCGCCGGCGCCCACCCCGCAGCCGACCCCGGTCCCGAAGGGCACGTACGCCCCGGCGATCATCGTGCTCGTCACCGACGGGGAGAACACCACCGACCCCGACCCGCTGCATGCCGCCGCGGAGGCCGCCGACCGCGGGGTCCGGATCGACACGGTCGGGATCGGGACCGCGGCCGGGACCACGCTCGAGGTCGAGGGCTTCCGCGTCCACACGGCCCTCGACGAGGCCGCGCTCAAGGCGATCTCGGAGCGCACCGACGGCACCTACTACACGGCCGCCGACCCGGCGGCGCTCGCCGCGATCTACGACGACGTCGAGAAGCGACTGGTCATCCACGCCGAGCCGATGGAGGTCACCTCGCTGTTCGCCGGGGCCGGCGTCCTGCTGCTGCTGATCGGCGGGCTGGGGTCGCTCATGTGGGCGGGCCGGTTCCCATGAGGCGCGCCCGATGAGCCTGCTGTGGCCGGAGCTGCTCGTCCTGCTGGCCGTGCTGCCGGTGCTCGTCGGCGTGCGCATCTGGGCGATGCGCCGGCGTCGGTCGGGGCTGCGCTACTCGAGCCTGTCGCTCATCCACGAGGCGATGCCGCGGTCGTCGCGGATCCGCCGGCACCTGCCGTTCGTGCTGGTCCTCCTCGGGCTCGCCAGCCTCATCGTCGCGATGGCGCGACCGGTCAGCATCGTGCCGGTCCCGACCGGCAAGACCACGGTGGTCCTCGCGCTCGACGTCTCGCGCTCGATGTGCGCCACCGACATCCCGCCGAACCGCCTGGTCGCGGCCGAGGACGCGGCGTCCGCGTTCGTCGAGCGGCAGGGCGCGACGACGCAGATCGGGATCGTGGCGTTCGCGGGCTATGCCGAGATGATCCAGGCGCCGACCAACGACCAGGAGGTCCTGCTCGACGTGATCCAGAGCCTCCAGACCGGGCGGCGGACCGCGGTCGGCAGCGCGATCCTGCAGTCGCTCGACGCGATCGCGGAGGTCGATCCGTCCGTGGCGAAGAGCGAGGACCCCAACGACCCGACCGCGGTCGCGCCGCCGGCCGTCCCGAAGGGGGCGTACGCGCCGGCCATCGTCGTGCTGCTGACCGACGGGGCGAGCAACGCCGGCCCGGACCCGGCCGATGCGGCGGCCCAGGCGGCGGCGCGAGGCATCCGCGTCTACACGATCGGGTTCGGGACGGCGGACCCGGGGGCGCCGACCGCGTCGTGCGGGGCGCAGTTCATCGGGCGCGAGCCGGGCGACAACGGCGGGGCCTTCGGCGGGGGCGGTGGCGGCCAGGGCCAGGGCCTCGGCCAGTTCCGGCGCGCCATCGATGAGGACACCCTGCGGGCGATCGCCGACGCGACCGGCGGCGAGTACTACCCGGCCGAGAGCGCCAACGAGCTCGAGAAGGTCTTCGCCGCGCTGCCGACGGACCTCATCGTCAAGCACGAGGTGACCGAGATCAGCGTCGCGTTCGTGGCGATCGCCGTGGTGCTCGTGGCCGGGGCGCTCATGCTCGGACAGGCCTGGCGGCCGTCGCCCTAGGCGCGGCGCGGTGCCCTGCGGCACCGTCCCCGGAAACCCGGACACGGTCCACGGCGTCTCCGCGCCATCGGCGACCGCACGCGTCGCCACCGACACGGAGTCCGACCCCATGCAGCCGACGACGATCACCTTCACCCTCCCGACCGCCCGGATCCGCTGGATCGGCGTCGGCCTCGCGATCGGCCTGGTCGTGGCCGTGGTGGCCAGTCCGGTCTTCGCGCCACGGAACGCGCTGGCCGCCACGGACCAGGCGCCCGAGCACACGATCAGCGTGAGCGGCACCGGCCATGTCGTGATCAGCCCCGACGTCGCGGACCTGCGGCTCGGGGTGTCGGTGACGAAGCCGACCGTCAAGGCCGCGCGGGCTGCCGCCGCCGACTCGATGAACCGGGTCATGGCCGCCCTCAAGAAGCTCGGCATCGCCGACGCGGACCTGCAGACCAGCGGCCTGAGCCTCCAGCCCGTCTACGACTACTCGAACAACGGCAATCCCCCGAAGCTGACCGGCTACACGCTCTCCAACGGCGTCGCCGTCACGATCCGCGACCTCGACAAGATCGGCGACGCCATCGATGACGGCCTCGCGGCCGGCGCGACGACCCTCGACGGCGTCACGTTCCGCGTCGACGATCCCGCCAAGGCGCAGGCCCAGGCCCGCCAGCAGGCGATGGCCCAGGCGAAGTCGATGGCCGACACGCTCGCGTCGAGCGCCGGCGTCTCGATCACCGGCGTCGCGTCGATCAGCGAGAGCAGCGCCCCGATGCCGTACCCGATCGCCTTCGACGCCGGGAAGGCCCAGGCGCTCGCGGCCGACAGCGCGACGCCCGTCAGCGTCGGCACGAACGACGTGATCGTCACCGTCTCGGTGGTCTACCTCATCGGCTGAAACCGTCCGGCGGGGGCGGGCGTATCGGCTGCATGAACGCCTCCGTCCGCCGACGCGGCCTCCTCGCCGTCGTCATGTTCGTCCTCCTCCTCGTCCCGTCTGGTCGTGCACGCGGCCTCCGGCTATGGGCGGCTGCCGCCACGGGCGCCGCCGGCCACGGGCCCGGCTGGCGGCACCGGCCGTCGGCCTCCCGCGGGGCGCCGACCGTCGCTCCCACCGCCGACCCCGCCGCGAGCCCGGCGAAAGGGAAGTACGGCTACTGAGATCGCGGCGCGGCCGACGCGCCAGTCCGAGCCCGAGGCGCGGCCGACGCGCTAGCCTGAGCCCGACATGGATCCGATCACCTACGGGATCGTCGGGAGCGGCTGGCGGGCCGAGCATTTCCTCCGCATCGCTCGCGAGCTGCCCGACCGATTCCGCGTCACCGGGCTGCTGAGCCGGTCACCGGAGACGCGCGACGCGATCGCGCGGGGTTCGGCGTCGCGACCCCGACCTCGCTCGACGAGCTGCTCGCGGCACGCCCCGACTTCGTCGTGCTGTCGGTCGCCTGGCCCGCGACGCCGGTCTTCCTCGCCGAGCTGACCGAGCGCGGGGTCCCGGTGCTCACGGAGACGCCGCCGGCGCCCGACCTCGACGGTCTGCGCGGGCTCGAGCCATTGGCTCGCGGCGGTGCCCGGATCCAGGTCGCCGAGCAGTACCAGTTCCAGCCGATCCATGCGGCACGGATCGCGATCGCCCGGTCGGGGCGGCTGGGGACCGTCAGCCATGTCCAGGTGTCGGCGGCGCACGGCTACCACGGCGTCGACCTCATCCGCCGGTTGCTCGGCGACGAGTTCGCCCCGGTCACGATCCGCGCGAGGCGCTTCGAGTCGACCATCGTGGCCGGGCCGGATCGTTCCGGACCGCCGGTCGGCGAGCGCATCGTGCCGTCGAGCCAGGTCATCGCGACGCTCGAGTTCGATGGGCCGTCGGCCGTCTTCGACTTCAGCGAGGACCAGTATTTCTCGTGGGTCCGCTCGAACCGGGTGCTGGTCCGCGGCGAGCGCGGCGAGATCCACGACACGACCGTGCGGTATCTCCGGGAGGACGGCAGCCCGGCGATCGCCGAGATCCGCCGCCACGAGACCGGCCGCGACAGCAACTTCGAGGGGCTGGGGCTCGTCGGGCTGACGCTCGATGGCGAGTGGGTGGCACGGAACGAGTTCGTCGGCGCGCGCCTCCCGGACGACGAGCTGGCCATCGCGACCTGCCTGGTCAGGATGGCCGAGTACATCGATGGCGGTCCCGACTTCTGCTCCCTGGCCGATGGCGTCCACGACCACCACCTCGGGCTGATGATCGATGCGGCGGCCGAGTCGGGCGAGGCCGTTCGCGTGGCCGGCCATCTCTGGGACGAGGTCGACTAGCGCACGTCAGTCGTGCGGACCGGCCCGTCACCGCCGATATGCACGTTCGGCGGCGCGATGTCATCCCGTTTTCGATATGCACCTCGGATGCATAAGCGGTGACGGGGGCGCCGCAGCGCGTTCACCGCGCGCGCCGGACCCCCGGCCCCTTATGCAGCCGATATGCATACCGATTCTGGGAGCGCATCCCCTGCACGGATCGTGCATATCGCTGGGGGCTCGGTCGTGCGCCGGGACTCGGCCGCGCGCCGGATCTAGGGGAACAGGTCCATCTCGGTCGGGATGAGCGCGTCGCGGATGTGGCCGTCGCCGCGGAGGAACGAGGCGCCGCGGACCACCGCGACGGGGCGGCCGGCGGTCTTGCCGAGGGCCAGCTCGGCGGCGCTGGCCAGCTCGTCGGCGACGGCGCGCACGGTCGAGCGCATCACCCGGCCGTCGGCGTCGGGCACGCCGCGCAGGTCCTCGAGCGGCAGCAGCCCGGACACGCCGATCGCCACGTCGACGATGCCCCAGCGCCACGGCCGGCCGAACGAGTCCGAGACGATGACGGGGACGTCGACGCCGAACCGCGCCCGGGCGGCCGCGCGGATCCGGCCCGCGGACGCGTCGGGATCCCGGGGCAGCAGCGTCACGATCGAGCCGGAGCCCGGTCCGACGTTCGAGGCATCGATGCCGCCGTTGGCGCACACGAACCCGTGCGGCGTCTCGGTGATGATCACGCCGTTGTCCATCCGCACGACGCGGCGCGCCTCGCGCAGCACCACCTCGACCTGGCGGGCATCGCGGTCCCAGCGCTTGGCGAACTCGACCGCCTCCGGTCGCGGCTCGACGCCGGTCAGGTCGACGATCGCGCCCTCCGCCTTCGACACGATCTTCTGCGTCACGACCAGCACGTCCTGCTCGGTGAGCGGCAGCACCCCGGCCGTGCCCTCGATCGCCCCGACGATGATCGCCGGCAGGTCGTCGCCGATGCGGATCTCGGGGATGCCCTCGAGCGCGACCACCGAGACGGCGCCGCCGCCGTCGGTCGCGCCGACGACCGAGCGGGTCAGCCGACACCGAGGCGCTCCGGGGCGATCGATTCGACGAAGACGAGGTCCTCGGGCGTGTCGAGGTCGACGGTGAGCGGCCCGTCGAGCTCGAGGTAGCGCGCCCCGGCCGCCGGCCGCGCGCTCGCGATGCGCGGCGCGGCTGCCCGGCCCGAAGGCGAAGCCGATGACGTCGGGCGGCCGCAGCCCCAGCGCGTTGGTCCCGGTCCCGTGCCGGTCCGTGACCAGCACGACCGTGGGGTCGGCGTCCGTGCCGGCCGCGCCCGCGCCGCATCGGTCGGCTCCGCGCCCGCGCCGACGAGCGCATCGATGACGGCATCGACGGCCTCGACGCTCACGAACGGCAGGTCGATCGGCAGGACCACGATCGCGGTGGCGCCGCCGGCGACCACGTCGGCCCGTGCGTCGGCGAGGCCGGCCCGCAGGCCCGCGGGAGCGCTGACGAAGCGTCCGCGCACCAAGATCCGTTGCGCGGGCCAGCAGCTCGCGGTCGGGGCTGACGACCAGGACGTCGGCGAATCGGGTGACGGCCAGGGCGGTCATCACGGTCCGTGCCAGGAACCCGTCGACCAGCTCCTGGCGCTCCTCGGCATCGAGGGTCTCGCCGAGCCGCGTCTTCGCGCCCTCGGCGGTGCCGACCGGGATGATCGCGGCGATGCGGGTCGGAGCGAGAGCGGCGTCCGGGCTCATCGGGACTGCCGCGAACTCGAGCACGGCCCGCGCCAGCCGGGCGCGCCCGGCATCGTCGGCCATGACGGTGTCGGTCGCGAGCGTGCGCAGCCCGAGCCCGGCGATCTCCGGCTTCGAGCGCGGCATCGGTCGTATCGAGCACGAACGCGTCGATGGACGGTCGCAGCAGACGCCGCGACCGCCGAGGCGCTCGACCCGTGGCCGAGCGACGCGAGCATCCGGTCGGCGGGACCCTTGAGCGCCTTGCCGCCGATGATCGGGCTGACCGCGACGACCGGGACGCCACGCGCACGGGCGGCCGCCAGCATCTCGGCGCATTCCCGGCACCGCGAGGATCGGGCCGATCGAGACGATCGGGTTCGAGGGGCCGATCACGATGACGTCGGCGGTCTGGATCGCGGCGGCGACCGCCTTCGGTGGGTCGAGCGGCATCGATGCCGTCGAAGCGGACCTCGCGGACGTCGGGCGCCTGCCGCAGCCGGACGAAGTAGTCCTGGAAGTCGAGCCAGCCGTCGTCGGTGCGGACCTGGGTGCGCACGGGCTGGTCGGTCATCGGCAGGATCGGCGTCGGGACGCCGCGGGCGCGCTGCAGGTCGAGCACCGCCTCGGTGAGCGTCGCGCCGGCCCGCAGCCGCGCGCCGCGCGCGATGTGGGTCGCGAAGTCGTGGTCGCCGAGGCGGAACCACGTCTCCTCGCCGTACTCGGCCAGGGCGTCGATGACGGTCCAGGTCTCGCCGGCCACGCCCCAACCGCGCTCGTCGTCGAACGTGCCGGTGAGCATGTAGAGGATCGCGTCGTGGTCGGGCATCACGAGGAGGCCGTGCCGTTCGACGTCGTCGCCGGTGTTGACGACGACCGTCGCGTCGCCATCGGGGAGTGCCAGCTGGAACCCGTGCGCCAGCTTCGCGCCACCGGTCCCGCCGGCGAGGACGACGACCTTCACGCGCCCAGCAGGGCGCCGACCTCGGCCATGCGATCGATGGTCTCGCGGTCGTACGGCGCGGGCATCCGGACGATGACGGTCCGGAAGCCGAGCTCCTGGTACGGCCGGAGCGCGTCGGCGACCTGGTCCGGCGAGCCGAGCAGCGGGATCGCCCGGATGTCGTCGATGCCGTTCGCCGCCTGGAGCTCGGCGAGCCGGGCCTCCGCCGCGGCAGCCGTGTCTCGCAGGATGATCGGGAAGCTGATCGTCAGCTCGATCGTCGAGACGTCCCGCCCGACGGCCTCGCCGTGCTCGCCGAGGATCTCGAGCAGCCGCTGCACCTCCTCGACCGTGCCCGAGGTGTTCCAGGCGTCCGCCCGTTCCGCGACGGTCCGGAGCGTCTTCTTCGGCCCGGAGCCGCCGATCAGGATCGGCAGATGGGCCTGGACCGGGCGCGGCGCGACCAGCGCGTCGTGGAACGTGTAGTACTTGCCCTCGTGGCTGAACCGCTCGCCATCGAGCAGGCGGCGCATCAGCATCACCGACTCGTCGAGGCGGTCGATCCGCCAGCCGGGCGTCTCGCCGAACGGGATCCCGAAGCCGTCGTGCTCGCGGTCGAACCAGGCGGCGCCGATGCCGAGGACGGCGCGGCCGTCGGAGAGGTGGTCGAGCGTCGTCGCGACCTTGGCGGTGAGCCCGGGATTGCGGAACGTGTTGGCGCCGACCATCAGGCCGAGCCGGACCCGCTTCGTGATCGGCGCGAGGCCGGCGAGGACGGACCAGCCCTCGAAGATGGGCTGCTCCCACGGGCCGAAGATCGCGAAGAGGTGGTCCCACGTCCAGACCGAGTCCCAGCCCACGTCGTCGGCGGCGAGGGCCGCGTCCCGGAAGCCGGCCCAGTCGGTCTGCTGCGACCACAGCTGGAGCCCGAATCGCATCGTGTCAGCCCTCCCGGCGCTCAGTCGAAGTGCTCGTGGACCTTCTCCACGGTCACGCGGAAGCTGATCCGCTCCTGCTTCGCGAACCGGTCGCGGATCAGGCGTTCTGCATCGTCGGGCTCGCCGGCGTTGTAGCGTCGGGCCATCTCGGCGATGTCCGCCTGCGCCGTCGGCTGGTCGGTGATCGCCCGCGCCGTCCCTGTCAGGCCGACCCACAGCTCGTCGGGACTGCCATCGTGGACGGCCACCGCGATGCGTGGATCGCGCAGCAGGTTGGCCGGCCAGCGCCGGCCGACGAGGCTGTTGATCACGATCTCGTCGCCATCGACGCGATACCAGATCACGGCCTGGCGCGGCGAACCATCGGCATCGATCGTGGCGATCACCGCGTACAGGCCCGGACGGCCGAGGAAGGAGCGGGTCGCGTCACTCAGGGTCATGGTGCCGATGGTACGCGAGGCAACGGTCGCCGGGCGCGGGCTCCGATGGCGCGGCCGCCGTCAGGCGAGGCGCTCGCCGGCGCGGATCGGGACGTCGAGGCGGTTCTCCGGCGGGGCCAGCGGGCAGGCCCAGCGCGGATCGAAGGCGCACGACGGCTGGACCGCGAAGTTGAAGTCGAGGACGAGCGTGCCGGCCGCCGGGTCGCCGCCCAGGTCGAAGCTCTTGGCCGCGTCCAGGAGGTAGCGGCCGGCGCCATAGGTCTCGGTGCCGTTGGTCGCGTCCCGGAACGGCACGAAGATCCCGCCCGCATAGCCCGACATCCAGAAGACCGAGAGCGACCGCGGCCCATCGGGGAGTGGCAGCGACACCGTTCCGAGGCGGCTGAACGCGAGGCTGTCCGCCCCGCTGTTCGGCAGCTCGAGGGCGAACGCGCCGGGCGCCGGGGGAGGGGCCGGCTCGACGACCACCTCGAACCGGAGGCGCGGGTCGCGGTCGAAGTGGCGGGCCGTGAAGGTCGCCCGGTCGGCGGCCGGGACCGGCGACTGCGGATGCTCGCGGTACAGCTGCTCGCGCACCGCGCGCCAGTGGGCGAGCGCGATCGCCTGGGTCCGTCGCGGCCATGCCGCGGACCTCGGCGTAGAGCGTGGCCATGCGGCGGCGCCAGTCGGCCAGCCACAGGCGGTCCATGGCGGAGCCGTCGCCCTGGGTCCAGGCGGGGTTCGTCGGGTCGTCCATCGGTGGCCTCGCGTCGCTGTCGGGGTCGTGGCCCCATCGTAGCCCGCGGCGCCTAGAATCGGTGACCCGGCCGCGGTCGCCGGTCGATGGCAATCGGATGGAGGCGACAGCGTGGCGGACACGGCGGAGATCGGCGTCTTCGGAGGCTCGGGGTTCTACTCCCTGCTCGACGACGTGCGCGAGGTCAAGGTGGACACGCCGTACGGGGCGCCCTCGGATTCGATCTTCCTCGCCGACGTCGCGGGCCGGCGCGTGGCGTTCCTGCCGCGTCACGGGCGGCGCCACACGATCCCGCCGCACAAGATCAACTACCGCGCGAACGTCTGGGCGATGCGCTCGCTCGGGGTGAAGGCCGCGATCTCGCCGTGCGCCGCCGGCTCGCTCCAGCTCGCGGTCAAGCCCGGCGACTTCGTCGTGTGCGACCAGTTCGTGGACCGCACGAACGGCCGCATCGACACGTTCTTCGACGGGCCGATCGTGACCCACCTGTCGTCGGCCGAGACGTACGACCCGGTGCTGCGCCAGCTCACGATCGAGACCATCCGCGACCACGGCATCCCCGTCCACGAGCGGGGCACGGTCGTGGTCATCCAGGGGCCGCGGTTCTCGACGAAGTCCGAGTCGAAGTGGTTCTCCGACGCCGGCTGGGAGGTCATCAACATGACCCAGTATCCCGAGGCGTGGCTGTGCCGCGAGCTCGGGATCGCCGTCGTCAACATCAGCCTCATCACCGACTACGACGCCGGCGTCCACGAGGGCACCGAGGCGGTCAACGCGACCGACGTCCTCGAGGTGTTCCAGGAGAACGCGGAGCGGATCCAGAAGGTCGTGCTGGACCTGATCGGGCGGTTCCCGAAGGATCTCGATGCGCTGGGGGCGCGGGCGGCGCTCGGCCCGACCCGCGGCGACGGGCACACGATCGCCGACGAGGACATCCGCCTGTTCGAGACGGGGCTGTGAGGGAGCGGCGGCGACCGGAGAGCGGCGGGCGACCGGGGAGCGGCGGCCATGAGCGGCGCCCTCCCGATCGGCGTCACGCTCCGGACGATCCGGGCCGAGCCTGGCTGGTGGCTCGAGAGCGCCCGGCGCCTCGACGAGGCCGGCTATGCGGGCGTCTGGGGCTGGGACCACTTCATGGGCCGCGGCGACGTCACGGTCCCGGTCGTCGAGGGCTGGACCGCGCTGGCGATGGCCGCCGGTGCGACGTCGCGGATCTCGCTCGGATCGTTCGTGCTCAACGTCGTCAACCGGCACCCGGCGGTCGTGGCGCGGATGGCCTCGACGCTCCAGATCGCCAGCGGCGGCCGGCTGATCCTGGGCATCGGCATCGGCGGACACCCGAAGGAGCACGCGGCATACGGCATCGAGTTCCCGCCGACCGCCCGAGCGCGTCGCGCGGCTCGAGGAGGCCGTCGCGGTCATCCGCGCGCTGTGGACCGGCGGCCCGGTCACGCGCGAGTCGCCGTACTACCCGCTGGTCGAGGCGTACGCGCGGCCGGTGCCGGATCCGGCCCCGCCGATCATCATCGGTGGCGAGACGCCGGCCGGGGCCAGGCTGGCCGCCCGGATCGGCGACGGCTGGACCTCGTTCGAGGAGCGGTTCGTGGGCGATCTGCCGCTGCTACCTCGAGGCGCTCGAGGCGGCCGGCAAGCGGCGCGAGGACCAGACGCTGTACGTGGGCTTCCAGGGCGAGTGGCTGTCCGACGAGACGCTCGACGACTCGCCGTGGGTGCTCGAGCCCCGCGAGACCTGGGAACAGTGGCGGTCGGCCGGCGCCGATGGCGCGATCGTGCTCGCGAGGACGACGGCCGACGTGGACCTGCTGGTGGACGCGGTCGCTCGCTGGTAGGAGCGTGGCGCGAGGGCCTTCGCTCGCCGAGCCCGGCCAGATATCCACCCGCGGACTGGTCGGCGCGAGATGCCTCGTTAGCCCGGCCAGGTATCCACCCGGGGACTGTTGGGCGCGGTGATCGGCCGATCCGGCGCTCGGAGGGCGGCCCGGCGGCGTATCGCGGCCACGATCTCGTGCACGACCCACGCTCGCGGTGCGGAGGCACCGACCTCGTTGAGGGCCGGACCGTGCCTAGCAGTCCTCCCGTGGATATCTGGCGCGGCTCGTGGCCGTCGGCGGGCGCCGAACCCGGCATAACGACCACCCACAGAACGCAATGGCCGCTTCGGACCGCTCAGAACGCCCGTTGCGCGATCGGCGTCGGCCCGCGCGCCCACCGACGAGCGTGGCCGAGCGCGGATCGGAAGCGCGCGGCGTCGAGATGCGCGCCGGACCGGCCATTGCGTTCCTGCCCATGACCGTTATGGCAGGTCGCCGGGCCACCCGCCGATCGCCGCCCACGTGATTGCCACGCCGCCGTAACCCACCCTGGCGGGGAGGGCGGCCCGAACGTACCGCCGGGACGACGAGCATCACGGCATGACGAACATGACGAACCTCGGGGAACGGCCCGACACGACCACCGCGACCACAGACGAGACCGACGTGACCGACGAGATCCTCGCGATCGAGCGGCGCTTCTGGGCCGAGGCCGACGACCCGGCGATGTTCCGCGACCTCATGGCCGAGGGCGCGCTCTCCGTGATCGAGCCGATGGGCGCCGTCGAGAAGCAGCAGGCGATGGAGATGACCGCGCCGGCGCCGTGGCGGGACGTGGAGATGACCGATGTCGTCGTCCGCCGCATCACGCCCGACCTCGCGATCCTCGCCTACCACGGCCGTGCGCGTGGCGAGGCCGATGACAAGCCGTATCAGGGCAGCATCGCCTCGGCGTACGCTCGGATCGACGGTCGGTGGCAGCTCGCCCTGACCGTGCATCAGCCGTGGGAGCCGAAGGCCTGACCTTCGTCGGCATCTGGATCCGGTCGGAGCCGCGACCGCAGACGGCGCCGGCCGCCACGCCCGGTCGCCGCGTGATTTCGTTTCGCCGCCGCGTGACCCGTTTCGTGGCACCATCGACCATGTGACCACCCCGACCGCGGCCATGGAGCCGGCCCCGCAGCCACCGACGCTGCGGCACGGCTGCGTCCGCTGCGGCGCCCTGATCGATGTCGACACGGCGCTGTGCGAGCGCTGCAACCCGCTCGGGCTCAAGGACCCGGCCGCCTCGCAGGTCCACGGGACGGTCGTCATCGGCGTCCTCGTCGCGTTCGTGCTGCTGGCGGTCTTCGCGCGCCTGACGGTCGCGGGCGTCGGTCCCTTCCCGGCCAGCGTCATCGCCGCGTCGAGCCCGGACGGCACCGGGCTCACCGTGAGCATCACGGTCACGAACACGGGCACCTCGACCGGCGCGACCACCTGCCGCGTCACCGACCCGAAGGACCGCAACGGCGGGATCGGTGCGATCGTCCTCAGCCCGCGGATCGAGCCGAAGCAGACGATCACGTTCAGCCAGCGGGTCACCGAGCTGGGCACCAAGGTCCGCGACCTCGCGGTCGAGTGCAACGCACCGTGACGGACGCCGCGACGGCCACCGCGTCCACGACGTCCACCGCCTACTCGGACGAGCTCACGTTCTCGCTGAGCCTGGCGGTCCGCGCCGGCGAGGTCCTCATGGCCCACTACGAGCGACTCGAGCAGATCGACTACAAGAGCGCCCGCGACGTCGTGACCGAGGCGGACCACCTGTCCGAGGCGCTCATCCTCGACGCCATCCGCGCCCGATACCCGACGGACGCGATCCTTGCCGAGGAGAGCGGCGAGCATCGGGCGGTGGCGGGCGAGGCGCCGACCTCGGGCAAGGGCCGGGTCTGGATCGTCGACCCGCTCGACGGCACCGTGAACTACGCCAACGGGATCCCGTTCTTCTGCGTGTCGATCGGCATGGTCGATGGCGGCCGACCGGCCGTCGGCGTCGTCCACGACCCGACCCGCCACGAGACCTTCGCCGCGACGTCGGAAGGGCCGGCGACGCTCGACGGGCGCCCGGTGCAGACCTCTGACAAGGAGCGCCTGAGCGACTTCGTGATCTCGATGGCGCTCAACGGCCGGGCGGTCGCGACGCGCAACCGGAACGTCCGCAAGGCGATCCGGATCCCGCGCTCCATGGGCTCGGCGGCGCTCGCGCTCGCGTACGTGGCGAACGGCCGGTTCGATGCCTTCATCCAGCAGGGCGGGCTCTCGACCTGGGACATCGCGGCGGCCGGGCTGATCGCCGAGCGCGCCGGCGCGCGCGTGACCTCGATGACCGGCGCGCCCTGGTTCGACGTCGCCCATTCGCCGGCCTCGATCGGCATCCTCGCCGCCCCGCCGGCCCACCACGGGACGCTGCTCGACCTGGTCCGCTAGACGCGACTGCGGCCGCGCCGCCCGCAGCCGGCGCCGCGAGGACGTTTTCCGCGACGGCCCCCGTTTCGGGAACCATCCGGCCGTTTCGCTGCCCATATCCTGTGAGTGCGGCCGAAGAGCCGTACCGCTCTCAGGAGGCCCGATGCGGCGGGACCTGGTCGAACGGGCGATGGCGGGCGATCACGGTGCGTTCTCGGAGTTGGCGCGCACCTCGATCGGCCGGCTCTACGCTGCCGCCCGTCTGATCCTTCGGGACGACCAGCGAGCCGAGGACGCCACCCAGGACGCGCTCGTCGCGGCCTGGCGCGATCTCTCGGCCCTGCGCGACCCGGACCGCTTCGACGCCTGGCTCCATCGGCTGCTCGTCCGTGCCTGCTACCGCGAGGCGGGGCGTGGACGTCGTCGGTGGGCGATGGAACTCGAGGTCAGGACGACGCCGGGCAGCGCGCCCGATCCGGCGGCCGACCTCGCCGACCGCGACCAGCTCGAGCGCGGCTTCCGCCGTCTCGACGCCGACCAGCGGACGGTCCTCGTGCTGCACCACTACCTCGGACTCACGCTCGATGAGATCGCCGATGCGCTCGCCATCCCGCCCGGGACGGTGCGCTCGCGGCTCCATCGAGCCACGCTCGCGATGCGCGCCGCGCTGGAAGCGGACGCGCGTCCGACCCCGTCGAACGAAAGGCGGTTGGCATGACCGCGCGCGACGATTTCGACCGCCATCTCGCCGCCTGGCTGACGGCTGACGCACCGACCAGCGAGCCCGAGCACCTGCTCGGCGAGGTCCTCGCGCGGACCGCTCGCACCCGGCGCCGTCCGGCCTGGCGCATCCCCGAAAGGTGGATCCCCATGTCTGTCGCCACTTCCCGGGTCGCGACGTCCCCACGCGTGCCGTGGCGGACCGTCGGGCTCGTCGCCCTGCTCGTCCTGGCCATGGCCGCCGCGGCGGTCCTGTTCGTCGGCTCGCGATCCAGGCCGCTCCCGCCGCCGTTCGGTCCGGCCGCGAACGGCCCGATCGTCTACTCGGCCTCCGGCCAGCTGTACACGCGCTCGGCCTTCGACGCGCCGGCCTCGCTCATCGCCGCAGGGCCCGGCAAGCTCACCGGGTTCTTCTCGCCGACCGGCACGCAGCTCGGCTATCTGCAGTCGGCCGGCGCGGCCGGGACCGAGCTCTGGGTCGCGGACACGGATGGGGCGCATGCCACCAAGGTGGGCGGTCCCTTCACGAACGACGACTGGTACGAGTGGTCGCCCGATTCGTCGATCATCGCGGTGCAATCGGACATCGCCGGCGTCCCGGCCGTCACGCTCGTGCGCACCGACGGCTCCGGCTCGACCACGCTCGACCTCGGGATGCCGGCGATGTCGCCGACCTTCCGGCCGGTCGACGGCAAGCAGCTGCTCGTCCGCGGGTACCGCGATGGCGCGTGGGGGTTCTACCTCATGGGCCTCGACGGCAAGGATCCGGTCCACCTCGCGCTCGCACCGGGGTTCCAGGACCAGGCCGACTATTCGAACTTCATCGACACGTACTTCCTCGCGCCGGCATGGTCGCCCGGACGGCACCCGTCTGGCATTCCACACGCGCGAGACCAAGGCGCCGGACAAGGCCTTCCGCATCCATGTCGCCACCATCGACCCGGCCGGCGCCGTCAGCGACGAGCAGACCCTCATCTTCGACCCGGCCTGGTACAACGAGTTCTTCGCGCAGTGGCTGCCGGACGGTCACGGCCTCGTCTTCGACGCCGAGCAGGCCGGGGCGATCCACGCGGTCCGGATCGGCGACACCGGCGGCGGTGCCTCGCGCGACCTGACCGTCCCGAGCGGCATCGGAGCGGCGTTCGCGATCTCGCCCGATGGGACCGAGGTCGCCGTCAGGCCGAACGTGTCGTCCCCGGTCGTCGTCTCCGTCATCGACCTGGCGACGGGGCAGACCACCGCGTCCGCCTTCGACACCGACGACCTCGTGAGCTGGCAGCGCCTGGCTCGAAACCGCTAGCGGGCGCCCGGCGCCCTACCCGTCCTCGCGCCAGCGATGGGGTCTCGATCGAAGCCGGTCGAGGCCCCATTCCTCGCAGAACGCGGCCCACTCGTCGCGCGGCGCGCCGTCCCAGCGCAGCTCGTCGACGTGCTGCTGCCGGATCGGGACGCCGTCCTCGGCGGTCCGCAGCCGCGCCAGGTCGCGGTAGAGGAGCGCGTCGTCCCACTGGTCGCGCAGGGCGGCCGCCAGCGACATCGCCCGCGACCCGCCGACGCCCGGGACCTCCCACTTCGATGCCTGCTTGGGGATGTCCTCGAGGTGGCCGTAGGCGGTGAGGACCGCGCCGGTCGACTTGGCGCCCCAGCCGGTGAGCCCGGGATACCCGTCCGACGAGTCGCCGACGAGCGCGAGGTAGTCCGGGATCGAGGTGGGCGGCACGCCCCATTTCTCGCGGACGCCCGCATCGTCGTAGGTCAGGTTGCGCCGCCGGTCCCAGAGCACGATCCGGTCGTCGACGACGAGCTGGGCCATGTCCTTGTCCGGCGTGCAGATGAGGATCTTCTCGACGGCCTTGTCGGCGCCGAAGCGGACGGCGGCGGCCGCGATCGCGTCGTCGGCCTCGAACTCGACCATCGGCCAGAGCACGATGCCGAGCGCCTCGACGGCGGCCTCGGCGATGGGGAACTGCGACAGCAGCTCGGGCGGCATCCCGGCCGACGACTTGTAGCCGGGGAAGAGGTCGTTGCGGAACGACTCGATCACGCGGTCCGTGGCGCACCCGATGTGGGTGGCGCCCTCCTCGCGGAGCAGGTACAGGAGCTGGTCGCACAGCCCCGAGACGCCCGAGAGGTTGACGCCGTCGCGCCCGAGGACCGGCGGTCGCGGCGCGAAGTGCGCCCGGAAGAGCTCGTACGTGGCGTCGACGAGGTGGACCTGCATGCGTGTCGTCAGGCCGCGCCGGTCATCGCATCACCGAGCGCCACATCGCGACCCCGGCCTCGCGCATCTCGTCGAGTGCGCGGTCGCCGTCGCCCGGCTCGAGCTCGACCGCGGCCACCGCGTCGGTCAGCAGCGCTGTCTCGAAGCCGAGCCGGACGGCGTCGAGCGCCGTCGCCTTCACGCAGTAGTCGGTCGCGAGGCCGACGACCACCACCTGGTCGACGTCGGCGGCGCGGAGGATCGACTCGAGCTCGGTCGGGATGGTCTCGCCGGAGATGGGGTCACGCATCGTGAAGCCGGAGTAGCCGTCCTCGCCGTTGGCGCCCTTCCGCACCCGCGGCGCGTCGTCGGGGAGCTGCAGGTCGGGGTGGAGCGCCGCGCCCCACGTGTCCGCGACGCAGTGGACCGGCCAGATGCCGCCGTCCTTCGCGAAATGGGGCGTGGACTCGGGGTGCCAGTCCTGGGTGGCGACGACCAGGGCGCCGGCGCTCCGCGCCATCGCGATCTCGCCGTTCACCGTGGGGACGATGGCGTCGCCGCCGGCCACGCTCAGCCCGCCCGCCGGGTCCGCGAAATCGTTCTGCAGGTCGACGATGACGAGCGCGCTCCCGGGCCGATATCGCTGCATGTCCCGAGGGTAGCGCAGGGGCGGGGTCGAGCGGCGCGGGCGCCGCCGCGCGGGACCCGGCCGCGGACCAGCTAGCCGATGAGCGACGGATCCTCGACCCGATCCGACTCCACGTCCGCGTTGGTCTCGCCCTGGCTGGCGGGCTCGACGTCGAGCAGGTAGCCGATCCCCTGGAACGTCTTGATGCGGCCGGGCTCGCCCGGCTCGGAGCCGAGCTTCCGCCGGACTCGCGACACCCAGACCCGCAGGTACTGCAGGTCGTCGCGGTACTCCGGTCCCCAGACCTTGGTCAGCAGCTCGGTATGGAGCACGACCTTGCCGGCGTTCGCCGCGAGATGCTGGAGCAGCAGCCACTCGGTGCGGGACAGCTGGACCATCTCGCCGTCGCGGGTGACGACGCGACGCTCGAGGTCGATCTCGATGTCGTCGAACTTCAGGATCCCGGCGCCCGGCTGCGCACCGCTCACCCGGCGCAGGACCGCGCGGACGCGCGCGGCGAGCTCGTCGGGGTGGAACGGCTTGGCGATGTAGTCGTCGGCCCCCAGGTCGAGGCCCTTGGCCTTGTCCGAGGTCGACCCCTTCGCCGTCAGCAGGATGACCGCGACCGGTCGGCGTTCGCGGAGCTGGCGCATGACCTCGATGCCGTCGAGGTCGGGCATGACGATGTCCAGCAGGACGATGTCCGGGCGGACCTCCTCGGCCTTGGTCAGCGCCTCCTCGCCGCTGTTCGCGGTGACGACGCGGAAGCCCTCCTCGCCGAGGGCGAGCGACACGAGTTTGGTGATGCGCGGCTCGTCGTCGGCGACGAGCACGAGCGGCTGGGTGCTCAAGGCATGCATCTCCTGGGTGATGTGCTGCCCATGGTGCCCTACGCGGCCTTGCGGCGACGTTGCAATCGGCACGTCCACATGCTCGGGGTCATCGCGTTCTACATGGCCCGGACGATCCCGAGGCAGCGCCGACGACGGCCGCACGAGGTGCCGACGACCGCCGTCCACCGCGCCGAAACCCAACGGCAACGTCCGGCCGACCGCAACGTCCCAGCGGATGGGCTACCCTGCGGCCTGTATGTACTTCGACCAGTTCAAGCACCAGCTGCCCGATATCGACCCCCAGGAGACCGACGAGTGGATGGCCTCGCTCGACCAGGTCGTGGCCGAGGAGGGCGAGGTCCGCGGCCGGTTCCTGGTCTACAAGCTCCTGAAGCGGGCGCGGCAGCTCCAGATCGGCCTCCCGCCGCTCACCCAGACCCGCTACATCAACACCATCAGCCCCGAGCAGGAGCCCGACTTCCCCGGTGACGAGGAGATGGAGCTCCGCATCCGGCGGATCATCCGCTGGAACGCGATGGCGATGGTGCTCCGGGCGAACAGCCGCTTCTCGGGCATCGGCGGCCACCTCTCGACGTACGCGAGCTCCGCGAGCCTGTACGAGACCGGCTTCAACCACTTCTTCCGCGGGAAGGACGGCGACAAGGCCGGCGACCAGATCTTCTACCAGGGCCACGCGTCGCCCGGCATCTACGCCCGGGCGTTCCTCGACGGCCGCCTGACCGAGGACCAGCTCGACCACTTCCGCCGCGAGACCGTCCCGGGCCAGGGCCTCAGCTCGTACCCGCACCCGCGGCTCATGCCGGACTTCTGGGAGTACCCCACGGTCTCGATGGGGCTCGGGCCGATCAGCGCGATCTACCAGGCCCGCTTCAACCGCTACCTCCACAACCGCGGCCTGGCCGACACCTCGGAGTCGCGCGTGTGGGCGTTCCTCGGCGACGGCGAGACCGACGAGCCCGAGTCGCTCGGCGCGCTCCATGTCGCCGCCCGCGAGGGCCTCGACAACCTGACCTTCGTCGTCAACTGCAACCTGCAGCGCCTCGACGGCCCGGTCCGCGGCAACGGGAAGATCATCCAGGAGCTCGAGGCGGTCTTCCGCGGCTCCGGCTGGAACGTCATCAAGGTCATCTGGGCGCGCGAGTGGGACGACCTGCTCGCCCGCGACGTCGACGGCCTGCTCGTCCAGCAGATGAACGAGACCGTGGACGGGGAGTTCCAGAAGTTCTCGGTCGCCGGCGGCGCGTACATCCGCGAGCACTTCTTCGGCCCGGACCCGCGGCTCGGCAAGCTCGTCGAGCACCTCTCCGACGACGACCTCGCCAAGCTCCGCCGCGGCGGCCACGACTACCGCAAGGTCTACGCGGCGTACAAGGCGGCCACCGAGCACAAGGGCGCCCCGACGGTCATCCTCGCCAAGACCGTCAAGGGCTGGACGCTCGGGGCCGGCGTCGAGGCGCGCAACGTCACCCACCAGACGAAGAAGCTGTCCGAAGCCGAGCTGCGGGTCTTCCGCGACCGCCTCCAGCTGCCGATCCCCGACGACCACCTGAAGGACGCGCCGTACTACCACCCGGGTCCCAAGTCGCCCGAGGTCGAGTACCTCATGGAGCGGCGCAAGGCGCTCGGCGGACTGCTCCCCAAGCGCGTCGTCCGCTCCAAGCCGCTGCCGGCGCCGGGCCACGAGGTCGACGCGGAGTTCGCGGGCGGCAGCCCCACGCCGGTCTCGACGACGATGGTCTTCACCCGGATCCTGCGCAACCTCATTCGCGACAAGGAGCTCGGCCCGCGGATCGTGCCGATCATCCCGGACGAGGCGCGCACCTTCGGCATGGACCCGCTCTTCAAGGAGGTCGGCATCTACTCCGCGCTGGGCCAGCGCTACGAGCCGGTCGACTCGGAGCTCGTGCTGTCGTACCGCGAGGCGACCGACGGCCAGGTCCTCGAGGAGGGCATCACCGAGGCGGGCTCGATGGCGTCGTTCCAGGCGGCGGGCACGTCGTACGCGACCCACGGCCTGCCGATCATCCCGTTCTACATCTTCTACTCGATGTTCGGCTTCCAGCGGACCGGCGACCAGATGTGGGCGTTCGGCGACGCGCGCGGTCGCGGGTTCCTGATGGGCGCCACGGCCGGTCGCACCACGCTCGCCGGCGAGGGCCTCCAGCACGACGACGGCCACTCCCACGTCCTCGCCTCGACGATCCCGAACCTGCGCGGCTACGACCCGGCCTACGCCTATGAGCTGGCGGCGGTCGTGCGCGACGGCATCGAGCGGATGTACGGCCCGAAGCCCGAGGACGTCTTCTACTACATCACGCTCTACAACGAGAACTACGCGCAGCCGGTGCGTCCCGAGGGCCTGACCGACGAGCAGATCCTGCGCGGGGTCTACCGCTATGCCGCGGCACCGGACCTGGGGCGCGACGCGCACCCGGCGCGGCTCGTCGGATCGGGCTCGATCCTGCAGCAGGTCATCGCGGCCCGCGACCTCCTGGCCGACAAGTTCGGCGTCGCCGCCGAGGTCTACAGCGCCCCGTCGTTCCCGCTCCTGCGCCGCGACGCCATCGAGACCGAGCGCTGGAACCGGCTGAACCCCGACGCGAAGACGCCGCGGGTGCCGTACGTCTCCACGATCCTGACCGCGGACGGCGGCCCGATCGTCGCCGCGACCGACTGGATCCGGGCGCTGCCCGACATGGTCTCGCGCTGGCTGCCGGCCCAGTACGTCTCGCTCGGCACCGACGGGTTCGGGCGGAGCGACACGCGCGAGAACCTGCGGGCGCTGTTCGAGATCGATGCGCCGAGCATCGCCGCTGCCACGCTGTCGGAGCTGGCGCGCTGCGGCGCGATGAGCGGATCGAAGGCGGCCAAGGCGATCCGCGAGCTGGACATCGACCCCGCGAAGACGGACCCGCTGGCCCTCTAGCGCCGCCCGTTAGCGGCCGGGAGTGCGCCGGGCATCGGCCGCGCCCGCCGCGCTCTGCACGATCTCGTAGTGCGCGACGTCCCAGTCGATCAGGTGCTCGCGATGCCGGGTCGATCGCGGCTGATGGATGTCGCCGCCGGTGGCGTGCTCGACGTCGGCCCATTCCTGCCAGGCGGACATCGTGATGAACGCGTCAGTGGCGGTCTCCGCCACGTAGAGCGCGACCGGGCCGATGCCGGCCCGCTCGTCGGCGTCGACGCCCTCCTGGACATCGGCGAGGTACTGGGCGAGGCCGCCCTGGCCCACCCGGCCGCGCAGCATCCGAAGGATGGTCGGCGCCGGATCCGACGCCCCATCGTGGCTCGCCGTCAGGCAGAGCGGGAACACCTCCAGGAGGCGGTCGGTGGTCTCCTCGAGCAGCTCCGGGTGGAAGGGCCCCTGTCCGAGCTCCGCTCCGAGAGCGTCGAGCATCGCGGCCTCGCTCACCCAGACGGATGCCACGACCCGTGGCCCGATCTCGTCCGGCCCCTGCCGGCCGCTGTAGCAATCGAGGATGCCCGCCTGCGCGCTGAGGTCCGGCACCAGCTGATGTCGGAGGATCTCATCGAAGGCGGGACGGACGGCTCGGAACGTGAAGAGGCGGAGGACGGATCCCTCGACCATCGACGCGACCCCTCAGTGGCGTGCCCGGAGTCTGACAGACATCCCGACGCAGCGGACCGTCACCGGCGGAAGAGCTCCTGGTAATGCGTCCGAAGGCGCTCGATCTCGGCCTCGATGGCGACCGCCTCCTCGGTGCCCGGCGCGACCTCGGTCAGGCGCCGCTCGGCGGCGCGCCACTCGGACAGGATCTTGCCGCCGGTGAAGATGTTCGCCGGGGCCTTCGTGGAGCCGCGCGTGGGCGCGAGGACCGCCCAGTAGCGGCCGTCCGGAAGCGTCTGGATCGCGAAGCGGACGCGGACCTTTGATCCGTCCAACCGCTTGAGCGTGGCGTCGCCGCCGATGTCGGGTCGGCCGCCGGCCTCCCACTGCTCGCGGAAGGCCTCGTCGGCCTCGGTGTCGGGCGGTTCGGGCTGGAACGCGCCGGCGGGAAGGGCGCGGAGCTGGGCGAGGGAGACGCCGAGCAGATGCAGGGCATCCGGACTCGCGTCCTCGACCGTGCCATCGGCGCGGATCGTCAGGGTGGCGGCCATGGTCCTCTCGTGCCGGGGATCACGACTGGGAGCGACAGGATATCGCAGGCATGGGAGGAAGGAGATTGCAACGTGGACGTCGGTCGCGTGGCGCCCGTCGGCGAGACTAGGCCGGGTAGCGTCGCCGTGCGGGCCGTTGCCGATCCTCGTGCGGTGGATCCCGGTCGATCGGAGGTACCGATGCTCTCGAATCCCTACCTCGCCGAAGTCCTGCTGCCGGACGAACGGATCGACGTCCATGCCCGGATCGCCGGCGCGGAGATCGCCGTGACGGACCGACGAGTCGTCATCGCGGATGAGCACCGCCTGATGCTGGACACGCCATACGGCGGCCTTCGGCGGATCCAGTTCGATATCGAACGTGAGCGTCCCGCGACGCTCGTGATCGTGCCCGAATCGGCGCGTGCGGCACCGCAGGTGCTGGCGATCCCGCCCGAGGAGTACGACGACGTGACCCGCGCCCTCGCGCACATCGGTCGGCGGCTCGTCCGGGCGGACGACGCGTCGCCCGCACCCGATCCGCTCGCCTAGCCACGACCTGCGGGTCAAATGCGCCCTGGCCGGAGGACCGCCGCCCGGCGCTTGGGCGCAATGCGTTTGCGACGCCATTCGCTCCGGCTGACATCGAGGGCGCTGACCGGCCGCGACACACTCGTATACGGGCCCGCTCTTCGAGCGGGCATCGACGCGAGCGGATCGGAGCACCGATGGACGAGACCGCGCGACACGAACCGGATCCGAGGGAGGGCGACACGAGCGACGTCGTGGACGGCCCGGTCGGCTCGGCGTTCCTGAAGGAGCCCGAGGAGGCCGCGCGATCCGCGGCGGATCTCGACGCGCTCCCGTCGATCGAGGAGGACGATGCCGCCCGACCGGCCGACGACCGGCCCTGACACGGGCGACGAGCACGGGACCGGCGCCCGCGCGCGCCTGTTCGACGCCGATCGCACGGACCGGCGGCTCGACCTCGAGGATGCCGTCGGACACGAGCCGGGCGCGAACCAGCTCCTCTGGATCGACAGCGACGCCGCGCTCGATGCCGACGTGGTCGCGACCCTGGGTTCGCGGTTGAAGCTCGGCTCGGCGTCGGCTCGCGCCCTCACCGGCCTCGGCACGACACCTGAGATCGCCGTCCACGGCAAGCACCTGCGCCTGCGGGTCCTCGCCGAGCCAGGCGAGACGCCGAGCGAGAAGGGCTGGATCGAGATCCTCATCGCCCCGAACCTGATCATCACGCTTCACGACGGACCTGCGCCTTTCCTCGATCGGCTGGACGAGCGGATCAAGTCCGATGCGACCGTCGGGAAGCTGACCGCGGCCTCGTTCCTGCGGTCGCTGCTGGACGCGATCGTGACCACCTACTACGAGGCGGTCGACCGGATCGAGGACGAGGTCGACGATCTCGACACCCGCTCGCTCCTTGCCCGGCCCGACGAAGACATCCTCCCGGAGCTGGTCGACGTCCGGCGCAAGATCGCCCGGCTGCGGCGCCTGCTCAGCGACCATCGCGAGGTCTATGCGGCGCTCGCGGACGCCGACGTCTCGGAGATCGCGGATCCCGACGACGAGGGCTTCGCGGCCGTCGCGGCAAGGTTCGAGGGCGCGATCCACTCGGTCGAGGACAGCCGCGACCTCCTGCTCGGGTCCTTCGACGTCTTCATGTCCCGCGTGTCGCAGCGGACCAACGACGCGATGAAGGTCATCGCCCTGGCCACCGCGCTGCTCCTGCCCGGCTCGCTCATCGCCGGCCTCCTTGGCATGAATGTGGTCGTGCCGCTTTCCAAGGACGACCCGTCGAGCTTCTGGATCGTCGTCGCCGGGATCGTGGCCCTCGCCCTTCTTGTGCTCGTCGTCGCGTGGCGGAGCCATTGGATCGGGCTGCCCCATCGAGCTCCCGCCGCGCCTCCGACGTCATCGCGCCGCCCAGGTTGAGACGAGTGCGTCGATTCGGGACAATCGCCGCATGACGAACACCACCACGACACTCTTCGTCCGGGACGAGAGCAACCCCATCCTGACCGCGGCCGACGTCCCCTACCCGGCGAACACGGTCTTCAACCCCGGCGTCGCCCGGGTCGACGGCCATGTGGTGCTCCTCGTGCGAGTCGAGGACATGCGTGGGATCTCCGTGCTCCACGTGGCGCGCAGCGCCGATGGCATCTCGGGATGGACGTTCGACGACGAACCGCTGCTCTCGCCGCATCCGGACCACCCGGAGGAGATCTGGGGCTGCGAGGACCCGCGACTCACGTGGCTCGACGAGGAGCAGCTTTGGGCGATCACCTATACGGCGTACAGCCAGCGCGGACCGATGGTCGCCCTGGCCACGACCACGGACTTCCGGACGGTCGACCGGCTCGGAGCGGTGATGCCGCCGGAGGACAAGGACGCCGCCTTGTTCCCATGCCGATTCGACGGCCGGTGGGCGATGATCCACCGGCCCACGCCCCTGCGCGGGGGCGCCCACATCTGGGTGTCGTATTCGCCTGACCTGCGCCACTGGGGCGATCACACCATGCTGCTCGAGGCGCGTGACGGCGCCTGGTGGGACGCGGGCAAGATCGGCCTGGGACCGCCGCCGCTGCTCACCGAGGACGGATGGCTGATCCTCTATCACGGCGTGCACCTGACGTCCGCCGGGCCGATCTACCGGGTGGGGCTCGCGCTGACCGCGGCCGACGAGCCGACGCGTCTCCTCCGTCGAAGTCAGGGCTGGGTGTTCGGCCCGAGCGCTCCGTACGAGCGCGAGGGCGACGTCCCCCAGGTCGTGTTCCCGTGCGGCTGGCTCATCGACGAGGCGGCGGACCGCCTGCTCATGTACTACGGCTCCGCCGATACCTCGATCAGCCTGGCGACGGCATCGCTGTCCGACGTCATGGCCTACCTGCGTACGTGCCCCGCGCCGGAGCCGCGCTGAACGTCGGACGACGCAGGCGAGCCTCGTCGAACCTCGCGCTCACGAGCAGCCAGGCCAGGGTGGACTCGGCGCCCTGATTGGCGTTGACGCCGGTGCTCGTGAGGGCGTCGTGGCACGCCCCGTCGCGCGGCCGGGCGACGGGGATCCCGTGATCGTTGGCGCCCAGGAACCATGCGTGGGCGCGTTCCATGAGCTCGCGATAGCGGCCGTCACCGGTCGCGTCCGCCGCCGCCTCGCACGCGAGGAACGTGGAGCTGGCCTCGATCGGCTGCTGATCGAACTGCGCTCGCACCCCGTCCCGTGGCCACCAGCCGTCGTTGCCGACGAACGACAGCGTCCCAGCGTCGGTCTCGGCGGCGGTCACGTACCAGGAGAGGATGCCGATGCCCGAGTCGACCGCCGCGCGATCGTGGAGCCGGAGGCCGCCCCGGATCATCGCCTGGGCGATGAGCGGCGATTCGTAGGTGAGGATCGGGTCCGGCCAGGGCCACGCGGAACCGGCGACCGGGGCCAGGCGCGCCGATAGGCGCCCGATGATCTCGCGTTCCGCCGCGATCGCCAGGTCGCCCAGTCGCGTCGCGGCGGCCGCGTCACACCCCAGGGCGACCGATGCCATGGGGCGGAGATCGGTCAGCTGCCTCGATTTCGGGCAGGGCTCGCAGGAACAGCGCCTCCGCTCGCTGGCGGTGTCCTTCCCGTCCCGCCGAAGCCATGACCTGGCCGATGGCGGCGATCGCCCGACCCTGGGCGTCGTCGGAGCCGGCATCCAGCCACTCACCGGCGACCGAACGGACATTCCGGAATCGGCCCGTGCCCGGCAGGAGCGCTTCCTCCAGGAAGGTCAGCGACGCGTGCAGGCTGGTGTCGACCGCGGCCCACCCGAGCCGCCGGCCATGCAGCAGGTCGATCTCGATCGAGCGAGCGACGTCGTCAGTGCAGACCCCATGGGCAGGATCCGTGATGCTCCCCGACGCGTGCTGGCCGACCACCCCGCCGAGTCGCAGGCGGTCGAGGTGGCGGCGGACCGGCGCGCTGACCGGTGGCGGCTCAAGCACGGACCTCGACCGGCACCGTGGAGCGTGACCGGCGACCCGTGACGCGCACCAGGCTTTGGAAGAGCTCGCGATAGGACTCGCCGACCCGCGGCCAGCGCATGTCGTCGCCGGCTGCCAGCGAGCGCGCTTCGAGGCGTGCCTGGTAGGCCGGGTCGGCAAGGATCGACGCGATCGCCTCACCGAGCGCCGAGGGCGAGCTCGGCGGCACCAGCAGGCCGCCGCCGCGGTCACCGAGCATCTCGGCCGCGTAGCGGTATGGCGTCGAGACGATCGCTCGCCCAGCGCCCAGCGCATAGGCGAGGGTGCCGGACACGATCTGCTCGAGGTTCGGGTAGGGAGTGACGAAGACGTCTGAGGCGGCGAGCCATGACTCGAGCTCGCGCGGACCCACGAACCGGTCCTCGAACCGGACCGAGTCATCGAGACCGGCTCGACGGACCTGGGCCTGCAGCGACTGCCGATACGATTCGCCCTGCTCCCGGACGAGGTCCGGATGGGTCGCCCCGAGGATCACGTAGAGCGCATCGGGGATGCGGTCCCGCACGGCCGCCATCCCGTCGATCGCGCTCTCATATCCCTTGCCCGGCCCGACGAGGCCGAAGCTCAGGATGACCGGCCGCTTGCCGAGGCCGAGTGCCGCCTTCTCCTCGTCGCGCCGAAGGATCCGGCGAGCCGGCACGCCGTGGGGGATCACCCGGATGTCGGTGTCCACGTCGTACACCTCGGACAGGATCGAGGCGGCCGCACGCGACATCACGACGAGCGCATCGGCTCGACGGCCGATCGCTTCCACGATCGCTCGCTGGCTTGCCGATGGCCGGCTCAGCACCGTGTGCATGGTGGCCGCGACCGGCTTCCGGACTCGGTCCAGCAGCTCGAGCACCAGCGACCCGTCCGGTCCACCGAAGATGCCGAACTCGTGCTGGAGCGAGACGACGTCCACGTCCGACGCATCGATCAGGCGGGCGCTCCGCCGGTACGACTCGGGATCGTCGTCGCGGATGTGGGCGACGACAGCCGGATCCGCGCCGTCGTCCCGGTCGTGGGGCCGCATCGAGGCGAAGACCGGCCCATCGTCCCCGACGGAACGACGGAGGTCCGCGGTGAAGCTGGCGATCCCGCAGCGGCGGGGGGGATAGGTGCTGACGTACGCGATTCGGGTCATCGGAGTCCCCGCAAGACAGAGTGATCGGGTGACGGATGAGGGATACGCTCATCTTCGTCCGGGTTCGGCTCCGCCCGGATATGCGCCGAGGGCCGGGGCCTCGCAACGCCCTATCAGGCCCCTCCGGAACGGTCGCCGTCGCCTTGGGCGGCACCGCGCGCGCCGGCATCCGACGCGGTCGTCCCGTGGAGGAAGCGGGTCAGCCCGACGGCCACCAACGCCCCGACGACCGGTCCGAGCACGTAGATCCAGGCGTTCCCGAAGTCGTTCGCCACGAGCGCGGGAGCGAGCGACCGCACCGGGTTCATCGAGGCCCCCTCGATCGGCAACGCGATCAGGCCGCACGCGGCGATCGTCGCGCCGACGGCCAGCGCCGCGTCCGCACCGATGACGCGATGGCGATCGGCCGTGCCGAGCACGACGGTGACGAGCAGCAGGGTCAGGACGACCTCGATGGCCACGGCGACCGGATCATCGACATGCGGCGTCGTGACGCCGGCCGAGAGGGCTGTCCGACCGAACATCGCCTGCACCACGAGGGCGGCCAGGAGCCCCCCGATGGCCTGAGCGCCCCAGTAGGGGAGGAGATGCGACGCCGGGAAGAGGCGTTTGACCGCGAAGGCGAGGCTGACCACGGGGTTGAAATGGGCGCCCGACGTGTCGCCGATCGCATAGATCATCGCCGCGACGACCAACGCCGGCGCGATGGCGCGAGCCGCCGTTCCGATCTCACCCGAGATCGACGCCATCGCGTCGCCGCCCGCCGCGGCGAAGACGAGCGCGAAGGTCCCGAACGCCTCGGCGGTCAGGAGCAGGGGCCAGCCTCGCTTCGCGCTCGGTTCGTCGCTCGTCGAGCCCGCGCCCGGCGCTTCCTCAGGGTCGCTTGGCTCGTTGAGCCTTGGTCTCGCCATGCTCGGCACGTTCCTTGTTCACCGTCCGGGCCGCTCGCTCTTCGGCCTCGTCCTCGTCGACGCCGCGCTCCTCGTAGGACTCCTTGATGTGCTGGTACTGGCGCTCCCGCTTGTCGGTCCAGGCCTTCTGCGGCATCTCACCCTCTTCGCTGCTGGCGGCTCGGCGCCGTCGCGACGCGTGACCTAGGCCGCGTCCGAGTCGGACCGGGAGACCGGACCCTCGGTCCCGGTCACCTCGGACGGGTCGGGTTCGACCGCATCACCGTGGATCTCACCGCGCCACGCGCCGGTCGGCGCACGCCGGCCTTCGATGAACTCCTTGAACCGATCGAGGTCGCCTGCCACGCGCCGGTCGAGGAACCCCGCGGCCTCGCCCATCCGCTCCACGATCCCCTCCGGCTCGGCGTCGATGCGGAGCGTGATCCGCGTCTTCGTCGGACCGAGCGGCTCGAACAGCACGGCACCCGCGTTATCGGTGCCCTGCGTGCTCTTCCACGCCACCCGCTTGTCCGGCGTCTGGTCGACGATCTCCGCCGTCCACTCCTTGCGCTTGCCGGCCACCGTCACCCACCAGGTCAGCGTCTTGTCGTCGCCCTGGACGACACGGTCCACGCCATCCATGAACTGCGGGAACGACTCGAACTGCGTCCACTGGTCGTAGGCGACGCGCACGGGGACATCGACATCGATCGTCTGCTCGACGTTGGCCATGATGGGACTCCTTTCTGCACGGCCGGACACGGCCGCCGCGGCGGCGAACGATCCGGCAGGTTCGACAGCGGCATCCGCCGTCTGTCCTTGGACCGACGGTGGCACCGCGGCGGCATCGGGCGACTCGCCCGGAGCCCCGTGGCGCTTGCAGGTATCTCGCAGCCGCATCGGTGCGATGGGGTTGTCACGTGGCGCCGGGCCGCGCGTCCATGCGCGCGACGGGGTCGGTGCGACCCTCGCGGACATGACCGTCACCGCTCCCGAGGACGTGGCCCGCGAGGCCGGCCTCCGCTACGCCCACGACGACCGGCCGGGGATCACCCGGCGGCGCGCCGGGACCGGGTTCTCCTACCGTGACCGGGAGGGCGCGACGATCCGCGACCAGGCGACGCTCGCCCGGATCCGCGCGCTGGCGATCCCGCCCGCCTGGACCGACGTCTGGATCTGCCCGGATCCCCGTGGCCATATCCAGGCCACCGGGCGTGATGCGCGAGGGCGGAAGCAGCATCGCTACCACGCGCGATGGCGCAGCCGCCGCGACGAATCGAAGTTCGATCGGATGGTGGCCTTCGCGGAGGCCCTGCCGGCGATCCGCGCGCGGTGCGACGCCGACCTCGCCCGGCGCGGACTCCCGCGCGAGAAGGTCCTGGCCGCCGTGGTCCGACTCCTGGAGCTGACGCTGATCCGCGTCGGCAACGACGAGTACGCGCGCCTGAACCGGTCCTTCGGTCTCACGACGATGCGCGGACGGCCACGCCCGCGTCGACGGGACGGAGATCCGCTTCCGGTTCCCGGGCAAGTCGGGGAAGCGTCACGACGTCGGCCTGCGGGACCGGCGCCTGGCGGCGATCGTCCGGCGCTGCCAGGACCTGCCCGGCCAGGACCTGTTCCAGTACGTGGACGCCGACGGCGACGTCCACGACGTCACCTCGGACGACGTCAACGGCTACCTCCGCGAGATCACCGGTGCCGATTTCACCGCGAAGGACTTCCGGACCTGGGCGGGCACGGTCCTCGCCTTCCGCGCCCTCAGCGCCCTGCGTCCGCCCGACCGCCCCACCGACGCGCGCCACGAGGTGGCCGCCGCGATGCGGACCACGGCCGATCGCCTCGGGAACACGCCGGCGGTCGCGCGGGGCAGCTACGTCCACCCAGCGGTGATCGACGCCTATCTCGACGGCTCGCTCGGGGACGCGCTGGTGACGGCGACCGAGGATGCCGACGAGCTCGCGGCGACCGCCACCGACGCGGAGGCGGACGCCCTGGCGAGCCTGGTCAGCCAGCGGCTGGCGCGCCGACGCGAAGCGGGCTGGTCCGCCGACGCGCGCGCGCCGCGCGCGGTCACGCCGATCGCGGTAGGGCGAACCCGAACTCCGCGCCGACGCCCTCCCGCGGTCCGGCCCACGTCCGGCCTCCCATCGCCTTGGCCAGGCGGCTGGCGACATGGAGGCGAAGGCCGGCTCCGGCGCGCTGGGCCGCCGTGCGCGGCCGGTCCAGTGGATGGATGGCCAGCGCGCGCTCGTCGTCCGCGCTGCCGTCGTGGCGACTGCCGTCGAGGACGCGGACGACCACCTCGTCCGCGGTCTGGTTGACGACGACCTCGACCGTGCCGCCGACGGGGGCGTAGCGGAGCGCGTTGTCGAGCAGGTTGCGGATGATGTGCCGCACCATCGTCGGGTCGGCGGCTTCCGCGACGGCGTCACGCGGACCGCTGAACGCGATCCGGTGGTCCGAGACCAGGGTCCGCTCCTGCTCGATCACCTCGAGCACGACCCGGCTGACCAGGACGGGCTCGTGCTCGACGGCGTCCGGCGAGGTCGCCCGGCCATAGACGAGCAGGTCCTCGACCAGGCGGTAGAGCGCCTCGACCTCGTGCACGAGGTCCGCGGCCATCGTCGTCCGGTCCTCGTCACGCCAGACGATCGCCGGCCAGGACATAGGCGGCGGCATAGATCGTCGTGACGGGCGTGCGCAGCTCGTGGGCCACGACATCGAGGAACGCGTCATCCGGCGATCGCTTCGTCATGTGCTCAGGGTCGCCCCGTCGCCCCCACGCGCGCACACCCGTGCGGGGCCGGGCCCTTGCATCGGCATGGCGCTTCCGGCGCGGGACATGGAACAGCCCCCGGTGGGACCGGGGGCTGTTCGGATTGCAGAGCGGAGTTCAGCGGGGCGTCTGCGTCTCGCGATCGACGGTGCGACTCATGTCGTCGCCCGCGTTGCCAAGGTCGTCGCCCGTGTTGCCAAGGTCCTTGCGGACCTCGTCGCCGACGTTGCCGACCTTGTCGCCCAGGTCCTCGGTCCCGTCGCTCTTGCGCCAGGCTTCCTTGGCGTCCTGCTCGGTCTCTCGATAGACCTTCTTCGCGTCGTCCATGGTCTTTCGACCTCCAGTCAGGGACCACCCCGGGGGTTCCGGGTGGCCAGTGGACCGACCGTATCGGTGCGTCCGTGACGCGCCGTCCGGTCGGTCCCGGCTTGCCTGTGTCAGGCGTCTTGCAGTCGCTGGGTCAGATCGAGCCCCGGCCGACCCGTCCGCGACCGGTCACGGCGCCGACCACCAGGACGACGCAGGACCGCGCCGATGACGGAGGTCACGATCGACGCGACGTCGAACGGGCCGTCGACCGGGTTGGTCTTGAGAAGGATGCTGGCAAGGAAGCCGCCGACGACCGCGCCGACGATGCCGAGCACGATGTGTCCGATGACCCCCAGGCCCTCGTCACCCTTGACGAGGAAGCCGGCGATGTAGCCGGCGATCGCCCCGAGGACGATCCACGCGATGATGCCCATCTGGTACCTCCAGCCGTTCCGGGAATGGTGACCGCGCCATCTGGGACGGTCGGCCGGATCGGATCGACGCCACTGTCAAGGGTGACGCCGTCGCAGCCCGCTACGACAAGCGCCGGGGACCTATCAACCGCCTGTCAGCCCGGGCTCAGGTCGTGGCGGCGCCCACCGGTGGCGTGCGTGTGGCGGCCTCGTCGTCGGGCAGGCCGCGGAGCGTGAAGCCGAACTCGGAGCCGCCCTCGGGGCGCGGGACAGCCCAGATCGTCCCGCCCATCGCCTCGACCAGGCTCGCGCAGACGAACAGCCCGATGCCGGAGCCCGCGACGGCCCGAGCCCGAGCCGGGTCGCGATAGAAGAGCTCGAACGCGCGCGAGGCGGCGGCCTCGTCGATGCCGGGCCCCGAATCGAGGATGCGGATCGCGACATCGCCGTTGATGGCATCGGCACGGACGATCGACGCGTGTCCCGGCCGGGGTGTACTTGGCGGCGTTGCCCAGCATGTTCCGGACGATCTGCTCGACATAGACGTCCTCGCCCGCGACGACCGGGAGGTGGCGCGGCAACTCGGTCTCGATCTGCAGGCTCGGCAGCCGCTGGCGCTCGCGCTCGACGACGCGGGTGAGCAGCCGGCGTAGCTCGAGCGGCTCCGCTTCGATGACGAACTCGCCGCGCTCGGCGCGGGTCAGGACCAGGAGGTCCTCGACGAGGCGATGCAGGCGCTCGGATTCCTGCGAGATGTCGTCGATCAGCCCGGCCTGGTCCTCGGGGGTCGAGACCCGGCCCGGCTTGGACAGGATCTGGGTCAGGCCGAGGATCGTCGTGATCGGGGTCCGCAGCTCGTGCGAGATGACGTCGAGGAACGCCTCGCGGAACGCGCCGGCCCGGCGCTCGTCCAGCACGAGCTGGTCGCGCTGCGCCTCGAGGCGACGGGCCTCGGTGATGTCCTGCCCTGTGCCCACCATGCGGATGGGCTCGCCCGCGGCATCGCGGAAGACGCGGCCCACGCCGTGGGTCCAGTGGACGGACCCGTCCGGCCAGAGGAGGCGGAACCGGAGGTCGAGCGGCGGTCCGCCCGCGAGCGCCGCGTCGACACCACTCTGGAAGGCGGCGCGATCGTCCGGGTGGATGGTCTCGATGTAGCGTTCGTAGGTCGGCGAGCCGGCAGTCGGCTCGAGGCCGTGCTGCAGGAAGATCGCCTCCGACCAGACCAGGTCGCCGGTGCGCACGTCCCATTCCCAGAAGCCGGTCCCGGACGCCGCCAGCACGAGCTCGAGGCGCTCGTCTCGCCGTTCGAGGTCCGACGCCATCGCGCCGATCTCGTCGACGGTCACGGCCAGCCGGTCGCGCGACGCCCGCAGCGAGGCGATGAGCGTCGAGACGACGGCACCGCCCGCGAGGTACAGGACGAGCCGGGCCACGTCGATCTGCGACAGCTCGAACGTGGTGCCGTCCGGTGCGACGAAGATCGCCGCATTCGCGATCCCGGCGACGATCGTGGCGGTCAGCCCGCCGGTCAGCCCGCCGATCCAGGCGGAGATCGCGACGGCGCCCGTGAGGACGAGGAAGCCGGTCTCGCCGCCGATGGCAGCATTCAGCGCGGCCTTTGCGATGATCGCGAGCACGCCCGCGAGCACGCCGATGCCGATCCCGGCCCGCGGCCCGACCGCCACGCGGCCGAGCCTCGGCAGGTCCTCGCTCGCACGGCGAAGGGCGGCCCGAAGCGACCTCGTGGTGTCGCCTCGCTCACCGCTCGGTGTCGTCAGCGCCGTTCCTCCGATGCGCCATGGCTTGGTCGCGTCATGGATACCACACCGGCCGCTGACACGTGCCTGATACCGGTCCGGCGGCCTGCTGCAACGCGCCTGCCGGTGACCTCCGGCTACGCTCGGATCAGCCCTTCCGGGTCGTTCCGCCCGGCAGGGCTATCATCCGTCGAGGTACCCCGAGCATGACCCGTCCGCTTCGCATCGCCCACGTCGCACCGCCCTTCGAGCGGGTCCCTCCGCGTGCCTACGGCGGTACCGAGCGGATCGTCTACGAGCTGGTCGTGGAGCTGGATCGCCGCGGCTACGACATCACGACGTTCGCCAGCGGTGACTCCGAGGTCCCCGGCCGCCACGTCGTGACCGTCCCGGAGGCGCTGCGTCCCATCGGGTACAACGGCGACTCGCTCCCGTACATGCTCGCGACCATGCGCAGCGTGCTCGACCGGGCGCACGAGTTCGACCTCATCCACGCCCACCTCGAATGGGCCAGCCTCATGCTCGCTCGCGTCTCGCCGGTGCCGGTCGTGACGACGATGCACGGGCGCCTCGACCTGCCCTGGGCGACCGAGGCGCTCACCGACCCGCCAGCCGGCCTGGTCGCGATCAGCAACAACCAGGCGTCGACCCACCCGACGGTGCCGTGGACGGTGATCCACAACGGGCTGACCCTCGACGATTCCCCGTTCGAGCGTCGGCGGACCGATGCCCTCTGCTTCGTCGGGCGGGTCGCCCCCGAGAAGGGGATCGTCGAGGCCATCGCGATCGCGCAGGCGACGGGGCGCCCGCTGAAGATCGCCGCCAAGGCGGGCCCGACGACCATGGAGCGGGAGTACTACGAGACGGCGTTCCGGCCCGCGCTCGAAGCCGCCGGGTCGGATGTGGAGTTCCTCGGTGAGCTCGAGCAGGCCGATCGCGACCGGCTGTTCGCGGAGAGCTACGCGTCGCTGATGCCGGGCTCCTGGCCCGAGCCGTTCGGGTTGGTCGCGATCGAGGCGATGGCCTGCGGGACGCCGGTCATCGCCCGCCGGATCGGGGCGCTCCCCGAGATCATCCGCGACGGCGTCGATGGCTTCTTCGGCGATGACGAGGCGCAGATGGCCTTCAAGATCGCCGGGGTGGACGGCCTGGATCGAGCGGCGATCCGATCGTCCGTGATCGAGCGGTTCTCCGCGGGTCGCATGACCGATGGCTACGAAGCCCTGTATCGGCGGATGCTCGGCCTGGAGGACAGCATGGACGCGGACGCCCTCCACCTGGTCAGCGCCCCGGGCGCCTAGCCCGGACGCCTGCCCGAACGAGCGGCCCCGCCGGACACACGAAAGCCCGAGGTCGACGACGATCGAGGACCTCGGGCTCCGCACCCTTCGGGGTGACCCCGGGCTTAGCTGTTCTTGGGCTCCTTGCGCGACCGGCCGTTGGCCCGCCCGAGGAGGGTCAGGCCCATCGCCGCGACAGGGACGAGCGCGGCGGCCACCAGCAGGCGGTTCGCGCCGCCGATGAGCAGCCCGATCGCCAGGCCGAAGGTCAGCGTCGTGCCGACGCTCAGCATCTCGTCCGAGCCGCTCTTGAGCTGGCGATCGACCTCGTCGAGGGCGGACCGGGTGGTCGCGGCCGCATCCGGGATCCGGACGGCGACCTCGTTCGCGGCGGTCTTGACCGCGTCCGCGGCGTCGGCGATGTTGCCGCGCGCGCCGCGCGCCGTCTCCTCGATGTCGTCGACGGCCTTGGTGGCCTCGTCGCTCAGGGTCGTGGTGGTCGTGGCCATGTCTGGCTCCTTCTTCTGCAGTCCCCTCAGTCGGACTGCCATCGTACGCCTGGAACGGCAACGGACGGCCCGAGGAGGGGGCTCGGACCGTCCGTGCTGATCGGGTCACGCCCCGTCACAAGCGCTTCCCGTTGGATACGTTCTTCATGTTGTCGCCGCTGGTCTCCCCCCACGACGGACCGGCGGCTTCGCCACCGTACCTCGTGACGGAACGTCCAGGGATGACCGCGCGGGTGCCGGACCTTGCATCGGCATAACAGTCGACGTCAGGTCCGGCGGCGTTCCGCGCTGCGGAGAAAAGTGTCGGCCCCCGGAACCCCCAGTGGCACGGGGACCGACCGCACCCACGATGACCCATGGTCGGTCGCAGGAGTGTCAGCCGGTCAGAAGGGCGCGTTGCAGGGGCATGTCGTCCCTGGACCGGCTGCCGATGGCATCAGGACGGCGACGGGAGCGCCGAATCCGAAGGCGACTCGGCCGGGGCCGACGGGCTCTCGACCACGGGGGCCGAGACGTCGGGAGCCGAGCTCGAGCTGGACGGTGAGCACGCGACGGCGGTCGCCGCGAGCACGATGAGCAGAAGCAATCGCTTCACGGGTGCACCTCCAAGGTGGATGTCGCGATCGGTCGGTGACCGATCGATGTCCCGCGCAGGGCGTCCCGGCGGGATCTCTCCGAGCCTATCGACGTTCCGGCAGCAGCCGCCTCGCCGGGCGCGTGGTCCGGGTTGCACCGGGCTTGCAGAACCCGTGGTTCGCTACGATGGCCCACCACCACGCAGCCCGAGGTGCCCCATGACCGAGCCCAGCCAGACCGGCACCATCGTGGTCTCCGGGACGGGCCGGGTCGCCGTCGACCCCGATCTCGCGGAGCTCCGGCTCGGCGTCGCCATCTCGCGGGAGACCGTCGCCGAGGCCAGGAGCGAGGCGGCCGCCACGATGGCCGCGATCCTCGCCGCCGTCCGGGGCACCGGTGTCGCCGAGCGCGACATCCGGACCTCGATGGTGTCGGTGCAGCCGCGCTACGACTACCGCGACGGCACGGCGCCCGCCCTCGTCGGGTACGACCTGGCCAACGTCGTGGAGGTCACGGTCCGCGAGCTCGCCTCGGTCGGCGACGTCATCGACGGCTCGCTCCGGGCGGGCGCGACCAGCCTCGACGGGCTCGCCTTCCGGGTCGCGGACCCCAGCGGCCCCGAGGCGGCCGCCCGGACCGCGGCGGTCGCCGATGCCCGGGCGAAGGCCGACGTGCTCGCCGCGGCCGCCGGGCCTCCGGGTCGCGGGTGTCGCCGACATCGTCGAAGGCGGTGCGCCGCCAGTCCTTCCCGCTCGCCAAGGCCGCCCGGATGTCGCTCGCCGCCGACAGCGGCACGCCCGTCGCCGCCGGGACCACGGAGATCGCGGTCACGGTCACGGTCACGTTCCGCGTGGTCGCCGGCTAGGTCAGCCGCCCTGCGGCACCGCCTGGAGGAGGGTGCCGCTGCCCAGGTCGGTCAGGTACACGTGGCCGTCGGTGTCCTGGCCGAAGGCGCTGATGTTCCGGCCGCTGTCGAGGATGTGGATCGGGTCCTGGAACGCGTCCTTCGACGGATCGATCACCCAGACGTTGCCCGAGCAGTCGTCGGAGAAGAAGTACCAGCCGGCGAACGACGGCTCCGCGTCGCCGCGCGCCACGACGCCGCCGATGACCGCGCAGCCGAGGCTGTGGTCGTATTCGGAGACCGGCAGGGTCAGGCCGGCCTGGTCGCAGCCGGTCTGCGGCTGGTAGCAGTGGGCGCCTTCCATCGTGTTCCAGCCGTAGTCGAGGCCGCCGACGCCGGCCCGCGCGACATCGATCTCCTCCCACGCGCCCTGGCCGACATCGCCGATCCACAGGTCGCCGTTCTGCGGGTCGAAATGCATCCGCCACGGGTTGCGCAGGCCGGTCAGCCAGATCTCGGGCAGCGCCCCGCCCTCGCCGGTCGCGAACGGGTTGTCGGCCGGGATCTTGTACGCCGGGGTCTGGCCGGCGGGCACGTCGACGTCGATCCGGAGGATCTTGGCCAGGTGGGTCTTGAGGCTGCGCCCGTTGCCCTGCGGGTCGCCGCCCGATCCGCCGTCGCCGAGGGCGATGTACAGCATCCCGTCCGGTCCGAAGACGACCGCGCCGCCGTTGTGGTTGGCGAAGGGCTGCTGCACCCGCAGGATGACCCGCTCGCTCTCGGGGTCCGCCGAGTCGGCGTCGAGGGACTGCTCGAACGACGAGATGACGGTGTTGCCGTCCTTGTCGGTGTAGTCGACGAAGAACCGGGGGTCGTTCGGGAAGTCGGGGTGGAGGGCCAGCCCGAGCAGGCCGCGCTCGCCGCCGGCGCTGATCCGGTCCGAGATGTCGAGGAACGGCTGGGGCGCGAGCACGCCGTCCTTCACCACCCGGATCCGGCCGGGCTGCTCGACGACGAAGAGGCGGTCCGCCGCGCTGCCTTCGGCCGCCACGTCCACGGGTGAATCGAGGCCCTTGACGACCTCGTGCAGGCCGATGCGGGGCGGGATCAGGGCGCTCGACGATGACGGGGTGGCCGCGGGCGTCGCGGACGGGGCGGGCGTCGCACTGGCCGCCGCCGTCGCGCTGGGCGCGGGACTCGCCGGAGTGGGGGAGGGGCTCGCCGTCGTCCTGCAGCCGGCGACGACCACCGCGACGAGGACGGCGCCGATGAGGGACCGGTGGAACGGCTTGGTCATCCGCGGATGCTAGCGCGCCGGGCCGTTTGCGGCCGCTCGGGGCTTTGCTACGCTCGATGCCCCCACCCACCAGGAGCAGACGATGGACGCTTGGGAGCTTGCCGAGATCGAGGCGCGCCGGGTCGCCGGCGCCCGGCTGTACGAGGAGTTCCTCAGCGTGCCGGACCTCTCGGTCGGGCTGTACGTGCTGGAGGCCGGCGGGATCGACCCGCAGTCGCCGCACACGGAGGACGAGGTCTACTACGTGATCGCGGGACGCGCCGTCGTCACCGTCGGGGCGGAGGACCGCCCGATCGAGCCGGGGTCGGTGGTCTTCGTGCCGGCGCGCGAGCCGCACCGCTTCCACGACATCACCGAGCGCCTCGAGCTCCTGGTCGCGTTCGGACCCGCCGAGGGCTCCCGGCGCTAGTCGAGCCCGGGCGGTCGGCCGGGCGGCGGCGCCCGGCCGGCCCGGGCGCCCCCGATCAGGTCGTCAGGCGCCGACGTAGGCGGCGAGGTGCTCGCCCGTGAGCGTCGAGCGGGCGGCGACGAGGTCCGCCGGCGTGCCCTCGAAGACGATCCGGCCACCGTCGCGGCCCGCGCCCGGGCCGATGTCGATGATCCAGTCGGCGTGCGCCATCACCGCCTGGTGGTGCTCGATGACGATCACCGACTTGCCGGCGTCGACGAGCCGGTCGAGCAGGCCGAGCAGCTGCCGGACGTCGGCGAGATGGAGCCCGCTGGTCGGCTCGTCGAGCACGTAGATGCCGCCCTTCTCGCCCATGTGGGTCGCCAGCTTGAGCCGCTGGCGCTCCCCGCCCGACAGGGTCGGGAGCGGCTGGCCGAGCCGCAGATAGCCGAGCCCGACATCGACGAAGCGCCGCAGGATCGCGTGCGCGGCGGGCGTCCGCGCCTCGCCGTCGGCGAAGAACGCCTCCGCCTCGCCGACGGACATCGCGAGGACCTCGCTGATGTCGCGGCCGCCGAGGTGGTAGTCCAGCACCGCCGCCTGGTAGCGCTTCCCCTCGCAGTCCTCGCAGGTGGTGGCGACGGTGTCCATGAACCCGAGCTCGGTGTAGATGACGCCGGCGCCATTGCAGGTCGGACAGGCCCCCTCGGAGTTGGCGCTGAAGAGCGCCGGCTTCACGCCGTTGGCCTTCGCGAACGCGCTGCGGATCGGGTCGAGCAGGCCGGTGTACGTGGCCGGATTGCTGCGCCGCGAGCCCTTGATGGCGCCCTGGTCGATCGACACGACGCCATCGCGGCCCGCGACCGACCCGTCGATGAGCGAGCTCTTGCCCGAGCCGGCCACGCCGGTCAGCACGACCAGCACGCCGAGCGGGATGTCGACGTCGACGTCCTGGAGGTTGTTCGTGCTGGCGCCGCGCACCTCGAGCCGGGCGGTCGCCGTGCGCACGGACGGCTTCACCGACGCGCGGTCGTCCAGGTGCCGGCCGGTGAGCGTGGGGCTGGCGCGCAGGCCCTCGACCGTGCCCTCGAAGACCACCTCGCCGCCCTCGGTCCCGGCACCCGGGCCGAGGTCGATGACGTGGTCGGCGATGGCGATGACCTCGGGCTTGTGCTCGACGACGAGCACCGTGTTGCCCTTGTCCCGGAGGCGGAGCAGCAGGCCGTTCATCCGGGCGATGTCGTGCGGGTGCAGCCCGATGGTGGGCTCGTCGAAGACGTAGGTGACGTCGGTCAGGGACGAGCCGAGGTGGCGGATCATCCGGGTCCGCTGCGACTCCCCGCCCGACAGCGTGCCCGACGGCCGGTCGAGCGAGAGATAGCCGAGCCCGATCTCGACGAACGAGTCGAACGCCTGCTGGAGGCCGGCGAGGAGCGGGGCGACCGATGGCGCGTCCAGGCCGCGCAGCCACTCCGCGAGGTCGTCGATCTGCATCGCGCAGGCCTCGGCGATGTTGATCCCCTCGATCTTCGACGAGCGCGCCGGCTCGTTGAGCCGGGTGCCGCCGCATTCGGGGCAGGGCGTGAAGGTCACCGCCCGCTCGACGAAGGCGCGGACGTGCGGCTGGAGGGTGTCGATGTCCTTCGACAGCATCGACTTCTGCATCCGCGGGATCAGCCCCTCGAAGGTCAGGTTGACCCCTTCGACCTTGATCTTGGTCGGCTCCTTGTGGAGCAGGTCGTCGAGCTCCTTGGGCGTGTAGTCGCGGATGGGCTTGTCCATGTCGAAGCCGGCGCCCGCGAAGATCCGCCCGTACCAGCCGTCCATGCTGTAGCCGGGGACCTTGAGCGCCCCGTCGCTCAGCGACTTCGTGTCGTCGTAGAGCTGGGTCAGGTCCATGTCGGTGACCGAGCCCATGCCCTCGCAGCGGGGGCACATGCCGCCGTAGTAGATCGCGTCGCGGACGACGATCCGCTCGCCCTTGCCCTTGTCGACGGTCATCGCCCCGCTGGCCTTGCGCATGGGGACGTTGAACGAGTAGGCCGTCGGCGGACCGATGTGCGGCTGCCCCAGGCGGCTGAACAGCAGCCGCAGCAGGGCATTGGCGTCCGTCGCGGTCCCGACGGTGGACCGGACGTTCGCGCCCATCCGCTCCTGGTCGACGATGATCGCCGTCGTGAGCCCGTCGAGCAGGTCGACATCGGGCCGCGCCAGGGTCGGCATGAAGCCCTGCACGAACGCGCTGTAGGTCTCGTTGATCATGCGCTGCGACTCGGCCGCGATCGTGCCGAACACCAGCGAGCTCTTGCCCGAGCCGGACACGCCGGTGAACACCGTCAGCCGGCGCTTCGGGATCTCGACGCTGACGTCCTTGAGGTTGTTGACGCGCGCGCCCTGCACGCGGATCAGGTCGTGCCGGTCGGCCGCGACGCGATCCGTCCGGTCTGTCATGGCGGCGTCGCTCATCGTGTCCGATCCTCCTTGGCTCGCGTCAACGGGGCGTCCGCGTCGTCGGTCTCGAGCGCGGCGGTCAGCTCGAGCGCCAGCTCCGGGCCCGCGCCCGACGTCGTCATGGCGGAAGAAGACGAACGCGTCGTCGCCCGCGTCGAGGAACGGGCGCAGCCGGGCGGCCCAGGCGGCCACCTCGGCCGGTTCGTAGTCGTGCCGGCGGAGCCGCAGGTACAGGAACGGCCCGGTCCGCCGGATGTCGGGCGGCGTCTCGTCCTCGGGCGATTCCGTGGAGACGAGCGCCGCGCCGGCGTCCGCGAGCGCCGCGAACGTCTCGTCGACGTGCCACGAGGGATCCTGGAACTCCAGCGCGATCGGGATGTCGCGCGGCCATGCCGCGAGCATGCCGGCGAGCTTGGCGTCGTCGCGCTTCATCAGGTTCGGGACCCGGAAGAGGACGGTCCCCAGCCGCGCCCCGAACGCGCGGTACGGGCCGGTGAGCCACGGGACGCTGGTGGCCGGGTCGGTGAGCGATCGGGCGGATCCGCCGCGCTGGGCCTTGACCGTGAACCGGAACGTCTCCGGGGTGGCAGCCAGCCACGCGGCGACCTTGTCCGCGGACGGCGACTGGTAGTAGGTGTTGTTGAGCTCGACGGCGGACAGCCGGGACGCGTAGGAGGGCAGCAGGTCCGCGGCGCGGGCACCGGCCGGATAGAAGCGCGGGCTCCAGCCGGGATAGGCGAAGCCGCTGGTCCCCGCGAAGAGCCGGCCCGCCACGACCCGGGTCAGGCCCGGACGGCTCGGTCGCCCTCGGCGCTGCCGGGCGCGCAGCGCCCGATGTCGGGCTCGGTACCGGCCCGATCGGCGACGGCGCGCATCGCGCGGTCCACGACCGCGAGGTCGGCGTCGTCGACGACGTCGAGGAAGTGGTCCGCGATCCCGCGCAGGTGGGTCCGCGACGCGGCCCGCAGCCGGCGCAGGCCCGCCTCGGTGAGGACGGCCTCGGCACCGCGGGCGTCGGTCGTGCACGAGCTGCGCTCGACGAGCCCGTCCGCGACGAGCCGGTCGATCAATCGCGTCACGCCGCTCTTGCTCAGGACGACCTGGTCGGCGAGGCGGCGCATGCGGAGCCGCCGGCCGGGCGCCTCGGCGATGTTCAGGAGCGCGTCGTACTCGGCGACCGACAGGTCATGCTCGGCGCGCAGCTCCTCGTCGAGGCGACGCGCGACGCGAGCGTGCGCCTGCAGGAAGGCGCGCCACGGCTCGATGCGCGGGTCGTGCGCGGACAGCGGCCGGTGCGCCGGCTCGGTGACATCCATGGTCGCGATGCTACACCCTCGGGATGGCTGGACAATTCGTTGACAACGCAACGATATCGCGATATGGTTGCACCGTCAACCACATCCCACGCGTCCCGCGGCTCCGCGGCGCATCCAGGAGGCAGCCGTCATGGCCGTATTCCAGCTCGATCGAGCACACACCAACATCAACTTCTCCGCGAAGCACCTGATGGTCACCAGCGTCCGGGGCGAGTTCCTCGACTTCGACGCGACCCTCGAGCTCGACGAAGGCCGACCCGACGCAGTCCAGCGGCGGAGTTCCGCGTGAAGACCGCCAGCGTCGACACGGGCTTCGCCGCGCGCGACAACCACCTCCGCTCGGCGGACTTCTTCGATGCCGAGACCTACCCGGAGCTGGTCGTGCGCAGCACCCGGATCCGCCACAAGCGCGGCAACGACTACACCGTCACGGCCGACGTCACGATCCGCGACGTCACCCGCCCGGTCGACTTCGACGTCGAGTTCCTGGGGTTCTTCCCGGGCATGGACGGGGCGCGCCACGTCGGCTTCTCGGCGAAGGCGCGGGTCAACCGCAAGGACTGGGGGCTCGACTGGAACGTCGCGCTGGAGGCCGGCGGCTGGCTGGTCGGCGACGAGATCCGCCTCGATATCGAGGTCGCGGCACAGGAGCCGCTGACCGTCGTCGCGGAGACGTCGGCCGCCGCCTGACGCCGAGCCGCCTCAGGTCACGTTGAGGCGGTAGACCTTCCCACCGAGGTCGACGACGTAGATCTCGCCGGCCTCGTCCTCGCCGAACGAGCTGATGTGGAGCGCCGTGTCGATCAGCAGCTTGATGGTCGGCGTCGCCCCCGCCGAGGTCGGCAGCGTGTAGATCCGCCCGTTGCAGAAGTCCCCGAAGACGTAGCGGGTCAGGAGCTTGGGTGACGCGGTCCCGTGGTACGCGTACCCGCCGGTGACCGCACAGGCGCCCGCGGCGTGGGTGTACTCGGCGATCGGCAGCGTCTTCGCGGTCCTCGGGCAGCCCGAGCTGGGGGCGTAGCAGTGCTTGCCCTCCATGACCCGCCAGCCGAAGTTGGCGCCGCGGCCGAAGCCGCGGGTCTTGGTCGAGCGGTCGATCTCTTCGTAGCGGCCCTGGCCGACGTCGCCGATCCAGAGGGTCCCGGCGTTCCGGTCGAACGAGAACCGCCACGGATTGCGCAGGCCCCTCGCCCAGACCTCGTCACGGCCGGCCTTGCCGACGTAGGGATTGCTCGACGGGATCCGGTAGTTCCTGCCGCCGGACACGCCGTTCACGTCGATCCGGAGGATCTTGCCGAGCAGCGAGTCCAGGTTCTGCGCGCGGTTGCCGGGATCCCCACCCGATCCGCCGTCGCCCATCCCGATGTACAGGTACTTGTCCGAGCCGAACGCCAGCATGCCGCCGTTGTGGTTCGAGTACGGCTGCGCGATCGTCAGGATCCGGCGTCCGGTCGACTGATCCGAGACGTCGGGGTTCCCGGAGGAGACGCGGTACTCGTTGATCGCGGTGTCCCCGTTGGCGCGCGTGAAGTCGATGTAGAACTTGCCGTTGGTCGCGTAGGACGGATGGAACGCCAGGCCGAGCAGGCCGCGCTCTCCGCCCTTGGAGATGGAGGCCGAGATGTCGAGGAACGGCGTCGGGAGCAGGACGCCGTTCTTGACGACGCGGATCTTCCCGGTCTGCTCGACGATGAAGAGCCGGCCGCTGCCGTCGCCGGCGTTGGTCACGAAGACCGGAGAGCTCAGCCCGCTCGCGACCGTGGTCAGCGTGACGGCGCCCAGACGCCGTTCCGGGGGCGAGGAGCGTGGCGAGCAGCGCACCCGCCGCGAGCGCGATGGCGGCGGAGCGGCGCGCGCGGCCGATCAGCGCCAACTCTCCGGGTCGAGCGTGAAGAACATGGTCTCGCCCAGGATGCGGGTCAGATCGTCCAGGCTGGGCAGGACCTGCCGTCGCTCGTCCGCGGCCTCGACGACCAGGACGGGCTCGTCCGCGTCGATGTGCGGGAGTGCGGAGACCGACCATGCGCGGTCGCGCAGATGGGGGCTGACGTGCTGGAGCCGTGCTGACGCGGCGTAGCTGGTCACCGACCTAGGGTATACCGCGGCGCAACGCCGGGTCCACAAGGACCATCGTCCCGGTCCGCGGCGCGGCGGCACCGCCCGCCCGGGGGAGGCCGGCGGCTATCCTCATCCGGTGACCGCCACGACCCGGCGCTTCGGCGCGCAGAGCATGTCCGCGCCGCTCATCGATGTCCTCGTGAAGCGGCCCGGCCCGGCGTTCGGGGCCGCCTTCGACGACCCGGCCCACGGGTTCCTGCATCCCGTCGACCTCGACCTCGCGCGGCGGCAGCACGACGCGTTCGTCGACGTGCTGACCGGTCTCGGTCCGACGGTCCACGTGCTCGAGGACGAGACCGACGACCCGGACCTCGTCTACACCTTCGACCCGATGCTGGTGATCGACCGCGGCGCCGTGCCGCTCCGTCCCGGGAAGCCCAACCGCGCCGGCGAGCCCGCGATCCTCGAGGCGTGGATGGGCGAGGCCGGGATCCCGACGGCCGGCCGCATCGAGGCGCCCGGCACGGTCGAGGGCGGCGACACGCTCTGGCTGCGCCCGGACCTGTTCTGCATCGGGCGGACGCTCCGCACCAACGACGCGGGCGCCCGCCAGCTGGCAGGGATCGTCGGCGGCGACGTGCGGATCTTCGACGTCCCGTACTGGCGCGGTCCGGCCGAGCTGATCCATCTCATGAGCGTCATCTCGCCGGTCGCCGACGACCTGGCGGTCGTCTATCTGCCGCTCCTGCCGGTCGGGCTCTGGGCGCTGCTCGGCGAGCTCGGGATCCGGATGGTCGAGGTGCCCGACGAGGAGTTCCCGACCCTCGGGTGCAACGTGCTGGCCGTCCGGCCCGGCGTCGTGATCCTCGCCGAGGGCAATCCCCGGACGTCGGCGGCGCTCGCCGCGGCCGGCTGCGAGGTCCACACGTACCCGGCGACCGAGATCGGGATCAACGGCTCCGGCGGGCCGACCTGCATGACCCGGCCGATCCTCCGTGGCTGACGGCGTGGCGGGCAGCGGCTCGGCAGGGGCGGGCCGCTCGGCCGCGGGCGGCGCCGCGGCGTCGGTCGATCGCGATCGGCTGATCGAGGACCTGACCGCGCTCGTCCGCATCCCGAGCATCACCGGCTCCGAGGAGGCCGTGATGGACTGGGCGGCCGAGGCGCTGCGCGGGCTGGGTCTCGCCGTGGACGTCGTGCGTCCAGATCCGGCCGCGATCCGCGCCGACCCCGACTGGCCGGGCGAGGAGATGGCCCGGACGGCACTCCCCGTCGTCATCGGGCGGGCCGGTCGGGCGGGCGGCCGTCGCCTGATCCTGTCGGGGCACCTCGACGTGGTCCCGCCGGGGGATCCCGCGACATGGACGGCCGATCCGTGGGGCGGCGAGGTCCGCGACGGACGGCTCTACGGCCGCGGCGCCTGCGACATGAAGGGTGGCGTGGCGGCGATCCTGGCCGCGGTCCGGGCGCTTGGTGGCACGGGAGGCCTGGACGCGCTCGCGGGCGAGCTGCTCGTCGTGCTCGTCCCGTCCGAGGAGGACGGCGGGCAGGGGACGCTCGCCGCGATCCGCGCCGGCGCGACGGGCGACCTCGCGATCATCCCGGAGCCGTCGGCGCTCGACATCGTGGTCGCCCACGCCGGCGCCATCACGTTCCGGCTGACCGTCCCGGGCCGCGCGGCCCACGCCTCGCAGCGGCGCGAGGGCGTCTCGGCGCTCGACAAGCTGTTCGTGCTCTCGACGGCGCTCGAGGCCGACGAGACCCGTCGCAACGCGGCCGAGACCGATCCGCTGATGACCGCGCTGGGGCTGCCGTACCCGACGATCATCGGGATCGTCGGCGGTGGCGAATGGGCCTCGACCGTGCTCGACCGGGTGACGGCCGACGGCCGCTACGGCGTCCGGCTCGGCCAGACCGCGGCCGAAGCCGAGGCCGAGCTGCGGGCGTGCATCGACGCGGCGTGTGCCGCGGACGACTTCCTGCGCGACCATCCCGCCACGGTCGAGATCACCGGCGGCCGGTTCGGGTCGGCCCGGGTGCCGTCGGACGATCCGCTGCCGGTCGGGTCTGGCGGCGACCGTCGAGGCGGTCACGGGCCGTCGTCCCACGCTCCTCGGCGAGCCGTACGGCGCCGACATGCAGATGTTCGTCAACGTCGGCGGCACGCCATGCGTGATCTTCGGCCCGGGCGACGTGAAGGTCGCCCACAGCGCCGACGAATCGGTGCCGCTCGACGAGGTCGAGGCCTGCGCGGCCGTGCTGGCCGCCTGGGTCGTGCGCGAGATCGGGGGCTAGGCGGCCGCGGACCGAAGCGCGGTCCGACGTGCGAGTGTCAGCGTCAGCGGCACCGCGATCATCGCCGCGCCGATCAGGCCCAGGACCGCGAAGCCGGCCGCGGCCATGATCACGCCCGACGTCAGGCTGGCCGCGGCCGCGGAGCTCCAGATGAGCGCGTCGCTGAGGCCCTGCAGGCGGGTCCGCTCGACGATCGACAGGCCGGTGGTCAGCAGCGCGGACCCGGCGACGTACCCCAGGTTCCAGCCATACCCGAGCAGGAAGAGCGCGAGGAACAGCCAGAAGCCGCCTTCGGGCGGAGCGGCCGCCGCCAGCACCGCCGCGACCGCCAGCGTCCCCATCCCGGCGAGGATCACGGGCACGCTGCCGAAGCGGTCGGTCAGGCGGCCCGACACCGGGGAGAGCGCGTACATCCCGAACGTGTGCGCGCTGATCACCAGCCCGATGGCCGCCAGGGAGTGGCCGTGCTCGATCATGTGCAGCGGCGTCATCGTCATGATCAGCACCATGACGACCTGCCCCGTGACCAGCGCGACGATCGCGACCGGCACGTGCGGGCGGGCCAGCACCGAGCGGAGCGACACCGCGATGGACGCATCCGGCGCGCCGGGGTTCGGGCGGGCCGTCTCCACGGCGAGCTGATACGGGTCGGGCCGGAGCAGCGCCCACGAGAGCAGTGCCGCGGAGCCCACGAAGATGATCGGCACGAAGTACGGGCCGGCCAGCTCCGGCAGGCCGAGTTGGGCCGCGAAGGCGCCGGCGGGCGCCACGAGATTGGGTCCGATGATCGCGCCGGCCGTGGCGCCCCACACGACCAGCCCGATGGCCGAGGCCCGCCGGCTGTCCGGGTACATGTCCGCGGCCGCGTAGCGCGACAGCTGGTTCGAGGCGTTGCCGAACCCGATCAGGAACGTCCCGAGGAGCAGGAGCGGCAGCGAGACGCCGATGACGGCCATCGTGGCGATCGACCGCCCCGACGACCCCGATCGCGTAGCCGGTCCACAGGCCCGTCCGGCGGCCGCGGCGGGTCATGATCGCGGAGAGGACGACCGCGCCGCCGGCCGCACCGAGCACCACGGTCGCCCCGGTGACGCCGCTCCAGAGTGCCGTCCCGCCCAGCGTCTGCGCCACGATCGAGGCGACCGTCACGGCCGCGATATGGCCCGTGCTCCCGAGCGCGACGCCGGCGACGAGCGTCCACGTGCTCCGCTGGCGGAGCTCGTCGAGACGGGCGGCCGGGATCGCGGCGGTCAGCGACATCGTGCCGCGATGATAGGGGCGCGCCTCAGTCCAGACCGAGCGTCAGGACCTCCATGGTCGCGCCGTGATCGGGGACGTCGGCGGTGGGATCGTCGGCCGGCGCCACGGCCATCTCGACGAAGCGGCAGAACGCGTTCGCCAGGCGCATCTGGTCCGGCGTGCGCGCCCGGACGCGCCACAGGTCCGGCGACCCGATCACGACCGCGACGCAGCGGGCTCGTGACGTCGCGACGTTGAGGCGGTGGCCGCTGTACAGGAAGTCCATCCCTCGCGGCGCGAGCTCCGGGTTCGAGGTCGTCAGCGAATAGATGCTGACGGGCGCCTCCTGGCCCTGGAACTTGTCGACGGTGCCCACACGGGCACGGTCGGGGAGCAGCCGGGCGATCGTGGCGACCTGGGCGTTGTAGGGCGCGACGATCAGGACATCCTCCCAGGTAAGGGGATGCCGGACGCGGTCGGCATCGATCCACGACGCGCCACCCTCGACGAGCGCGTGCGCCATCGAGGCCACGGCGGCGGCTTCGTCGGGCGAGTCGTTGTCGGCGCCGGTGGTGCGCACCTCGACGATGCGCGGGCCGACCCCGCCGAGGTCCCAGCCGCCCGCCTCGAGGCGCTGGACGTGGAGGTGGCCCTCGGATTCGAGCCGGTCCTCGTAGAAGACCTCCGAGGTGAACCGGGCGAGCGACGGGTGCAGCCGCCAGGTGGTGTCGAGGAACAGCCCGCGGTCGGGCGGGATGGTGGCGTGGTCGCCGAGGACGTGGGCCAGGGCCGAGCCGTCGGCGCCGGGCGGGTGGCTCCCCTGGGTCGGCTGGTCGAGCTGCTGCGGGTCCCCGAGCAGCACGAGACTCGCGGCGGAGGCGGCGACCGCGACCACGTTCGCGAGCGAGATCTGCCCCGCCTCGTCGATGAAGAGCACGTCCACCGCGCCGACCAGCTTCGGCGACACCCACAGCCACGTCGTCCCGGCGGCGAGGTTCGACCGGCCGTCCGCCAGCTGGTCGGCGACGTCGCTCGCCCCGTTCTTCGCGCGGACCACGCGGTCGTCCGGGTGGACCTGGTCGGCGTTGCCGTGCTGGATCGGGCGGACGGCGACGCCCTCCTCCTCGGCGACCTCGAGGACCTTCTTGATGAGGTTGCCGATCACCTTGTGGCTGGTGCCCGTGATCCCGACGCGCTTGCCCGCCGCCAGCAGGGTCACGATCATCCGGGCGCCGCTGTAGGTCTTGCCGGCGCCCGGCGGCCCCTGGATCGGCAGGACGGTGCGATCGAGCAGGAGGGCGAGCCGGCGGGCCGCCTGGACGCCGGTCTCCGCTGGTTCGCGGAGGGCCGTGCCGGCCGCCTGGCCGGCACGGGGCGGCCGGCCCATCAGGAGGTCGCGGGCCGCCCGGTCCGGGCCGTCGGCATCGATCCCGTGCTCCGCCACCCACGTCCCGAGCTCGCGTAGCCGGTCGCGATGCTGCCCCGTGCCGATGATCCCCAGCGGGACGACGCCCTCGGGGTGCGGGTCGCCCGGGTCACGCTTGATGTCGACGGTCAGCGCGAGGGGGTCGACGGCGACCAGCTCGCCGCAGGACCACGTCGAGTACTTCTCGTCGGGCGCGGCGGCCTTCCGGCGCGGGTCGAAGAGCGTCCCCGGACGACCGAGATCGAACTCCTGGTCGGGGAACGCGTAGCGCCAGACCTGCTTGCCCTTCACGATCTCCGTGAGCGGCCCGACCGGCGTCAGGCCGCCGATCGGGGTCGGCTCGTCGATGAGCTGGCCGGGGTCGAGGTCCAGCAACCGGTGGAACTCCCACCAGGTGGCCTTGTCCTCGCGCCGGTGCCAGCCGAGGAGCTGGGCGAGGAGCCAGCGGCCCTGCTGCTCGGGCGTGCGGTCGGCCGGCTCGACCGGGACGATCGCCGGATCCGCGAGACGGTCGACGAGCGCCTGGGTCGCGGCGAACTCGTCGGAGACGGTCTCCGGCAGCTCGGCGCGTGGGCCGGGCCGCGGGACGACCTGGCCGGTCGCGCTTGGCCAGCTCGACGCGCAGCCCCTCCAGCCAGTCGCGCAGCTCGCGGTTGCTCACGACGTCGTCGCGGTTGTAGCGCTCGATGTGCTCGAGGTGGTCCGCGGCCGGCCGCTCGCCCTCGCCGAGCTCGAGCCATTGCTCGAACGCCACGATGCTGGAGCCCGCGTCGCGCAGCTCGATCTCCCGGGTGAACCCGTAGAAGGCCTCCATCTTCTTGATGGAGTAGCTCTCGACCGAGGCGCGGAGCGACTGGCGGACGGCGCGCAGGAGGTCCACCAGGACCCCACCGCGAAGCAGGGCGTCGACCTCGTCCTCGCGGGTCCCGTAGCGGCCCATCAGGCGCTTGAGCGCGGTCGGCTCGTACGGGGCGTAGTGATAGATGTGCAGGTCGGGGTGCTCGCGCAGGCGCTCGGCGAAGAAGTCCATGAGCCGCTCGAAGGCGGCCCGCTCGCCGGCCAGGCTGAACTCGCCGGCATCGTCGCGCGACCAGATCGCGTGGAACGCGCCATCCATGTCCAGGACGCCGAAGAGGTAGTCGAGCCCGTCGTCGAGCGCGAACGGGTCACCCTCGATGTCGAAGAAGAGGTCGCCGGGCGAGGGTGGCGGCAGCGTGGCGAGCCCGCGTTCGGGATCGAGCGGCTCGCCCGGCGGGGGGAGCAGCAGCTCGTACAGCGGCTGGTTCCCGGCCCGGCGGCCGGCGAGCTGGATCCGGGCCTGCTCGGCGACCCGTTCCATCGCGGCCTCACCCGTCCCCTCGATCCTGGGCGTGATCGGCAGGGGCAGGTCGCCGAGGCCCTCGAGCGTGGTGATCCCGCGGCCTTCGAGGGCGCGGCGCTGGCGGCCGCTGATCCCCGCGACGAGGCTGAGGTGGTCGTCGGCGCGGCGGCGTGCGGCGCATTCGGGCGCCCAGCGGCAGACCGTGCAGTGGTCCACGGGCTCGGGATAGGTGCCCGCGGGGGGGAAGGCGACCGTGGCCGGGTCCGAGACGGTCGCGAGGAAGCGCTGCTTCGCGCCGCGGTAGTAGGCCATGAAGTCGTCCACGCGCAGCCGCTCGACCGCGCGGGCGCTGCCGCCGAGGGCGACGTACATCCACTCGGGCCGGACGCCCTGGATGCGCTCCAGCTGGTCGATGTACGAGCAGATCTGGAGGACGGCGCTGGCTTTGACGTGGCGCGCCAGCTTGGTGTCGGCGACCTCGTAGTGCCACGGGCCCCAGACGGACGGTCGGTCCGGGTCGTCCACGCGCTGGAGGAAGTCCGCGTGTCCGCGCCACGTGCCGTCGAAGAACGTGGCCTGGTAGATGATGTCGGCCCCGGAGGCCATCGCCTCGATCGTCGCGTCGGCAGCGGCGCGGAGCTGGTCGCCGCGGTCCTCGATCGAGCCGTCGGGCGTGATCTCGACCGACGTCCGGCCGGCGGCGGCGAGGTCGGCGAGATATCGCTTCTCGTGCTCGAAGCCGCGCTTGCGGATGATGTCGAGCTCGGGGTCGTCGCGCATCGGGCGTGCCACGAGCCCGGCCTGGGCGGCCCGTTCGAGCGCGGTCAGGTGCTCGCAGGCGAGATAGGCGACGAGGTCCGTAGCGGCATAGACCGGGCGGCCATCGATGCGGTCCACCTAGTCGGCATCCGGTTGCACGCGGCAACCGTAGCCGCTCGCCGTGCCAGCTTGCGTGGCACGGTCGCAGGCGAAGAAGGACCCGCCCGTCGGGGACGGGCGGGTCGGATCGTCAGTGCTGGCGGCGGACGTACCCACAGATGGGGCAGGTGGCCGTCCCCGTCGTCGGATCGACGTCGAGGAAGCTGGTGCAGCCGTTGGTGCTGCAATAGGGCGGACGGGCCGCCGTGCTCGCCGCAGAGCTGCGGCGGCGCATGCGGCGCATCGCCGTGGATCGCCCCGCAAGGGACGACGTGGTGGAACGGGACAACATGGTGCGAGGACTCGTTTCTGGCGCGCCGTGAATGGCGGTATGGGCCATCGGCTGCGCGACCGGTGTGTTCGCTCCACGGCCATATCCGGCGGGGAGCGGGTCTGATGGTGATCCGGCGATTCGCTGGGAGCGACCGTTTCGTCGGCGCTCGACCGCGATCTTCGCGAGGGATCGGGAACCCATCTACCATACGCCGGGCGAGGCCTTCCGTCAATCGCCGGATGGGCCACCGAGGCGATGATTTACGAGTCTTCACCATCGCTTGGTTGAATCGACACGCTGCGGGTCGCAGATTCCGCGCGACCGCTGCTGACATCATCCTTGGAGGAGGTACCACCCAGCATGGGACGCGTCGTACGTCGGATGGCCGCTCTCGGCCTGACCGCATTCCTGGTGCTCGTGAGCGTGCCGACCGTGGCCGCGGCCGGCACCGTGAGCCTGTCGACCCCGTATCCGGGCGTCGCCGTCGCTCCCGGGACGAAGGTCAGCTTCGACATCTCGGTCAAGACCGACGAGTCGGCTCGCGTCGACCTCTCGCTCAAGGGCGTGCCCGCGGACTGGACCGCCTCGCTCTTCGGCGGCGGGTTCGTCGTCGACGGCGTCCAGACGAACGGGACGACCGCGGCGACCGTGCGCCTCGACGTGACCGTGCCGGCCACCGCGACCGGCGCGACCCAGCGGATCGAGGTCGATGCCCGGGCCGGCGGTGCCACCGACACGCTGCCGCTCGACATCCGGGTGACGCCGAACGCGGCGGGCCAGGTCAGCCTGACCACGGACTTCCCGTCGCTCAAGGGCCCGTCCACGACCACGTTCACGTTCAACCTGACCCTGCACAACGACACCTCCGAGGACCTCACGTTCACCGGCGTCGCGACCGGTCCCGACGGCTGGACGATCACGACCCAGGTCAGCTCCGAGAGCCAGGCGGCGAACGCGCTCGTGAAGGCCGGGGCGACCACCCCGGTGACCATCACGGCCAAGCCGCCGGCCGCGATCGACGCCGGGCAGTACCCGATCTCGGTCGACGTCACCAGCGGCTCGCGCACGGCCCACCAGGACCTCGGCGTCGAGATCACGGGCAGCTATTCGATGACGCTGTCCACGGTCGACGAGCGCCTCAACGCGAACGCGACCGCGGGCGCGACGACCGACCTGACGCTGGTCGTCACCAACACCGGTACCGCGCCGATCACCGGCGTGACGCTGTCGGCCACGCCGCCCAGCGGCTGGACGGTCGAGTTCGACCCGACGACGGTCGACGCCGCGCCGAACACGCCGGTCAACGTCACCGCCCATCTGACGCCGTCCGCGGATGCCATCGCCGGGGACTACGTCGCGACCTTCAAGGCCAACGCCCCGTCGAACCTGGCCTCGGCCAGCGCCGACATCCGCGTGACCGTGGAGACCTCGCTGCTGTGGGGCGCGGTGGGCGTGGCGCTCATCGTGGTCGTGCTGGTCGGCCTGTGGCTGACGTTCCGCCGCTTCGGCCGCCGATGAGCCGTCCGGAGGGGGCCGAACCCCTCATCAAGACCCGCCGCCTGACCAAGCGGTACGACACGCTCACGGCGGTCGACCACCTCGATCTCGAGGTGCGGCCCGGCGAGATCTTCGGGCTCCTCGGGCAGAACGGCGCGGGCAAGACCACCACGATCCTGATGCTGCTCGGGCTCACCGAGCCGACGAGCGGCGGCTCGCTCGTGGCGGGCCTCGACCCCACCCGCCACCCGCGCGAGGTCAAGCGGCGCGTCGGCTACCTGCCCGACGCAGTCGGGTTCTATGGCGGTCTCACCGGGCGCCAGAACCTGCGCTACACGGCGCGGCTCAACGGCCTGACCGGATCCGAGGCCGAGGCCGCGATGGGCGCGGTCCTCGACCAGGTCGGGCTGACCGACCGCGCCGACGACCGCGTCGAGACCTACTCCCGCGGCATGAAGCAGCGCCTCGGCATCGCCGACGCGCTGGTGAAGGCCCCGGACATCCTGATCCTCGACGAGCCCACGACCTCGATCGACCCGCTGGGCGTCGTCGAGATCCTCGACCTGCTGCGGGCGCTCGTCGAGGAGCGCCATCTCGCGATCCTGCTCTCCAGCCACCTGCTGACGCAGGTCCAGTCGGTCTGCGACCGGATCGGCATCTTCGCGGCCGGCCGGATGGTCGGCGAGGGCACCATGGCCCGCCTCGCGAGCCTGTTCGGTGACGGCGCCGCCGCCATCGAGCTGGACATCGAGGGCACGGACGCCGCGGAGGCCAAGCGCGCCGAGGCCATCCTCCGAGGGCTGCCGCACGTCACCGACGTCACCCCGCCGAGCGGGCGGTCGACGACGTGGCACCTCGCGGTCCGCCCCGCGACCGAGGAGACCAGCGTCCGCACCGCGATCCTCGCGGCGGCCGTCGGCAACGACCTGCGGCTGACGTCGCTGCGACCGGTCGTGCCGTCGCTCGACGACATCTATCGCACCGCGCTCCATCGCCGTGGTCTCGCGGACCGCGCGATCGCGGGCGGGAAGACGGCCGCATGAGCGCCGAGACGCCGGCGGCCCGCCGCCCCCGCACCCGTCAGGCCAAGCCCGCGCCGGAGCCGGCACCGCTCCCGGCCGAGGTGGAGACCGACGCCCTCCCGCGCCTGCCCGCGGGCTGGCGGATCATCGCCACCAAGGAGTTCGCCGACCACATCCTGAGCGTGCGCTTCTTCGTGCTGCTGCTCGTCCTCGGGCTGGCCGCCGCGATCCCGCTCTACTTCGCCGCGGACCAGATCCGCTCGGTCGCGCCGCAGGCCAGCGGCACCCGGGCGGTCTTCCTCGCGCTGTTCTGGTTCGGCTCCCCGGACATCTCGATCCTGACCGTCGCCACGTTCGTCGCGATCGTGGCGCCGCTGCTCGGGCTCGCCTTCGCCTTCGACGCCGTCAACGGCGAGCGCTCGGAGGGGACGCTGCCGCGCCTGCTGTCCCAGCCGATCTACCGCGACGACGTCATCAACGGCAAGTTCGCCGCCGGCCTCGCGGTCATCGGCCTCGTGCTCGTCGCGGTCGTCCTGCTGATCTCCGGCTTCGGGATGCTGCGGCTCGGGATCGTCCCGCACGGCGAGGAGGTCATCCGGCTCATCGCCTGGGTCCTCGCCACGTTCCTCTACGTCGCGCTGTGGCTGGCCTTCGGCCTGCTCCTCTCGGTCGCCGTGCGCCGCGCGGCCACGTCGGCCCTGATCGGGTTCGGCATCTGGCTGGTCTTCACGATCTTCGGGCCGCTCATCGTCACCGCTGGTCCAGGGGTTCATCACCCCGGGCGCGAACGCCACCAACGACCAGATCCTGGGCACGGTCCAGGTCCGCGAGTTCATCTCGCGGCTGCTGCCGAGCCAGCTCTACGCCGACATCTCGAACGTGCTGCTGCGACCCGACTTCGGGCTCAAGAACCTCTCGACCCCGGGCACGCTCGGGCAGTACCAGCAGGGCCAGCAGCAGATCCCGGGGATCAACTCGCTCGACCAGAGCCTGCTGCTCGTGTGGCCCCAGGTGGTCGTGCTGGTCGCGCTGACGGTCGCCTGCTTCGCGGCCGCGTACGCGCTGTTCATGCGCCAGGAGGTCCGCGCCTAGGCGTCGGCCTCGGTGCCTCCACGCACAGGCATCGCGCTTCCATCTAGCCGAGCGGCCTCGGGGGGCCTATCCTCGTGCGCATCGAGGACGGGCGGGTCGCCCGTCGTGGCCGGACCAGAGGGAGGACCCGATGACCGAGAGCGGTACCCCCAGCGAACCAGGAACCCCCGCCACCCCGGGCTGGCAGGCGCCGCCCCCGCCGACCGCTCCGGTCGCCGGCGCGCCCGGCTTCGTCTACGCGGACGTCCCGAACCGCATCATCGCGCTGATCATCGACTCCATCATCCTTGGGGTCGTGAACCTGATCGTCTTCGGGGTGATCAACGGGATCCTCAGCCTCGGGCTGATCAGCTTCCTCGCGTCGGTCGTCGTCGGCCTGGCCATCAGCGCCGCGTACTTCACGTACACCTGGACGGCCATGCGCGGCACGATCGGGATGCGGGCCCTCGGCATGCAGATCGGCAATGCCGGCGACGGGCAGACCCTCAAGCAGGACCAGGCCATCCGCCGCTGGCTGATCCTCTTCGGCCCGCAGGTCGTCTCCCAGGCCGTGCAGATCTCCCTGAACTACACGCTCGGGTTCGTGACCTCGATCGCGGTCCTGGCCTGGTACATCTTCCTGCTCAAGACGACCGCGGACAGCCCCACCAAGCAGGGCTACCACGACGTCTTCGCGAACTCGCAGGTCGTGAAGGCCGCGCGCAACGCCTGACGGTCGGGCGGGCCGGGCGAGACGCCGTCAGGCGCTCCGCCCGGCCGTGATGCGGCACCGCACTCGGTAGGCCGGCCAGCGGTCCTCGGCCCGGCTGCGCCTCGCGGCCGCCCGGATGACGGTCAGAACGGCGGCCAGGGGATCGCCGGCCAGGTCGGGGAGGGGAGCGGGAAGCGTCCCTCGGCGAGCAGGCCGTCGAGGCGCCGCCGCGTCGCCCGCACCTCCATCGCCGACAGCAGCTCGCGCAGCGACGCTCCGAGGTCGCCCTCGAGACCGTCGCGGATCCGCTCGAGGCCGGCGATCTCCTCCGGCTCGAACGGCGTCCCGCGCCACGCCCACAGCACGGTGCGGAGCTTGGGCACGGGCGAGAAGCACACCCCGTGGTCGACGCCGTAGAGGTGGCGCCCGCCATCGACCGGGCAGGATGTGGCCGCCCTTGCGGTCGGTGTTGTTCATCGCCGCGTCGAGCACCGCCATCGGGCGGAGCCGCGGGTCCGCCTCGAGGACCCAGGTCACCACGTCCACGTCCGGGTCCGCCTCGACGTACGCCTGCACCATCCCCTCGCCGAACGGCCCGTCGCGCAGGACCGTCGGCGGGACGATCCCCCAGCCGCTCGCCTCGGATACGTGCCAGGCGGCCATCTCGCGACGGCTCAGCGTCCCGTCCGGGAAGTCGTCGAGCGGGCGCTCGCCGAGGGTCGGCTTGTAGATGGCGTCGATGACGGTCGGTGGCCCGGGGTCGGGGCAGGGCCGGGTCACGGACACCAGCATCGCGTTGTTGGACGACTCGACGATGCGCCCGACGACCTCGATCTCGCCCTCGCGCAGGACGTCCAGCGTCGTGGCGCGGTCGAGCATCGGGGCTAGTTGAGGTAGTGGCCGTTGCGACGGGCGCAGATGTGGCCTTGCGGGTCGAGCGGCTGGCCGCACAGCGGGCACGGCGTCCGGCCGCCCGCGACCACGCGGTTCGCGCGCTCGACGAACGAGCGCGCGGCCCCGGCGGTGAGGCGGACGCGCAGCAGGTCCGGGCCGTCCTCGTCGGAATCGTCGTCGTCGTCGGGGTCGATCGGGTCGCCGTCCTCGTCCAGGCCGCGCGCCTCGAGGAGGACCCGCTCCGCCCCGACGTCCCAGCCGAGCGTCAGCGAGCCGGCGCGGAACGCCTCGTTGAGCGGCTCGTCGAGCGGCTCGTCGTCGCGGTCGGGATCGGTGTCACCCGCCGCCTCGGACACCTCCGGCACGCCGCGCCGCTCGAGCTCGGAGAGGAGCTCCCAGAGCCGTTCCGCGAGGACGCTGACCTGGACCTTCTCGAGCGAGACGCTGACCACGCGCTGGCCCTCGCGGGCCTGCAGGAAGAACGCGCGGTCGCCGGGCACGCCGATCGTCCCCGCGACGAAGCGCTCGGGCGGATCGAAGATGTAGCGACGTCGGGGCATGTCTGGAATCTATACCGATTCGGCCGAGGAACGGTCCTCAGCCGACCGTGATGCTCCGCGTGTGCCAGCCCCTGGCCCCGTCCGGGGCGGGCGGGCTGACCAGGTCGGTCTGGGTCTGGCCGGTCCCGTCGGTGGCGCGGACCTGGATCGTGTGCTGCCCGGGCGTCGCGGGCCAGTCCAGCACCCACTGGACCCAGGTCGCGTCCGAGATCGGCTGCGACACCTTCGCCTCGTACCACGTCCCGTCGACGCCGACCTCGACCTTGCTGATCCCGCGGTCGGGCGCCCAGGCGATCCCCGCGACGGGCACCGTGCCGGCGCTGACGCTGACCCAGCGGGGTGTCGATGCGCGACTGCGTCAGGATCGGTGCCTCCTTCGACCAGCCGAGCGGGACCCAGTAGCCGTCGAAGGATTCGAGCGTCGTCAGCTCCAGCTCGGCGAGCCACTTGGTCGCCGACACGTAGCCGTAGAGCCCCGGGACGATCAGCCGGGCGGGGAAGCCGTGGACGGTGGGCAGCGGCTGGTCGTTCATCCGCACCGCGATCATCGGCTCGCGGTCCGGGTCCATGACCCAGGCGGTGGGCATCCCCGCGGTCCAGCCGTCGACCGAGCGGCCGACCAGCTGCGTGGCGGATGCCTGGACCCCGGCCAGGGCGAGGACCTCGCGCAGCCGGACGCCCGTCCACTTGGCGTTGCCGACCAGGTTGCCCCCGACCTCGTTGCTGACGCAGGAGATGGTCACGTACTGCTCGAACATCGGGAGGCCGACCAGCTCGCTCCACGACAGCGTCGTCTCGCGGTCCACGAGGCCGTGGATGCGCAGCGACCAGCTCGCGGTGTCGACGATCGGGACCATCAGCGCCGTGTCGATCCGGTAGAACCGCTGGTTCGGCATCACGATCGGCGTGAGCCCGGGCACCGTCGGCGCCAGGTCCTGGCCGGGCCCGAGGGGCGGCACGGTCACGGACGGCGGCGGGATCGTGCTGTCCGCCTCCGCCGGGAGGGCCTGCTGCCGCTCGAGGAGCGTGTGACCGGCGAACCCGGCCACCACGCCGGCGACGGTCACGCCCCCGGCGCGGACCAGGAACGAGCGGCGGGACCAGTCGGGCATCGTCCGCTCGGCCGTCGGGCCGACGACGCGGCGTGCCGCCGGCGCCCGGCGCGGCCCGACCAGCCAGCCGAGCACCCAGATCCCGATGGCGACCGAGATCGCCGCCGAGATCGCCGTGATCGGCGCCGAGGCGGACGGGTCGCGGAGGGTCGTGAGGAAGCCGACGATCCCGAAGAGCGCGAACCCCATCGAGGCGAGGCCCATCTCGCGGCGCGCGAGGATCCCGAGGCCGGCGCCGATGGCCAGCGCGACGATCACGATGATGACCTCGAGCGCCAGCTTGTCGTTGGTGCCGAAGAGGCCGACCATCACGTCCTTGGCCCCCGGCGGCTGGAGGTCGATGACGACCTGGCCGATGCCGGCGATCAGCGAGCCGGCGCCCGAGAGCAGGCCGGCGAGGAGCTCGGAGACGCCGAGCGCGGCGGCGGTGGCCGCGATGCCGCCCATGGCGGCGCGGGAAGTGGTCGTCATCGTTCGGCGAGCGTGGCAGCCGCGTGTGACGGCTCGATGTCGTCCGTCGGACGGAGGCGGGCCCAGGCCCGCCCGTCCCGGTGCTCGACCACCAGCGGCAGCCCGAACGCCCGGCTCATGGTCTCGCTCGTCAGGACGGTCTCCAGCGGGCCGGCGGCCACGACCCGGCCGGCCGCGAGCACGAGCGCGTGCGTGAACCCGGTGGGGATCTCCTCGAGGTGGTGCGACACGAGGACGATCGCCGCGGGTCGTCGTGCCGCCGCGAGCCGGGCGAGGTCCGCGAGCAGCGTCTCGCGCGCCCCGAGGTCGAGGCTGGCCGCCGGCTCGTCGAGGAGCAGGAGGTCCGGATCCGGCATCAGGGCCCGGGCGATCGAGACCCGCCGGCGCTCGCCGGCCGACAGCGTCCCGTGCGGCTGGTCCGCGGTCGCGCCGACGCCCAGGTCGGCGAGCAGCGATCGCGCCCGGGCCCGGTCGGCGTCGCCGTACTCGTGCCACCACGGCTCGGTCGCCGCGTTGCGGGCGGTCATGACGACGTCGACGGGCGTGATGTCGTCGCGCAGCACGGCCTCGACGGCACTCCCCGCCGAGCCGATCCGGCGCCGCAGCTCGCGGCTGTCCACCTTGCCGTACCGCGCCCCGAGGACCTCCACGGTCCCGGCGGTCGGCCACAGCGTCATCCCGGCGACGGACAGGAGCGTGGTCTTGCCCGAGCCGTTCGGGCCGATCACCACCCAGCGCTCGCCGGCACGCACGGTCCAGTCGAGCGGGCCGAGGATCGCCCGCCGGGCGCGCCGGACCACGAGGTCCGTGATGGCGATGACCTGGTCCATGCGCCCGATGCTAGCCGACCGGCGGTCCCGAGGCTATGCGGCGGGCGGTGGCGGAGCTGGCGGTTCCGGGGGCGGGGTCGGCGTTGGGGTCGGCGTCGGCGTCGGTTCGGGGGTCGGCGTGGGGGTCGGCGTCGGCGTCGGGTTCGGGGGTCGGTGTCGGCTCCGGCGTGGGCGTCGGCTCCGACGACGGGACCGGTGTCGGCGATGCCGGCGGGCAGAACGCCGGGGCGATCTCACCCGACGGGCCCGGCGTCGGCGCCTCGAGTGACGGGATCACGCCACTGGCATCCGGCGTCGGCAGCGGGATGCAGGAGGGGCTCGGGCTCGGGCTCGGCCCGCAGCCGGCGCCGGTGACGAGCGCTCCCCACGAGCGGCCGTACGGGTGGAACGTCGGGTTGTAGAAGTACGCGGTCCGGGTCCGTTCCGGCCCGCCCGCGGTGCCCGGTCCCTTCTCGGCGCGGCGGATCCAGTCGCGGTCGGCCTTCATCCAGTTGTCGTAGCGGCTCTCGAACCCGACGTCCGGGGTGAGCAGGACGTCGACGCCGCAGGTGTCGGCGGCGAGCGGGTGCTTCGGCTGGGTGCCGTTGATGAACCATTCGTCGACGGACTCGCCGCCCTTGTCGGCGAGCAGCCCCGTCCACGGGTCGATGGCGACGCGGGTCAGGCCGTCGGGCCGGGCGAACCGCGCGATCGGCCACGACTTGGTGGCCTCCTCCATGAAGCCCTGCCACATGTACGTGGTGACCTCGATGGAGAAGACCTGCCCGACCGGCGTGTTGTCGCTGTTGCCGGCCCACACGCCGGCCGCCAGCGCGTAGGCGCCATCGGCCCGCGCGGCCTTCGACGGGGCCGCGATGTAGCCGTAGGCGTTGAGGTCCTTGGCGTCGTTGTTGGTGCCGGTCTTGAGGGTCGCCGGGCGGCGGCCGTCGGGCGAGTCGATCGCGAACTTGCCCCAGAACGGGTTGACGTTCGGGTTGGTGTTGCCCGCGAGGATGTCGGTGACGATGTAGGCGGCCTGCGGGCTCACGACGGGCGTGCCGGCCGGCGGGACGTAGGGCGGGATCACGTCCTTCCCGGCCCGGTTCTTGACCGTGAGCAGCGTCGTGTGGTCGACGCGCTTGCCCGCGTTGCCGAGCGTCCCGTACGCGGTCACGAGGTCGACCGGCCGGACCTCCTGGACGCCGAGCGCCAGGGCGAGGCCCGCCTTCGTCTTGTCGGTCTGGAAGGTCATCCCGAAGTCCTTGGCCTTGTCGAACACGCGGTCAGGCGTGTTGACCTGCATGGCCTTGACCGACGGGATGTTCAGCGAGAACTGGAGGGCGGTGCGGACCCGGACGGGCCCGCGCTCGAGGTTGTCCGCGTCGCTCGGCGTATAGCCGCCGCCGAAGTCCGTGGCGCTGTCCATGAACATCGAGCCGGCCGTCATGGTCTTGGCGTCGATGCCGGTGACGTAGTTGAACGGCTTGAACGCCGAGCCCGGCTGGCGGTAGCCCTTGCCGACGACGTCGTACTGGGGCTGGAACTTCTTGTTCGTCGAGCCCGAGTAGTAGTTCGCGCTGCCGACGTAGGCCACGAGCTCGCCGGTCTGGTAGTCGACGGCGACGAGCGCGCCGTTGCGGACGTCCTTGTTCTTCAGATTGCCGATCCAGGCCGGCACGCTCTTGAAGCCGAGCTCCTTGGCCTCGCTTCAGCGGATCCTTCGCGTGCGGCACGATCGGCGGCCGCCTTGACCCATTTCTCGGCGATCTTCTGCATCGGCACGTCGAGGGTGGTGGTGATGCGCAGGCCGCCCGCCTCGATGGCATCGCACGTCTGGGCCTCGGGATCGCACAGCTTCGCGGTCAGCTCGTCGCGGACGGCCCAGACGAAATGCGGCGCGATCCACTGCGGCGTCGTCTGCCTGGCGAGCGTCACCGGGTCGAGCTTGGCGGCCTCGAAGTCCGACCGGCTGTACTGTCGCCTGGAGATCGGCGTGCGATCGCCCTCGGCGAGCAGGTCGAGGATGTCGTTGCGGCGCTGGACGATGGTCGTGTCGTCGGGGACCTCGAGGTTCGACGTGGCCGGGCAGGGCGCGTCGTCTTCGGTCTCGACCGGGCAGCTGGCGTTGCGCACGAGGTCGTAGTTCGACGGCGACTTCGGGAGCGCCGCGATGATCGCGGCCTGCGCGGGGGTGATCTTCTCCAGCGGGATCCCGAAATACTCCTTGACCGCCGCCTTCACGCCGTAGGCCTGGTTCCCGTAGTAGTTCTGGTTGAGGTAGGCGGTGATGATCTTCTGCTTGCCTTCCTCACCCGGGTAGGCGGTCGTCAGGCGGATCGACTGGATGATCTCCTTGAGCTTGCGTTCCGCCGTCCGGTTCGGGTCCTGCACGAGCTTCTCGTCGAGGAGTCGCGCCCTGACGAGCTGCTGGGTGATCGTCGATGCGCCGCGGCTGTTGCCGCGCAGCGAGTCGAGGGCCGCGGAGATGATCGCCACGGGGTCGAAGCCGGCGTTCTCCCAGAACGTCTTGTCCTCGACCGCCGTGGTCGCGTCCAGCAGGATGGGCGGGATGTCCTTGTAGTCGACGATGTCGCGCTTCGAGTCGCCGAACCGCGCCAGCTCGATCTTGCCCGTCCGGTCGTAGATGATCGACTCCTCCTGCAGGGGGAAGTCGTCGAGCGTCGATACCGACGGCAGGTCGCGGAGCAGCGAGGTGAAGACGCCCACGGACGCCAGCGCGCCGATGATGCCCACCCCGGCGAGGAAGGCCATGACGATGATCGCCAGCCAGCCCGCGGTGGACGGGCTCGTGCGGCGCGGGGTCGACCGGTAGGGCTCGGACTGCACGGGGGCGGGCTCCGGTGAGGACTCGGATGGTCGGTGGGCGGCCTAAGGATGCCGCAAGTGTCCGTTTCCCGACGTCAGGAGAGGGTGACGACGACGGCGCGCTGAGCGCCAGGCACATTGCAGGTGACGCCTGAGGTCCGGCGGGTGTGTCGCCTCGGTCAGTTCTTGCGGCCGGCGCCGTCGCGGTCGCGGCGCTCGACCGGCTCCGCGGCAAGGACCGTTCTGTTGAGACTCTGTATCGACAGCCCACGACGACGTGGTACTGTCCGCGATATGGAAGCCCTTGATCCGATCGTCATCGCCCTCGAACGGGCGGGCTATCGGCTGACCGCGCCGCGTCGCACGCTCGCCGCGCTCATCGGGGCGCACGAGGGCTCGTTCACGGCCAACGAGCTCCTGGCCGAGAGTCAGCGCCGGCACCTCCGCGTCGGGCGCGCGACCGTCTTCCGGACCATCGATGCCCTCAGCGAACTCGGCGCGATCGAGCGGCTGGACCTTCCGTCCGGCGAACACGCCTTCGTGGTCTGCCAGCCGGCCCATCACCACCACGTCGTCTGCTCACGCTGCGGTCGGGCTGCCGAGATCCACGATGCCGGCCTTCGGTCGGTCGTGCGTGCGATCGGCCGGCAGACCGGCTACCGGGTGGACGACCACCGCCTCGAGGTCTTCGGCCTCTGCCCGGCATGTCTTGCCGAGCAGCCGGTGCCGACGACCGCGACGGCCTGACTGACCCTCACGACCCGGAGACCGTCCATGGCATCCGAGCCATCCGTGTGAGACTCAGTATCGGCCTGGCGGTCGCCGGTCAGCGCAGGCGGCCGGCGCCGGCGGTCGCCCGGACGGGCAGGACCCGCGGCTGGAGGCCGGTCCGGGCCGGGTAGTCGCGCTCCACCGCGGCCCGCAACGCGTCGACCGCGTCGGGCCGGACCAGGTTCACGGTGCAGCCCCCGAAGCCCGCGCCGGTCATCCGCGCGGCGACGACGCCGGGCACCGCGGACGCGATCTCGACCATCGCGTCGAGCTCGGGCGAGACCACCTCGAAGTCGTCGCGGAGCGACTCATGGCTGGCCGCGAAGAGCCGTCCGACCCCGGCGAGGTCCCCGGCCGCGAACGCGTCGATGGTCTCGGCCACCCGCCCGTTCTCGGTGACGATGTGGCGCGCCCGGCGATAGGCGACGGGGTCCATCCGAGACCGTGCGCCGCCTCGAGCGACGGCAGCGTCACGTCGCGCAGCGAGGCGATCGAGGGGTCGTCGCGGGCGAGCTCGGCGACGGCCAGCTCGCACTGCCGCCGCCGGGCGTTGTACTCCGAGGCGTTCAGCGACCGCGGGGAGCCGGTGTGCAGGACCACGATGACGACGCCGTCGGGCAGGGCGACCGGCCGCCATTCGAGCGACCGGCAGTCGAGCAGCACGGCCGATCCGTCCACGCCGCACGACGAGGCGAACTGGTCCATCAGCCCGCACTGGACGCCGACGTACACGTTCTCCGCCCGCTGGCAGATGCGGGCCAGGGTCATCGCGTCGACCGACGTCGCGGCCTCGTCGAGCAGCGCCCAGGCCGACGCGAGCTCGATCGCGGCCGAGGACGACAGCCCGGAGGCGGTCGGGAGGGTCGTGGCGATGACGCCGTGCAGGCCGCGCAGCGGCAGACCCGCCTCGCCGAGCGCCCAGGCCGTGCCGGCGACGTAGTCCAGCCATGTCCCGGTGCGCGGCCGGTCGGCCTCGAGGTCGAAGCCGTCGCGCTCGCCGTCGCCGAGCCGGGTCAGCTCGACGCGGCCGTCGTCGGTCGGCAGGTAGGCGATCCGGATCTCGAGGTCGATGGCGGCCGGCAGCACGAACCCGAGGTTGTAGTCGGTGTGCTCGCCGATGAGGTTGACCCGACCGGGGGCGCGGACGACCCGAATGCGGTCGCGCCGGCCGGCGGCCGCCGGGACCGCGGCGATCAGCGCGTCGACCAGCTCGTCCGGCTCGAACGGGTCCGGCGTGGATCCCCCGGTCACGCCGTCCCGTCCGGCGCGTCGTCGCGGCGCTCCCAGCCGGGGCTGAAGAGCCGGATCAGGTGCTGGCGCCGGTACGGATGCTCGCCGAGCGCCTCCCAGTCGAGCTCGATGCCGAGGCCCGGGGCGTCGGGGATCTCGACGTAGCCGTCGACCGGGCGGATCGGGCGGTCGACGATGCCCTGCGTCCAGTCGGCGTTGAACTCGTCGAAGGTCTCCTGGACGTAGAAGTTCGGGATGCACGCCCCGAGCTGGACCGCGACCGCGCCGCAGACCGGCCCTTGGGCGTTGTGCGGCGCGACGACCGCGAGGTGCGCCTCGGCCATCGACGCCAGCTGGCGCGTCCGCCAGATGCCCCCGAGGTTGAGCGGCTCGGGCTGGAGGATCTGGACGACGTCGTGCGAGAGCAGGTCCGCGAACTGGCCGAGCGATGTGAAGCTCTCCCCGGTGGCGATCGGGACGGGCGACCGGCGGGCGACCTCGACCATCGAGCCGATCTGCGAGTGGTGGACGGGCTCCTCCAGCCAGGCCGGCCGGAACTCGGCGAGACGGTCGGCGATCCGCAGCGCGGTCGATGCGGTGAACCGGTTGTGCGCCTCGATCATCAGGTCGACATCGGGGCCGACCGCCTCCCGCACCGCGCGCACGATGTCGATCGAGAGGTCCTCCTCGCGACGGTCCTGGACGCGCCACGCGGTCCCGAACGGGTCGAACTTCATCGCCGTGTAGCCGGCGGCCGCGACCTCGCGCGCCTTGGCGGCGACGGCCTCGGGCTCGCGATCGGTCCGGTACCAGCCGTTGGCGTAGGCGCGGACGCGGTCTCGGACGCGCCCGCCGAGCAGGGCGTGGACCGGGAGCCCGGCCGCCTTGCCGACGATGTCCCAGCACGCGATCTCGATCGCGGCCGCCGCCGCCATGTGGATCTGGCCGCCGTCGGAGTAGACGTCGCGGACCATCCGCTGGAGGAGCGCCTCGACGTCGTGCGGATCGGCGCCGAGGTACTGGTCGGACAGCTCCTCGATCGCCGCCGCGACCGTCGCCGCGAACCCATTGACCGTGCCTTCGCCATAGCCGTGGAGGCCGTCGTCGGTCTCGACGCGGACGAACAGCCAGTTCTTCCAGGCGTTGCCGACGATGCGGGTCTCGACCGACGCGATGCGCATCCGCGGAGCGTAGCGCCGTGGCACGATGGCGACATGCAGACATTGACCGCCGAGGTCGTGGCCGACGGCCGCTGGGAGCTCGGCGAGGGGCCGATCTGGGACGCCACGACCGGGGAGCTGGCGTTCGTGGACATCCCGGGGCGCCAGGTGCTCCGCTACCGCCCGTCCGACGGCAGGGTCACGTCCGTGCCGACCCCCTCGGACATCGGTTGCGTCGCGATCCGGCGAGGCGGCGGCATGGTCGCGGCACTCGCCGACGGCTTCTGGGTGACCGACCCCGGGTCCGAGACGCTGGCGGCTGCTCGCCCCGGTCGAGGCGGACCTCCCGGACCGCCGCTTCAATGACGGCAAGTGCGATCCGGCCGGGCGGTTCCTCGCGGGCTCCATGGCCTACGACAAGCGACCGCGCGCCGGCGGCTTCTACCGCCTCGACCCGGACGGGACGTCGACCCAGCTCCTCGACGACATCACGATCTCGAACGGGCTCGTCTGGACCCCCGACGGCGGGACGCTCTATTACATCGACACGCCGACGGCGCCGCATCGACGCCTTCGACTACGACCTCGCGACCGGCGCGATCTCGTACCGGCGCGAGCACCTGCGGCTCGACGATGACGATCCCGGCGATCTCGACGGCATGACCATGGACACCGATGGCGGGCTGTGGGTCGCGCTCTGGAACGGGTACAAGGTCGTGCGCTTCGCGCCCGACGGCGGCATCGATGTCGTCGTCGAGTTGCCCGCCTCGCACGTCACGAGCGTGATGTTCGGCGGACCGGACCTCGAGGACCTGTACATCACCTGCGCCTGGTCCGAGCTGACCGCCGAGGAGCGCGCCGCCGAGCCGATGGCGGGCAGCCTCTTCAAGGTGCGGCCCGGGTTCCGCGGCTATCCGGCGGTCGAGTTCGCCGGCTAGGCCGGGGACCGGTCGAGGATCCCGCCGAGGATCGCCGCGAACCGCCACGCGTCGAGGAACGTGCTGTAGAGCGGGATCGGCGCCACGCGGATGATGTCGGGCTCGCGGAAGTCCGCGACGACGCCCTGGCGGGTCAGCTCGTCGAGCACGGCCGGCGCATCGTCGAAGCGGAGCGAGAGCTGGGCTCCGCGCGCCTCGGGATCGGACGGGGTGAGGATCTCGACGCCGCGCGCCTCGAGGAGTCCCGCCAGGTACCCGGTCAACCGGATCGATCGCTCGCGCAGGGCGGGCAGACCGACCTCGTCGAAGATCGCCAGTGATGCCTCGAGCGCCAGCATGTTGAACAGCGGCGACGTCGACATCTTCCAGGCGGCGGCCCCCGTGTCCGGCACGAACGGACCGTCGGGGTCGAAGCGGTGCTCGGGCGTCGCGCCCCACCAGCCGGTCAGGCGCGGGATCTCCGGGGCGCCGGGCGCCGTGTGGCGCTCGTGGACGAAGATCGACCCGACCGAGCCCGGACCGCCGTTCAGGTACTTGTAGGTGCACCAGACCGCGAAGTCGACGGCGTCGTCGTGGAGCGACAGCGGGACGTTGCCGGCGGCATGCGCCATGTCCCAGCCGACCATCGCGCCGGCCCGATGGCCGGCCTCGGTCAGGCGCGCGACCGGCAGCGCCTGACCCGTCGCGAAGTTCACGCCGTCGAGGACGACGAGGGCGAGGCTCGGGCCGTGCTCCGCGATGGCCGACTCGAGGTCGTCGATGCGGAGGGTGTCCTCGCCGCTCCGCGGTCCGATGGCGACCAGGTCCGCGTCGGGGTCGAGCCCGCGCCACGCGAGGTGGCTGCGGTAGGCGTGGCGGTCCGACGGGAAGATCGGGGCATCGGTCAGGATGCGTCGCCGCGCCCCGTCCGGTCGGAAGAACGAGGCGAGCATGAGGTGGAGGTTCACGGTCAGGGTGTTGAGGACCGCCACCTCGCTCGGGCGCGCGCCGACGAGGCGCGCCATCGGGGCGCGGAACGCCTCGTCGGTCGTGAACCACGGGCGCCCCGGGTCGAAGTGGCCCTCGACGCCGCGATGCGCCCACGCGTCGAGCTCCGCCTCGATGGCCGGGCGGACCGTCTTCGCCTGGAGCCCCAGCGACTGGCCGGCGAGATAGATCGCGGGCGGCCCGCCCGGCCCGTCGGGGCCGTCGGGCAGCAGGAAGCGGTCGCGATAGCGCCGTGAGCGGATCGGCCGCGTCCAGCGCGCGGGCGCCGGCCTCGCCGTCGGGGTCCCGGGTCGAGCGTCAACGGATCGTGTCGGGGCCGGCGTCCGCGAGCAGCCCGGCCAGCTCCGCCGCGTCGGGCAGCCCGGCGAGGTCGCCGACCGCGGCGACGGCCGCCGCCCCGCACGCGTTCGCGGTGCGCAGGGCCGTCGCGAGGTCCGCCCCGTCGAGACGGGCCGCGATGAACCCGGCACAGAACCCGTCGCCGGCGCCGACCGGGTCGAGCACCGCAGGCACAGGCAGCGCCGGGCTCGCCACGGGGTCACCGCCGCGCTCCATGCCGAGCGCGCCGTCCGCCCCGAGCTTCACGACCGCGATCGACGGGCCGAGTTCGAGGACGGCGCGGGCGAGCCCCTCCGGGTCGTGGGCCGCCGCACCCGTCACCACGGCCAGCTCGTCCGGGCTCCCGAGCACGATATCGGCCTCGCTGGGCGAGCGCCCGGACGATCGGGGCGGCGTCGGCGTCGCTCCAGAGCCGGCGGCGGAGGTTGACGTCGAAGCTGACCGTCAGGTCGGCGCTCCGGGCCAGCTCGATCGCCTGGCGGACGGCATCGTGCGCGGTGGGGGAGAGCGCGGGCGTGATGCCGGTCACGTGCAGCCATCGGGCAGCCGGCGAACGCGCCGTCGGTCGCCGCGCGGTCCACGTCCACCACCGAGAGCCGCGAGCCGGCCGAGCCGGCCCGCGCATAGACGACCTGCGCCGCGCCGAGCGCGCGCCGCTCGCGCAGCATCAGGCCGGTCGCCGCCCCGGGCTCGACGGTGAGGTGGCCGACGTCGACGCCCTCGCCGCGCAGCTTCCGGACGATCGCGGTCCCGAACCCGTCGCCGCCGACCCGGCCGATGTAGGCGACCGAGCGCCCGAGTCGCGCGAGCCCGACCGCGACGTTGGCCTCCGCGCCGGCGACGTGGCGTTCGAAGGCGGTCGCCTCGGCGAGTGGCCCCGGTGCCGCGGCGATCAGCGAGATCAGGCACTCCCCGAGCGTGACGACCTCGGCCATCAGCCTCGTGCCTCGCGGGCGGACGCCACCGCGTCGACGACCTGGCGCGCGCGCCGCGTGACGCCATCCGCGACGCCGTCGCCGACGAGCCAGCTCCCCAGGCCGACCGCGACGGCGCCGGCCGTGATGTACGCCCCGGCCGTCTCGGCCGTCACGCCGCCGGTCGGGACGAGCGGGATGTCCGGGAATGGTCCCCGGCACTCGCGCACGAACGACGGCCCGAGCGCCGACGCCGGGAAGAGCTTCACCGCGGCCGCTCCCGCCCGCCACGCGGCGAGGATCTCGGTCGGGGTGGCGGCGCCGGGGAATGCCGGGATGCCGCGCGCGGCCGCCCAGGCGACCAGGTCCGTGTCGGTGGTGGGCATCACGAGGAACGTCGCGCCGGCGTCCACCGCGAGCCCGGCGTCCTCGATGCTCAGCACCGTGCCGGCGCCGATCGCGATGTCCCCGCCTCGTGCCGCGACGGCCTCGATGGCGCGAAGCGCCACGGCCTTGGGCTCGTTCAGGGTGACTTCGAAGGCGTGGACTCCGCCGCTCGCAAGGGCCTCGGCGACGGTCGGCGCCGCATCGGCCGACAGGCGCCGGGCGATGGCGACCACGCCGCCGGCGAGGAGACCGGCCGGGATCTCGGGTCGGATGGGCTGGGTCGTCACCGCGACAGCGTAGCGTCCGACCGGATCGACGACGGGACCGGCCGGCCGATGCCCGCCGGTCCCCGTGGAGGCGCTACGCGCCCTGCGTCACCTCGTGGAGCGTGTGGGCCTCGAGGCCGTGCGCCTCGCGGTGCACCCGCGTCGCGGTCTCGCGGTCGGGAGCGTCGACGAGGCAGAACACCTTGCCGGCCTCCTCGTCGACCCAGTACTGCCGGTAGTCGACGCCATAGGCACCCTGGACCCGAAGGTCCGCCTGATGGGCTTCCGCGACGGCGTCCGCCTTGACCCCGGGCAGGTCGTGGACGTCCATGTACGTGGGCATGCGTGATCTCCTTGGGGAAGCATCAGAGGGTGGGAGTGGGGCGATCGCCCCACCGCCTTCTACGCTCGGATCGCGTCGGCCGGTTTCCGGTGCGCCCTAGCGCGGCTCCGAAGCCTGCTCCGACCGGCGCCGCCGGTGCGCCCAGCTCGACCACCCGGCCGTCGACCGGGCCGGCGTCCGCGTACTCCTCGTGATGGGCGACGCCGATGCCGTCGAGCCCGAGCCCCGCGACCGCGGCGTCCGTGAGGAACAGGTACGGCCGGTAGCCGATCTGGTCGCGCACCGTGTTCTTGAGCAACCGGTGCGCGACGGTCACCGCCGGACCGAGCAGGTCGCTGCTGGCGCCGACGGTCTGTCGCACGGTGTGCCCGCGATGGAGGATGACCTTGAGGTCCAGGTGCGCGACGGCGGGACACGCGACGCAGACGTGGTCGTTGGCCGGGATCGCCCGCGTCCGGCTGTCGATGAACCCCTGGTACATCGTCCCGAGGTGGTCGACGACGCGGTCGCCGTCGCCATCGAGGCGAGCCGCCGGCGCGACCGCGAAGACCGCATCGCCCTCGAGCTTGACCAGGTCGAAGTCGGGCGCCGCGCCCTGGACGACGGCGTCGAGCAGCCCGGCGAGGACGCCATACGCGGCCGGGATGCCCGCGCTGAAGTCGACGCCGTGCTCGTTCTCGACGCCGGCCATGAAGCCCGTGTAGCCGGAGATGTCGGCGAGCAGGAGATACCGCTCACTCGCGGGCTGGTCGTCGCCTGGCGTCGACGCGCGGTCGGTCATGCGGACAACGTAGCAGCCGGCGCGGCGCGATGCCCGCCATGTGGCACGGCCTGCCCGGCGCGGCCGCCCGTCAGCCCTTCGGCTGGACCACCGCGAGGACGTTCCGGCTCGGGTCGATGAACCAGGCGGCCCATGAGTGGCCCATGTCCGCGACCCCGTCCACGGTGACCGGGTACGGCGCCTCGTAGTCCTCGATCCGCACGCCGCTCGCTCGGAGCTCGTCCACGGCGGCGCGGATGTCGGGCACGCGCCAGGCCACCTGGGTCTGGGTGTCGGCGGTGCCCACGGTGCTGGCCGTCACGGCGAGCTGGGTCCCGCCGCCGGCGCGGAAGACGATCCGGTCGTCCGCGTCCTCCCGGACGACCTCGAGCCCGAGGAGGTCGCGATAGAAGGTCCGGCTCGCGTCGAGGTCGGTCGACAGCAGGATCGGGAACACCGGGTTGTCGCTCAGAACGCCCATGACCACCTCCAAGGTTGCATCGTGCGCGAAGGCCCGCTCCGTGTTTGCATCGCACCGCGCCAAGGCCTAGCATCATCGGACACCTGTCGCGCCATCCATCGAGGCCCCTCACCTACCCCGAGAGGGCCGTCCGGCAGGCTCCGTGGAGGGAGGTGTACCCGGATCGGTCACCCGTCGTCGTCGGACGCCCGAACGGGCCCCCGGACACCCATGTCCCGACGTGACCGACACCCCACGGCCCGAGTCACACTCGGCGATCTCGCGTCGCCACCGGCATGCATGCCACCGTCCCTGGATGAGAGGAGACTGGATCGATGAGCGAAGACTATGGACAGACCCTCGCCGTGTTCGTGCTCGACAAGGGCAAGCAGTCGCGTCAGCTGCTGAAGCGGATCCAGGAGATCGACGACGTCGATCCCAATGTCAAGATCGTCGACGCGGCCATCGCTGACCGGACGAGGCTCGGCCGGGTCAAGGTCCATCAGACCGCCGACCTCGGCGGCGCGAAGGGCTTCGCCCGTGGCGGTGCGCTCGGTGTCATCGTCGGAGCGCTCGTCCTCGGCCCGGCCGGCGCGGTCGTCGGCGGCGCGGCCGGCGGCGTCCTGAACGGCCTGCGCAACCGCTTCCACGACATCGGCATCAATGACAAGTTCATGCGCCAGGTGACGAAGGAAGTCGACAAGGGCAAGAGCGCCCTGTTCATCCTGTACGAGGGGGACTGGTCCCACTCGATCGGGATGATCGAGCAGGCCGTCGCGTCCGAGAAGGCCCTCCTCATCCACAGCACGCTGCCCGCCGCGACGGCGTCGGCGCTCATGGCGCTCGTCGTGCCGGCGGCCGAGGAGCTCGGTGGCACCGAGGTCGTCGAGGACTACGAAGTCGAAGTCCCGGAGGAGGCCGAAGCGGCCCCCGCCGAGGCTCCGGTCGCGGCCGCTGCCGCCGCCGCGCCGGCTGCCGCACCCGAAGACCTGAGCCAGCTGGTGGGCGTCGGGCCGAAGGCCAGCGAGGCGCTGGCGGCTGCCGGGATCACGACCTACGCGGCACTCGCCGATGCCAACGAGCCGGAGATCCGGCGCGCGCTCCACGACGGGGACATGGTGCCCCCGGCCAATGTGGGGACCTGGCCGATGCAGGCGTCCTTCGCGGCGCGTGGCGATTGGCAGGGCCTCATGAAGTACAACCAGAAGGCCTCGAAGCCCGCAGCCAAGAAGGCATCGTCGAAGCCCGCCGAGAAGAAGGCGGCGCCGGACGACCTGACGCAGCTGAGCGGCATCGGACCGCGGATCTCCACGATCCTGTCCGAGCGGTGGCATCACGACCTACGAGGAGCTCGAGCACTCGGACCCATCCGAGCTGCGCAAGGTCATCGCCGCCGGCGGCGCGCTGCCGCCGTCCCAGCTCGACTCGTGGCCGACGCAGGCGTCCTACGCGACGCGCGGCGACTGGTCGGGACTGGCGGCGTACAACAAGCGCTGACCCTAGCCCCAGGCAGCATGAGAGCCGGTCGGCACCGCCGACCGGCTCTCATCGTTCGTGGGTCGGTACGATGGGCCGATGACGTCCCAGCTTCGGGTGCTCATCGAGGAGCCCACGAGAGGCAAGCGCTGGGTCGCCGTCGCGGCGGACTGGCCGGGTCTCGAACGGGGCGCCAAGACGGAGGACGAGGCGGTCGAGAAGCTCGCCCGCTACGTGCCGCGCTACCTCCCGGTCGCGAAGCGCGCCCGGCTCGGCTCGGAGCTCGCCGACCCAGACCGACATCGAGATCATCGGCCGGTACCGCGGGGTCGGCTCGACCGACTACTGGGGCATCTCGTTCGCGCCCTCGCCGCTCGACCGCGAGCCGTTCGACGCGCCGACCTTCGACCGCCAGGTGCGGCTGCTGCGCGCGGCATGGGCCGAGTTCGACGAGACGGCCGCCCGCGTCTCGGCGGAGCTCCGGCCGGGTCCCCGGGGCGGCGGCCGCTCCCGGGACCGGATCATCCAGCATGTCCTGGGGCACGAGGGTGGCGACTTCTCGAAGCGCGTGGGGGTGCCGGCCGAGGGGGACCTGGACACGCCGGCTGAGCTCGCCCAACACCGCGACCGCTTCGTCGAGGCGATGCGCGCCTGGTACGCGGAGGGCAAGCCGCTCGGCAACTGGACGATCCCGTACCTGCTCCGCCACACGGCCTACCACGTGCTCGACCACACCTGGGAGATGCAGGACCGCGACCTGACGGGTGACGCCGACTGCGGATGACCACTCGCGCGACGGGGCGCCTAGCCGACGTTCGCAGCGAGCTCTTCGTACGCGGGCTTCAACTCGTTCCACCGTGCCTTCGCGTCGATGCGCTCACGCCCGGCGAGGTAGGCGGCGAGGTCCTCGACATGGATCTGCGCGCCACCCCCGTATCCGGCCAGGTACTCAAGGGGCACGCCCCGTTCCTCCCAGACCACGACGGTCTGCTCGCCCGTCGGCCGAGAGCTTGACCTCGATGACGTTCTCGCCCGGCTCGCCGACCTCCATGGTCAGGAGCAGCCGACGCGGAGGCTCGCACGCGTCCACGCGCCCGGTGCCTTCCGACCCGGTGGAATCGAACTGGAACCGGAACTTCCCGCCCTCACGAAGGTCGCCCTCGACCGTGCCGATCCAGCGGGTAAGACGGAGGGGATCGGTGAGTGCCGACCACACGTCGTCGATATCGGCGCCGAGCCGGTCCTCGACTCGCACGACACCCTTGCCACCTGCCGATCGCAGGGTGCCCAGGATCACGACATCGTCCCGCGGTCTCAGGTCCCGGCCGACCGACCGATGGCGGCGATCAACTGTCGGGCCTGATCGCGATCCTTCTCGTTCGGATGGTCGTGGTCGGCCATGATCCCGCAGTACACGTTGTGGATCGCCGCCGTCATCGTGTCTTCGTCAGTCATCCACACGCCCTGTTCCACGAGTGCGTTCATGACGCCGTCCGGGGTCTCGTGGTGCATGGCCTTTTCCAAAGCCGCCTGGACTGTCATCGGGCACCTCCGAGGCAAGCCTACGCTGTTGGGATGGTCCGGCCAATAGTCCCGGCGCGGTTCTGACGGATCCCTGCCGTGTCCATTCGTGCAGGCGCTCGCAACGTCTCGAAGCGAGATAGCCGGCCCCTGGGCCACGATAGGGTCAGGTGGGACCCGTGTAGGTGGGCGAGTCGGCGTTGCGGCGACCCCAGGACAGCGCAACCATTGGGGCCGACATGGACGACCTTCCGGTCATGAGCTTCACGAACGTGGCTACGCTTCGGGCCTGGCTCGAGGTCAACCACGACAAGTCCCCGGGCGTGTGGGTGCGCATCTTCAAGCGGGACGCGATCGTGCCGAGCGTGACGTTCGAAGACGTGCTGGAGCAGGGACTGTGCTTTGGGTGGAGCGAAAGCAAGCGGATCCGGGGCGACGAAGCTTCCTACCTTCAGCGATTTACTCCCCGCCGCCGGAAGGGCACCGTTTCCGACCGCAACAAGGCGCTCGCGCTACGTCTGTCCGCTGAAGGGAAGATGACCGCGGCCGGCCTCGAGGCGCTGGGGACGACCGAGCCTTCCCGGCCGCAACGCGGATGAGCGCTGGTCAGTCCACGTATCGGAGCGGCGTGACCACGATGTCGTCCGCCAGCGTCACCCCGGTCCCGTCCCAGTCTCATCCACGGCCGACGCCCTGCTCCCGATCCAGCTTCGAGCTGAGTTGGATCGGGATCGTCTCCGTCAACGTCCGCGACCGGATCATCGGCTCGGTGGTTGCTCGGTACTTCCGAAAGTGGGGCGACTGTAGGTGCCCCTCGTACGCCGCTCCGTCGGCGTAGATCTCGAAGAATCGCAGGCGGGAAGGGTCGTCCTTCTCGGCTACGGCATAGAGGGCCAACACGCCCGGCTCGACTCGAACCGACTCGTCCATCTCTTCCCTGACCGCTGAGATGAACGCCTCGCGCTGTGCGGGGTCGACCTCGATGTCCGCTACGCGCACGAGCGGTGTCGCCTTCATGTCCCGAGTGTAGAGATCGGTCGACTCAGTCGACGTACTGGAGCGGCGTCACCACGAAGTCGTCCGGCAGCGTCACGCCGGTCGAGTGGTTCGGGCAGTAGCCCCGCGGGTTCTTGTCGAGGTACTGCTGGTGGTAGTCCTCGGCGTAGTAGAACGGGAAGTCGGCGCGATCCGCGATCTCGGTCGTGATCGCGCCGTAGCCCTTGGCGGACAGGCGCTCCTGGTACATCGCCTTCGACGCCTCGGCGGCCGCCCGCTGCTCGTCGTCCGCGACGAGGATGATCGAGCGGTAGCTGGTGCCCATGGTCGTTGCCCTGGCGCATGCCCTGGGTCGGGTCGTGGGCCTCCCAGAACGTCTTGAGCAGCTGCTCGTAGGAGATCCGGGCCGGGTCGTAGGCGACCAGCACCACCTCGGCATGACCGGTGCGGCTGCTGCAGACCTCTTCGTAGGTGGGGTTGGGCGTGTGGCCGCCGGCATAGCCGACGGCGGTCGTGACGACGCCGGGGAGCTGCCAGAAGTCCTTCTCGTCGCCCCAGAAGCAGCCGAGGCCGAAGACCGCGGTCTTCGTGCCCTCGGGCCACGGGCCGGCGAGCGGCGTGCCGAGGACCCGGTGGATGCCCGGGGTCATGATCGGCGACGACCGACCGGGGAGGGATTCGGAGGGGGAGGGGATGGACTCGGGCTTGGAGCTGAAGAACCTCATGCCCGAAGTCTAGTCACGGACCGTGACGACGCGGTGACGAACGGCGCTCAGCCCGGGCGGGTCACCCGCACGTCGTCGAGCTCGACTTCGAGCAGGTTCGACGGGCCGCCGTCGACGGCCGTGAACCGCAGGTGCACCGTCTGGCCGGCGAAGGCGTCCAGCGGGATCGACGCGGTGTGCCACGCCCCGTCGACGTCGGCGGCCGAGCCCGCCTTCGTGAAGACGACGACCTTCGAGCCGTCGCCCTTCTCGACGATGGCCTGGAGCGTGTCGGCCGCGGACGAGTGCGAATCGTGGGCGAACACGTAGCGGAAGGTCAGCCGCTGGCCGGCGGCGGCCGGCAGCGCGATCGTCGTCGACCGCGCGGTGGTCCGACCGTCGAGGTCGTAGCTGCCCGCGGCGGCCCCGGCCGGCAGACCGGTCACGAGCGACCGCCCGCCGGTCGTGGTGTTGCGGACCTGCTTGGCGCCCTAGAAGGTCGTGAGCGACGGGGTCCCCCGCGCGAACCGCGCCGACGCGGGCGCGGTATCCGTCCCGTCCGGGTTGATGGTCCAGCCCTTCGCGACCTCGAAGTCGTCGTCGAAGGCGCCGCAGCGTGCCTTGCTGGTCGTGGCGCTGACCATCGACAACGGGCACCAGGCCCGCTCGAGGAGGTACAGGACCGCCTCCTTGTTCCGCCCGGTCTCCGACGCGATCAGCGAGTCGTCCTTGTAGGCGCCCAGCGACATCTCGAAGGTGTACGCGAAGATCCGGTACATCCCGTACTCGTAGTCGCGCGTCGTGCCCGAGCTGATGTAGAGGTCGCTCGCCTGCTCGGGCTTGTAGCCGTTGGTCGTCGCCATGCGCCGGCCGATCTTGACGAGCGCGTTGTGGTCGTCGGGGGTCATGTCGGCCGGGATGTTCGTGTTGGTGTAGCCGTACGGCCACATCACCAGCCGGCCGTCCTCGTGGAACGTGATCGCCGTGCGGATCTGCTGCCGCCCGTCGATGACGCGGCTCGCCAGGAAGTCGCGCATGTTCCGCGTCTCGGGGGCCGAGAAGGCCTTCGGCCCGCGGTAGGTGATCGCCTGCGGGTTCGAGCTGGTCCGGCCGCCGCCGCCCCAGCGGTACCCGAAGTTCCGGTTGAGGTCCGTGCCGATCGAGGTCGAGCCCGGCGTGGGCTGGCGGTTCTTGCGCCAGTAGTGGAACTTGCCGCCCGAGATGTCGTACTCGACGCCGTCGGGGTTGACCACGAACACGATCCAGATCTCGCGGCTGTTCACGATGTTCGTGATCCGCGGGTCGGTCCCGTACCCGTCGACGAGCCAGTGGAAGATGCGGAGCGTCATCTCGACGCCCATGTGCTCGTCGGAGTGGGTGCCGCCGTCGAAGAGGACCTCGGGCTCGGGCTCGTCCACCGTGACGTTGTCCGAGATCTTCACGGCCCACATCTCGCGGCCCTGGTAGCTCTTGCCGATCGAGAAGCGCTGGACGATGTCGGGGTGGGCCGCGGCGGTGGCCGCGACGTCGGCGGCGACCTCGGTGTAGCTGTGGTAGCCGGTCTTGCCCGCCGGGAACTCGGTCGCCGAGGCGCTCGCGGGGATCGCGAGGGAGGCGAGGAGCAGCGCGACGAGGGCGATCGGCGCCCGAAGCGACGACCGGCGGCGGACTGGCACGCACCCATGGTGACCCCTCGGGGCAAGTCCCGCCACCCGGACGGACGGACCAGCGACGGCCGGCCCGGTCGTCCGGGGCGGGGCGGCGGACCCCGCGCGGGCGGTCGTCCCGGCCCTCTTGCCGGACCGGTGCTAGCGTTCGGCGCCATGGGACCTGCATCCGGAACGGAGCCGAGCCTGGCCGGCGCCCTCGAGGCGATCGATGCCTGGGGTGCCGATCACGCCGCGGCCGTGGTGATCGGCCCGGACGGCCTCGTCGCGAGCCGCGGCGACCTGTCGCGGACCTTCCGCTGGGCGTCGGTGACCAAGCCGGTCACCGCGCTGACCGTCCTGGTCGCCGCGGACCGCGGGCTCCTCGACCTCGACGAGGCGGCCGGTCCGCCCGGATCGACGGTCCGGCACCTGCTGGCGCACACGTCCGGGCTGCCGTTCGAGGGCACGACGACGCTCGCGGCCCCGGGCTCGCGCCGGATCTACTCGAACCCCGGGTTCGACGAGCTCGGCCGGCTGGTCTCGGAGCGGTCCGGCATGGCGTTCGAGGACGCCCTCGACGGCGTTCGTCCTCGGCTCCGCTCGGGGTGTCCGGCACGAGGCTGCTGGAACGGCCCTCCCAGGGGCTGCACGGTCCGCTCGCGGACCTCGCCCGGATCGGGCTGGAGCTCCTGCGCCCGACGCTGCTCGACCCGGCGGCGGCCGCGACGATGCGGACCGTGGCGTTCCCCGGCCTGCCCGGCGTCGTGCCCGGCGTCGGCAACTACGAGCACTGCGACTGGGGGCTCGGCGTCGAGATCCGGGGTGACAAGCGGCCGCACTGGACCTCCGACGCGAACAGCCCGGGGACCTTCGGGCACATCGGCGGCTCCGGCGGCTTCCTGTGGGTCGATCCCGCCGCAGACCTCGCCGTCGCGGCCCTCACCGACCGGGACTTCGGGCCGTGGGCGCTCGAGGCGTGGCCGCCCTTCTCGGCGGCGGTGCTGGCCGCTGCGACCGTCGGCGGCGCCCCGGTGAACGTCATCCGCTCGTTCCTGCGGACGCTCGCGACGACGCCGCTCGTCTACCCGGTGCTGTTCCTCGCGGCCGTGGTCTCCGCCATCGCCGCGCCGTGGGCCGCGCGACGGACCGGGCTCGGCTGGCTCCCCGCCGGCCTCCTGCTGTTCAGCCTCGGGGCGGTCCTCGCGATCACGCTCACGCCGGGGATCGGCGGCGACCCGACGGCCCCGATCACGTGCCAGGGGCTGGTCCCCGCGCCCAACCTGTCCGAGCTCTGGTCGCTGACCAACGAGAACGGCCAGAACGTGCTGCTGTTCGTGCCCCTAGGCCTGTTCATCGGGCTGATCCCGCGGCGGAACGTGCTGGTCGGGGCGGCCGTCGGCGCGGCGGCCCTGCCGTTCGCGATCGAGGGCATCCAGGCGCTGCTCCCCGGGTTCGCGCGGTCGTGCCAGGCCTGGGACGTGGTCGAGAACGTGCTGGGACTGGCGATCGGGCTCGTGATCGGCTCGCTGCTCGCCGGCCTGGTCCGGATCGCCGACCAGCCGGAGGCCGGCACCGACCGACCGTAGTCCGCTCGGGTCAGCCGGGCGCGCTGCGGCGGGCGATGAGCTCGTCGACCCATTCGTGCAGCCGACCCTGGTGCTCGTGGTAGTGGTCGACGGCGGACTTCCGGATCCACCACGCCGCCTCGTCGTCCGGCTCGGCGAGCTCCTGCCAGGTCTGGACCATCCGGGTCCGGCCCGCATTCGCCTGGACCCACGCGATGTCCCACGACTGGCCCTGCATCCCGGCCAGGAACGCGGCATTCATGGCGTCGATGTCGACGTCGTGCCCCTCGTACGTCCCGGCGCGGATGCGCTCGAACTGGACCTGCGCCTCGGCGAGCCATGTCCCGAGGTGGGCGACCACGTCGCGGACGGTCCAGTCCGGGTCCTTGTAGTAGCCGGGCACGAGGCACTCCTCCGGCTCGAGACGCCGGACCATCGCGGCGATCTCGTACCAGTGGACCCGCTCGGCTTCGATCTCGGCGGCGTACGGGCGCTGCATGGCCATCAGCGTACGCCGGTCGCCGCGTCGGCTGGCTGGCGCATCCGTGCGTTGCCAGCTCCGCCGATCGCTCACGCACCTTCAGGTGCGCTCGCTCTCTTGCTCGCCGGCGCCTTCGGCTGCACCCGCCCTGCCGGCCGGTCGGGGATGCGCGCCCGCTAGCATGGCCCGATGCACGACGACCCGGTCCTCGGCACGATCGAGCTGGTCGTCGCGCTGCTCGGCGCACTCACGCTTGTGGCCATGGTCGTCCGCCGCCGGCGCCTGCCACTGAGCGTCGCCCTCGTGGTCTTCGGGCTGATCGTGGCCGCGTTCTCGCCGAGCCACATCACGGTCGCGCCGGACCTCGTGCTCGTGGCGCTGCTGCCGGGCCTCGTGTTCGAAGCCGCGTACCGGCTCCATCTCTCGGACCTCCGCGACGTCGTCGGGCGGATCGGCATCCTCGCGGTGCCGGGCGTGCTGGTCACCTCGGTCGTGGTCGCGGTGGTGCTGAACGTGGCGACCGGTCTGCCCTTCACGGTCGCGTTCGTCGTCGGGGCCATCGTGTCGGCCACGGACCCGGTCGCGGTCGTCGCGACCATGCGAGACGTGGCGGCGCCCCGCCGCCTGGCGACCCTCGTCGAGGCCGAGAGCCTCTTCAACGACGGGACCGGCATCGTCCTGTTCGCGATCGCGCTCGCCGCCGTCGGGGCGGCCTACGACCCGGTCCGCGGCGTCGGGACCTTCGCGGTCGCCATCGTCTCGAGCATCCTCATCGGCGCCGTGTGCGGGATCGTCGCGGTCCGGCTGGCCTCGATCGTCGACGACCATCTCGTCGAGCTCACGCTGACCTTCGTGGTCGCCTACGGCACGTACCTGATCGCCAACGGGCTCGGCCAGTCCGGGGTCATCGCGACGGTGGTCGCCGGGATCGTCCTCGGCAGCGACGCCGCGCAGGCGGGGGTCAGCGAGCGCACGCGCCAGGCGATCGACACGGTCTGGGAGTACGTGGCCTTCGTGCTGACCGCGTTCGCGTTCCTGCTCATCGGCCTGTCGATCGTCATCGCCGACCTCGTCGCCGCCGCCGGCTCGATCGCCTGGGGGATCGTCGCGATCTTCGCCGGCCGGGCGATCGTGGTGTACGGGATCCTCGGCGGCCTGCGCTGGCTCGCGGCCCGCACGACCGGCGGTCGGCCGACGACCCCAGCCGCGGACACCGGCTCGGCTCCGGCCACGGCCCCGCGGACGCGCTGGCCCGAATGGGGCCAGATCGCGGCGATGCCGACCGGCTGGTTCCACGTGCTGTTCTGGTCCGGCCTGCGCGGCGCCGTGGCCTTCGCGCTGGTCCTGTCGCTCCCGCTCGACGTCCCGCAGCGCGGCGTGGTCACGAGCACGGTGTTCGGGATCGTGCTGTTCACGCTGCTCGTGCAGGGGACGACCGCGGCCCGGGTGATCGCGTGGGCCGGCGTCGAGCCCGAACCGACACCCGCGACGGCGCCGACCGAGCCCTAGCCCCGCTCAGGCGTGATGCGCCTCCTCGAGGCGGCGCCGGTCGGCGGTCTCCAGCTGGAAGGTCGAGTGCTCGATGTCGAAGCGGCCCGACAGGCCGCGGCACAGCTCGTCGAGCACCGAGGGAGCGTCCGCGCCGGGCGCGAGCACGACGTGGGCGGACAGGACGTCCACCCCGGACGTGATGGTCCACGCGTGCAGGTCGTGGACGTCCGCGACCCCGGTCGCGGCCAGGATGTGGGCGCGCACGTCGGCGAGGTCGATGCCCTTCGGCGTCGCCTCGAGCAGCACGTCCACCGCGTCCCGCAGCAGGCGCCAGGTCCGCGGGATGATCAGCAGCCCGATCACGGCCGACGCGACGGCGTCGGCGGGCGTCCAGCCCGTGGCCGCGATGACGAGGGCCGCCACGATGACCGCCACGGAGCCCGCCAGGTCGCCCATGACCTCGAGGTACGCGCCGCGCATCGTGAGGCTCTCGCGCTGGGCGTCGTGGAGCAGGGCGAGCGAGATCGCGTTCGCGGCGAAGCCGACGAGGGCGACGCCGAGCATCAGGCCGGACTGGATCGCGGGCGGCTCGCTCAGCCGCTGCCACGCCTCGAAGAGCACGAACGCCGCGATCCCGAACAGCACGACCGCGTTCACGACCGCGGCCAGGATCTCGAGCCGCAGGTAGCCGTAGGTCCGATCGCGCGACGCCGGCCGCTGGGCGAACCAGATCGCCGCGAGGGCGAGGCCGATCGCGCCGAGGTCCGTCGCCATGTGCCCCGCGTCGGCGAGGAGGGCGAGGCTGTTCGCGAGGACCCCGCCGACCAGCTCGAGCACGAAGACGACGGCCGTGATCGCGAAGACGACGACCAGCCGTCCTCGCCGGGCGCTCGCGGCGGATGCGATCCCGTGGGGCATCAGCGCGCCCTCACGGGCGTCGAACGGTCTGGCACCGGCCCAGTATCGCCCACCGGTCCGCCGGAGGCCGCGCAGCCGCCCCGAACCCCCATTCCCGGCTGGCCACCGCTGCTACGATCGCTCGGTCCGAGCAGCGTACCTCGACGCTCGGGTCGCGGTTGCGCATCGGAGGAGCTCGATCATGGCCATCGCCGACAACCTCATCGCGAACGAGTCGATCGAGTTCACAGTCGGAGAAGCACTGGATGGCGCCGATCCGCGCGTCCGGCGTCGCCGTCCTGGCGCTCATCGGCTTCGCGCTGATCCGCGTGATCTCGCCGTCCGGTGACGGGATCATGGGGGCGATCGGCAGCATCATGGACATCGTGGCGTGGGTCCTGCTCATCGGCGGCATCGTCGGGATCATCTACAACATCGTGGCCTGGCGGACCGCCGAGTTCGCGGTCACCAACCTGCGCGTGATCCGCGAGGAAGGCCTCCTCAAGCACAAGTCGTCCGCCTCGCTGATCTCGTCGATCACGGACGTCCAGTCGAAGGTCGGCGTCCTCGGCAGGACGCTCGGCTACGGGGACCTCGTGATCCTGAGCCAGTCCGGTCAGTCGGGCGCGGACCGGCTCATGACCATCACGAAGACCGAGGGCTTCCGGAACGCGATCATGACCCGGAAGATGTCCGGGAGCACCGCGCAGACGCCGGCCCAGCCGGCCGCGACACCGGCCGCCGCTGCCGCGCCGGCCCGGCCGGGCCGCGGCCGATCCCGCCGCGGCGCTCGCGAGCCTCGCCGACCTGCGCGACCGCGGCGCGATCACGGCCCAGGAGTACGAGACGAAGAAGGCCGAGATCCTCGCGAGGATGTGAGGTCCGTGGCCCGAGCGCCGCCCGCGCCCGAGCAGCGCAGGGGCCGACGCGGTGACCTGACACATACCCCAGGGGGGTATCGCGCTGCTATACTCATCGGGAGTATGAGCGCCACCCCGGCGGCCACGGCCGACCACCGACCCATCGAGATCGTGCTGCCGATCGCGGGCATGACGTGCGCGTCCTGCGTCAACCGCATCGAGCGGTTCCTGGGCAAGACCGACGGCGTCGTCGAGGCCAACGTCAACCTCGCCACGGAGCGGGCGACGGTCACGGTCGACCCGGCCATCGCCGGACGGGCCGAGGTCGTCGCCGCGATCGCCGCGGCCGGCTACGACGTCCGGCCGGAGACCGCGGCGACCTCGCCCCTCGAGGACGACCCCGAGGACCTCGTGCGGCAGCGCGAGCGCCGGTCCCTGCTGATCGAGGCCGTCGCGTCGATCGCGGTCGCTGCGGCCGTGATGCTGATGATGTTCTGGCCGCAGACCGCGATCCCGCTGACGACCCTCAACCGCGATCGCGCTCGTCCCCGCGACCTTCATCCAGTTCTGGGCCGGCCGCCGGTTCTATGCCGGGGCGCTGCGCGCCGCGCGGCACGGCACGACGAACATGGACACGCTGGTCGCCATCGGGACGAGCGCCGCGTGGGGCTACAGCGTCGTCATCGCGCTGTTCCCCTCGATCGTCGAGGGGGCCGGGCTCGACCCGGAGACGTACTTCGACAGCGCGACCATCATCATCGGGCTGGTGCTGCTCGGCCGCTGGCTCGAGTCGCGGGCCAAGGACCAGACGCGCGGGGCCATCCGGCGGCTCATCGGGCTCCAGCCGCGGACCGCGAGGCGGATCGAGGGCGGCAGCGAGGTCGACGTGCCGCTCGAGGCCATCCTCGTCGGCGACCTGGTTCGGGTCCGACCCGGCGAGAAGGTGCCGGTCGACGGCGTCGTGGTCGAAGGCCGCGCGTCCATCGACGGGTCGATGCTGACGGGCGAGCCGCTCCCGGTCGAGGTCGGCCCGGGCGACCCGGTCATCGGGGCCACGATGGCGGTCGCCGGCACGCTCGTCGTGCGGACGGTCCGCGTCGGGCGGGACAGCGTGCTCGCGTCGATCGTCGAGCTGGTCCAGCGGGCGCAGGGCTCGAAGGCGCCGATCCAGCGCCTCGCCGACCGGATCAGCGAGGTGTTCGTCCCGTTCGTGCTCGTCGTCGCGACGGCCACCTTCGTGATCTGGGCGCTCGTCGGACCGGAGCCGAGGATCACGTTCGCGCTGACGGCGTTCATCGCCGTCGTCGTCATCGCCTGCCCGTGCGCGATGGGCCTCGCCACGCCGACCGCCGTGATGGTCGGCACGGGCCGCGCGGCGGAGACGGGGATCCTCATCCGGAGCGCGGCCGCGCTGGAGGCCGCCGGCAAGGTCGACGCGGTCGTCCTCGACAAGACCGGGACGCTCACCCGCGGCCGGCCGACCGTCGAGCGGGTCGTCCTCGAGCCGGGCGTCGAGGAGGCGCGCGTCGTCGACCTCGCCGCATCGGCGGAGCGGGGCAGCGAGCATCCGCTCGGCGCCGCGATCGTGGTGCTGGCCAACCGGACCGAGCTCGGCTTCCGGCCGGCGAGCGCGTTCGAGTCCTTCGTCGGACGCGGCGTCGTCGCGATCGTCGACGGCCACGAGGTCGTCGTGGGCAGCCAGCGGCTGCTCGAGGAGCGCGGCATCCCGGTGCCGGCTCGTGCCGACGACGCGTCGTCCGGGGCGACGGCGGTCCATGTCGCCATCGATGGCACCGCTGCGGCGACCTTCCTGATCGCCGATCCGATCCGCCCGAGCGCGGCCGCGGCGGTCGCCGACCTGCGGGCCGCCGGGTGCCGAGGTCTGGCTGGTGACCGGTGACGCCCAGGCCAGCGCGTCGCTCGTCGCGGCGGCGGTCGGGATCGCCCCGGAACGGGTCCGCGCCGGGATGCTCCCGGCGGACAAGGCCGCGGTCGTCGCCGGGCTGCAGGAGGCGGGCCGGGTCGTCGCGATGGTCGGCGACGGGATCAACGACGCGCCGGCGCTCGCCCAGGCCGATGTCGGGATCGCCATCGGGTCGGGCACGGACATCGCCATCGAGGCATCGGACCTCACGCTCGTCGGCGGCGACCCGCGGCTGGTCGGGTCGGCGCTCGCGGTCTCGCGGGCGACCACGCGGGTCATCCGCGAGAACCTGTTCTGGGCGTTCGCCTACAACGTGGTGCTGATCCCGGTCGCCATGGGCGTGCTGTATCCGGCGTTCGGGATCCTGCTGAGCCCGGTGTTCGCGGCCGCGGCCATGGCGCTGTCGTCGGTCAGCGTCGTCGGGAACTCGCTGCGGCTGCGCCGCCTCGACCTTCGGCCGCGGAGCTGAGGCGCCCAGCGACCGTCGTCAGAACGGCCAGAAGACCGGCACCAGGAAGACCGACACCGCGAACGAGAGGGCGAGCAGCGGCAGCCCGAGCTTCCAGTAGTCGCCGAACCGGTACCCGCCCGGGCCCATCACCATCATGTTGACCGGGGTCGCGACCGGGGTCAGGTAGGAGGCCGCGGCGGCGACCGTCACCGACATCAGGACCGGCTGCGGCGAGACGCCGAGCTCGATGGCGGCGGCGACGGCGATCGGGATCACGATCAGGGCGGTGGCCATGTTGCTGATGAGCTGGCCGAAGACGGCGGTGATCGCGAACAGCCCGGCGAGGAGCGCGTACGGGCCGGCGTTCCGGACCACGCCGACGAGCGCGTCGGCGACCTGGTCGGCGGCCCCCGTCTGGGTCATCGCGGTCGAGAGCGGGATCATCCCGGCGACCAGCACCACCGTGGTCCAGTTGATCGCCCGGTAGGCGCCGTCGACCGTCACGACGCGGAGCAGCACCATCGCCCCAGCCGCGAGCAGGCCCGCGACGACCGACGGCACGATCCCGGTCGCGAGCATGACCACCATCGCGACGAGCACGACGACGGCTTCCCTCGCGCCGAGCCCGAGCGGGATGACCTGGCGGCGGACCTGCTCGGGCGAGTCCACGACCAGGACGTTGCGGTCGTCGAGGGTCTCGTCGAGCGCCGACCAGGTCCCGCGGAGGAGCAGGACGTCACCGACCGCGAGCGTCGTCTCGCCCGGCCCGAGCTCCTCGCCCTTGCGCTGGACGGCGAGGATCAGCAGGTCGCCGCTGTCGGTGACCATCCCGGGGAAGACCGTGTCGCCCACGAACTCGGACCGCGGCGGGATCACCACCTCGGCGACCCCGCTCGTGCGGCTGATGAGCCCGAGGGCGTCGTCGAGCCGGTACTGCTCGATGAGGATCCGGGCGTGCTCGCTGAAGTCGGTCGGCAGGCCGCGTGGCTTGCGCGACGGGAGCAGGCGCTCGCCGAGCAGGAGCACGATCAGGATCGTCCCGACGACCAGCGGGATGCCGACGAGCGCGAACTCGAAGAAGCCGAAGGCGCGACCGCCGTAGGTGACGGCGGCCTCGTTGACGATCACGTTGACCGGCGTCCCGGTCAGCGCCAGCATCGAGCCGGCGTGCGCCCCGAAGACCAGCGGCATCAGGAGCTGCGACGGCGAGCGTCCCAGCCGGACGCCGATCACGACGATGACCGGCAGCAGCGCCGCGACCGCGCCGTTGACGCTGATGAGCGCGGTCAGGCCGGCGACCAGCAGCAGCATCAGCACGATGAGCCGCGTGCGGCTGTCGCCGACCCGCGCGATGAGCTCCTGGCCGGCCCAGGTCGTGACGCCGCTGGCGTCGAGACCCTCGCTCACCACGAACAGCGTCGCGATGAAGATCACGGCCGGGTCCCCGAACCCGGCGAGCGCCTGGGCGAGGTCCAGGACGCCCGTGAAGTAGAGCGCGAGCGCGGCCGCGATCGCGACCAGCCCGACCGGGATCCGGTTGGAGACGAACGCGATGACGACGACGAGCAGGATCGCGAACGTGATCGCGACGTCGCTCACGCCCCACCTCGTGGCGGGCGGGCGAGGGACGACGAGGTCACGTCAGGTGCACGGGCGCTCCCGGTCCGAGCGGGATCCCAAGCAGGAACCAGACGACGAGGAAGGCGGTCCAGGCGAGGAGGAGCACGATCGTGTACGGGATCATCAGCGAGACGACCGTGCCGACGCCGGCGCTCTTCTCGTAGCGCTGGGCGAACACCACGATGACCGCGAAGTAGGCCATCAGCGGCGTCACGACGTTGAACGGCGAGTCGCCGACGCGGTACGCGGCCAGCACGAGCTGGGGCGCGATGTCGAGGCGCAGGAACAGCGGGATGAAGATCGGCGCGAAGATCGCCCACTTCGGGATGACGCCCGGGATGATGATGTCGAGCAGGGCCGTCACCAGCACGAACCCGACGATCAACGGGACCGCGCCGAGGCCCGCGGCCTCCAGCCAGTCCGCCAGGTTCACCGCGAGCACCGTGGCGATGTTCGTGTAATTGAAGAAGGCGATGAACTGGGCGATGATCAGCAGCAGGAAGATCAGCCCGGCCAGACCGGAGTAGGTCTTCACGACGCCGTTGATGGCCTCGACGCTGCTCGTCATCGTGCCGGCGCCCTTGCCGTAGGCGTAGCCGGCGACCCCGAAGAAGATGCTGATGATCACGAGGATGCCGGTCATGAACGGCGAGTCCCCGAAGATCGCGCCCGTCGTCTCGTTGCGGAGCGGCGCGCCGGGCGGGCAGCGTGATGAGCAGGATCACGGCGAGGGCGCCCAGGAAGCCGTAGAGCGCGAACCTGAGGCCGCGCCGCTCCTCTGCCGGGACGACATCGGTCGGTTCGGCGACCGCGTCACCCGTGTATGGGCCGAGGCGGGGCTCGATGACCTTCTCGGTCATGACCGTGATCAGGATCGCGAGGAAGAACGTCGAGACGACCGCGAAGAACCAGTTCGCGGTGACGTCGATGGTCCGCGACGGGTCGACGAGCGCGATCGACTCGTTCGCGACCTCGGTCATGATCCCGTCGATCGGCGCGATCAGGATGTTGACGCCGAACGCGGCGCCGACCCCGGCGAAGCCCGCCGCCAGGCCGGCCAGCGGATGCCGCCCCATGCTGTGGAAGGCGGCCGCCGCCAGCGGGATCAGCACCAGGTAGCCGGCGTCGGTGGCGACGCTGGAGAGGATGCCGATCAGCACGATGATGAACGTGATCAGGCCACGCGGGGACGAGCGGACCAGCAGCCGGATGATCGACCCGATCAAGCCGGATTCCTCGGCCAGCCCGACGCCGAGCATCGCGACCAGGATGATGCCGACGACCCCGAAGTTGTTGAAGTTGGCGACCGGCGACGTGATCATGAAGCGGATGCCGTCGGCGGTGAGCAGGCCCTTGACCGCGGTCGTCTCCTGCTCGATGTGGTACCCGTCCACGTCCTCGGGGAGGGAGACCTGCGGGACCTCGACCGAGCTGCCCGACGGATAGCCGACCTGCGCCCGCGACGGGCGGGGGCTCGGCGACGTCGTAGGTGACGCTGACGCCGGCCCAGAACAGCAGCTGGGACAGCACGATCACGCCGGCGATCAGGATGATGAAGATGATCGCGGGGTGGGGGACCTTGTTGCCGACCCGCTCGATCGTGTCGAGCATCCGGCCGAGGAACGTGTGCTGGGGTGCCGTCGCTTCGGTCATCTGGGCTTGACTCCCTCTCTCAGACGGTCGGGCATCAGCCCTTGGGCGGGGTGAACTCCATCGCGAGGTCGCTGAGCAGGCGCGTGCCGAAGGCCGTCGCGCCGATCGACCGCCAGCCGTCGTCGGTGTCGGTCATCATCGGGCCGCAGATGTCGAGGTGGCCGAACGGGACGTCGGCGGTGAACTCCTCGAGGAAGAGGCCGGCGGTGATGGTGCCGGCGTTCTCGCCGCCGAGGTTCTTGATGTCGGCGATGGCCGAATCGAGCTTGCGGCGATAGCGCTTGACCAGCGGCAGCTCCCAGACGGGCTCGTCGGTCCGCGATCCGGCCGCCTCGATCTGGTCGACGAGATCCGGGTGGTTGCCGAGCGTGGCGGCGAGCGCCGTCCCGAACGTCCGCAGCGCGGCGCCGGTGAGCGTGGCGATCGTCACGATGGCGTCGGGCCGCGGATCGAGCTCGGTGGCGAGCACGAGCGCGTCGGCCATGACCAGCCGGCCCTCGGCATCGGTGTTGAACACCTCGACGGTCGTCCCGCCGTGGATCGTGAGCACGTCGCCCAGGCGCATCGCCTTGCCCGAGGGCATGTTGTCGGTGCACATGAGGTAGCCGGTCACCGCCGTCGGGCAGCCCAGCGCCTGCAGGGTCAGCATCGACCCGAGCACCGCGGCGGCGCCCGACATGTCCTGCTTCATGGCGAAGTGCATCGCGTCGGACGGCTTGAGGCTGATGCCGCCCGCGTCGTACATGATCCCCTTGCCGACGAGGGCGAGGTGCCCCTTCGGCCTGGCCGGCGAGCCGTCGCGCTTGCGCGGCACGTACGTCAGCTTGATCATCCGGGCCGGCTCATCGCTGCCCTGGTTCACGCCCAGCAGCCCGCCGCAGCCGAGCTCGACGAGGGCGTCGTTGTCGAAGACCTCGACCTTGAGGCCGGCCTCGGTCCCGAGGACCCTCGCGACCTCGGCCATCCGCGTCGCGGTGAGATGCGTCGCCGGCGTGTTCGCGAGGTCGCGCGCGACCTGGACGGCTTCGGCCAGCACGCGGCCCCGCTCCGCGCCGGCCTTGACCCCGCGACCGCGGCCGCCCGTCGCGACCAGCGTCAGGGAGGTCAGCGGCGCCTCGGCGGGACGGTCGACGAAGGCGCGATAGCGGTAGCGCGCCAGGAGCACGCCCTCGACGACCGCCTGTCCGGCCGCGGCCGCATCGACACCGGCCACGTCGGCGAGGGTCGTGGCGAGGACGCCGTCGCGCGCGGCCGCGCGGGCGAACGCGGCGGCGGCATCGCGCAGGCCCGCGGTGTCGAGCTCGGCCGCGTCGCCGATCCCGACGGCGACCACCACGGGTCGATCCTCGTGCGGGAGGACGAGCGTCTGGCCCGAGCGCACCCGTGAACCCGCTCTCGAGGAGGCGGGCGCGGTCCACGCCGACGACGGCCGGGACGTCGCCGCTGGTCGCGACCGGGACCCCGAGCGCCTCCGTGCCGGGCGGGGGAGCGGCCGCGACGTCGATCGTCAGCTGGGCCGAACGGATCCGGGATGGGACGGGGTCGAAGGTCGAGGTGGCGCGGGTGACCCGCTGACTCGATGGGGACATTCGCGGGCTCCCGAGGCGGCGCCGGTCACGAGAGGTGGCCGGGCCAAGAGGATAGACCCGTTCGGGCGCCCGTTTGCGCCCGACCCGTCGACCGGGGTCCGCCCGGCGCTGCCCGATCCTGGCATCCTCGCCCGCGTAGGCTTCGCGGATGCGGATCGTGTCAGCGGCGGAGGCCGTCGCCTCCGTGCGCTCCGGCGACCAGGTCTACGTGCATTGCGCGGCAGCGGCTCCATCGGTGCTGCTCGATGCGCTCGTCGCGCGTGCTCCCGAGCTGCACGACGTGGGGATGGTCCACCTGCATATCGAGGGGCCGGGTCCGCACCTCGCCCCCGAGATGGCCGGCCATTTCCGCCATCGCGCGCTGTTCATCGGGCCGAACGCCCGCGCGGCCGTGAACGAGGGCCGCGCCGACTACGTGCCGGTCTTCCTGTCCGATGTCCCACATCTCTTCGACTCCGGTGCGATCCCGCTCGACGTCGTCCTCGTCAACGCCACCCCGCCCGATGCCCACGGCTTCTGCTCGCTGGGCGTCAGCGTGGAGGCGATGCACGCGGCGATCCGCGCCGCGAAGACGGTCATCGTGCAGCTCAACCGGTCGATGCCGCGGACCCTCGGCGAGAGCTTCATCCACGTGGACGACATCGACCTCGCCGTCGAGGTCGACCAGGCACCGTACGAGCATGCGACCGGGACGATCGGCGAGGTGGAGCGCCGGATCGGCGAGCATGTCGCCGAGCTCGTCCCCGACGGCGCGACGCTCCAGCTCGGCATCGGCGCCATCCCGGCGGCGACGGCCATGGCCCTCCATGGCAAGCGCGACCTCGGCGTCCACACCGAGATGTTCACGGACGCCGTCGTCGACCTGGTCGAGGCGGGCGTCGTCAACGGGGTCCGCAAGGACCGCAACCGCGGCAAGATCGTCACGGCGTTCCTGATGGGGACGAAGCGGCTGTATGACTTCGTCGACGACAACCCGATGGTCGAGATGCGCTCGGTGGACTTCACCAACGACACGCACGTCATCCGCTCGTTCCGGCGGATGGTCGCGATCAACTCGGCCATCCAGGTGGACCTGACCGGCCAGGTGGTCGCGGACTCGATCGGGCATCGCCTCTATTCCGGCGTCGGCGGGCAGATGGACTTCATCCGCGGCGCGGCGCTCGCGCCCGAGGGGCGGGCCATCATCGCGCTCCCGTCGACGGCGGCGGGCGGGACGGTCTCGCGGATCGCCGTGGCGCTCCATGAGGGCGCCGGCGTCGTCACGACCCGCGCGCACGTCCGCACGGTGGTCACCGAGTGGGGCGTCGCCGAGCTCTTCGGCAGGAGCCTGCGCGAGCGCGCCCAGGCGTTGATCGCGATCGCGCACCCCGACCTCCGCGACGAGCTGGAGGCCGGCGCCCGGACCCACCACCTGGTCTGATCCATGCCCGGCCACGAGCGGGCGCGGCGGATCCGACAGGTCCGGTCAGTCGCTGCCGTGGGTCGGGAGCTTGGCCATGTACGCGGCGGCCTGCGCCCGTCGCTCGAGGTTGAGCTTGGCCAGGATCGAGCTGACGTAGTTCTTCACCGTCTTGTCGGACAGGAAGACCTCGGTGGCGATCTGCTTGTTGGTCTTGCCCTCGGCGACGAGCGCCAGGATCTTGCGCTCCTGCTGGGTCAGGGCCGCGAGCTCATCGGGCTGGTCGGAGGTGGCGATCCGGCGCATCCGCTCGAGGACCTTGCCGGTCACGGCCGGGTCCAGCAGCGACTCGCCCCGGCCGACCGCCTCGAGGGCGGCCACGAGGTCCCGCGCCCGGACCTGCTTGAGGAGGTAGCCGCTCGCACCGGCGATGATCGCGGCGAAGACGGCCTCCTCGTCCGGGTAGCTCGTCAGCATCACGACCCGGGTCTCCGGCAGCTCGGCGCGGATCTCGCGGCAGGCCTCAACGCCGGAGCCGTCGGGCAGCCGGACGTCCATGACGACGAGGTCCGGCTGGAAGCGCCGCGCGGCCTCGACCGCCTCTGCGACGGTCCCGGCCTCCGCGACCACCTGGAAGCCGGGACGCCGATCGAGCATCGCCGACAGGCCCTCGCGGACCACCTCGTGGTCGTCGACGATCAGGAGGGTCAGCGGCCGCGCCGCCCCCGTCGATCCTTCAGTCATGCGCGACAGCTCCAGCCTGGTCGAGGGTGCGCTCCGGCGGCAGCACGACCTGCACGGTGGTGCCACCGGGACCGCTCTCGAATGTGATCACGGCACCGATCTCCACGGCCCGCGAGCGCATGTTGGCAAGACCCTGGTGACCCAGGGCCCCGACCGACGCGGCATCGAAGCCATGCCCATTATCGGTCACGGTGATCCGGACGCTCCGGTCCGCGTCCAAGCCCACCTCCACGAGCGCCCGGGACGCGCCGGAGTGGCGGGCGATGTTGCTGAGCGCCTCGTTGACGATGCCCAGCAGGTGGGCGGTGGCCTCGGTCGTGGGTTCTCGGTCGCCCTCGCCCGCTCGCAGCTCGACGTCGATCATCGAGTTGTGGCGGAACTGCTCGAGGATCGAGGCCATGCCCACCAGCAGGGTCGTCCCGCCCAGGAGCTCGGGGCGCAGGCCGAAGATGAGGTTGCGGATGTCCTGGATGGCGAAATGGATGGTGTCGATCGCGCGCTCGACCCGGCGGACGACCTCGTCCGGGTCATCCTCGAGGATGTCCGGCACGTCCTCGAGCGAGAGCCCGACGCCGTACAGGGTCTGGATGATCCCGTCGTGCAAGTCCTGGCTGATGCGCTCGCGCTCGTCGACGATGGCCAGCCGCTGGACCTGCTCGTGCAGCCGCGCGTTCTCGATCGCGATCGCGGCATGCCGGGCGAACGTCTCGACGAGCGCCTGGTCCTCGGGCGAGAACTCGGCGGCACCGGCCTTGTCCGTCAGGTACAGGTTCCCGACCGAGCGGCCCTTCACCGTGACAGGGACGCCAAGGAAGCTGTGCATCGGCGGGTGGTGCGGCGGGAAGCCGTAGCGGCTCGGATCGACCGCGATGTCGGGGATCCGGAACGACTGGTTCTCGCGGATGATGAGGCCCAGGAAGCCGTGCCCGCGGGGCAGGGGGCCGATCGACGCCCGGGTCGCCGTGCTCATCCCGGACGTGATGAACCGCTCGATGACGCCGTGCTCGTCGACGGTCCCCAGCGCGGCGTAGCGCGCCCCGACGAGCGGCCGCACCTGGTCGACGATGACCTGGAGGACCTCGTCCACGGACACGAGCCCGGCGATCGCCCTCGTCGCGGTGTCAAGGGCATCGACGACCAGCTCCCGAGGGTCTGGACCCTCCTCGACGCTCACCATGCGCCGAGCGTAGCAGAGGGGGTCGACCGTGGAACACGGGCCACTCGGCCCTCGAATCACGGCCCGATGGACCGTGGTTTCGCGACCCGCCGGGGCCACGATGTCCTGCATGGAAGCCCGCCGTGTCGATGCACGCCGACGAGTCCTGCTGGCGATCGACCTGTCGAGCGCCTCGAGGGGCGCGATCGACCAGGCCATCCGAATGGCCGCGGACGATGGCGCCCAGCTCGTGGTGTTCAGCGTCGTCGAGCCGTCGAACCTGCACCTGCCGGGTGGCCGCTCGCGTCGCGTCGACCAGGAGCGTGACCGCCTTGCGGCCGGCGTGCGCGACATCGTCAACCGCGCCCGCGCGGCGGGCGTCGCTGCCACGTATCTGATCTGGGAGGGTGACCCGGCCGAGTCGATCCTCGAGGCGTCCGCCTCCGAGGGGGCGGACGTCATCGTGCTCGGCGTGCATTGCGCGGCAGCGGCTCCATCCGTGCTGCTCGATGCGCTCGTCGCGCGTGCTCCCGAGCTGCACGACGTGGGGATGGTCCACCTGCATATCGAGGGGCCCGGGCCCGCACCTCGCCCCCGAGATGGCCGGCCACTTCCGCCACCGCGCGCTGTTCATCGGGCCGAACGCCCGCGCGGCCGTCAACGAGGGCCGCGCCGACTACGTGCCGGTCTTCCTGTCCGACGTCCCGCATCTCTTCGACTCCGGCGCGATCCCGCTCGACGTCGTCCTCGTCAACGCCACCCCGCCCGACGCCCACGGCTTCTGCTCGCTCGGCGTCAGCGTCGAGGCGATGCACGCGGCCGTCCGGGCCGCGAAGACGGTCATCGTGCAGCTCAACCGGTCGATGCCGCGGACCCTCGGCGAGAGCTTCATCCACGTCAACGACATCGACCTCGCCGTCGAGGTCGACCAGCCCCCGTACGAGCACGCGACCGGCGAGATCGGCGAGGTGGAGCGCCGCATCGGCGAGCACGTCGCCGAGCTCGTCCCCGACGGCGCGACGCTCCAGCTCGGGCATCGGCGCGATCCCGGCGGCGACCGCCATGGCCCTCCATGGCAAGCGCGACCTCGGCGTCCACACCGAGATGTTCACCGACGCCGTCGTCGACCTGGTCGAGGCCGGGCGTCGTCAATGGGGTCCGCAAGGACCGCAACCGCGGCAAGATCGTCACGGCGTTCCTGATGGGCACGCAGCGGCTGTACGACTTCGTCGACGACAACCCGATGGTCGAGATGCGCTCGGTCGACTTCACCAACGACACGCACGTCATCCGCTCGTTCCGGCGGATGGTCGCGATCAACTCGGCCATCGAGGTGGACCTGACCGGCCAGGTCGTCGCGGACTCGATCGGGCATCGCCTGTACTCGGGCGTCGGCGGCCAGATGGACTTCATCCGCGGCGCGGCGCTCGCGCCCGAGGGCCGGGCGATCATCGCGCTCCCGTCGACCGCGGCGGGCGGGACGGTCTCGCGGATCGTCGTGGCGCTCCACGAGGGCGCCGGCGTCGTCACGACGCGCGCGCACGTCCGCACCGTGGTCACCGAGTGGGGCGTCGCCGAGCTCTTCGGCAGGAGCCTGCGCGAGCGCGCCCAGGCGTTGATCGCGATCGCGCACCCCGACCTCCGCGACGAGCTCGAGGCCGGCGCCCGGACCCACCACCTGGTCTGATCCACGCCCGGCCACGAGCGGGCGCGGCGGATCCGACAGGTCCGGTCAGTCGCTGCCGTGGGTCGGGAGCTTGGCCATGTACGCGGCGGCCTGCGCCCGTCGCTCGAGGTTGAGCTTGGCCAGGATCGAGCTGACGTAGTTCTTCACCGTCTTGTCGGACAGGAAGACCTCGGTGGCGATCTGCTTGTTGGTCTTGCCCTCGGCGACGAGCGCCAGGATCTTGCGCTCCTGCTGGGTCAGCGCCGCGAGCTCATCGGGCTGGTCGGAGGTGGCGATCCGGCGCATCCGCTCGAGGACCTTGCCGGTCACGGCCGGGTCGAGCAGCGACTCGCCGCGGCCGACCGCCTCGAGGGCGGCCACCAGGTCCCGCGCCCGGACCTGCTTGAGGAGGTAGCCGCTCGCCCCGGCGATGATCGCGGCGAAGACGGCCTCCTCGTCCGGGTAGCTCGTCAGCATCACCACCCGGGTCTCCGGCAGCTCGGCGCGGATCTCGCGGCAGGCCTCCACGCCGGAGCCGTCGGGCAGCCGGACGTCCATGACGACGAGGTCCGGCTGGAAGCGCCGCGCCGCCTCGATCGCCTCCGCGACGGTCCCGGCCTCCGCGACCACCTGGAAGCCGGGACGCCGGTCGAGCATCGCCGACAGGCCCTCGCGGACCACCTCGTGATCGTCGACGATCAGGAGGGTCAGCGGCCGCGCCGCCCCGGTCGATTCTTCAGTCATGCGCGACAGCTCCAGCCTGGTCGAGGGTGCGCTCCGGCGGCAGGACGACCTGCACGGTGGTGCCACCGGGACCGCTCTCGAACGTGATCACGGCGCCGATCTCCACGGCCCGCGAGCGCATGTTGGCAAGTCCCTGGTGACCCAGGGCCCCGACCGACGCGGCGTCGAAGCCATGCCCATTATCGGTCACGGTGATCCGGACGCTCCGGTCCGCGTCGAAGCCCACCTCCACGAGCGCCCGGGACGCGCCGGAGTGGCGGGCGATGTTGCTGAGCGCCTCGTTGACGATGCCCAGCAGGTGGGCGGTGGCCTCCGTCGTCGGGTTCGCGGTCGCCCTCGCTCGCCCGCAGCTCGACGTCGATCATCGAGTTGTGGCGGAACTGCTCGAGGATCGAGGCCATGCCCACCAGCAGGGTCGTCCCGCCCAGGAGCTCGGGGCGCAGGCCGAAGATGAGGTTGCGGATGTCCTGGATGGCGAAATGGATGGTGTCGATCGCGCGCTCGACCCGGCGGACGACCTCGTCCGGGTCATCCTCGAGGATGTCCGGCACGTCCTCGAGCGAGAGCCCGACGCCGTACAGGGTCTGGATGATCCCGTCGTGCAGGTCCTGGCTGATGCGCTCGCGCTCGTCGACGATGGCCAGCCGCTGGACCTGCTCGTGCAGGCGGGCGTTCTCGATGGCGATCGCGGCATGCCGGGCGAACGTCTCGACGAGCGCCTGGTCCTCGGGCGAGAACTCGGCGGCACCGGCCTTGTCCGTCAGGTACAGGTTCCCGACCGAGCGGCCCTTCACCGTGACCGGGACGCCGAGGAAGCTGTGCATCGGCGGGTGGTGCGGCGGGAAGCCGTAGCGGCGCGGATCGACCGCGATGTCGGGGATCCGGAACGACTGGTTCTCGCGGATGATCAGGCCCAGGAAGCCGTGGCCGCGGGGCAGGGCGCCGATCGACGCCCGGGTCGCCGTGCTCATGCCGGACGTGATGAAACGCTCGATGACGCCGTGCTCGTCGACGGTCCCCAGGGCGGCGTAGCGCGCCCCGACGAGCGGCCGCACCTGGTCGACGATGACCTGGAGGACCTCGTCCACGGACACGAGCCCGGCGATCGCTCTCGTCGCCGTGTCGAGGGCATCGACGACCTGCTCCCGAGGGTCTGGACCCTCCTCGACGCTCACCATGCGCCGAGCGTAGCAGAGGGGGTCGGCCGTGGAACACGGGCCACTCGGCCCTCGAATCACGGCCCGATGGACCGTGGTCTCGCGACCCGCCGGGGCCACGATGTCCTGCATGGAAGCCCGCCGTGTCGATGCACGCCGACGAGTCCTGCTGGCGATCGACCTGTCGAGCGCCTCGAGGGGCGCGATCGACCAGGCCATCCGGATGGCCGCGGACGATGGCGCCCAGCTCGTGGTGTTCAGCGTCGTCGAGCCGTCGAACCTGCACCTGCCGGGTGGCCGCTCGCGTCGCGTCGACCAGGAGCGTGACCGCCTTGCGGCCGGCGTGCGCGACATCGTCGACCGCGCCCGCGCGGCGGGCGTCGCTGCCACGTATCTGATCTGGGAGGGCGACCCGGCCGAGTCGATCCTCGAGGCGTCCGCCTCCGAGGGCGCGGACGTCATCGTGCTCGGCTCGCGCCGTCGCACGGACTTCCGCCGCCTGCTCCTCGGGAGCGTCTCGTCGGAGGTGTCGAAGCGCGCGGCGTGCGAGGTGGTCGTCGTCCCGGCCTGACGCCCTGATCAGGCGACCAGGATCTCCGCCATGGCCGCGGCCAGCTCGACGCCCCACGCCTGTGCGCGATCGATCTCGCCCACCTTCAGTGGACCGCTGGTGCCGGTGACGATGAACCGTCGGCTCCGGGCGATCGAGCCGTACCCGGCCCGGCGCAGCTCGGACTCGATCGTGCCGGTGGCGCCGCCCGGCGACCAGCGCAGCCCGGTCTCGAACGCGGCCCCGCGGCCGTGCCCAGCCGGCAGGCCGGCCAGCCATGACCGCATCGCCGGATGGGTCACGTCCGGCGGATTCCGGACCCTTCGCCGGCTTCTTAGCGAGGCTGTCGAGCGCCCCTTCGGTCGGAAGGCGGAAGGCCCATCACGGGCGCTCCGGCGACGATGAGGTCGACGCCCTCGAGCGCGGTCTCGGTGGCCTCGTCCGTGGTCAGCGGCCCTGGCGTCCGGGCCGAGCCCGTCCGCGATGGCGCGCGCGACGGCGGCCGTGTTCCCCCAGTGCGATTCGTACACGACGATGGCTCGCATGGCGTCTCCTTTTCGGACATGGGACGGCGACCCGTCCAACGTCGATGGAACGACCTGGCCGCCTGTTCTGCCGAGTGCTGTCCAGCCCGCTTCTGCCTGGCCGAATGTCCCGAACGTCTGCCGGCTCTGCCGGAGCCGGGATCGCCGGCCGCCCACCGGCCGGGCATCGGGCCCCGGGTCCCGGGCGCCGGTGACCTTCGGCACTGTCGGCGACGCAGCGGTGCCACCACGATCGCGACGACGCAGCCAAACGAGGCGGTCCAACGACTCGCGCTGCGACTGACGAAGCGGAGACCTGTCATGACGATGACGTCCGTTCTCGAACCTGTCCTGGCCCGCGATCCCGGCATCGATGCGGGCGACCGTCTTCCACGGCCCCGGCGACATCCGGGTCGAAGCGGTGCCGCGTCCCCATGCCGGTGCCGGCGAGGCCGTCATCCGCGTCACCACCACGACGATCTGCGGCACGGACGTCCACATCGTCAAGGGCGAGTACCCGGTCCGCCCCGGTCTCGTCATCGGGCACGAGCCCGTCGGCGTCATCGAGGAGCTCGGCGCCGGGGTGACCGGCTACGAGATCGGCCAGCGCGTGCTCGTCGGCGCCATCACGCCGTGCGGCCAGTGCCGCGCGTGCCTCTCCGGCAAGACCAGTCAGTGCGGTCACGGCGACGGCTTCGAAGCCCTGGGCGGCTGGCGGTTCGGCAACACCATCGACGGCGCGCAGGCCGAGTACCTGCTGGTGCCTTCCGCGCAGGCCAACCTCACCCCGATCCCGGACGGCGTCACCGACGAACAGGTCGTCCTGCTCGCCGACATCGCCTCCACCGGGTTCAGCGGTGCCGAATCCGGAGGCGTCAGGATCGGCGACGCGGTCGTCGTGTTCGCCCAGGGCCCGATCGGGCTGTGCGCCACGGCCGGCGCGAAGCTGATGGGCGCCTCCCTGATCATCGGCGTCGACAGCGACCCGGTCCGCCTGGCGATGTCGCGCCGGATGGGCGCCGACGTCGCGCTCGACTTCACGCAGGTCGACGTCGTCGCCGAGGTGCAGGCGCCTGACCGGCGGCGGCGCGGACGTGACGATCGAGGCGCTCGGCACGCAGGAGACCTTCGAGAGCGCGCTGCGCTGCCTGCGGCCCGGCGGCACGCTGTCGAGCCTCGGCGTCTACTCGGGCAAGCTCGAGATGCCCTACGACGCGTTCGCGGCGGGGCTCGGCGATCACCGCATCGTCACGACGCTCTGCCCCGGCGGCAAGGAGCGGATGCGACGGCTCATCGCGACCGTCGAGTCCGGCCGCTTCGACCCCCTGCCGCTCATCACCCACCGCTTCGCCCTCGACGACATCGCCGAGGCCTACGAGGTGTTCAGCAACCGCCGCGACGGCGTGCTGAAGGTCGCCATCCGACCGTGACCTTCCGGACGGCGAGCAGGGCCGAGGCCGGCATGACCTCGGCCCCTCGCTCGTCCGCCGACCCAGACCCCACGACACGACCGCGACCCGGGAGGGACCAGGTGAAGCAGCAGCGACAGGAATGCCTCGACGGCAACGAGGCGGCGGCGCGCATCGCCTATGCCCTCAGCGAGGTGATCGCGATCTACCCGATCACGCCGGCCAGCCCCGATGGCCGAGCACTGCGACGACTGGTCGGCCGCGGGACGGCCGAACCTGTGGGGCAAGGTCCCCGACGTCGTCGAGATGCAGTCGGAGGCCGGCGCCGCCGGCGCCCTCCACGGCGCGCTCCAGAAGGGTGCGCTCGGCGACGACGTTCACGGCGTCGCAGGGCCTGCTCCTGATGATCCCCAACATGTTCAAGATCGCCGGCGAGCTCACGCCCGCCGTCATCCACGTCGCCGCGCGGACCCTGGCCACGCACGCGCTCTCGATCTTCGGCGACCACAGCGACGTCATGCACGCCCGCTCGACCGGCTGGGCGATGCTCGCCGCGGGATCGGTCCAGGAGGCGCATGACTTCGCGCTGATCGCCCATGCCGCCACGCTCCGCGCGCGCGTCCCGTTCCTGCACTTCTTCGACGGCTTCCGGACGTCGCACGAGATCGACCAGATCGCAGGTCCTCGACGAGGACGACATCCGGGCGCTCGTCCGCGAGGACGATGTCCTCGCGTTCCGCGCCCGCGGCCTCACGCCGGACGCCCCGGTCGTGCGCGGCACGGCCCAGAACCCCGACGTCTTCTTCCAGGCCCGCGAGGCGTCGAACCCCTTCCATTCGGCGGTGCCGGGCATCGTCGAAGAGGTCATGGACGAGTTCGCGGCGCGGACGGGCCGGCGCTACGGGCTCGTCGACTACCGCGGCGCCGCCGACGCCGAGCGCGTGATCCTGGTCATGGGCTCCGCGGCCGGCGCCATCGAGGAGACCGTCGACACGCTCGTGGCCGCCGGCGAGCGGGTCGGCATGCTCCGGGTGCGGCTGTTCCAGCCGTTCCCGTCCGCGCAGATCCTGGCCGCGCTGCCGAAGACGGTCCGGTCGATCGCCGTCCTCGACCGCACCAAGGAGCCGGGCGCCGTCGGCGAGCCGTTCTACCTGGAGGTCGTCGCCGCGCTCGCGGAGGCCATGGACGAGGACGCGCCGCCGTTCGCCGCGATGCCGCGGGTGATCGGCGGCCGCTACGGGCTGTCGTCCAAGGAGCTGACCCCGGCGATGGTCAAGCCGATCTTCGACGAGCTCGCGGACCCGCGGCCGAAGCGCCACTTCACGGTCGGCATCTACGACGACGTGACGCATCTGAGCCTCCCGATCGATGCGACGTTCCGTCCGCCGCGGCCGGCGGGCGAGGTCCAGGCGGTCTTCTTCGGGCTCGGCTCGGACGGCACGGTCGGGGCCAACAAGGCGTCGGTCAAGATCATCGGCGAGGGCACGGACCTCTACGCCCAGGGCTACTTCGTCTACGACTCGAAGAAGTCCGGCTCGGTCACGGTCTCGCACCTGCGCTTCGGGCCCGAGCCGATCCGCTCGACCTACCTCGTCGAGGACGCCGACTTCGTCGCCTGCCACCAGTTCGGGCTGCTCGCCAGGACCAGCATCCTCGACCACGCGCGGTCCGGGGCGACGTTCCTCCTCAACGCGCCGTACGCCCCCGATGACGTCTGGGAGCACCTGCCCGACCACGTCCAGCGCCAGATCGTCGACAAGGCGCATCGACCTCTGGGTCATCGACGCCGCCGCCGTCGCGACGGAGGCCGGGATGGGCAGCCGGATCAACACGATCATGCAGCCCTGCTTCTTCCAGCTCGCCGGGGATCCTGCCGCCGGCCGAGGCCATCGAGCGCATCAAGGGCTTCGTGCAGAAGACCTACGCGAAGCGCGGCGACGCCGTCGTGGCCCGCAACTTCGACGCGATCGACCGCTCGCTCGCGCGCCTGCTCGAGGGTGACGCCGGGACCGGCTCGCCGCGGAGCGGCCGCCGGTCCCCGTCATGCCGGCCGACGTGCCGGACTTCGTCGCCCGGGTGACCGCCCGGCTGATCGCCGGCGAGGGCGACCTGCTGCCCGTCAGCGCGCTGCCGGTCGACGGCACGTTCCCGACCGGCACCGCGAAGTACGAGAAGCGCGCGATCGCCAAGATGATCCCGGTCTGGGACCCGTCCATCTGCATCGACTGCGGCAAGTGCGCGATCGTCTGCCCGCACGCGACGATCCGGATGAAGGTCTTCCCGACGGCCGACCTCGCCGGCGCCCCCGATGGCTTCAAGTCCAAGGACTTCCGCTCGCGCGACCTCGCCGGACCATCGGCTGACGATCCAGGTCGCGCCCGGACGACTGCACCGGCTGCGGCGTCTGCGTCGACGTCTGCCCGGCGAAGAGCAAGACCGACGTCGAGCCACAAGGCGATCAACATGGAGCCGGTCATCGAGCCACCGCGACGCGGAGCGGCGTCCGCTGGGACTTCTTCGACACGATCCCGCCGCTCGACCGGAGCCTCATCCCGCACGACACCGTCAAGGGCAGCCAGGTCCTCGAGCCGCTGTTCGAGTTCTCGGGGGCGTGCGGCGGTTGCGGCGAGACGCCGTACCTCCAGCCTCGTGAGCCAGCTCTTCGGCGACCGCATGATCGTCGCCAACGCCACCGGCTGCTCCTCGATCTACGGGGCCAACCTGCCCACGACGCCCTGGACGGTCAACGCCGCCGGGCGAGGACCCGCCTGGGCGAACTCGCTGTTCGAGGACAACGCGGAGTTCGGCCTGGGGATGCGCCTCGCGCTCGACGCCCAGACGCGACCAGGCTCGACGGCTGGTCGAGCGGCTGGCTGCCGAGCTCGGCGCCGGACCTCGTGTCCGCGCTGCTCGACGCCCCGCAGGACACCGAGCAGGACATCGCCGCGCAGCGCCGGCGCGTCGACGAGCTGCGCGGCGGCGCTCGGCCGGATCGACGGGCGCCCACGCCTCCGACGCGCGCCACCTGCTCGCGCTCGCCGGCGACCTCGTCCGCAAGGGCGTCTGGATCATCGGCGGCGACGGCTGGGCCTACGACATCGGCTTCGGCGGGCGTCGACCAGGTGCTGTCGTCCGGCCGCAACGTCAACATCCTGGTCCTCGACACCGAGGTCTACTCGAACACCGGCGGCCAGGCATCGAAGTCCACCCCGCGCGGCGCCGTCGCGAAGTTCGCGGCCGCCGGCAAGGTGACCGCGAAGAAGGACCTCGGCGCCATCGCGCGCGTCGTACGGCAACGTCTTCGTGGCCCAGGTCTCGATGGGCGCCAACGACCAGCAGACGATCAAGGCGCTGCTCGAGGCCGATGCCTGGCCGGGGCCGTCGCTGGTGATCGCCTACAGCACCTGCATCGCGCACGGCATCGACATGGCCAAGTCGATGAGCCACCAGAAGGACGCCGTCAGCAGCGGCTACTGGCCGCTCTACCGGTTCCACCCCTCGGAGATCGAGGGCGGCAAGCCGTTCAAGCTCGACTCGGCCAAGCCCGTCGATCCCGATCGCGGACTTCGCCGCCACCGAGACCCGGTTCGCGATCCTCGGCCGGACGCACCCGGAGCGCGCCGCCGAGCTCGCGACGCTCGCCCAGGCCGATGCCGACGAGCGCTGGCGCTACTACGAGCAGCCTGGCCGGCATCGAGCGCACGGTCCCGCACCTCGAGCGCCCGGCACGAAGACGAGGAGACGAGGCATGACCGTCGAGCTGCGCACCACGCTACCTCGGCCTCGACCTGCGCTCGCCGATCGTCGCCTCCGCGGCCCCGCACAACGACGACCCCGAGACCGCGGCCCGGCTCGATCGCGCCGGGGTCGGCGCCATCGTGCTGCCGTCGCTCTTCGAGGAGGAGATCCTCGCCGAGGAGCTCGAGCTCGACCGCTCCCTCGAGCAGGGGACCGAGCAGTTCGCCGAGGCCCTCGGCTACTTCCCGCGCGTCGACCGGTTCCTGGGCGCCGCGGACCGCTACCTGCGGTCGCTGGAGCGCGTCAAGGCGGCCGTCGGCGTGCCGGTCATCGCCAGCCTGAACGCGAGCACCGGCGGCGGCTGGGTGCACCAGGCGCAGCGCATCGAGGCGGCCGGCGCCGACGCCCTCGAGCTCAACCTCTACCACCTCGCCACCGACCCGCGCCGCACGGCGGCCGAGATGGAGGCCATCGACCTGGGCCTCATCGCCGACGTCCGGGACGCGGTCACCATCCCGCTCGCGGTCAAGCTCAGTCCGTACTACTCGGCGATGGCCCATTTCGCCGCCGCGGCGGTCACGGCCGGCGCCGACGGGCTCGTGCTGTTCAACCGCTTCTACCAGCCGGACCTGGACCTCGAGACGCTCGACGTCGTCCCGCGCCTCGAGCTCAGCCATCGCTGGGAGATGCGCCTGCCCGTTGCGCTGGATCGCGATCCTGCGCCCGCAGCTCGGCTCCGCCGTCTCCCTCGCCGCGTCCTCGGGGGTCGGGTCCGGGACGGACGTCGGTCAAGGCGCTGATGGTCGGCGCGGACGTCGTGATGATGACCTCGGCCCTGCTCCGCCACGGCCCCGAGCACGTCGCCGCCGTCACGGCGCGAGCTGGAGGCCTGGATGACCGACCGCGAGTACGAGTCGGTCGGGCAGCTGCGCGGCAGCGCCAGCCAGGCGACGGTCGCGGACCCCGACGCGTTCGAGCGCGCGAACTATCGCCAGACGCTCCGGTCGTGGCAGACCGCCGCGAGCCTGGCGGCGCCGCACCGACCGTCCTGACCCTCGGGGTCCGGTCGGCAGGGGTAGATCGGGCCGGCTCGGCTGCCACCACGGGACCTGCGGCACATGGGCGGCCGGCTCGCGGACGACGACGATGGCATCGAGTTCGACGACCGGTCAGGCAAGGACCGCCGGCGCTCCGGACTCGAGCGGAAGGATCGGATCATGGAAAAGGCCAAGGGCCTCGCGGCACTCCGGATCGTGCTCGGCGCCGGGTTCCTGTATGCCGGCCTCGAGAAGGTCTTCGACTTCGCGGGCAGCGGCAAGCCGTTCTCGGCCGCCGGCTTCCTGCAGTTCGGCACCGCCGGGACGCTCCCCGGTTCGGCCGACGGCGCGATCGTCAACCCGACCCACGACTTCTGGGTCTCGCTGGCGACCAACGCGGCCCTGGTCGACGCGGTGAACTTCCTCGTCGTCAGCGGTGAGCTCCTGATCGGCGTCGCGCTGATCCTCGGCTTCGCCACCCGGTTCGCGGGCGTCATGGGCGCGCTGCTCATGGGCTTCATCACCATCGCGGCCTGGGACTTCGGGTTCGGCCCGATCAACGAGACCGTCATGTACGTGACCGTCGCCCTCTACGTGGCCTACGCGGAAGCCGGTCTCGCCTACGGGCTCGACGCGATCATCGAGAAGAGCGAGATCGTCGCCCATCGGCCGGCCCTCCACTACCTGCTCGGATAGCGATCCGGCCCACCCTTCCACCGGGTCGCGAACCCGGACCACGGACCGGCGGAACCCTCACGGGACCGCCGGTCCTTCCTCTGCGCGAACTCCTGCTCGGGCGCGTTCGGGCCGAACCACCCGCGCCGCGGGGGCCATCCGACCCTGCCGCCGCGGCGTCCCCATCCGTACCGTACCGGTATGGAGACGCCTCGCATCCGCCCGATCCGCCCGGCCGACATCGACCGCCTCGAGCGGTTCTATGCCGAGCTCTCCGCCGAGGATCGCCGCACGCGGTTCCTGCACGTCGGCGCGCGGCTGAGCGAAGCCCAGGCCGTCTCGTTCTGCAGCCCGGACCATGCCCATCGCGATGGGTTCGTCGCGGTCGTCACGGACGCATCCGGCCGCGGGCGGATCGTCGGGCACCTTTGCCTCGAGCCAGACGGCGTCGCCACCGCCGAGGTCGCGATCGCCGTCGCCGGCAGGTTCCAGGGGCAGGGCGTGGGTCGGCGGCTGCTGGTTGCCGGCGTCGCGTGGGCGCAGCGCGAGGGCTTCCGTTCGCTGACGGCGACGATGTACGTCGACAACGCGCCGATCCAGCGACTCCTCCGTGGACTCGCACGCCCGACCGTCGAGCGGTCGCTCGGCGGCGGTGTCAGCGAGATCCTGATCGACATCTCCGGGCTGGCCGTCGCGGCCTAGCGCGGCCGCGTCCCCACCGGGTCAGGCCGTCGGCAGCACCAGGAGATAGCCCGGCGGCACGCCCAGATCGACGCGGCCGTGGTCGCGGATCACGAACTGCTTCGCGAGCGTCGCGGGCGACACCAGGGCATTCGGCCTCGGGGAGGGTCCCCACTTGCCGCTGCCGTGCGGGTAGAGGGGGTCGAGGACGCGGACCCCGGTGACCTCGACCTCGTCGTGGACCGCCGGGTCGCCGATCGATTCGAAGCCGCTCATGACCCAGGCATGGCGCCCGCGCCACATCACCAGGCCGACCGGCCGCTTCGTCTCGCGGATGGCATGGGCGGCCACCTGGAGCGCGTCCTCGAACGTCGGGAGCGACACGAGCACGTACGGCCCGATGCCGAGGTCGTTGAGGGCCGCCGTCCAGCCACGCGGGTTGGCGCCGCCGAACGGGCTGCTGGAACGGGCCTGGGCCATCGCCCAGAGCCGCTGCTGGTCCTTCCGGCTCGCGTGCGATGCGTCCGTGGCCATGTTGAGGGCCATCTGCAGGCTCGCCCCGACGCACCATTCGAAGGTGAACTGGGCCACGTAGTCGCCCTTGCGGTAGAGGTTCATCGCGAAGGCCTTGCGCGCCGGCTCGGGGGTCGCGGCCGGGGTGGCCGTGGCCCGGGTGGTCGGCGACGGGCGGACGGCCGGCGCCGGATCGACCGCGGGTGGGGTCGAGGCGCGCGGCTCCGAGGAAGGCGTCACGGCGGACCGCGCCGCCCCCGCCACGGCGGACGTCGGGTTCGGGACCGCGGCGTCGGCGATGCCCGGGTCCGCGGCGCCGCACGCGGTCGAGACGACCATCGCCGAGATGAGGAGGAGCGCGAGCGCGGGCAGGCGTGGGACGGACATGCTCGTCCGAGTCTACCGCGGGTCGCCCGGCCGACCGTCGGAGCCGTCGGCACGACGTATCCTCCTCCACGGGTGGCGCGTGACGCGGACGTCGTCGCCATCGACCCTGACGGCGGGAGGACGAGGCTTGCTCCATCCGGGTGGCCCGAGCGGCCACGGCGACCGATCAGGCGAGCGGCAGCGGACGGCGCGCGTCCTGCGTGTCGCCATGCGCACCGCCGTCGCCATGCTGAGCTCCGGCGCGCAGTCCGACGAGGTCGAAGCCGCCGCCATCGCCGTCGCCTCAGCCTTCGGCCTGCACGGCGTCCAGTCGGCCGTGACCTTCTCCACCATCACGCTCTCGCACGATGCCGAGCGACCTCGAATCGCCGACGACGCTGCTGCACATCGTGCGCGACCGCACCTCGGACTTCGCACGTCTCGCGGCCGCCGCGTCGCTGGCTCGCGGCGTGCGCGACGGGACGGTCGACGCTCGAGGACGCCGAGGCGGCGCTCGACTCGCTCGAGGAGCAGGCGTCGCCCTACGGCGCGCTCATCTCGTTCGTCGCCCCGGGCGTGTCGGCCGCGGCCTCCACCATCGTCTTCGGCGGCAATCTCCTCGATGCCGCCGACGACGATGCTCATCGCGCTGATCGTGCAGCCCGGCGCTCAGCGTGCTCGATCGCTCGACGCTGCCGCCGTTCTTCCGCCTCGTCTTCGGGGCCGCGGCGTCGGCCCTGCTCGTCGCGGTGATCGTGAAGCTCGGCGTGCCGATCACCGGCGGCCTCGTCCTGACCGGCAGCCTCCTGCGGTTCCTGCCCGGGTACGCGCTCGTCTCCGGCTTCCGCGACCTCATCGACCAGTCGATGATCTCCGGGTCCGCCCGGCTCGCCGAAGCCCTCCTGCTCGCCGCGGGCGTCGCCGGCGGGACCCTGCTGGGGCTCGCCGTGGCGATGCGGTTCGACGTCTTCCTCATCGATCGAGACCGTCGGACGGACCGATTGGGGCTACGTCGTCGCCGGGCTCGCCGCCTTCGTGGCCGTCGGCGCGTTCGCGATCCGCCTCGGCGTCCCCTCGGTGGTTCGGTCGCGCAGGCGGCCGCGCTCGGCGGCGCGGCGTGGCTCGCCTTCATCGGCGTCGCCGAGCTCGGCCTGCTCGAGCCGTCGCTCGCGACGCTCGGGGCCGCCATCATCATCGGGGTCGTCGGGCGCCTGCTCGCCCGCCGCTCCAAGGCGCCGGCCGCGCTCTGGGTCGTCCCGGCGATCCTGCCGCTGCTGCCGGGTCTCCAGCTGGTCCAGGCGATGCTCGCCCCGACCGACGTGGAACGGGTCGCCGGGCTGCTCGCGGCGGCCGGGGCGGCGTTCCTCGTCGGCACCGGCGTCGCCTCGGGCGACATCCTGGTCCAGGCGCTCCGCTCCGTCCGTGACGACCTCGTCGCGCCGGCGGTCGACGCCGTGACCGGCGGCATCGAGGTCTACATCGTCGAGCCCGTCGAGCGTCGCGTGGGACGGTCGGCGAGGACGCCGGCGAACCCAGACTCGGCCGGCGGCGAGGGACCAGAGCGGACCAGGCCCACGCTGAGGCCGGTCCGGCGGTCAGCTCGGGACGGCAGTGACCCGGTTGTCGCTGTACCCGTGCGCCGCGATCTCGGCGGCGCGCCCGCGATAGGCGTCCGGGCTCGGCAGCGTCCTGGCGCGGAACCCCTCGACCATCCGGTTGTACATCGAGAAGGCGGCCGCGATGAGGACCGCGAGCTGGACGTCGGCGTCGCTCGCCCCGGCCGCGTGGGCCGCGGCCACGTCGTCGGCCGTGAGCTCGCGGGCGTCGCCACGCACGGTCCGCGCGATGTGGAGGAGCGCCTGCATCTTGTCGTCGAACCCGTCGGACGAGCCGAGCTTGATGACGTCGACCAGCGGCAGCCGCTCGGTCTCGCCGTGGACCTCGAGCAGGGCGCTCGCGAAGGCGCCGTGGGAGTCCATGCAGTAGAAGCAGTCGTTGGCCGCCGAGACGGCGGTCGCGAGCATCTCGCGCTCGGGCCGGCTGATCGTGGCCCCGGCGAAGTCGTTGACGAGCAGCTCGTCGGCCAGCCCGCGCAGGTGGATGCCCAGCTCGGGCGTCAGGCGGAGGGCGGTGAGGATCCCGGGGACGTCGGGCAGTCCGCCGACGATCGGGTCTTCCTGGGAGCGCTCGAGTCGTTCGTCGTCGCGGGCCATGCGCCATTCTCCTGTCGGGCAACGGGGGGATTCCGGCGGCAAGTATGCCAAACCCTCTAGTCAGGGTCGCTTGCCAGCCGATAGCATGCATGCATGACCATCCCGACCGAACCCATCGGCAGCATCCCCCGTTCCCCGGAACTGCAGGCCGGCATGGCCGCCGCCGGCGCCGGGACCATCTCGGCCGAGGCGCTCGACGCCCTGTTCGACGACGCCGTGCGCGACACGCTCGAGCGGTTCGCCGCGACGGGCTCCCCGGTCGTCACCGACGGCGAGCAGCGCAAGCCCAGCTTCGCGACGTACCCGGTCGCCGGTCTGGCGCTCGCGCCGGGCGGGGTGACCATCCCGTTCGAGGACGGCCACACGCGCGAGCTGCCGGTCCTCACGACGAGCCCGTTCCGCTACGCGACGAAGGCCTACGAATACCTCGATGCCGCCGCCGGGCAGACGACGGCGACGATGAAGCAGGCCGTCATCTCGGCCTCCGCGATCAGCCTCATGTACCCGGGCGGCGGGATGGATGGCTACTCCCGCGAGGCCTTCGTGCAGGACCTGGTCGCCGAGGCCCTGTCCGAGATCCGCGGCTGCCTCGACCGCGGGGCGATCGTCCAGATCGACTTCACCGAGGCGCGCCTGTCGCTCAAGCTGGATCCGTCGGGCGGGCTGCTGAACGCGTTCGTGGACCTCAACAACCAGGTCCTCGACCAGCTCAGCGACGAGGACCGCCGGAAGGTCGGCGTCCACTCCTGCCCGGGCGGGGACCAGGACTCCACGCACAGCGCCGACATCGACTACGCGGCGCTCCTGCCGACGCTGTTCCGGCTCAACCTGGACAACTTCTACATCCAGCTCGCCAGCGAGGCCGACCCCGAAGGGGTGCTCAAGATCCTCGGCGGGCTGGCCACGGGCGACCGGCGGGTCTTCGTCGGGGTGATCGACCCGATCGACCCGCGGATCGAGACGCCCGAGACCGTCCGGGACCGGGTCCTGCACGCGGCGCGCCATATCGACCTGGACCACCTCGGCACGACCGACGACTGCGGCTTCTCCCCGTTCGGGGACGACACCTCGACCTCGCGCGACACGGCGTTCGCGAAGATCGCGGCGCGGGTCGAGGGAACCGCGCTGGCAGCGAGCGAGCTCGGGGCCTGACGGGCGGCGCGCCCCGGGCGTGTCGCGAGGACTCAGCCGCCGGCGGGCGGTGGCAGCATGTCGACGTTCAGCCAGCGACCGCCGGTCGCCCGGCGCGTGACGAACACCTGGTCGAACGGCTCGCTCGTGGTCGTCTGGAGGGTCCCGGCCGCGTCGTAGGTCTCCTCGGTGACCGTGCCCGTGGCATGGATGCCGATGCTCAGACCGGTCTGCTTGCCGAACGGCTTCAGCAGCGACATCGAGACGTCGTCGAAGGCGTAGTGCCGGGTCGTCGTGATGCCGCTCGCGGTCGCCGCGGCGAGGCGGCCCTGCAGGTCGATCAGCCGGTCGCCGTGGTCCACCGCGGTCAGGATCGACCCGTCGCGTCGCAGCAGCGCCTGGTTCTCGAGCTCGAGGTTCTCCGCGACGGTCAGCAGCAGCTGCTGGGCGCCGGCGCCCTCCATCGTCGGGTCGAAGTCGGTGACGTCCTGGCTCACGGTGATCGACGGGAACGTGGACGGGTCGATCTGGTGGGGGACCCGGTCGAGGACCTCCGCCACGTCCGGGCCGAGCGTCCCGCGCGCGGGCGTGCCGGCCATGACGATGCCGACGCCGAGGACGAGCACCGCGCCGACGATGAGCGCGACCCGCGCGGCGCCCCTGGCGAGCCCGGCTCCCGGGCCCCCCGTGGCTAGCCCCGTCGCGTACCGCCCGACATCGTCCGCGGCGGAGCGCGGCTCCGGCACGAGCCGGTCGAGCAGCGGACGCGCCGCGCAGACGACGACCAGCCCGGCGAGCAGCCCCACCTTGGTCCCGAACTCGTTGGTCTGCGGCGCCATCAGCAGCGTGCTGACCACCGCGACGAGGATCCCGAACGCGACGCGACCGACCTGCCCGGCCGGGGTCGTCTTCGGGTCCGTGATCATGAAGAACAGGAAGATCAGGACCTCGGGTGAGGTCACGATCACCCGCCAGTAGTCCGCGCCGCAGACCGGGGTGAACGACCAGTTCGCGACCATGCAGTGCCCGGACGCCGCGAGCGTCCCGACGCCGAGGTTGAGGGTCAGCCAGAACGCCGCCGCGAGCACCAGGAGGCGCAGTCGCCGGGTGATCAGCAGGCCGCCGATGATGATCACCGCGTAGGCCGTGAGCATCCAGGCGTTCAGGGGCGCCCACCAGAAGTCCAGCGGCTCCACGCGCGTGCTGCCGAGCACGACGAACGCGACCACGAGCCCGATGTTCGATGGGTTGAAGACGTGCGTGCCGCGGTACTTGATCACGTACTTGGTGAGCAGCGAGAACGCGGCGACGCCCGCGAAGATGTACCACCCGTCGGTGTTCCACGGCTGGTCCGGCGGCGTCCCGACGACCCGCAGGATGAGGGCGACGCCGCTGCCGGTCAGCATCGCGCTGGCGGGCCAGACGAAGGACCGCGATGAGCGGAAGGTGAGCACGATCTCGATGACGGCCGTCGTGATGATCGCCGCGAGGATCTGCGGGACGCTCACCCGGAAGTGGAGCCCGAGCTGCCCGAGCACGTGGATCGTGATGATCACCGACGCCACGTGGAGCCGCGGATCGCGGATGCTCGGCAGGTACAGCGGGTAGGGCGTGCCCCCGAGCGTGAGCGTCCTGGCGGTCATCTCGCCGCCCGACGGGAGCTTGGCCGGACCGCGGCCTGGAGCCGCCGTCGAACGTTCGGATCGGGCATCCGCGGAAGTGTAGCGGCGAGCCCGGCCCACGTCGTCGAAGGTCTCGTCGTGGCCATCTCTGACCGATCCCGGCCCAGTGAGGTGTCTAGCTCGAGGCGTCCGGCCGCTCCCCCGGCGCCTTGCCGATCAGGCGCTCGTGGAGCTCCAGGGTCAGCGCGTGGATCTGCCGGGTGAGCTCGGTGTTCTGCCTCAGCTCCTGCTCCTCCTCCCCGAAGTCGTGGTCGGCCTTGGCCTGCTGGAAGGTGCCCTGACGGTTCTGCCCGATCATCACGAAGGTCGACAGGAAGATCGCTTCGAGCGAGACGGCGAGGGTGAGCGTCGGCCACGGGCTCTGCTCGAAGAAGATCATCCAGACGGCGAACACCACGGCGTGGATGTAGACGAACTTCATCGACCCGGCGAACGCCGTGATCCGGTCGGCCAGCCGGAGCTGGAGGTCGGCGTAGCGCTGCGCGTTCAAGCGGACCACGACGGGGTGGCGGGGAGCGGCGACGATCACGTGAGGTCCTCCAGGCGACGCGGGCCAGAGGCAGGCGATCAGCGACGCGACCGATCGGCCCGCGTACGCGCAATGTAGACACGGATCGGCGCGCGCGCTCTCGCGCGCCTGGTCGTCCCCGGACGAGCCGATCGCCGCGGGCTGACGCGGGCGCCGACCGGTGGGCTCCTCACCTCCAGGGACGGGTGAACGTCAGGTGCACGACGCCGCTCGGCGAGGACGTGGCCTCGATCTCGTACTGCTCGTCGATGCCCTCCAGGCCGTCCCAGAGGCGGACGCCCCGGCCGAGCAGGATCGGGACCAGGACGACATGCATGTGATCGACCAGCCCGGCTGCAAGGAACTCGCGGATCATGGTCGCGCCTCCGCCGAGCCGGATATCCAGACCGCCCGCGGCCGCGCGCGCCGTGTCGAGCGCCTCCGCAGGCGAGGCATCGAGGAAGTGGAACGTGGTGCCACCCTCCATCTCGATCGACGGGCGCGGGTGATGCGTGAGGATGAAGGTCGGCGTGTGGAATGGCGGGTCGGGACCCCACCAGCCCGTCCACGCCGGGTCGTCATGCCAGCCGGGCGGGCCGAACTTCCCGGCCCCCATGATCTCCGCGCCGAACCCGGTGGCGAACTGCCGCGCGAAGGCGTCGTCGACGCCGCGGGTGCCGCCCGGCTCGCCGAGCATCTGACGTCCCCACGGGGTGGCGAACATCCACGTGTGCAGCCGTTCGCCGGCGTGGCCGAAGGGCGCTTCGAGGCTTAGGCCGTCGCCGGTGCCGAAGCCGTCGAGGGAGATCGAGAAGTTCTGGACGCGGACGAGGGACATGGCTCGTGCCCTTTCCTCGTGCGGCGTCAGCTCTCGCAGATCCACGCCGCACGAACCCACAGGCAGTGGCGGTGGGATCGGGGACCACCCGGTCAGGGAGCTGGCTGGCGAGGAAGGATTCGAACCTTCGATCTCCTGATCCAGAGTCAGGCGCCTTACCGCTTGGCCACTCGCCAGTGGAGCGGCGGCGATGATACCGCATGGGGCTCGGCGGCAGGTCCGGGCGGCTCGGCGGCACCGCCGGCGGCCCGACTGGACGAGGGCTGCTACCCTGCGCCGGTGACAGACGACGCCGCGGACACCGTCACGTCCGCCACGCCGAGCACCCGCCGGCGCTACGTCCCCGCCATCCTCGACGCCATCATCCCCGGCCTCGGCCACGTGGTCGCCGGCCGTCGACTGCTCGGGGCGATCTTCCTGACCCCCACGATCCTGGCGCTGCTCGCGGCCGTCTACATCGCGCTGACGACCTCGGGCCCGCGCCTCGTGGCGACGCTCCTCGAGTCGGAGGTCATCTGGGGCCTGCTGGCGTTCCAGGGCGTCCTGCTCGTGTGGCGCCTCATCGCGGTCGCGTCCAGCCTGTTCGCGCCCGGCCTGCCGCGGATGGGGAAGGGCGACGCCCTGCCGATCGTCCTGCTGCTGCTCCTCATCATCGTGCCGCAGGCGTACGCCGGCTACGCGACCGAGGTCGCGCGCGAGACCGCCGACGAGGTCTTCGTCGACCCATCGCCGACGGCGATCCTGCCGTCGCAGCAGCCGGAGCCCGACGCGAGCAACCTGATCCCGGCCGAGCCCTCGCCGAGCGGACTGCCGAGCGCATCGCCCTCGCCGACGCCCGTCCCGGTGGACCCGCGGATCACCGGGGTCATCGTCGGCGTGGACGCCGGGGTCGGCCGCCACACCTACGGGACCGACACGATGATCGTGGTCTCGATGGACCCCGCGACCGAGACCGTGTCGATGGTGTCCGTGCCCCGCGACATGGTGGACGTGCCGCTGGCTGACGGCCGCAAGTTCCGCGGCAAGATCAACGGGCTCGTCTCCTACGTCCGGAACCACCCGAAGCAGTTCCCCCAGAACGACGGGACCGGCTTCGACGTCCTGATGGGCGCGCTGGGCAAGCTGCTCAACGTCAAGATCGACTACTACGCCGCGGTCACCCTCGGCGGCTTCGTCCAGGTCGTGAACAAGCTCGGCGGGGTCGACGTGAACGTCGCCCACGCCTTCTGCGACGTCCGCTACCGCGAGTACGGGTTCACCAACGGGTTCGCCATCACGGCCGGCAAGCACCACCTCAACGGGAACCAGGCGCTCGCGTATGCACGCGTCCGCAAGGCGGCCGGCGAGAGCGACTTCACGCGGGCCGCGCGCCAGCAGGAGGTCCTCTCGGGCATCCGCGACCGGGTGGTCAAGGGCGGCTTCGTCAACGATCCGATCGGCCTGCTCCGGGCGGTCGGCCAGACCGTCACGACCAACGTCCCGCGCAAGCTGCTGCCCGACCTCGCCGACGCGGCCACGAAGATCGGACGGAACGGCACGTATCGGGCGGTCATCGCGCATCCCCTCGTGGCCTCGGGCCGGAACGATCCCCGCGGCTCGGTCCAGATCCCGGACCTGAAGAAGATCCGGGCGCTCGCCGCCGACCTCTTCCCGACCGACGGCTCGCTGCCGAAGAAGGCCTACGTGGCCCCGAAGGGCAGCACCAAGGCCGCGAACGGGAGCGGCGTGAGCAGCTGCGGCCGGGTCGCGCCGCATGCGACGCCGAAGCCGACCCCGAAGCCGACGAAGAAGCCCACGGCCAAGCCGACCGTCAAGCCGACGCCGTCGCTGCCCGCCGAGCCGAGCCCGAGCGCCTAGGTCCGCGCCGCCGGGAAGGCGGCCATCGGCGGGTCGCAACGCGCCTGCGATGCCCCGGTACGTTCGGGGGAGTGGCCAGCGATGGACGCCCCGTCGTACGATTCGCCGCGTCATGCCCTTCCCCCCGACCATCGCCGGGCCCCGTGCCCGCTCCCGTGGCCGCGCGTCCGCCGCGTCGCTGATCCTCCTCGTCGTCGCCGTGGCGCTGGCGACCGGGCTCGCGTCGACCGCCTCGGCAGCCCCGGCGCTGCCCACCTGCAAGGTCGCGGACACCCTCACCAAGCAGCGCTCGCTCAGCCAGTGGCCGCGCACCGTGCTGGACTCCAGCCTGCGGCTCGGCTCCGGCTACGCGCCCACGGACCTGCGCTGGACCACGATGGCCGGGCTGAACGGCGGCGAGCGCGTCCGGCTGCTGGTGATCGCGGACCTGAAGGCGATGGCCACGGCGGCCCGCTCCGCCGGGGCGCGTCTCGCGGTCGCCTCGGCGTTCCGCAGCTACACGACCCAGAAGGCGACCTTCCTGTCATGGGTCCGCGCGCACGGCTATGCCTTCGCGCTCAAGGAGAGCGCCAGGGCGGGCCACAGCGAGCATCAGCTGGGCACGGCCCTCGACTTCAAGAGCTACGGCGGCGCCGACCCGTGGAACGTCACCGACTGGGCCACCACGAAGGCCGGCAAGTGGATGGCCGCGAACGCGTGGAAGTACGGCTTCATCATGAGCTACCCCAAGGGCAAGACCTCGCTGACCTGCTACATGTACGAGCCGTGGCACTACCGCTACGTCGGGCGGGACGTGGCCGCCAAGGTCCGCGACAGCAAGCTCACGCTGCGCGAGTACCTGTGGCGCCAGCAGGAGTGGCCGGCCCCGACCCCGACGCCCACGCCGACGCCGACCCCCACGCCGCCCCCGCCCGACGGCGGCTAGCGCCGCTCGAGCGTCTCGCCGCAGCAGGTCGGTGAGCTGGTCCCACTCGACCAGGAACGCGTCGTGGCCCTTGGTCGAGTGGATCTCGCGATAGCGTGCATCGACGCCCGCCGACGCCGCCGCGGCCACGAGCGCCCGGACCTGGCGCGGGACCGTACAGGATGTCGTCCTGGATCCCGATCCCGGTCAGCCTGGTCCCGGACGCGGCCAGGGCAGCGAGCGCTGCCTCGGTGCCGCCGCGGCCGTCCCCGATGTCGTGCCGGTCCATCGCGCCGGCGAGGATCCGGTACGTCGCCGGATCGAACCGTTCGACGAGCTTCGCCCCCTGGTGGTCGAGGTAGCTGACGATCGACGGCCGGCCATCCGGCTCGACCGAGCGGCCGAACCGCCCGTCGAAGTCCTCCTCGCTCCGATACGTGGTCATCGCCAGCTGGCGGGCCAGCGCGAGACCGTCGTCGCCGAGCCGGTCGATGAGCTCGACCTGGAGGTGGTTCCAGGCGACGGCCATCGGGCCGGTGGCGGCCGGGGCGGCGATCGGGGCGAGGTGTGCCACGGCGTCGGGCCTGGACAGGGCGACCTCCAGCGCGACCATGCCGCCGAGGGACCCGCCGGCGACGAGGGCGAGCCGGCCGATGCCGAGCGCATCGAGCAGCCGCCACTGGGCCCGCGCCTGGTCGCGCGTCGTGACCTGCGGGAAGGTCGCGCCGTACGCCCGGCCCGTCGCCGGGTCGATCGAGGCCGGGCCGCTGGTGCCGTAGCGACCGCCGAGCAGGTTGGCGCACAGCACGCCGAACCGTGCCGTGTCCAGCGCCCGGCCGTCGCCGATGAGCGGCTCCCACCAGTCGCCGGCCGCGTCGGCCGAGCCGGTGAGCGCGTGGACGACGAGGACCTGCGGCCCGTCCGACGGGGCGAGGCCGTCGTGCCGGTACGCGACGGTCAGCTCGGGGAGGACCGTGCCGTCGTCGAGCTCGAACGGACCGAGCCCGGCCGACTCGAGCCGGCCGGTCCCCGTGGGGAGACCGGCCGGCCGCGTCGCGCGGGCTCCGACCGTCATCCGGCCGCCCCGACGAGCGCTCCCTCGTTCGGAGCCTCGGCGGTCGCCGCTTCGAGGGCCTGGGTCAGGTCGGCGATGAGGTCGTCGACGTGCTCGAGGCCCACCGAGAGCCGGATGAGGTCCGGCGTCACGCCGGTCTCGATCTGCTCCTCGGGCTCCAGCTGCGAGTGCGTGGTCGATGCCGGGTGGATGATCAGCGACTTCGCGTCGCCGACGTTCGCCAGCAGCGAGAAGATCTGGACGTTGTCGATGAGCCGGCGGCCGGCTTCGACGCCGCCCTTGACGCCGAACGTCACGATGCCGCCGAAGCCGCCCTTGAGGTACTTCACGGCCTGCTTGTGCGACGGGTGCGAATCGAGGCCCGGGTAGCTGACCCAGGTGACCTCGGGCCGGGTCTCCAGCCACTTGGCGACCGCCAGCGCGTTCTCGCTGTGGCGGGTGATGCGCAGCGGCAGGGTCTCGAGGCCCTGGAGGAACAGGAAGGCGTTGAACGGGCTCAGCGCCGCCCCGATGTCGCGGAGGCCCTGGACGCGGAGCTTGAGGATGAACGCCAGGTTCCCGAAGGCCGCCGTGTAGCTGATCCCGTGGTAGGACGGATCCGGGTCGACGAAGTCCTGCTTGAACCGCTCGGACGCCGTCCAGTCGAAGGTGCCGCCGTCCACGACGACGCCGCCGATGGCCGTGCCGTGGCCGCCGATCCACTTCGTGGCCGAGTGGATGACGATGTCCGCGCCGTGCTTGATCGGCTGGGCGATCAGCGGGGCGAAGGTGTTGTCGACGATGACCGGGACGCCGCGGGCGTGCGCCACGTCGGCGATCGACGCCAGGTCGTGGACGTCGAGGCGCGGATTGCCGATCAGCTCGAGGAAGACCGCCTTGGTCTTCTCGTTGATCGCCCGTCCGAAGGCCGAGGGATCGGAGCCGTCGACGTAGGTCGTGGTGATGCCGATCTTCGGCAGCGTGTGGGTGAACAGGTTGTAGGTGCCGCCGTAGAGCGACGAGGAGCTGACGATGTTGTCGCCGGCGCGGGCGAGGTTGAGGATCGAGAGCGTCTCGGCGGCCTGGCCCGAGGCGACCCCGAGCGCGGCCACGCCGCCCTCGAGCGCGGCGACCCGCTGCTCGAACACGTCGGTCGTGGGGTTCATGATCCGGGTGTAGATGTTCCCGAACTCCTGCAGCCCGAAGAGCCGCGCCGCGTGCGCGGCGTCGTCGAAGACGTAGCTCGTGGTCGCATAGATCGGGACGGCGCGGGCGTTCGTCGCCGGGTCGGGCTTCTGGCCCGAGTGGAGCGCCCGGGTCTCCGGGCGGAAGGTGGTCGGATCGAGCTCTGCCATCGCGGGTTCGGTGCCTCCATGGTGGGTTCCTGGGGCAAACAAAAAGACCGCGGCTCCTCTGTGGAGTCGCGGCCCGGGGACCGGTCTTCGGTCCCGCTGCCTACATCGTCGTGACTGCGCGGGACGTCAGACCCGCACCTCTCGGTCGGGCCGCCGGCGCATACACATGTCCGAACGGCGTGTCATCACAACCCGGCGATAGTGCTCGCCGCAACCATCGGTCGTCAACGCTCGCGACCGAAACGCAACGCTGGCGCGCGGCCCGCGACTCGCGACGTACGATCGGCGACATGACCGCGATCCCGGCCGAGTTCCCCGCCTATGTCGCCGAGAAGGTCGACCGTGACGGCGTCGCCGCGGTCGAGCGCGGCGTCCGCACGTTCCGCGAGACCGACCTGCCGGCCGGCGAGGTCGAGGTCCGCGTCGAATGGTCGAGCGTCAACTACAAGGACGGGCTCGCCACGCGCGCCGACGGCAAGGTCGCCCGGATCAGCCCGCTGATCCCCGGCATCGACCTCGCGGGCGAGGTCATCGCGAGCGAGGACCCGTCGATCGCGGTCGGCTCGAAGGTGCTCGCCCACGGCTACGAGATCGGCGTGTCGCGGCACGGCGGCTACACGCCGTACCAGCGCGTGCCCGCCGGCTGGGTCGTGCCGCTCGCGCCCGGCCTGACGCCGCGCGACGCGATGAGCATCGGGACCGCCGGGTTCACCGCGGCGATGTCCGTCGTCGCGCTCGAGGAGCGCGGCCTGACGCCCGACCACGGGCCGGTCCTCGTGACGGGGGCCAGCGGTGGCGTCGGCGGGACCGCGCTCGCGATCCTGGCCGACCGCGGGTACGAGGTCTGGGCCGCGACCGGCAAGCCCGACGAGGCGGCGCGGCTGACCGCGCTCGGGGCGGCCGGGATCCTGACCCGGGACGAGGTGACCGCCGAGGGCAAGCCGCTCGAATCGGAGCGCTGGGCCGGGGCCGTGGACGCGGTCGGCGGCGCGACGCTCCCCTACGTGCTGCGGACGCTTCGGATCGGCGGGGCCGTGGCGTCCAGCGGCAATGCCGGCGGCCCCGCGCTCGCGACCACCGTCTTCCCGTTCATCCTGCGCGGCGTCGCGCTGCTCGGCATGGACTCGGTCAACATGCCGATCGACCGGCGTCGCGAGACCTGGGACCGCCTCGCGACGGACCTCCGCCCGCGTGACCTCGGCGTGCACTGCCAGGAGGTCACGCTCGAGACGCTCGACGCACGCGCTCGACGCCATCGTCGCCGGCGAGGCGCGCGGGCGCTGGATCGTGCGGGTCGGCGGCTAGCCCTCGTCGAGCTCGCTCCGGAGCTGCGCGAGCGCCCGTCTGAGCCCGCTCCGGGCGTCCTCGGGTGGCAAGTCCGGGAAGGGGTGCGCCGCGATCGCCTGGTCGAGGGTCATGACGCCGTCGTGGACCCGGCGGGCGAGGTCGACGAGCGCTGCGAGCGAGGCGGCCTGCGCGGCGGCGAACGCGCGCCCGGCGTGGTCGCCATGGCCGGGCACCACGACGCCGCGAACGAGCGGGACCAGGGCGTCGGCCGTCGCGACCCAGTCGAGCGGGTAGCCGTCGCCGAAGAACGGGACGTTGCCCTGCTCGATCAGGTCGCCCGCGAACAGGACGTCCGCGCCGGGCACGTCGACGACGATGTCGTGGTCGGTGTGGCCGCGACCGAGGTAGGCGAGCTCGACCGCGCGTCCGCCGACCTCGATCGTGGCGCGCTCGGAGAAGGTCCGGTCCGGCGGGTCGATGACGACCTCGCGCAGGTCGTCGGCGAGGGCCGGCTCCTCGCGGGCGATCCGGTCGCGCCGCTGCTCGCCGGTCCGGTCCATGAAGGTGACGCAGCCGTCGTGCCCCCAGATCGTGGCGGGCCGGAAGACCCGGTTGCCGTAGGCGTGGTCGAAATGGCCGTGCGTGTCCACGACGACCGTGACCGGGTCCTGGGTCAGCTCGCGCAGGTCGGCGAGGATCTCGCGCGCCTGCTGGTGGGTCGAGCGCGTGTCGATGACGAGGACCTCGCGGCCGCCGAGGATCACCCCGATGTTCTGGTCGTAGAACGCGTAGCGACGGACGAAGACCCGATCGCCGAGCTCGACCCATCCGTCGCCGACACCCATCCGACGATGCTAGCGGCCGGGTCCCATCGCGGCGCCGTCGGTCGCGTACGCTGCGCCGATGCCGTCGATCGTCAGCCACGCCACCACCGCCGACGGCACGGACCTGCTCGTCCGGCACTGGCCGGCCGACGAGGCCGAGGCCGGGGGAGCGTGGGCCGGCGCGCCGTGGGGCTCGGTCCTGCTGGTCCACGGCCTGGGCGAGCACTCGGGGCGCTACGAGCACGTGGGCGACCAGCTGAGCGCGGCCGGCATCGAGACCTGGGCCTACGACCACCGCGGCATGGGCGGATCGGGCGGCCGGCGCGGTGACGTCGAGCGCTGGTCGCAGCTGCACGACGACCTCGCCGAGCGGCTGGCGGCCGTCCGGGGCGCCTCGGCCGGTCGCTGCGTCGCGATCTACGGGCATTCGCTCGGCGGCCTGATCTCCGCGGGCTATCTCCTGACGGACCGGCCGAAGCCGGACCTCGCGGTCCTGAGCGCGCCCGCGCTGGGAGACGCGATCCCGGCGTGGAAGCGCTCGCTCGTCGGCGTGGTCGCCAGGGTGCGTCCGACGTTCGACATCCCGAACGACATCGATGGCACGACGCTCTCGCGGGATCCGTCGGTCGCGGCGAAGACCGTCGACGATCCGCTCTGCATCAAGACCAGCACCGCCCGGTTCGCGGTCGCCGCGTTCCGCGAGCAGGAGCGGGTCCTCGCGGCGGTGCCGGGCGGCTTCGGCATGCCGGTCCTCGTCCTGCACGGCGAGGATGACCGCCTCGTCCCGACGGATGCGTCGGCGGTCCTGGGAACGGTGCCTGGCGTCGAGCGACGGACCTTCCCGGAGCTTCGCCACGAGCTCCACAACGAGCCCGAGGGCCCGGCGATCGTCGACGACATCATCGCGTGGCTGCGCGAGCGATGCGGCTGACCGTCCTCGAGACCCGGAATGGCCGCCAGTTCGGCCGCCGTGCTACCGTGCCACCAACTTCATATGCCTCCGGGGAGCGCTGACGCGCTGAGAGTGTGGTCAAGGCCACAGACCCGCCGAACCTGATCCGGCTCGTACCGGCGAAGGAAGCAGGCCGAACGTCATCGATGACGCCGTCCCCGGCACCCGGAGGCGGCGTTCCCGTCTCTCGCGACTGGAGATCATCGATGACCTTGCCCACCGAGCGCACCCGTCGGCATCCGAGCCTGTGCGCGACCCTTCTCAGCGCCCTGATCCTCGCATCGGCCGCGTGCAGTCCGGCTCCAGCCGCGACGCCACCCGCATCGGCCGCGTCCACGGACGTGGCCGGGATCGAGTCCGTCGGCATCGCCGTCGGCAGCCGCGTCCGCATCGGCGTCCCCCTATGCCGGTCCGGCCCGGCCGGTCCGCCTCGCGCTCGACTGGACCCCGAACACGAACCACACCGGGTTCTTCGTCGCCCAGGCGAAGGACTGGTATCGGGATGCCGGCGTGGAGCTCCAGGTGCTGCCGTACTCGAGCGCGACCCCGGAGGCGCTCGTCGCCGCCGGCCAGGCCGAGTGCGGCATCAGCTTCCAGGACGCGATGACCTTCGCGACCGCCGCCGGCGCGCCGCTCGTCTCCGTCATGGCGATCCTCCAGCACACGGCCCAGGAGATCGCCGTCCTCGAGTCGTCCGCCATCAAGCGGCCGCGCGACCTCGACGGCAAGACGTACGCCGGCTTCGGCTACCCGAACGAGGACCCGACGCTGAAGGCCGTGATCAAGGCCGACGGCGGCAAGGGCGATTTCACGACGGTGACGCTGGACACGGCCGCCTACGAGGCCCTCTACGCGAAGCGCGCGGACTTCGTGATCACGTTCGCGGCCTGGGAAGGCATCGAGGCCGGCCAGCGGGGCATCCCGCTGCGGACCTTCGCCTTCACCGACTACGGGTTCCCGGACTTCTACCAGGTCGTGCTCGCCTGCGACCGGCGATGGCTCGACCGGGAGCCGGACCTCGCGAAGGCGTTCGTCTCGGCCTCCGCCCGCGGGTTCGAGTTCGCCGCGGACCATCCCGATGACGCCGCGGCGATCCTGGTCGCCCAGAACCCCGGTGTCTTCGATGGCAGCCCCGACCTCCCGGCGGCCAGCCAGCGGTTCCTCGCCGACGGCGGCTTCCTGCGCGACGCCCAGGGCGCCGTCGGGCGCCAGACGCTGGAGCGGTGGCAGGGCTACTCGGGCTTCCTCTTCGACCAGGGGCTGCTCACCGACGCCGATGGCAAGCCGCTGACCGCCCCGCCGGACTACGCCGCGCTGTTCTCGAACGCGTACCTGCCATGACCGACTCGGGCGACCGCCGGCGACGATGGGTGCCACCCGTGCTCCTCGTGCTGGCGCTGGTCGCGCTCTGGGAGGCGTATGTCCGCCTGGCCGGGCTGGACCCCGTCACGCTGCCGGCCCCGTCGCGCGTGCTCACGGCGCTCTGGGACTTCCGGGCCGCCGCCGCGTCGCACCTGGTCCCGACGCTGGTCGAGACCATCGTGGGCGTCGCCGTGTCGGTGGCCCTCGCGATCGCCGCGGCCATCGCGCTCGATCGCTGGACGCCGGTCCGTCGCGCCGTCGAGCCGCTGCTCGTCGCGAGCCAGACCATCCCGATCGTCGCCATCGCCCCGCTGTTCGTGATCTGGTTCGGGTTCGGCCTGCTGCCGAAGGTCGTCATCGTCGTGCTCGTGACGTTCTTCCCGGTGACCGTCGTGCTGCTCGACGGGTTCGGGCGGGTCGACCCCGCGGCGATGGACCTGATGCGCTCGATGGGGGCCACGTCGTCCCAGGCCTTCCGTCGCCTGCGCTGGCCGGCGACGCTGCCGTACCTGTTCACCGGCCTGCGGATCAGCGTCGTCTACGCGGTCATCGGCGCGATCTTCGGCGAGTACGTCGGGGCGACCAGCGGTCTGGGGATCTGGATGCAGCTGTCGCAGAACAGCTTCCGGACCGACCTGGTCTTCGCGGCGATGCTGCTGACGGCGATCGTCTCGCTGCTCCTGTTCGCCCTTGTCGGCGTCATCGAGCGGATCGTCGTGCCCTGGGCACCGAAGCAGCGCGCGCTGGAGGCCGCGGAGAGCCGATAGCCGGCGCCCGCGGTGCCAGGCGAGACCCGTCATCGCGCCGAGCCTCGGCCGCTAGACTCCGGCCATGACCGACGCCCGCACCGTCGTCTTCTTTCCCGAGGGCGCCTACGGACCGACGAACAACTGCGTCGGCATCGGCCAGGTGCTGCGCGCCCGCGGCCATCGGGTCGTGTTCGTGGTCGAGGAATCGTTCGCCGGGACGCTCGAGGCGAAGGGCTTCGAGGAGCGCCTGATGCGGCTCGGCCCGCCACCGGCCGAGCCCGAGATCCCCGGGCAGTTCTGGATCGACTTCATCCGCGACACCGCCCCGGTCTTCCGGAAGCCGACCATCGAGCAGCTCGGCGAGTTCATCGCCCCGACCTTCCAGGCCCTGATCGACGGGGCGAAGTACGTCGACTCGCGCCTGCTCGAGATCTTCGACGAGGTCGGGCCTGACGTCATCGTCGAGGACAACGTGGTGTCGTTCCCGGCGCTCGGCGCGTCCGGGCGCCCGTGGGTCCGCATCGTGTCGTGCAACCCGGCCGAGATCAAGGACCCGGCCATCGCCCCGTTCTCGTCGGGCTATCCCGCGGCCGACCGGCGGGACTGGCCGGCCTTCCTCGATGAGGTCCGGCGGACGCACGGCGAGATGTGGGCCGACTTCGACGCGTTCTGCCGCGAGCATGGCGAGCCCGGCCTGTCGTACGGCCCGCTCGGGCCGGACTTCACCGCCGAATCCCCGTGGCTCAACCTCTACGGCTACCCGGCCGAGGCGGACTACGCCCGCGAGCGCGCGCTCGGTCCGACGTGGCACCGCGTGGACTCCTCGGTCCGTGCCGCGGATGCCACCTGGGAGCTGCCGGACCACCTCCGTGAGCGCGACGGGGCGCTGATCTACCTGTCGCTGGGCTCGCTCGGCTCCGCGGACGTGGGGCTGATGCAGCGCCTGGTCGACCTGCTGGCCACCACCGAGCATCGGGTCATCGTCTCGAAGGGCCCGCTCGCCGACCAGATCACCCTTCACGACAACCAGACGGGGGAGGGGTTCCTGCCGCAGCCCGCGATCCTCCCGCAGGTGGACCTCGTGATCACGCACGGCGGCAACAACACCGTCACCGAGGCGTTCCACCACGGCAAGCCGATGATCGTGCTGCCGCTGTTCTGGGACCAGGTCGACAACGCCCAGCGGGTCGACGAGACCGGGTTCGGGCGACGGCTCGCGACCTACGACTTCCGCGACGAGGAGCTGTCGGACGCGATCGACGAGCTGCTCGACGACCGGGCGCTGGCGCGCCGCCTGAGCGAGATGTCGTCGCGCATCAAGTCGGGATCCGGCACGGTCCGCGCCGCGGACCTCATCGAGCGCGTCGCGGTGACGGGACAGCCGGTCGCGGGCTGAACGCCGAGGCTCGGCATCGCTCGCCCCACGTGGCGGGACGGGCTATCCGCCGCGGTCTACGATGGCGCCACCATCCCGTGGACTGACACGACCCCGTCACCTTCCAGGAGGACACCCCGATGACCGACGTCGCCGAGCGCGTCAAGACCTACAAGCAGCTCATCGGCGGCGAGTTCGTCGATGCCGCCGACGGCCGCACGGCCGAGGTCATCAACCCGGCCAACGACCAGGCCATCGCGAGCGTCCCGGCCAGCTCCGCCGAGGACGTCGACCGGGCCGTCGAGGCCGCCGACACCGCCTTCCAGTCCTGGAAGAAGACGACCCCGCAGGACCGCTCGCTGCTCCTGCTCAAGATCGCCGACGCCCTCGAGGCGCGCGGCGACGAGCTCGGCCGGCTCGAGAGCTCGAACGCGGGCAAGCCGGTCGGCGCCGCCATCGACGAGATGGCCGTCTGCGCCGACCTCTTCCGGTTCTTCGCGGGCGCCAGCCGCGTGATGGACGGCCTCGCCGCGAACGAGTTCGCGGCCGGCCACACCTCGATCATCCGGCGCGACCCGATCGGGGTCGTCGCCTCGATCGCGCCGTGGAACTACCCGCTCTACATGGCCTCGTGGAAGCTCGGCCCGGCGCTCGCGACCGGCAACACCGTCGTGCTCAAGCCGTCGGCGCGGACCCCGCTGACCGCCCTCGCATTCGCCGAGATCCTCAACGACATCCTGCCTCCGGGCGTCGTCAACGTCCTGTCCGGCGCCGGCTCGGAGATCGGCGACTCGCTCGTCGGGCATCCGAAGGTGCGCATGGTCTCGATCACCGGCGACACGGTCACGGGCAAGCGCATCGCGCGCATCGCCTCGGAGTCGGTCAAGCGGCTCCACCTCGAGCTGGGCGGCAAGGCGCCGATCATCGTCTTCGACGACGCGGACGTGAACCTGGCCGCCGAGACCCTGCGGTTCGCCGGCTACTGGAACGCCGGACAGGACTGCACGGCTGCGACCCGCGTGATCGCCGGCCCGGCCGTCTACGACAAGTTCGTGTCGGCGCTGGCCGACCAGGTCAAGACCATCAAGTGGGGCGACCCCGCCGAGGGCGACGACATCGAGATGGGCTCGCTCATCGCGCAGGCGCACGCCGACAAGGTGCAGGGCATGGTCGACCGCGCCCGCGGCTCGGCCGAGGTCGTCGTCGGCGGCGAGCGCCCGGACCGCGCCGGCGCCTACTACGCCCCGACCGTGATCGCCGGCCCGGACCAGAAGTCGGAGATCATCCAGGACGAGATCTTCGGGCCCGGTCGTCACCGTCCAGCGGTTCAGCGACGAGGAGCAGGCGGTCACCTGGGCGAACGACACGCCCTTCGGGCTCGCGTCCTCGATCTTCACCAGCGACATCGGCCGCGCGATGCGCGTCGCCAAGGCGCTCGAGTTCGGCCACGTCTGGGTCAACGAGCACTTCACGCTGACGTCCGAGACGCCGCACGGCGGCGTCAAGCAGTCCGGCTGGGGCAAGGACGGCTCGAAGTACGCGCTCGAGGACTACACGTTCATCAAGCACGTGATGATCAACACTGGCGTCTGACGCGGGCGTGACCCGGGCGGCCGTCGAGGCCGCCCTCGGCTCGTCTCGACCGGGACGCGCATCGCCGCCGAGCGCTGGTTCGCGGCGAAGGGCCGCTCGATCGCCTCCATCGAGCTCGAGGACGCCTTCGAGCTCGACGCCGGCGCGTCGCACGTGCTCGCCGTCGCGCGGCTCGGGCTCGACGACGGGTCCTCGCAGCGGTACACGTTCGCCCTGACGGGGCGTCCGTTGCGCATCGGCCGAGCCCGGTGACGGGGCCTGGCGGGCGCTCGCCGCCGCGATGGCGGACGGCCGCGTGATCGCGGCGATCCCGCACGACGGCGGCCAGGCGACCGCGCCGACCGCCGCGCTGGTCTGCCGGCCGGGTCCGGCCATGACCGCCGGGATGGCCGCCGCCACGGAACGTGGTCTCGGCGCGGACCAGTCCAACACGTCGGTCGTCCTCGACGAGGCCGTGCTCCTGAAGGCCTACCGCCGCCTCCATGCCGGCTTGAACCCGGAGCTGGAGCTCGTGGCGTTCCTGTCCGAGGAGGTCGGGTTCCCGGCCGTCCCGCCCCTCGCGGGCTATGTCGAGCTCGTCTCGGCGAGCGAGGGACTGGCGACCGTGGCCGTCGCCCAGGCGTTCGTCGCGGATGGCGCCGACCTGTTCGAGTCGCTCGCCGACGCGCTGGTGGCCTGGCTCCTCGCGCCCGGCGAGGTGAGCCTCGAGTTCGCCACCGAGGTCGCGGCGGACGTCGGCGCGCTCACGGCCGGCCTCCACGTCGCGCTCGTCTCGCGCCCGGACATCCCCGAGCTGGCGCCACGCGACGCGACCCGGGCCGAGATCCGCGGCTGGGCGACGACGGCCCGCCGGCACCTCGACGAGGCGATCGCCGCGACGAGCGGCGAGACCCGGACGCTGCTGCGCGACCTGGCCCCGCGGATCGCCGAGGCGTTCACGGTCTTCGACGGGTTGTCGTCGGTGCCGCGGGTCATCCGGGCGCACGGCGACCTCCACCTCGGCCAGATCCTCGTCGCCCCCGACGGCTACCGCGTGATCGACTTCGAGGGCGACCCGATGGAGGGGATCGAGGCACGGCGTGCCCACCGCTCGCCGCTGCGCGACGTCGCGTCGATGCTCCTCTCGCTGGACCACGTGGCCGGGAGCGCCGGCCGCCGGGCCGAGGCGCAGAACGGCGGTCCGCTCGAGCAGCCCGGTCTCGACCTGGACGGCTGGGTCCCGCGCGCCCAGGAGCGCTTCCTCGGCGCGTATCGCGACGGCCTGCGCGAGGCGGGCGAGCCCTCGGCCGTGGATGCCGCGCTCCTCCGCGCGTTCGAGATCGACATGGAGACACGGGAGTTCGCCTACGCCGCGACGTACATGCCGGCGTGGCTCTGGGCGCCGACCGCGGGGATCCGGCGGCTGATGGGCCGGGCTGGCGACTGACCGTCAGCCGCCGAGCGCGGCCCGGACCTCGCCGATCCGCTCGATGGTCTCGTGGTCGAACGGCGCACGGAACACGACGATGACCTCCTCGATGCCGATCCGGCGGTAGCCGTCCAGGTAGGCGGCCACCTCGCGCGGGCTGCCGCCGACCGACAGGCCGTGCTCGCTCCCATCGGAGCCCGAGCCGGTCCGCGAGGCCGTGGATCCGCGAGGTCTCGTCCCACGCGGCCGCGGCGAGCGGCTCGTCGTCGCGGACGACCGCGTGGATGGTCACGGTCCGCTCGATCGCCTCGAAGGGGCGGCCGATCTCCGCGCAGCGCTCGCGCAGGATCTCGCTGGTCTCGGCGACGCGCTCCGGCGAGCCGTAGGCGTTCCACAGGTCCGCGTCGCGCGCGGTCGTCCGGAGCGTCTTGGTCGGGCCCGACCCGCCGATGAGGATCGGGAGGCGAGCCTGGACCGGGCGCGGCTCGCAGATCGCGTCGTGCATCCGGTAGAAGCGGCCCTCGTGCGTGACCCGCTCCCCGTCGAGCAGCCGCCGGATCAGGCCGACCGCCTCGTCGAGCCGGTCGAGCCGCTCGCCGAACCCCGAACCGAAATCGATCCCGAACGCGTCGTGCTCGCGCTCGAACCAGCCGCCACCGAGCCCGAGGACGAGGCGCCCGTCCGAGAGATGGTCGACGGTCGTCGCGAGCTTCGCGGTCAGGCCCGGGTTCCGGAACGTGTTCGCGCCGACGAGCAGGCCGAGCCGGATGCGCTCGGTCAGGACGGCGAGCGCCGAGAGCGTCGCCCAGCCCTCGAGCTTGGCGTCCGCCGGGTCGCCCTCGTCCGCCAGCAGGTGGTCGTCCACCCAGAGGCTGTCCCAGCCGGCGCGCTCGACGGCCAGGCACGCGTCGCGGAGCGACGGCCAGTCGGTGCGGTTGATCCAGAACGCCGCCCCGAACCGCAGCGGTGCCGTCACGCCTGGATCGTCGTCAGCATCCGGAAGACCGGCAGTCCCGGCCTCGTAGGCATCGGCGAGGATGTCGGGGAGCGATGGCGACAGCGCCTCGGCGTCGGACAGGTTCCGCCCGAAGACGACGTCCTTGTAGCGGAACAGCTCGGCCATCGGGTGGTCCGCGGGCAGGCCCGGCGGGATCCGCTTGAGCTCGTTGTGCGACGTGATCGAGCCGAACGCGGCCACGAACCCGGGCTCCTCGATCGCGGCGCGGATCCGGTCAGGCTCCTCGATGAGCGCTCGCCGGAAGGCGTCGATCCGGGGCTTCTCGGCGAGGTACATGCCCCCGCCGACGTACATCTGGCCGGGCTCGAAGTGGAAGTAGCCGCCGTTCGCGTGGGCCATGCCCTCGGCGCGGACGAGCGTCCCATCGGGACCCGGCTCGAGCCAGGGGAACGAGGCGCCCAGGTGGGTCTTGTAGGGCGACTTGTCCTTGGCGAATCGCGTGTCGCGGTAGATCCGGAAGATCGAGTGCTTCGGATCGGCGCGCAGCGGGATGCCGCGCGCCTCGAACCGCTCGGCCAGGGCCGCGACGAGCTCCTCCAGCGGCACCTTCAGCAGCCGCTCGTAGTCGGCCTTGCGCGGCTGGAACCACGACCGCTCGTTGTTCTGGGCGAGCTCGGCGAGGAAGTCGACGGCGTCGGGCGAGAACCCGGTGAACGTGGACTCGGCGATGGTCATTGCGGACTCCGCTGGTCGCTTGGATGCGCACCGCGACTCTACGCCGCGCGGCTCACCCGGGATCACCGGCGGCGCTCGCGGCGATAATGCGTCGATGGACGATGCGCCCGCGGTCCCGCTCGACGCGCAGCGCGCGATCCTCGACTGGTACGCCGTCACGGGACGGCCGCTGGCCTTCCGCCGGACGTCCGATCCCTACGCCGTGCTGGTGTCGGAGGCCATCGCCCAGCAGACGCAGGCCGCCCGCGCCGCCGATCGATGGGAACGCTTCATGGCCCGGTTCCCGACGGTCGAGTCGCTCGCGGACGCGACGCCCGCCGACGTCCTGCGCGAGTGGCAGGGCCTCGGCTACGACCGCCGCGGCATGAACCTGTGGCGCGCCGCGCGGATCATCGTCCGCGACCACGGCGGACGGGTCCCATCCGACGTCGCGACCCTCGAGACGCTGCCGGGCGTCGGCCCGTACACGGCTCGCGCGGTGGCGGCGATCGCCTTCGGCATCCCGGTCGGCGCGGTCGACACCAACGTGCGGCGGGTCCTGACCCGCATGACCGCCGACGACGGCGCGGCGGCGACCGCGCGGGACGTCCAGGCGCTGGCCGATGCGTCCGTCCCGCGCGACGCCCCGGCCGCCTGGACGCATGCCCTGATGGACATCGGGGCGACCATCTGCCGCGCCGGCCGGACCGATTGCGGATCGTGCCCGGCACGACCGTGGTGCCGCTCGGCGTCGATGGAGCCGACGGCGACTCGAACGCGACCAGGCCGCGCGCAGTCGACGACCGCCCCGCGTCGAGCCGCCGTCCCGTTCCCGTCGACCACCCGATGGCTGCGCGGCCGCGTGCTCGACCGCCTCCGCGCGGTCGATGGCGACGCGTTCGTCGCGATCGAGGCGCCGATCGGCGTCCACGACCGCGCGGCGGTGGACCGCGCCGTCGACGGCCTGGCCCGCGACGGCCTCATCGAGCTGCGCGCCGACCGGTCCGCGCGGCTGCGGATGGACTGACGACCGTTCGGCTACGCTTGCCCGCGCGATGCCCACCACCGTCGATCCCGTCGGTCCCGCCCTCCCCGCCAACGACCCGTCGATCTTCGAGTCGGACCTGCGCGGGCTCCGCGCGCACTGGGCGGCGCAGGCGGCGCTGCCGCCCATCACCGGCGAGGCGATGACCGGGACGGACCTCCGGGCGCAGGCCCTGGGCATCCCGCAGGAGCGCCTCATGGAGCACGCCGGCACGGCCGTGGCGGCGGCGGTGCGGGCGCTGGCGGTCGACCTCGACCGCTGGGGCACCGGTCCGATCGTGATCCTGTGCGGCCCCGGCAACAACGGCGGCGACGGGCTCGTGGCCGCCCGCCGGCTCGCGCTCGCGGGCGCATCGGTCATCGTCGGGCTCGTGGCGCCGGAGGCGCGCCCGTCGGGGGCGGTCAGCGCCCGGAACTGGGACCGCATCGCCCGCGACGACGGCATCCGCAAGGTCCACCTGCCGAACGCCCGCGACGTCGCGATCTTCGGGACCGGGATCGACAAGGCGGCGGTCATCGTCGACGCGCTCCTCGGCACCGGGGTGAGCGGGCCGCTGCGAGACCCGATCCGCTCGGCGGTCGAGCTCATCGTGAAGGCCCGAGCCGGCGGCATCCCGGTCGTGGCCGTCGACACCCCGACGGCGATCGACCTCTCGAGCGGCGAGCCGTCCGAGCCCGCCGTCCGCGCCGACCTCACGATCACCTTCCATCGGCCGAAGACGGGGCTCGCGACCCGCCGCGGCGTCGCGCACGCGGGCAAGGTCCTCGTCGCCCCGATCGGCATCCCGCCCGAGGCGGACCGTGGCTGAGCCGAGCCGCGTCCGGTCGCCAGCCCGGCTGGCGCGAGGTCGCGATCGTCGCGCTGGTCGTGGTCGCGGTGGTGCTCGGACTGGCCGTCCTGACCAGCCTGCTGCCGACGACGTTCCAGGAGGTCGTCTTCCACACGCCGCTCGCGATCCTCGTGCTCATCGTCGGCACGGGCTGGCTGCTCTGGCGGATCTCGCGCCGGTCGGTCGACGAGCCGGGGGACCAGCCGCGGACGTGATGGCGGCCGACCCGGTCGCCGGTCGCCGCTCCGATCTCGAGACCCTCGCCGACGGCACCTGGGACGTGGTGATCGTCGGTGGCGGCATCGTCGGCAGCGGGGCGCTCCTCGACGCCGTGTCGCGCGGGATGCGGGCCGTGCTGATCGAGCAGGACGACATCGCCTCGGGGACGTCGTCGCGCTCCTCGCGGCTGATCCACGGCGGCCTCCGCTACCTCGAGCAGTTCCGCTTCGGGCTGGTCCGCGAGGCCCTCGCCGAGCGGTCGAGGCTGCTGGACCTCGCGCCGCACCTCGTCCGCCTGGAACCCCTGCTGTTCCCGATCTACGGGATCCCCTTCGCCACGAAGGCGTTCTACGACGCGGGCCTGACCCTCTACGACATCCTCGGCGCGCGGCACGACGGCGGCTGGCACCGGCGACTCTCGAAGGGCGCCACCCTCGAGCTCGCCCCGACCCTGCGGACCGATGGGCTGCGCGGCGGGCTGCTGTACCACGACGGGGTCGAGGACGACGCCCGCTACACGCTCGCGGTGGCTCGCACGGCGGTCGCCGCCGGCGGCACGGCGGTCACCCGGGTCCGCGCCACGGGCCTTCGCGCCGGTGCGACCGCCGGCTCGATCGAGGCCGTGCTGGCGCGCGACGTCGAGACCGGCGCCGACGTCGAGATCCGGACCACGGCCGTCGTGGACGCCACCGGGGTCTGGGAGGCCAACGCCGACCACCCGTTCGGCGGCGGCTCGATGCGGATCCTGCCGAGCCGCGGCGCGCACCTCGTCGTGCCACGCGCCCGCATCCCGAACGCGGTCGGGCTGACGATCCGCGTGCCCGGCAAGATCGTCTTCCTCGTCCCGTGGCCCGAGCACTGGCTGATCGGCACGACCGACGCGCCGTACGAGGGCCCGACCGAGAACCCCGCCGCGGGCGGCTGGGAGGTGACCCATCTCCTCGACACCGTGAACGCGACGATGGACGTCGACCTGCGGCGCGAGGACGTGGTCGGGACCTACGCGGGGCTGCGGCCGCTGATCGCCCCGTCCGACGGCTCGACGGTCAAGGCGTCGCGCGAGCACCGCGTGTCGAGGGAGGCGAATGGCGTCGTGCGCATCGCCGGCGGCAAGTACACGACCTACCGGGTGATGGCCGCCGACGTGATCGACGCGGTCCTCGGCCCGGATGCCGCGCGCGCGCGGCCCAGCGGGACCGCGGAGCATCGGCTGGTCGGGGCGGCGGACCGCGACCGCCTGGATCGCCTGGCCGCGGATCTCGGTGCCGGCGCCGACCTCGCAGTCGGTGTCGCCCGCGGCGGCCGAACGCCTGGTCGCCCGCCACGGCACCGAGGCGACGGACGTGCTCGACCTCGGGCCGTTCGCTCGACCTCGTCCGGCCGCTCGTCGACGGCCGCCCGTTCCTCGAGGCGGAGGTCCCGTGGGCGGCGCGGCGCGAGCTCGCGCTGCTCGGTCGACGACGTCCTCACCCGGCGGACCCGGCTCTCGCAGGAGCTGCCCGACCGTGGCGCGGCGGTTGCGCCACGCGTCGCGGATCTCCTCGGCGACGTCCTCGGCTGGGACGAGGCGCGGCGCGCTCGCGAGGTCGAGACGTATCTCGTGTCGGCACGGCGACAGTTCTCGGTCGCCCCGCCCGAACCGGATCCGGCTCCGAGATCCGCCTGACCGCACCCGTCATCGGCCCGTCACGCGATGGGGCCAGCCTTCGCCTCGATGCGCTTCCTCGGCGACCTTGGTCGCGACGTCTTCGGTGCCCTCTATGACTGGCGCCTTGGCGTCCTCGCCGGCTCGATCATCGCCGGCCTGGCGATCCTCGCGCTCGCGGTCCGCCGCGGCTGGTTCTCCGCCGCGCGCCGGCATCCGGCGCGGACCGGCGCCCTCATCGCCGTCGTGCTCGCGATCGGCCTGCCGGTCACGTGGTACCTGGCCTCGCCGATCTTCCTGCGGACGTCGCTCGTGGAAGCCCAGGACGCGGCGCCGGTCGCGCCGCCGGCGTCACCCGATCTCGCGACCAGGCCGACCCCGAGCACGTCAGCGGCCGCGACCGCGACCGCCGGTCCGACGGCGACCGCCGGTCCGACCGCGACCTCGACGCCGGCCCCGACGACCCTCCGGCCGGCGATCGTGGCGAGCGGGTCGTTCCATGGCTCGGACGACTTCCACTTCGGGCGGGGGACCGCGACGATCGTCGAGACGGCGCCGGGCCGCTACCGCCTGCGGCTCGCGGACTTCTCGGTCCGCAACGGTCCCGACCTGTACGTCTACCTCTCGCCATCGGCCGACGGGTACGCCGACGGATCGCTCGAGCTGGGCAAGCTCAAGGCCACCGATGGCGCCTTCGGCTATGACCTGCCCGCCGGCACCGATCCGGCCGACTTTGCGAGCGCGGTGATCTGGTGCAAGCAGTTCAGCCACCTGTTCGCCACCGCGCCGCTCGCCGACGCCTGACGTCCCGCACGAAACGGCCGAAAGTCGGGGCTAGGCAACCGCCGGTCCGGTTTGTACCATCCCGCTCGTAAATGCCGTGGAGCGCGTCCACGGCCAGACCGTAGCTCGACTCGAACTCGGACTCCTCTCACGGCTGACGCGAGAACCCGACGGGCTCGCGCCGGCTACCGAGAGGAGTCTCTGTTTCGTGTACAACGACAAGAACCTGACCTGCGCGGACTGTGGACAGGAGTTCGTCTTCACCGCTTCCGAGCAGGACTTCTACGCGCAGCGTGGCTTCACCGAGCCTCGCCGCTGTCCCTCGTGCCGTGCCAGCCGCAAGGCCGCGCGGAACGCCGAGGGCGGCGGGTCGTACGGCGGATATAGCGCCGCCGGCGGCTACTCGGCCGGTGGGTCGGGCGGGTATGGCGGCGGTGGCGGCAGCTACGGCTCCCGCGATCGCGGTCCCCGCGAGATGTTCAGCGCCACCTGCTCGTCCTGCGGCAAGGAGGCTCAGGTCCCCTTCCGCCCGACGAGCGGCAAGCCCGTCTACTGCAGCGACTGCTTCCGCAGCCAGCGGGGCTAGTCCGGTCCTCTCGGTGCGGGCCGACCGACGGCCCGCCGAACCAGCGTGATCCCGATCCGGGTCGTCAGCCGACCCGGATCGTCCGATTCCAGGAGGGCCGTTCAGCCCGGCCGTTTCCCGGCGAGCAGGCCCAGGTCGAACTTGCGCTCGGTGCCGTGCAGCAGGCGGTCGATGTTGTCGGCGTGGGCGAGCCAGATCAGCGCGGCGCCGACCGCGGAGTACAGCACGTAGGGGAGCGGCGTCTCGGGGACGACCATCAGGACCAGCAGCATCGCGGGGAACATCGCGGCCGACCCCAGCAGCGAACCGAGCGACACGTAGTGGGTCAGCAGGATCACGACCACGAACACCGGGGTCGCGAGGAGCACCGCCACGGGCTGGATGACGAGCATCGTGCCGACGCCGGTCCCGACCCCGCGGCCGCTCCGGAACCCGACGAACACCGACCAGATGGCGCCGGCCACGGCGGCGCCGCCGCACAGGACCTCGGCGAGCGGGTCGCCGCCGGTGACGAGCCTGGCGAGCAGGACCGGGACGATGCCCTTGAGCAGGTCGCCGGTCACGACGACGACGGCCCACTTGCGGCCGAGCGCGCGAAGGGTGTTGGTGCCGCCGGTCCGCCCGGATCCGATCGTCCGCGGGTCCGGTCCGCCGGAGAAGCGGGCCGCCAGGACGCCCATCGGGATCGAGCCGATGAGGTACGAGACGAGCATCAGGACGACAAGGCGGAGGATCGCCGGATCCATCGTTGCTCCTGTGCGTTGGGGCGGGCGCCCGAAGGGCCGAGTCTAGCACCGGGTCGGGCCGCTTCCACGCGGCATGGGGCAGCCGGTCCCGCGGTTGCGGCATGCTCGACGGCACGCGTACCATCGACCTCCATGATCCTTCCGACCGTCCGGCCCGTCGACGACCGATCGGGGCCGCTGGACCGCCGGCTATCCGAGGCACCCTGACCCATGGCCGTCGGCTCATCCAATGACTTCGATCTCGTCGTGCTCGGCGCGGGCACCGGCGGGTACACCGCGGCGTTCCGTGCCGCCCAGCTCGGCCTGAAGGTCGCGCTCGTCGACCAGGACAAGATCGGCGGGACGTGCCTCCATCGCGGGTGCATCCCGACCAAGGCCCTGCTCGAATCGGCCGCGTTCGCCGACCGCATCCGGCATGCGAAGGACTACGGCCTGACGCTCCCGGGCGAGGCGGTCGTCGACTACGCGGCGATGGCGGCCCGCCGGGACGCCGTCGTGAAGCGGATGTGGACCGGGCTCAAGACCCTCATCGACAAGAACAAGGTGACCTGGATCGAGGGCCGCGGCCGCCTCGACGGCCCGGGCAAGATCCGGGTCAGCCAGCCCGGCGAGGACGGGACGCCCGGCAAGGGCGGCGATCGCGTCCTGAACGCGACGGACGTGATCATCGCGACGGGGTCGCGGGTGAAGTCGCTCCCCGGGCTCGACCCGGACGGCAAGCGCATCGTCACCAGCGACGACATCCTCCGGATGGACACGCTGCCCAAGGACATCGTCATCGTCGGCGCCGGCGCGGTCGGCGTCGAGTTCGCCTCGATGTTCCACGACGTCGGCGTGAAGGTCACGGTGCTCGAGTACCTGCCGGGCATCGTGCCGCTCGAGGACGGCGAGGTCGGCAAGCTGCTCGAGCGCAGCTTCACGAAGCGCGGCATCACCGTCATGACCTCGGCCCGCTTCGACGCGGCGTCGGTCACGACCGACAAGGACGGGATCTGCGTGATGGTCGGGCCCGAGGGCAAGGACCCGGCGGAGCTCCGGGCGGAGCTGATGCTCGTCGCGACGGGCCGCGCCGCCAACATCGAGGACATCGGCCTCGAGACCACCAAGGTCGAGACGGACCGCGGCGTGATCAAGACGAACGGCCACATGCGGACGAAGGAGCCGCACGTATACGCCATCGGCGACGCGATCGGCGGCCTGTGGCTCGCGCACACCGCGGCCCACGAGGGGCTCACCGCGGCGCACACCATCGCCGGCGAGAAGGACGTCCACGAGATGGACTACTCGGCCCAGCCGCGCGCGACCTATTGCCGCCCGGAGATCGCCTCGATCGGGCTGACCGAGGAGCAGGTCAAGGCCGCCGGGACGCCGTACAAGGTGGGCAAGGTCCCGTTCCAGGCGATCGCCAAGGCGATCATCGGCGGCGAGTACGAGGGCTTCGCCAAGGTCATCGCGGACACGACCACCGGCGACACCCTCGGCGTCCACATCGTCGGGCCGCACGCGACCGACCTCATCGCCGAGGCCAGTCTCGGGTTCACGCTGGAGGCGGCCGCGTGGGAGATCGGCCTCGCGACCCACCCGCACCCGACGCTGTCCGAGGTCGTCGGCGAGGCCGCGATGGCCGTCGACGGACGGTCGATCAACTTCTGATGCGAAGGGCGTCGCGGACACCGGCGCCACGACGACCGGCGTCGCACGGAGGCCCAGCGCTCCGATGGCGGTGACCGGGGAGGCTTCCGCGCTCGCCGCGTCGGTCGGGCTGACCGATGCCGACCTGGTCGAGATGTACCGGCTGGTCGCGCTGGCGCGCGCCGTCGACGAGCGGATGTGGATCCTCAACCGGGCCGGCCGGATCCCGTTCGTGATCAGCGGCCAGGGCCACGAGGGCGCGCAGGTCGGGATCGCCATGGCGTTCGAGAAGGGGCACGACTGGATCGCGCCCTTCTACCGCTCGATCGCGACCTGCCTCACGTTCGGGATGAGCGCCCGCGACATCATGACCGCCCAGTACGCGACCGCCAGCGACCCGTCGTCGGGCGGGCGCCAGATGCCCGGCCACTACGGCTCGCACGAGCACAACCTCGTCTCGGTCAGCTCGCCGGTCGCGACCCAGCTGCTCCACGCCGTGGGGATCGCCCTCGCGGCCAAGATCCGCAAGACCGGCCAGGTCGCGATGACCTCGATGGGGGAGGGCTCGTCCAACCAGGGCGACGTCCACGAGGGCCTCAACTTCGCGGCGATCCACAAGCTGCCGTTCGTGTTCGTGGTCGAGAACAACGGATATGCCATCAGCGTCCCGGCCGCGATGGAGGTCTCGGTGAAGGACGTCGCGGACCGTGCCTCCGGCTACGGCATCCCGGGCGTCGTCGTCGACGGCGTGGACGTCCTGGGCTGCTACGCGGCGGCGCGCGACGCGGTCGCGCGGGCCCGCGCCGGCGATGGGCCGACGCTGATCGAGGCGAAGGTGACGCGGCTGACCGCGCATTCGAGCGACGACCAGCAGACGAAGTACCGCTCCGCCGAGGAGCTCACGTCCGAGCGCGAGCGCGACCCGCTGCCGCGCTTCCGCGAGCAGCTCCGCGACGGCGGGGTGCTGACCGACGCGATCGAGGAGCGCATCGCCGCGGAGCTCAAGGCCGCGGTCGACGACGCCACCGACTATGCCGAGGCCGAGCCCGACCCCGATCCCGCGACGGCGATGCGCCACGTCTACGCGATCGACCCCGACCTGCCCGTGCTGCCCTGATGCCGACCCGCACGTTCATCGATGCCATCCGCGAGACGCTCGCCGAGGAGATGCGCCGCGACGAGTCGGTCATCGTGCTCGGCGAGGACGTCGGGAAGAAGGGCGGCGTCTTCCTGGCCACGGACGGGCTGTGGGCGGAGTTCGGCGACGAGCGGGTCATCGACACGCCGCTGACCGAGTCGATGATCGTCGGCGCCTCGATCGGGGCGGCCGTGAACGGGCTCCGCCCGGTCGCCGAGATCCAGTTCGCGGACTTCATCCATCCGGCCTTCAACCAGATCGTGTCCGAGGCGGCCCGGATGCGCTACCGCTCGAACAACGGCTACAGCGTGCCGATGACGATCCGCGCCCCGTATGGCGGCGGCGTCCACGGCGCGCTCTACCACTCGCAGAGCGTCGAGGCGTTCTTCACCCACGTGCCGGGCCTCAAGGTGGTCGTGCCGTCCACGCCGTACGACGCCCGCGGCCTGCTCCGCGCGTCGATCCGCGACGACGACCCGGTGCTGTTCTTCGAGCACAAGAAGATGTACCGCTCGGTCCGCGGCGACGTGCCGGACACGGACTACGTCATCCCGCTCGGCCGGGCCGCGGTGACCCACCCGGGCTCGCAGGTCACGGTCGTCGCGTACGGGCTGATGGCCCACTACGCCCTGGAGGCCGCCGACCGCGTGGCCGAGGACGGGATCAGCGTCGAGGTCATCGACCTGCGGACCCTGCGCCCGCTCGACCGCGAGACCGTGCTCGACAGCGTCCGCAAGACCGGCAAGTGCCTGATCGTGTACGAGGACAACAAGTTCGGCGGCTACGGCGCCGAGGTGGCCGCGATCGTGGCCGAGGAGGCCTTCGACTACCTCGACGGCCCGGTGACCCGGATCGCCGGCCCGGAGGTCCCAGGCGTCCCGTACAACCACGTCCTCGAGGACTGGTTCATGGTCGACCCGGAGAAGATCGCGGCGGGGATCCGCAAGCTCGCGGCCTACTGAGCCGGCGGCGGTCCGCCGACGGCGACGATCGGCTCGGCCGTGGTCCCGAGCTCGACCGTCATGTCGACCGCCTCCGCGAGGGACATCCGCTGGCCGACCTCGTACTCGATGGCGTAGCGCTCGGGTGTCAGCGCCTCCCGGGCCATGGTGAACGGGTCCTGGATGTGCAGGAACCGCTCGAGGCCGGCGGGCGGGCGGACCCCGTATCGCTCGCACCACGTGTCGAACGCCCCGGCGAGCCGAGCGGCCAGGTCCGGCCGTCCGGCGAGGTTCGCGATCAGCACGCCGATGTGCAGCGCGATGGTGGTCGAGCCGAGGTCGCCGGCGGCGAACGTCTCCCGGATCCCCTGCGCGGTCCAGCGGAAGGCCGCCGGGATGTCGCCGCGCACGAACGACGACCACGCGAGGCTCCCGGACGTGAGCGCGACCCATCGCGCGTCGCCGAGGGCCTCGAGCCGCGCCCGCGCCTCGAGGAGCGTCCGATGCGCTGATTCCGGGTCGCCGTTCTCGAGGAGGAGGTTGCCGACGGCCCACTGCGTCCGCGCGACGCCGCGCTCGTCGCCGACCGCCTCGAACGCCCGCACGGTCGCGTCGATCCAGACCTCGGTGTCGGGGGGTGATGCGCCGTCGAGGGCGAAGACCACGCTGCCCAGGTTGAAGAGCGCGTCCGCGTAGCCGACCCCGTCGCCGAGCGCTTCCGCGAGCGAGCGCTCCTCGCCATACCAGGTGCGGGCCAGCTGCGAGTCCGACCGCCAGTACGCGATGCTCCCGGCGGCCGCGGCGGCCCACATGCGCGCCGTCGTCGGCTCGGCGGCACCGGGCATCGCCAGCGCGCGGTCCGCGAGCAGCCGGCCCTCATTGAGGTGTCCGTTCGCCTGCCAGTACCGCCACGACGCGCCGACGAACCGAAGCGCCATGTCCGCCTCCCCGTTCGCGATCGACCACTCGATGGCGGCGTGGAGGTTGGCGTCGTCCCGGCCCAGCCTCGCCATCCAGACGCCCTGGTCGGCCTCGTCCTCGTGGGCATGCACCGCCTCGGCGAGCGCGAGGTAGGCCGCCGCATGCCGGCGGCGGACGGCGGGCTCGTCGCCGCCATCGGCCAGGCGCGCCGCCGCGAACGCCTGGATCGTCTGGAGCATCCGGAACCGGACCCCGGCGGCGTCCGGCACGCGCTTGAGGAGGCTGCGGTCGACGAGCTCGGCGAGGTCGTCGAGGATCTCCACGGGACCCTCGTCGTCGCCGACCGCGACCTGGCCGGCCTCCGCGAGGTCGAACCCGCCCTCGAAGACCGAGAGTCGATGCAGCCGCGTCTGGAGGACCGGCGTGAGGAGGTCGTGGCTCCACGCGACGGCGCTGTCGAGCGTCCGCTGGCGCGCCGGCGCGTCGCGAGCGCCCGGACCCGGCAGGGGCAGACGCGCCGCGAGCCGGTCGCGGATCGCCGTGAGCGGGAGGAGGGCGACCCGCGCGGCGGCCAGCTCGACGCCGAGCGGCAGGCCGTCCAGCATCGCCACGATCTCCTCGACGACGGCCGTCTCGTCGCCCGGCGTCCAGCCCGGCAGCACCGCCTGCGCTCGATCGACGAACAGCCGAAGCGCCGCGTCGTCCGCGCCGCCGACCGCCAGCGGGCCGACGGGGTACTCCTGCTCGCCGGTGATATGGAGCGGGGCGCGGCTCGTCACGATGATCCGTGAGGCGGGCGAGTCCCCGAGCAGCGAGCCGACGACGTCGGCGGCATCGATGACGTGCTCGAAGTTGTCCAGCACGAGCAGCATCGACCGGTCCGCGATGTAGCTCGGGAGCGTCTCGACCGCGGTCCGGAACGGCCCGTCGAACAGGCCGATCGTCCGGGCGATCAGCGGTGCGACGCCGTCGCTCGCGTCGATCGACGCCAGCGGCACCACCCACGCGCCGTCGGGATAGGCATCCTCGAGCGAGCGTGCGACCTCCATGGCGAGGCTGGTCTTGCCGATCCCGCCCGGCCCGGTCAGGGTCACGAGTCGGACCCGCTCGAGCAGGTCGCGGATCGCGTCGAGCGCGCGGTCGCGACCGACGAAGCTGGTCAGTCGCCGGCCGAGGTTGCCCTCGGCGGCGCGCCCGGCCCGCGGGGCGGGGAACGAGGTCGGGAGGCCGTCGATGTCGAGCTGGTGCAGCGACTCCGGCCGGACGACGTCCTTGAGGACGAAGCTCCCGAGGGGACGCGTGGCGGTCCCTGCCGGGAGCCGGTCGGCGACCAGCTCGAGCGTCGGGCCGGACAGGATGACCTGGCCGCCGTGGCCGACGGCCGCGATGCGCGCCGCCCGGTTGACGTCGAAGCCGCCGTAGTCGTCGCCGGCGAGGTGCGCTTCGCCCGAATGCACGCCCATCCGCACCCGGAGCGGTGCGGCGTCCGGCCACGGCTCCGTGACCAGCGACCGCTGCGCGTCGGTTGCCGCGGCGACGGCCGCACCGGCCTCGCCGAAGACCGCGAACACCGCGTCCCCCTCGGTGCGCACCACCCGTCCGTCGTGCGCGGCCACGGCGGCGCGGACGATCCCGAGATGCCGGTCGTTGACCGCGTCCCAGCCCGGCCCGAGCGTGCGCGCCAGTTCCATCGACCCCTCGACGTCGGTGCGCAGGAACGTGACCGTGCCGATCGGCAGCGGTCGGCGCGCCTCGGGATCCGCGGGGCCAGCGGTCTCGGTCATCGGTGGAATGCTATTGCCTGCTGATCCGCTCCGAGAGCGTGGCGAGCATGGCCATCGCGGCATCCGGGCGCTCGCGGAGGATGGCCTTGAGGCCGTCGCCGCCGATGACCAGCCCGCGGACGCCGTCGTCCTCGGCCAGGACGGTCGCCGCGCGCGGGGCCTCGCGCAGGACCGCGAGCTCGCCGATGTGGTCGCCCGCGGCGTAGGTGCGGATCAGCCGCTCGGAGCCGTCGGCCTCGGTCTTCACGACGCGGACGGACCCCTCGACGATGACGATGAGGGTGTCGCCGACGTCGCCCTCGCGGACGAGCGCGTCGCCGGCCGGATAGATGTGCTCGACCGCGGTCGACGCGATGCGCTGCAGGTCCTCCGGGTCGAGCCCCTCGAACAGCGGCACGCGACGCAGGAAGAGCATGGTCTCGAGGTCGCCGAGCGTCCGACTCGTCTCCGGCATGTCCGCGCCTCCTGTCGAGATCGTGCGCGCCATGCGCGCGATCCACGGGTCGTCATCATCGGCCAGCCAGCGAAGGGCGTCAGCGCGATCCTGCGCCACGGCCGGCGCCTCCTCCAGCAGCCCGACCAGCGCGCCGCTCAGTCGCGGATCGCCGATCGATTCGAGGGCCTCGATGGCCTGCGCGCGGGTCTCGGCGTCCCGCGACCGCAGGCAGCGGCGGATCACGCCACCGGCCTCCGGCGCCCCGAGCACGACGAGGGCGCCGAGCGAGAGGTTGGCCAGGTCGAGCTCGCGGTGCTGGAGGATCGCCGCGAGGAACGCGGTCTCGGGCGTGGCCGCGGGGTCGCCGAGCGCCAGGCGCGCCCGGCGGAGGTCGTTCGCCCGGGTGAGCCGCCCGCCCGCCCAGTCGACGACCTGCGCACGCACCTCCGGGCCATGCCCGACCAGGGCGGTCAGCGCGGCGGCCTGCGCCCGTGCGGAATCGGTGGCGAGGACCTCGACGACACCTGGGGGCGCGGTCTCGAAGGCCGCGAGGATCCTGGCCGCCGCGACGCGGACGTCCGCCACGGGGTCGTCCAGCGCGGCGATGAGGTCCGGGACGTTGGCCGCCGGGTCGTGGGCAGCGGCCAGCGCGTCCAGCGCGGCCACGCGGACGCCGAACAGCGGGTCCGCCAGGAGCGGGTGGACCCGCTCGAGCAGGATCGGGTCGCCGAGCCGCCGGATGGCGTCGAGACCGGCGATCCGGCACGTCTCGTCGGGGTCGTCGAGCAGCTCCTCGATGACGTGGACGGACGCATCGTCGTGGCCGCCCGACAGCATCGAGTAGGCCACGGCGGCGCGGACCGCCGGGCTGTCGTCGGCCGCGAGGCCGGTCACGGCCGGGATGGCGCCGGCCGGATCGTCGGCGAGGATGGCCATGGCGGTCAGCGTCCGCACCGCGGCCGCCCGGACGCCTGGATCCGCATCGGACAGGCTGGCGCGGACGGCGTCGGCGACCGGGACGTCGCCGCCGAGCGCCCCGATCGCGTCGAGCGCGGCGACGCGGACGCCCGGATCGGGATCCGCGAGGACCCCGGCGAGCGATGCCGCCGCATCCGGCGAGTCGGTCCCGCCGAGCAGCGACGCCGCCATCCGGCGCACGCCGGGCTCGGGCGCGTCGAGGGCCTGGACCAGGGCCACGGCGATCGCGGGATCACGGGTGAGGGCGGCCAGCCCCGGTCCGCCCTCCAGGACCTGCTCGCCGAGACCGGCCCGCAGCGTCTGGAGCAGGCTCGTCCCGTATCGCCGCCGGATGCCGACGACGACGATCGTGCAGGCCACGGCCGTGACCGCGCCCAGCCAGAAGACCTGGTCGCGCGCCAGCACGGAGCCGGCCGCGATCAGGAGCAGTCCCGAGAGGATCGTCCCGACCTGGCCGGGAACGCCGTCGTTGAAGGCGAGGACCTGCGCGCGCCGCTCCGAGGGGACGACGTTGTAGAACGCGCTCCAGGCCGCGTTCGACAGCCCGCGCTGCGCGGTCTGCTGCGTGAACCGGAAGAGGGCGGCGGTGGTCATCGAGAACGCGACGATCCAGAGCCCGAACCCGCCGAGGTAGACCAGCGGCAGGACCAGGGCCGCACCGGCGACGCCGAACCGGGCATAGACGCGGTTGGCGACCAGCAGCGACACGACGAACGAGGTGGCCGTGATGCTCGCCGAGAGGAGGCCGAGGGCCGTCGCGAGGTCGGCCTCGGTCGTGAACGTGCTCGAGGCGACCTGCAGGAACGGATAGGTGACGGAGGACCCGAGGATCGCCAGCAGCACGTAGGCCACGGCGACGAGGCGCATGAGCGGCGAGCCGATGACCGAATCGAAGCCCGTCCGCAGCTCCGCCACGATCGACCCGCCGCGACGTCGCGGCGGCACCCGCACGGTCGTCGTCCGCGAGACGGCCACGACGAGCAGCCCGGCCACCGTGAGCAGGACGGCCTCGATGACCAGGAGCGACGGCGTGCCGAGCGCCCGGGCGGCCGGCCCCGACAGCAGCGTGCCCACGAAGCTGCCGGCGATCGCGGCGCCGGTGCACAACGGGAACAGGCGCTTGGCCTGCCGCGCGTCGAACACCGAGGCGGCCATCGTCCACACGATGGTCCCCGAGATGGCGCCGACGGCATAGACCGTGAGGTAGGCCAGGGCGACGCTCGCGGGGTGCCCGGTCTCCATGAGGATCCGCTCGACGACCAGCGCGATCGCGGCCCCGCCCAGGATGCCGCTGAAGAGCCGGATCCGCGGCAGCCGCCCGAGCGCGCCGCCATAGACCAGGGACGCGATGAGGCTGACGGTCCCGAGGCCGATGAACAGGTACGGGAGCGACCCTGCGCCGAACCGCTTGACCACCAGCGTGTCGACGCCGATCTCGCCGAAGCCGCGGCCCAGCTCGAGGGCGGCGAACAGCGCCGCGACGAGGAGCACGGTCCGGCCCTCGCCGGGCCGGATCCCGATCGCCCGACCCCAGCGTGTCATCCCCGGAGCCGCGCGGCGTGCATCTGCGCCATCATGCCCATCGTCCCACCCCGTCGTCACCCCGCGGCCACTCGACCCGCGTCGCCCGGATGGGGGACACTACGCAGAACGACCGGCGCGTCACGCCTCGATCGGATCACGCGACTCGGAGGACCAGCGAACGTGGCCAAGGTAACGATGCCCCAGCTCGGCGAGAGCGTCGCCGAGGGCACGATCGGCAAATGGCTCAAGCAGCCCGGCGACCACGTCGACAAGTACGAGCCGCTGCTCGAGGTCATCACCGACAAGGTGAACGCCGAGGTCCCGTCGCCGTTCGCGGGCACCCTCACCGAGATCCTCGTCCAGGAGGGCGAGACCGTCCCCAACGAGGCCGAGATCGCGATCATCGACACCGGCGACGAGGCCGCCGCCCCGGCCGCGACCGCCCCCGCCGCGACCGCCGAGCCGGCCGCGCCGGCCAAGCCGTCGTTCGAGCCCGCCGACGGTCCGGCCGGATCCGACGAGCGGCCCGCGGCCGCCGTCGCGGCCCCGCCCCAGGCGCCGGCGCCGGCAGCTCCCCTCGCCGCGGCCGCCACGCTGGCCGCGACCGGCGACGCCGACGCCCGGATGACCCCGGCCGTCCGGCGGCTCCTGCGCGAGCACGGGCTCAGCCCCGAGCAGGTCCCCGGCACGGGCGGTGGCGGCCGGATCACGCGTGACGACGTCCTGGCCGTGGTCGAGTCGATCCGGACCGGCGGCGCGGCACCAGCCCCCGCTACCAACGGCGCGGTGGCCTCGCCCGCAGCGGCTCCGGTCGCGGCCCCGAAGGCGGCCGCCCCGGCCGGCGGCGCGATCGTCTTCCCGCCCGGCACGGACGAGCTCCTGCTGCCGATGACCCAGATGCGCAAGGGCATCGCCGCGCAGATGACCCGCGCCCTGGCGGTGCCGCATGCCTACGTCCACATGGAGGTCGACGTCAGCGGTCTCGTCCGGGCGAGGGAGGCCGCCAAGCGCGAGTACCAGACGCGCGAGGGCCTCTCGCTGAGCTATGTCCCGTTCGTCATCAAGGCCGCGGTCGAGGCCCTGAAGCAGTACCCGACCTTCAACGCCCACTGGACCGACGCCGGCATCCTCGCCAAGCGCCGCATCAACATGGGCGTGGCCGTCGCGGTCGACGACGGGCTGCTCGTGCCGGTCGTCCGCGACGTCGACCAGCTCTCGATCAACGGCCTCAACCACGCCATCGCGGACGTCGCGGCGCGTGCCCGCGCCGGCAAGCTCCGCCTCGACGACTACGGCGGCAGCACGTTCACGGTCGACAACACCGGCTGGTTCGGCTCGAACCTGACGATGCCGATCATCAACGTGCCGGAAGTCGCGATCCTGACGATGGAGGCCATCACCAAGCGCCCGGTCGTCCGCGAGACGCCCGAGGGCGACGTGATCGCCATCCGGCCCGTGATGAACGTGGTCCTGGCCATCGACCACCGCGCCAACGACGGCGCCCAGGCGGCGGCCTTCCTGCGGGTGATCAAGCAGGCGCTCGAAACCGTCGGGACCGACACGCCCGTCTACTGATGCGCGTCGCGGTCACCGGCGGCGGCGGGTTCGTCGGCGGCGCGATCGTCCGCCAGCTCCTCGCCCGCGGCGACGAGGTCGTCGCCCTCGTCCGCGATCCCGGCCGCTGGACGGCGCCGGCGCGGCCCGGGCTTCGGCTCGTCGCCGACGACCTGCGCGATCCGGCCGCGATCGCCGCGTCCCTCGAAGGCGCCGATGCGCTGATCCACGGCGCGGGCTCGTACCGGATCGGGATCGCCGCATCCGAGCGCCCCGCGATGGAGGACGCCAACGTCGGGACCGCGGTCCGGACGCATCGATGCCGCGATCGCCGCGAAGATCCCCAGGATCGTCTACGTCTCGACCGTGAACGTCTTCGGGAACACGCGCGGCAAGACCGTGGACGAGACGTACCGCCGCGATCCCGACGCCGGCTTCCTCAGCTGGTACGACGAGACGAAGTGGCGGGCGCACGTCGAGGTGGAGCGGCGGATCGGAGACGGCGCTCCCGCCGCTGATCGTCATGCCGTCGCAGGTCTACGGCCCGGGCGACCACACGCCCATCGGCGACCAGCTCGCCCAGGCGTACGCGGGCACGCTCCCGTTCGTCGGGCTCGGCGGCGTCGGGCTCGGGTTCGTCCACGTCGAGGACCTGGCCCGCGGCGTCCTCGCGGCGCTCGACCGCGGCGTCCTCGGCCGGAGCTACGTCCTGGGCGGGGACCAGGTCCGCATCCGCGATGCGCTGCGGATCGCGGCGAAGGCCGGCGGGCACCGCCTGCCGCGGCTCGAGATCCCGGACCTCCCCCTGCGCATCGGCGCCTTCCTCTTCCCGAACCAGGGGGCGTGGTTCGGGCTGTCGCCGAACCTGCGCGAGATCGTCAGCGCGTCGATCGGCGTGACCTACTGGGCGACCTCGGCCCGCGCGGCGACGGAGCTCGGCTTCGACCCGCGGCCGCTGGCGGTCGGCCTCCCGGCCGTGCTCGCCGAGACCGCCGGCCGGCCGGCCTGATCGGTCGTACACTCCGGCCATGGCGCGCGACCTTCCGATGTTCCAGCCGCCGGCCGACGCCGCCGCGCACGGCGGTCCGCACGGCCGCCCGGACCTCCCCATCGCCCTCGGCGGGGGAGCGGCCGGCCTCCCGGCTGCAGACGGCTCGATGGCGCCGCGACGCCATCCCGACTGGATCCGCGCCCGCATGCCGTCCGGCGAGAACTACCACGACCTGAAGGGCCTGCTGCGCGGCCTCTCGCTCAACACGGTCTGCGAGGAGGCCCACTGCCCCAACATCGGGGAGTGCTGGGACCAGCGCACCGCGACGATCATGATCCTGGGCGACACGTGCACCCGGGCCTGCGGGTTCTGCGCGGTCAAGACCGGCCGGCCCACCTGGTTCGACGACGACGAGCCGCGCCGGGTCGCGGAGGCCGTCGGGGCGATGCGCCTCGAGCATGTCGTGGTCACCAGCGTCGCCCGCGACGACCTGCCCGACGGCGGCTCGCGGATCTTCGCCGAGACCATCCTCGCGATGCGGGAGCACTCCCCGGGGATGGGCATCGAGGTCCTGATCCCCGACTTCGACGGCGCCGACGCGCGGCTGCAGACCGTGATGGACGCCCGGCCCGACATCCTCAACCACAACCTCGAGACCGTGAAGCGGCTCCAGAAGCCGGTCCGCAAGCGCGCCCGCTGGGACCGCTCGCTCTACGTCCTGCGCCGCGCGAAGGAGATGGCCGAGGAGATCGGCTACCCCGTCCACACGAAGTCGAGCCTGATGGTCGGCCTCGGCGAGACGCGGCCCGAGCTGACCGAGGCCTTCGAGGCGCTGCGCGAGAACGACGTCGACATCCTCACGATCGGGCAGTACCTGCGCCCGTCGCTGCAGCACCTGCCGCTCGAGCGCTACTACCACCCCGACGAGTTCGCCGAGATGAAGGTCGAGGCGCAGGCGCTCGGGTTCAAGCACGTCGAGTCGGCGCCGCTCGTGCGCTCGAGCTACCACGCCCGCGACCAGGTGCCCGGTGCCGAGCTCAAGCGCCTGCGCCGCCAGGCCACCATCGACGCCGAGGGCCGGATCGTCCCGCTCGCGGGGTAGACGGCGGCACGCGTGAGCGTCGAGTTCGATCCGGTCCCGCTCGGACGGCCGCGCCGTCGGCTGGACCCGCTCGTCATCGTCGTCGTCCTCGTCGTCGCGGGGCTGGGGCTGGCGGTGCTCAAGCCCTGGGAGCGCCGGGATGACACGCCGAACGGCATCGCCGCCGCGAGTCCGTCCGCGGTGGCATCCGCCGATGCCGCCGGCTCGGATGCGCCGGGAGGGCTGCGCATCGACATCGTCACCGTCGACCGCTCGACGCCCGCGCGCCCGCTCGATCACCCGGTCTTCTCGGCCGAGTACCGCACGCCGACATCCGGCGGTCCGACCATCCTCGACACCGGCAGCCGCGCCATCGTCGCGTTGGGCGTGGCACCCCACGCGGACGGGGTCCTGAGCGACGTCCGCATCTCGCAGATCCGCGCCGACGGCAGCCTGGATCCACTGGAGGCCGCACCGATGGGCGGGGTGGCCGCCGGAGGAGCCGTGGTGCTGGCGCCAGAGGGCCAGACGGCCGCGTTCCCAGCCGGGCGCTACCGCATCGAGGCGGTCGTCGACGGGAAGGATCGGCGGTTGGACGTGGTCATCCCCGATGCCATGATGCTGGTGCCGCCGGTCACGACGGCGTTGACGTGGACGGACGTGGCGCGTGCCCATCTCCCGGTGCGGTCGTTCAGCATCGACGTCGTCTCGGTCGACTGGTCGGCCTCGACCGGCTCGGTCGGCTACCCGGTCTACGCCGAGGGCCGGCACGCCCCCTCGCCCGAGGGCCCGACGGTCCTCGACACGGGCGGCCGATCGATCGTCGCCCTGGGTGTGGATCCCGCTGACGGGTCGGTCGTGCGGGATGTCCGCATCTATCGGGTCCGGGCGGACGGCGGCCTCGACTGGGTCGAGGCGAACCCGGTCGATGGCGGGGAGGCCGGCGGACCGTTGGCGCTCGCGATCCCCGATGCGGCGATCGCCTTCCCGGCGGGCAGGTACCGCGTGGACGCGCTGGTCGACGGGGCGATCCGGCGGGTCGACGTGGCGATCCTGGGCCTCGATGGCACGGTCCCGCCGCCGAGCGGTCGAAGCTCCGGACGGCACCGGCCTCGTCCCGCTGATCTCGAGCGACCCGTCCGAGATCCTGTCCGGACCGTTCGTGACGGTCGATGGGCGGGGCGTGCCGCTGGATGTCGCCCCGGTCGATCCGCTCGACGAGACCGGCGCCTGGATCGACGGCCTCACGACGCCGGATTCGGCGGATCGGCCGACCGTGGCTCGGGTCTATCAGCCGCGGGCGACCGGGCTCGGCGTGATGCTGACGTCCCATGCGCGGATCGAGCGGGCCGGGATCGTGCGCCTGGCGCCGGACGTGCCCCTCGGCCCGATCGCGACCATCGGGGGCGTCTCGTACAACCACGGCGGGACGCCCTGGATCGGCTTCGCGGCGCCCGGCCTCGGCGCGTGGCCCGCCGGGCGACTACGCGATGACCGTCTCCTGGGTCGACGGGACCGAGCATCGCACGGACACCTGGCACGTCGAGCTGCGCCCTGGACCATCGACCCCCTCGGCGCCCGCCCCGGGCTGACGGTATCCTCCCGGTATGGCCCGACCGCTCTCCCGGAAGATCGCCCTCGCGGAGCTGCACTGCCATCTCGGCGGCGCCGTGACCCCGGCGATCATGTGGGGCATCGCCCATTCCCAGGGCATCAAGCTCCCGACCAAGGACTACTGGGAGTTCCGGGACATGATCACGGTGTCGAAGCGCTCGCAGAGCTTCGACGGCTACCTGCAGCTCTTCCACTGGACCGAGCTGATCCAGAGCTCGCCGCTCGCGGTCGAGCGCGCCGTCTACGAGGTCGTCGGCGGGGCGTACCGCAAGAACAACGTCACGACCATGGAGCTCCGCTTCAACCCCATGAAGCGGAACCGCGGCGGCGAGCAGGACCTCGACCACATCATCGCGGCGGCGGTCCGCGGCATGGACAAGGCGACGCTGGAGTACCCGGTCAAGCCCGGGCTGATCTTCTGCCTGGACCGGGCCTTCCCGTACGAGCTGAACGAGATCATCGCGGAGAAGGCGATCGCCTGGCGGGACCGCGGCGTCGTCGGCATCGACATCGCCGGCCCCGAGGCGACGACCTTCCGCGTGGCCGACTACCGGCGCCTCTTCCGGCGGGCGCGCCAGTACGGGCTCGGGCTGACGATCCATACCGGCGAGTCCGGCCCGATCGAGGAGATCGCGCGGGTGGTCGAGCTGCTCGAGCCGGACCGCATCGGCCACGGCGTGAAGGCGGCCTACGACCCGCGGGCGATGTCGATGATCCGCGAGCGCGGCATCGTGCTCGAGATCTGCCCGACCTCGAACCTCAACACCAAGGTCGTCAGCGGCTGGGAGGAGTTCCGCTGGATCTTCGACACGCTGCGGCGCAACGAGGTCCGGTTCACGATCAACACCGACGGCCCGGAGATGCTCAAGACCTACATCCGCGACGAGATGGCCCAGCTCGGGCGGCTCGGGATCCTGTCCGCCGCGGACCAGGTCCAGGCCGCGGAGACCTCGCTCGCGGCCTCGTTCGTGCCGAACGTCACGGACGTGCCGGCGCCCGTGCTGGAGCCCGCGCGCCGCGCGGTCGTGGAGCGCGAAGAGGCCTAGTCGGCGAGGTCCGGGGTCTTCGCCTCGACCCGGTACGAGCAGCAGCGGTCGCCCGAGACGATGTGGGTCTCGCGGGTCACGTCGGCGCCGAGGACCTCGCGGAACAGCTCCAGCTCGGCCTGGCAGGCCGCCGGCGTCCCCTTCGCGACGTGGTAGATCGCGCAGTTGTGCTCGCGGAGCCGGATCGAGCCGTCGGTGCCGACGACGGTCTCGGCGAGGTAGCCCTGCGCGGCCTGGAGATCGGCCAGCTCGCGGACCCGCACCGCCAGCGGCGCGTCCTCCGGCAGCCGTTCCGAGAGCTGGTCGCGCACCCGGTCGCCGAGCTGTCGACGGCGCGCCGCGAAGACCTCCTCGAGCAGCTCGTCGCCGCCGACCGCGCCGATCGCCGCGAGGAGACCGGCTGCCAGCGCGTCGTACGTGGCCGGGAACAGGTCCTGCGCATCCGGGGTGACGTCGTAGAGGTGCCGTGGCCGCCCGACCCCGTGCCGCACGGTCTGGCGGCTCACGAGATGCGCGGCCTCGAGCGCCCGGAGCTGCTGCAGGACCCCGGTCCGCGATGCCCCGAGCCGGGCGGCGAGCTGGTCGGGCGAGGACGGGCCGTCGAGTCGGAGCCGCAGCAGCAGGTCGCGTCGCAGGTTGGACGGGCCGCCGACGGCGCCGGGAGCGGCGCTCGGCATGTGCACGCTGGTGGCAGGCACCGACGCATTCGGATCGGGCATCCCGGAAGGCTAGCACCGGCGCTCGTCCCGCGCAGTCCCGGTGCTACGCTCGACGGTGCATGGACCTCGACCTCTCCCCGGAACACGCCCTGCTCCGGGACACCATCCGCGACTTCATGCTCACCGAGGTCGCGCCGGTCATCGAGGCGCACGAGCGCGAGCGCCGCTTCCCGATCGAGATCGTCCGCCGGCTCGGCGAGCTCGGCTGGCTCGGCATCCCGATCCCGGAGGACGAGGGCGGCGCCGGCTTCGACACCCTCGCCTACGCGATCGCGGTCGAGGAGATCGGTCGGGTCTGGGGCTCGCTCGGGCTGATCGTCGCCGCGCACACGAGCCTCGGCTGCGGCCCGCTCCATCTCGCCGGCACGAAGGCGCAGCAGGACGAGTTCCTGGTGCCGATGGCGCAGGGCAAGGTGATCGGCGCGTACGGGCTGACCGAGCCCGGCGCCGGCAGCGACTCGGGCGGCACGCGGACGACGGCACGATACGAGGACGGCCCGGACGGCGGGACGTGGGTCATCGACGGCGGCAAGCGGTTCATCACCAACGCCGGCCAGGCGGGCACGTACATCGTCACGGCGCGGACCGGGACGCGCGACGACGGCAACCCCGAGATCAGCGCCTTCATCGTCCCGGCCGACACGCCGGGCTTCTCGGTCGGCCGGCTCGAGGACAAGCTCGGCCTGCACGCGTCGGCGACCGGCGAGCTGCACTTCGAGGGCGCCCGCGTCCCGGCCGCGAACATGCTCGGCGAGCGGGGGAGCGGCTTCAAGACGTTCCTCGCGATCCTCGACGGCGGCCGCATCAGCATCGGGGCGCTCGCCGTCGGGCTGGCGCAGGCGGCGCTCGACGCCGCGATCCCGTACGCGCAGACGCGCGAGCAGTTCGGCCGGCCGATCGGCTCGTTCCAGGGGGTCGCGTTCATGATCGCCGACATGGCGACCGAGATCGACGCCGCGCGGGCGCTCGTCTGGCGCGCCGCGTGGCTCAAGGACCAGGGCCGCGACTTCGGGCTCGTCGCCGCCGAGGCCAAGCTGTTCGCCTCGGAGGTCAGCTCGCGGGCGACCAACAACGCGATCCAGGTCCACGGCGGGTACGGCTACGTCACCGACTACCCGGTCGAGCGCTTCATGCGCGACGCGAAGCTCACCGAGATCGGGGAGGGGACCAGCCAGGTCCAGCGGCTCGTGATCGCGCGGCGGATCCTCGGCCTCCGCGTGGTCTAAGGCGACGCTGTCGGCGTTCTCGGTCTGGGTCAGTCGACCTGCGTGAGCCGGACGATCAGGCGGTACTGGCTCTGCGAGCCGAGGCAGGTCTGGAGCGTCAGGCTCGGCTTCGACTGCGCGGCGTACGCCCAGACGCCCTTCGTGGGGGTCGTGACCTTCCACCACGAGACGGCGTACTGGTGGACGACGCCGTCGCCGTTCGCGTACCAGAGCCGCATGCCCTTCCGGAGCCGGCCGTCGACGTAGGCGTCGTGGAGCGGCTGGAAGACGCTCGAGGCGTGCCCGAAGAGGTAGACGTTGTTGTCGCCGGCGCAGCCCCAGCGGTAGACGCGGTTGCCGGGATATGCCGAGTTCGAGCAGGCGTACCAGGAGACGGCCTTGTCGATCCGGAGCGCCGGCATCCAGACGTGGTTGCGGCCCCTGTAGCTCGCCGGCGCGGTGGCGGGCGCCGCGGTCTTGACCGGCTTGGGCCGGGCCGTCGGGGCCGGGTTCGGGGCGGTGGCGACCACCGCCCGGGCGAGGTGCGGCGAGAGGTCGTTCGTGTCGACCGCGTCGACGGCGTCGACCACGGGGCCGGCGTCCGAGGGCGGATCGGTGATGCCCTTGACCTCGCCGGGCGGCACGGACGGTGCCGGCGCGGCGACCTTCGCCGGGGGCGCGATCGGGCCTGAATCCTGGGCGACGGTCCCCGCCACGACCCCGATCCCGAGGACCACGGCGAGCAGCGTCGAAGTGAGCAGTCGCCACACCGGGCGGTCGGGAAGGGGCATGCCCCAACCATCGGGTGGGGAGCCTCATCCTGAACGTGGCCCGGTCGTCCCACCCGTGGTGAGAAGGACGGCTGGGAGGGCACTGCACCGGAGCCGACCGGACGTCACCCGGCCCATCCGGACCGCACCGCGCGGCCCGACGCGCTAGTACTCCGGGTAGCCTCCACCGCCGGCGCCGCCGTCCCCGGCCGCGACCTTGAGGCCGGACCGAAGCGCCGCCTCGAACTGCTGGGCCCACGGGCCCTGCGACGCCACGACGTAGGGCGACTCGTCGATCGATTCGAAGGTCTGCGGGTCGGTGACGAAGCTGGCCGCGCAGGTGTCGACCGTCTCGCGGAGCTTCTCGAAGACGTCGTGGTTCCGGAAGATGAAGATGTGGAGGCGGACGACGGTCGCCTGGTCGAGGCCCGACGCATCGAAGCCGATCGAGGTCGGGATCAGGTCCTGGTCGCTGCAGCCGGCGTCGCCGGAGACGACGTGGTCGACCCGGATGCCGAGCCGCGACAGGCCGTTGGCGATGTCCGTGAAGTCCGCGGGGCTCGGGATCGGCGGGGTGGTGCTGACGACGCCGCAGCCGGCGACGAGCGCGCTCATCAGCAGGGCGGCGAGAGCCAGGCGGATGGGGGACATCGCGGGGAAGGTATCACCGGTCGCCGAACCCGTCCGAACGGGCATCCCTGCGGCGGTCGGTGGTGATCGTCCGCGCCATCGATGCGCCCGATGGATATCAGGCGCGAACGGCCTCGATCGGCGGCCAGGTATCCACCGGTGGACTCTTGGGCGCGAGAGATCCAAGGATCGGCTGGCCACGGGACGCCCCGACGCGTGGCTGAGCGTGGCGCCGCGCCCCTGGAGGCCCGATTCCGCTCGGATCTCGGCGCCATCTGTGCCCAAGAGTCCACCCGCGGATATCTGTCGCGCGGCACCCGAGTTCGACAACGCGATCTAGGCGGAGGTGGAGCCCGAGGTGAGCGAGGGTCTCCTAGCGCCCGCGGGCGCGCTTGGCGTCGCGCAGCTTCGTCAGCGTGTCGGTCGCTTCGGTCGGCACCGGCGGCGTGGACGGCGGTGACGCGGCTGGTGCGGTCGGCGGCGGCGCCGGCTTCGGGTCCGCCTTCGGCGACGTCGTGGGCGTCTTCGGACGCGCGGCCGACCGCGCATCGGCGACCGCCGGGGCATCCGTCGCCACGGCCCCCGTCGGCTCGGCGGTCGTCGTCCCGGACTCCCGCAGCGATGCCCTCGACGGTGCCCCGGTCGCCCGCTCACGTGCCGCGAGCAGGCTCGCCCCGGTCGACGTCCGTGGCGCCGTCGCGCGTCGCCGTCCGCCGAGCCCCCGGACCCACCCGCGTGCCAGCGCGAGCTCGCGCCGACCCACGGAGACCCGACGCAGGGCGATGTCGAGCGGCCACAGCAGCAGCGCCAGGATCAGCAGCAGGGGCCACAGGTCCGTGAAGTGGCTGGTCGTCCGCAGGTCGTGCACCCAGGGCTGGAGCGCGGTCGTGACGACCGTGCCGCCGGTGGCCGCCCGCAGCGAGCCCAGGAACGCCTCGTCCGTCCCCAGCAGCCGGTACTCCGCCGAGGTCGGCGCCACCAGCCCGACCGTCCGCCCCAGCGGCGACGACCCCGGCTTGGTCTGGGTCACCCGGATGGCATACGCCCCGGGATCGACCTCGCCGAGCGTGGCCTCGTACTCGCCCGGCGCGACCTGCGCGAGCGCGACGTCATGCGGCTCGAGATCCGGCCCCACCAGCACGGCGTGCGTCTGGTAGAAGTCGCGCGGCGAGCCGTCCGCCTCGACGCTCTCGATGTGCAGCGACGTCCGCCCGTCCTTCGCCTGGAAGGTCGCCTCGATGCCGTCGGTCTCGTCGCCCGGGAACGTCCAGCTGACGAGCTGCGAGAAGAACTTGTCGAAGCCGGGCCACGCCAGCCAGTCCTTGGCCCAGCGCCCGGTCGAGTCCGACGTCCACGCCACGGACCGCCCGAGCCCGTACTGCCACTGGGCGAGCAGCGGATCGTCGCGCGAGGTGACCAGCACGGTCTGGGCGGCCGCCTTGGCGGTCGTGCCGTTGTAGCCGAGGAGCTTCGGCAGGCCCTGGTCGAGCCCGCGCAGGATCGGCGACGACGACGTCTGGATCGGGAAGAACGGCTCCTCGATGATCTGCTGGCCCGAGACCTGCTGGGTCTCCTTGAGGAAGATGTCCGGGATGCTCGCGGGGTTCGGCGCCGGGTAGAACCGGCCGCCGCCCTGCGTCGCGAGCTGCTCGAGGAACGGGTTGGCGCCGCCGCCCGCACCGACCGTCGAGAGGGTGATCCCGTCGGCCTTCATCTTCTTGAGGATGTCGTCGTACTGCCCGGACGTGGACCAGCCGTCGGTCAGCAGGATGATGTGGCGTCGCGTCGCCGTGACCCCCTCGAGCGACTTGACCGCCTCGTCGAGCCCCGAGTAGATGTTGGTCTGGCCGTCCGCCTTGATCGAGGCCAGCTGGCCCTGCAGGTCGCCGACCGTCCCGAGCGGCTGCGTGTGGACGACCCAGTGGGCCGACTCGTTGAAGGCGACGACGCCGAGCTCGTCGCGCTCGGTCATCGCCGCCGCGGCCCGCAGGATCGCCTCCTTGCCGATGTCCACCTTCTGGACGCCGGCGATGCTGCTGCCGGTGCCGCGGTCGAACGTGTTGCAGTGGCAGGCCGCCATCGAGCCGGACTTGTCGATGACGACCACGAGCGCCACGTCCGGCTGCTTCTGGCGGTCGCGCACGCCCATGTCGACCGGCAGCGACTCCTCGAGCGGCGTCTTCTGGTAGCCGCCGGCGCCGTAGCTGTCCTTCCCGCCGATCATCACGAGCCCCTTGCCGAGGTCGCGGACGTAGACCTGGAGGGCGGCCAGCTGCTTGTCGTTCAGCCGGATCCGCGGGACGTCGACGAGCACCACGCTGTCGTAGGTGGCCAGGCCGGCGAGGTCGCTCGGCAGCGCCTCGGGGACCATCGTGTCGACCTGCTGTCGCTGCGCCTTGAGCGCCGCGACCAGCTGGCTGGCGACCTGGTCGTTGCCGGCGAGGATCAGCGTCCGCGGCTCGCCCTTGACGATGGTGTTCGAGTCGGCGCGGTCGTTCTGGCTGAAGGTGTCGCGGGCGGCCTCCACGACGGCCCGGAACGTGTGGAAGCCGGCCTCGGTGGGCTTGACGTCGAAGGTGACGCGCGTGACGCCCGCCTCGAGCTGGACCGGCTGCGTGGCGACGAGCGCCCCGTCGGCGAACAGCCGGACGGTGGCCGATTGCGCGACCGAGGAGCGGATCTCGGCGACCGCTTCGACGGATTCGCCGAGCCGCGCGATCGATGGCGTCGTGAGCCGCTCGACGAGCACCTCGTCGACGTTGCCGAGGCCGATCGCCTTCGTCTCGATGCGGATGCCGCGACTCGCCGCGAGCGACGCCTCGGCCGCCCCGCCGCCGGTCGTGTCGTTGCCGTCGCTCAGGAGGACGATCCGCTTCTGCGAGTCGTCGGGGAAGAGGGCGGTGGCGAGACGCAGCGCGGCACCGATGTCGGTGGCGCTCTCGACCGGGGTCGAGGCGATGCGGTCGATGTCCTCGAGCTCGGACGGGAGCCGCTCCACGAGCGCGTCCTTGCCGAAGGCGACGATCCCGGCGACATCGCCCTGCGGCTTCTCCTTGAGGGTCTCGCGCAGGAACGCGAGCGCCTCGCTGCGCCCCGCGTTGCCGACCGAGTCCGACAGGTCGACGACGAAGACCGTCGCGAGCCGGTCGACCGGCAGCACCAGCTGGAATCCGGCGATCGCGAGGACCAGGGCGCCCAGCAGGACCGAGCGGACGACCAGCGCGGTCCGGCGGCGGCCCGCACCCATCCGCCGCCGCGCGGCGAGGTGGAGGCCGATGGTCAGCGCGAGCGCCGGGACGAGCAGCAGGAGCCAGAGCGGCTCCGTGAAGGAGATGCCCATCACGCGGTCCCGCCATCGGGCCGCCGCCGGAGCGCCCCGGAGAGCGAGCGGCGCACGCGGATCACCGCGTCACGGTGGTAGACGGCCCATTCGATGCAGAGCCCGACCAGCACGATCAGCACGATCGGGATCCAGAGCTCGTCGCGGGTGGTCGGGCGCTCCACGGCGGCCGTCCCGGGCGCGGCCGAGGCGCCGGGGACCGCAGCCGTCGTGCCGAGCGCCTCGATGGCGGCCGGTGATCCCGGCGCGATCGACGACTCGCCGAGGTCGAACAGGTCGACCGCGAAGCGGACCGGCGCGTTCGGGTCGACGACGACCGCCGACGTCCCCGGCGATGCCGACGGGCCGCCGCTCGCGGCGGCCGTGGCCGATGGCCGCGGCGTCGGCCCAGCCGCCCCCGACGGGGCAGGGGACGCGGCCACGACGCCGGTCGGGGTCACGGTGTAGATGCCCGGCAGGTCCGTCAGCGCGTAGGTCACCGCGGACCCGCTCGCCAGGCTCGCCACCAGCTCGGTGGTCGTGCCGTCGGGTCGGGTCACGCTCACGCCGGTCGCCCCGGCCGGGACCTGGAGGGTGACCGGCGCACCCGGCGCGACCGCATCGGTCGGCGCGGTCGAGCCGCCGAGGAGCTCGCCGGTCAGGTTGGAGAGCAGGATCGGGAAGGCGACCTGGAGCGGCAGGTCGGAGCGTCGCGGCTCGAAGGCGAGGACCGCGGTGGGCAGGCCGGCCCGGACGCCGGTGTAGAGCAAGGGCGAGCCCTTCGGCCCGGGGATGACGGTCCGGGCCCAGTCCGGGGTCGTCAGCTGCTGGGCGGCCGAGATATGGGTCGTGGACAGGTCCACGTAGCGCAGGATCGGCTCGGCCGGGTCGAGTGAGCCGATGCCCGGGTCCTTCAGCGTACCGGTCACGACCCCGAGCGGGCTGGTCCGCGGCGGCGCGATCGCGAGGATCGGTGTCGTCGGCAGCGTGGCCGGCAGGTCGCCCTCGAAGATCGTGAGGTCCCACGGCCGACCGTCGGTGCGCTGGGTGGAGGCGCCGTAGTCCTTCGGCGCGACGCCGTACAGCTCGACGTTCGGGAGGTACGAGAGCGCGGTCTCGAGGTAGGGGTCGCCCTCGCCGACGACCAGCACGAGCCGGGTCCGTGCCGCGGGCAGGACCGCCCACGCGTGGTCGTCGACCGCCAGCTGGTCCGGGGTCGCGACCGAGGCGTCGCGGGAGACCAGCCGCGCCTCGACCGTCCCGATGTCGTTCGGGACATCGTCGATGACGACGTCGGCGCGCGCCTGCGCCTCGAGCGTGACGTCGCGTGCCTCGAGGAGCCGGTCGTCGCCCCACAGCTCGATGCGGCGGTCCGCCCGCTCCAGGTCGACGTTGGCGATGCTGATGAAGACCGAGCGCGTGACCGCGGACGGCGCGGTCCGGACGGCCATGGCCACGATCGCCTGGTTCTTGCGGTCGCGGCCCACGGGCAGCACCCGGACCGGTGCCGAGACCTTCACGGTCGGCGGCGACGAGAGGGCCGCGTCCGTGGCGACCAGGATCTGCGCGTCGCCGGAGCGGGTCGCCAGCTTCGATGCGAGCTCGAGCGCATCGCCCAGGTCGCCGCGGGTGGGGGCCGGGCGGAGGTCGTCGATGGCCTGGCGGACGCGCCCGAGATCGGTCGTCTCGTTGACGACGATCCGTGCCGTCCGGTCCGCGGCGATGACGCTGACCTTGCCGCCGGTCGGGAGGTCCTTGAGCGCGGCCATCGCGGCGTCGCGCGCGGCGGCCAGCCGGTTCGGGGCGACGTCCGTGGCGCCCATGCTGGCCGACGTGTCCATCACGAGGACCACGTCCCGCGCGAGCCCGGCCGGGCGCTCGAGGAACGGCCGGGCCGCCAGCAGCACGAGGGCGAGCACCAGCAGCAGCTGGATCAGCAGCAGCAGGCTCCGGCGCAGCCGCTGCCACGGCGCGTTGGCCTCGACATCGGTCAGCAGCCGGCTCCAGAGCAGCGTCGACGGCACGACCGCCTGGTCGCGCCGGAGCTTGAGCAGGTACATCGCGATGACGGCCGGGATGAAGACGAGGCCGGCCAGCGCGAGCGGGCTGATGAACGGCATCGGTCAGCCCAGGACCCGGCGGCGGCGCAGCTCGGCGAACATCAGGTCCGCGAGGTTCTGCTCGGACGACAGGTCGACATAGCTCGCGCGTCGCTTCGCGGCGAGGTCCGCGAGGTCGGCCTTCCATGCCGCGAGGCGCGCCTTGTAGGCATCGACGGTGGCCAGGTCGACGGTCACGTCGATCCCCTCGCCGGTCTCGCTGTCGACCAGGCGCAGGTCGCCCTCGAGCGCGGGGTCCAGCTCGTCGGGCGACAGGATGTGCATGACGATCAGCTCGGAGCCGGTCGCGGCCAGCTCGCGGATGACCTTGTCCGCGTTCGGGTCGAGCAGGTCGGAGAGCAGGACCACGATGCCGCGGCCGTGGAGCTGGGCGCCGGCATGGCGGGCCGCGACCAGGAGGTCCGTCGGGCCCTCGGCCGGCTCGATGGCCGACAGGTCCGCGAGCAGCCGGAAGACCCGGCCCGAGCCGCGCATCGCGGTCCGCCGCCTGGCCGTGCGACCCGACAGCGCGGTCACGGCGACGCGGTCCTCGCTCGCGAGCCCGATGTAGCCGAGCGCCGCCGCCGCTCGCTTCGCGAACAGGAGCTTGCCGGGCGTCCCCGCCGCCATCGACGCCGACGCGTCGATCAGCAGCGTGACGGTGACGTCCTCCTCCTCGACGAACAGCTTCACGAACAGGCGCTCGAGCCGCGCGTAGACGTTCCAGTCGAGCTGGCGGAGGTCGTCGCCCATGGTGTAGTCGCGGTAGTCGGCGAACTCGACCGACTGCCCGCGCTTCACGCTCCGCCGGCCGCCCTTCAGGCCACCGCGGACCGGCGAGCGCATCAGCAGCAGGAGGCGCTCGAGCTGGCGGAGGAAGCTCTCGTCGAAGACGGTCGGGTCCACGTCGGTCGGCAGGAACGCCGGTCGCCCGCCGTCGCCGGGGCGAGCCGTGTCGGCCGGCCGCTCGGCGGGGTCGGAGGCGGGCGGCCCGACGGAGGGTCCGGTCATGCGCGCTCGGTCATGGCGGGTCGCGGACCCGCTATTCGACCGACGGCGGGCTGACCGTGTCGAGGATGGTCCGCACGATCGCCTCGGTCGTGATGCCCTCGGCCTCACCCTCGAAGTTGAGGATGATCCGATGGCGCAGGGCCGGCAGGGCGACCGCCCGGATGTCGTCGATGGCGACGTTGAAGCGGCCATCGAGCAGCGCATAGATCTTGCCCGCGGAGACCAGGGCCTGGGCGCCGCGTGGCGACCCGCCGTAGCGCACGTACTCGCGGACGAGCTGCGGGGCGCGGGGCTGGTCGGGATGGGTCGCCGCGAGCACGCTGACCGCGTAGGCCGTCACGTGCGGGGCGATCGGCACGGCCTTGGCGAGCCGCTGCATCTCGACGATCTCCGCCGCGGTGCAGACCTTGCCGGCCGTCACGGACTCGGAGCCGGTGGTGCGGTCCATGATCGTCACGAGGTCCTCCTCGGACGGGAACGGGACCATGACCTTGAACAGGAACCGGTCGAGCTGGGCCTCGGGCAGGGGATACGTCCCCTCCATCTCGAGCGGGTTCTGGGTCGCGAGCACGAAGAACGGCGCGTCGAGCGGGAACCGCTGGCGGGCGACCGTGACCTGGTGCTCCTGCATCGCCTCGAGCAGGCTCGACTGGGTCTTCGGCGTGGCGCGGTTGATCTCGTCGGCGAGGACCAGGTTCGCGAAGATCGGGCCCGGCTGGAAGCGGAAGACGCGCTGGCCGCCCTCCTCGATGAGGATGTTCGTGCCGGTGATGTCGGCCGGCATCAGGTCCGGCGTGAACTGGATCCGGTTGAACGTGCAGTCGATGACGTCGGCGATGGTCCGCACCAGCATCGTCTTGCCGAGCCCGGGCACGCCCTCGAGCAGCACGTGCGAGTTCGCGAGCAGCCCGGTGACGGTCTGGCGGACCAGCTCGCGCTGGCCGACGATGACCCGGCCGACCTCCTGCTCGATGGCCTGGGCACGCTCGGCGAACGCCTCGGGTGCCAGTCGCGGCGCGGTCGCCACGGGGGTGGTGCTGTCCATGGTGGCCTCCGGTCGGGGCTCGGTCCGTCCCTGGTCCTGCGTGGTCACTTGGTCGGGTCGAGCGAGCTGAAGTAGTCGCGCACGTAGTCCTTCACGGAGAGCGGCACGTAGCCGCGCTCCAGCGATGTCTGGGCGTAGGACGCGAAGTCCTGGTAGACCTGCTGATACGGGGTCAGGACGCCGTTGTCGGTGCCCTGACCGGTGCCGTTGCCCTGCTGCGTCTGGCCGTCCCCGCCGGTGCCGGCCACGTACGACGGATCGCCGGGCTTGCCGAGGCGGTCGAACGGGCGCGAAGACCGACGAGAGGTCGCCCCCGAGCTCGGACGGGCGGTTCGGATTGGTCGGGCCGGCCGGATGGCCGTTGCCGCCGGTGCCGTTGCCGAGCGAGCGGGCGTTCGAGCCGCCGCCACCGATGGCGCCCTGGCCCTGGCCCTGCCCCTGACCCTGCCCCTGACCCTGCCCCTGGCCCTGACCCTGCCCTTGGCCTTGACCCTGACCCTGCCCCTGGCCTTGACCCTGGCCCTGGCCCTGACCCTGGCCCTGACCCTGGCCCTGGCCCTGGCCCTGACCCTGCCCCTGGCCCTGGCCCTGCCCTTGGCCCTGACCCTGGCCGCTCGCACCCGGGCTCGCCTGGCCCTGGCCCTGCCCGGTGCCGGGGCTCGCTCCCGGGCTCGCCTGGCCCTGACCCTGGCCCTGCTGGCCCTGGCCGTTCTGCGCCGTGTTCGGCTTGCCGGCATCCGCGAGATCGCGCCTCGCGTCCTGCAGTCGCGATGCCGCAGACGACAGGTCGCGGTTGACCGCCACCTGCTGCTGCGACCCCGTGAGCGACTCGCCGAGCCGGTCGAGCGCGGCCTTCGCGCCGGCCGTGTCGCCCTGGGCGAGGCTCTGGGCCGCGTCGTGGAGCGCCGTCGAGGCCGCCCCGCTGGCGCCGCTGGCCGTGGCCTCCTGCTCGGCGAGCTGCCGGGCGAGGTCCGCCTGCTGCTCGCGGGTCATCTGGTCGAGCTTGTCGCCCAGCTCGCTCAGGTCCTGCTGCGTCTGCTTCGGGTCGCCCTCGGGGTTGGCGCTCTGCTGTCCGGTCGCCGAGCGCGAGAGCGCCCGGCTCAGCGAGGCCAGCGCCGCCGCGCGCTGCTCCGTCGCCGGGTCGACCTGGGATCGGACGTCGCTCTCGACCGAGCCGAGCTTGGCGAGGTTCACGTCGAGGTCGCCCGGACGGTCGCGGAGCTGGCGCGCCAGGTCGCGGAGCTCCTGCGCGAGCCTCGTGCGCGGGTCGTCGGCGTCGGCGCCCTTGTCCTCCAGCTCCTTCGCCAGGTCGTCGAGCCGCTTCGCCTGCTCCTGCGCGGCCTCGCGCTCCTGGCGTGCCTGCGCGATGACCGGGTCCTGCGGGTTCGGGATGAGCAGGACCGGGGCGAGCAGCAGCACGGCGAGCACCGCCGCGACCCCCGGCCGCCGCGCGAGCCGCGGCTTGAACACGTCGGCGGGCAGCGCTCGCAGCGACGCCAGGGCGTCGGCGCGCTGTCGTCGGACGAAGCGGTCCGTCTGCGCGGCCTCGTCGAGCGGGAGGGCCGTCACCGCAGCGCCCGCGGCTCCTGGAGCGCCGGCCGTGCCGCTCGGGCCATCGACCACGGTCGCGCCGTCGTCAGCGGTCGCCGGGCCGGCGGATGCCGGGAAGCCGACCGCCAGCTCGAGGGCGCTCGAGACGCGGTCGCCGAGGCGGCCCTCCACGTCGACCGCGATCGCGGTCTCGCCGATCGTCGGTCGCGCGCGGACCGCGGCGACGAGCAGCGCCAGCGCCCCGACGACGGGGATCGCGGCACCCATGAGCGGCGCCCATTCGATGGGGACGAACCTGGCCACCGTCCACAGGACCAGCTCCGCGACGAGGATGGCGGCGAGGGCGATCCAGGTCCGCCGGACGATGCGGCGCAGCCAGAGGCGCCGCCGATGCCCGGTGAGCGCGGAGCGCACGGCGAGGAGCGCGGGATCGAGCTCCCCGTCGAGGACCGCGGCCGGGTCGGCCGGGATGTAGGCGACGGTCGGCGCCCCGTCCGCGCCCGGGTCGGCCCGTCGCAGGGACCGCCTCATGCGGGCGTCTCCGTCGGCGTCGGACGGCGGCGCGAGAGCCGCCATCGACGGGTCGGCGAGACCAGCTGGACCGCCGCGATGACGAACACGACCGAGAGGATCAGCCAGGTCAGGACGCTCTTCGGCCAGAACGCGTCACGCTGGGCGCCGAAGGCGACCACGTCCGCCCCGATCGGGTTCCCGTTCGCGTCGACCGCGATCTGGTTGCCGTTGCCATCGATGATGACCCCGCCGTTCCCGAACCCCGGCTGCGTCTTGATGTCGGGGATCGGCGCGGGCAGCGGCACGACGACCGTCCCGCCGCCCGAGTTCTGGTCGACGCGGATGATCCCGCTCTGGCTCGGGACGAGGGCGTTCACGATCGAGCACCACGACCCGTACTGGGTGGTCTCCGTCCCGCACAGGACATCGGCCTCGGCGATGAACGGGTTCACGAGCGCGACGATCTCCGGGGCGCGGCCCTTGAACGGCCCGAACCCCTGGCCGCTGCCGCTGTTCGCCATCCCGGCCCAGAACGCGAGCACGAAGACCGAGCCGACGGTGATCGAGAGCACGCCGAAGATCGAGATCGCGGTCGCCGCCTGGGTCCGCCGGACGAGGCTCGAGCAGAGCAGCCCGAACGAGCCCAGGCCGATGGCCGTGACCAGGAGCACGAGATACCCGCGCAGGACGTCGTCGGGGCCGACCCCGCCGTAGACGAAGACCACGGCCGTCAGCGGCACCGACGCGACGATCAGCAGGAAGACGTAGGTCAGCGCGCTCAGCAGCTTGCCGATGACGATGGCGAGCGACGAGATCGGTGTCGTGATCAGCATGTCGAGCGTCTGCTTCTCGCGTTCGAGGCTGATCGCCCCGGCCGTCGCGGCGGGCGTCAGGAACACGACCTGCAGCGTCTCGAGCATCAGGATCGCGGCGAAGATGCCCTGCCCGATCGACGCCGAGGCATACGCCGCCGAGGACCCGAAGCCGCTCGTGAAGGACCGCTCCATCAGCAGCTCCACCATCCAGGCGAACCCGCCGAGCAGCAGCAGGTAGATGGTCAGGATCACGAACGCGCGCCGCCCGCGCATGCGACCGCGGAGCTCCTTGGCCCCGATCGCCGAGATGCCCCCGAAGGCGTGGCGGATGCTCGGCCGCCGTCGCGGCGGTCCGGACGGGGCCGGCGGGATGGCGGGCTCGGTCACCACGCTCGCGGGCGTGTCGACGGGCTCGATCGTGACGTCGGTCATCGTCGCATCCTCACGCCGCTTCCATGGGTTCGCGGTCCGGTGCGGTCACCTGCAGGAACAGCTCCTCGAGGTCGCTGGCGGCACGGGCGAAGCTGACCACGGCGATCCCCGCGGCGACGGTCTCGGCGAGCAGCCGGGCCGTGGCCGCGTCGTCGCCGCGGAACCCGAGCTCGATCGTGCCGTCGTCGAGGACCGTCGCCGAGGCGACGTCGACGTCGGCGGCGAGGCGCTCCCGCGCGGCCGCGATCGCCTCGCCGTCGCCGAGGACCTTGATCCGCAGCACGGCCCCGAAGCGCAGGCGTCGCTCGATGTCGCTGACGCGGCCCTGCGCGAGCACCTGGCCGCGGTCGACGATCGCGACGCTCGTGCACAGCTCCTCGAGCTCGGGAAGGATGTGGCTGCTGATGAGGATCGTCTTCCCGAGCGTGCGGAGCTCGCGGAGCAGCTCGCGCAGCTCCACGCGGGCTCGCGGGTCGAGCCCCGACGCCGGCTCGTCGAGGAGCAGGACCTCGGGATCGTGGACGAGCGCGTGGGCGAGGCACAGCCGCTGCTGCATGCCCCGCGAGAGCGTCTGGACGTACTGGTCCTGCTTGCTCCCGAGGTCGACCAGCTCGAGCAGGTCGGCGATGGTCCGACGCCGCCTGGCGGCCGGGATCCCGTAGCAGCGGGCGAAGAAGTCGAGGTACTCCCAGACCTTCATGTCGTCGTAGACCCCGAAGACGTCCGGCATGAAGCCGAGGACGCGCCGGACCTGGTCGGGGTTCCGGGTCACGGAGAAGCCCGCGATGTCGGCCTCGCCGCTCGACGGCCGGAGCAGGGTGGCCAGGATGCGCAGCGTGGTCGTCTTGCCGGCGCCGTTGGGTCCGACCAGGCCGAAGATCTCGCCGGCCGCCACGGACAGGTCCACGCCGGCGACCGCCAGCGTGCGGTCGTAGCGCTTGACCAGCCCCTCGGCGCGAACGATCTCGGTCATTTCACGCTCCCCGTGATCGAGACGTCGAACTGGAAGCCTATCCCGTCGTTCCGGTCGTTGACGAACCGCGCGAGGACCGTGCCCGCGGCCGGATCGACGTACCGCGCCGGATCGGCGAGCGCGTAGCGGTCGCCGGCGTTCAGGTGCGGCAGGCGGACCCAGTCGCCCTTCACCAGGTCGAAGAGCTCGACCTCGGGCAGCCCGTCCTGGCCGGCGGCCACGCAGTCGTCCGTCGGCGGGTCCGGACAGGCCGGCGGGATCGCGTCGAGGGGCGTGATCGGCTCCGGGTCGACGCTGACCTGCGACTGGTCGCCGCCGGCGTTGAGGCCGAAGGCGAGCTCCGTGGGCGTCAGCGTGCCGTCGAAGGCGATGGGCTTGTACGCGACGGTGGCCTGGCCGCGCCCGATGCTGATGCTCATCGGGTCCTTGCCGAAGAACGGCGAGTCGCTGTCGATGATGGTCGAGGTGATCAGGTCGCCGCGGAACGTGGTCGTGCCCTGGACCGTGACGTGGGCCGGCAGGTAGTAGAGGACGTTGCCGGTCGCTCGCGGCGTCTGCCCGGCGATCTCGACCGGCAGCAGGCTCCCCGAGCCCCAGGCCAGGATGACGGCGCCGTCCGTGGCCAGCTGGCCGGTGGAGCCGAAGTTCGGGTCGTAGGTCAGCTGGTCCACGATGGTGTGGCGGATGTACAGGTTCGACGTCGAGCCGTTGAACTGGCTCGGATCGTTGAAGATCGCCCCGACGACCTTGTCCGACAGCGGCTGGCCGAACTGCCCCGTCACGATCGGCGTGTCGACGGTCTGGGTCGCGCCGGGCGCCAGGTCGGCGAGGACCGCCACGGTCCCGCCCAGCACGATGGCCGGCTTCTCGAGGGTCACCTGCGACTCGTTCGAGATCGTGCCCTTGAGGTGGCCGTCCACGATCGAGAGGTCCGCCTTGACCATCGGGACGCTGACCGGGGTCTCGGCGCGGATCGTGCGCAGCGACCCGAACCCGACGGCGAGGTCGCGGACCCTCGCGGGGTCGCCCTGCAGGACGTCGAGCGTGCCGGCCGTGCTGTCGCCGCCGAAGAACTCCCCGTTGATGGGCGATGACAGCAGCGCGCCGCCCGGGACGCTGACCTGGTACGAGCCGCGCGACGGCGAGAAGACCCCGAGGTAGACCTGCGCCGTCCCGTCGGTGGCGCCCGGCGAGCCGCGCACGAGGGCGACCTCGTTGACCAGGACGTCGCTGCCGCGCAGTGCCGCGCCGAACCCGTAGGCGCCGACCGCGAAGACCACGATGAGCACGGGCATCGTCACCCACGCCCATTCGCGGCGGTCGAGGCGGCGGAGCACGAGGTAGTTGATCGGGCCGATGAGCGCGATGTAGGCGATCAGGAGGGCGATCAGGCCGCCGATCGGCGGCAGGGCCAGCGCCGGCAGCTGCGAGACCGCGCCGACGAGCTGGCTGTCGTCGAAGAGGACGAGCCCGGACGACGAACGCGCCGGCAGGACCCGGCGCCACAGGTTCTCGGCCCCGGTGCCATCGGCCAGCCACTTCGCGGTCGGGTCGAACCCGATGAGCGTGACCGACCCGTTGCCCCGGGTCCGCTCGGCGGCGATGACGCGGTCGCCGCTCGCGAGGAGCACGCGGCCCTCGGTCATCGCGCCACCGAGCGCGGTGAGGTCGGGCGTGCTGGCCGGGACGGCGCCGACGAGGCCGCCGAGGGCCGTGGCCGCGACATCCACCGTGGCGCTCGGTCGGTACGGCAGGAGCGTGTCCGGGAACGCCGACAGGGTGTTCGGGCCGGTCGTGCCGCCGACGACGACGAGGCGGCCGCCACCCGCGACCCAGCCCTGGAGGGCCTGCATCTGGCCCTCGGTCAGCCGGCTCGAGTCCGCGTCCTGCCAGACGAGGCGGTCGAGCCCGCCCCAGGCCTCGACGCGCTCGGGGAGGTCGGCGAGGTCGATCGGGACGATCGCCGGCGCGACCTGGTTCTGGTTGGGCAGCAGGTGGACCGTGCTGATGATCCCGCCCGGCTTCTCGGCCACGACGCCGACGACCAGCTGGTTCAGGTCGTGGACGGTGAACGCGACCTTGGTCGTCGCGATGGTCGTGTCGCCGTCGACGAGGGCCACCTCGAGGTCCCGGCCGAACGACGGCGGCTGGGCGTAGAGCAGGAAGGTCTTGTCCGACCCGTTGGGAAGGTCCGCGACCAGGCCGAACCGCGTCCGGCCCTGCGAGCCGCCGGTCAGCCGCAGCTCGCCGCTGACCGAGGGTCCGTCGTTCTTGATGTGGATCGTGATGGCCATCCACGACCCGACCCGGGCGTGCCCCGCGAGCATCGCGCGGCCCTCCATGGTCAGGCCGTCGGCCGCACCGGCCGACGCGGGCAGGATCGCGAGGCCGAGGACCGGGATGGCGAGCGCGAGGAGGGATCGGATCAGGAGGCGAGCGGCGATCGGCCGGCGACGGGCGCCGGCGATGGGCGGGTGTCGGTCGCGCACATGGACTCCGGGCGGAGGACGGGTCGTGGTCGGAGCAAGGACGTCTCACCCCGTCGGAAAGTTGCGAGCAGGCGTGCGGGGCCGCCCCGAGCGACCCTGGATCGGCCGGGCTCTCGCCCTCGAGGCCGTCGCTATCGTACGATGCACTCGTCCCGCAGCCGTTCGGCCGATCGTGCCGCCCACCCGGCGCACGCCGCCGTCACCCGAAGGTCCCGTGCCCCAGATCCGACCCTTTCGCGCCCTGCGCTTCGATCCATCCGCCGTCGGCGACCTCGCCCTGGTCGTCGCCCCGCCCTACGACGTCATCGGTGGGGAGGAGCACGCCCGCCTGCTGGCGCGCCACGAGGCCAACGTCGTGCGGCTGGACCTGCCCGAGGATGCGCCCGGCGACGAGCCAGACGACCGCTATCGGCGCGCGGCCCGGACCCTGGCGGCCTGGCGATCGGGCGGCGTGCTGCGCAAGGACCCGCATCCGTCGATCTACGTCTACGAGCAGTCCTACCGCGTGCCCGGCACCGATGTCGAGCGGACCCAGCGCGGGTTCTTCGCGCGCGTCGGGCTCGGGCCGTTCGGTCCGGAGACCGGCGTGCTGGCGCATGAGCGGACGCTGTCCGGGCCGAAGGAGGACCGCTACAAGCTCCTGCGGGCGACCGGCGTGAACACGAGCCCGGTCGTCGGGCTGTTCGATGACCCGGGGTCCGAGGTCGGGCCGCCGGCTGGCTGCCCTGGCCGCGGGCGCGCCGGACGTCGACGTGCTCGATGACGACGGGGTGCGGCATCGCCTCTGGCCCGTGCCGGGCGACGGCCCGCTCGCCGACGAGGTCGCGGCGATCACCTCGGCCGCCGGCGCGGGGCCGGTGACCATCGCCGACGGCCACCACCGGTACGAGACGGCCCTCCGCTACCGCGATGAGCGGCGGATGAGCCGCTCCTGCGAGGAGGATCCGGCGTTCGACTACCTGCTGATGCTGCTGCTCCCCGCGAACGGCGAGCCGCTGACCGTGCTGCCGACCCACCGCCTGGTGCGCGGGCTGGACGAGGCGACCGCGGCCGCCCTCCTCGAGCGGGCCGGCGAGCTCTTCGACGTCGAGCGCGACGTGTCCGCAGACGCCCTCCGAGCCGAGTTCGGCGCGGCCGGGCTGGCGGCCGGCGGCGAGGGCCGGTTCGGGCTCTGGACGCGGGCCGGCGGCGCGCGACTGACCGCGCGGCGCGCCGCCTTCGAACCGTTCCTGCCGGACGGTGGCGACGCCCTGCGCCATCTCGATGTCGTCCTGCTCGCGACCGCGCTCGAGCGGTTGCTCGGCATCGATGCCGCGGCGCTGGCCGCCGGTGCCGTCAGCTACACGAAGTCCGCGGCCGACGCGATCGAGGCGGTCGACGCCGGCACGGACGGCGTCGCGGCCGCGTTCCTGCTGGAGCCGACGCCGGTGTCGGCCATCGCGGCGGTCGCCCTCGACGGCGACGTCATGCCCCAGAAATCGACGTACTTCTACCCGAAGGCCCTGACCGGCCTTCTCATCAACCCGCACGAGTGGTGAGCCCGTTGCACGACCAGACCCCCGAGTCGATCCTCGCCCAGGCCCAGCTGCCGCCGATCAACGGCCGGCCGATCCGCAAGGACGAGATCGAGATCCACGATCGCGGCCTCTACATCGAATCCTGGCTGCCCGAGCGGCGCTCGCGGCGCAAGCCGCTGCTGTTCATCCACGGCGAGCTGACCGGCTCGTGGCTGTGGGAGCGCTACCTCGGCTACTTCGCGGGACGCGGCTGGGAAGGGCACGCCCTGAACCTGCGCAACCATTTCTGGTCGCTGACCGCGGACCCGGCCAACCTCTCGTTCGACACCTACACGGAGGACGTGGTCGCCGCGCTCGAGCGGCTCGGCCCGACGACCGTCGTGGTCGGCCACGGGATGGGCGGCCTGCTCGCGCTCAAGGCGGCCGAGCGGATGCCGCTGTCGGGGGTCATCCTCATCGGCTCCGAGCTGCCCCGCGAGCTGCGCCCGGCAGCGCGGCCGTACGAGCTGCGCGAGATCCCCGAGGTCTACGGCCGCTCGGTCATCGGCTGGGAGACGCTCCCCGAGAAGCTGCTTCGCGACCATCGCGACCTGACGCTCGCCGATGTCCTCCGCATCCAGCACCTGCTCGGGCAGAAGCCGCACGAGGCCGGCGCGGCCCGCCGCCAGATGCTCGCCGGCGTGTCGGTGGACCGTCGCGGGGTGGAAGCCGTCCCGCGGCTCGTCATCGGCGGCGGCCTCGACCAGGCGGTCCCGCTCGACGACGCCGAGCGGCTGGCCGAGTGGCTCGACGCGGACTACGAGCCGTTCGGGGCCCATTCGCACTACGGGCTGGTCCTCGGCGAGGCCAGCCACCAGCAGGTCGCCGAGGCGATCCGGGCGTTCCTGGAGACCAACCGGCTGTAGTCGGGATGGGCCGGGGACGCCGCACGAGCGGGCGTTCGGGGTCGGCCCGGTCGCGGTCCTCTGGTATCATCCGCACCCGGTCAGGGCGACGCCGCCCGGACCACGAGGCCGCATTCGTCTAGAGGCCCAGGACACCGCCCTCTCAAGGCGGAGATCACCGGTTCGAATCCGGTATGCGGTACCAAACGAGCGCAGAACGGCCCCGAACCGGCGATCCGGAACGGGGCCGTCGTCTGTCCGCGAGGACTCGCTACTGGCGGGCCATCGCCACCCGGTAGCGCTCCTCGGCGGTGATCAGGTGGTCCGCGTCGTTCGCGTCGTCGCCGATGTCCAACTGGACCCAGCGGACGCGACCCGTGAACGTGGTCTCGGCCCCGACGAGGTCGTCCGTCACGGACGTCCCGGTGTCGCTGCCGACATCGGTCGTCTCATCGGCGGAGAAGATCATCGGGACGGTCGCTGCGACCCGCCCTTCGGCGACCTGGCCCCCGTCGACGAAGAGCGTGGCGGTGCCGCCCTTGGCGAGCCCGCCGCCGTCGTACGCGAATTCGAGCCGGACCTGGTGTTCTCGCCGGCTGGATCGGCGCATCCGCCGCCGACCTTGAATCGCTGCAGGCCGAACAGGTTGTAGCAGTACATCGGCTTGCTGTCCTTGAGGTACAGGCACCAGCCCCCGAACGCCCCGCCCTGGGCGACGATCGGCCCCGTCGCGCCAGCCGGCGGGACCTCGATCTGGGCCGTGACCGAGTGCGACTTGTTCTTGAGCACCATGACGGAGTTCTCGCTGAGCCGGCCCATCCCGCCGAACAGGATCTGCTGGTTGCCGTGGATGAGCTGCGGGCGCCCGGCGAGATCGGCGTTGAACCGCTCCACCCGTCGATCGTCGAGGGGCAGGACGTCGTACTTCGTCGCCTCGATCAGGAAGAGCCGCTGGAGATGGGCCAGCTTGCTCGGGCTGCTCCTTCGGAGAGGTCGTGCGCCTGGGTCCAGTCGTCGGGCGCGTACAGCTCCCAGATGTCGTCGTCGTAGGCCGGGAGCGTCGCGTTCACGACCCACGGCGTGGAGTGGCGCGTCACCGCCGTCCAGCCCTGGTGGTAGATGCCTCGGTTGACGAACATCTCGAAGTACTGCGTCGTGTGGCGATCCGCCGCCTTCTTGTCATCGAAGGCGTAGATCATCGAGACGCCTTCGAGCGGCGCCTGCTGGATCCCGTTGACGAAGGACGGCGCCGGGATGCCCGACGCTTCGAGGACGGTCGGGGCGACGTCGATGACGTGATGGAACTGGTCCCGGATCTCGCCCTTCGCCTTGATCCCGTTGGGCCACATCACGATCGCGCCGTTGCGGGTGCCGCCCCAGTGCGAGGCGACCTGCTTGGTCCACTGGTAGGGCGTGTCCATCGCGTGGGCCCACCCCACCGCGTAGTGGTTGTACGCCTCGGGCGTCCCGAACAGGTCGATCCGGGAGGCCATGAACTCCGTCGTCTCCATCGCGGCCGCGCCGTTCAGGACGATCAGCTCGTTGAACGTGCCGCGCGGCGTCCCTTCGGCGGAGGCGCCGTTGTCGCCGATGATCACGTAGACCAGGGTGTCGTCCAGGATGTCCAGGTCCTCGAGGGCATCGAGGAGGCGGCCGACGTGGTGGTCGGTGTGCTCCATGAACCCCGCGTAGACCTCCATCTGGCGGGCGAGCACCGGCTTGAGGTCGTCGGGGATCGAGTCCCACGCGGGGATCTCGTCGGGCCGCGCCGTCAGCTCCGCGTCCTTGGGGATGACCCCGAGCTCCTTCTGCCGCGCGAACGTCCGGTCGCGCTGGGCGTCCCAGCCGTCGTCGAACTTGCCCTTGTACTTGTCCGACCATTCGAGCGGGACGTGGTGCGGGGCGTGCGTCGCACCCGGCGCGTAGTACACGAAGAACGGCTTGTCCGGCATCAGCGCCTTCTGCTGGCGGACCCAGTCGATGGCGTGGTCGGTCATGTCCTCGGTGAAGTGGTAGCCCTCCTCGGGGGTCCGGTCGGGCTCCACCGGGACGGTGTCCTTGTAGAGGGCGGGCGCGTACTGGTTGGTCTCGCCGCCGATGAAGCCGTAGAAGTGCTCGAACCCGTTGCCCGGCGACGGCCAGCGGTCGAAGGGGCCCATCGGGCTCGTCTCCCAGACCGGGACCTCGTGGCATTTCCCGAAATGGGCCGTGCTGTAGCCGTTCAGCTTCAGCGTCTCGGCCATCGGCGCCTTGTCCTTGGGCCGGACCGAGCTATAGCCGGGCGCCGAGGTCGCGATCTCGGTGATGCCGCCCATGCCGACGCTGTGGTGATTGCGCCCGGAGAGCAGGGCCGCGCGCGTCGGCGAGCACAGGGCGGTCGTGTGGAACCGCGTGAACTTGACGCCGGCCTTGGCGACACGCTCGAAGTTCGGCGTCTCGCACGGCCCGCCGAATGCGCTCGACGATCCGTACCCGGCGTCGTCGATGAGGATGATCAGGACGTTCGGGGCGCCGTCCGGCGGGCGGACCGGGCGGATCGGCGGGAACACCGTGTCCGGGTCCTTGGCGTCATACGTCGTGACGCCGACGTACTTGCGGTCCGGGATCGGGAGCACGTCGCGGCGGATGTCGTCGGGCATGGGGTCGTCCTCCTGGGTGGGCGAGGCGGCGACGTCCATGCGTGTTGACCGGCGGCCGTTGCGGGGTGACGCACCTCGACTGATCTCGGACGAACGGTACGCCGATGCCGCGCCCGCGGTCAGCCGTTCCCGCGCTCCGGGACCGCCGACGTTTCCGTAGACTCCGCGAATGCCTTCCTACGAACCACGACGGCTGGTCATCCTGACCGAGGGCCAGTTCGGCGCCCACCATGCCAAGACCGCGTACGGCGTCATCCGCTACGGGCGCGACGACGTCGTCGCCGTGCTCGATTCGACGCAGGCCGGTCGCAACGTCGACGAGTTCCTGCCGGGCCACGACATCCCGATCGTCGCGACCCTCGACGAGGCGCTCGCGCTGGCGAGCCCGCCCGACGCCCTCCTGATCGGCATCGCCCCGACGGGCGGCAAGCTGCCGGCCGCGTGGCGGGCGACCATCCTCGAGGCGATCGGTGCCGGGCTCGACGTCCTGAGCGGCCTGCACACGTTCCTCGGGGACGACCCGGAGTTCGCGGCCGCCGCGGCCGCGCGCGGGACGGCCATCGTCGACTACCGGCGGCCGCCCGACCGCATGGAGACCGCCGTCGGCCGCCGTCACGCGCCGGGGAAGCGGGTCATCCTGATGGTCGCGACCGACTGCGCGATCGGCAAGATGTCGGTCGCCCTCGAGCTGCGCAAGTCCGCGGAGGCGGCCGGGCAGTCCGCGGTCTTCGTGCCGACCGGCCAGACCGGGATGATGATCGACGGCTGGGGCGCCGCGGTGGACCGCCTGATCAGCGACTTCGCCCAGGGCACCGTCGAGTGGATGGTCGAGGAAGGCGAGGCCAAGGGGGACTGGATCCTCGTCGAGGGACAGGGCTCGCTCGACCACCCGGCCTACTCGTCGGTGACGCTGGCGCTGATCCACGGGGCGACGCCGCACGCGATGGTCATGGTCTACAAGCCGGGCATGACCGACCACGACTTCGACCACCTGCCGGACGTCACGTTCCCGATCGCGCCGCTCCCCGAGTTCATCGCCCTGCATGAGCAGGTCGCCGGGCTGGTCGCCCCGTCGAAGGTGGTGGCCGTGGCCGCTGAACACGTCCCTCTACCCCGACGACGCTGACGCGCGCCGGCTGATCGACGAGGTGGCCGCGCTGACCGGGCTCCCGGCCGACGACCCGGTCCGGTTCGGCGGGGACCGGCTCTGGGCGTCCGTCCGCGACGGCGTGGACGCGCTCCCATGGGTCTGACCTTCAGCCAGGAGGTCCTGCACCTCTCCCTGCGCGACCCGTTCCGCATCGCCCGCAGCGACCACCACACCGGCGAGGGCGTGACGACCGTCGTCATCGAGCTGCGCGACGAGCGCTATCCGGGCATCGTCGGGCTGGGGGAGGGCTACCCCGACCGGTTCTACGGCGAGACCCCCGAGACCATGGCGGCGTCGATCCCGACCCTCCTCGCCGCCATCGGCGAGCCCGCCTGCACCTCGACCGGCCTGGTCGAGGAGATGGCCCGCATGGACAAGGCGATCCGCTGGAACGGGGCGGCCAAGTGCGCCGTCGACATCGCGATGCACGATTTCGTCGGCAAGGTCCTGGGCGTGCCGGTCTACGAGCTGATCCGCCTGTCCGCCGCCATCCCGCCGACCGACTTCACGATCGGCATCGACGAGCCGGAGGTCGTCGCCGAGCGCGCGTCGCGGGCCGCGGCCTTCCCCGCGCTCAAGATCAAGCTCGGCGGCCCGCAGGACCTCGAGACGCTCCGCGCCGTCCGCCGCGTCTTCGACGGCCCGATCCGGGTCGATGCGAACACCGGCTGGACGCGCGACGACGCCGAGCGCCTGCTCCCGGAGATCGTCGAGCTGGGGGTCGAGCTCATCGAGCAGCCGTTCCCCGCCCGCGCGCTGCGCGACCTCGCGTGGCTGCAGGAGCGCTCGTCGATCCCGATCGTGGCGGACGAGAGCGCGGTGACGTCCGAGGACCTCGACGCGCTGGTCGGGGTCGTCGAAGGCGTCAACGTGAAGCTCGCGAAGTGCGGCGGCATCGCGGCCGCGAAGACGATGCTCGAACGCGCCCGAGCGCTCGGCTTCCGCACCTTCCTCGGCTGCATGGAGGAGACGTCGGTCGGGATCGCCGGATCGGCGGCCGTGGCGTCGCTCGCCGACTGGGTCGACCTCGACGGCTGCCTGCTCCTCGCGGACGACCCGTTCGAGGGGCTCGTCCTTGGCGACGACCACCGCTGGATCCTGCCGTCCTCGCCGGGCCTGGGGCTGACCCGAACCGTCGCCTGAGGCGTTGGGAACGCCCGTTCACCGAACGCCCGTTCGTGTGGATAAGTTGGTGGACGAAGTCGTGGACAAGCCCCCTTCCCGACGGTCGGACGCAGACCTACGATAGTCGGCAACCAGTCGCCGAGACTCGAGGGATGCGGCGGCAGGACCGTCCGGGGCCATGATCCCGGCGGGCGGATCCGATCCGTCCGACCGCCGGGCCGAGTTTCGTATTGCCTCCGCCGCCCGGTCGTGTACCGGCCTGCGGAGGGTCGAGGGAGGGCACGCTATCGATGGAGGCTCACGGCGCGAGCCTGCACACGCCGCACCCTGACGCGGTCGAATTCGTGCGGTTCTGCTACCGCCGCCGACGCGTCGGCTGGCCGGAGCTCTATGACGAGATGTGCGCCGTCGCCGCTCGCGGGAAGTTCCGCGGGATGAGCACCGACGAGCTGTCGGGGCTCGGGATCGGGTTCAGCCTCTTCGACATGCCGGGGCTCGCGGGCCTCGCCGCGACGGTCATCGCCGAGGAGCAGGCCATGCGCCGCCCGGTCGCCGTCGCGATCGTGGCCGAGCCGCAGGCCGTCGGGCCGGGGATCGCCCTCCGACGCCGCGCGACGAGATCGCCCCTGCGGCTGAGGACGACGCCGCGCTCGAGCCCGACGTGCCGGTGCGGGTGCAGGTCGTGCCGACCAGGGCGGGCGACCTCCCCGCCGAGCCCATCGAGCGCTCCTTCGACGTGCTGATCCGGCTCGCCCCGGCCCCGGCCTGAGGCGGCCCGCCGGCGCGCTGCCGGCGTCCTCGGGTCAGGCGCGGATCTTGCGCCGCGCCATCTCGCCCTCGATCTGGCGCTCCGCGTCGACGTACGTGTCGATCTGCTCGCGGAGCTGGTTCGCCTCGGGGGTGTAGAGGTGGACCTGCTGCTGGAGGATGTAGCTCAGCCGCCGGCTCGTCATCCGCACGTGGTCCAGGTTCTTCATGAGGACCAGGGGATCCATCGAGGCGAGGTCGGACGGGTGGTACATCTGCCGCATGGCGGCATTCTAGATGGCGCGGAGCGCCCTCGGCGGCCAGGTCCAGTCGACGTCGTTCGTCGCGCCCGCGAGCGCGCGCCGGCGGCCGGCCTCCGTGGCCCCGAGCACGAGGATCCGGTCCGTCTTGGTCGCCCGGCCCGCCTCGTCGCCCCACAGCTTGGTCATCTTGCGGACGGCGGCCACATCGTCCATGGCCACGCCGGCGAGCCGGTAGCCCTCGGGCTCCGCGGCGGCCGCCCAGGTGCGCTCGGCGAGGCCGACGCCGCCCTGGATCCGCCGGCCGCGGTCCGTCTCGACGTCCCCGATGACCAGCACGACCACGGCGTCGTCGGTCAGGACGGGCCGCAGGCCGGCCAGTACGTCGCGCATGAACAGCAGGTACGGCTCGCGGTGGTGCGCGTCGTCGAGCGTGGCGTCGATCTCGCGGGCGTCGAAGCCCAGGAACCACGTCCGCAGCCAGTTGTAGTAGCCGTACTTCACGACGCGCAGGTAGGGCGGCGAGGTGACCACCAGGCGCGCGCGGTCGGGCCGGCCGCGCTCCCGGAGAGCCGCCTGGGCTCGCGGTGCGACGTCGCGGGCGTCGCCCAGGAGCGCGATCCCCTGCATCGATGGCGGCACGCCCCGGTACAGCCGGTCGAGCTTCTTCGACAGCCCGTCGAAGACGTCGCGCTCGGGCGAGGCGAACGCATTGCGACGCGCGAAGTCGCGCACGTAGCGCGGCGCCATGCTGAAGGTGTTGGGCATCAGCTCGGAGAGATACGACGCGCTCTTGCCGTGCAGGATCCCCGTGATCGCGGCGGCCAGGAAGCGGTCGGCGCGCTGGTCGAGGCGCAGCGAGGAGCGGACGAACAGCAGCTGGCCGAGCGTGCGCGGGTGGAACGCGAGCGCCACCTCCGCGGGGACGGGCTCCGTGGCGGCGTCCGGCCCGTCGAGCGAGCCCGCGGCCGGGACCAGGGAGGTCGATGCGGCCGGGTCCGCGAACACGCGCTCGGCGAGGGCCAGCCAGCCGGCGGATCCGGCGTTCCAGCCCAGCCGGAGCGCGGCCAGGCGGGTGGTCGCCTCGGCGCGGGTCGCCGGCTCGACCTTCGCGGCGGTCAGCAGATGGGCGAACGGGTTGAGGTCGTTGCCGACCCCGATGCGGCCCTCGGCGCAGGCCTGCAGCGGCGTCGTCCCGCGGCCCGAGAACGGGTCGAGGACGACGTCGCCGGGGCGCGAGTAGCGCGCGATGAAGGCGTGGGTGAGGGCCGCCGGGAAGCTCGCGAGGTAGGAGCACATCGGGTGGAACGGGTGGCCCCACAGGCGCTGCTGGTCCTTCCACTCGGGCGCGAGCTCGATCGCGGGCAGCTCGAGCGGCAGTTCGAGGGCGAGCTGGCCGGCGGTGGCAGCGGGTGTCGGACGTGCCGACATGGGCGGTCGGTCTCCTCCCTTGCCCACGCTCCGACCGGTGATCGGGGCGATGGGTCGCGGAGTGTAGCACGGCCGATTCGGCGCTCCGAGCTCCCGCGAGCGCGCCCGGTTCAGCCCGTGGTGGCGGCCTCGCTGGGCGCCGGGGCGGCGGTCACGACGGTCACCGGGAGGGCGACCGCGCCGCGGAGGCGGCTCGGGACGTCCTGGCCGATCCAGCGCGAGATGCCGACCGGCAGGGTCGAGAGGATGATCGCGTCGGCATCGTGCTTGAGGAGCGCGTCGCGAGCCGACTGGACCGGGTCGTGGTCGCCGATCTCGCCCGTCGCCTCCGCGCCGTGCCCGCGCAGCCAGTCCAGGATCGTGTCGAGGCGTTCCGTGGCCGCGTCCACCGATTCGCCCTCGTTCCACGTCAGCTTGTGCGTGACCGGCGTCGCCGGGACCACGACGTGGAAGCTGGCCGGGCCATCGGCCATCCGCGCGACGATCTCGTTGCGGAGCGCGTCGCCGCCGAGCGTCTGGTTCGCGATGATCAGATACGTACGCATGGCAGGTCTTCCGTCTCTGCGCCTAGGCTACTACCCGGTTCAAGTCGTCCTTCCGGGACCTGATACGTCGATTGTCCGCACCCGGTTCGCCGGTTACAGTCTCGCCGAGTCCCCGTAGCTCAGTGGACAGAGCAGCCGCCTTCTAAGCGGAAGGTCGCAGGTTCGAATCCTGCCGGGGGCGCCACCGAGCCCACCTTCGCCGGAGCGGACCGACGACGATGCCCTTCAGCGACATGACCGAGCGGCTGCTCGCGCTCCGGACGCCCCGGGATCTCCTGCCATGACGCGAGCGCCCACGATCATCGCGGTGATCCCCGGCTACCAGGAGGGACCGCGCATCGGTCCGGTCGTGGTCGCCGCCCGTCGCTGGCTGCCGGTCGTGGTGGTCGATGACGGCTCGACCGACGACACCGCGGCCCGGGCGGAGGCCGCCGGCGCGACCGTCATCCGCCAGGTCCCGAACGCCGGCAAGGGCGCGGCGCTCCGGGCGGGGTTCCGGCACGCGCTCGACGCCGGCGCCGACGCCGTGGTCACGCTCGATGCGGACGGGCAGCACGATCCCGCCGAGATCCCCGACTTCCTGGCCGCGTTCGACGCCACGCGGCCCGAGCTGGTCATCGGGAAGCGCGACTTCCATTCGATGCCGCCGGTGCGTCGGCTGTCGAACTCGCTCGGCGGGGCCGTCTTCTCGGCCGCGGTCGGCCGGTCGATCCCGGACAACCAGTCGGGCTACCGGCTGATCGGGCGGACGCTGATGCGGTCGCTCCTCGATTCGACCGAGTCCGGCTTCGAGTTCGAGATCGAGATGATCGCCCGCTGCATCGCGCTCGGGCTGCCGATCGCCTGGATCCCGATCCGGACGATCTACGAGGGCGAGCCGAGCCACATCCGGCCGCGGCACCACCTCACGCAGTTCCTGCGCGCGACCCGCGACGCGCGACGGATCGTCCGGGGCGGCAGCGGACGACGGGCGCGGACCGCCGTCGGCGGCCTCGAGACGAGCCGCGCACGAGCCGTACCATCCGGGTGATGGAACGCCCGACGATCCGAACGCGCCACGTGCTGACCGTCGGGGGCACCATGGTCCTCGCGCTCGGCGTGGCGACCCTCGCCGTCGCCGTGCTCGAGCACGGGTTCAACCTCGTGGACGCGTCGTCCGTTTACCTCCTCGCCGTCGTGGTGATGGCCGTGTTCTTCGGGGTCGGGCCCGGCGATCGGGGCGGCGCTCGGTGGTTTCGTCATCTACGACTTCCTCTTCATCGAACCCCGTTTCACGCTCACGGTCGACGATCCACGGGAGTGGCTGAACCTCATCCTGCTCCTCGTCGTCGGGATCGTGGTCGGCCGGCTCGCCGGTGAGTCGCGCGATCGGGCGGTCGCGTCGGAGCGTCGCGAGCGGGAGGCACGTGCCCTCTTCAGGATCAGTCGCGCCCTGGCACTTGCGCCGAGGACCAAGGACGCCCTGCCGGAAGTGGTCGCGTCGGTCTCGACCGAGACGCAGACCGGCCGCGTCTGGGTCACGATCGGCGATGGGTCGTCGGCGCGCGTCGTCGCCGACACGGCACCGAACGAACCCCTCCCAAGCCGGCTGGTCGTCAACCATCTGGTCCGGCAGCCGGGCGACCGGCCCGCCCACTGGGTCCGCGTGCACACGGCGGGCTCGAACCCCCGGCGAGATGCCGCGTCCGCCCGGGCCAGTGACAGCGAGCAGGTCGCCTATCGGGTCAGCGTCGACGCGGGCGCGAAAGCCCTCGGCGCCCTGTGGGCGGTCCGACGCCGCGATCAGGGCGAGCCGGCCCGCGAGGAGACCCGGGTGCTCGCGTCGGCCGCCGATCAGATCGGACGGGCGCTGGAGCGCGACCGATTGGGCGACGATGCAGCCTCGGTCGAGATCACGCGACGGAGCGACACGCTCAAGTCCGCCCTGCTCGATTCGGTCTCCCATGACCTGCGGACGCCACTGGCGTCGATCCGGGCCGCCGCGGGCACGCTCATGGATCGCGACGTCGAGTGGCCGCCGGAGCGCCGCCGGGAGATCGCGGCGTCCATCGACCGCGAGGCGGACTGGCTGAACCGTCTCGTGACGAACCTCCTGGACATGAGCCGGGTCGACGCCGGCGAGCTGCGCCCGAACCTGTCCGTGTTCGCCCTGGCCGACCTCGTCGAGGTGGCGGTCGGTCGGGCGAACGTCGCCTCCGGCGGGCGCGACGTCCAGGTCGATGTCCCGGAGGATCTTCCGCCGGTCCTGGTGGACGAGGTGCTGATGGGCCAGCTCCTCGCCAACACCCTCGACAACGCCGTCAAGTACGCGGGGCCCGATGCCCCGATCCATGTGAGCGCGGCGTCCGAGGCGGACGGCATGGTCCGACTGACGATCGAGGACGGCGGTCCGGGCGTGCCACCCGAGGCCCTGCCACGGCTGTTCGAGAAGTTCTACCGGGTCCCCCGCAAGGGCGAGGGCTCGAGGCGGGGGACCGGGATCGGCCTGGCCGTCGTCCGCGGCATCGTCGAGGCGATGGGCGGCCAGGTCCGGGCGCGGGCGAGCTCGCTGGGCGGGCTCGCCCTCGACTTCGATCTGCCGGCGGCCCCACCGCCGGCGCCGGCCGGGGCCGGCGGGTGAGCGGTGTCGCGGCCGCGTCGATCCTGCTCGTCGAGGACGACGAGCCGACCCGTCGCTCCATCGCCACGTTCTTCGAGGGGCACGGCCACGAGGTCGAGCAGGCCGGCGACGCGGCGACGGCGACCGCGGCGTGGGAGCGACAACGGCCCGATCTGATCATCCTGGACCTCGGGCTCCCCGACCAGGACGGCCTGGTCGTCATCCGCCGGATCCGGCGCGAGGCGGCGACGCCGATCCTCGTCCTGTCCGCGCGCGACCGGGAGTCGGACAAGGTCGCGGCGCTGGACCTCGGCGCTGACGACTACGTCACCAAGCCGTTCGGGATGTCGGAGCTGCGCGCGCGGGTGGATGCCGTGCTGCGCCGGGCCGGCGGACCGGCGGCCGAGGTCGATGGCGCCATCCGCGCGGGCGACCTGGTGATGGACATCGGCCGCAGGACGGTCACCGTCAAGGGCACGCCCGTCCATCTGACCCCGCGCGAATACGAGGTGCTCAAGGTCCTCCTGACGCACGCGGGACGGCTGGTCACGCATGGGCGCCTGCTCCGTGCCGTGTGGGGGACGGCCTACAGCGACGAGGCCCACTACGTTCACGTCTACGTCAGCCAGATCCGCCGCAAGCTCGACGCGGCGGACGTCGACGGCAGGCTGGCCGACCTGATCGTCGCGGAGCCGGGCGTGGGGTACCGCGTCGCGGCCATCTGACCCGTTCGCCGGACGCATCTTGAGCGGTCCTTGAGCGTCGGGACCCCCTGACCCGCGGCATCCCTCTTGGGCCCCGGTGCCAAGGTCAAGACATGAACGACATCGGCACGCCGGCGCATAAGGTCGAGGACACCCTCGATCGCGAGGTCGGGCTGGTCCAGACCTCGATCGACCTGGTGGCATCGGGCGGGGCCGTCTCGACCACGGTGGCCGGGCTTCGCCTCGCCGACCTGGTGCTCGAGATCGTCACGCCGGGAGCCTCGGCCCGAGGCGTCCTGGTCGAGCCCCTGTGGGGCGCGGACGAGACCGTCACGGACGTGCGCGTCCGCCGCATGGACCGTTCGTGACGAGTGGCCATCTCCTGATCGTCGAGGACGACGAGACCCTCTCCGACCTCCTCGCGGCGCATCTGCGCGCCCACGGCTACGTCGTGACGGTGGCCCCGACGGCGGAGGTCGCGCAGTCGCTCCTTGCGGACCGGCCGCGACCCGACCTCCTGCTGCTCGACATCAACCTCCCCGGCGAGACCGGGTGGTCGGTCCTTCGGAGCCCGGCCTTCGAGGCCGCCGGCCGCCCGCCGGTCGTCGTGGCCAGCGCGATGGCGGTGAGTCCGGCCCGCCTCCGCGAGTTCGACGTCGCCGGGTACCTGCCCAAGCCCTTTGCCATGGACACGCTGCGGTCGACGCTCGACCGCCTGCTCACCGAGGAGCCCATCGAACCGTGACCGACCTCCAGATCGCCGTGATCATGCTCGTCTGCCTTGTCGCCTTCACCGGCTACCTGCTGCTCTGCGAGCGGGTCGGGCGATGACCATCATCGAAGCGCTGGCCGCGATCGCGACCGCGTTCGCCTTCGTCTACCTGCTGTGGGCGCTGCTGCGCCCTGAGGACTTCTGATCGTGCCCGTCAACGATCTGCTGACGCTCGCCACCCTGGCGATCGCGATCATCCTCGTCGTCCCCTTCCTCGGCCGGTACATCCACCGCGTCATGGAGGGAGAGCGGGTCTTCCTGAGCCCGATCGTCCGCCCCGTCGAACGGCTCGTGTACCGCGTCATCGGCGTGGACGAGACCGTCGAGCAGACGTGGAAGGGCTACGCGGTCTCCGTGCTCGCGATGGCGGCCGTCGCGATCGTCGCCGGGTACGTCGTGCTGCGGCTCCAGGACGTCCTGCCCCTCAACCAGGGCGGGATCCCGCCGATGAGCCCGGAGCTGGCCTTCAACACGTCGGTGAGCTTCGAGACGAACACCAACTGGCAGAACTACTCCGGTGAGACCGGCGCGACCTACCTGACCCAGGCGGCGATGCTGGCCGTCCGTAACTTCACCTCCGCGGCCACCGGCCTCGCGATCGCGATCGCCCTGTTCCGCGGCCTCACCCGGCGCAGCACCAAGACGCTCGGCAACTACTGGGTGGACCTCACCCGTGGGGTCCTCTACATCCTGCTGCCGATCTCGATCGTCGGGGCGCTCGTGCTCGTCTGGCAGGGCGTCCCCCAGACCTGGGATCCGTCGCGGACCATCACCACCCTCCAGGGCGCCCAGCAGACCATCGCCATCGGTCCGGTCGCCTCGCAGGAATGGATCAAGGAGCTGGGCAACAACGGCGGCGGGTTCTTCAACGCCAACTCGTCCCATCCGTTCGAGAGCCCGACGCCGATCACGAACTGGCTCGAGATCTTCGCCCTGCTGATCGTGTCGTTCTCGCTGACCTACACGTTCGGCCGGTACGCGCGCGACCAGCGCCAGGGCTGGACGATCTTCGGCGCGATGGCGGCCGTCCTGCTCGTCGGTGCCGTCCTCGCCATGCACGTCGAAGCGACGGGCAACCCGCTCTTCCCGACGACGGTCGACCAGGCTGCCCAGGGGAACATGGAAGGCAAGGAGACCCGCTTCGGTGCGGCGTCGGGCGGCCTGTTCATGGCCGCGACCACCGGCACGAGCACGGGTGCCATCAACTCCTGGCACGACAGCGCACAGCCCATCGCCGGGCTGGTCCCGCTCTTCAACATGGAGCTCGGTGAGGTCACGCCGGGCGGGGTCGGCGCCGGGATGTACGGCATGCTCGTCATCGGCGCGATCCTGGCCGTCTTCATCGCCGGTCTGATGGTCGGGCGGACGCCCGAGTACCTCGGCAAGAAGGTCGAGGCCTTCGAGATCAAGATGGCGATGCTCACCGCGCTGGTCCTCGGCGCCAGCATCCTCGGGTTCACCGCCCTCGCGTCGGTGCTCCCTGAAGGGACGGCCGGGCCGTTGAACCCGGGCCCGCACGGGTTCAGCGAGATCCTCTACGCCTTCTCCAGCCAGACCGGCAACAACGGATCGGCGTTCGCGGGCCTGACCGGCAACACCCCCTTCTACAACATCACCGGGGCGCTCGCGATGCTGGTCGGCCGCTACGGGATGATCATCCCCATCCTGGCCCTCGCCGGCTCGATGGGCGTCAAACGAGCGGTCGCCCCATCGCTCGGCACGTTCCCGACGACGGGCGTCCTGTGGACGGTCCTGATCATCGGGGTCGTGATCATCGTCGGCGCGCTCACCTTCTTCCCGGCGCTCGCGCTGGGCCCGATCGTCGAGCAGCTCCTCCAGAACGCCGGAAAGGTCTCCTGATGGCCCTCATGTCGGTCGATCTCGGACGCGGCACCCGCCGCTTCCAGCGCTTCGTCACCCTCGGCGGGGCGAAGCCCTCCGGCGAGCCGCCGCGGCCGCGCGGCGTGCTGGACCCCGACCTGCTCCGGTCCGCCCTCCCGCACGCGTTCCGCAAGCTCGACCCGCGCCTGCTCATCAAGAACCCGGTGATGTTCGTGGTCGAGATCACGGCCGCCCTGGTGACGATCTCCGCGCTGGCCAGCCTGGCCGGGCTCCAGGACGTCGTCCGCGACCGCCGGGATCGGGTTCCAGGTCCAGATCGCCGTGTGGCTCTGGTTCACGGTCATCTTCGCGACGTATGCCGAGGCCGTGGCCGAGGCGCGCGGGCGAGCCCAGGCGGCCAGCCTGCGCAGGACGAGGTCCGAGACGGTCGCCCATCGCCGCGCCGCCGACGGGTCCCTCCAGGACGTCGGCTCGTCCGAGCTGCACAAGGGCGACGTCATCGTCGTGGAGGAAGGCGAGACGATCGCCGGTGACGGGGATGTCATCGAGGGAATCGGGTTCGTCAACGAGGCCGCCATCACGGGCGAGTCGGCCCCGGTCCTGAAGGAGCCGGGCACGGACATCCGCAGCTCGGTCACCGGCGGGACCACGCTGGTCAGCGACCGGATCGTGGTGCTCGTCACGACCGATCCCGGCGAGACCTTCCTCGACCGGATGATCGCGCTCGTGGAGGGCGCGAAGCGGCAGCGCACGCCGAACGAGATCGCCCTGGCCATCCTGCTGGCGGGTCTCACGATCGTCTTCCTGATGGCCACGGTGACGCTCCGGCCGTTCGGCGCCTACGCGGGGACGACGGTCGACACCGTCGCCCTCGTCGCCCTGCTCGTCTGCCTCATCCCGACGACCATCGGCGGCCTGCTCTCGGCCATCGGCATCGCGGGCATGGACCGGGTCGCGCGATTCAACGTCCTCGCGATGAGCGGCCGCGCGGTCGAGGCCTCCGGCGACGTCGACGTCATCCTGCTCGACAAGACGGGGACCATCACCTACGGCAACCGCCTTGCCGCATCGATCACGGCCGCTCCCGGCATCGCCGAGGCGGACGCCGTCGAGGCCGCGCTCGTCGCCTCGATCCGGGACGAGACGCCCGAGGGCCGCTCCGTCGTGGACCTCGCCCGCAAGCGCCTGGCCGAGCTCGGACGTGCCGGCGGGGCCGGTGACGAGGCGGGCTTCGCCACGCTCGGGGCCACGATCGCCGAGGAGATCCCGTTCCGTGCCGAGACCCGCACCAGCGGCGTCCGGACGACGTCGGGAGCCACGATCCTGAAGGGCGCCACCGATGCCATCGACGCCAAGGTCGGCGGGCTGCCGGCCGAGGTCATGGCGGAGAGCGACCGGATCTCCGACCTCGGCGGGACGCCGCTGGTCCTCGAGAGCGAGGGCCGCATCCTCGGCGTCATCGAGCTCAAGGACACCGTCAAGGAGGGGCTCGTCGAGCGCTTCGCCGAGTTCCGCCGCATGGGGATCAAGACGGTGATGATCACCGGCGACAACCCGCGGACGGCCGCGACCATCGCCAAGGAGGCGGGCGTCGACGACTTCATCGCGCAGGCGACCCCGGAGGACAAGATCGCCTTCATCCGCGCCCAGCAGGCCGAGGGCCACCTGGTCGCGATGACGGGCGACGGCACCAATGACGCGCCCGCCCTCGCCCAGTCCGATGTCGGGATGGCCATGAACAGCGGCACGTCCGCGGCGAAGGACGCGGCCAACATGGTCGACCTCGATTCCGATCCGACCAAGCTGCTCGAGGTCATCGCGATCGGGAAGCAGCTCCTGATCACCCGAGGCTCGATCACGACCTTCTCGATCGCCAACGACGTCGCGAAGTACTTCGCGATCGTCCCGGCGATCTTCATCCCGGTCTTCCCGGAGCTCGCCGCCCTCAACGTCATGGGTCTCTCGACGCCCCAGAGCGCGATCCTCTCGGCGGTGATCTTCAACGCCCTGGTGATCGTCGCCCTGATCCCGCTCGCCCTCCGCGGCGTCGGGTTCAAGCCGGCGTCGGCGAGCGCGCTGCTCCAGCGCAACCTGCTCATCTATGGCCTCGGCGGGATCATCGCCCCGTTCATCGGGATCAAGGCGATCGACCTCGTCGTCTCCGCCCTCCACCTCGCATAGGACCAGATCGATGACCACCTTCCTCCGCCACCGGCTGTGGCCGGCGTTCGCCCTGCTGCTCGTCATGACCCTCATCACCGGGTTCGCCTATCCGGTCGTCGTGACCGCGATCGCCCAGGTCGCCTTCCCGCATCAGGCCAACGGCTCGTTCGTCGTGACCGCCGACGGCCGGACGATCGGCTCCTCGCTGATCGGCCAGGCGTTCAGCGACCCGAAGTACTTCGCCGGCCGCCCATCGGCCGCCGGCGCCGACGGCTACGACGGCTCGGCATCCGCCGGGTCGAACCTCGGGCCGACCAACCAGGCGCTGATCGACCGGATCACGCAGCAGGTCGATGCCCTCCGCGCCGCCAACGGCGACGCGCCCATCCCGGTCGACCTCGTGACCACCTCCGCGTCCGGCCTCGATCCGGACATCAGTCCGGCCGGCGCCGAGTACCAGGTCGCGCGGGTCGCGTCTGCGCGGGGCATCTCGGAGGCCGACGTCCGCGCCGCCGTCGCGCGGCACACCGAGCAGCCCACGCTCGGCTTCCTCGGCGAGCCACGCGTCAACGTCCTGCTGCTCAACCTCGACCTCGACGGCCTGCTGGCGTCATCCTGATGGGCGATGTGGCGGCGTAGTCGCACGGCCAGCGAGGCGGGATCCGTGACTGACGGCGATCGCGTCGATCGCTGACGCAACGCCCCACGGCCGAGGAGATGCTCGCGCGCACCGGTCGGCGCGACCGAGGCCGGGCGCGGCCGCCTCCGCGTCTACCTCGGCATGGCGCCCGGCGTCGGGCAAGACCTTCCGGATGCTCGAGGAGGGCCATCGCCGATCCGGCGCGGGGCACCGACCTCGTCGTCGGCTTCGTCGAGGCGCACGGACGCCCCGAGACCGAGAAGCTCCTGGACGGCCTCGAGATCGTCCCGCGCCGGCGGATCGAGCATCGCGGGGTCGCCATCGAGGAGATGGACACGGACGCCATCCTGGCTCGAGCGCCGACCGTCGCGCTGGTCGATGAGCTCGCCCACACCAACGCGCCGGGGTCGGCGCGCGCGAAGCGCTGGGAGGACGTGCAGGTCCTGCTCGATGCCGGCATCGACGTCGTGAGCACCTGCAACATCCAGCATCTCGACTCGGTCGCCGACGCGGTCGCCACGATCACCGGCGCGCCGGTGAACGAGCGCATCCCGGACGAGGTCCTCGCCGCCGCCGACGAGGTCGAGCTGGTCGACATGAGCCCGTTCGCGCTCCGCCAGCGGATGCGCCACGGCAACGTCTACCCGCCCGAGCGGACGACGATCGCGCTCGAGCGGTTCTTCACGGAGACGAACCTGACGGCGCTGCGCGAGCTCAGCCTGCGCTTCGTGGCGGGTCGCGTGGACGCCCAGCTCGAGGGGATCGGCACGCCGATCATCTCCCAGCCCGTGACCGAGCGCGTGCTGGTCCTCGTCGACGACTCCGCGGCGACGCCCCGAGCGCATCCGCCGTGCGGCGGCCGCGGCCGCGGTGCTCCGCGCCCCGCTGCTCGCGGTCGTCGTGGACACGCCCGGCGCCGCCGGCGCGTCGTCGGAGCAGGTGCGCCGCCTGCGCGAGCACCTCGACGACGCGGTCGACCTCGGTGCGGAGGTCCTGAACGTCGAGGCGTCCGACCTCGTGGACGGGATCGTGGACCTGGCGCGCCGTCGGCGGGTCACCCGGCTGGTGTTGCCCAATCGCGCCACGGGCGACCCTGGAGCGGGTCCGCTCGAGGCCGCTCGCCGAGCGGATCCTCGAACGGCTGCCGGCGCTGGAGATCACGATCGTGGCCGACTCGAAGGGTTCGACCGACGCCTACCGCGTCGGACGGGGGGATTGACCCCGGACACCCCCGTACCCGTCCGTGCTACTCGCGGGTACCCCAAAGTACGGCTTGGCCCCCCACGACCCCTCTCATACGCTCTTCCTCGCAGCGGGCCGGACCTTACCCCGAGTACCCCGGGGGTTCCGCGACCGCCGAATACGCGTTAAGCGAGGCAACGACCACATGGCATCGATGGCCGTCAACGAACTTGGACCGATGCTCACCGCGACCGAAGTCGCCGAGATGCTTCACCTGCACGTCAACACGGTGAAGCGCCTGGGCGATCGGGGCGAGCTGCCGTTCTATCGCGTCTGCAAGCGCGGGGACCGCCGGTTCCGGCTCGACGACGTCATGAAGTTCCTCTCGCAGAACCGATAGCCTGCGGGCCGCCGACCCGCCGCGGGTCGGACGGTCCCTCGGATCGGTCGTGCATCGCCGAGCGTCCGGCTTCTGCCGGACGCTTCTTGCTGTCCTCGAACGGTGAGCGGCCGACCTCCCTCGATGGCGCATCCGCGCACCGTTGGTACGATGCCCCGGCCGTCGTCCGCGCCGAGGGGTCCATGTCGCCGAGCCGCCGAACCGCCGCCATGCGCACGGCGCTCGCGGCCGCGCTCCTGATCGCCGTCGCGGGTTGCGGGAGCTCCACGCCCTCGGTGAGCCCGGCGGGGACCGCCGTGCCGTCGCCGACCGCCGCCGCGACGGTGGCCTCGGTCGCCGCGACGCCCGCACCCCCGACGCCCGTCGCGACCGAGTCCACGCCGCCCGTGGCGCCCAGCGCCGTCACGAGCCCATCCCCGTCGACGTCGCCCGCGCCCGTCGTGGATCCCGTGGCCGCGGCGTCGGCGCTCTCCATCGCTGGGCTCCTACCGCGTCAGCACGGCCGGGCGGACCGCACAGGGACCGTTCACCGCGGAGATGGTCGTCGTCCAGCGTCCCACGCCCGCCCGGTCCGCGACCATCACGACGGGCTCGTCGAAGATCCGCATCGTCACGATCGGCCCCAAGGCCTGGATCGACCGGACCGGCAAGGGCCGGCTCGCGCCGGGCGCCTTCGGCCTCATCGACGGCACGCTCGGCGCCTTCGAGCCGTCGACCCTCGTGTCGCTGTTCGGCGGGACCGCGTGGCTCCGCGTCGGCCCCGAGGTGAAGAACGGGGTGCCGGCCACCCACTACCACGCGGACGGCACGACGGGCACGGGTCCCGGCGGCGCCACGTTCCCGCCCGGGGCGAGCATCGACCTGTGGGTCTCGGCGGAGGGCCGACTGGTCGCCTTCGAGGCCAACGACTTCCCGGGCGAGGCCGGCGCCTCCGACCTGCGGATCGAGGTCACGCGCCAGAACGACCCGGCGAACCGGGTGACGAAGCCGGCCTAGAGCGTCCGGAGCGTCTCGCCGAAGATCTCGACCGCCTCGGCGATCTCGGCCGCGGTCACGTCGATCGGGGGCAGCCAGCGCACGGTCTCGTGCTGGCGGCCGCAGGTCAGCACCAGCAGCCCGGCGTCGGCGCAGGCCGCGATCAGCCGGTCGGGCAGCTCGCCGTCGGGCTCGCGGGTCGCCTGGTCGCGCACGAACTCGACGCCGACCATCAGGCCCGGGCCGCGCACGTCGCCGATGCGGTCGTCCTCGGCCGCGATCCGGCCCAGGCCGGCCGTCAGCTCCGCGCCGCGGACCATCGCGTTCGCGACCAGCCCCTCGTCCTTGATCGTCTCGAGCACCGCGATCCCGGCCGCGCACGCCACCGGGTTGCCGCCATAGGTCGAGCCGTGCGCGCCGCGTCCCCAGCGCTCCTGGAGCTCGCGCGACGACACGATCGCCGAGAGCGGCAGGCCGTTGGCGATCGCCTTGGCGACGACGACGACGTCCGGGACGATCTCCGCGTGCTCGAACGCCCACATCCGGCCGGTCCGGCCGTAGCCGGTCTGGACCTCGTCGGCGATGAGCAGGATCCCGTGCCGGTCGCAGCGCTCGCGCAGGCCCTCGAGGAACGCGGCCGGCGCCGGGATGAACCCGCCCTCGCCCTGGACCGGCTCGATCAGCAGCCCGCCGACCATCGAGGGCGCGATGATCGTCGCGAACAGCGAGTCGAGGATGGCGAGGCACGCGTCGACCGCCCGGTCCTCGTCGCCCTCGAAGTCGGCGTAGACGGCCGGATACGGCGCGAAGTAGACGCCGGGGAGCAGCGGCTCGTAGCCGGTCCGGTAGTTGAGGTTCGAGGTCGTGACGCTCGTGGCCCCGAAGGTCCGCCCGTGGAACCCGCCGCGGAAGGCGACGATGCCGGGCCGCCCCGTCACCCGCCGCGCCAGCTTGAGCGCGCCGTCGATGGCCTCGGAGCCGGAGTTCAGGAACATCACGGAGTCGAGCGGGTCGGGGAACGTGGCCGCCAGGTCCGTCGCGAGGCGCGAGATCGGCTCGGTGAACCCGATCGCGTTGATCGGCCCGACCAGCCTGTCGACCTGGGCATGGATCGCCGCCGTGACCCGCGGATGGACGTGCCCGAGCGCGCTGACCGCGATGCCGTTGGCGAAGTCGAGGTAGGCGGTGCCGTCGGTGTCGTAGAGCCGATGGCCCTTGCCGTGGCTCCACTCGCGCGTGAAATACCGCCCGAGGACGGGCGTCAGGTTGGGGGCGGTGTCCATCGCCCGAGTGTATCGGCTGGGACCGGCCGGCACCGACCGCCACCCGGCGCGTACGATGCGGCGATGGTCGACTTCACCCTGACCGACGAGCACAAGCTCGTCCGCGACAGCGTCCGCGCGTTCGCCGAGGCCGAGATCCTGCCGTACATCCGCGAGTGGGACGAGAAGGGCGAGGTCCATCGCGAGGTCTTCGCGAAGATGGCCGCCCAGGGGTTCCTGGGGGCGCCGATCCCCGAGGCGTACGGCGGCGCCGGCATGGACTACATCAGCTTCGCGCTGCTGTGCGAGGAGCTCGAGCGGGCCGACACGGCGTTCCGCGTCGTCCAGTCCGTCCACGTCGGGCTGAACTCGCTGGCGCTCCTGCAATGGGGCACCGAGGCGCAGCGCCAGCGCTGGCTCGTGCCGCAGGCGCGGGGCGAGAAGCTCGCGACGTTCGGGCTCACCGAGCCGGGCGTCGGCACGGACGCCGGCAACCTCGCGACGACGGCGCGCCGCGACGGCGAGGTCTACCGGCTCAACGGCCAGAAGATCTGGATCAGCCTCGCGGACATCGCCGACCACTTCCTGGTCTTCGCGACCGTGGACCGGAGCAAGAAGCACAAGGGCGTGACCGCGTTCATGCTCGAGCGCGGGATGCCGGGCCTGTCGACCGGCACGCTCCACGGCAAGCTCGGGATCCGGGCCGGGAACACCGGGCTGATCAACCTCGACGACGTCCCGGTGCCGGTCGACCACCGCATCGGCGAGGAAGGGGAGGGGTTCCTGGTCGCGATGAGCGCCATCGACCAGGGCCGCTACACGGTCGCCGCCGGCGCGGTCGGGCTCGCGCAGGCCTGCCTCGACGCCAGCGTCCGCTACGCCCACGAGCGCCAGACGTTCGGGCAGGAGATCGGCCAGCACCAGCTGGTCAAGCAGATGATCGCGACCATGGCCAAGGGCACCGAGATCGGCCGGCTGCTGGTCTGGCAGGCCGGGGCCCTCAAGAACCGCGGCGTGCGCAACACCCGCGAGACGAGCCTCGCCAAGTGGCACGCCACCGAGCACGCGGTCCAGGCCGCGCTCGACGCGATCCAGATCCACGGCGCCAACGGCTACTCGAACGAGTTCCCCGTCGAGCGCTACCTGCGCAACTCGAAGGCCGCCGTCATCTACGAAGGCACGAGCCAGCTGCACACGCTGATCCAGGCCGACTACGCCCTCGGCTATCGCGAGGACCGGCCGATCCGCTGCGAGCCATGGCCCGCCCAGGGGTTCGAGCGCCCGACCTAGGGCCGGGAAGGGAGCCGGGCCGGGAGCGCGGCCACCGAGCGGTGAGCGTCAGGCGGTCTCGGGCGCCCGGTCGGCGCCAGCCGGGTCCCGCGGCCCGCTGTCCCGCCACCTGCTCGGCGGGTCGGAGCATCCGCCCGCGCGCGGTGACGATCAGGGCGACGGCGAAGACGATGATCGCGCCGGCGATGATCGTGCGCAGCTCGATCGGCTCCTGCAGGACCACGAACCCCAGGATCACGGCGACGACCGGGTTGACGTACGCGTAGGTCGCGATCAGCGAGAGCGGCGCCTTGCGCAGCAGCCATCCGTACGTCGTGAACGCGATCAGGCTGCCCACGACGGTCAGGTACGTGAGCGCGATGAACGACTCCCTCGTGACGTCGGCGATGTGGAAGGTGGCGAGCTCGCCGGACGCACCGGACATGGCCACGAGGATCAGGCCGCCGGCCAGCATCTCGGCGCCGGCCAGCACCAGCGGGCGGCGCGGCAGGACCGCCTTGTGCGAGGCGAAGAGCGAGCCGATGGACCAGCAGATGGGCGAGAGGATGGCGGCGGCGAGCCCCAGCGGCTCGAGACCGCCCTCGATGCCGAGTGCGGTCGGGCCGACCAGCACGGCCACGCCGAGGAACCCGATGGCGATGCCGAGGATCGCGCCGCGGGGGAGCCGCTCGCCGAAGAAGAGGCGGCTGAAGATCGCGACCCACACCGGCAGCATCGCGATGAGGATCGCGGTGATCCCGGACGGGATCGTCTGCTCGGCGAAGGCCACCATGCCCATCCCGCCGCCGAGCAGCAGGGCGCCGACGATGAGCGAGTCGCGCCATTCGCGGCGGTTCGGCCACTCGAAGTCGGCGCCGCCGCGGATCCGCGACAGCCCGAGCAGGATCGCCCCGGCCAGGACGAAGCGGGTCGCGGCCATCAGGAACGGCGGGATGCTCTGGACCGCGACCGCGATCGCGAGGTACGTGGAGCCCCACACGATGTAGAGCACCAGCATCCCGAGCAGGATCCCCGGGTGGCGGGCCGCCGGGACGGGCTCGGCCTTGGCGGCGAGGGTGGGGGCCGGGGCGGCCGGGACGGTCACCCCGGGCGCGGACGCCCGGAGCGCAGCATCGGCGGTTGGCACAGACGAATGGTCCAAGACCGGATGGTACAACGGCGCGCCGGCGCCGCGCCGGGGTCAGGCGGCGATGGCCCCCGACACGGGCCGGCAGACCTTGCATGGGCGGTATCCGGCCGCGGACGCCTCGGCGAGCGAGCGGAACGGGCGCCGATTCCGCGAGAGCATGTGGCGGCCGGTCCAGCACGTCGGCCAGCACACGATGTTGGTCGAGGCGCACCCGATCAGCCGCTCGCCGCGCTTCGCCGCGGCCTCCATCGCGTCGGGGTCGAGGCCCTCGGCGGCCAGGATGGTCCGCTTGTTCTCCGGCCCGCCCAGCGAGTACTGCCCGATCGTGCCGTCCGTCCGGACGACGCGGTGGCACGGCACGATCAGCGGCACGGGGTTGTGGCCGAGCGCCGTGCCGACCGCCCGGACCGCCTTCGGCCGGCCGATCTCGGCGGCGATCCAGCCGTACGGCCGGACCTCGCCGCGCGGGATGTCGAGGGCCTTGCGCCAGACGTCCTGCTCGAACTCGCTGTGGCCGCGCAGGTCGAGGTCGATGCGCACCCGGCGGTCGCCGCCGAGCCGCCGGTCGATGGCGCGTGCGAGGCGGTCCGGCAGCGCGTCGGCAGGGAACACCGGGCGACCGGTCCGGGCCGCGTGGCTCGCCGCGAACTCCGCGCTCTCCACGCCGCTCACGCCGCGGCCGTTCCACGCCACGTACAGCGGCCCGATCACGGTGTCGAGGCGGGCCATCCGGTCGGCCAGCCCGACCTCGACGAGGACGTTCTGGGCCAGCGTCGGCGGCGCGGTCACCGTCAGGCCGGCCATGGCCGCCTCGAGGGTCGCGTCATCGGTGGGGTAGGTGGTCATGCGGTCATCTCCTGGCGCTCGAGGCGCTCGCTCGACTCGATGGCGGTGCGCAGCATCGCCAGGCCGCGGTGGACCTGGGCCTTGACGGTGCCCTCGGGGCGGCCGAGGGCGGTCGCGAGCTCTGGATAGCTGAGGCCGTCCACGTGGCGGAGCACGACGGCGGCCCGATAGGCGGGTGGCAGACAGGTGAGGAGGGCCGCCCAGCGCTCGCGCTCGGCGTGGCGCTCCATGACGGCGACCGGGCTCGTGGTCGCGTCGGTCGCGACCGGCTCGGGCAGCGGGGAGGTCTCGATATCGAACGAGAGCGGCGCGGCGCCCCGGGCGGCCCGCCGTCCGATCCGCGTGCGGCAGAGGTTGAGGACGATGGTCGCCAGCCACGGCCGGAGGCGCAGCTCGCGGATGCGGTCGGCGTCGTAGGTCGCGAGCGCCCGGTAGGCGCGCACGAACGCGTCCTGGGCGGCCTCCTCGGCCGCGCCGCGGTCGCCGAGCATCCGGAGCGCGATCGAGAAGAGCCGGTCCTGGTGGGCGATGACGAGGGCCTCGAAGGCCGCGTCGAGGTCGCGGGCGAGATCCGCCGCCAGGCGGCTGTCGGTGTCCATCACCCCGCAGAACATGCGGCGCGGCGCAACCGTTGCATGCCGCAACGGTACCCCGCCACGCTCCATCCGAGCCCTCACCGCGTGGCACAATCGCCCGACGATGCCGCTCGATGACCGCTTCGATGAGCTCGTCGACAGCCTGACCGGGTTCCAGCGGACCTGGCTGGTCTATCTCGGCGTGGAGCTGGGCCTGTTCTCGCGGCTGCGCGCCGCCGGCCGCGCGGGCCTCTCACCCGAGCAGCTGGCCGCGGACCGCGGCTGCCGGCCCGAGGCGATCGATGCCTGGGCGCGGGCGTCGGACGCGCATCGGCTGGTCACGATCGAGGACGGCCTGGTCCAGCTCGACGAGGACACGGCCATCGTCCTGCTCGACGACGACCGCCCCGAGTTCATCGGCGGGCAGTTCGTCCATTCGGTGATCGCCTCGCTCGACTGGGGCGGCATGCTCGAGTTCTTCCGCACCGGGGAGCCGATCACGGAGCGACCCGACCGGTACCGCGCGTCGATCGAGCGGCTGACCGTGCAGGACATCGCGGTCTTCTTCCAGGAGGCGCTGGCCGAGCTGCCGCAGCTCGTCGCCGACCTGTCGCGTGGCGGCCGCGTCGTGGACATCCATTGCGGCGGCGGCCGCTGGCTCATCGCGATGGCCCGCCGGTTCCCGGACCTCGAGCTCGTGGGCGTCGAGTTCCAGCCGGACTCCGTCGCCCGCGCGCGCGCCAACATCGCCGCGGCCGGACTCGCGGAGCGCATCGAGATCCGCCATGCCGATGTCGACAAGGCCGGTCAGGGGCCGACGTACGACCTCGCCTACTTCCAGTACGCGCTGCACCAGCTGGCCGACCCGGTCGGCGCGCTGCGGGCCGCCTGGGAGGCGCTCCGCCCCGGGGGCCGCATCGTCGTGCTCGACTGGCCGCTGCCATCGACGGCGGAGGACTTCCGGACGCCGTACGGCGAGCTGATCAGCGGCGTGCAGCTGGACGAGCTCTACCAGGGGACGGCGCTCGCGACCCGCGAGCGGTTCCGCGAGTGGATCGAGGCCGCGGGCCTGCCCGAGCCGCTCCTGATCGACCTGCCGTCCGAGGCGATGCTGCTCGTGGTCGAGCGCCCGCGCTAGACGAGCGGGCGCCGCTGACCTGGCGATGCGGCCGGCGTCGGCCGCCGGCGGGGAACCGTCCCCGGCCGGTCTCAGCTGACGGTGATCGTCCCCTTCATCGTCGAGTGGATCGCGCAATGGAACGGGTACGTCCCCGCGGCGGTGAACGTCAGGCCGTCGCTCTTGCCGCTGGCGATGGTCGGCGTGAAGCACGAGCCGTCGTCGAGGGTGGCGGTGTGACCGGCGCTGTCGCCGTTCGTGAACGTGATGGTGTCGCCGACCTTGGCCGTGATCGCCGCCGGGTTGAACGCGAAGTTCTCGATCGAGACCTTCACGGTGCCCGGCGGTGCTGCTCTCCGCGCAGGCCGCTCCGGCCGGGGCAGCGGGCGCACTGGCAGCGGCACTCGCGGGGGCACTCGCTGCGGGGGCGCTGGCCGCCGGCGCGGCGGTGGACCCGGAGCTGCCGCAGGCGGCGAGGGCGAGACTCAGGACCGCGGACAGGCCCATGACCGAAAGCATCCGTCGAGACAAGGCGGGTTCCTCCTGGTGATCTGCGAGGCGACGAGCTGGCCGTTCGCCTCGCTGCGTGCTACGTCCCCGCAGCGGCTCCGGTTTCCCGCCAGTATCGTCCACCTGTGATGCACGAGGACGACCCGGGCGACCTCCACGGGGTCGACGAGGCGACGATGCGCCGCCTCCTGATCCATGAGGCGCGCGTCCACGCGACCCCCGGCCGCGAGCTGCGCGACATGGGCGACGGCCTGCTGCTGTTCGACCCGAACGAGCCGGAGCCCTTCTGGAACCGGCTCGAGGGCCTCCGCTGGCCCAGCGATCCCGACGCCTTCGACCGCCGCCTGGCGGAAGCCCTGGTCCTGTTCACGACGCTCAGCCGGCAGCCGCACATCTGGCCCGCGCCCGCGTTCGACCAGCCGGCGGACCTCGTCGCGCGGCTGGTCGCGCACGGGTTCCGCGACATGGGCATGGGCTGCGTCATGGTCCTGACCGATCGCGACCGGCCGCTGGCCGGTGCGCCGCGACGCTACGGGCCCGAGGTCAGCCTGGAGCGGCTGAACTCGTCGGGCGGGCCGCCGGCGGACGCGACGATCGACCACATCACCGCGATCCTGTGCGGCGCCTTCGACATCGAGGAGGCGGTGCGGCCGGGCGTCCGCCGGGAGATCGCGGCCTCGCTCGAGAACACGGCCTTCACGTACTACCTCGTCCGTCTCGGCGGCGAGCCCGCCGCGGTCGCGAAGCGGGCCACCTTCGACGGCCTGAGCTACCTCTCGTCGATCGGGACGGCCGCGCTGGGCGCGCGGACGGGGCCTCGGCGAGCTGGTGACCGCGACCGCGGCCGCCGACGCGATCGCCGCGGGGAGCGACTGGATCCATCTCGGGGTCTTCGCCGACAACACGGCCGCCATCCGGCTGTATCGGCGGGTCGGCTTCGAGCTCGTGGGACGGCCGGCGCCGGACCTCCTGCTGATCGGGTGAGCGAGCCGTTCGAGGCCGCGATCGCCGGCGCGGTCGAGGCGGCGCTCGCCCGCTGGCACGCGACGTCGCCGCACGCCGCGGCCCTGCCCGCGATCGCGGTCGGGTGGACGACCGTCGACCTGGCACGCGCCGAGACGTCGCTCCGGGATGCCGCCGCGGGGACGCTCGGCCGCGTTCGAGGACGCGCCCGGCGACGCGCTCATCGGGGCGCACGTCCGGGTGGCGACGCTCCGGCTGCCCGCCGTCCCCACGGTCCGCACGCTCGCGCTCCTCGAGCCATCGACCGAGGGCCGGCTCGCGCGCTCGCTCGCGAGGCTCGGCGAGGGCCCCGCGGTGGTCTGGCTGGCGACGGATGCGACGGCCGGCCGGCTCGAGCGGGGAGCGCACATCGGAGCCCGGCGCGGGTCCGTTCGGTCCGGAGCGGCTGCTGCTCGACGGCGGGCGCGACGGCCACCTGGTCCTCGTCACGGATGACGCGCCGGGTACCATCGCCACATGACCGACCACGTGACCGACCGCCCCGCCGTCGCCCTCCGCGCCGCCGGCCCCGACGATGCCGACGAGATCGCCCAGCTCTTCACCGACGAGGGCTACCCCGCCGGCCCGAGCGACATCGTCGTCCGCCTCGAGCGCTTCGCGTCGCCCCATTCCCGGGTGATCGTCGCCGAGCACGACGGCGCGATCCTCGGCTTCATCGCCGTCCATGCGCTCCCGCGCTTCGAGCACGACGACCGGATCCTGCGCATCCTCGCGCTGGTGGTCGACCCGGGCGCCAGGGAGCGCGGTGTCGGGCGGGCGCTGATGGCCGAGGCGGAGCGGATCGGGACCGAGCTCGGGGCGGCGTTCGTCGAGATCACCGCGGGCCACCATCGTCCCGAAGCACGCCACCTGTACGAGCAGCTCGGCTATGACGCGACCGTCGCCGCGTACCTCCGCAAGAAGCTCTGACGCCCTGACCGAGCCGCCCATCGAGCCGGTCTACCCGCGGCTCCGGCTGCGCGACGGCGCGGGGGCGCTGCTCGACCTGCCGTGGGAGCGCCCGCTGGCCGAATGGTCGTCGGACGCGCTCCACTTCAAGGAGTACCCGGTCGGGCCGTCGCGTCACCTCGTCCGGTTCCTCGTCGCGAACGGCACGACCTACGCGCTCAAGGAGGAGCCGCTCGGCGTGGCGACGACCGAGTTCGACGTCCTCCGGCATCTGGAGACGATGGGCCTTCCCGCGGTGACCGCGGTCGGCCTCGCCGCGTCGCCGGAGCGGTCGTCCGCGATCCTGATGACCGAGTACCTCGCGTACTCGATCCAGTACCGCCGACTGCTGATGCGCTTCCCGCTGGGGCCGGGCCCGTACCGCGACCGGCTGCTCGACGCGATGGCGTGGCTGCTCATCGACCTGCACCGGGCCGGCGTCTTCTGGGGGGACTGCTCGCTCGCCAACACCCTGTTCCGCCGCGATGGCGACAAGGTCCAGGCGTTCCTGGTGGACGCCGAGACCAGCGAGATCCACCCGACCCTGTCCGACGGCCAGCGGGCCTACGACCTCGAGATCCTCGTCGAGAACGTCGCGTTCGGCCTCGCCGACGTGGCCGCGATGCAGGGACGCCCGGACTCGTTCGACGACGCCGTCGCCGCGGCGGAGACCGTGCGCACGAGGTACGCCTCGCTGTGGGAGGAGCTCCACTTCGTCCCGGAGGTCTCGCCGACCGACCGGCACGCGGTGCGAGCCCGCATCCGCCGGCTCAACGACCTCGGCTTCGCGGTCGACGAGATCCACCTGGAGCCCGCGGCGAGCCGGCGCCGGGACGGTCGAGCTGCGCGTGGCCGTGACCAACCGCCGGTTCCATGCCCACCAGCTCGAGCGCCTCACCGGGCTCGTGGCGCTCGAGGGACAGGCGCGCCTCCTGCTCAACGACCTGCGCGAGTACCGGGCGTGGCTCGAATCGTACGAAGGGCGGCCGGTGAGCGAGGAGGAGGCCGCGGAGCGCTGGCTGCGCGACGTCCTCGAGCCGAGCCTCGAGGCGATCCTGCCGACCGTCGGCGCCAAGCGCGACCCGCTCCAGGCGTACTGCGACGTCCTCGAGGAGAAGTGGATCCTCTCGGAGCTCGCGGGCCACGATGTCGGCCTCGAAGCCGCGATCGAGGCGTACCTCCGCCTCGGGGCGCCGGCGCCCGAGGACGATCGGGGTACGGACTCGACGATCGCGCTCGACATCGACTGGTCCGGCGGGCTCGACACGCCCGACAGCATCGCCGGCTGAGCGTCCTTCGGGCTCGTCTGGCACCATTCGTGCGCATGCAGTCGATCTCCCCGGCGGCAGGTCAGGTGGCCGCGCCCCCAGACGATCCGGTGGTCCGCGTCCGCGGGCTGGTGAAGCGCTACGGCGACCTCGTCGCCGTCGACGGCATCGACTTCGACGTCGCCCGCGGCGAGGTGTTCGCCCTCCTCGGGCCCAACGGCGCCGGCAAGACGACCACGGTCGAGATCCTCGAGGGCCTGCGCGCGCCCGATGCGGGCACCGCCACGGTGCTCGGCGTGGACGTCGCGACCGGGGCGGACCGGATCAAGCCCCGGATCGGGGTCAGCCTCCAGACGGCCGCCCTCTACCCGAAGCTGACCGTCACCGAGCTCATCGACCTCTTCGCCAGCTTCTACCCCTCGGCGCGACCGACGAGCGAGCTGATCGACCTGCTCGAGCTGGGCGAGCGCCGCGACGCGCGGACGCAGGAGCTCTCCGGCGGGCAGCGGCAGCGGCTCAGCGTGGCCCTGGCGCTCGTGAACGACCCGGAGCTCATCTTCCTCGACGAGCCGACGACCGGGCTCGACCCTGCGGCGCGGCGGGCGCTCTGGGACATCGTCCTGAGCCTGAAGGCGTCAGGCCGGACCGTCGTGCTGACCACGCACTACCTCGAGGAGGCCGAGATCCTCTGCGACCGGGTCGCGATCATGGACCACGGGCACATCCTCGAGATGGGGACCGTCGACGAGCTCGTCGGGCGGCATTTCCAGGACCGCGCGGTGCGCTTCGATGCCACCGAGGACTTCTCGGACGCCGAGCTCTCGGCGCTGCCCGCGGTGTCGTCGATCAAGCGCGATGCGGCCGACCTGCTCGTCTACACGCGCGACGTCGGCGCGACCATCGGGGCCCTGCTCGATCTCGCCGATGCCAAGGGCGTCGAGGCGCAGAACCTCACGGTCCGCCGGGCGACCCTCGAAGACGTCTTCCTCGACCTGACCGGTCGGGCGCTGCGCGACTGAGGCGCGAGACCGATGCGGGCCCTGTCGGCGCTGACCATCGCGAACATCAAGAGCTATCTGCGCGACCGCGCCGCGGTCTTCTGGACCCTGGCCTTCCCGCTGATCTTCATCTTCATGTTCGGCTTCATCTTCCAGGGCGGCGGCGGCTCCACTCTGACGATCGCCTGGGTGGACCAGGACGGGTCGGCGACGTCGACCCAGCTGCACGCGGCGTTCGCGGCCGCCAACGGGGTCAAGCTGGACGACCGGGCCGACCGTGCCGCGGCCGAGGCCGCCATGAAGGACGGCGAGGTGGACGCGATCATCGTGGTCCCGGCCGGCTACGGCGAGCGCGCTGACCGCCGCGTCCGGCGGCACCGGTGGCGCCGGCCTCGATCACGGTGGTGGTCGACCCGTCGCGCTCGACGCTCGTCGCCTCGGTCGACCAGGCGGTCGGGAGCGTCCTCGGCGTCGTCAACCTCGGCGGGCGGTCGCCGCTGGTCATGCCGCAGCCGGAGACCATCCAGACCGAGAACCTCTCGTTCATCAGCTACTTCGTGCCGAGCATCCTCGGGATGTGCATCATGCAGATCGGGATCTTCGCGGCCGTCCCGCTGGTGGCGGACCGCGAGAAGGGGATCCTCAAGCGCCTCGCGGCGACGCCGCTCCGCCGCTCGCAGCTGGTCGGCTCGAACACGCTGATGCGGCTGCTCATCGCGCTCCTCCAGGCCGTGATCATCGTCGGGGTCGGCGTGATGGTCTTCGGCGTCCAGATCGTCGGCTCGCTGGTCATGGCGGCGGCCTTCATCGCGCTCGGCGCGGTCGCGTTCCTGTCGCTCGGCTACGTGCTGGCGTCGTTCACGAAGACCGAGGACGCCGCCAACGGCCTGACCCAGGTCGTCCAGTTCCCGATGATGTTCCTGTCCGGCGTCTTCTTCCCGATCGCGGCGATGCCGCCGTTCCTGCAGGGGATCGCCCGGCTCGTCCCGCTGACCTACCTCGCCGACGCGCTGCGCCAGGTCATGGTCGGCGGCACGCCCGTTCGCGCCGCTGTGGGTGTGCGCAGCCGTGCTGGCCGGGTGGCTGGTGGTCTGCTTCGGGATCGCGTCGCGCAAGTTCCGCTGGCAGTAGCCGGCGAGGCGCGAGCCGCGGCCGCCGCGCATCGAGGCGCGGCCGCCGCGCGGCCAGCCGAGCGAGGCCTACCAGCGCTCCTCGTGGACGAGCTCGTCGAGCGGCGCCCGGCCGCCCGCCTTCGGCCGCCGCGTGAGGTCGGCCGGGTCGGCCGGGTAGCCGAACGACAGGAGGTACTCGCAGCGCCAGTCGTCCGGGTAGCCCAGGATCTCGCGCGCCGTGTCGTGCTCGTAGACCGTCGCCGGGACGCTGCCGATGCCGAGCTCCCACGCCACCAGCATCATGTTCTCGGCCGCCTGGCCGAGGTCGAACAGGATCGACAGCGGGGCGTCCGGGCGGTGCGGGTCCGGCGTGACCAGGGCGATCCCGACCGCCGCGCCCGCGAGGTGGCCGGCCCACGGCCCGACCGTCGAGAGCGCCCGAAGGCGCTCGCGGTCGCGGCAGACGATGAAGGCCCAGCGCTGCTGGTTCTTCGAGGAGCCGGCGCGGCGGCCGGCGTTGAGGATCCGCTCGAGATGCGCGGCCTCCAGCGGGCGGTCGGCGAACGCGCGGATCGCCCGCCGCGTCGCGATCGCCGCCCAGACCGGGTCGTCCGCGCCGCTCGGGGTCACGGGGCTCGGTCGCCGGCGGGGCCCGGCTCGGGGCGCGGGATCGGCTTCGTCGCGCCCGGCAGGGCGACCTGGGCGAGCGTCCGGAACCCGCCCGGGCTGTCCTCGATGGGGCTGAAGCGCTGCTCGGCGTCCGGGATGCGTTCGGCCGGCACGGCGGCCGCCGCGTCCCCGGCCGCCTCGGGCGAGAGCGGGCCGCCGAGGGCGCGCGCCGCGAACGACGCCACCGCCCGCCGGTACGCCGGGAACTCGTACAGCCAGGAGTGCTGGCCGCCCTCGACGAGGAGCGTCTCGATCGGCGTGTCGCGGGCTGCCGGCCGGCAGGTTCGCGCGACCCGCCCGCGCGGCGGCGGCGAGCCGGGCCAGATGCGAGACGGGGACGACGGCGTCATCCGTGCCGTGGGCCAGCAGGATCGGGCCGCGGTAGCGGGCGATGGCCGTCGCGGCGCTGACCTCGGTCACCCGGTGGCCGCGCGGCCGGAGGTACACCCGCGAGGTCAGCCAGGCCAGGGGATAGGCGATCGGGTCCGGGATGGGCAGATGGGCGAGGCGGAACGTCTCGCGGGTCAGCCGCCACGGGTCGGCCGGCGTGGACGTGGCGATCAGCACCGCCACGCGCGGGTCCGCCGCGGCGGCGAGGATCGCCCCGATGCCGCCCATCGAATGCCCCGCGACGCCGCCGACGGTCACCTCCGGCCGCGCGAGCAGCGCCGCGAAGGCGGCGGTCGCGTCCTGCCCGAACTCGCCGGCGGTGAGCGGCAGCTCCTCGGGCGGATTGCCGCCGTGGCCGCGGACGTCGAAGGCGAGGCAGTGGAACCCGGCGGCATGGAGGAACTGCGCCAGCGGCAGCGTCCGGTCGCGCGCGGACTCCCAGCCGTGGACGAGCACGATGCCCGGACCCGGGGCGCCGCCGCGGGCCGGGATGAACCACGCCGGGAGGTCGAGGCCGGCCGAGCGGACGGTCGTCTCCTCGTACGGGAGCCCGCGGGCGTCGGGCATCACGCGCGCCGGGTCCCGCCGCGGGAAGCCGGCACGGACGCGGTAGGCGAGCGCGAACCGGTAGGCGAGCCCGACCGGGGCGGCGGCGAGTGCCGCCAGCAACCCGGCGCGTCGGACGGACCCCATGCCGCAAGGGGACGCCACGACCGGCGGACCTGTCAAGCGCCGTACACTCCACACGTGGCGAAACGCGATCCGCACGAGGTCCTCGGCGTCGGGCGCGACGCCACCGCGACCGAGATCAAGGCCGCCTGGCGCCGGCTCGCCCGCGCCCATCACCCGGACCTCACCGGCGACGACCCGGCCCTGTCCCGCGTCGCGACGCGCCAGATGGCCGAGATCAACGACGCCTACGCCGCGCTGACCCGCGATGCCGCCGGACGGTCGGCGGCCGACCGGGCCGGCGAGCCCGCGACCTTCGATGACGAGGCGCCCCCGAAGCGCGGCGGCCCGCCGCGCCCGAAGCCGACACGCCCGGTCACGGGACGCGTCGACATGAGCGCCACCTACCGGGCTCGCAACGAGGCCGCCTCGCACGGCGCCCCGCGGACCACGCTCCCCGGCCAGCCGCCGCCGCGCCCGGAATTGGTCGGTGGCGAGCCGCCGCGGGCCTCGACGCCGACGGGGCCGCTGATCAAGGACCGGGTCCGCCACTTCCGCCGCCGGCCGCCGCCGTCGCTCGAGGAGGCGAACGTGTACCCGGTGGAGTTCGGGAAGTTCCACGGCCACACGCTGGGCCAGATCGCCTCGTTCGAGCCGTCCTACATCGACTGGCTGAGCGGGACGGTGACCCGCGACCCGGAGCTCGTCGCGGCGGCCCGCGTCGTCCAGGCCGAGCTCGACCGGCGGGGGATCCTCCGCCGCGCCCGCACGGTCCCGGAGCGCGTCGAGCGTCCCGGCCGCTCCGCCTGACCTGGCGCTCGCGTCCGGCGCCGGACGCGAGAACGCCCCCCGATAGCCGGAGGGCGTTCCATTCGCTGATTAGAGATGACCGAGCGATAAGCGCTGCCGTCCCGACGGTCCACCAGGCCTGTTGGCCGATGTCCAGTTATTCGGCTCGTGAACCGGATCCGGGATCCTTCGCTCCGAACCATCCTCAGAGCGAAAGGCCGTTTCTGGTTCCGTGACCGACGCCCCAGGAAACTCCCAGTTCGATCGCGGGTCGGCGTAGGCAGAACATTACGGTCAGCCCCCGGGCAGGGCAATGGCACCCTTGTCGCCTGGGGGCAGGGTCGATGGTCGGGCGCGTGGGCGCACCACCCCGGGACACTCGTACCAGGTGCAGCCGCGCACCACCCCACCGCGGGCACGCTCAGCCGTGCACGGGTACCCTTCCCGGCGTGCTCCCCCGGTCCGGCCTGGTCGCCACCCTCCTGTTCGCGCTGCTCGTCCTCGCCGGCTGCGCCGGCGCGGCGCCCGCATCCTTCGACCCGACCGGTGCCTGCACCACCGACGGGTCCGCGCCGGGCGCCTATCCGGAGCTCGAGGCGCGCATCCCCAGGTCGTTCCACGACGCCGCGCCGGAGACGGTCGATTCCGGCCGCAACTGCTCGGCCTCGGCCATGGGCTCGCTGACGGGCGCGGGCATCAAGGAGCTTCGCTTCGGCGGCGGGACGTGGTCGTTCGGCGCCGAGCGGACGCTGGCGCTGGCCGTGTTCACCGCGCCCGGCCTGGACGCGGACCTCGTCGGCGACTTCTACGCCACGAGCGCGGACGCGGCGGGCCGGACCACGATCCTGAGCCAGACCTCGCCGACGATCGCGGGCCGGCACGCCCGCCGGCTCGACACCAAGACCGGCGAGCGGCTCCAGAGCGTCGTCGTGTGGCCGTCGGCCGATCCCGACATCGTCAACGTCGTGATCACCAACGACCTGCCGGAAGACCGCATCCAGGAGGCGATCGCGGCGTTCGGGGCGAACTGACCGCCGTGCTAGAGTCGCGGCCATGACCGACCGGTCGAACGAGGCCGACTGGGCCGCCCGCCGACGAGCCTGGGAGACGCGCCGCCGAACGCCATCGGGCGAGCCGCCGGCCGAGCGCAAGCCCCGCTTCGCGACGCTCGGCGACACGACCGTCGAGCCGCTCTACGGGCCGTGGTCGCTCGACGACGCCGGCATCGACGCGGCCCGCGACATCGGGGTGCCGGGCGAGCCGCCGTTCACCCGCGGGATCCATCCCAACGGCTACCGCAGCCGCCTCTGGACGATGCGCATGTTCGCGGGCTTCGGTGCCGCCGAGGACACCAACGCGCGCTTCCGCCAGCTGCTCGACGCGGGGCAGACCGGGCTCTCGGTCGCCTACGACATGCCGACGCTGTACGGCTACGACACCGACGACCCCGAGGCGGAGGGCGAGTTCGGGACCTGCGGCGTGGCCGTGTCGAGCCTGGCCGACATGGAGGTCCTGCTCGGCGGCCTGCCGCTCGACCGCGTCAGCACCTCGATGACCATCAACTCCCCGGCCGCGCCGATCTGGGCGATGTACATCGTGGCCGCGGAGAAGGCCGGCGTCCCCCGGGCGCGCCTCGAGGGGACCACCCAGAACGACATCCTCAAGGAGTTCGTGGCGCAGAAGGAATACCTCTTCGCGCCGGAGCCGTCGATGCGGCTGGTCACCGACACCATCGAGTTCGGCACCAACGAGATGCCGCGCTGGAACACGGTCTCGATCAGCGGCTACCACATCCGCGAGGCCGGCTCGACCGCGATCCAGGAGCTGGCCTTCACGATCGCCGACGGGATGGCCTACGTCGAGGCCGCGATCGAGCGCGGCCTGCGCGTCGACGACTTCGCGCCGCGGCTCTCGTTCTTCTTCAACTCGCACTCGGACTTCTTCGAGGAGATCGCCAAGTTCCGGGCGTCGCGCCGCGTCTGGCACCGCCTCATGACCGAGCGCTACGGCGCGGAGAACGAGCGCTCGGCCTGGATGCGCTTCCACACGCAGACGGCCGGGGTGTCGCTCACGCCGCAGCAGCCGCTCAACAACCTGACCCGGGTCGCGGTCCAGGCGCTCGCCGCCGTGCTCGGCGGCACGCAGTCGCTGCACACCGACGCCCACGACGAGGCGCTGGCCGTGCCGACCGCGGAGGCCGCCCTGCTCGCGCTGCGCCAGCAGCAGATCATCGCCGAGGAGACCGGGGTGGACGCCACGGTCGACCCGCTGGGCGGCTCGTGGTTCGTGGAGGCGCTGACCGCCGAGACCGAGCAGGCCGTCTGGCGCTACATCGAGGAGATCGACCGGCGCGGCGGCATGGTCGCCGCGATCACCGAGGGCTACCCGCAGCGGGAGATCGCCGACGCCGCGTACCGCTTCCAGCAGGAGTTCGATGCGGGCGAGCGGCGGATCGTCGGGGTCAACGCCTATGTCGACGAGGCCGAGGTGACCAGCGTGCCCGTGCTCTCGGTGCCGCCCGGGTCGTTCGAGGCCCAGATGGCCCGCCTCGAGCGGACGCGCCGCGAGCGTGACGCCGAGGCCGTGGGCGCCGCGCTCGACGGCCTGCGCGATGCCGCCCGCCGGCCGGGATCCAGCGAGACGAACCTCATGCCGCACTTCATCCGCTGCGCCGCCGCGTACGCCACGCTCGGCGAGCAGTGCGCGGTCCTGCGCGAGGTCTTCGGCGAGTACCGGGAGCCCGTCGCGGTCTAAGCGGCCGCGTCGGCGTCTCCGGCCCGACTACCATGCCGCCATGTATCTCGACGCGATGGAGTTCCTCGAGGAGGAGCACGAGGCATGGCAGCCGTTCGAGGCGCTGGCCGGCCTGACCGATGCCCAGCTGGAGACGCCGGTCGAGGCCGCGCATGGCTGGTCCGGACGCGACCTGATGGCCCACATGCTCGCGTGGCAGGCCGTCTCGCTCGCGGTCGCCAAGGAGCTCGCCGTCAACGAGACCAGCCCGACGATCGCGCGGGTCGATGCGGACTGGGACGCGCGCGGCGGCGAGGTCGTCAACGCCGAGCTCCAGGCGCAGTGGGCGTCGCTGTCGATGGCCGACCTGCGCGAGCAGTTCCGGACGCAGCCCGGCGAGCTGCGCGGCTACCTCACGGTCGTCCCCGAGTCCCGCTGGATCAAGAACCCGGCCCACATGGAGAGCTTCGACGCCGAGACGATCGACCACTACCGCGACCACCTCGCGGACCTGGCGGCGGTCCTGGGGGCCGCCGCGCGGTGACGCTGCGGGACGCGCTGGCGGAGTCCGCGGACGGCGTCGACGAGGTCTCGACGACGGCCGGTGCCGATGGCGCGGTCGAGTACCGGGCCGGCGGCAGGATCGTGGCCGTCGTCGCCGCGTCCGGATCCTCGGCGGAGTTCCAGCTCACGACGGCCGTCGCCTCGGCCGCGGTCCGCACGCCCGACACGTCGCCGTCGCCGCGCGGGCCCGGATGGGTCCGCTTCGAGCCGGCCGACCTCGACGACCACGCGATCGACCGGGCCGTGGCCTGGCTCGGCTTCGCGGTCCGGCACGCCACCGAGGGCTGACCCGGGAATTCGAACGACCCCGATCCGTTGGACCGGGGTCGCCGACGAGAGGAGTGAGGCTCGGGAAGGGCCTCCGCCGACGTCAGTCGGCTTCGACCGCCGTGAACTGCGTCAGCCCGAACTGCTGCTCGAGCTGCTCGAGCGGGCGGAAGCCCACCACGCCCTGCGGCTGCGCGCCGGGCTTGAAGAACGCGATCGTCGGGATGCTCAGGATGTTGAAGGCCTGCGAGAGCCGCGGGTTCGCGTCGACGTCGACCTTGACGACATCGACCGCCCCGTCGTACTTCGCGGCGAGCTTCTCCATCTCGGGCGCGACCATCTTGCAGGGCCCGCACCAGGCGGCCCAGAAGTCGACGACGACCGGTCGCTCTGCCTTGAGGACGAGTTCCTCGAAATTCGCGTCTGTCGCGACCTTGATCTCCGCCATGTGGTTCGATCCCTTCTCCCGTCCGATACGGGATGCCTTGCCGGCGAGCCGGCTCTACGTGCCCGCTGTGCGGGCGATGTCCTGGATGAGTCGATAGGCCTCGAGGACCCGTGGATCCGCGAGGCGGTAGAGGATGGTGGTGCCGTCACGACGGCTGGTCACCAGCCCCACGTTGCGCAGCACCGCGAGGTGCTGGCTCATGTTGGGCACCTGGCACCCGACCCGGTTGCTGAGGTCGCTGACCGAGAGCTCGCCGATGGCGAGGGACTCGAGGACGCACAGCCGCTTGGGGTCCGCCAGGGCTCGACCGATCGCCGCATAGCGGTCGCGATCGACCTCGGCGGAGACGGGGAGGTAATCCAACACTCCCGTACAGTATTCCTACTTGCGCAAACACGCAAGCGCAGATCGGATGCCGGGCGGCGGGGACGCGCGGCATACTCGCGCCCATGGACCAGCCCGACCGCCGAGCTCGACGTCACGCTCGCCGAGATCGAAGCCGCTCGCGAGCGGATCGGCCGCTCTCGTCCAGGCGACCCCGATGCTCCACTCGACGACGGCCGCGACCTGGACGACCGCCGCCCTCGGCGTCCGCGTCGCCGACGACCGGCTGTATCATGAAGGGCGAGCACCTCCAGGCCACCGGCTCCTTCAAGGCGCGCGGGATGGCGAACAAGATCGCCACCCTGCCGCCCGACGCCCGCGAGCGCGGGGTGATCACGCTCTCCGCCGGGAACGCCTCCGCCGCGTTCGCGTGGGCCGGCCGCGCGGCGGGCGTGCCGGTCACGGTGGTCATGCCGGCCGGTGCGGTCCGCTCGAAGGTGGACGCCTGCCTCGGGTATGGCGCGCGGGTCGTCCTCAAGGGCACGCACGTCGGCGAGGCCGTGCTCGAGATGGAGCGGCTCCGCGACGAGGAGGGCCTGGTGTTCTGCCACCCGTTCGATGACCCGGCGGTCATCGCCGGTCAACGGGACGGCGGGGCTGGAGCTGGTCGACGACCTGCCCGATGTCGACGTCGTCGTGGTCGGCGTGGGCGGCGGCGGGCTGATCAGCGGGGTCGCCTCGGCGGTGAAGGGGCGGAGGCCGTCGGCCCGCGTCTACGGCGTGGAGCCGACCGGGCTCGAACGCGCTCACGCTCGCGCTGGAACGCGACGAGGTGGTCCCGATCAGCCCGGTCACCGTGGCCGACGGCCTTGGCGCGCCGTTCGCCGGCGCCTGGACGCTCGCGATGGCGCGACGCTACCTCGACGGCGTCGTGCTCCTCGACGACGCGACGATCCTGGCCGGGATGCGGTTCGTCCTCGAGCGCTGCAAGCAGCTGGTCGAGCCGGCCGGTGCGGCGGCGATCGCGGCGGTCCTGTCAGGGCGGATCCCGATCCAGCGACGGCGAGCGCGTCGCGGTGCTGCTGTCGGGCGGGAACGTCGACATCGGACGGCTCGGTGAGCTGCTGGCCGGGGCCGGGAGGCTTCCCGGAGCGACCGGTTGAGCGACGGGCGCCCGGTCGACCCGTTCGCGCCGCTCGAACCCGTCCCGGCGGCAGCCACGGCACCGACGCTCGAACCGGACCCGGCCGCCGACGCCGTCCCCGCCGCCTGCCGATCCTCGAGCCGCCGCCGGCCTGATCCGCTGACGGCCGCCAGCTCCCAGCCACCCGCGCCGGTCGCCGTCCCGGTGCCGGCTGCGCCGCCGATGCCGCCCGTCGAATCGACCCGGCGCCTGCTCGGCGCCAGCTTCGACCTGCTCGCCCGCTCGTCGCCGGAGATGCGGCCGGCGTCGTTCTACATCGGGGTCGTCATCCTCGGGACCGTCGCGCCGCTGGCGCTGGCCGCCTGGGCGACGATCGTCACGGACGTGCAGCGCACCGCGTTCGAGAGCGTGGTCGTCCTCGGCCCGACGTACGAGGCGTGGAACACGTTCCTGGTCTGGATCGCGGGGGTCGGGTTCCTGGTCGCGCTCATCGACGCGCGGATCATCGCGGTCTCGCTGCTCGGGGCGCGGCTCGTCGGCCGGCCGATCACCGTCCGCCAGGCGCTGGCCCGGGCTCGGGCCGTGTTCTGGCAGGCCGTCGTGGCGACCGTGATCGTCGGCGGCGGCTCGTTCCTCATCCAGGCCGGGATCGGCGCCGTCCTCGGGTCGCAGGGCGACGTCGACGGGAGCATCGGGATCGTCGTGACGCTGATCGTGACCGCGCTGTACGGCGCACCGTTCGCCTATCTGCTCGCGGGGATCGCGCTCGGTGACGTGTCGGCCGTCGTGGCCATCCGGCGCTCGCTCCGGGTCTTCCGTGCGCGGAAGATGGCCGCGGTCGTGGTGGCGCTCTCGGAGACCGCAGCCCAGCTCCTGATCCTGTTCGGCCTGAGCGCCGGGCTGGACATCGCGTTCCGGATCGCCGACGCGGTCGGGCTCGGACCGGACTCCGGGGCGCTGGGCGTCGTCCTCATCACGATCGGGATCGTCATCGGCGTCTTCGCGATCGGGACCCTGATCTTCACGGTCACCGCGATCTCCGTGGCGCCACAGGTCGTGATGTTCGTCGGGCTCACGCACGCGACGTTCGGGCTCGACCATGTCCGCCATGGCGGCGACACGGATCCCGACGTCCCGAGGCCCGGCCAGCGCCGGTTCCGCTGGATCACCCGGCCGCTGATCGGCTGGATGGCGCTGGGGCTGACGGGTTCATCGCGATCCTGGACATCGTCGGCTGAGTGCCGGGCGCGGCGTCGCCCGACCGGCCCCGCCGCTCAGTCCACGCCGAGCTCGTGCAGCCGGTCGTCCTCGATGCCGAGGTGGTGGGCCAGCTCGTGGACCACGGTCACCCAGACCTCGTCGGCGAGGTCCTCGGGATCGGCGAAGTCCTCCTCGAGGGGGAGCCGGAACAGCGTGATCCGGTTGGGCGACGGCCGCCCAGTCGGCCGCCCATTCGGTCCGGGGCACGCCCTCGTACAGGCCGTAGAGCGTGTCGTCGGGCCCCAGCTCGTTCTCGCGCCGCTGCTCGGCGGACGGCTCGTCGGCGATCACGATCGCCACCTCGTCGAGGGCGGCCGCGAACGGCATGGGGATCGTCGCGAGCGCCTCGTCGACCAGCTCGTCGAACGGGCGATGGCGGCTGGACTCTGGGTGGGGCGCTTCGAGCGCCACGTCGGCGCTTGGCCATGGCGCCCGTATCCTACGGGTCGATGGAGACCCCCACGCCCGTCGTCCCGGCCCCGGACCCCACCGCCGAGCCCGAGGGGTTCGTGGTCGAGGTCGCGCCGGGCGACCGCGATCCACTTCCTCGACTGGGGCGGGCCGGCGGCCGCGGACGGTCCCGGCGTGCTGCTGATCCACGGCCTCGGGCAGACCGCCTGGATCTGGACGCCGGTCGCGCGACGGCTCCGCGGCGCCCGCTCGGTCGTCGCGATGGACCTGCGCGGCCACGGCCTCTCGGACGCCCCGACCGAGACCGGCGCCTACGACCTGCCGGTCCTCGCCGAGGATGCGATCGCGGCCGCCGAGGGCTCCGGCCTGGCCGCGGAGGCCGGGTGACCGCGTCGTCCTCGTCGGGCATGGGTTCGGCGCGATGATCGCGGTCGAGGCGGCCAGGGCGCTCGGCTCGCGCTGCGCGGGCGTCGTGCTGGTCGACGGCGGCTGGGAGGGGCTGGAAGCATCGACCGGCCTCGATGTCGACGAGTTCCTGCGGGGCCTCGACGAGCCGCCCGAGGTCCTGCGCTCGATGACGGCGTTCCTCGCCGACCGGGAGGCGTTCGATCCCGCCTCGTGGGACGCCGACCAGGAGCGCGCGGCGCGCGCCACGGTCGTGGAGACGCATGCCGGGCGGGTCGTGCCGGTGACGCGGCCGCACGTGACGACGGCCTGCGTCCAGACGATGTTCGCGTACGACCCGCTCGAGACCCTCGCTCCCGTGGATGCGCCGGTCGTCGCGCTCATCGCCGCCTCGCCGTCGGACGACGAGCCCGGTGCCCGGGAGCGGGCGCTGGCCGCGGTCGATGCCGCCCGCAGCCGCGGCCGGCCGGCCGCCGATCCGCACCGTGCCGTTCCGCCACGATGGGCACAACCTGATGCGCTACCGTCCGGATGCGGTCAGCGCGGCGATCCTGTCGGTCGCGAGCGACACCGGCGATCGAGGGGTCTGAATGCGGGTCGTCTACACGCCGAGCCACCTGGGCCATGACATCACCACCGAGACCTTCATGGGCCAGGCGATCCCGGCCAACGAGGTCGCCGAGCGAGCCGAGATCATCCGGAGCACGCTCGAGGCGGACGGCGGCTACGAGCTGGTCGCCCCGACCGAGCACGGCGAGGCCCCGATCACCGCGGTCCACGACGAGGGCCTCGTCCGCTTCCTCGAGGTCGCGTGGCACGAAGTGCGGCGCCAGCAGCTGGCGGTCCCGTTCCTGTCGGCCGACACGTACCCCAACCGCTCGATGTTCGAGGGCATGAGCCCCGAGGCCGTCAAGGCGCTGGTGCGCGAGCCCGAGCACGCGGCCGGGCGGGCCGGGTTCTGGGGGCTCGACTCCGCCGCACCGCTGGTCGCGGGGACGTACGTCGCCGCGCGCGGGGCCGTGGACACGGCATTGACGACCGTGGACCTCGTGCTGGGCGGGGAGTCGGCGGCCTACGGCCTGTGCCGGCCGCCCGGGCATCACGCGGCGCGATCGATGTACGGCGGCTACTGCTTCTTCAACAACGCGGCGATCGCGGCCGAGGCGATCACCGCGGCCACCGGCGAGCGGGTCGCCATCCTCGACGTCGACTATCACCACGGGAACGGCACGCAGCAGATCTTCTGGCGGCGCGGCGACGTCCGCTACGTCTCGATCCACGCCGACCCGCAGCGCGCCTACCCGTACTTCCTCGGCCGTGCCGACGAGACGGGGGAGGGGCTCGGCGCCGGCGAGAACCTGAACCTGCCGCTCCGCGCCGGGGCGACCAACGAGGACTACCTCGAGGCGACGGACCGGGCGGTCGAGGCGATCGGCGCCTCGCCCGGCTCGATCGTGGTGGTCTCGCTGGGCTTCGACACCTACGGCCTCGACCCGATCGGCGACTTCGCGCTGACCACGGACGTCTACCACGAGGTCGGGCGGCGGGTCGCCGCGCTCGGCCGCCGGCTCGTCGTCCTCCAGGAGGGCGGCTACCACCGGCCGTCGCTCGGCGAGAACGCCCGGGCGTGGCTGCGCGGCGCGACGGGCCGCCCGTTCGACCCGATGCCGGCCGGCGGCTTCACGGCGAACGGCTCGGTGGTCTGATCGAGCCGCTCGACCGCGCGGGCCTCGACGCCGCGGTCGCCGAGCTCGCGGCGCGCGACGCCGACCTCGCCGGCGTCGTCGAGCGGTACGGCCTCCCGCCGCTCTGGGATCGCGCCCCCGGGTTCGGGACGCTCGTCCACCTGATCCTCGAGCAGCAGGTCTCGCTCGCGTCGGCGCAGGCCGCCTTCGACCGGCTCATCGCGGCCTCGGGCGGCGCGCCGACGCCGTCGCGCCTGCTGCGCGTTCGACGACGCCGAGCTCCTGGCGATCGGCTTCAGCCGCCAGAAGGCGCGCTATGCCCGGGCGCTCGCGAGCGCGGTCGAGTCGGGTGCGCTCGACATCGACGGGCTGGCCGGCCTCGACGACGACGAGGTCCGCCGGGCGCTCGAGGCGATGCCCGGCATCGGGCCGTGGACGTCGTCGATCTACCTGCTGATGGTCCTCGGTCGCCCGGACGTGTGGCCCGTCGGCGACATCGCCCTCGCGCAGGCCGCCGCCGAGGTCCGTGGCCTCGACCATCGCCCCGACGCCGACGAGCTCCGCGCGATCGGGGAGGCGTGGCGGCCCTGGCGCTCCGTGGCCGCGCGCCTCCTCTGGCACGACTACCTGGGCCGCCGCGGCCGCCCGGGCTGACGGGCACGCCGGGTCCGACCTCCGCTAGGTCTCCCGCCGGTACGGGGCCAGCCCGTCGAGATCGCCGACGTACTCCGGCAGGTCCGCGTGGCCCAGGATCTGGCGCACCGCCGATGCCTCGCCGATGTGGTTCCAGTAGTGGTAGGTGATGCGCTGGATCTGCGACCCGGCGACCGACGGCGGCTCGCGCTTGTCGAAGGGGAGCGGCACCTCGAGCGACGCGGTCGTCAGCGAGTCGATGAACGGGTCGGCGGCCGCGGTGATCCGCGCCCAGACCGCGAGCATCTCGTCGAGCGGCGGCGTGGACGCCGGCAGCCCCGACGCGACCGAGTCGAGGACCGGCTCGACCTCGAGCCCCTGCCCGCGCACGAACCAGATGAGGCGCTCGTGCCACGCGAGGTGGCCGATCATCCACGTGATCGAGTTCATCGGCAGCAGGCGCTGGCGGGCGTCCTCGTCGGTCAGCCCGGCGAGCCCGCGCTGCCATTCGGAGCGGGCGAAGCGGAGCTGGTCGGCACGCGGATGGGTCATGGCTCGCAGCCTACCAGCGCCCGACGTACCATCGCCGCCTCACTTGGAGGCCCTGCCTTGTCCAGCCCGACCGACCTGCCCCCCAACGTCCGACGCCTCGTGGACGAGATCGAATCCGAGATCGGCGAGACCGACATGGCCGTCGACGACATCAGCGGCGCCGTGAACCGCGACGCGTCGAACGACAACGGCCGGGTGGAGGCCGCGGTCCGCGAGATCCTCGTGGAGATCGGCGAGGACCCCGACCGCCAGGGGCTCGCCAACACGCCGCAGCGGGTCCATCGGATGTACACGGAGCTGACGGCGGGCTACCACGTCGACCCGGACCGCCTGATCAACAACGCCATCTTCGACGTCGCCTACAGCGAGATGGTCGTCGTCAAGGACATCCCGTTCTACTCGCTCTGCGAGCACCACCTGCTGCCGTTCTTCGGGACGGCGGCCGTCGCCTACATCCCGCGCGGCCGCGTGATCGGGCTCTCGAAGATCCCGCGCATCGTCGAGACGTATGCCCGCCGGCTGCAGGTCCAGGAGCGGCTCACCCAGCAGGTCGCGGAGTTCCTCCAGGACCGGCTCGAGCCGCAGGGCGTCGGCGTCGTCATCGAGGCGACCCACCTGTGCGCGGTCATGCGCGGCATCCGCAAGCCCGGGACGATCATGACCACGTCGTCGGTGCTCGGGCTGTTCCGGACCCGGGACCGCACCCGCGCCGAGTTCTTCGCGCACCTCGAGCGGCGCTCGCCCGAGGCCTGACCACGGTGCGCTTCACGGTGGAGCTGCTCCCCGCGCCGCTGGGCACGTTCGTCGTGATCCCGGACGAGGTGGTCGCGGCGTTCAAGGCGACCGGGCGGACCTCCGTGGTCGGCACGATCGACGGGCAGCCCTTCCAGAACCAGTTCATGCCCTACACGTTCGAGGGCGAGGGCCGCAAGATCGTCATGGTCGTGAACAAGGCGGTCCGGACGTCGCTCGGCAAGACCGACGGCGACACCGTCGAGTTCGACCTGGAGCGCGACGACCGCTCGCGCTCCGCCGACATCGTCGTGCCACCCGAGCTGGCGGCGGCGCTGGCGGCCGATCCGGTCGCGACCGCGGCCTGGGACGCGCTCGCCCCGTCGCATCGCCGCGACTACGCGGAGCACGTCGGCGAGGCGAAGCAGCCCGCGACGCGCGAGCGCCGCGCGGCGAAGACCGTCGAGACGCTCCGCGGCTAGCCGAGCGCGCGACGCCCGCCTACGGGCGTGGCGCCCGCCGGCGCGACGCCTACGGGCGTTCGACGATCGTGATGGTCTTCGTGCCGCCGGTGACCTCGAGGCTGTAGCGGTCGCCGGTCGACGACCAGCCACGCGACTCGATCGACGTGTTCCCGCCGTGGTGGCCGGTCATCTGGCCGTCGACCTCGACCGAGCCGACACCGCCCGAGATCGCGAGCCGGACCGGGACGCCGCTCGGGCGCTCGAGGCGGATGGTCTTGATGCCGCCGGTCATGCGGATCGGGACCTCGCCGTGCGGCCGGCCGACCTCGAGCTGGACCCGCTCCGAGCCGCCGGTGAGCTCGAACCGATCGAGGTCGAGCTCGATCAGGTCGGCCTCCACGCGGTTGACCCCCCCGACGACTTCGATCGCCCACGGGATCGACGGGTTGAGCGCCATGGTGCCGGTGCGCTTGCGCCAGTCGAACGGCATGCCCCGGTACTGCACGATCACCCGCCCGTCGCGCACCCGGACCTGCGGGGCCGCGCCCTCGAACCGGGCGCGATACAGGTCCGGCCCGGGCTTCGCGGTCCGCAGCCGCAGGTCCTGCGCGCCGGCGCGGAAGAGCAGCTTCGCCGACGTGAGGCCGCCCAGCGGCGCGGTGTACTCGGACGGCCCGACCGGGTCGCTCGGGTGCTCCGTCGTGTCGGTGCGGATGCGGGTCGCCTCGGTCTGGGTGAGGTCGGCCATCCGCGAGAGGAAGTCGTTGATCGTCGCCAGTTGGTCGTCCGTGTACCGCTCGGCGTCGGCCGCGGCCGCCGTCCCGAGCGAATCGAGCAGCGACTCGACCGTCGCGACCCGCTCGGGCACGACCTCGATGACGACGCGGCGGCGGTCGGCCGGGTCCGCGGTGCGCCGGACGTAGCCGGCCTGCTCCAGGCGGTCGATCACGCGCGTGACCGCGCCCGTGGTGAGGCCCATGGCCTCGGAGATCCTGCCGGCGGTCGCGGCGCCCGTGTCGATGAGCAGCTCGAGGGCGTCGATGTCGGACTCGGAGAGCCCGAGCCGGATGGCGACGGACTGGCCGAAGATCGAGCCCTGGAAGTTCACTCGCCGAAGGGCTCGGACGACCCCGTCGATGCCCTGTCGCTTGTCCATGTTGACATGCGCTCCTGTGTGGGTGATTATCTGCACTGCGCAGATATTGACCCACAATGCGAAAAGGCGCAAGTGACCGCCGACAGCATAGGGCACAGCAGGAGAGGACAGATGATGAACAGTGCGACCGGCCCCGCTGGGCCCATGATCGAGACCGAGGACCTGCGCCGGACCTTCAAGGCCCGCAAGTCCACGGTCGAAGCCGTCCGCGGCGTGGACCTCACGGTCGAGGCCGGGGAGATCTTCGGCTTCCTCGGCCCCAACGGCGCGGGCAAGACCACCACGCTTCGGATGCTCGCGACGCTGCTGAAGCCGACCGGCGGGCCGCGCCACGGTGGCGGGCGTCGACCTCGCCCGCGACCCCCAGGAGGTCCGCCGCCGGATCGGCTACGTGCCGCAGGGCGGTTCGACCGACCCGGCCGAGACCGGCCGCGGCGAGCTCGTGATCCAGGGCCGCCTGTACGGCCTCGACAAGACCTCGGCCGTGCGCCGGGCCAACGAGGTGCTCGAGGCGCTCGAGCTGACGGCGGCCGCCGATCGCCCGACCCAGACCTACTCCGGCGGCATGCGCCGCCGGCTCGACGTCGGGCTCGGCATCGTCCACCGCCCGCGCGTCCTCTTCCTCGACGAGCCCACGACCGGGCTGGACCCGCAGGCCCGTGCGCGCATGTGGGACGAGATCCGCAACCTGCGCGAGCTGGGGACCACGGTCTTCCTGACCACGCACTACCTCGAGGAGGCCGACGCCCTCGCCGACCGCCTCGCGATCATCGACCACGGCCAGATCGTGGCCGAGGGCACGGCGGACTCGCTGAAGCGCCAGGTCGCCGGCGACGTCATCACGCTCGGCATCGACGGCGACCACCAGCGCGTCCTCGACCTCGTCCGCGCCGAGTCCGTTCGTCCGCGAGGCCTCGGTCGAGGACGAGCTGATCCGCCTCTACGTCGACCAGGGCGACAGCGCCGTCCCGCAGCTCATCCGGCTGCTCGACGGGGCCGACCTCCGCGCCCGCACGTTGACGCTCGCCCGGCCGAGCCTCGACGACGTCTTCCTTCGCCAGACCGGCCGATCCCTTCGAGAGGAGCCCGCGGCATGACCGCCACCACCGCCATCACGACCACCCGACCCACCACCACGACGAGGAACCCCGCCGTGCAGCTCGTCAGGGACACCTGGCTCATCTTCCATCGCTCGCTCTGGCTGACCATCCGGCAGCCCACCTGGATCGTCTTCGGGATGATGCTCCCGCTCCTGTACCTGTTCCTGTTCGGGCCGCTCCTCGAGGGCGCCACGCAGGCGGCCGGGACCGGCACCAACGCGTTCAACTGGTTCGTCCCCGGCCTGCTGATCCAGATCGCCATCTTCGGGACGGCCTTCGTCGGCTTCGGCCTGATCGCCGAGCTGCGGAGCGGCGTCATCGAGCGGATGCGCGTCACCCCGATGAGCCGCGGGGCGATGCTCCTCGGCCGGTCGCTGCGCGACGTCGTGATCCTGATGTTCCAGGCGATCCTGCTGATCGTCCTGGCGATCCCGCTCGGCCTGAAGGTCGACCTGCCCGGCATCGCCGTGGTGCTCGCGCTGCTCGTGCTGATCGGGCTCGCGGTCGCCCCGCTCTCGTACGCGGCGGCGCTGATCCTCAAGAGCGAGGACGCGTTCGCCCCGCTCGTCCAGGGCATCGCGATGCCGCTGCTGCTCCTCTCGGGGATCCTGCTGCCGATGGCGCTCGCGCCGGACTGGCTGCAGACCCTGAGCTCGCTCAATCCCTTCACCCACACCGTGAACGCGGCACGGGCCCTGTTCAACGGCCAGTGGGGCGATCCGGAGATCGCGATCGGCGTCGTCATCACGGCGGTCTTCGCGGTGATCTCCGTGTGGATCGCGGCCCGCACGTTCAGCCGCGCCAACGCGTAGTCCCCAGCCTCGCAGGAGGCCCGACGGGGCGGTCGGTGTTCGGGCCGACCGCCCCGTCGCCATGTCCGGAGCCGCGCGTGAACCTACAATCCGGGCATGACGGACCGCCCGCTCAAGGTGCTCATCGCCAAGCCCGGGCTCGACGGCCACGACCGCGGCGCCAAGGTCCTCGCCCGGGGACTGCGCGACGAGGGCTTCGAGGTCGTCTACACCGGGCTCCGCCAGTCGCCCGAGATGATCGCGACGGCCGCGCTCCAGGAGGACGTCGACGTCGTCGGCCTGTCGATCCTGTCGGGCGCCCACATGACGCTGGTCCCGCGCGTGACCAAGCTGCTCGTCGACCAGGGGATGGCCGACGTGCTCGTGACGGTCGGCGGGATCATCCCCGACGTCGATCGCGCCGCCCTCAAGAGCGCCGGCGTCGCCGAGGTCTTCGGGCCCGGGACCACGATCGCGCAGGTCGCCGACTACCTGCGGGCGAACGCGCGACCGCGAACGTAGGGTGGGGGACGACGCGGCGTCCCGCGCCGACGCCCTGGTCGATGCCGCGGTCGCCGGCGACCGCCTCGCCACCGCCCGGCTGCTGACCGCGGTCGAGAACCACACGCCGGTCGCCGAGGCCGCCCTGCGCCGCCTCTATCCGAAGGCCGGGACCGCGCACCTGGTCGGGATCACCGGCCCGCCGGGTGCCGGCAAGTCCACGCTGGTCGCGTCGCTGATCGCCGAGGTCCGCAAGGCCGGCCGGACGGTCGCGGTGATCGCCGTGGACCCGTCGAGCCCGATCACGGGCGGGGCGCTGCTCGGCGACCGCGTCCGCATGCAGTCCTACGCCGAGGACCGCGACGTGTTCATCCGCTCGATGGCGTCGCGCGGGCACGCCGGCGGGCTGGCGGCGACCTCCACGGCCGCGGCGGCGGTGCTGGACGCCTGCGGCTTCGACCTCGTGCTCATCGAGACGGTCGGGACCGGGCAGAGCGAGGTCGAGGTGGCGGCCGCGGCGGACACGACGGTCGTGCTGGAGGCGCCCGAGATGGGCGACGAGGTCCAGGCGATCAAGGCGGGCCTGCTGGAGGTCGCCGACCTGGTCGTCGTGAACAAGGGCGACAAGCCCGGCGCCGCGCGGACCGCGGCCCAGCTCCGCGCGATGCTGATGCCGACGACCGCCCGCGGTGCGCCCGCTGATGGCGACGACCGGCCGCGCCCGAAGCGCCCCGACGTCCTGGTGACCACCGCGTCGACCGGGCAGGGCGTGCCGGAGCTGCTCGCGGCGCTGGACAAGCACCGGGCGGCGGGGCGCGAGGCCGCGAGCGGCGGGGCGGCCCGCCGGCGACGTGCCGAGAGCCAGGTCTGGGCGATCGTCGGGGAGCGGGTCCGCGGCGTGCTGGAGGCCGCGGACCGGCGCGACGCCACCCACGCCGTCCTCGCCGAGGTCGCGGGCCATCGGCTCGACCCGTATACCGCCGCGGACCGGCTGCTGGCCGCGCTGGCCGCGCGGTAGGCTGGAGCCGTGGCGATCGAGCGGGTCTTCGTGGCGGGCGCCGGCCTCATGGGCCACGGCATCGCCCAGGTCCATGCCGCGATCGGGAAGTCGGTCGTGCTGTACGAGCCCGACCTGGCCCGCGCGGAGGCCGGTCGTGAGCGGATCGCCGGCAATCTCGACCGGTCGGTCGCCAAGGGCCGGGTCACGCCCGAGGAGCGCGAGGCCACGCTCGGACGGATCACCGCGACCTCGGATCTCGCGCTCGTCGCGGACGCGGACCTCGTCATCGAGGCCGTCTTCGAGGACCTGAGCGTCAAGCAGGACCTGTGGCGCTCGCTCGACCGGCTCGCGCCCCCCGAGGCGATCTTCGCCTCGAACACCAGCTCGATCGCGATCCACCGGCTGGCCGACGCCACCGCCACCGAGCGACGCGAGCGGTTCCTCGGCATGCACTTCTTCAGCCCCGTGCCGGTCATGCCGCTCGTCGAGCTGATCCGCGGCCAGGCGACGTCGGACGAGACGGTCGAGGCGGTGCGGGCGCTGTCCGGCGAGCTCGGCAAGCAGGTCATCGTGTCGGCCGACCGGCCCGGCTTCATCGTCAACCGGATCCTGATCCCGTTCCTCGCGGAGGCGATGCGCGCGCTCCAGCAGGGGATCGGCACGGCCGAGGACATCGACGCCGGCGCGCGGGTGGGCCTCAACCACCCGATGGGGCCGCTCGAGCTCGCGGACTTCATCGGGCTCGACGTCGTGCTCGGGATCATGCGCGTCCTCGAGGACGGCCTCAGCCAGGAGCACATGCACCCGCCGCGGGTCCTCCTCGAGCTCGTGAAGGCCGGCCACCTCGGCCAGAAGACGGGCCAGGGCTTCTACACCTACCCGCGGACGCCGCCCCCCTGACGGTCGTCAGGTCGGCGTCGCATCGCCGGGCAGCAGCAGCAGCTGGACCCAGGTGTCCGCGAGCCAATCCGCATACCGGCGGCCCGTCCATCCGCGCTGCTGCACGAGGAGCGAATACAGCTCCGTCGAGTTGGTGGCCCAGATGATGTCGGCGGCCTCCCGCGCCGGGATGGCGAGCCGGCCGGTGGCAGCGAGCTCGGCGGCAAATCGCTGCATGTTCGCCGCACGGCGCTCGGCGATGTCGTGCCACAAGGAGGCGAGCTCGGGTTCGGCGGACGCGGCGTTCTGCACGACGGCCACGAGCGGCGCGAGCCGGGCCATGATCTCGGGCAGGGCGTCCGCGTAGACCCGGAGCTTGCCCTCCGCTGTGGGCTGTGCCCGGATCCGCTGGACATAGTCGCGATCCTCGGCGGGCACGGCAGCATCCCGGCCCGAGATCGCGGACTCGATGAGGAGCCGGAACAGGTCCGGCTTGCGGCCGACGAGGGCATAGACCGTGTCCAACGAGACCTCGGCCTCGCTCGCGACGGCCGCCATCGTGGTGCGCACGTAGCCACGGGCGAGGAACAGGGCCCGTGCAGAGGCGAGCACCCTTGCGTGTCGGACACGCGAGGCTTCGGTTCGGGCGCTGTTGTCGTAGGAGCGGCGCTTGACCCTGGCTGCCATGGCGTCTATGGTACATCCATCCGAAGGATATTCGGAAGAAATGAGGAGCGCACATGTATGCCTTCGAGCAGGACGTCCCGATCGATGCGGCCATCTACGGACGGATCATCGAGGCACTGGGTGACCAGCCACCGCACGGACTGATCGCGCACGTCGCCATCGAGCGTTCCGACGGGCACCTGAGCTACCTCGACATCTGGGAGACCAAGGCCGACTGCGATGCGTTCACCGAAGACCGCCTGCATCCGGTCGTCGGCGCCGCACTGCGCGCAGCCGACATCCGACCGGAGGAGCCGCCGCGGCGCGAGGTGAACGTCATCGACGTCATGGGGCACCGACCTCCAGCGACGAACGTCCCTCCCGGCCCGGTCGTGAGACGCCTCATGGCCGTCCGCTGACCCCGCCTGGACCGCCGGTCTGACCGGCGCGGCGGTCGGACTGGCCATGCCGTGTAGCATCGAGGCATGACGCAGGATCCCCTCGGCCCGAACGGGCACGTCTATATCGTCAGCGCCGCGCGCACGCCGATCGGCAAGTTCGGCGGCGCGTTGAGCACGGTCCCGGCCGTCGAGCTGGGCGGCGTCGCGATCCGTGCCGCTGTCGAGCGGGCCGGGCTGGACCCGGCCACCGCGGTCATCGACGAGGTCCTGATGGGCCAGGTCCTGCAGGCCGGGGTCGGACAGGCGCCGGCACGGCAGGCCGCGCTCAAGGCGGGGCTGGCCGAGACCACGTCGGCCACCACGATCAATCGGGTCTGCGGCTCCGGGCTGAAGGCGATCATGCTGGCCGCTGCCGAGATCCGCGCCGGCGATGCCGAGCTGGCGGTCGCGGGCGGCATGGAGTCGATGAACCAGGCGCCGTACCTGGTCCCCGGGGCGCGGTTCGGCCTCCGCCTCGGCAACGGCGAGCTCATCGACGCGACCGTGCACGACGGGCTGTGGTGCGCGATCGAGGACTGCCACATGGGCACGCACGCCGAGCGCGTCGCGATCAAGGACGACGTCAGCCGCACCGACCAGGACGCGTTCGCGCTCGCGAGCCACCAGAAGGCCATCGCCGCCATCGATGCCGGCCGGTTCGATGCCGAGCTGGCGCCCGTGACCGTCCGCGACGCGCGCGGCCGCGAGACGATCGTGACCGTCGACGAGGGGCCGCGCCGCGACTCCACGATGGAGGCGCTCGAACGCCTGAAGCCGGCCTTCGCGCTCCCCGACGGCGAGGACCGGGGTGCCGCGACGGTCGGCACGGTGACGGCCGGGAACGCGCCGGGGATCACGGACGGTGCCGCGGCCACGATCGTGGCCAGCGAGCGCGCCGTCGAGCGGCTCGGGCTCAAGCCGCTCGCCCGGATCGTCGGCTACGCCCAGGCCGAGGTCGCGCCGAAATGGCTGTTCCTCGCCCCGGTCGAGGGCGTCCGCCGCCTGCTGGACCGCATCGAGCTGCCGATCGAGGCGTTCGACCTCATCGAGATCAACGAGGCGTTCGCGGCGCAGACCCTCGCCGACGGCCGCGAGCTCGGCTTCGACTGGGACAAGGTCAACGTCAACGGCGGGGCGATCGCGCTCGGTCACCCGATCGGCGCCAGCGGCGCCCGGATCGTCGCGACGCTCACCCATGAGCTCCAGCGGCGGCAGGGCCGCTACGGGCTCGCGACCCTGTGCCTCGGCGGCGGCGGCTCCGTCGCGATGGCGGTCGAGCGGGTCTGACCCCGATGCGCGACGCGCGTGGGCTCCGCTCGGGGATCGGTGGTCGGCTGGTCCGCAGGACGCACGGTCGTTCGCGGTCCTCATGATGCTGGTCGCCGCCGGCTGCGCCGATCGCGACGTCGCCCTCGGGCGCACCCACGTCGGAGGCGTCATCGGGCGACGCGCCGTCGCAGGCCGGGCCGCCCGCGCCGACCGGTCCCGCGTTCACGAGCGATCCCTCGACGTCGTCGGCCCCGGAGGCCGCGTGCGAGCTCAGCCAGCAGCCCGGGCCGGACGACGTCCCGGACACCGGTGGCGAGACGGACACCAGCGACCAGGGCGGCGGCCGCTGGCGCGTCTGCCTCGAGGTCCCGCTCACCGTGTCGGCCGAGGCGTCGGCGTGGTGCCTCTGGGACGAGGGACGGACGACCGTGACCGAGATCTCCGGCCTTCCCGCCAGCAACGGGACGGTCGACTACGACGCCTGGCTGTCCTTCGTCGAGTCGGCCTTCGAGTTCCATGCGACGGACACCGCCCACGGCGGGCTCATCGCGAACTACACGAACGACCTCGGCCCGGTCCACGTCGCGCTCGACGCCGACGGACGCGGCGGGATCGCCCGGTTCGACGTCGGGCAGCGGGCCGATCCGGAGGCCGCGCCGCCGACCGGGGCGCCCGTCGCGCTACGGCGGCGTGCTGCGCTGGCGCTGCGGCGATGCGCCGGCCGGCGGCATGACCTCTACGATGACGTCATGACCGAGACCGCCGTCGAGACGCCCACGTTCCGCAACTTCATCGCCGGGGAGTGGTGCGACTCCACCAGCGGCCAGACCTTCGAGAGCCGCAACCCGGCCGACACCCGCGACGTCATCGGGCGGTTCCAGCAGGGGACCAAGGCCGATGTCGCGATGGCGGTGCGGGCAGCCGAGGCCGCCAAGGGCATGTGGCAGCGGACCCCGGCGCCGAAGCGCGGCGAGATCCTCTACGCGTTCGGGGCGCTCATGGCGCAGCACAAGGAGCGGCTCGCGCGGGCGATGACCCGCGAGATGGGCAAGGTCCTCTCCGAGGCGCGCGGCGACGTCCAGGAGGGCATCGACATCGCCTTCCTGATGGCCGGCGAGGGGCGCCGGATGTTCGGCGACACGACCCCGTCCGAGCTGCCCGACAAGTGGGCGATGAGCATCCGCCAGCCGATCGGGATCGCCGGGATCATCACGCCCTGGAACTTCCCGATGGCGATCCCGTGCTGGAAGATCATGCCGGCGCTCGTGACGCGGCAACGTGGTCGTCTTCAAGCCGGCGAGCGACACCCCGCATTGCGCGACGCTGCTGGTCGAGCTCATGGCCGAGGCCGGCGTCCCGCCCGGGGTCGTCAACCTCGTGACCGGGTCGGGCGGCGAGGTCGGCGATGCCATCGTCGAGAACCCGGACATCTCGGTCATCTCGTTCACCGGCAGCTCGGCGACCGGCAAGGTCATCGCCACGAAGGCGGGCCAGCGGCTGAAGCGGCTCGCGATGGAGCTCGGCGGCAAGAACGGCGTGGTCGTGCTGGCCGACGCGGACCTCGACCTGGCCGCCGACGGGATCCTGTGGTCGGCCTTCGGCACGACCGGTCAGCGCTGCACGGCCTGCTCGCGGGTCATCGTCCAGCGCGACGTCGTCGAGCCGCTCCTCCAGCGCCTCGAGGCGCGGGCGAAGAAGCTCCGCCTGGGTCCCGGTCTCGACGAGGCCACCGACGTCGGGCCGCTCATCAACGCCGGTGCGCTCGACAAGGTCGATTCGTACATGCCCGTCGGCCGATCCGAGGGCGAGCTCGTGACGGGCGGCGCCCGCGCGACCGGCGGCGACCTCGCGAACGGCCACTTCTTCGAGCCGACGATCTTCAGCGGCGTGCGGCCGATGGACCGCATCGGCCAGGAGGAGATCTTCGGGCCGGTCCTCTCGGTGATCCCGGTCGCGGACTACGGCGAGGCGATGCTGGCGCTCAACCAGACCCGCTACGGGCTCTCGTCGAGCATCTACACCGCGCGACGTGAACCAGGCGTTCCGCGCGATGCGCGACTTCGAGACGGGCATCGTCTACGTCAACGCGGGCACCACCGGCGCCGAGACCCACCTCCCGTTCGGGGGCTGGAAGGAGACCGGCAACGGCCACCGCGAGGCCGGCCACGCCGCGCTCGACACCTTCACCGAGTGGAAATCGATCTACGTCGACTTCAGCGGCCGGCTGCAGCGCGCCCAGATCGACAACCAGGCCTAGGCGTGACGTCCCGAACGCACCGAAGACGCCGCTCCCTCCTCCTCGTCGCGGTCCTCGCGACGCTCGTCGCGCTCGTGGTCCCGGGTGCCGTGGCCGCGGCCGGCCCGGCCAGCCAGCCGGCGGGCTCCGACCGGGTCCTGCTCGATGGCGACCTCGGGGCGGGTCTCCCGTCGGACGGCGTCGCCTCGCCGCCGAGACGGGACGTCGCGAAGATCCTCCGCGCGCAGGCCGACCCCGGCGCCCCGGTCCCGCACCGACGCCGCGACTCGATCACCCTCCCGACGGACCCGTTCACGACCGGCGACTTCGCGCCGGTGCCCGTGCCCGCGGCCCTGCGCCCCTACGCGCTGACGACGCCGATCGCGCTCGTCGACACCGGCGTCCACGACCCGGCCGGCGTGCGCATGTTCAAGATCGGCAGCAACCTCTACGACCATCCGGTCGCCCAGGCGAGCTATGGGCTCGCGAACCTGGCCAGCTACGACCTGACATCAGGACCAGCGCTACCTCGACCGCGCCGTGGCGCAGGCCACGCGGCTCATCGCGACCAAGGTGGTGTCGCGGGACGGGTGGTACTTCCCGTATCCGTTCGACTTCGCCCTCCATGGCGACTCGAAGCTGCTCGAGAAGGCCCCGTGGTACAGCGGGATGGCCCAGGGCCTCGCGCTCAGCCTGTTCGTGCGCCTGTTCCAGGCGACCGCCGATACGGCATGGATGGACGCGGCCGACGGCACCGCGACGAGCTTCGCCAACCTGCCCGACCCTGACCCTGCCCTGGGTCACCCAGATCGATGGCGCCGGATACCTGTGGCTGCAGGAGTACCCGCTGTCGCCGGCAGGGGCCTCGGACTTCACGTTCAACGGCCACGACTTCGCGCTCTTCGGCCTCTACGACTACGAGCAGGAGACCAACGACCCGGGTGCGGCGACGCTGTTCGCCGGGGGCGTGACCACGACCCTGCACTACGCGCCGCCGTCGACCGGCGGCTTCCGGACACCGTCCTGGATCAGCCGGTACTGCCTGGCCCACGGCACGCTCAACGCCAAGTACCACGAGATCGTGACCGGACAGCTGCTGCAGATCCAGGCGGCCACCGGCGACGTCCGCTTCGCCCGCGTCGCCGACCGCTTCCGCGACGACTACCCGACGTCGTTCTCCTCGACGGTCCGGCTGGCGGCCGGCACGACGACCGGCTACCACTTCGATGCCAACGGGAGGATCACCAGCCAGCGCACGATCCACCTGGCCAGGACGTCGAGCGCGCCGGCCGACCGGTACGGCCGGATCAAGGGCCGCGGGATCTACTACCGCATCAAGGCCGGCTCGCTGGCCGGCTACTGGGTCCCCGAGCGCTCCGGACGGGCCAGCGCGGTCGGCCGCTACGGCGAGACCCGCTACTGGCCCAAGCGGACCGCGATCTTCCGCGTCGGCACGACGACGGGCTCGCGGTTCGACAGCCATGGCCTCGTGACCTCGTCGCGGCGCATCGCCATCCCCCGGACGAGCAGCGCCCCGTTCAATTCGACGGCGATGTACGGCGGTCTCCGCTACGCCCATATCGTCGCCGGCACGCTCTCCGGCTACTGGGTCCCGGTCTCGCGTCTGATCCTCTGAGCCGGTATCCCGAGACCGGGATGACGGCGGCGCGGTAGGCTACCCGCCGTGTCAGACACCACGCCGCCCCCCGTCCCGACCCAAGGCCGTCGCCCGGCCGCCCTGGACCGTCCGCGTCGCCGGCTGGAGCGCCCGCCATCGCTGGCCGGTCTTCCTCCTGTGGTTCGTCGCGACGTTCGGGATCTTCATCGCGAGCATCGCCGCGGGCGGGACGAACTCCGCCGCCGCGGTCTCGAACGACCAGTCGGCCAGGTTCGAGTCGGCGCGGGCCTACGACCTCTTCGGCGCGGGCGGGCGCACCGACCCCGGCCAGCAGGTGCTCGTGGTCGTCAGCGTGAACGACGGCACGGTCGACGATCCGGCGGCCAAGTCCGCCATCGCCGACGTCGTGACGCGATTGGGCGACCTCAAGGCGACCGTCGACGGCGCCTCCGTCCCCGCGCTCGAGCAGCTCGTCGATCCGCTGACCGCGCCGCCCCAGGCGGAGCTGATCTCGCCGGACCGGACGACGGCCCGGATCGCCGCCCACGTGTCGGGGGAGGACGAGGTCATCGCCGCCCACCTCGTCCCGCTGGACGGCCTGGTGTCCCAGCTCCGGACCGACCACCCGGACCTCGCCATCCATGTCCTGAACAACCACCTCGCCAACGAGCAGATCCAGGAGCTCGTCAACGGCGGTCTCGACTCGTCGCTCCGCCTGACGCTGCCGCTGACCTTCCTGATCCTGCTGATCGCGTTCGGGGCGGTCGTCGCCGCGATCGTGCCGCTGATCATGGCGACGTCCTGCCTGCTGGCCGCGTTCGGGGTGCTGGCGCTCTACAGCCGGTTCGTCACGCCGGTCGAGCCCGTACGCCACCCAGCTCATCGTGCTGATCGGCCTGGCGGTCGCCGTGGACTACTCGCTGTTCATGATCACGCGGTTCCGGACGGAGCGGCGACACGGACGCTCGAAGCTCGCCGCGATCGACGTCGCCTCCGCGACGGCCGGCCGGGCGGTCTTCTTCTCCGGCCTCGCGGTCATGGTCTCGATCGGCGGCCTGTTCCTCCTCGACGACCCGCTGTTCCGGTCGATGGCGGTCGGGACGATCTCCGTCGTGCTCATCGCGGTCATCGGGTCGCTGACGTTCCTGCCGGCGATCCTGGCGATCCTCGGCGACGGCATCAACCGCCTGCGTCTCCCGATCCTCGGCCGCGACCGCGAAGAGGGGAGCGGCATCTGGGCGAGGATCGTCCGCTCGGTCATGAAGCACCCGCTGCCGGCCGCGCTCCTCGCCGCCGGGTTCCTGCTCGTGCTCGCGTCGCCCGCGCTGCGGCTCCGGCTCGGCCAGGCGGACTTCACCTCGTTCCCGGACTCCATCGACAGCGTCCAGGCCCTCAACATCCTCAACGAGAAGTTCCCGACCGGCTCGACGCTGAGCCTCGACATCGTCGTCACCAACGCCGACGACCCGGCGACCAAGGCCGCCATCGAGACGATGAACACGAAGGTGCTCGCGATCCCGGGCGTGACCGGTCCGCCGACCGTGACGCCGTCGGCGAACGGCGATGTCGCGCTCGTCTCCTACACGCTCTCGGGCGGGTCGAACGACGAGTCGAACCGCGCAGATCGTCCGTGAGGCTCGCCGCGACGTCGTGCCGGCCGTCTTCGGCGGGATGCCCGGCGTCCAGGCCCTCGTGACCGGCGACGTCGCGTACACGCTGGACGTCGTCGGCTTCTACTCGGACGGGATGCCGATGGTGATCGGCTTCGTGCTGTTCCTCTCGTTCCTGCTGCTGCTGGTCGCGTTCCGCTCGCTGGTCATCCCGATCAAGGCGATCCTGCTCAACCTGCTCTCGACCGCCGCGGCCTTCGGCATGCTCGTGCTCGTCTTCCAGGACGGCAACCTGTCGGGCCCGCTCGGCTTCAAGCCCGGCCCGATCGAGGCGTTCGTCCCGGTCTTCATCTTCACGATCCTGTTCGGGCTCTCGATGGACTACCACGTCTTCATCCTCACCCGGATCAAGGAGGCGCGCGATCGCGGGATGAGCTCGAACGAGGCCGTGGCTCGCGGCATCTCGATCACGGCCGGGACCATCACCTCCGCCGCGGCGATCATGATCGTCGTCTTCTCGGTCTTCGTGACGCTCGAGCTCACGATCATCAAGCAGCTCGGGTTCGGGCTCGCCGTCGCGGTCTTCCTCGACGCCACGATCGTGCGCAGCGTGCTGCTGCCGGCCACGATGCGGCTCCTCGGCGACTGGAACTGGTGGCTCCCGAGGTGGCTCGGCTGGCTGCCCCACGTGACCATCGAAGGCGACTTCGATGACGAGGTCGAGAGCGCCCCGGTCGCCGCCCCGGCATCCGACGGGACCGTCGCGCCCGCCTGAGCGGGGTCAGTCCTTCCGGCCCGGCTCCATCTCGGTGGTGTCGATGACCAGGTCGTCGGCAACGTCCTCGGTCGCATCCACCCGCTCGGGTCGCGGCGCGGGCGCATGGCGGTCGGCACCTGACGCCGGCGTCGCGGCGAGATGGAGGAGCTCGCCGAGCCCGGCCCGCGTCGCCGCGACCACGATCTCCTCGCCGGCGTCGAGCACCTCGTCGTCCGGGAAGTCCCAGCGGGCCTCGTCCGATCCGGGATCGGCGACCGCGAGGACCCGCCGTGCGCCGGACTGGTCCATCGACCGCGCCAGCCGCCCCTCGAGCTCGGATCCCTCCGGGACGCGGAGCCGCGCGAACAGCACGACCCGCCGGTCGCCGACCGGGACCGTCGCCACGACCTCCGACCCGACCGCGGCGGCCGCGAACGCCGGTGCCGCGAGGTGCGAGACGCTGCGCGTGAACCGGATCCCGAACCCCTTCTGGACGCGCAGCGCGAACTCCGGGTCGAAGAGCCGGACGACCACGCGCAGGTCCGGGCGAAGCGCGCGGGCGTTCAGCGCGGTCGAGAGGTTGATCAGGTCGTCGCTGGTGCTCGCGACGAGCGCCCGGGCCGCGTCGAGGTGGAGCTCCTTGAGGACGGAGGCGTGCCGCGCGTCGCCGGTGTAGACGGGGATCCCGGCCGCGCGGGCCGGGGACACGAACCGGCCGTCGTCGCTGACCTCGACCGCGACGACCGGCACGCCGCGGGCCACCAGCCCGAGCGCCACGCGATAGCCGATCGAGCCGAGCCCGGCGACGATGACGTGGTCGTGGATGTTGCCCGGGACGGTCCGGCGGCCGAGCGTCTGGAGCAGCCGCGAGCGGATGAGCGCGTCGGTGATGAACGCGTAGACGACGGCCACGATGGCCGCCCCGATGAGGCTCAGGAAGATGGCGTAGACCCGCAGCGGGACGTCGTTGCTCGCGGAGTCCACGTTCGTCGGGAGCGACGCGCCGGTCAGCAGCGTGATCGCGTACGAGATCGCGTCCAGCGGCCCGAGGCCGGCCTCGAGCTGGAAGAAGACCGCGGAGGCGATCGCGAGGCCGAGCAGGATCGCGGCGAACTTCACGAGACGGCGTTCCGGCGCCGCCATGCGGTCGCGGACCGCCGAGCGGGCACGGCGGACCGGGCTGCCGGGAGGCGGCGGGGCCATCTCGTCGACGACGTCCGGCGAGTCCTCCGCCGAGGCGACGTCGATCAGGATCAGGCCGGGCTCGCTGGCGTCGGCGTCGGGCAGCAGCTCGACGGTGCGGTCCGCGGCGAGGCGGGCGATGGGGATGGCCGTCCCGCCGCTCGACGGCGTGCTCGAATGGCGGCTCGAGATGAGGCGCCCGCCCAGCCGGAAGCGGCTCCCCGACTCGCCGTCGATGGCGGCCGAGACGAAGCCGGGCGCCGCCAGCGCGGACGACGAGAGCGCGACGGCGTCGTCGAACAGCTGCGGGATGTGGGAGCCGAGCTCCTGGTCGAAGAGGCGGATCACGACCCGGATCCCCGGGTTGATCTCCGCGGCGGCGAGCGCCGTGTTCAGGTTGCCGAGGTCGTCGTCGCCGGTCAGCACGATCACGCGGGCGTGCTTGATGTCGGCGGCGCGCAGCGTCTTCGTGAGCCGGTGGTCGCCGACGATCAGGCGGACGCCGTGCTCGGCCAGCCACTCCTCGGTGTCGGCGGTCGGGCCGATGGCCACGACCTCCTCGTCGCGGAGGCGCAGCTCCTCGACCGTCCGGAGCCCCAGGTGGTCGACGCCGCAGACGACCGAATGGCCGTGGGCTGGCTCGGGGCCGGTCGTCGACATGGCGGACAGTCTATGAGGCGGCGAGGGCGCCGGATGGCGCGATGCGCGACCCCCGGGGTATCATCCCGGCCCTGGGCCCGTAGCTCAATGGCAGAGCAGCTGACTCTTAATCAGCGGGTTGACAGTTCAAGTCTGTCCGGGCTCACCACCACTCCGCACCAGCACGACCCCCGACGGTCCGCCGCCGGGGGTTCGTCGTGTCGCCGGTCATCGCGCCGCAGGAGGAGGTGCCAGTAGGCCCACCCGTCCTGCGGCTCGGTGTCCTGCTCGACGACCTCCAGGCCCTCGGCCTCGAGCCATCGCGCGACGCGGTCGCGGCCCGGGTAGAAGTGGTAGCCGGCGACATCGCCCTCGATGACCTCGCCGCGGACGGCCGGGAGATCGCGGCGCACGAGGTCGGCGAACGCCGCGTCGATCTCGGCCGTCGTCGATCTCCTCGACGGTCAGGTACAGGTGGCCACCCGGACGGAGGGCGCGGCGCAGGTTCGCCAGGACGCCCGGCCAGTCCTCCGGGAACACGTTCTCCATCGCATCGACCGTCATCACGGCATCGAACCGCCCGTCGAACGCGAGCTCCTGGAGCCCGACCTGGTGCAGCTCGACCGCGATCCCGCGGGCGCGCGCCTGCTCGAGCATCCCAGCCGACTGGTCGATCCCGACGACGCGACAGCCGGCCGCCGCGACGAGCGCGAAGTACTGGCCGGTGCCGCAGGGCGCGTCGAGCACGAGCCCGCCCGGCGGGCAGGTCGCGAGCAGCCGCGACACGAAGGCCCGTTGCATCTCGACGGGGTACGGGTGCTCGTCGTAGTCCGCGGCCTCGGCGTCGTACGCGGCCTCGACCGCGGCTCGCCGTTCCCTGAGCCAGGCGTCCCGTTCCATCATCGGCCTCGCACTGCGATGTCTCGCACGTCATTCTGGCGAGCCGGTCACGCCAGCGTTCGCGCGAGTCGCGCAAGCCCCCTAGCGCCAATTCGACAAGGGTCTTTGACAACGTAGGACATGGCCTCGTAGATTCCCGTGGCCCGATCCCCACCGGAGACCACGTGACCTTCGAGCAGACCGTCCTCCTGTCCGCCTTCGCCGGCCTGACGATCTACCTCGGGCTGCCCGTCGGCCGGCTGCGCAACCTCTCGACGCGGACCCAGGCGATCCTGACGACCGCCGCGGCCGGCGTGATCCTGTTCCTGATCTGGGACATCCTCGCCCAGGCCGTCGAGCCGGTCGAGGAGTCCCTCACGGCGGCGACGAGCGGCGAGGGGCCGACGAGCGACTTCTTCGTGAACGTGATCGCCTTCGGGGGCTCGATCGCGGTCGGGCTGCTGTCGCTCGTCTGGCTGACCGGCGCGATGCGCGCCCGTCGCATCGAAGGCGTCTCCACGCACGACATCGCGCTCGGCACGGCCATCGGGCTCGGGCTGCACAACTTCTCCGAGGGCCTGGCCATCGGGCAGTCCGCCGTCACCGGCGCGACGACCTTCGCGCTGATGCTGGCCATCGGGTTCGCGCTCCACAACGCCACGGAGGGGTTCGGGATCGCCGCGCCGCTGACCACCGGGACGCGCCCGACGTGGGCGTTCCTCGGCCTCCTCGGGCTGATCGGCGGCGGGCCGACGTTCGTCGGCGGCGTCATCGGCTACTCGTTCACGTCGCCGCTGCTGTCGATCGTCTTCCTCGGCCTCGCCGCGGGCGCGCTGATCTTCGTCTTCAACGAGATGATGGCGACGTCCCGCAAGTTCGCCCAGCCGGCCGCCGCGAACGTCGCGCTGCTGGTGGGCCTGCTGGTCGCGTTCGGGACCGACTTCCTGCTGGTGGCCGTCGGCGCCTGACCAGGCCTGCCTAGGTCGCGTCCGCGAGCTCGGCGATCGCGTCGATCGAGATCAGGATCCCGCGCGGGAACTGCGCCCCGGCCGGAGCGGAGCGGGCCGGCGCCGGATCGCCCATCCGCCGGGCGTAGATCGCGTTGATCGCCGGGAAGTCCGCCACGTTCGTGTACATGACCGTCGCCTTCACGACCCGGTCGAGCGACGACCCGGCCGCCTCGAGGATCGCGGCGAGGTTCGTCAGGGCCTGCTCGGTCTGGGCCTCGATGCCGTCGGCGACCTCGCCGGTCGCCGGGTCGATGCCCGCGGTGCCGGCGCAGAACACGAAGCCGCCCGAGACGATCGCCTGGCTGTACGGGCCGATGGCCGCAGGGGCGTGGTCGGTCGTGATCGCGCGGCGGGTCATGGCGGTCTCCTGGATGCGATGGGCGGCTCCGTCCGGACGACAGGGATGCTACGCTGACCGCGTCCTTTCATGGCCGGTCCTGTGAGGCCGGCGTATCGGTCCCGTGAGGCCGGCGAAGGAGGTCCATCGACCGTGTCCGTCCACGCCCACCGAGCCCCTGCGGCCGGTGGGTTCGTCGTATCCGGGACCTGGTGAGCGGTCGGTGATCGTCCCGCCCCGACCCCGTGCCAGCGCCGTCGTCGACCCGCGCATCGGCGACCTGGGTCCGGCGTTGCTGGCGCTCGAGGACGGCTCGATCTTCCCGGGCGTCGCGTTCGGCGCCCCGTCCGCGGCCGGCGGCGACCTCGTCGTCAACACCAGCCAGACGGGCTACCAGGAGGTCTGCACCGACCCCTCGTACGCGGGCCAGGTCGTGGTCATGACCTATCCCCTGATCGGCAACTACGGCCGGCTGGCCGTGGACGACCAGTCCATCCGCCCGTGGCTCCGGGCGCTGGTGGTGGCCAACGCGACGGCCGCGGTCCTCGACGACGCCCGCCAGCTCGCGTCGCTGCTGCGCGACAACGCGATCCCGGCGATCGCGGGCGTCGACACGCGCGCCCTGGCCCGCCACCTCCGCGCGAACGGCTGCCTGCGCGGCATCGTCACCGCGCCCGGCGACACCGACGAGGACGCGGCCCGCGCGGCCGCGGCCGCCGTCCAGCGCTGGGAGGACCAGGACTTCGTCGGGCAGGTCTCGCCGACGGCCGTGACGGACGTCGAGGACCCCGGCGACACCGGCCCGCGGATCGCGATCGTGGACCTGGGGCTCAAGGCGAACATCGTCCGCTCGATGCGCTTCCGCGGAGCACGCGTCCGCGTCTTCCCGCACACGGCGGCACCGTCCGACCTGCTCGCGTCCGACATCGACGGCGTGATCCTGTCGCCCGGCCCGGGCGACCCCGCGCGGCTCGAGCAGCAGGTGGCGATGGCCCGCGCGGTCATCGACGACGGCCGGCCGCTGCTGGGGATCTGCCTCGGCCACCAGATCGTGGCGCGGGCCGCGGGCGCGGACACGACCCGCCTCCGCTTCGGCCATCACGGGGCCAACCACCCGGTCCAGGACCTCGAGATGGGGCTCGTCCAGGTGACCGCGCAGAACCACGAGGTGCAGGTCGTCGGCGCGTCGCTGCCCGAGCGGTCCGGGTTCCGGGTGAGCCAGATCAACCTCAACGACCGCTCGGTCGAGGGGCTGCGCCACCGCGAGCTGCCCATCGAGACCGTCCAGTACCACCCGGAGGGCGCGCCGGGCCCGCTCGACGCGCTGGCCGTGTTCGACCGGTTCGTGGCCGCGGCGAGCCGATGACGACATTCGACGACGACTCGGCGATGATCGGCCGGCCGGGCAAGCCCGCCTCCGTCCTGATCCTGGGCTCCGGGCCGGTGGTCATCGGCCAGGCGGCCGAGTTCGACTACGCCGGGACGCAGGCCTGCCGCGCGCTTCGCGCCGAGGGCGTGCGCACGATCCTCGTGAACTCGAACCCGGCCACGATCATGACCGACCCGCAGGTCGCCGACGCCATCTACCTCGAGCCGCTGACCGTCGAGGCGGTCGAGGCCGTGATCGCGAAGGAGCGACCGGAGGGGCTGCTCGCCGGCCTGGGCGGCCAGACCGCGCTCAACCTCGCGACCGCCCTGTCCGAGGCGGGCGTCTTCGACCGCTACCCGATCCGCCTGCTCGGGACGCCGCTCGAGGCGATCCGGATGGCCGAGGACCGCGAGGCCTTCCGCGACCTGCTCGACCGGATCGGCCAGCCGTACGCGCCGTCGTGGATCGTCGAGAACGCCGAGGACGTCGAGGTCGCGCTCCAGGAGATCGGGCTGCCGGCGATCGTCCGACCCGCGTTCACGCTCGGCGGCACGGGCGGCGGCATCGTCGAGACCGAGCCCGCCTATCGCGAGCGCGTGCGCGCCGGGCTGCGCGCCAGCCCGATCACGCAGGTGATGGTCGAGCGCTGCCTGGTCGGCTGGCAGGAGATCGAGTACGAGGTGATGCGCGACGCGGACGACACGTGCATCGCCGTCTGCTCGATGGAGAACGTGGACCCGCTCGGGGTGCATACCGGCGACTCGATCGTGGTCGCGCCGGTCCAGACGCTGACCGACGCCGTCCACCAGCGGCTGCGCAGCGCGGCGCTCGCGATCATCCGGGCGCTCGGCGTCGAGGGCGGCTGCAACGTCCAGTTCGCGCTGTCCCCGGACTCGACGGAGTACGCGGTCATCGAGGTCAACCCGCGCGTCTCGCGCTCGTCGGCGCTGGCATCGAAGGCGACGGGCTACCCGATCGCCCGGGTCGCGGCGCAGATCGCGGTCGGCCGCCGGCTCGCCGAGATCCCGAACGTCGTGACCGGCACGACCGTGGCCGCCTTCGAGCCGGCGCTGGACTACGTGGTCGTGAAGCTGCCGCGGTTCCCGTTCGACAAGTTCCCGGGCGCCGACCGGACGCTCGGCAGCCAGATGAAGGCCACCGGCGAGGTGATGGCCATCGACCGCACCTTCGGGTCGGCGCTCAACAAGGCGCTGCGCGGGCTCGAGCAGGCCGGGGTCGGGCCGCTGGCCGAGGACGCCGCGTGGACGCCGACCTTCGACTACCTCGCCGGGGTCTACGCCGGCGACCCGGATGCCGACGAGCCGATCCACTGGGTCGACGAGACCGGCCAGGCCTGCGAATCGACCCGCCACGCGCAGCGGACGGCCGCCCCGATCGTGCTGCGGCGGTTCCTGACGCCGTCGGACAGCCGGCTCTGGCGGCTGCTCGGGCTGCTCCGCCGCGGCGTGCCGGAGGCGGTCATCGGCGAGGCGACCGGGATCTCCGCGTGGTTCCTCGCCGAGATGGGCCGCAACATCGCCCTCGAGCACGAGACGGCCGTCATGGGCGCGCGGCTGGCGGATCCGGGCGACGCGGAGGCGGCCGAGCTGCTCGCCACGGTCAAGCGGGCCGGCTTCGGCGATCGCGAGCTGGCCGGGCTGGCCGGGACGACCTCGGACGCGCTGCGGGCGGCCCGGCTCGACGCTCGGGATCGTGCCGGGCTACGCGATGGTCGACACGTGCGCGGCGGAGTTCGCGGCCGAGACCCCGTACTTCTACGCGACCTACGCCGCGGCCGGGTCCGTGCCCGAGGCGCCGCCGGTCGGGCGGCCCGCCGCGCTCGTCATCGGCTCGGGGCCGGTGCGGATCGGCCAGGGCATCGAGTTCGACTACTGCGCCGTGCAGGCGGCCGACACGCTGCGCCGCGCCGGGTGGCGGGCGGTGATGATCAACTCGAACCCCGAGACCGTCTCGACCGACTTCGACGCCTCGTCGCGGCTCTATTTCGAGCCGCTCGACCCGGAGAGCGTGCGCAGCGTCATCGACGCCGAGTCGCCCGACGGCGTGGACCTGCTGCCGGCCGTGGTGGCCTTCGGCGGCCAGACGCCGCTGAACCTCGCCGCGCCGCTCGCCGCGGGTGGCGTGCCGCTGCTCGGCAGCGACCTCGAGGCGATCGACCAGGCCGAGGAGCGGACCCGGTTCTCCGCGCTGCTCGACCGGCTCGGGATCCCCCAGCCCGAGGGCGGGATGGCGCACAGCGTCGACGAGGCGCTGACGCTGGCCGAGCGCATCGGCTACCCGGTCATCGTCCGGCCGTCGTTCGTCATCGGCGGGCTCGCGATCGACTTCTGCTACTCGCCCGAGGACCTCGAGCGGCAGCTCGCGATGGCGACGGTCGTGGACCCGGACCGGCCCGTCCGCATCGACCGGTATCTCGAGGGCATCGAGGTCGACGTCGACGCCATCTCCGACGGCGAGCGGGTGCTGATCCCGGGCCTCCTCGAGCACGTCGAGCGGGCGGGCGTGCACTCGGGCGACTCGGTGGGCCTGTTCCCGCCGCAGACCGTGTCCGAGGGCGACCAGGACCTGATCGTGGCCACGATGGGGCGGATCGTGCTGGCGCTCGGCGCGCGCGGCCTCGTCAACGCCCAGTTCATCGTCCGCGACGACGGCGTGTACCTGATCGAGGTCAATCCCCGCGCGTCGCGGACGGTGCCGTTCATGTCGAAGGTCACGGGCGTGCCGATGGTCGAGCTGGCCGTGCGGATCTCGCTGGGCGCGACGCTCCCGGAGCTCGGCTGGGACGGCGGGCTGCTCCCGCCGCCGCCGTTCGTGGCGGTCAAGGCGCCGGCCTTCTCGACGGCCAAGCTGCGCGGCGTGGACCCGTCGGTCGGACCCGGGATGCAGTCGACCGGCGAGGTGATCGGCCTCCACACCGACCCGCGGGTGGCGCTCGCGAAGGCGCTGCTCGGGGCGGCGCTGGTGCCGCCGCGGCCCGGGGAAGCCGGCGAGCTGGCGCTGCTCTCGATCGCGGACCGGGACAAGGGGACGCTGGGACGGCTCGCCGACGCGCTGGCGGCGGCCGGCTATCGGCTGGCGGCGACACCCGGGACGCGGGCGGCCCTGGCGGCCGCGGGGCACGATGCGCGGCCGGTGGCCAAGCTCGGCGAGGCGGCGGACGCCTCGATCGGCGAGGTCGCGATCCTCGACCTGATCGCCGACGGCGAGGTCCGGCTGGTGGTCAACACGCCGACCCCGCGCTCGGGCGCGGTGCGCGACGCGGTCGAGATCCGGCTGGCGGCGACGGGGGAGGGGATCCTGTGCCTGACCGCGATGGAGACCGCGGTGGCCGCCGCCGAGGCGCTCGACCCGTCGATCGTGGAGCGCCTGTCCGAGGTGCGCTCGCTCGAGGAGTGGGTGCCGGGCGCCGCGGTGCCGGTGGGCTGAGTCGGCTCGGATCAGGGACGTCGCCCCCGGCTACCTGCCATATCGGTCATCAGGAGAACGCAATGGTCGGTCGAGGGCCCCTGGCGGGCCGGAACGGCCGTCGTCGGCGAGATCCCTGATCCGGTCCGTGCTCAGCGGGACCGCAGCAGCCTTCCGGAGCCCGGGATCACCCTCGAACCGGCCATAGCGTTCTGTCCATGGTCGTTGTGGCCGAACGGGCGGCGCGCGCACGATCCTCGGGTGCGACCGGCCAGGCGTGGCTGCGGCCGGACGGCCGTCTAGGACGGCGCGACGCCGGCGGCCGCCACCGGCCCGGCCAGCGATGCCGCCGGCGTCTCCGGGGGCGCCACCACGATGGCCTGTCCGAGCGACCACAGCGTCAGCGTCGTCAGCGCCACCATCACGACGGCGAGCGGGACCTCGCGACGGCGGATCGTGCGCGGGTCCGTCCCTTCTGGCGCGTGCATGACCGCGTTCACGTGCCCGCCCCAGGCGCCGAGCATGTGCCCGCCGACGACGGCCGCCAGCTGCAGCGTCCAGACGAGGCCGGGCGGCAGCCATGACCCGTCCGCCTGGTGGAAGGCCGTGCCGAAGAGGTCCCAGCCCTGCTGGAACGGGTCCGAGATCGCGACCAGGATGTTCTGCCCGTCGATCAGCAGGTAGGTCAGGTAGTGGGCGATGAGGTAGCCCACGGCGATCGGCAGCAGCCCGGCCCCCGTCGCGGCGATCCCGACGACGCGCGTCAGCACGATCGCGGCGACGACCAGGATGCCCAGCCAGGCGAAGAGCAGCGCCGTCTCCTCGAGCGTCCCGGGCGCCCCGAAGAGGTCGAAGAAGGGCTGCGTCTGCGAGAGCCCGTCGAACAGGATCGAGCCGACCCCGAGCGCCGCGAGCGCCGCGTCCGCCACGGACCAGCCCGGCTCGAGCAGGCCGCTCGCGAACGAGCGGCGCCGGACCCGGCCGTCCTCGTCCACCCGCTCGTAGGCGGCCAGCCGCCCGAGGAGGCGGAACCAGACCGAGAACGTCTCCCCGTTCGACCGCCACGTGTCGCGGCCGAACTGGGCCATCATCGCGAGCGTGAACGCCGTGTAGCCGACGAGGACCACGAACAGGGTCGACGGCCCGCCGCCGGCATCGACCAGCTCGATCCAGACGATCGCGACGAACCCGATGGTCGCGGGCCATCGGCCGAGCCGCTCCGGGTAGTCGGCGGGCGACCAGGCGCCGACGCCGAGCCGGCGCAGCAGCCCGGCGCCCAGGTCGTGGAGCGTCGAGAACGGGTCGAGGAAGTGCCACACCGGCCCGACGAGCGCGGAGAGCAGCGCGACGCCGACCCAGCCGTAGACCCACAGGAAGAGCGGCGCGACCGCCCCGGCTGCTGGTGTTGCCGAGGATGCCCTGGGCCACGATCCAGGCGACCGCCACGAGTCCGAGGACCCGCAGGACGACCCGGATGACCGCCGGCGGCAGGTGGCCGGGACCGCGTCGGGACCGGCGGGGTCGCGCGGACGTCGCGGGCCAGGACGAACAGGAACGAGAGCCCGACCGCGATGGCGGCACCGGTCAGGTAGACCGCCAGCGGGAGCCGGCTGGTGTACGTCGCGTTGAGCTGGTGGCCGAGGACCGCGTCGGGCGCGAGCACCGATGCGGCGGCGATCCCGCCGAGGGCTGCCGCCAGCCGGGGAGCCAGGCGCCGGAGGCGCCCGCGGATCACGGCGCCGGGGTGGTCGAGCTGCCGCGGCGGGTGTACAGGTATCCGCCCAGGACGGCGAGGAGGACGAGCACGACGACGATCGGCAGCAGGACGTCGCTACCGGTGCCCGTCGAGCCGCCCGAGCCGCTGGGCGACGGCGCGGGGGAGGGGGCGAGGCTCGGGGACGCCGTCGCGCTCGGCGAGGCGGACGCGCTCGGCGAGGCGGACGCGCTCGGCGTCGTGCTGGCGCTCGCGGTCGGGGCCTCGCTCGGGCTCGAGGAGGGCGCCGTGACCGGCACGACCGTGAAGATCCACTGCTGGCGGTCGATGTCGTTGTCGTCGGCGGACACCGTCGTCGACTTCACGATGTAGTCGCCGGGGACCAGCTCGGGCACGGGCGTGATGACCATCCGCTTGTCGTCGGCCGGGTCCACGCCGCCCTTGGCCAGCTCCTTGCCGCTGCCGGCGTCCTGGAGGACGAGCGAGCTGCCGTCGACCTTGACGCGCTCGCTGTACGTGCCCGAGATCTCCGGCGGCGTGCCCTGGACGACCGCGGTGTCGGCAGGCGTCGCGGTCTGCAGCTCGGCGTGCGCGGCGGCCAGTCCGGGGAGCATGCAGCACGAGCGCGACGGCGGCGACCATCAGGATCCCGGGGCGCCGAACGGGTTGTGGACGCGTCATGTTCCCGAGTCTACGGCGCTTTCGGCCTCGACGCGTCGGCGGCCCGTCCCGCGCCACTCGGACGGCGTTCGGCGGCCCGCATCCGCCGAAGGCGCTACGATCGACGCCTTCCACCAGCATCGGAGCCCACGCGTGCCGACCCATGTCCCTACCGTCACGTTCACCGACGAGCGCCTCGCGAACGGCCTGCGCGTCATCGTCGCCGAGGACCACCTCGCCCCGGTGGTCGCGGTCAACCTCTGGTACGACGTGGGGTCCAAGCACGAGACGCCCGGCCGGACCGGCTTCGCGCACCTCTTCGAGCACGTGATGTTCCAGGGCTCGAAGCACGTCGCCAAGGCCGAGCACATCGCGATCGTCCAGGCCGCCGGCGGCACGATGAACGGGTCCACGTGGCTCGACCGGACCAACTACTTCGAGACGCTGCCGGCCCACCAGCTGGACCTGGCGCTCTGGCTCGAGGCGGACCGCATGGCGACGCTCCCCGATGCGATCAGCCAGGAGAACCTCGACAACCAGCGCGAGGTCGTCAAGAACGAGAAGCGCTCCTCCTACGACAACCGCCCGTACGGGTCGTGGCAGGAGAAGGTCCAGGGCCACCTGTTCCCGCCGGAGCACCCGTACCACCACTCGACGATCGGCTCGATGGAGGACCTCGACGCCGCCTCGCTCGAGGACGTGATCTCGTTCTTCCGCACCTGGTACGCGCCGAACAACGCGGTCCTGTCGATCGTCGGCGACGTCGAGACGGCGGCCGCCCGGGAGGCGGCCGAGCGCTACTTCGGGGCCATCCCGTCGAACCCGTCGATCCCGCGCCTCGGCGACCTGTCGCTGCCGCTCACGCTCGGCGGGGAGCGGCGCGAGACCGTCCGCGACCGGGTCCCGCTGCCCCGGATCTACGTCGCCTTCCGCGCCCCGGTCTTCGGGGACCACCGGCTCGACGCGCTCGACATCGCCGGCCAGATCCTCGCCGGCGGGAAGGGGAGCCGCCTCGACCGGCGGCTCGTCCGCGACGAGCAGATCGCGCAGGACGTGGCGATCTTCAGCATGGGCTTCATCGGCGGCGCGTCGATCACCGCCGGCTGGGCCACCGCCCGGCCGGGCGTCGACATCGCCCGCGTCGAGGCCGCCTTCCACGAGGAGCTCGAGCGGCTGACGGTCGAGCCGGTCACCGACGACGAGCTGGCCCGTGCGCACGCGCTGGTCGAGGCCGACGAGCTGGGGGCGCTCCAGCGCGTCGAGGAGCGCGCCGACCGGCTGTCGATGTACGCGACGCTGTTCGACGATCCCGACGTCATCAACCAGATCCTGCCGAGATACCTGGCGGTCACCCCGGAGGCGATCCGGCAGGCGGCCGCGGACGTGTTCCGCCCCGAGAACCGGCTCGTGCTGACGTACCTCCCCGAGGGCCCCGCGGCCGACGACGAGGCCATGTCCGACGACGAGTCCGAGGAGGCCGCGGCATGAGCGCCACCGAGATCCGCCGCGACGGCCCGGTCGTCGCCGACCGGCCCAGCCCCGGGACCCCGCGCCCGTACGAGTTCCCGACCGTGGCCGAGCATCACCTCGACAACGGCCTGCGGGTGCTGGTCGCCGACCTGCCCGGCCGGCCCCTCGTCTCCGCGACCCTCGTGCTGCGCAACGGCGCGGTCGACGAGCCGCCGGCGGAGGCGGGGTCCACGGTCCTCGCGGCCCGGGCGCTCTCCGAGGGCACCGAGCGCTACGACGCGATCGGCCTGATCGAGGCGTCCGAGCGGCTCGGGGCGTCGATCCACGCCGACGCGGGCTGGGACGCCTTCTCGGCGAGCCTGGACGTGCCTGCGGACCGGCTGCCGCAGGCGCTCGACCTGCTGGCCGAGATCCTGCTCCGGCCCACGTTCCCCGCCGACGAGGTCGCGCGCATGCGCGACGAGCGGCTGAACGACATCCTGCAATCGAAGGCCGACCCGCGCCGCCGCGCCGAGGAGGCGTTCGTCAACACCATCTACGCGCCGAGCGCGCCGTACCACCGGCCGTCGGGCGGCACGCAGGAGTCGGTCGAGGGGCTCACGCCCGGAGATCCTCCGCGCGGCCTGGTCGCGCGGCCTCGACCCGGCTCGCGCCACGCTCGTGGTCGGCGGCGACCTGACCGGTCTCGACGTGCTGGGCGTCGCCGCGCGGCTGTTCGGCGACCGCTGGCCCGCGGGCACCGCCGCCACGTCGGGGTCGATCGACGACACGGCCTCGTCGGCTGGGCGGATCGTCCGGGTCGTGCATCGGCCGGGCTCGGTCCAGACCGAGATCCGCATCGGGCATCGCGGGCTGCCGCGCCGCATCGACGACTTCCACGCGGTGTCCGTGATGGGCGCGATCCTGGGCGGGCTGTTCAACTCGCGGCTCAACATGAAGCTGCGCGAGGAGAAGGGCTACACGTACGGCGCGGGCGCCGGCTTCGACCTGCGCCGCGGCGCCGGCCCGTTCGCGGCGCGGGCCGCGGTCAACACCGAGGTGACGGTGCCGGCCATCGTCGACACGCTCGCCGAGCTGACCCGCATGCGCGAGACGGATGTCGAGGCATCGGAGCTGAACGCCGCGCGGGACTTCCTGATCGGCGTCTTCCCGCTGCGATTCGAGACGGCCTCGGCGGTCGTCGGCTCGCTGGCCGGTCTCGTCGTCCACGGGCTGCCCGTCGACGAGCTGGTCGGCTATCGCGGCCGGATCGAGGCGGTCGACACGGCCGCCGTGCTCCGGGCCGCCGGCCACATCGACGTGGCGGGCGCCTCGATCGTGCTCGTCGGCGACGTCGACGCGTTCGGCCCGGCGCTCGAGGCGGCCGATCTCGGCCGGCTGGTCATCGAGCCCGACGACGTCGTGGGCGCTCCAGGACCCGCGACCGCGGCGGCGGCTGCCGCGACCGACGAGCCCGCCGAGGACCTCGGAGAGGCGGCCGCGATCGACGCCGGCCCGGACGTGGGGCCGACGGCCGGTGCCGAGGAGCCCCCGCTCCCCGGTCCGTCGGACGATCCGGTGAGTACCGACGACGGGGATCCCGAGCCCGCCTGAAACCTTTCGGGCGGTCGTCGTCTCAGGGAGGGAGAAGCCGGTCGAGCGGCCGGCGCCAAACCTGGAGATCGACGACATGTCCCTTCCCACCAAGTGGCTCCGCGGTGGCGCGGTCGCCCTCGTGTCCACGTTCCTCATCGTCGGCGCCGCCTTCGCGGCCAACGGGCTCAGCGGGCCGGGGAGCGGTTCGCCCGACGGCGTGACCGTCGCGGCACCGACCCAGACCGCCGAGCCGACCGAGACCGCGGAGCCGACCGAGACCGCCGAGCCGACGGAAACGGCCGAGCCGACCGAGACCGCCGAGCCGACCGAGACCGCCGAGCCGACGAACGCGACGGGGCCAACGCCGACCGACGAGCCCACCGCCAGCCCCGACGACCACGGTGCGAACAGCGGCAATGACAGTGCCGAGGACGCGAACGACGACCACGGTGCGAACAGCGGTAACGACAGCGCCGAAGACGCCAACGACGACCATGGCGCGAACAGCGGCCACGGCGGCGACGACGGGGCGAACCATGACGCCAATGACGACCATGGCGGCGAGAGCGGCCATGGCGGCGGCGACGACTGACCGACCGCGGGAAACCGCTCGGCCGGCGTGGACGAATCAGGTGGACACCCCATCGATGGCCCTCGCGTCATCATGGGGTCGGTCCACCGGTACCCACGTCTCGGGGATCCACGCCTTCGGAGGATCACCATCGAGGACGCAGCGAGCCCTGGACGAGCGGATGACCTGGTCGGTGATCGGGCCATCGTCGACGCGGTCCTTGCCGGCGACCGGGACGCCTTCCGGCGGCTCGTCGAACGCGAGTCCGTCGGCGTGGTCCGTGCCTGCCATCGGGTCCTCGGCGACCTCCATGCCGCCGAGGACGCGGCGCAGGAAGCCTTCGTGACCGCCTACCGGTCGCTCTCCAGCTGGCGCGGCGACGGCCCGTTCGGGGCGTGGCTGACCCGGATCGCGGTCCGGATCGCGCTCCGCGAGGCGGGGAAGCGCAAGACCGTCCGCTGGCGCGACACCGGGGCTGCCGGGGAGTCGGTCGACCCGATCGACCGCGCCGTCGATCGCGCGTCCATCGAGGCGTCCCCCACGACCGATCCGTCGTCCCTCGTGATCCGCGCCGAGGGCGCGACCGACGTGCGGGCCGCCCTCGCGTCGCTGTCGGAGCCGTATCGCGAAGTGGTCACGTTGCGGTTCTTCGGGGAGCTCAGCCTCGAGGAGATCGCCATCGAGACCGGTCGCCCGCTCGGGACCGTCAAGACGCATCTCCACCGCGGGCTCCTCCGGCTGCGCGGCTCGATGGCCGAGGGAGGCGCTCGATGAGCGGCCCCGGTCGCCCGTTCCAGCCCTCGGAGCTGTGGCCCGAGACGGGCGCCGGCCAGTCCGAGGCCGAGCTCGCGGAGGCCACCGCCATGGCCCGCGCCCTCGAGGACCAGGCCGCGATGGACCGCGTGGTCCCGTCGTCGGACTTCGACGACCGCGTGATGGCCGCGATCGCGACGGAGGCCCCAGCGCGGCTCGTGATCACGTCCGGACGCGCGATGCGCGGCGGGCTCCTGGCCGGCTTCCTCGTCTCGCTCCGGGATGCGTGGCGCGTCGCCGCCGCGCCCGGCCGCCCGTTCGCGGTCCGTGCCCAGGCACTGGCGTTCGTGCTGGTCGCGGCGGTCGCCCTCGGGTCGATGACCGCGGTCGTCGGTGTCGGTGCGGCGTCCTTCCTGGACTCGACGCCCGGCCCGACGCCGACCCCGGTGGCGACGCCGGCACCGACCGTCACGCCGACCCCGTCGCCGAGCGCGACCGAGTCACCATCGCCGAGCCCCACCGAGACGGCCGAGCCGACGGAGACCGCCGAGCCGACGGAGACGGACCACCGGACACCCAGGCCGACGAGGACCCCGCGGGCGACCGAGACCCCCGAGCCGACCGAGACCGGCGACGACAGCGGCGGCGGTGGTGGTGGCGGCGGTGGCGGCAGCGGTGGCGGCGGAAAGGGTCCCGGCTGACGACCCGCGCACGCTAGGCTGACGCGGTGATCGTCGTCGTCGGCCGCCCCGTCCCGCATCCGACACCAACGGGGGTGCTCGCCGGCGGGCCAGCGGCAGCAGCGGCCCTCGCGGCGGCGGCGGCCGGGTCGACGGTCCAGCTGGTCGCGAGGGTGATCGACGACGCGGATGGCGACGCCATGCTGCTGCACCTCGCGGCCGCCGGGGTCTCCCACGTGGCCACCCTGCGTCAGCCGGCGACGTCGGGCGCGCCCGTCCTCGAGGCGGCCGACCTGGAGCTCGCCCTGCGCTACCTCAGCGACGTCGGCGTGCTGGTGCTCGCGTCGCCGGATCCCGGGCTGACGTCGGTCGCCGTGGAGGCGGCCGCCTGGAACCACGCGGCGCTGGTCGTGCTCCTGCCGCACGGCGAGGACGTGCCGGACGGCCTCCCCGGGGATGCGACGGTCCTTGGATCGCCGGCGGACGACGCCGACGGGGCGTTCGGCTCGCTCGTCGGCGCGTACGCGGCCGCGCTGGACCGGGGCCTCGACGCCGCCACCGCGTTCCGCACGACGATCGACGCCGCCGGCGGCTGGTCAGCGGTCGGCGACTGACACGTCGAAGAGACCCGGCGGCGGCTGGTCCGTCGCTGCCGGCAGCGGCTCGATGAGCCCCGGTCCGTCGCGGCGGACGTCGTTGACGTCGCGAACCACCGGATAGATCTCGAGCGCGACCCGCTCGTCGGGGATCAGCAGCCCGAGGAGCTCGCCCGGATCGGCGGGCTCCGCCCCCAGCCAGCGGTCCCAGGCATCCTCCTCGACGACCACGGGCATCCGGTCGTGGAGGTCGCGCAGCGCGTCGTTCGGCGTCGTGGTCACGATCGTGAAGGTCCGCCGGACCGTCTCGGTCGCGGGGTCCTTCCAGCCGGCCCATAGCCCCGCGAGCGCCAGCGGGCGGCGGTCCGTCCGGAGCACGCGGTAGGGCTGGCGGACCGTGCCCTCGCGCTTCCACTCGTAGAACGAATCGACCGGGACGAGGCAGCGCCGGCGCTTGAACGCCTCGCGGAAGGCCGGGCTGCTGGTCAGCGTCTCGGCCCGGGCGTTGAACATCTTCGAGCCGACCTTGGCGTTCTCCGCCCAGTGCGGGATCAGGCCCCAGCGATAGCCGGTGATCGCGCGCCGCTCGTCCCGCTGGACGACGACCATCGCCTCGTCGGTGGGGGCCACGTTGTAGCGCCCGCCCGGGTCGTCGGCCAATGGCTCGGCGCCGAAGATCTCCGCCAGCTCGGACGCCGGCCGCTCCTGGGTGAATTGCCCGCACACGAGCCGAAGTCTAGTCGGCGGAACGTCGAACCCCCGCCTCGCGGCGGGGGTTCGGGTGCTTGCGGTGGGGGAAGCCCTCGATCAGGGCAGGACCAGGTGGACCGGGTTGCCGCGGATGCTGACCGCCCAGGTCGTGGTGTCGTTGCCGCCACCGACCGTGTACTCGATCTTCCACCAGCCGGCCTCGGTCTCGCCCGCCGGCGTGAGGCCGACGGAACCGTAGGAAGCCGGGAGGGCGATCTGGATGGTCAGGACGGAGTTGTTGAAGAAGCTCGAGCCGCCGGATGCCGTCTGGATCGTGCTGACACCCGAGCCGGTGCGACCGTTGTCCGCCACGTAGTCGAACGTGGCGTAGTTGTAGGCGTTCCCGTCCGGGCTGAGGATGCGCAGCGAGCCGTTGCCGCTGACATCGCCCGGGTCGAACAGCTCGATCACCATCGTCTTGCCGGCATGGACCTTGTCGATCTGCGCCAGGTAGAACGTCTGGGAGCCGGCCTCGAGGTTGTTGTAGGCCGCCATCTTGCCGCCGCCGTAGACGCGCGGCTTCGCGCCGCCCGAGACCCACAGCGACCACATGTTCTCGGCGCTCGTCGAGCCGTTGCCGGCGGCGCTGGTGTTCACGTTCAGCCGGTAGGTGCCCGCCGCGAGGCCGGTCGCCATCGACCACCACTGGTTGTGGTACGGGTTGGACCCGCAGTTCGTGTACGAGCCGCTGCCCGTGCCGCTCCAGCCCGCCGGCTGGCCGTAGTTGCCGCTGTAGTCGGCCGCGGTCTCGTTGACGAACATGGCGCCGGATGTGGCCACCTGGACGTCGTCGGTGAGGTCGAGCGGCGTGCTGTTGATGCCGTAGAGGGTGAAGACGGTCGTGACCGGGGTGCCGGCCGCGCCGATCCAGTGGTCGCCGGTGCCGTAGAAGCCGCCGGACGTGTTGGAGCCGGTCGCGCAGTAGGTCGGGTCGTAGATCGAGATCCGGCCGCTGGAGCCCACCTCGATGGTGTAGTCGTAGCCGTTCGGGTCGTACTCGGCATTGGCCGCCGGCTGCCGTTGTTGGCCGGGCTGTAGCGGTCGCCGTTGCCGCGTTCGCCGCCCTTGGTGATGACCGCGCCCCAGAAGCCCTGGGAGGCCAGCGAGGTCCCGGTGGCGGGATCGTTGATCGCGCGCGGGGTCGGGTCCGGGTTCGTCGTGTACGTCGTCGTCGTGACGGACGTCGGGGTGTTGGTCGTGTAGTAGGCGCGGACCTGGAGCTGATCCAGCTTGAGCTGCGTCCCGACGGTCGCGCAGCCCTTGACGCCGGTCAGGCGCACCCGGAAGTTGGCGTTGCTGATCTCGGACGCGGTCCAGGTCGTGTGACCCGTCCAGAACGCCGTGGACGTCGACGTCCCGAACGTGATGCTCGATGCGGTCGTGGTCAGGAGCGCCGTCTGCGCCACGACCGTCGTCCAGCTCGTTCCGCCGTTCCAGGAGACGGCCGCGGTGATCCTGGTGGCTGGCACAGGTCGCCGACACCGACGCGTTGTTCAGGATGACCTGGAGACCGGTGATGTTGCCGGAGATCGATTCGCCCGCCCCCATGCCGGTGTCCAGCCCGAAGTTGCCGAGCTGCTGGGTGTTGCCGTTCGTGGTGGTCTGGATGAACGTGGTGTTGGCCGACTGGACCGCCGCGACGATGGCGGCCGCGCCGCTGCCGGTGCTCGGCAGCCAGGGTGAGCCGGCCGGCGCCGTCGTCGCGACATCCAGGCCGGAGTTCCGGGTGGTGTCGAAGTGGTCGGTGACGACCGTGTTCGTGACGCTGGTCGTGGTCGAGCCCTTGAGCGCGCTCACCCCGTAGTAGTTCTGCGGGCTGCCCATCGGGACGGGCAGCACGAAGTCGGCCTTGGAGTCGCGGCGGGCGTTGAGGGAGGTCAGGCCGAGGACCCGGGCGAAGTACGTGTTGACCGGGCCCGAGACGCTCACCCGCAGGCGGCGCGAGTCCTGCGGATCCTGCAGCGGGGTCACGGCGACGCCACCGACCCCGTCGGTGTAGCCGTTCTTGACCGCCTCGGCGCGTGCCGTGGAGTAGGCCAGCGTCGGGTTGCCGGGCAGGTAGACGACGCCGGCGAGGGCGGCCGCGTCGGCGGCTCGCTGCATCCGGAGCGTGTTCGCCCAGTACCAGGACACATCGATCACGACGGCCGCCAGGCCGACGAAGACGATGATCGAGAGCGCGAAGATGACGACGATCTGCCCCCGCTCCCGGAGGTCGCGGTGCGTCTGTCGGGTCTGCGTGGTCATGCCATCAACTCCCAGGGTTCAGCGCCATGACGGTGCGGTCCCCGATATCGACTCCGGTCGCCCCGCCGGGCCCGAAGAAGCCGAGGACGGCGCCGAGAGGGGTCACCATCGTGTAGCGGTATTTCAGGCTCACGCCCAGCGAGTCGGGCGTGCCGCCGTTGTCGCGCGAGCAGGCCGTCCAGCCGGTCACGCCGGACTGCACGAAGTCGAGGGCGCGGCCATCGACGACCGGGCCGGCGCCCGGGGAGTACACGTAGACGTTGGCCGAGCTGCCCGACTGGGCGCCCGCGGCGTCCGACTTGTAGATGCGGATCTCGCTGATCGAGGACGGCACCACGGCCGACCCCGGTGACGTGATCACGCGCTGGACGGCGGCGATGATCTGCTTGTCGACCGAGGCCGCGTTCGGCGACTGCCCGGTCCCGCAGCCCATCGTGCCGCCACCGTTGGCGAGGGCCGCACCGACACGGGCGCCCTCGCGGCTGGCGTACTCGATGGTGAGATGGTGGTCGAAGATGAACCCGAACTCGACCATGCCAAGCAGGAGCAGCATGACGACCGTGATGATCATCGTGAATTCGACGAGGCTCTGGCCGGCCTGTCGGGTGCGACGGCCGGCGGCGATCCGAAGGCGGCTCACAGGACGGGCTCCATGCGCATCACGTTGGACCGGTCGAAGGACATCCCGGAGCCGCCGCTGACGAACGTCTTGAGCGGCGTCACGAAGTTGTGGGTGTAGAAGATGCGGACGCCGATGTGGTCGACCGTGGTGTGCGTGCCGCCGCACCCGCCGATCACATTGCAGCGGTCGACCTCCGGGTAGTCGTTCAGGGTCCGCGTGTACGGGACCGTCCGGGTCGTGGCGTCCGGCATCGTGCAGGTCGTCGACCCGGTGCGCTGATAGGTCGTCATCGTCGACGGCGAGTAGGCCAGGCCGTCCGACTGGGCGCGATAGATGTTGACGGTGGAGATCGACGAGGCCCGGGCCGGTGCGCTCACGTCCGATTCGATGCCGGACAGGATCACGCAGTCGGCGCCGGCGGCGTTCCCGGCCTCGGCCGCGGCAAGGGCCGCGTTGCGCGAGGCGAAGTTCACCGACAGCAGGGCGTTGAAGACGAAGGCGAACTCGACGATGCCCAGGAACAGGGTGAAGAAGATCGGAAAGACCAGCGCGAACTCGACCAGCGACTGGCCTTCCGAGCGGCGACCGAGCCGAAGGCGACGGGGCCGGACGGCGGTGCCGCGAGCGTTCGCGTTGGATGGATGCATGGTCAACGTTCGACTTCCCTAGCAGGACGGAGCGATTTCCGACCGCCCGATCGTGCCGTGGGGTCGACGTCGTGACGAGAGGGTCGGTCGTTCCGACGCTCGCGCCGATGGTCCTAGAGGAAGCCCGTCAAATGTAAGGTGGCCTGAAAGGTGCGTCTGGGACGCCGTTCGATCGGCCCCGGGACGACGGTCCACGGTGGGCGGCCGCTCCTGTATCGTCCCCGCGATGGACGACGACCGCCCGGCCCCGGAGCAGCCCGACCCCAGTCGCCCCGGGCCGCTGACGCGCGAGGCCGCGATCGGCCTCCTCGCCCGCGCGGACGACCTCCTCCATGCCGGCGAGTACCAGGCGGCGGCCGCCCATTACGTCCGCGTCGTCGGGTTCGACGACCCGGCGGTCACGGCCGCCGCGCTGCTCGGGCTGGGCGAGGCGCGCTATCGCCTGGACGACGAGGACGGCGCGGTCGCCAACTGGGAGGCCGTGGTCCAGCTGGGCGAGACCCCGTCCACCTATCGGGCGTGGCGGAACCTCGCGGCCTCCAGCGTCCGGATGGGCGCCCTGGGTGCGGCGATGCGCGCGTACCGCGAGGCGGACCACCGGGCCCCGCCGGAGGACAAGGCGGAGATCGCGAACCGGCTGGGCTGGCTCGCCAAGGAGACCGGCGACACCGGCACGGCCAAGCGCTACTTCGCCCGCGGCCGCGGGTCCGGCCCGCTGGTGCCGCTGACGATGGTCGTCATCATCGCGACGTCGATCGTCTCGCTCGTGGCGATGCTCACGGTCGAAGGCGCGTGGCTCGACGGCGCCCTCCAGCTCGACAAGCCGGCCGTGGCGGCCGGCGAGTACTGGCGCCTGTGGACGGTCACCCTGGTCCACGCCGACCCCCTGCACCTGTTCTTCAACATGTACGCGCTGTACCTGGTCGGGCCGATCGTCGAGCGCTGGTACGGGTCGATCCGGTTCCTGGTCTTCTACCTGGCCTGCGCGGCGGCCGGCTCCGTCGCGAGCTTCGTCTTCGGGTCGGCGCCGCTCGCCGTCGGGGCGTCCGGCGCGATCTTCGGGCTGTTCGGCATCGTCTTCGCCGCCGGCCGGATCCACCACCCGGTGGACAACGCGAGCCGTGGCCTGATGAGCCAGCTGCTCCTGCTGATCGTCATCAACATCGGGTTCGGCTTCGCCGTCGGCGGCATCGACAACGCGGCCCACCTCGGCGGCCTCTTCGCCGGCCTGTGGCTGGGCGGGCTGATCCCGCCGAGCGGCGTCCCGACGCTGGCGACCATGTGGATCCGCCCTGCCACCGGTCCGCGCCCGACCTCGGTCGGGGCGGCGGCGCTGGCGACGGCGACACCGACGGCCCGCCGGGTGACCACGCCGCGGGCGCTGACCTGGCTGGGCGTCGGCGTGATCGCGATCGTCGTCATCGTCGGCGTCCTCATCGGGACCCCGTCCTGGATCGACGTTCACATCGGCGGGCTGGTGGTCTCCGCCTCGCTGTCGCTGCCATCGTCGGCCGTGGCGTCGCTGATCTCCGGGGCTTCGGCCATCGCCGCATCCTCGCCCCTCGCCTCGACCGCGGCGACCAGCGCCAGGTAGACCTGGGCCTCGCCGACCGAGGCCATCAGCCCGGAGCGGCGCATCCGGTCGCGGACCGTGCCCCGGACCTGGGCCAGGCGCAGCGCGATCCCGCGCTCGCGGAGGAACGTGACCAGCTCCTCGAACATGTCGATGGTGGCGATGTCGAGGTCCGCGGTCGCGCTCAGGTCGAGGACCACGGTCTCGGGTGGCGGCTCGGCGGCGTGGACGGCGGCCACGATCTGGTCCTTGGCGACGCTCGAGTTCACGAAGGTGAGCGGGACGTCGGGTCGCAGGATGAGGACGCCCGGCACCTCTCGCGCGCGCGGGTGGCGTGAGAGGTCGCCATAGGAGGTCGGCTTCCCGGGCAGCTGGCCGAGCCGGGCCATGTAGGGACGGCTGGCCTGGTAGAGGATGACCGCGAGGGAGAGCATCACCGCGATGACCATCCCGACCAGCGCGCTGGTCGCGATGACCCCGATGAGCGCGGTCATCGCGAGGATGAAGTCGGTCCGGCGGAGCGTCCAGTAGCGGCGCAGCTCCCCGAGGTCGACGAGGCTCAGGACCGAGGTGATCACGATCGCCGCCAGGACCGCCTTGGGCAGGTCCGCGAAGAGCGGCGCGAGGACCACGGCGGTGCCGAGGACCAGGCCCGACGTCACCAGCGACGCGAGCTGGGTCCGGGCGCCGGCGGCCTCCGCGGTGGCCGACTGGGACAGGCTGGCGTCGACGACGAACCCGCCGAAGATCCCGGTCGCCAGGTTGCTCGCGCCGAGCGCCACCAGCTCCTGGTCGGGGTCGACGTCGTAGCCGTGGCGGCTCGCGAACGACCGCGCGGCCCCGAGGCTCTCGGCGAGGGCGAGGAAGACGATCCCGACGGCGCCGGTGGCGAGGAAGCCGATGTCGCGGATGCCGACGCTCGGCAGCGACGGGAGCGGGACGCCGGTCTGGATCTCCCCGACGACCGCGACGCCCTGGCTTCCCAGGTCGAGGGCCGCCGAGATGGCGATCCCGCCGACGAGCGCGACGAGGGCGCCCGGGATCCGCGGGGCGACGCGCCGGAGCACGATGATCAGGGCGAGGGCGCCGAGGCCGACGACCATGGTCCTGACGTTGATGGACGCCCCGTGACCGGCCAGGTCGGCCAGGCGCTCGAGGACGCCGCCCGTCGACGGCGGGATCCCGAGCAGCGCCGGCACCTGTCCGACGATGATCGTGATCGCGAGGCCGATGACGAAGCCCGGTCACCACCGATTTGGCCAGGAACTGCGACATGAAGCCGAGCTTCGCGACGCCCGCGGCGAGCAGGAACAGGCCGACCATCAGGGCGAGCATCGCGCTGAGCTCGAGGTAGCGGGGGTCGCCCGCGACCGCCAGCGCGCTGACGACCGCGGCGGACATCACCGAGACCGAGGAGCTCGCCGTGACCTTCAGGTGCCGGGTCGTGCCGAAGACCGCGTACGCGGCCATCGCGGCGAACGCGGTGACCAGCCCGGCCTGCGGGGGCAGCCCGGCGAGCCCCGCGTACGCCATCGCCACCGGGACCATGACGCCCCAGCTGACGACGCCGGCGATGAGGTCGGGCCGCAGGTCCCGGCGGTCGTAGGCCGGGATCCAGCGGAGGATCGGGACGTAGTGCACCAGCCGTGGTGGAAGGTCGGGCAAGACAGGCCTCGGTGCGGGGAGCGGCCCTTGGTTCGTGGGCCTCGTATGGCAAGATGGCCCGGCCGCACCATGCTAGCAATCGCCACGTGACGGCGAGGCGGGTCCAGCCCGTCCGCCCGCCACGGGACGGCGCCGGAGGACCATGTTCGGAACGCTGCTCGGGCCGCTGCCGCGACCGCCCGTCGCGCCGGATGCGGCGCCCGAAGCGGTCCTGGACGCGATCCTCGACGTCCAGCACGCGGCCGCGCTCGAGCCGGTGACCGACGGCGGCTGGCCGCTGGTCCGCGACGACCCCGTCGCCGCCTGGCGCGGGACGGCCGCCAGGACCTCGACCGCGACGAAAGCCGTGCTGACCGGTCCGTTCACCTCGGGCGTCGCGCTCGGCGGTTCCGTGGAGCCGTGGCGCCGCTGGATCGCCGACCTGGCCGCCGCGGGCTGCCTGCTCGTCGAGGTCCATGAGCCGGGGGCGGTGGGGATCGGCGACGACGCCGCGGAACGGGCGCGGTTCCGCGACCTCAACGAGCGGCTGGCGGACGGCTGGTCGGGCGTCCACCTCTCGCTGGCGATCACCGGTGGCGCGGCCGACGCGGCCGGCCCGGAGACGATCCTGGCCGCCCCGTATTCGAGCCTCGCGGTCGACCTCATCGACGGCCCCGACAACTGGCGCCTCGTCCGCGCCGCCCCGCGCGAGCGCGGGATCATCTGCGGGGCCCTCGACACGATCGAGGGGAGCGACGACACGAAGGAGCTGCTCGTCTGGGCCGTGAGCTATGCGGCGAGCGGCGGCCGCGGCATCGAGCGCGTGGGCCTGGCCACGGCCGGGTCGCTCGCCGCGCTCCCGTGGGCATCGGTCGTGCGCAAGCTGGCGCGCATCGCGGAGGCGGTCCGCATCACCGACCTGCCGTCGGCGGAGCGGCTCGCGGCCCTCGACCCGCGCGCGGTCGACATCCGGACCGCCGCGCTCGGCCGCTACGACCCGGCAGCGAAGCGGCCGCCCCGACCCTGATCCGCGACCGGCTTGATTCCGTACCGCCACGGTGCCACCATCGCGGCACCTCGTCGACCTCGTTCCCCGACGTCGCGAGGACCCGGATGCTCCAGGGGTGCGCGGGCGCTCTCGCGCCGCGCGACACGTAGCCGGAGGAGGTCGAGCCCGTGGGCGAGCACATCCAGCTGACGGTCAACGGGACGGCACGGGACCTCGACGTCGAGCCGAGACGGCTGCTCGTCCAGGCCCTCCGCGAGGACCTCGACCTGACCGGCACGCATGTCGGCTGCGACACCAGCCAGTGCGGGGCCTGCACGGTCCACCTCGACGGGCGCGCCGTGAAATCGTGCACGGTGCTCGCGGTCCAGGCCGATGGCGCCAGCGTCACCACCATCGAGGGCATGGCGCCCGTCGACGGCCTGCACCCGCTGCAGACCGCGTTCTGGGAGAAGCACGGCCTCCAGTGCGGGTTCTGCACGCCCGGCATGATCATGGTCGCGGCCGACCTGCTCGCGCACAACGCGGATCCCACGGACGAGGAGATCCGCCACGCCATCGGCGGCAACATCTGCCGATGCACCGGGTACCAGAACATCGTGGTGGCCATCCGGGCCGCCGCGGCGACCATCCGTGACGGGGCCGCCGCCCCGGTCAACGCGTAGGCAGGGGACACGACCATGACCGACGTGCTCGACGCCCCGACCACCCCGCTCGGCAAGCCGATCAAGCGGACCGAGGACCCCCGGTTCATCACCGGCGAGGGCAACTACCTCGACGACATCAAGCTCGCCTCGATGACCCACCTGGCCATCCTGCGCAGCCCGTACGCCCACGCCAACATCCGCTCCGTCGACATCTCGGCGGCCAAGGCCATGCCCGGCGTGCTGGCGGTCTTCGTCGGGGCCGACATCCCGTACAACCCGCTCCCGATGGCCTGGCCGGCCGGTGGCAGCGCGGGCATCCAGAACAACGTCAACACGCCGCGGATCCTCGCCACGGACAGCGTCAAGTGGACGGGCGAGGGCGTCGCGGCGGTCGTCGCCGAGACCGAGGCGCAGGCCTACGACGCGCTCGACGTGATCCAGGTGGACTACGAGCCGCTCCCGGCCGTGGTGGACGCGGAGAAGGCGATGCAGCCCGGCGCGCCGCAGCTCCACGAGAACGCCCCGAACAACGTCGTGTTCGAGTGGAGCGTCGGCGACAAGGCCGGCACCGACGCGGCCGTGGACGGCGCCGAGGTGGTGGTCCGCCAGCGGCTCGTCAACCAGCGCCTGATCCCGAACCCGATGGAGACCCGCGGCGACATCGGCTGGTACAACCCCGGCACCGACGAGTACACGGTCTGGATGTCCAGCCAGACGCCGCACATCCAGCGCCTCCTGCTCGCGGCCTTCGTCACGGGCATCCCGGAGCACAAGATCCGGTGCATCAGCCCCGATGTCGGCGGCGCGTTCGGCACCAAGATCTTCTGCTACGCCGACATGGCGCTGACGATGTTCGCCAGCAAGGCGATCGGCGGACGGCCGGTCAAGTGGGTCGAGGGCCGGCGCGAGAACTACCAGAGCACGATCCACGGCCGCGACCACATCACCTACGTCGAGATCGCCGGGAAGCGCGACGGCGAGGTCACCGGGCTGCGGGTCAAGACGCTCGCCAACCTCGGCGGCCGCCTCTCGACCATCGGCCCGGGCATCCCCACGACGCTCTACGCCCGGGTCCTCTCGGGCTGCTACAAGATCCCGAACGTCTACGCCGAGGTGACCGGCGTCTACACGAACACCACGTTCGTGGACGCGTACCGCGGCGCCGGCCGCCCCGAGGCGACCTACGTCATCGAGCGGGCGATGGACCTCTTCGCCGCCGAGATCGGGATGGATCGCGCCGAGGTCCGGCGCCGGAACTTCATCGCCCCGGACCAGTTCCCCTACGACAACCCCTCGGGGCTCGGGACCGCGTCCGGCGGGGCCAAGATCTACATCGACTCCGGCAACTACGAGCCGGCGATGGACAAGGCGCTCGCGACGGCCGGCTACGCCGACCTCGCCGCGAAGAAGGCCGAGGCCAAGACCCGCGGCAAGCTCCTCGGCTTCGGCTTCAGCACCTACATCGAGGTCTGCGGGGTCGCGCCGTCCAAGTGGATCGGCGCGGTCGGCGAGGGCTGGGGCGCCGCGATGTGGGAGTCGTCCAACATCCGGGTCCACCTGACCGGCAAGGTCATCGTCACGATGGGCACCCAGCCGCAGGGCCAGGGCCACGAGACCACGTACGCCCAGGTGGTCGCCGACCAGTTCGGCATCCCCATGGAGGACGTGATCGTCCAGCACTCCGACACGCAGGGCACGCCGTTCGGCTACGGCTCGTACGGCAGCCGCACCTCGTCGGTCGGCATGACCGCGGCCATCAAGGCCGCCGAGAAGATCAAGGCCAAGGCGGCGCGCTACGCGGCGCACATGCTCGAAGCGAGCGTGGACGACATCGAGATCGTCGGCGCCGAGTACCGGGTCAAGGGCTCGCCCGACCGCAAGAAGACGTTCCAGGAGATCGCCTTCGCGCTCGACCTCGCCTTCGACGCCCCCGAGGGCATGGAGCCGTACCTCGACGAGACGGCCTACTACGACACGCCGAACTGCACGTGGCCGTTCGGGACCCACATCGCGATCGTCGAGATCGACGAGGAGACCGGCCACGTCGAGCTCGTCCGCTATGTCGCGGTCGACGACGTGGGCAACAAGATCAACCCGATGATCGTCGACGGCCAGCTCCACGGCGGGATCGCCCAGGGCGTCGGCCAGGCCCTCTGGGAGGGCGCCATCTACAGCGACGAGGGCCAGCTCCTGACGGGCTCGATGCTCGACTACGCGCTGCCGCGGGCCGCGTGGTTCCCGAACATCGAGCTCGACCAGACCGTCACGCCGTCGCCGGTCAACCCGCTCGGCGTGAAGGGGGTCGGCGAGGCCGGCGCCATCGCCAGCACGGCCGCGGTCGCCAACGCCGTCGTCGACGCCCTGAGCCCGCTCGGCATCCGCCATCTCGACATGCCCTACACGGGCCAGACCGTGTGGCGCGCCATCCAGTCCGCGAAGGGAGGCCAGGCATGATCCCGGCATCGTTCGGCTATCAGCGCCCGGCCACCCTCGACGCGGCGCTGGCCGCGCTCGCCGCCGGGGACGGCTCGGCCAAGGTGCTCGCCGGCGGGATGAGCCTGCTGCCGCTGATGAAGCTGCGGCTGGCGAGCCCGGAGACGATCATCGACATCGGCAGGCTCCAGGAGCTCAAGGGCGCCAAGGCCCTGCCCGACGGCGGCTTCGAGATGGGCGCGCTCGTCACGTATGCGGAGGTGCTCGAGACCACCCAGCTCGACTTCGCGAGGGACACGATCCTGGGCATCGGCGACATCCAGGTCCGCAACCGCGGGACGGTCGGTGGCGCCATCGCGCACGCCGATCCGGCGTCGGACCTGCCGGCGCTCGGTCTCGCGCTCGACTACTCCGTCGTCCTCCGCTCGGCCCGCGGGGAGCGCGTCGTGCCGCTGGACGGGTTCTTCGAGGGCGCGTTCCAGACCGGCATCGCGCCGGACGAGCTCCTCGTCTCGCTGCGGCGCGGACCGCTGCCGGACGGCGCGACCGGCGCGTACCGCAAGCTCGAGCAGCCGGCGTCCGGCTACTCCATCGTCGGGGTGGCCGCGGTGGTGGCCTCGAGCGGCGGGTCGATCTCGCATGCCCGGGTGGCCCTCACCGGGGTGGGCGAGGTGGCCTATCGCGCGAAGGCCGTCGAGGCCGCGCTCCTCGGCTCGGACGGGTCGGCGACGGCCGTTGCGGCCGCTGCGGCGCACGCGACCGACGGGGTCACCGTCAACGGCGACATCCATGCCGATCGCGAGTACCGGACCCGGATGGCCGAGGTCTACACGCGACGGGCGATCGAGGCCGCGCTCGGCCGCTCCGCCTGACCTGACCGGCAAGGCGGCATGCGCGTCGAACGGGTCACGCCCGGCCGGCGCGCGCCGCAACGCCTGACCGGGGCGATCCTCACCCGCGATCTGACCGTCGCCGGCCAGCACTGGGCCAAGGGCCGCCGCCTGACCGATGCCGACCTGGCGGCGCTCGCCGCGGGCGATGACGGGCCGCCCGTCACCGTCCTGATCGCCGAAGCCGGCGAGCTGCACGAGGACGACGCCTCGCTCCGCCTCGCGAAGGCCGTCGCCGGACCGGGCCTGGAGATCCGCGGCCCGAACCAGAGCCGGATGGACCTGCTGGCCGCGACGCCGGGCGTCGTCAACGTGCGGATCGCGGAGCTCGAGCAGGTCAACCGGCTCGACCCGCTCGAGGTGTTCACGGTCTTCGACGGCCAGATCGTCGAGCGCGGCGACCTCGTGGCGAGCATCAAGGTGGCGCCGCACGTCGTCGAGGCGTCGATCGTCGACGCCGGCGCCCGCCTCGCCGACTTCGGCAGCCGGCCGCTCGTCTGGGTCGCGCCGTTCATCGCCGGTCGCGTCGGGGTCGTCGTGAAGGAATCCGTGCATCGCGACGGCGCGCGAGCGGTTCGAGGCCAGCGTCCGGGCCAAGGTCGAGGGACTCGGCTCGACCATCATCGACATCGTCTACACCGACGACGACGACGAAGCCGTCGAGACCGCGCTGGCCCGGTTCACGCACCCGCCCGACCAGGCGGACCTGATCCTGACGGCCGGATCGGCGAGCACCGATCCGGAGGACCCGTTCTTCGTGGCGATCGAGGCGCTCGGCGGGCGCGTGGTGCGCCGCGGCGTTCCGGCCCATCCGGGCTCGATGCTCTGGCTGGCGCGGGTCGGGGCGACGTCGATCCTGGGCCTGCCGACCTGCGGCGCCTACTCGAAGGCGACCGCCGCCGACCTGCTGCTGCCGCGGCTGCTGTCGGGCGAGCCCGCGTCCGAGCGGACGGTCGCCAAGCTCGGCCACGGCGGCATCCTCACCCGGTCGCAGCGGTTCCGCTTCCCGCCGTACGCGCGGGAGCTCGACGCGCCCGACGGCTAGGGTCGCGTGCGCGGTGACCCGCCGCGCGCCCGCGCCGCCCCGGCCGTGTAGATTCCCCCGATGACCGACCGAGAGAGCCGCCCAGCCGGCACGCGCTCCATCGAGGCGATCCAGGCCGACTTCCGCGAGCGCGACTACATCACGGACCGCTCGCTCGCCACGGCCGTCTTCCTCGCGCTCGAGCTCGGGCGCCCGCTGCTCCTCGAGGGCGAGGCCGGCGTCGGCAAGACGGAGCTCGCGAAGGTCCTCGCCGCCAGCCTCGGGGCGCCGCTGATCCGCCTGCAGTGCTACGAGGGCCTCGACGTCAACACCGCGGTCTACGAGTGGAACTACCCGCGCCAGATGCTCGAGATCCGGCTGCTCGAGGCCCGCGGCGAGGCCGACCGCGCCAGTGCGCACGACATCTTCGGCAAGGACTTCCTGATCCGCCGCCCGCTGCTCCAGGCGCTGGAGGTGACCGACGGGGTCGCGCCGGTGCTGCTGATCGACGAGATCGACCGGGCGGACGAGGAGTTCGAGGCCTATCTCCTCGAGATCCTCTCCGACTTCCAGGTCACGGTCCCGGAGATCGGCACGATCAAGGCGGAGCGGCCGCCGCGGGTGATCCTGACCTCGAACCGGACGCGCGAGGTCCACGACGCGCTCAAGCGGCGCTGCCTGTACCACTGGATCGACTACCCGACCGCGCAGAAGGAATACGAGATCGTGCTCGCGCGGGTGCCCGAGGCGCCCGAGCGCCTCGCGCGCGACGTCGTCGGGTTCGTGCATCGCCTGCGCGAGGCGGACCTCACCAAGGTGCCGGGGATCGCCGAGACGCTCGACTGGGCGGCGGCGCTCCTCTCGCTCGGAGCCCGCGAGCTGCAGCCCGAGCTGGTCGACGAGACCCTCGGCGTCGTCCTCAAGTACGAGGAGGACATCCGCCAGGTCCGCGGCGACACCGCGCGGCGGCTCCTCGCCGAGGCCGCGGCGAGCGGCTGAGGCCATGTCCGACCCCGCCGTCGTCCGCCAGCCGTTCGGGGCCGAGGTCGATGGGCGGCGCCTGCTGGGCGAGTCCGTCGGCTTCGCCAGGGCGCTCCGGGCGGCCCGGCTCTCGATCGACATCGGCGCCTCGGTCGACTTCGCCCGCGCGCTGACGCTCGTCGACATCGGCGACCGCGAGCAGGTCCGCGGCGCCGGCGCGGCCATCTTCGTCCGCCGCCGCGACGACCGGGCGACCTACGAGGCGGTCTTCGACCGCTGGTGGCGGCGCCGCGGCTCGCGGCTCCCCGGCGCGTTCGAGCCGCCGCCGATCGGCGGGCAGGACGGCGACGCGGACCAGCTCGAAGGGGCGGCGAGCCCGCAGCCCGGCGACGGCAGCGAGACCACCGAGCAGCGGCCCGACGAGGCCGGCGTGCCGCTGCCCGCATCGGACGACCAGGACGCCGAGGACGAGGCGCCGATCGCGGGCATCGTGATCTCGCCCGACGCCTACAGCCAGGGCGAGGTCCTGCGCCACCGCGAGTTCGACCGGATGACGCCCGCGGAGCTGCGCGAGGCCGAGCGGCTGGTCGACCTGCTCGTGCCGAGGCTCGAGCGCCGGCGGACGCGCCGCTACGAGCTCCACTCGCACGGCCGTCGGCTCGCGCCCCGCGCGATGTTCCGGCGCAACCTCGGGACCGGCGGCCAGCTGCTCGACTGGGTCTGGCGGCGCCCGATCCGCGAGCCGCGCTCGCTCGTCGTGCTGTGCGACATCTCGGGCTCCATGGAGCGCCATTCGCGGCTGCTGCTGCGGTTCGTCCAGGCGCTGTCCGCGGCGTCGGAGGTCCGCACGGAGTCGTTCGTGTTCGGGACGCGGCTCACGCGCGTCACGCGGCTGCTCAAGGACCGCGACCGCGACCGGGCGCTCGCCCGCGTCTCCGACGCCGTCAACGACTGGGCCGGCGGGACCCGGATCGGCGAGTCGTTCCGCACGTTCAACCAGCAGTGGGCGCGGCGGACGCTGCGCACGTCGGGGGTCGTCATCGTCGTCTCCGACGGCTGGGACCGCGGCGACCCCGCGCTCGTGGCGACCGAGACCGCCCGCCTGCGGCGCAACTGCCACCGCCTGGTCTGGCTCAATCCGCTCGCCGGGACGCCCGGCTACCAGCCGCTGGCCGGCGGCATGCGCGCCGCGTACCCCTACGTCGACGACTTCCTGGCAGCCGGGACCGTCGCGAACCTCGAGCGTCTCGGGGAGATCCTCGGCGGGGTCCGCGCGAGCGACACGCGGCGGGGGAGCGAGGCCGCCTCGCACGCGGCGCTGCCCGGGTCGGCGGTGCCGGCCGTGGCCGCGCCACCAGACGTCGTCGGCGGGGCGCCGACCGATCCATCCGCAGCGAGGCCGATCCGATGAAGGAGCTGCTCGACACCCTGGCCGCCTGGGAGCATGACGGGGTCCCCGTGGGCCGTGCCGTCGTCGTCCGCACCTTCGGGTCCGCGCCGCGCCCCGAGGGCGCCGTGCTCCTGTACGCGGCCGATGGCCGGATCGCGGGCTCGGTCAGCGGCGGCTGCGTCGAGGGCGCCGCGGCCGAGGAGATCGACAAGGCGCGTGCCGACGGCCACGCCCGGGTCATCCGCTACGGGATCAGCGACGAGCAGGCGTGGGACGTGGGCCTGGCCTGCGGCGGGACCATCGACGTGCTCGTCGAGCCGGTCGCGCCCGCCGCCGTGGTCACGGCCGCTCGCGCGTCGCTCGGCCCGGCCGGACAGGGCGCGGCGGTCATCACGCCACTCCCCGCCGACTCGCCGCCGGGCGAGTTCGGGCCCCACCAGCCGGGCGCCGGGGCGCCGCCCGGAGCCCGAGCTCGTGGTCGACGACGAGGGCCGGCTCGAGGGGACGCTGGGTGCCGCCGACCTCGACGCGCAGCTCGTCGCGGCCGCCGGCGAGGCCCTCAAGCGCGGGCTGTCGCGAACGGTCGAGCTGGGCGGGCGCTCGCTCTTCATCGAGGTGTTCCCGGTCCGCCCGCGCCTCGTGGTCGTCGGGGCCGTGGAGGTCGCCCGGTCGCTGGTCCGGCTGGCGCGCGAGCTCGGCTTCGAGACGGTCGTCATCGACGGTCGCGCGTCCTTCGCGACGGCCGAGCGCTTCCCGGACGTCGACCGGCTGATCGTCGGCTGGCCCGACGAGGTCGCCGACGAGATCTCGCTCGGGCCGAACGACGCGGTCGCGGTGCTCACGCATGACGTCAAGTTCGACGAGCCCGCGATCATCGAGGCGCTCCGGCGGGGCTGCCGCTACGTCGGCGCGGTCGGGTCGAAGAAGACGCAGGGCGACCGGCGCGCGCGCCTCCGCGAGGCGGGGGTCAGCGACGAGGAGCTCGACCGGCTGCGCGGACCGGTCGGCCTCGACCTCGGCGGCCGGGCGCCGGCCGAGACGGCCCTGGCGATCCTCGCGGAGGTCGTGGCGGAGCGCTACGGCGGGAGCGGCGTCCCGCTCCGGCAGCGGGCGGTCGCCTGACCAGACGCTCGCCGGACGCTCGTCAGCGGACGCTCAGCGGCCCCGGAGGTCGTCCCGGCCCTGGTCGTCTCGAGCACCGCGAGCACGGCGCCGATGAGCGCCAGGGCGACGCCGGCCACGGCGATGAGCTGCGTCAGCCAGCTCTGGATGCCCTGGTGGGCACCGGCGATCAGGTCGCCCATCCTGGAAGAGCGCCTCGAGGCCGGCGATCGCGACGAGGACGATGATCGACGAACGCGGCGGGGAACGGCAGCTGCATCGGCTGCTCCGGGTCCGCCTCCGCGCGGGCGAGCAGCAGGGCGAGCAGCACGAGGCTGATCGTCAGGACCCCGGTGTCGAGGAACCACGCGCCGATCGTGACGTTGCCGAGCCAGCCGACGATCACCAGCGCCGTGCCGCCGAGGATCAGGCGGCCGGGCAGGCCGGCGCGGAGCAGGATCGTCCACGGCGCGAGCGGCCGGTCGCCCCAGTGACGGGCCGCCGCGGCGTAGAGCGCGCCGCCGGCGACCGCGGTCAGCAGGGCGACGATCAGGCCCGAGGCGCCGCCGTAGTCCTCGACAGGTGGTCGAGGTCGGTGATGAGCTGCAGGACGAACAGGATCCCGAGCACGGCGCCGATCGTGCCGCCGATCAGCACGATGTCGCGCGCGGCGATCATCAGGGTCTTGCCGGCGTTCGTGACCGCGATCCAGCCGCCGGCGGCGCCGACGAGTCCGGCCAGGATCAGGATGATCCCGCTCCAGGAGAAGTTCCAGGTCCCGACCGCGACGCCGAGCAGTCCGAGGATCGCGAGCGCGAAGCCCGCTCCGAGGGTCAGCTTGGTCGTCGCGTCCATCGCCGGCATCGGCGGCAGATCCGGTCGCGCGGGCGGCGGCGTCGCGACCGCCGGGTGGCGCCCAGTCGGTCCGGGCCGCATCCGGCGCGGAGGCCGCCGGGGTCTCGGCATCCGTCGATCGGACCCGAACGGATGGTCCGGGTCGCCGGGGTCGCGAGCGTCAGGGTCGCTTGGTGGCAGGTCGCGCCACGGGTCGGTCCCCGACGGGCCAGTATTCCCGGTCATCCTCGGCTCACTCCCTCTGGTCGCGCGCGCTCGGCGCCAAGGCTACTCGCCGCGGTGGCAGGTGGGAAGATGGCACGGATGGACCAGGGCCGGGTCGCTGCGATCGTGCTGGCTGCGGGCGCCGGCTCCCGGTTCGGGGGCGGGAAGCTCCTGGCGACGGTCGACGGCCGGCCGCTCCTCCAGCACACGCTCGACCGCCTGGCCGAGGCCGGCATCGACGACGTCATCGTGGTCCTCGGCGCCGACGCCGCGTCGGTCGAGGCCGCGATCGAGTGGCGGGCCGAGCGCCGGGTCGTCAATCCCGAGCCCGAACGCGGGCTGGCCAGCTCGCTGGCGACCGGTCGTGCCGCCGTGGGGGAGGGGACCGACGCCGTCCTGATCGCGCTCGGTGATCAGCCGACCGTGCGGACCGACGTGATCCGGGCGCTCCTGGACGCCCCCGCGGACCCGACGCGGCCGGTCGTGGTGCCGGCGTACGCGGATGACCGCGGCCGCAACCCGGTCCTGGTGCGGTCCGCCGGGTTCGCGCTCCTGGACGAGGCGAGCGGCGATCGCGGGCTCGGCCCGGTCCTCGCCGCGCACCCCGAGCGGGTCCAGGAGGTAGCCGTCGCCGGTTCGAACCCGGACGTCGATACGCCCGCGGACCTGGTCGGTGTCCTGGAGGCGGCGTGGGCGGCGCGCGTGCGGGCGAACCGCGAGCAGGTCGACCGGCTCCGCGAGGTCCCCGACGGTGCCGACTTCTACGCGCCCGTGACCGGGCTCTTCCGGGCCGACCCCGCGCGGACGGATGAGCCGGCGCTCGACGCGTTGCTGGCGCTGGTGCGCCCCGGCGAGACGTGGCTCGACATCGGGGCGGGCGCGGGCCGGTACGCCCTGCCGATCGCCGCGGCGCTCGCGCCATCGGGCGGGTCGGTCGTGGCCATCGACCCGTCGACCGGGATGCTGGACGCCCTGCGGGAGGATGCGGCGGCGGCATCGATCGCGAACATCCGAGTCGTCGTGGGCCGCTGGCCGCCCCAGGATCCGGCGCCCTTCGGCGCGGACGTTGCGCTGATGGCGCACGTCGGCTACGACATCGAGGCCATCGGGCCGTTCCTGGCGGCGATGGAGGCCGTGACGCGACGCCTGGCGGTCGCGGTGCTGATGGAGCGCCAGCCGGCGTCCGTCGCGGACGCGTGCTGGCCGCCGGTCCACGGCGAGTCGCGGATCGCGCTGCCGGCGCTGCCGGAGTTCGTCGAGCTGCTCCGAGCGATGGGCTACGCGCCCGACGTCCAGCGGCTGGACCGGGAGCCGCGGCGGTTCGAGACTCGCGCCCAGCTGGAGGGGTTCCTGCGCCGCCAGCTCTGGGTCGAGCCCGGAGGCGAGAAGGACCGCCGGTTCCAGGCGGCGCTCGACGAGCAGATCGTGCAGGACGAGACGGGGGTCGGGCTGGCCTCGCAGCGGCCGATGCCGATCGGGATCGTCACCTGGAGCCCGGGCGAGCCTAGCGCGCCTTCCCGATCGCGGTCAGCTGGTCGAGGAACTGCCTGACCCGTCCCGGGACCTCGGGCGGCGGCACGCGGTCCGAATCCTCCGGTTCGGCGGGACCGTCGTGGTACTCGTCGCTGAGGGTCTTCATCGGGACCGCCGCCAGGAGGTCGGGCCGAGGAAGGCCCCGGCGTTGTGCTGCGCTTGCTTCGGCTTCGGTTCGCCCATCGGTCCACCACCTTTGCGGGTGGTATGCGCCGAACGCCTCGGCGCGTCAAGGTCGTCGCGCCGGTCAGGGGTCCGAGCGAAGCCTCGAATAGGTGACGAGGTCGTGATACCCGCTGCCGCGCATCTGGGCGCCGCGCTGGACGCCCTCGCGGGCGAACCCGGCCTTCTCGAGGGCGCGCTGCTCGGGGATGTTCTCCACGTCCGTCGAAGCCTCGACCCGGTTCGCGTCGGTCGTCCGGAAGAGCTCCTCGGCGAGCAGGCGCTGGGCCTCGCCGCCGAAGCCGCGACCGCGCGCGCTCGGGATGAGCGCGATGCCGATGTTCCAGGCCCGGCTCGCGCTGTTGGGGCCGTACCCGACGCCGTGCCAGCCGACGGTGCCGATGGGCTCGCCAGTCTCGATGACCTCCACGATCAGCGTCCCGTTGCGCTCGTCGCGGAGCGGCCCGCGGGAGAGCGCATCGCCCTTCGACGATCTCGGGATGCCGAAATAGTTGAACTCGCCGAGCGCCTCGGGCGTCTCCCAGGAGTCGAGGAGGTCGGCGTCGTCGAAGGTGGCGTCGCGCAGGCGGACCCGGGGCTCAGGCACGGGGCTTCCTCGAGCCGACAGCGATCGCCCCGCCCGTCACGGCGAGCCCGATGCCCCAGACGACGAGCCATGACAGTGGCTCGTTCACGGCGATCAGGTCCGGTGGGTGGAGGGCTGCCTCGTGCTGCTCGCACATCCGCGCGATCGCGGCGTCATCGCGTCCGGGCTCACCGACGGTACCCAGCTCGGGGCACGGCACTGCGCGGCCCCCGACGAAGAGGATCAGCCCCAGGAGGAGGACCGACGTCCAGATCGCGGCGATCGCGAGGAATGCGGCGACCGGCCCGGAGAGGTGCTGCGATGCCAGCACGAGGAGAGCGCCGATGAGGACTGCGGCCGCCAGGACGACCACGGCGACCGAGTGGCCGTCGGAGCGGATCAGCGTGAACAGCCCGATCCCCAGTGCGACCAGGCCGATGACGGTCGCCGTGACGGTCACCGCCCCGATGGCCCGAGGCGGGGTTGTGGCGGGCACTGGCCCCGTCATCGGGATCGACCTATGGGGACGGGCGCCATGATCCCAACGCTACCGGAGCAGCACCGACGCGCGCAAATGCGTCGCGTTCGGTCGAACGGTGCCACTCGGCGCCTGGGGACGGGACGACCGCCCGAGTCATGGCGCCGGCGACGACTCCTTGCTAGCGCCGGTGATGGCGGCGACGGCGGCCGCGATGTGAGCCGGGAGCGGTGCATTCCAGACGTCGGCGCGATCGTCTGGCCCGTTCTGGCCGACGACCTGGTACGTGCCGGTGACGCTGGGGCCGTCGATCAGGACGACCATCGCCATGAATGGGTAACGTCGGTCGCAGACAGTGGTGGGCGGACAGACGTCATCGACGACGATCGCTGTTGCGGCGTCAAGGAGCTCGGCGTCGACCGATCCTGCGAGGAAGATCGCGTCATGGCAGAAGTCGGCCTTGATCTGGCCACACGTTATCGACACGGCGGGTCGGACCGTCGTCCGGCCCGGCGTAGGTGACGCCATCTCGACGAGCAGCTGGCCGGCCGGCATGGGGCAGGCGCCCTGGGCAAGGTCGCCCTCGCGAGCGACGACGTCGCCGGCTGCGTCGAGGACTTCCAGATGGGGAGCGAATTGCGAGCCCGGTAGCCACGCGGCCACACGACGGCCTCCTGCTCCCTGGTGATCTCGTGGTCGATCCACGTGAGGCGGGGGTCATCGGCTGAACCGTGAAGAGAGACCGGGCCGACGAAGCCATACCCGCCGCAGGGCGGCGGTGAGCCAAGCTGATCGGTCGGCTGCTCCGGCAGAGCGATCTCGCCCGGGCCGAGGCTCGGCGCAGGGAAAGCCGATGGCACAGGCGTGGAGGCACATCCCGCCGCGACGAGGAGGACGATCGCTGGTCCGAGTCGGATGACGGTCCGTGTCACGCCAAGCATCATGCCCCCGACGGCGGACGCCACCGATGCAGTTCCGGTCGCTCGCGGCGACCGCATGTCCTCGACGCGATCGCGGGTCTTCGACGCAACGACCCCTCAGCGGATCCCGGTGTCGTACTCGAGGTCGATGCGTTCGGTCTCGCTCGGTGAAGCCAGCGTGACACTCACCGGTGCGGGAGCTCCCAGTGAGGCCGGCGACCGGCATTGCCGAGATGAGCACCGTGCCCGTCTGGCCCACGATCACCAGGTACGAACCATCGGCGGCGCTCGTGGCACGACCGACTTCCTGACCGCTCGAGTCCGTCGCGATGATGACGGCGCCCGCGACCGGCCGTGGGGCGCATTTCGGGTCGGGCGGTGACTGCTCGACCGGGCAGACAGGACCGGCGGTGACGGTGCCGGTCACGCTGGGCGGACCACCGGCGAATGAGACGACCGGCGAGGGGTTCGTCGATGGGGACGCCCCGCTGCCAGGGCCGCAGCCGGCGACGAGCGCACACGCCGCGAGCAGGAGCAGCCTGAACACCAGCATGCGGCCACGACGCCGGGCAGCTCCCGGAGGTTGCATCGAACCATGATGCGCATCGAGGTCCTTCCGCGGCGACAGGTACCCGCCCGCCAGCCGAGGTTCCGATCTGTTGACGGGCGCACCCGCAGGCGCGCAGGCTCCGTTTCGCGGCATGTCGGCCGCGGTCGTGCCTGATGGGATGGCGCTGATGGGATGGACGACCGGTATTCGATCCGCCCTCGCAAGGACGGGCCTCGATCGCGGCGTCACTCGAGCCGCACGAGTTCGAGAGCGCCATGCACCTGCTGTACGTGCCGCCGGCCGGCGCGAGCGTGGCCACCGTCCCGAACGTCGTGACCCCGCGCACCTCCGATCGGTGTGCACGAGACGGGTGCGACCGCCCGCGGTCCGACCCGATCCATCGCCTTCCGGAACCCTGACGCCCGTCGCCGCGACGAGGCGAACGGAGTCGTTTCGTGTTGCCGTCCCTCCGTCGGCCCTAGGGTGTCGGAGCCAACTCGCACACCTGCCAGGTGCCTGCCTGACGGACGACACGGTAGGTTTGGTCGACTGGCAACTCGTAGCGGCCGCTGTTGATCAGCCCAAGCACCTGATCCAACAGATCCTGATCGATCGCCTCGCCCCTGGCGGCGACACCGGCTCGATACGCCGCCTCATATCGGGCCGGGTCGATGATCTCGACGAGCGTCCCCGACAGCGAGACCTGCGCCACATCGCCGTCGACCTCCTCATCCCCGAAGGTCAGGCCGGAGGCGTCGAACGTGATCATCGGGAAGGCTTGCTCGAAGGGGAGGCCGTCGACCGCCCCGGTGATGCCGTCGATTCTGAACGGGAGTGGCCCTTGGCCGCGGCGCTCTGGGCAGACGTGGGAGGCCGCGGCACCGAGGTCATGGGCGACCGTGGCCGCAACCGCGCCGCGAACGGCGTCGGAGGGCTTGTCCGTGGGGAGGACGGAGCACCCGGCGATAACGACAGCGACGAGCGCGGCCCCGCCGAGTCCACGAGCTGTTTTCACGACAACACGATACGACTCGGTCCTGGCCGGCTGACGCTTGACACGTGACTAATGAGTCACCTATATTCGGCAGCATGACGGACGACACCGTTCCGGTCTTCCGGGCCCTCGCCGATGCGAATCGGCGGGTCCTGCTCGACCGGCTCTTCGAGCGCGATGGCCAGACGCTCGGCGAGCTGTGCGAGCACCTGCCCGGGATGACGCGGTTCGGCGTCATGAAGCACCTCGCGGTGCTGGAGGAGGCGGACCTCGTCACGACCCTGCGGGTCGGGCGGGAGAAGCGCCACTTCCTGAACCCGGTGCCCATCCGTCTGGTCCACGATCGCTGGATCGGCAAATTCGCCGAGCCGGTCGTGGGCTCCATGTCGACCCTCAAACGACTGCTGGAGAGTCCGATGGACCGCGTCGATCACATCTATTCCATCCTGATCAAGGCCGCGCCGGAACGGGTCTGGCAGGCCATCACCGACGGCGACGACACCGTCCGCTACTACTACGACACCCGGGTCGCCTCGACCTGGCAGGCCGGCGCCCCGCTGACCTACACCTACCCCGATGGCGGGATCGCCGCCGACGGCGAGGTGGTCGAGATCGAGCCCGGGCGCTCGATCACGATGTCGTTCCACCCGCGCTGGCGGCCGGACATCGACGCCGAGGGCCCGATCCGCATGACCTGGCTCGTCGAGCCGGCCGAGCGGGGCGGCACGAAGCTCACGGTCACCAGCGGGCTCATCCCGGGCTCGCAGACCGCGGTCGAGTTCGCCGACGGGATCGTGTACATCGTGTCCGGCCTCAAGACGTTCCTCGAGACCGGGGAGGGGCTGGCCGCCTAGATCCGTCCCGACACCCGCCGGGACCGCCCACGGTCGGCGGTCCCGGCGTGTGAGGTTCCGCTTGCGAAAACCTATCCATGGAACCCGCACGATTCGTTGACGGACGAACGACCACGGGACGATACTTCCGTGCAACATCCCCGCAACCCGGACCACGGTCGGACCCCAGCCGAGACGGCACCGATCGAGGGCCCGGGAACGTCGCCATAGCTCCGGACCCCAGGACCGGGCGCAGGGACGCGCTGACGCTCAAGGGTCGACCGTATCGCCCGCGCGAGCGGGCAGGAGGCAGCAGCGCGATGATCCCGGCTCAGTTCGACTACGTCCGGCCGGCGAACCTCGACGAGGTCCTGCGGATCCTCAAGGACCGCGAGGGCGAGGCCAAGATCCTGTCCGGCGGCTACAGCCTCATCCCGCTGATCAAGCTGCGCCTCGCCCAGCCCGCGCTCCTCGTCGACATCCAGGACATCGACGGGCTCGACGGCATCGTCGAGACCGATGACGAACTGCGCATCGGCGCCCGCGCGACGCACCGCCGGATCCACGAGAACGCGATCGTCGCGGACCACTACCCGATGCTCGAGGACGCGACCGCCCTGATCGGCGATCCGCAGGTCCGCAACTGGGGCACGATCGGCGGCTCGGTCGCCCACGCCGACCCGGCCTCGGACTGGCCGGCCATCCTGATCGCCGCCAACGGCTCGGTCGTCTGCCGGAGCGGGAGCGGTGAGCGCGTCGTCAAGGCTCGCGACTTCTTCCTCGACACGTTCACCGACCGCCATCGAGCCCACCGAGGTCCTCACCGAGGTCCGCATCCCACGCCGCGGCCGCCACACCGGCGGCGCGTACGAGAAGCTCGAGCGCAAGGTCGGCGACTTCGCCACCGCCGGCGTGGCCGCGCCGGGTCACGCTCGGGGCCGACGGCACCATCGAGAAGGCCGGCATCGGCGTCACGGGCGTCGCGGACACGCCGTTCGCGGCGACCGACGCGGAGGCGCTCCTCGTCGGCAAGCCGCCGAGCGACGACCTCTACCGCCAGGCGGGCGCGGCCGCGGGGGCGCAGAGCAGCCCCGGCGGCGACGTCCGCGGTCCCGTCGACTACAAGCGGGCGATGGTCGCCGAGCTGACCCTCCGGGCGCTCCGCACCGCCGTCGACCGCGCGAACGCGTACGCGTAGGAGGCCAGCGACCACGATGACCACGAAGCACATCTCGGTCACCGTCAACGGCGAGGCCCACGAGGCGGACGTCGAGCCACGGCTCCTGCTCGTCCACTTCCTGCGCGACGACCTCGGGCTGACCGGCACGCACGTCGGGTGCGACACCAGCAACTGCGGCGCCTGCACCGTCCACCTGGACGGGGAGAGCGCGAAGTCCTGCACCGTCCTCGCGGTCCAGGCCGACGGCGCGCGAGGTCAAGACCATCGAGGGGCATGGCCGACGGCGCCACCCTCCACCCGCTGCAGCAGGCGTTCTGGGACCAGCACGGCCTCCAGTGCGGCTTCTGCACCCCCGGGCATGATCATGCAGGCCGCCTGGTTCCTGGGCGAGAACCCCGATCCCACCGAGGACGAGATCCGCTGGGGGATCAGCGGCAACCTGTGCCGCTGTACCGGCTACGTGAACATCGTGAAGTCCATCCAGCAGGCCGCCGCCGAGATGAGCGCCGCGGCCGAGACCCAGGCCGGCGGCACGCCGGTCGCGGCCGGTTGAGCGGGGAGTGACGAGATGACCACCGAAGCAGAGCCCCGCACCAGTGCCGAGATCGGGGGCATGGGCCACTCGGTCAAGCGCAAGGAGGACCCGCGGTTCATCCGCGGCCAGGGCGAGTACATCGACGACGTCAACCTGCCGGGCCAGCTCTGGCTCGACATCGTGCGCAGCCCGTACGCCCACGCGACGATCAAGGGCATCGACGCGACCGAGGCGCTGAAGATCCCGGGCGTGCTCGCGGTCATCACCGGCGCGGACCTCGAGAAGGCCGGCCTCCACTGGATGCCGACCCTCGCGGGCGACAAGCAGATGGTGCTGCCGACCGACGACCGTCATGTACCAGGCGCAGGAAGTCGCCGCGGTCGTGGCCACCACCAAGTACATCGCCGCCGACGGCGTCGCCGCGGTCCTCGTCGACTACGAGCCGCTGCCCGTCATCGTCGACCCGCACAAGTCGATGGAGCCCGGCGCGGCCGTGCTCCGCCCGGATCGCGGCCCGGACAAGGCCAACAACCACATCTGGCACTGGGAGTCCGGCGACGAGGCCGCGACCGACGCCGCGATGGCCGCGGCCGAGGTGCGCGTCTCCGAGGACATCTACATCCCGCGGATCCACGTCGCCTCGATCGAGACCTGTGGCTGCGTCGCGGACTGGAACGCCGACCCGCGGACAGCTGACGCTGCACATGACGTCGCAGGCGCCCCACGCCATCCGGACCGTCCTGGCGCTGGTCAGCGGCCTCCCGGAGCAGAACATCCGGGTCAAGACCCACGACATCGGCGGCGGCTTCGGCGGCAAGGTGCCGGTCTACCCGGGCTACGTGCTCGCGGTGGTCGCCTCGCTGACCGTCGGCAAGCCGGTCAAGTGGATCGAGGACCGCTCGGAGAACCTGCAGGCGGACTCGTTCGCCCGCGACTACCACATCAACATCGAGGTGGGGTCGGACAAGGCCGGCCGCATCCAGGCGATGAAGGTCAAGACCCTCGCCGACCACGGCTACAGCGATGCCGCCGCGGACCCGTCGAAGTTCCCGGCCGGCCTCTTCAACGTGATCACCGGCAGCTACGACTTCGACAACGCCTTCGTCGAGGTCGACGGCGTCTACACGAACAAGCCGCCCGGCGGCGTGGCCTACCGCTGCTCGTTCCGCGTGACCGAGGCGGTCCACGCGGTCGAGCGCATCGTCGACGTCCTCGCCCACGAGATCGGCAAGGACCCGGCGCAGCTCCGCATGGAGAACTTCATCCAGCCGGAGCAGTTCCCGTACAAGACGCCGACCGGCTGGGAGTACGACTCGGGCAACTACCCGGCCGCGCTCCAGAAGGCCCTCGACATGATCGACTACGACGGCCTCCGGAAGGAGCAGCTCGAGAAGCGCGCCCGCGGCGAGCTCATGGGCATCGGCATCAGCAGCTTCACCGAGATCGTCGGGGCCGGGCCGTCGCACGACTTCGACATCCTCGGCATCAAGATGTTCGACTCGTGCGAGATCCGGGTCCATCCGACCGGCAAGGTGCTGGCCCGGATCGGCGTCCAGACGCAGGGCCAGGGCCACGAGACCACGTTCGCCCAGATCATCGCCGAGGAGCTCGGCTTCCCGGTCGCGGACATCAAGATCGAGTACGGCGACACGGACACCGCGCCCTACGGCCTCGGCACGTACGCCTCGCGCAGCACCCCGGTCGCCGGCGCGGCCACCGCGATCGCGGCGCGCAAGATCCAGGCGAAGGCCCGCAAGCTCGCGGCGCACCTGCTCGAGGCCAACGAGGACGACCTCGAATGGGAGCCCGGCAAGTTCAGCGTCAAGGGCTCGCCCGGACCGCTTCAAGACCATCCAGGAGATCGCGTTCGCGGCCTACACCAACCATCCCGCGGGGATGGAGGCCGGCCTCGAGGCGGTCGACTACTACGACCCGCCCAACCTCACGTTCCCCTTCGGGAGCTACATCTGCGTCGTCGACATCGACAAGGGGACCGGCCGGGTCCACGTCCGCCGGTTCGTCGCCGTGGACGACTGCGGCAACATCATCAACCCGATGATCGTGGACGGGCAGATCCACGGCGGCCTGACGATGGGCCTCGCCCCGTCGCTGTACGAGCAGATCACCTACGACGAGCTCGGCAACAACCAGGCCGGCACGTTCATGGACTACCTGGTCCCGACCGCGGTGGAGACCCCGGCCTGGGAGCTCGACAAGACCATCACCCCGTCGCCGCATCACCCGATCGGCGCGAAGGGCGTGGGCGAGTCGGCGACGGTCGGCGCGCCGCCGGCGATCGCGAACGCGGTCGTCGATGCCCTGTGGCACCTCGGCGTCCGCAACATCGACATCCCGATCACGCCGCAAAAGGTCTGGGCGATCCTGCACGAGAACGGGATCAGCTAGGAACGCCGATGGCCCCGCGATCCATCTTCGCTCGCGCCGCCACGCTCGAGGCGGAGGGTCGGCCGTTCGCCGTCGCCACGGTGGTGGCGGTCCAGCGGCCGACCTCGGCGCGGCCCGGCGCCTCGGGCATCGTCCACCCGGACGGCACCATCGAGGGCTGGGTCGGCGGGAGCTGCGCCCAGCCCGTCGTGGTCCGCGAGGCGCTCCGATCGCTCGGGGACGGCCAGCCACGGCTGCTCCGCCTGTCGAAGGACGCGCCCGGCCGAGGGCCGTCGCGGCGACGGCGTCATCGAGCTCGTCATGACCTGCCACTCCGGCGGGACCCTGGAGATCTACGTGGAACCGCATCTGCCAGCGCCGGTCCTGTGGGTCGCCGGCACCACGCCCATCGCCGGTGCGCTCGCCACCCTCGGCTCGGCCGCGGGCTGGCGGGTGACCGTCATCGACCCGGTCGCGGACGTCGACGCCTTCCCGGGCGCCGAGCGCGTGGTCGGGCACGGCCGACATCAAGCGGCTCGACCCGGAGCTCGCGCCGTACGTCGTGGTCGCGACGCAGGGCGTCTGGGACGAGGAGGCCGTGGCCGCGGCCCTGGCCCGCGAGGCGTCGTACGTGGGCCTGGTCGCCTCGCCGACCCGGGCCAACGTCGTCCGCGACATGGCTGCGCGACGAGGCGCGGACTCCCCGATGACCGGCTGGCCGCGCTGCGCGCCCCGGCCGGCCTCGACCTGGGCGCCGAGACGCCGGCCGAGATCGCCCTCTCGATCCTCGCCGAGCTGGTCCAGGTCCGCCGCGGTCGCGCCGACTTCGTCGCGTCGCCCGGCCCGGCCACGGTCGCCGGCGGGGCGGCCATCGCGCCCATCGAGCTCGAGCCCGGTCGTCGACGACATCGTGCTGCTCGACCCGGTCTGCGGCATGACCGTCGACCGCGAGCACGCCCGCCATCTCGCGGAGCACGACGGCGTCGTCTACGCGTTCTGCTCGATCGGCTGCCGGACCCGGTTCATCAAGGAGCCGACCGCGTACGTGCCCTCGTCGGTATCCTTGCCCGACCGACCCGTCTGACCGCCGACCCCAGCGCGGCACCCTGGAGGAACCGATGCACTTCGAAGGCTCCGTGCCGATCAAGGCCAGCCGCGAGAAGGTCTGGGCCTTCGTCGTCGACCCGAACCAGGTCGGCCAGTGCGGGCCGGGCGTCGAGAAGATCGAGGTCGTCGACGACACCCATTTCAAGGCGACGGCCAAGGTCGGCATCGGCTTCATCAGCGCGCGGTTCAACGTGGACATGACGTTCGCCGAGCTGGTCGCCCCGGACAAGGCCGCCATCAAGGCGCACGGCCAGGCGCCGGGCAGCGCCGTGGACGCGGACGCGCTGATGTCGCTCTCGGACGGCCCGGACGGCACGACCGTCATGGACTGGACCGCCGACGTGAACATCGCCGGCACGCTGGCGGGTGTCGGCGCGCGCCTGATCGAAGGGACCGCCACCAAGATGATCGGGCAGACCTTCGACTGCATGCGGGCCAAGCTCGAGACGCCCGCCTGACGCCGCACCGCGCGCCGACCCGCTGATGGAGCGCCTCCGCCGGGTCGTCGGGCCGGTCGCCACCAACGTCCACGTCCTCGCCGACCCGCGGTCGCGCGAGGCGATCGCCATCGACACCGCCACGCCGAGCCTTGCCTGGATCGCCGAGGAGCTGGCCGCCCGCGACTGGACGCTCAAGCTGATCGTGTCCACCCACGGCCACTGGGACCATATCGGCGACAACGCCGCGGTCCAGGCGCACACCGGTGCCGAGATCGCCGTCCACCCGCTGGACCGCGAGCGGCTGACCGACCCGCAGCCGCTGTACGCGCCCTTCGAGATCCCGCCGTCCGTGCCCGCGGTCGAGCTGGCGGAAGGCGGCCTGATCCGGTTCGGGGAGCTGCGCCTGCGCGTGCTCCACACGCCGGGCCACACGGAGGGCTCGGTCTGCCTCCTCGCCGAAGACGAGGGCGTCCTCTACAGCGGCGACACGCTGTTCGCGGGCGCGTGGGGGAGGGTGGACCTCCCCGGCGGCGACCCGGCCGCGATGGTCGAGTCGCTCGCGCGCCTGCGCTCGATCGAGGACCACGTCGCGGTCGAGCCGGGCCACGGGCCGGCCACGACCATCGGCCGGGAGCGAGCCTGGATGGAGCTCGTGGCGCGCGAGGGCCGGCTCTTCGCCTAGGCCGTCGCCGGCCCTGTCGCCTTGCCGTCGGCCGCGGGCTTGTCCGTGCGCCGATAGGCGAGCTCGCGCCGGGCGACCTCGAACCCGACGCCCTCGTACAGCGGGAGCGCGCCGAGCGGGTTGGTCGCGTCGACCCCGAGCATCCCGTCGGTCATGCCGGCGTCGCGGAACCGCCGGAGCGATTCGGCGACCAGGGCACGAGCGAGACCCCGCCGGCGGAACGGCCGGCGGACGCTGACCTTCTCGAGCCAGCCCCGCTCGATGCCGAGCTGGGCGTTCTCGTCGGCCCAGATCCAGTTCTCGACGACGCCGGCGATCTCGTCGCCCGACCAGGCGACCGCCCACAGCGAGGTGTCGAGCTCCTTGCGGGCGTACGTCGCCTCGTAGCCGTGCTCGCTGCCCTCGCGGTGGCCCCAGTGGTCGCGGAACGCGTCCACCTGGGCGTCGTAGATCGCCCGGTGCTGCTCCACGGTGACCGGCCGGAGCTCGATCCCCTCGGGCAATCGGGGCGTCCGGGATGGGCGCCGACAGGTCGCGGCGCATCAGGTAGAACGTGCGGACCGGCTCGAAGCCGTTGGTCTCGGCAAGGATGCGGTCGCCCTCCTGGCCGTCCTCCGCGTGGGCGCCGATGACGACCGGCAGGCCGGGGTCGATCGCCGCGGCGCGCTCGTGCACGCGGGCGAGGTTCCGGGCGAACAGCGCCGTGCCGATCCCGCGCCGCCGGGCGGCGGGGTCGACGTAGCCCCAGATCTCATACGTCGGCACGTCGTCGCGGACGACCCGGTCGGAGCCCGCGACGGCGACGGCGACGCCGTCGATCTCGGCGAAGACGATGTCGTCACGCGGCGTGATCCCGTCGTCGCCCTCGTTCTCGATCCGCAGATGGTCGGGGGTCGGGAGCCAGGGGATGTCGTCCGCGCTCGCGGCCGCGCACATGACGGCCGACATCGGCTCGTAGTCCGACAGGTCGCGGAATGCCCGGAATCGCAGCCCCGGGACCGGGCGGCGCATCCGGCAGGTCCAGCCAGACGGTCGAGGTGGTGGTCTCCGCGATGCCGGTCATCGGCCTCCTCCGTACTTGTTTCGCATGTGCTGGTCGACTTCCTTGTGGATGATCCGCCACTTGCGCTTGTGCTCGGCCTGGGCGCGCGGGTCGGTCTTGCGGACCGCGTGGTCCAGCTCGCGTTCGAGCTTCCGGTGACTGGCCACGCGGTCGGCGCTGAGCGTCCCGGCGGCGACGGCCGCCTCGATCGCGCAGCCCGGCTCGCCGTCGTGGCCGCAGTCGCTGAACCGGCACGTGGCCGCCAGCTCGATGATGTCGTCGAAGGCGGCCTCGACCCCCTCGTCCGCCCCGGCGACCTCGAGCGAGCGGATGCCCGGGGTGTCGATGAGCAGCGCGCCGCCCGGCAGCTCGAACAGCTCGCGGTGGGTGGTCGTGTGGCGCCCGCGCGAGTCGCCCTCGCGGACCGCGCCGGTGGACTGCCGCGCCTCGCCCAACAGGGCGTTCACGAGCGTCGACTTGCCGACGCCGGACGACCCGAGCACGACCGCGGTCGTGCCGCTCGCCAGGTGGGGCAGCAGATCGGCGAGGTGGTCGCCGGTCAGGGCCGAGAGCACGACCACCGGCACGCCGGGGGCGATCGCCTCGACCGCGACGAGGCGGCCGTCGAGGTCGTCCGCGATGTCCGCCTTGTTGAGCACGATGACCGGGGTCACGCTGCTCGACCACGCGACCGCGAGGTAGCGCTCGAGGCGGCGGAGGTTGAAGTCGTGGTCGAGGCCGGCCACGATGAAGGCCACGTCCACGTTCGCGGCGATGACCTGCTCGTCGGCGAGGTTGCCGGCCGTCCGACGGCTCGCGTCGGCGGCGCTCCGCGTGAACGCCGACCGGCGCGGCAGGATCGCCGCGATGACCGCCCGGTCCTCGGTGCCCGGGGCGGCGGTCGATGGCTCGAGCGCCACCCAGTCGCCGACGGCCGGGTAGTCCGAGGAGGCGAGCGCATCGAAGCGGAACCGGCCCGACACGGTCGCCGACCGGTCCAGGCCGTCGGCGCCGCGGACGATCGAGGTCTCCTTGTGGACGGCGATCACGCGCGCGGGGACGCGCCCGGCATCCGCGAACGGCGCCAGGTGCGTCTCCCAGGCGGGATCCCAGCCGAGCATCAGCCCACCCGCTTCAGCTTGCCGGTGCGCTTCGCGTAGCGCTCGGCGCGGCCGAACGCCCACAGCCCGAACGGGATGAACACGAAGCCCATCACGATCAGCGGCCAGATGTCATCCCAGAGCTCGGTGACCGGCACGCCGTGCACGAGGCCGGCGCGGACGCCCTCGAGGACGTACGTCGCGGGCGACAGCTTCGAGAGGACCTGCATCCAGTCGGGCAGGACCTCGGTCGAGTAGTACACGCCGCTGACCAGCAGGATGCAGGACTGCAGCACGAAGGTCATCTGCGCCCCGCGCTCGACATAGAGCAGCGGCAGGATGGCCGCGATCATGCCGATGCCCACGAAGCTGAACGAGCCGAGCAGCATGAACGTCAGGGCGGTCCCCGGGTTCGCGTGGCTCAGGTCCAGCTGCTTGAAGAACAGGACCATGACGATGAAGATCACGGCCGTGTGGATCAGGCCGTACACCATCGCGTACGAGACCTGGCCGACCAGCTGCGACCAGCGGCGGACCGGGGCCATGAAGGTGTATTCGAGCGTGCCCTCCCAGCGCTCGACCGAGACCGTCTCGGCGATCCAGCTGAAGACGACCGACAGGTAGTTCCAGAAGATCGCCCCGACCACCAGGGTCAGCAACAGCTCCGGGCTGTTCTGGTCGACACCGATGAGCGAGATCGAGAGCGCGCCCGCGACCGAGTAGACCAGGAACGCGAGTTCCCAGCCCCAGTAGCGGCGAGTGAGGAAGAAGTTGCGCTCCATGAAGGCATAGGAGGCCTTCAGCTCATGGGCGACGATGGTCATCGGACGATCTCCAGCACTAGGGAGTCGGCCCGGTCCTCAACGGGACCGGACCGACTCGAGCGAGGGCTCCGACGCGATCCGTGCCCCGATCTGGATGAATTGGTGCCCGATGGCGCGTCGGATGGACGAGGGTTGCTCCGCGGCGACGCGGCGATGCTGGGCGGCTGACGCGATCTCGCGTTCGATCCGCTCCTGCGCCAGGCGGCCGTGGACTTCGATGGCGTACGACATGGTTCTCACCTCCTTTCAGTCGGACTCGGACTCGTCCTCCTCGACGTCGTCGTCGAGGGAACGGCCGGTGTAGGTCATGAACACGTCTTCGAGGGTCGCGGGTCGACCCATGCGGTCTCCGATGAGGGCCTTCAGGCCCTCGGGGCTGTCCTCCGCGACGACCTTGCCGTCGTTGAGGACGGTGATCCGGCCGCAGAGGCGTTCGGCCTCGGCCAGGTCGTGTGTCGTCAGGACGATGGTCGCGTCGGCGGTCGTGTTGATCTCCTCGATGAAGGTCTGGACGTCGAGCTTCGAACGCGGGTCCAGGCCGGTGGTCGGTTCGTCCAGGAGCAGCAGGGACGGGCTCGTCAGCAGGGCTCGCGCGATCGCGACCTTCTGCTGCATCCCCCGGCTCATCTGCTCGATGGGGCGGTTGAGGCGTTTCTCGCTGATGCCCAGCCGCTCCAGGATCGCGATCGCATCGCGCTTGGCGGTCGCCCCGTCGAGGCCGTAGAGCCGCGCCGCGAAGACCAGGTTCTCCATCGGGCTGAGCTTCTTGAAGAAGGCGGCGTCGACGCTGACCCGGTTGATCAGGCGCTTGACCGCCATCTCCTCGCGTTGGATGTCGTGGCCGAAGACCTCGACCCGGCCCTCGTCGAGGGTCAGGAGGCCCGAGATGAGGCGGATGAGCGTCGACTTCCCCGAGCCGTTGGCGCCGAGGATCCCGTGGATGTCACCGCGCTCGAGGCGCAGCGACACGTCGGTGATGGCGTCGACCGCCTTCTTGTCCCGGCCGACCACGAAGCGCTTGCTGACGCCTTCGATGAGCAGGGCCGGGACGCCGGAGGCCACCGGCCAGACGGCCGGCCGGAGCGCCGGGGCGTCGATCTTCGGTTGTTCGATGGTGGTCGTGGCGGTCACGGTGGACTCCAGGCTGGACGGGGGAGGGCGGACAACGGAACGAGCCGCGGGCTCGCCTCCGACAGTCGGTCGGGGTGGGCCTCGCGGCTCGTGGTGTCCTGCTGGTCCGCCTGGTGGGCGGGGAAGGGCATCAAAAAAGCCGGGGGCCCGATCTGGCCCACGGCTCGTGGTCTGTCCGGAAGGCGGTCCTGCCGCCTGCGGCTAGCTCGAGATGGGCACAGATCTCCCGCGCGCGTCGACGCCGATAGGCGCCGGCGTGTGCCGGAAGCTGAGGAGCATCGTCATATGGAGGGACCCTCCAAGAGAGCTAGACGAGGGCGGGCGATCTGCCACGCCGGTCGGCAGTCTATGCGTCCCGGCAGAGCGGTGTCAACCCGGACGGACGACGGTGGCTCGGGCGGGGCGGATGACGTAGATCAGGGTCGGATCTCGAGCCGGACGATGGGCCGCTCGGGCGACGAGGCGTTGGCCCGGCGACGCGCGACCTCGCGGAACCCGGCCGACTCGAACATGTGGAGCGTGCCGCGGAAGGCGGTCGCGGCCGAGACCCGCTCGCCGGCGGTGTCGACCGGATAGGCCTCCAGCAGGGTCGCGCCACGGTCCCTCGCATGCTGGACCGCCGCGTCGAGCATCGCCCGCGCCACGCCGTGCCCACGCGCCGCCTTGGCCACGACGAAGCAGACGATCGACCACGTCGGCCGGTCGTCGACCGGCGCCAGGACCCGCGATGCCTCGAGCCGCTCGTACGTCGAGCGCGGCCCGAGGCTCACCCAGCCGACGACGCGGTCGCCGTCGTACGCGAGCAGGCCGGCGGGCGGGTCGTCACCGGCGCGCGACGCCAGCTCGGCGCGGTTCGTCTCGGCGGTCGAGTTCGTCCAGTCCCGGCCGCGGACGCGGAAGTAGGTGCACCAGCACCACTTGGGGTCGCCGCCCGCCTCGAACAGGACGGCGAGATCGCCGAAGCGCTCCGGTCAGCGGGACGATCGCGAGGTCCGGCGTGGTGGCCATCGCTCGATGGTAGCCGCGGACCTGCGAGCCGTGTCAGGTCGCGTCAGGGGTCGGGGTCGGGTCGGGTGGATCGGCGTCGGGTCGGGGGTGGGGTCGGCGTCGGGTCGGCGTGGGTTCGGGGTGGGATCGGCGTCGGCGTGGGCGTCGGATCGGGGTCGGCGTCGGGGTCGGGTCGGCGGTCGCGGTCGGCGTGGCGGTGGCCGTGGCCGTCGCCGTGGCGCCGGCGGTCGCGGTCGGCTTCGGCGTCGAGCCGTCCGGCCGACGGTCGTCATCCCGGTGCCCCGTGCGTCCCCGGCGCTCCCGGAGCCCCTGGTCGCCGGGTCGCCGGTCGTGCCGGTCGTGTCCGGCGCGCCGGTGGCCGCCGGGTCGGCGGGATCGGTCGGCGTCACGCCGGTCGGGAAGCGCGACGGACGGGCGCGGATCCGGCGCGGACGTCATCGGGTCGGGTCTCGTCCTGGGTCGCGGCCGGGGCTCCCGCGCCACCGGCGGCCGGCATCCGACCGAACGCGGCCAGCGCGAACCCGGCGACGCCGAACAGGGCCACGAACACCACGACGATCCCGGCCACGCTCGAGACGCCGGACGGGCGGCCGCGCCGGCGGGTCGTGACGTGGGCCGGTCGGACCGGCGCCTTGATCGGCTGCGGCGGCGCTGCCGGTCGCCGGCCACGGCGCATCGGTGACGGTGGCACCGGCGTGGACCGGCCACGCGACCTGGCGGTCGGCCGCGGGAACGGGGGCGGGGCTGGCGACGACGGCCGCGGCCGCGGCCGCCTTGCCTCGGCGCGGGAGCTTCGGTGGCTTCTTCGGCTTGGCTACCTTGGCGCCTGCCGCGGCCGGGGCCGCGGCAGGGCGCGGCCTGCGGCAGGGGCACGATCGTCGTCGGGACCGCGGTGGCGAGGCTGAACGGGGCGCATCGCAGGCACGACCCGCGGACGAGGTTCCAGCAGTTCGGGCAGACCGCGGCGGTGCAGCTCGGGCACTCGCGGAACGGCGCGATGGCAGCGTCGCCGAGCTGGTCGCGGTCGAGGCCGCACTGCTCGCAGAACAAGGCGGAGGACACGCCGAACCCGTCCATCGATGATCGGTCTCCTGGGTAACCGGCCACGTCCCCGCAACGCTAGGGGCGGCGGGTCCCAGACGTGTCCGGGAAATCCGTACGGTCCGCACCGGCAGGAGGTCCGGGGTCAGCCCGCGATCGCCCCCGCGATCAGCACGATCCCGAACACGAGGAACGCCGCCGCCGCCCCGATCCGGACGATGCGCTCGGGCAGCCGCGTCCCGAGCCAGCGGCCGACTCCGATCGCGAGCGCATCCGCCGCGATCATCCCCGCCGTGGACCCGAGCCACACGCCGAGCAGGTCCTCGCGGGTGGCCAGCGCGATCGTCGCGAGCATCGTCTTGTCGCCCAGCTCGGCGATGAAGAACGCGACCCCGACGGCGAGGATCACCGAGCCCGTGGTGGCGTCGGCCTTCCGCTCCTCGCCCTCGTCGAGCGAGTCGCCGCGAAGCGTCCACGCCGCGAAGCCGAGGAACGCGAGGCCGCCGAGCAGCTCGATCAGCCGGGTCGGCAGCAGGCTGCCGAGCGTCGCGCCGATGGCGACCGAGCCGAGATGGACCAGCAGCGTCGCCAGCCCGATCCCGATGAGGACCGGCATGGCCCGGAAGCGCGTCGCGAAGGTCAGCGCCATGAGCTGGCTCTTGTCGCCCAGCTCGGCGACGAAGATCACGCCGAAGCTCAGCAGGAACGCTTCCACGACCCGAGTGTGGCAGCGTTTGACGCTCCCCGGAGGCCGCCGTACGCTGGCCGTCCCGAGCCGGGTCCCCCCGTTTCGTTCGTCCGGAGTCACCGATGGCCGACGCCTCCCCGTCGCCGGGTCGGTGGGCCTTCCGCCCGCTGCCACCCGAGCCTCGCTCCGTCGTGGAGCTGATCCGGGCCGGCACGCTCGACGCGCAGCTGGCCGCGACGCTGTGGCTGCTGATCGAGGCGCGGGTCCCCATCGTCGTCGCCGCCGAGGGCCACGGGGCGGGCAAGTCCACGCTCCTGGGGGCGCTCCTCGACTTCCTGCCGCCCGGCATCCGGACGGTGGAGCTCTCCGGTGCCGACGAGACCTTCGACTGGCTGCCCCAGGCCGCCGAGCTCGGCTGGTCCGCACCGCGCGGGCGATGGCCCGCCGCACGCGATCCACCCGCGTCGCGGAGGCGCTGCCCGGATCGCCACCGATCCAGCCGGCGACGACCGTGCTGGTCGCCGCGGAGCTCTCGGACCATCTGCCGTCGTACACCTGGGGCGCCGAGGCGCGGCTGGCCGTCCGCGCCGTCTCGGTGGGCTACGGCCTCGCCACGACGATCCACGCCGACTCGCTCGAGGACGTGTTCGCGTCGCTGGAGCGCCCGCCCGTGCTGCTCCGCGAGGACGAGCTGTCACGGCTCGGCGTGGTCGTGCTCCTGCGGGCGCTCGCCGACGGCCGGCGGCGGGTGGTCGCGGCGCACTACGTCCGCCCGACCGCCCGGGACATGCACGGCCACGTGCAGCGCCTCGGGCCCGCCGTGCTCGCGACCTGGGACCCGGCCCGCGACGCCTTCGAGCACTTCGGCTGGGGGATCACGCCCGAGCTCGCGGAGCGCGTCGGGCGCCGGCCCGGCGACTTCGAGGTGGAGGAGGCGCTCCGCCGCGACCTGCTGGCGGCCCTCGCCAGCTGCCGGCGTGACCGATCCGGACGCCGTCCGACTCGCCATCGCGAACCATCGACACACCGACCACCCGCCGACCCCCGCATCCCACGCGCACTGAGGATCTCCGATGCCCGCACGCCAGCCGACCCTCCCGACGACCATCGCCGAGCTCCGCACCTCCGGGTGGCGGTCGCGCTCGGTCAAGGACGAGCTGCGGGCCAATCTGCTGGCGCGGCTCACGGCCGGCTCGCCGGTCCTGCCGGGGATCGTCGGCTTCGACGACTCGGTCGTCCCGGCCATCGAGAACGCGATCCTCGCCGGCCAGGACCTCGTCTTCCTCGGCGAGCGCGGCCAGGCCAAGACCCGGATGGCCCGCGCCCTGGTCGGGCTGCTGGACGAGTCGCTCCCGGTCGTCATCGGCGGGGAGCTCAACGACGATCCGTTCGCGCCGATCAGCCCGGCGGCGCGGGCGATCGTCGAGCGCGAGGGTGACGCGACCCCGATCGGCTGGATCGGCCGCGACCGCCGCTACGCGGAGAAGCTCGCGACGCCCGACATCACCATCGCCGACCTGATCGGCGAGGTCGACCCGATCAAGGTCGCCGAGGGCCGCTACCTGTCCGACGAGCTGACGCTCCACTACGGCCTGATCCCCCGGGCGAACCGCGGGATCGTGGCCATCAACGAGCTGCCCGACTTGGCCGAGCGGATCCAGGTGGGCCTGCTCAACATCCTCGAGGAGCGCGACGTCCAGATCCGCGGCTTCGTCGTCCGCCTGCCGCTGGACCTGTTCGTGGTCGCCTCGGCCAACCCGGAGGACTACACCTCCCGCGGCCGGATCATCACGCCGCTCAAGGACCGCCTCGGGTCGCAGATCCGGACCCACTACCCGCGGACCCTCGCCGACGAGATGGCCATCGTCCGCCAGGAGAAGCGCCGGTTCGCGGCCGAGGACGGCGTGCCCGGCGTCGTGACGCCGCCGTTCATGGAGGAGCTCGTCGCCGAGCTGACCCACCTCGCCCGGCGCTCCCCGGAGATCAGCCAGCGCTCCGGCGTCAGCGTCCGCGTGTCGGTGGCGAACCTCGAGGTCCTCGAGGCGGCCGCCCTCAAGCGCGCGGTCCGGCTGGGCGAGCCGCTCGCCTCGCCTCGCGTCTCCGACCTCGGGGCCGTCGTGGCCTCGACCGTCGGCAAGATCGAGCTCGAATCGGTGGGCGACGACGCGCCCGAGGACCGCATCGTCGAGCGGCTCATCACCAAGGCGCTGTACGCGACGTTCACGCGCCAGGTCGAGCTCGAGTCGCTCGAGCCGGTCGTCGAGGCGTTCGAGGACGGGTTCACGGTCGAGACCGGCGAGCGCACGCCATCGAAGGAGTACGTCGCCTGGATGCGCGAGGTGCCGGGGATGCGCCAGGCCGTGGACCGTCTCGGGGCCTTCGACGTCACCGACGGCGCCGAGGAGCCCGCGGTGGTCGCATCGGCGGTCGAATTCCTGCTCGAGGGCCTGCACCTCGCCCGCCGCATCAACAAGGAGCGGATCGCCGGGGCCGTCGTCTACCACCGATGACCCGAGCCGCCCGCCGATGACCGCCTTCTCTCCCGACCCCGCCGACCTCGGGCCCGACGCCCGCTCGACCTCGTCCGGCAGCCTCGGCGCGCCGCGCGGCCGAAGTCGCCCTCGCGCGGCAGGCACGCTTCTCGCGCTGGGACGGCAGCCAGCAGGTCGCCGATCTCGACGCCGACGAGATCCTCGATGCGATGGCCGACGACGTCATGGCCGAGGGTGACCTCGCCGAGGCCCTGCGGCGGCTGATGGAGCGTGGCTGGCGGACGGGCGACCCGACGCGCGGCGACCTCGCGGGCCTGCGCGACCTGATGGACCGGCTCGAACGGCGACGCGAGGCGATGCTCGAGCGCTACGGGCTGGGTGACGTCCTCGGCGACATCCGCCGCGAGCTCGACGAGATCGTGGCCCAGGAGCGGGCGGGGGTGGAGCGCCGGCTCGACGCCGCCGAGGCCTCGCCGGCCGGGGACGCCGGCCAGACACCGCCCGGGAGCGGCTCCGAGGCGCGGATCCGGCCGCCGACCCCGGCATGCGACGGATGCTGCGCGACGTCGCCGCGAAGCGGCTCGACCAGCTCGATGCGCTGCCGGACGACATCGGCGAGCGCATCGGCGGCCTGCGCGAGTACGACTTCCTCGAGCCGGACGCGCGCCAGCGCTTCGACGAGCTCGTCCAGCGGCTCCAGCAGCAGATGCTCGACCAGTACGTCAGCGGGATGTCCGACGCGATCCGCTCGATGCGCCCGGAGGACCTCGCCGCGAACCGCGAGATGGTCCGCGACCTCAACGACCTCATCCGCCAGCGCATCGGCGGCGCGGACCCGGACGTCTCGGAGTTCCTCGCCAAGCACGGCGCGTTCTTCCCGGGCGCCCGCACCTTCGACGACATCATCGAGCAGCTCGCGGCGCGGATGGCCGCGATGCAGTCGCTGCTCCGCTCGATGCGCCCGGAGCAGCGGGCCGAGCTCCAGTCGATGATGGAGGCCCTCCTCCAGGACGACCGCCTGCTCGTCGACCTCGCCCAGCTGGCCTCCAACCTCGACCTGCTCCTGCCGGGCGGGCTCGGCGAGCGCATGCCGTTCAGCGGCGACGAGCCGCTCGGTCTCGCCGGCGCCCTCGCCCGGATCGACCAGCTCGCCGCGATGGACCGCCTGGGCGACGCGCTCTCCGACGTCGACGGCCCCGACGACCTCGCCGGCCTGGACCGCGACGAGGTCCGCGACCTGCTCGGCGACGACGCGGTGCGCGACCTCGACGCGCTCGACGCGCTGGCCCGTCGCCTCGAGGCCGCCGGCTACCTGACCCGCGACGGCGAGCACCTCGAGCTCACGCCGCGCGGCAGCCGGCGCATCGGCCAGAAGGTCCTCGACGACCTCTTCGCGCGGCTGCGACGCGACGCGTTCGGCGGCCATCGGACCGATCGGTCCGGTCGCGGCGGCGAGCGCGTCGAGACGACCAAGCCGTACGAGTTCGGGGACCCGTTCCATCTCGACCTGCGCGCGACCCTGACCAACGCGCTGGCCCGCGAGGAGAACGCTCCCGCGACCCGCCGCGGCCGTGACGACGTGACGGCGCGCGCCGTCCGGCTGCGGCCGCCGGACTTCGAGGTCTACCGGACCGAGGAGCTGACCCGGACGGCGACGGTGCTGCTCGTCGACATGAGCCGCTCGATGCTGCTGCGCGGCTGCTTCCTCGCCGCGAAGAAGGTCGCGGTCGCCCTGGACACGCTGATCCGGACGCAGTACCCGCACGATCACCTGACGGTCATCGGCTTCGCCTACTACGCCCGCGAGATCCGCCCCGGTGCGCTCGCCGAGCTGACCTGGCACGGCTACGAGTACGGCACGAACCTGCAGCACGGCCTGCTCCTCGCGCGGCGGATCCTGGCCCGTGAGGCCGCGGCCAACAAGGAGATCGTGGTCATCACCGACGGCGAGCCGACCGCGCACTTCGAGGGCGGCCAGGTCGAGTTCAGCTATCCGCCGACGCGGCGCACGATCAGCGAGACGCTGCGCGAGGTCCAGCGCTGCACGAAGGACGGGATCACGATCAACACCTTCATGCTGGAGCGCTCGCGCGCCCTCGCCGAGTTCGTCGCGCACATGACGCGCCTCAATCGCGGCCGCGCGTTCTACGCGGATCCCGGAGCACCTCGGCGAGTACGTGCTCGTCGATTTCGTGGGTCGCCGGACCCGGCGGGCGTCCTAGGCGGCATCGTCATCTGCCGGGTCGAGGACTCGACCGCGGTCGGTGGGCCGGAACGCGGCCAGGGCCGAGCATGACGGGCATCAACCGATTCGCACGCAGGGATCACCCCGATGCTCGCCACCACGCCGCTCTCCAGCCCATCGCACTACGCCGGCACGCGCTCCGTCGCCACGGACGCCGTCACCGTCTCGCGGTCGCAGGTGCTCCTCGTGGCCGCCGCGGTGGTCGTGATCGCGGCGATCGCCGCCCCGGCCATCGTCATCCCGGCCGTCGTGGTCGTCGGCATCCTGGCCGCCGCCGCGTACGGGCTCATGGGCCTCGGTGAGGCGCTCGAGCCGCTCGCCGAGGGCCGTGTCGCCGCCGCCTCCATCACCTACGTGCCCTTCAACCGCTGACCCCAGCGCCACCATCGACCGCCGGCCCTCACCCCCAGGGACGGCGGTCGACCCATGCCCGCCACGCGCGCCGTACCATTGGAGGCCTGACCGCCGAACGAGGAGACCTCCGACCGATGCCCCACGTCGCGACCTCGCCAGCCGACCTGCTCGCCGCCCTGCGCGGCGCGGCCCATCTCGACGGCGACCGGCTCGTCATCGACGATGAAGCGGCGTTCCGCGACGGCGCGATCCGCGACCTCGCCTGGACCGCGGCCTTCAGCACGGACGAGGCCACGACGGCCGCGGCGCAGTGGCTGGTCTGGGAGGCGAGCCAGGCGCTCGGCGCCCGATCGGCGAGCATCCAGGGCCTGTACGAGGCGCGTGCCCGCGGCGAGGTCTCCGGGTTCACCGTCCCCGCCATCAACCTCCGGGCGCAGACCTTCGACATGGCCCGGACCGTGTACGAGACCGCGGCTGCCGCCGACGTCGGGGCGGTCATCCTCGAGCTCGCCCGGAGCGAGCAGACCTACACGTTCCAGCGCCCGATCGACTACGCCACCTCGGTGCTGGCCGGGGCGGTGGCCGCCGGCTGGCGCGGGCCGGTCTTCATCCAGGGCGACCACTACCAGTTCAACGCCAAGAAGTACGCCGCCGACCCCGAGGCCATGACCGAGGAGATCCGGCGCGCCTGCCGCCTCGCGGTGGACGCCGGCTATCGCAACATCGACATCGACTCGTCGACGCTCGTGGACCTGTCCCAGCCGGACACCGACGCGCAGCAGCGCGAGAACTACACCCGCGCCGCGGAGCTGACCGCCCTGATCCGGACGCTCCAGACCGACGGCGTGACGATCAGCGTCGGCGGGGAGATCGGCGAGGTCGGGACGCAGAACTCGACGGTCGAGGAGCTGCGGGCATACCTCGACGGGTACCGCCGCGAGCTCGACGCGCGGGCGCCCGGCGCGGTCGGGATCAGCAAGGTCAGCGTGCAGACCGGGACGTCGCACGGCGGCGTCCCGCTCCCCGGTGGCGGCGTCGCGGACGTGAAGCTGGACTTCGCGGTCCTGCGCGAGCTTGGCGAGATCGCCCGCTCGTATGGTCTGGCCGGGGCCGTCCAGCACGGGGCCTCGACCCTGCCCGACGAGCTCTTCCACCATTTCCCGGCGGTCGAGACGGCGGAGATCCACCTCGCGACGGGCTTCCAGAACGCGCTGTACGAGCATCCGGCGTTCCCCGAGTCGCTCCACCGCGAGATCGAGGCGTGGTGCTACGCCGAAGCCGTCGACGAGCGCAAGCCGGACCAGACCGACCAGCAGTTCGTCTACACGACGCCGCAAGAAGGCGATCGGCCCGTTCAAGCGCCAGCTCTGGGACCTCGCGACGAAGGACGAGATCCTGGCCTCGCAGCGGCGCAAGATCGCCTTCCTGTTCACCGAGCTCGGCGTCAACGGCTCGCGCGCCATGGTCGACCGGCACGTGACCCCGGTCGAGCTCCATCGGCCGCTGCCGGACACGCTCCGCGAGGCCGTCGCCGCGGGCTGACACGGCCGTCGCCGACGGGCGGCGCGGAAGGTACGATCGGGCGGTCCACCTCCGTGCCGGGAGTCCGCCGATGTCCACCACACCGACCCTCGACCCGACCGACCGCCGGGACGCCCTCGCCACGCGCCTGTTCACCGCCGTCGCGACGTCCCTCGAGCTCCAGACCGTCTACCTCGGGGAGCGCCTCGGGCTGTACCGCGCGCTCGCCGATGGCGGGCCGGCCACGGCACCCGACCTCGCCGAACGCGCCGGGATCGCGCTCGCGCTACGCGCGCGAATGGCTGGAGCAGCAGGCGGTGGCCGGCGTCCTCGACGTCGACGACGCGGCCGCGGCCCCCGACGAGCGGCGGTACACGCTGCCGGCCGGCCACGACGAGGTCCTGCTCGATCCGTCGAGCCTGTGGTACGGCGCCGGGATCATCCGCTTCCCGGTCGGCTCGGCGCAGCGGCTGCCCGACCTGCTCGACGCGTTCCGGACCGGCCGCGGCATCGACTGGGCGCTCTACGGGCCGGACGTCATCGAGTCGCAGGAGGCGGCCAACCGGCCGCAGTTCGAGCACCTGATCGCCGATTGGATCGGCGACCTGCCGGACATCGCCGCGCGGCTGCGCGACGGGACCGCGCGGGTCGCCGACGTCGCCTGCGGGACGGGCTGGTCGTCGATCTCGATCGCCCGCCGGTTCCCGGAAGTCCAGGTCGACGGCATCGACGTGGACGAGGGCTCGATCGCGCGTGCCGACCGCGAACGCCGCGGCAGCCGGCGTCGCCGACCGGGTCGCCTTCCTGACCGCGGACGGCGCCGCCGCCGAGGGCGCCGGCCGGTACGACCTCGTCACGATCTTCGAGGCGGTCCACGACATGGCCCGCCCGGTCGAGGTCCTCGCCGCGGCCCGCGGCCTGCTCGCACCCGGGGGCGCGGTCCTCGTCGCGGACGAGCGGACGGCCGACGTCTTCACGGCCCCGGGCGACGCGATGGAGCGCACGCTCTACGCCTACAGCGTGGTGTGCTGCCTGCCGTGCGGGCTCTACGACGAGCCGTCCGTGGGCACGGGCACGATGCTCAGACCCGACGCGTTCGAGGCGATGGCCCGCGACGCCGGCTTCTCACGCTCGACGATCCTGCCGACGGAGCACGAGCAGTTCCGGTTCTACCGCCTCGACCCGTAGGGACCGCGGTTCGAATCACGACTCCGGCAGGTCGTCCTGCCCACGAAGACCATCGTTGACGGGCGGAATCCCGGTGCTATCCTCGCGCGCAGGTTGCCATCCCGGACCGGAGGGATCCCGATGGCGACCATTGCCCGGCGTTCCTCGCGGATGACTCCCCAGAGGTCAGTCTCGCACCCTGTGTGCGGCGGTAGGAGGAGGAGATCGTGGCGGGTCCGACCCAATCCCAGGACGTGGCAGCGCGAGACGACGCGCACCTGCGATCGCTCGGGATCAAGCCCGAACTGCAGCGCTCGCTCGGGTTCCTGTCCAATTTCGCCGTCGCGTTCAGCTACATCAGCGTCTCGACCGGAACGTTCACGAACCAGGCGGTGGCATTCGGCGTCGGTGGTCCGGCGATCTTCTGGGCGTGGCCCATCGTCGATCCTGGGACAGACCTTCGTCGCTCTGAACTTCGCGGAGCTCTCGAGCCACTTTCCGGTCGCGGGCTCGATCTACCAGTGGTCGAAGCGGCTATCGAACCGGACGCTCGGATGGTTCACCGGCTGGATCTACTTCTGGGCTGGCGTGATCACCGTCACCGCGGTGGCCGCGACGGTCCCGCTCGTGCTGTCGACCATCTACCCGGACACGATCAAGCTCGCCGACCCGTCGCCGATCCCATCACTGGACATGCAGTCGTTCATCGGGCTGATCGCCCTCTTGACGACCACGATCATCAACATCGCCGGCGTTCGCCTGCTGGCGGTCATCAACAACATCGGCGTCGGTGCCGAGATCCTCGGGATGCTGGTCTTCGCGTTGATCCTGCTGTTCTTCGCGAACCATCAGCCAGTCTCCGTCCTGTTCGACACGTCGTACACGACGAACCTCGCCGGACGGGAGCTTCCCGGCGGTGTTCCTCGTCGGGATGTTCATGGCCCTGTTCGTCGTCTACGGGTTCGATACGGCCGGGACGTTCGGAGAGGAAACCATCGACGCCAGCCGCCAGGCACCGCGCGGCGTCCTGTCCGCGATCTGGCTCTCCGGCATCGTCGGCGCGATCTTCCTCCTCGCCGTGACCCTGTCCTTCCAGGACATGGCCGCCGCCGTGGCCACCGGCCAGGCGTTCGGGTTCCCGATCGCCGATACGATCAAGCAGAACCTCACGTTCGCGATCGGCGGCCTCACGCTCGGCGACCTGTACCTCGTGGTCATCCTCATCGCCGTGTACGTGTGCACCCTGGCCATCCAGGGCGCGACCGTGCGCCTGATGTTCTCGATGGGCCGCGATCGACGACTGCCCCTCGGCGGCGCCTGGGGTCACGTGAACCCGACGCTGAAGACCCCAGCCAACGCGGCGATCGCGGTCGGCATCCTTGCCGCCATCCCATTCTTCGTGACCGGCGCCGGTGCGGCGATCTACATCGCCATCGGGGCGACCGGGATGATCTACATCGCCTACTTCCTCTGCAACCTCGGCGTCCTCAATGCGCGTCGCAAGGGCTGGCCACACGCGGGCGCCTGGTTCTCGCTGGGCAGCTGGGGCACGATCCTCAACATCTTCGCGTTGATCTGGGGCGGGTTCATGATCATCAACATCGCCCTGTGGACCGATCCCAGCCTCTTCGGAGTCTTCGGCAACGATCTGCGCAACACCTGGTCCAACCCGTTCATCAACACCTTCGTCAAGGTCGGCGGGGTGGTCCAGACGGGCCTGCCTGCGTGGCCGATCTTCGAGACCCTGGTTGGCGCGGTCCTGATCGTCGGCGCCGTGTACTACGTCATCGCCCAACGCGGCAAGCTCGACGCGGTCCAGGTCGAGGCTGACGCCGCGACCGGCGAGGCGACGATCGGGTAGGTGTCCGAGTCGCCCCTCCGGGGTGAGCTGTACGACACGCTCGTCGGTGCGCTCGGCCGGCTCCCTGAGCTGGCCGGGCGCGACCTGACCATGGTCGCGCTCTCGGGCGGGATCACGAACCGGAACTTCCTCGTCAGCGCGGCCGGGACCTCCGAGCGCTGGGTCATCCGGCTTGCCGGCAACGACACCCACCTCCTGGGGATCTCCCGGGAGGTGGAGCATGCCGCGACGGTCGCGGCCGCCGGCGTCGGGGTGGGACCCGAGGTCACGGCCTTCATCCGGCCCGAGGGCTACCTCGTGACCCGCTTCATCGAGGGATCGCCCGTGTCGGACGAGGCGGTCCACCAGCCGGAGACGCTCCGCCGGGTCGCGGATTTGCTCCGGCGCATCCATGACGGCCCGGCCATCCCGGGCCTGTTCGTGCCCCTCCGCATCGTCGAGGCGTATCGGGCGCTCGCGCTGGCTCGCGGCGTCCGCATCCCGGCCGCCTACGAGCTGGCCGCGGCGATCGGGCGACGGATCGAGCTGGCCTGCCTCGAGGCGCCGATCGAGCTCCGGCCGTGCCACAACGACCTGCTCAACGCGAACTTCATCGATGACGGCACGCGGATCCGGATCGTCGATTGGGAGTACGCGGGGATGGGCGACCCGTTCTTCGATCTCGGCAACTTCAGCATCAACCACGAGCTGACGCCCGACGAGGACGCCCTCCTCCTCGCGGCGTACGACGGCGAGATCCGTCCGGCCCGGCTCGCCCGGTTGACGCTGATGCGCGTCGTCAGCGACTTCCGCGAGGCGATGTGGGGCGTCCTCCAGCAGGGGATCAGCACGCTCGACGTCGATTTCGTGGCGTACGCGGACGAGCACTTCGACCGCCTGCTCGCGAATGCGAGCGCCCCCGGGTTCGAGCGAGCGCTGCACGACGCGACCGTCTAGGCGGCGTCAGTGGCAGGCTGGCCTGCCCGCCGTCGGTGACGGTCCCGTCGCTCGGGACGAAGGTCCAGGCGTAGTCCTTCTCGCGAAGGATCAACCGCAGGACGCCGTGCTCCCCGGCGAGGCGGAACTCGCTGTTGGTCGCGGGCGGCCCGAAGCCGGCCAGCGGCGCCCCACCCGTCCCGACCACGAACTGGCGGATCCCCGCGCTGCGGTCCGCGTGGCCGGCCGGGTCCTGCGGCGCGAAGCGCTCGTAGTCGCGGTCGTGGGCGTTGACGACGACCTCGGCATGCGCGTCGTACAGGGTCTGCCAGAACGGGGCGACCTCCGGGTCCCCGCCCTCGACCCCGGAGCTCGTGAGCGGCCGGTGCCAGATCGCCAGGGTGCAGGTCGCCTTCGAGGCGGCGAGGTCCGTCGCGAGCCAGCGGCCCTGGTCGCTGTCCGCCGTGCAGCCGCCGACGTCCGTGCAGGCCGAATCGAGCACCACGATGTGCCACGAGCCGAGGTCGTACGAGTACCAGGTGGGGCCGTCCGGCGCAGCGGCCGCCCCGAAGTAGCCGAGATAGCCGGCGAGGTCCTTCGTGGCCCAGTCGCGTTCGCCGGGGGCCGGCCGGGTCCGGGCGAGGTGGCGCCCCCAGGTCGGGCGCGTAGCAGTCCGCGAACGCGGTCGCGCTGCCATCGGGCAGGGCGTTGTCGCCTGCCGTGAAGACGGTTCCCGGCAGCTGGTCGAGCAGCCGCGCCGTGCTCGCATCGGCATCGGTCGAGCAGTCGGCGATGTCGCCGGCGCCGAGCAGGATCTGCGTGCCGCTGGGCGCCGGGGTCGGACTGGCCGGGGGACCGGACGCGGCCGCCGATGCCGAGGCGCCGGCGGAGCCGGATGGGCCAGGGGTCCCGGACGCGTTCGTCGCGCCGGACGCGCTCGCGCCGGCGGGACCCGATGCGGCGCTGCTCGCGCCCGGGCTCGATGCGCCCGGCGCTCGGCGAGCGGCTCGCGACCGCCGAGCCGGACGGCTGGGGGGCGGTGCTGAGCAGGCTGCTCGCGCCCAGCAGCAGGATCAGCGTCGCCGCGAAGATGACGACCCCGGCGCCGGCCTGGCGGGCCATGCCACGCCCTCCATCGGGCGGCGGCGGGACCGGTGGCGTCGGTTCGGGACCCATGCGCCGGTCAGGGTAGCGTGACGCTAGGCTGTACGTCGGCAGGGGGTCGGAGGAGGAGACGCGGCGCGATGGTCGAGCATGCCCGGGCGGTCGTCATCGGCGGCGGCGTGGGTGGCACCTCCATCGCCTACCACCTGACCGAGCTCGGCTGGACCGACGTCGTGCTGGTCGACCGGGCCGAGCTGACCTCCGGGTCGACGTTCCATTCGGCCGGCCTGGTCGGACAGCTCCGCAGCTCGGTCACGCTGACCCGGATGATGATGGACGGGGCGGCGCTGTACCGACGGCTGGCCGCCGAGACCGGCGTCGACCCGTCCTGGCACGAGGTGGGCTCGCTCCGGCTGGCATCGTCGCCCGAGCGGTTCGAGGAGCTGCGCCGGCAGGCCGGCTGGGCGCAGACGTTCGGACTGCCGCTCGAGCTGATCTCGACGGCCGAGGCGCGCGACCTCTTCCCGCTGATGTCGACCGATGGCGTCCTCGGCGCGGTCTACCTGCCGACGGATGGCTGGCTCGACCCGTCGGGTCTGGCGCAGGCGCTGGCCGCGGGCGCCCGCTCGCGTGGCGCGTCGATCCGGCCGCACACGCGGGTGACCTCGATCGGCGTCGAACGCGGCCGCGTGACCGGGCGTGACCGTCGAGCATCGCGGCGAGCGTGCGGAGATCCGCGCCGATGTCGTCGTCAACGCCGGCGGGATGTTCGCCGCGGAGATCGGCCGGATGGCCGGGGTGACCGTCCCGATCATCCCGATGGCGCACCAGTACCTGTTCACGGAGCCCGTCGAGGGCGTCCACCCCGGCCTGCCCCAGCTGCGCGACCCGGACAACCTCGTGTACTTCCGCGAGGAGGTCGGCGGCCTGTGCATGGGCGGCTACGAGCGCGATCCCGCGCCATGGGCGCTCGACGGCATCCCCGCGGACTTCAACGGGAAGCTGCTCGCGCCCGACATGGCCCGCTTCGAGCCGATCATGGAAGGCGCGATCCGGCGGGTCCCGGCGATGGCGGACGCCGGCGTCAACCGCGTCATCAACGGGCCGGAGGCGTTCACGCCCGACAACGAGTTCATCCTCGGCGAGTCCGAGGTCCGCGGGTTCTTCGTGGCCGCCGGCTTCTCGGCCCATGGGATCGCGGGCGCCGGCGGCATCGGCCGCCAGGTGGCGACCTGGATCGTGGAGGGGCAGCCCGAGCTGGACCTGTGGAAGATGGACATCCGGCGCTTCGGGCCGGCCTACCGCTCGCAGGCGTACACGCTGGCCCGCTCGATCGAGAACTACGCGACCTACTACGACATCCACTACCCCAACGAGGAGCGCCAGTCGGGCCGTCCCTTGCGGCTCTCCCCGGCCTATCCGCTGCTGGCCGAGCTCGGCGCCTCGTTCGGCGAGAAGTCCGGCTGGGAGCGTCCGAACTGGTTCGAATCGAACGAAGCGGCCGGCGACGCGTCGCTCCGCCCACGCGGGTGGGCCGGCCACCACTGGTCGCCGGCGATCGGCGCCGAGGCGCTGGCGACCCGCCGGACGGCGGGTCTGTTCGACGAGACATCGTTCGCCAAGATCGAGGTCGTCGGTCCCGGTGCCACCGCCTTCCTGCAGTGGCTGTGCGCGAACGACATCGACGGACCGATCGGGCGGATCGTCTACACGTCGATGCTCGATCCGCGCGGCGGCATCGTCTGCGACCTCACGGTCACCCGCGTGACCGCCGACCGGTACCTGCTCATCACGGGCACCGCGTTCGGACAGCACGACATGGCGTGGCTGCGCAACCACCTGCCGACGGACGGGACCGTCCTGATGAACGACCTGACGTCGGGCCGCGCCTGCTTCGCGCTGTGGGGCCCGCGGGCTCGGGACATCCTCGGCGCGGTCACGCGGGACGACGTCTCGGACGAGGGGTTCCCGTATCTCACGGCGCGGGCCATCACGGTCGGCTCCGTGCCCGTCTACGCGCTCCGCGTCACCTATGTCGGTGAGCTCGGGTGGGAGCTCTACGCGCATACCGAGTTCGGCGTCGCGCTCTGGCGGACGCTCTGGGACGCGGGACGGGCGCACGGGCTCGTGGCCGGTGGGTACCGGGCGATCGATGCGCTCCGGCTCGAGAAGGGCTACCGCGTCTGGTCGAGCGACATCACCCCGGACGAGACGCCCTTCGAGGCGGGGCTCGGGTTCGCGGTCGCGCTCGACAAACCGGGCGGGTTCCTCGGCCGCGACGCCCTCCTGGCGGCGAAGGCGGCGGGCCCTCGGAAGCGCCTCCGCTGCCTGGTCCTTGACGACCCGCTCGCGGTCTGTCTCGGCAACGAGCCCGTCCGCCTCGGCGGGGACGTGGTCGGCCGGGTCACGTCCGGGGGCTACGGCTTCGCCGTCGAGCGCTCGATCGCCTACGCGTACCTCCCGCCCGATGCGGCCATCGGGGCCCGCGGCGAGGTCGAGGTCTTCGGCGACTGGATCGGCTTCGAGGTCATGCGCGAGCCGCTGTGGGACCCGGCCGGCGAGCGGATCCGGGCATGAGCGGCGCGACGTTCGGGAGCGAGTGGTCGGCCGGGCACCGGCGAGGGACCGACGCCGAGCTGCGCGGCTGGCTGGACGTCGCCCACGCCGCCTGCGACGAGGCCGATGTGATCGCGCGCGCCCACTTCCGCCGGGATCTCACGATCGATACGAAGCCGGATCGGACGTTCGTCACCCAGGCCGACACCGAGATCGAGACGCGGATCCGCGAGCGACTGCTCGCGGCGTTCCCCGACCACGGGCTCGTCGGCGAGGAGTACGGGGCGGAGGCGGTCGACGCGTCGGTGCGCTGGTACATCGACCCGATCGACGGCACGCACAACTACATCCGGGGCGTGCCGCTGTTCGGGACGCTGCTCGCCGTCGAGCGCGACGGCGAGCTCCAGGCCGGGGTCATGTCCGCGCCCGCGCTTGGGCAGCGCTGGTGGGCGTGGCGCGCCGGCGGCGCCTGGGCGCGCGATCGCGACGAGCCCGCGCGCCGCATCTCGGTCTCGCGTGTCTCGCGGCTCGAGGACGCCCAGCTGCTCTACGGCTCGGGACGCGACATCGCGAAGTCCGGCAAGGCGCCCGGTCTCGGGGCCCTCCTGGACGACGTCTGGCGCGAGCGCGGGTTCGGCGACTTCTGGGGCTACGCCCTGATCGCCGAGGGCGCTGCCGAGGCCATGGTCGAGGTCGGGCTCAAGTCGTGGGACGCGGCGGCGCCCTCGGTCATCGTCGAGGAGGCCGGCGGGCTGGCGACGGATCTCGACGGCCGGCGTGCCATCGATTCCGGCACGTTCCTCGCCTCGAACGGCCTCCTGCACGAGACCGTGCGGCGCCGGCTGGTCGGACCGGCGGCGGGCTGACGGCTCAGCCGGCTCCAGCGGCCGCGAGCGACTCGTCGAGGATCGAGAGCGCCTGGTCGACCTCGCCGGCGGTCGTCACGAGCGGCGGGATGATGCGCACGACGTTCACGTAGGTCCCGGCCGTCAGCACGATCAGCTTGCGCGACAGCGCCTCGGCCTGGATCCGCTTCGTGAGCTCCGGGTCCGGCGTCCGCCCGTCGCCGACGCCCGGCTTGACCAGCTCGAGCGCGACCATCAGCCCGAGGCCGCGCGCGTCGCCGATCGACGGGTAGCGGGCCTGGAGCGCGCGGAGGCCGGAGAGGAACTGGTCGCCACGCTCCCGGGCGTTGGCGACCAGCCCTTCCTCCTCGATGACATCGAGCGTGGCGTTGGCGGCCGCGCACGAGACGACGTTGCCGCCGTACGTGCCGCCATGCGTGCCGGGCTTCCAGGACGACATGAGCTCGGCGCGGGCCAGGATGCCGGAGAGCGGCAGCCCGGACGCGATCCCCTTGGCCATGACCAGGATGTCGGGCTCGACGTCCCAGTGGCGTACGGCGAACATCTCGCCGGTCCGCCCGAAGCCGGTCTGGACCTCGTCGGCGATGAGCAGGATCCCGTGCTGGCGGGTGATCTCGCGGAGCCTCGGCAGGAAGCCGGGTGGCGGGACGATGTAGCCGCCCTCGCCGAGGACCGGCTCCAGGATGATCGCGGCGACGCGGTCCGGGTAGATGAACTGGTGGAACGTCAGGTCGAGCTCGGCCTCCCAGTCGCAGGTGCAGGCGTCCGGGGAGTGGGCGCCGCCCGCCGCCCGATAGCAGTACGGGTAGGCCGTGTGGTAGACGGATCCGGGGAGTGGCTCGAAGGCCGCCCGGTAGACGTCCTTGGCGGTCGTGAGCGCCATGGTCTGGGCGGTCCGGCCGTGGTAGCCGTAGCGGAAGGCCAGGATCGCGGGCCGGCCCGTCGCCGCCCGCGCGAGCTTGACCGAGGCCTCGACCGCCTCCGCGCCGGAGTTCGAGAGGAACGCCTGCCACGGGCCGCCCGGCAGCACCGTGCGCAGCCGGTCGTACAGCCGCAGCCCGGGCTCGTGGTACAGGATGTTCTGCTGGCCGTGGAGGAGCTTGGCGGCCTGGGCCTGGATCGCGGCCACGACCCGCGGATGCGCGTGGCCCGTGTTGGTGACGCCGATCCCCGAGGAGTAGTCGAGGTACCGCTCGCCGTCCCGGGTGATCAGCCACGAGCCTTCGCCGCGGTCGACGTCGAGGTTCGTGATGCGGCTCCAGACGGGCGGCACCACGGCGTGGTCGGGGAGGGCGGTGGAGGCGCCGCTGCGCGGCACGGTGTCGACCATGGGACCCCCGGGCTAGCGGATCCGGGCGGCTCGCCCGGACCGGAGCGTGCTCAGCCCGACCAGCCCGACGGCGCTGAGGAAGATGATCGAGCCGATGACGTTGATCTGGACCGGCAGCGCGTTGCGGATGACCGAGTAGATCCAGATCGGGAACGTGTTCGTCGTGCCCGACACGAAGTTCGTGATGACGAAGTCGTCGATCGAGAGGCTGAACGCGAGCAGCGCCGCGGCCAGGACGCCCGGCAGGATCAGCGGGAAGGTCACCTTCCAGAACGTCGTGACCTCGTTGGCGCCGAGGTCCATCGCCGCTTCCTCGAGGCGCCGGTCGAAGCCCTGGAGCCGCGCCTTCACGGTGACGACCACGAAGCTGATGTTGAACATGATGTGGGCGATCAGGATCGTGGTGAACCCGGTCGGGTACAGGGCCGGGACCTTGCCGGCCAGCGGCGGCAGCGCGGTCGCGACGAACAGCGTCAGCAGGCTGGCGCCGAGGACGATCTCCGGCGTGGCCATCGGCAGGAAGATGATGCCGTTGAGGGCGCCGCGACCGCGGAACTGATAGCGGGTCAGCGCCAGGCCGATCATCGTGCCCAGGATGGTCGCGAAGATGGTCGAGATGAGCGCCACGACGAGGCTCGTCCGGACCGCGTCGCCGAGACCCGGCCAGTCGAACGGGTGGAGCCAGCCCTGGATCGAGAACTGGTTCCACTGGTAGTTGAACTTCCCGATCGGGTCGTTGAACGAGAAGATGATCATCACCGCGATCGGGATCATCAGGTAGATGATCGCGAGCACCGTGAAGGCCGGCAGCAGCTTGGGCTGGATCCGCTGCCAGAGCGAGCCGCGGGGCGGGGCGGTGGAGATCGCGACCGGGGTCGCCTCGGCGGTCGCCATCAGCCGGTCAGCTGCTCGGTGCCGAGCGCCCGCGCGTAGAGGGCCACGGCGATCAGGATCCCGGCCATCAGGATGAACGACAGGGCCGAGCCGACCGGGTAGTCGTTCTGGACGAGCAGCCGGTTCTGGATGACGTTGCCGATCATCCGGGTGCTCGGGTTGCCCAGCAGCTCGGCGTTGATGTAGTCGCCCATCGCCGGGATGAACGTCAGCAGCGAGCCGGCGAAGACGCCCGGCAGCGCCAGCGGCCACGTGACCCGCCGGAAGGCGGCCGCCCGGTTCGCGTACAGGTCCTCGGCGGCCTCGATGAGCCGGTAGTCGATCTTCTCGAGCGCCACGTAGAGCGGCAGGATCATGAACGGCAGGAAGTTGTACGTGATCCCGGCGACCTGGGCGACGGGCGTGCCCAGGAGGCTGAACGTGCCGGGCAGGATCCCCAGGGAGTGCTTCAGCGGCCCGAGGACCGGGCCCTCGTCACCCAGCAGGATCTTCCAGCTGATCGTGCGGATCAGGAAGCTCGTGAAGAACGGGGCGATGACGAGGAACAGGATCAGGTTCTTGTAGCGGCCGCCCCGGAAGGCGATCGTGTAGGCGACCGGGAACCCGATGAGCAGGCACAGGATCGTCGCGATCCCGCCGTAGAGGATCGAGTTGAGGAACTGCTTCCCGAAGGTCTCGAGCCCCTCGCGATACGCGTCCAGGGTCCAGGTGATCTTGAACCCTTCCTCGACCGAGCCCGTCGAGATCGAGTACGTGAACATCTGGATCGCCGGGATGACGAAGAAGAGGATCAGGAACAGGAGGCCGGGTGCCAGCAGGATGTATGGCGCGGCCCTGCCCACGCGGCCGCGCCAGCCGGGGCCGGTGGGCGCCTTCGTGCTGGAAACGGCGGTCATCGGGTCAGCGAGCCTCGCTCATGTGCCGGACAGGTTCGCGTAGAGCGCGTTGAGCACGTCCTCGATCTCGGGCGACAGGAACTGGAAGTTCTGCTGCTTCGCGACGACGTCGGGCGGCGGGAAGAGCAGGGGATTGGTCGATGCCCCTGGGTCGAGGGCCTCGATCGCGGCCTCGATGCCCTTCACCGGCGAGACGTAGTAGACGAAGTCCGCGATCTGCGCGGCGACGTCGATGTCGTAGACGTAGTCCATCATCAGCTCGGCCGTGTACTTGTTCGCGGCGCCCTTCGGGATGAGCATGTTGTCGGTCCACAGCATCGTGCCTTCCTCGGGGAAGACGAAGTGGTCGTCCTCGCCGCCGGACGACGCGAGGTCGCCCGACCAGACCATCGCGGCCCAGACCTTCTTCTGCGCGAAGTCCTGCAGGTATTCGTTCCCTTCGAAGCGCAGGCCGCCGTCCACCAGCGGCTGCATGTCGTCGTGGACCGCCTGGAGGTCGGCCGCGGTGACCGTCGCCGGGTCCGCCGTCTTGCCGAGCTTGAGCAAGCCCGAGCCCGAAGGTGTCGCGGGCCTCGGTGAGGAAGGTCACCTTGTCGGCCGGGATGGTCCACAGGTCGGCGATCTTGGTCGGCACCGCGATCTTGTTCTCGGCGAGCGTCTTCCCGTTGTAGCCGACGCCGGTCATCCCGGACTGCCACGGGTAGTGGAAGTCGTTGCCCGGGTCCCAGGACACGTTCTGCAGGGGCTCGCGCAGGTTGGCGACGCAGTTGGGCACGTTGGCCTTGAGGATCTGCTCGGCCCACTTCTTGGCGATGATCTTGCCGGCCATCCAGTCGGTCAGGACCATGAGGTCCCAGCCGGTCGGCAGGCCGCCGACGAGGGCCGGCGTGATCGTCTGGACGAAGGCGGCGTTGTCGCCGATCTTCTCCTCGTAGTCGACCTCGACGCCGTACTTCTTCGTGAAGTCGACCAGCGTCTTGGACGAGCCGGCCGGGAGCACGCCGGTCGCCTGGTCGGCTTCGGTCGCCTGGTCGATGTAGGCCGGCCAGTTCGCGAACTTGAGCGGGCCGGTGGGCACCTGGTTCGGCGGTGGGGTGGCCGGCCCGGCGCTGGGCGACGGCCCGACCGACGGCAGCGGGGTCGGCGACGCGGCGCCCGACGGCGATGGCGGCACGACCGCGACCGCCCCGTTGTTCGAGTTGGCGAGGAAGGCCACGAGCCCGACCGCGCCGACGGCGAGCGCGCCGCCGACGAGGAACCGGCGGCGCGAGACCACCGGGGGCGGCGGCGGGATGGCCCCGGCGAGCAGCGCGCCGTCCTCGGCGGGCGGGACCGGCGGCGCGGCCCCTTCGACCGCGAAGGTGTGGTCGGGCAGCCAGGTGAGCCGGACCTCTTCGCCCGGGCGCCACAGCTCCGCGCGCGTGGCGCGCTCGACGTTCTGCTCGTAGACGGTGACCGAGCCCCCGCCACGGGTGTCGACGATGTAGCTGGTCGACACGCCGAGGTACGACGCGTCGCGGATCACGCCCTGCAGCTGGTTGACGCCGTCCGGGACGGGGTCGGTCAGCTCGGAGAGCCGGATCTTCTCGGGGCGGACGCCGACCTCGAAGCCGTCGAACCCTTCGACCAGGGCGCTCGGCACCCGGATCGGGGTGTCGTCGGCCATGCGGGCGATCGTGTAGCCGTCGGCGGTGCCCGCGGCCTTCGCGGCGAGCAGGTTGCTGACGCCAAGGAAGCTCGCGACGAACCGGGTCCGCGGCTTCTCGTACAGGCTGGCGGGGTCGCCGAGCTGCTCGTACTTCCCGTGGTTCATCACCGCGATGCGATCGGACATCGTCATCGCTTCTTCCTGGTCGTGGGTCACGAAGATGAAGGTGATGCCGACTTCCTGCTGGATGCGCTTGAGCTCGACCTGCATCTGCTTGCGGAGCTTCAGGTCGAGGGCGCCCAGCGGCTCGTCCAGCAGCAGCACCGACGGGCGGTTGATCAAGGCCCGGGCGAGCGCGACGCGCTGGGCCTGCCCGCCCGAGACCTGGTTCGGCTTGCGATATTCGAAGCCGGGCAGCTCGACGAGCTTCAGCATCTCGGTGACGCGGCTGCGCACCTCGTCCTCGTTGGCGCCGCTCCGCCGCAGCCCGAAGGCGACGTTCTCGTAGACGTTGAGGTGCGGGAACAGCGCGTAGTTCTGGAAGACGGTGTTGACGTGGCGCTTGTAGGGCGGGAGCCAGGTCACGTCCTGGCCCTTCAGCTCGATGAGCCCCGACGTCGGCGCCTCGAACCCGCCGATCATCCGGAGGGTGGTGGTCTTTCCGCACCCTGACGGTCCGAGCAGGCTGAAGAACTCGCCGGTCTGGACCTCCAGGTTGATGTGGTCGACCGCCACGGCTTCGCCGTAGCGCTTGACCACGTCCACGAGCCTGACGTCGACGGCGGCCACGTTCGTAGGTACTCCTGCGATCGGTACATGCCGCGGACGGGGGATACCACGGGCCGACGCGCTCCACCCGCGTCACCCCGGTCGGCCTGCCGGCACGGCTCGGATGCGGGCGAGGATATGGTCGCCGCCTTGATGGTGTCAAGGCGACGGGACTCGTCGTCGGCGGCGACGGATGATGCGAGATTCGCACGGCGAGTCGCGCGAAGGCGCCGGGTTTCGAACCGCTCGGGGGAGGGGCCGCCAGAGCGAGCCCCGGCGCGCCCCATGGAGGCGCGTCTCCGCGCGCCGCCGACGCGCGGTACGATACTGACGCAGCGACCGTCAGAACCTCGCCCGAAGGGATCCAACCGCCCATGCCCAGCCTGACCGAGACCACCGTCATCGACGCCCTTCGCGCCGTCCAGGAGCCCGAGCTCGGGCGCGACATCGTCACCCTCGAGATGGTCAAGGACATCGTCATCGACGGCTCGGCCGTCGCCTTCACGATCGAGCTGACGACGCCGGCCTGCCCCCTCAAGGACGAGATCGAGGGCAACACCCGGGCCGTGCTCGGGGCCATCGGGGTCGAGCGGGTCGACATCACCTGGGGCGCGATGGTCCGGCGGGCGTCGCCGCGCCAGGCCGAGCAGCTGCTCCCCGGCGTCAAGAACGTGATCGCCGTCGCGTCGGGCAAGGGCGGCGTCGGCAAGAGCACGGTCAGCGTCAACCTCGCCGTCGCCCTGGCCCAGGCCGGCGCGTCCGTCGGGCTGCTCGATGCGGACATCACCGGCCCGAACATCCCGATGATGCTGGGCGTGACCGGCCAGCCGAAGGCGACCGAGGCGAACAAGATCGAGCCGATGGAGCGCCACGGGGTCAAGGTCATCTCGATCCAGTTCTTCGTCCCCGAGGGCCAGCCCATCGTCTGGCGCGGGCCGCTCGTCGGAGGCGCCATCCAGCAGTTCCTCCGCGACGTCGACTGGGGCGATCTCGACTACCTCGTCATCGACCTGCCGCCGGGCACCTCCGATGCGCAGCTGACGCTGGCGCAGGCCGTCCCGATCACCGGTGCCGTCCTCGTGACCACGCCGCAGGAGGTCGCCCTGTCCGACGTGACGAAGGCGCTCGCGATGTTCAAGCGGATGAGCGTCCCGATCCTCGGGGTGGTCGAGAACATGACGGCCTTCGCCTGCCCCCACTGCGGGGAGCTCACCGAGATCTTCGGCCGCGGCGGTGGCGAGCGGTTCGCCGCCGAGCACGGCCTCGACTTCCTCGGCGCCATCCCGCTCGACGTGACCGTCCGCCAGGGCGGCGACGTCGGCGTGCCGGCCGTGGCCCAGCGCGAGCCCGGTCCCGCGGCCCGGGCGCTCACGGCGGTCGCGGGCGGGGTCGCCGCGCGGATCAGCGTGCGCACCGCGCAGAGCGTCGCGCAGCCGGTGCTGACCGTCTCCTAGCGCCGTTCCGGGGGCGTTCGCCGTCGACGCCGGGCTAGACTGCCCGACGAGCGCGCAAGAAGGAGCCCAACCGGTGCGATGCGGCACGTGCGGCGCCCCCCTGGCGACCGACGCGCGGTCCTGCGCAAGATGCGGCACCTCCTTCGACGCCGAGGCGCCGCGCCCCGGCCCGACGGCGATCGGCGAGGCGGGCGATCGACGGATCGTCACCGCGCTCTTCGCCGACCTCGTGGATTACGTGCGGATGGTGGCCGAGCACGATCCGGAGGTCGTCCGCGACCGCGTGCGGACGGCGCTCGCCGCGATGGCGGACGTGATCGAGTCGTTCGACGGCACCCGCGAGAAGTTCATCGGCGACGCGATCTTCGCGGTCTTCGGATGGCCCCGGGCCCACGACGACGATGCCGTCCGCGCGACCCTCGCCGCCCTCGCGATCCGGGATGCGCTCGCGGGCATGGTGTCCGACGGCCAGCCGCTCGAGGTCCGGATCGGGATCGCGACCGGTGAGGTCGTCACGACCGCCCGCGAGGGCAGCGGCACCGACGACCTCGCCCTGACGGGTTCCGCGATCACGACCGCGGCGCGCATCCAGTCGATCGCCAGGCGCGGCGAGATCCTCCTCGACACGGCCACCCTCGACGCGTCGCGCGGACGGCTGCGCGTGACCGACCGGGGGTCCGTGGTCCTCCGCGGCCAGTCGGAGCCGGTCGGCATCCACGCGCTGGAGGCCGGGCCGTCGTTCGGCGGCCCCGGGACCTTCCGGATGCCGGTCACGGGCCCGATCGTGGGGCGCGACGCCGACATCGCCCGGATCCGCGCGCTCGTGGAGCGCTGCGCGACGACCGGTCGCGGCGGCGCGATCCTCGTGGTGGGCGAGGCCGGGATCGGCAAGACCCGGCTCCTCGCTGAGGTCGAGGACGGCGCCCGCGAGCGCGGCCTCGCCTGGACGTGGGCGGAGAACACGTCCTACGGCCAGGCCGAGCCGTACCGGTTCGCCCGCGTCTTCGCGCAGGCCGTCGCGGACGAGCACGCCGTGGACTCCGGGACCTTCGCGCGCACGATGCTCTTCACCCCGGACCTCGCGCCCGAGGACGGCAGCCGGTTCGGGGGCGCCATCGCGGCGATCGCGCGCGACGCCGCCTTCTCCGGCTGGGAGGCCGAGGCGCCGGACATGCCCGCCGACCAGGCCACGGTGACCGCGACGCTCATGGAGGTCGCCGGCCGCTACCTCGACCGCATCGTCGAGACCGCCGGGCCTCGCGTCATCGTGATCGACGACCTCCACTGGATGGACCCGTCGAGCGCCGGGATGGTCGAGGTCCTCGTCGAGCGCGCGGCGCAGGCGCCGATCGTCGTGCTGGCCGGCATGCGCCCGGGGCAGCCGCCGGCGTGGGCGTCGTGGGACGGCGTCGAGCGGCTGGACCTCGGCGGTCTCGCCATGCCGGAGACGGCCCAGCTCGCGACGCAGGTGGCGCGCGCCGCGCTCGATGCCGCCGACGCCCGCCGGATCCACGACCGGACCGCCGGCAACCCGCTGTTCGTGACCGAGACCGTGCGAGCGCTCCTCCAGGACGGCACCCTCGCCTGGGACGGCGGCCGGGTGACCCTCGCGGACGCCCCGCTGACCGGCCTGCCGGTCACGCTGCGGGCGGTGCTCGGCGCTCGCATCGACGCGCTCCCCGACGACGCCCGCGAAGCTCTCGGGGTCGCCTCCGTCATCGGGTCGCGCTTCACGACCGAGCGGCTGGCCGACCTGCTCGGCGCCCCGCCGTCGGACGTCGCCCTGGACCGCCTCCTCGAGGCCGGCCTGATCGTGCCCGCCGACGACGCCGCGTGGCGGTTCGCGCACCCGCTGATCCACGACGCCGCCTATGCCGGCCTCCTCACGAGCCGCCGGCGGATCCTCCACGCGCGGCTCGCGGACCGCCTCGAGGCGGCCGGGGACCCGATGCTCGTGAGCCTGATCGCGGTCCATCGCGCGGCTTCCGGCGACGCGGCGCGGGCGATCCCGCTGCTCGAGGCGGCCGCCGACGCGGCGCTCGCGGTCGGGGCCGCCGCCGAGGCCGCGGCGTTCTGGCGGACCGCGGCCGGGCTCTCCCCGGATGCCGCCGCCGTCGACTACCGGTCGCGGGCGGAAGCGGCGCTCGAGGCGGCGCGCGGCGGGTAGGCCGCCGGATCGGGGGCGCCGCGCGCGCCGTCGCGGATCGCGGGGGCGATGGTGATCGTCAGCCCGGCGACCGCCGGACGGATCGGCGAGCCGGCGGCGTCGCCCAGCGCCTGGAGCTCGGCGCGACGGCCCGGGGCGTAGTGGACGAGGAGGGTCGAGCGGGCCTCGCTGCGGACGGCCATGTCGATCGCCTCCTCGGCGGTGAGATGGCCGCGCTCGGGGTCGTCGTGGCTCGGCAGGCGCAGCCCGGCCTCGATCAGCAGGAGGTCCACGCCGCGCATGGCGTCGACCACGCTCTCGCTCGGCCCGGTGTCGCCGGTGTACCCGAGGCGGCTCCCGTCGGGCGCCTCGACGACGACCCCCCAGGCGGGGACGTAGTGGCGGCCGCGCACGAAGCGGATGGCGAACGGCCCGATCCGGAGCGGGACCTCCGGGTCGTACTCGCGGGCGTCGAAGGCGGCGTCGAAGAACCCGGGACGCTCCGAGACGGCGGTCGCCAGGGCATCGAGCCGGTCCCGCGCCCCGGGCGGCAGGTGCATCGGCAGCGGGTCCGGGGCGGCCTCGCCCCACGGGAAGAGGTAGCGGAGACCCACGATGTCCAGGTAGTGGTCGGCATGCATGTGCCCGATCACGACGGCGGACAGGTGGGTCGGGTCCATGAGGCGCTGCAGGCGCCGGACGACGCCCTGCCCGAGGTCGAGGAGCACGGCCGTCGAGTCCCACTCGATGAGGTAGCCCGCGGCCGGCCACGCCTCGTGGGGCGGAGCCGAGCTGCAGCCGAGCACGGTGAGACGGAAGCCGCCCGTCGGGTTCGCGGTCATCGTGTGGCATCGTACGAGCCCCGCCGCCGGGCCGCGCGACGGCGACGCGACGGCGGCGATGTCGGCGGGCGGACAGGAACGCGGTTGCTAGGATGGGCGCGCGATGCTCGCCCCGACCCCGATCGCCGACTCGCTGTCGACGATCCCGTTCTTCGCCGGCCTCGATCCCGAGGCGCTCGGGCGAGTGGCGGCGGGCACGCGCGCGCGGCGCTTCCGGCGGGGCGAGGTGATCTTCCATCTCGGCGACCCCGGCGACGCCCTCTTCATCATCGTGAGCGGCGAGGTGAAGATCTCGCTCCCGTCCGAGGACGGCGACGAGGCCATCCTCGTCCGGCTGGCGCGCGGCGACGTCTTCGGGGAGCTGGCCCTGCTCGACGGCGCGCCACGGTCGGCGACCGCGACCGCGCTCACCGCGGTGGAGACCGTCGTCCTGCCGCGTGACCGGTTCCGCGAGCTGATCGCCAACGAGCCGGTGGTCCGCGACGCGCTCCTGGCATCGCTCGCCGCCGAGCTGCGGCGCCTGACCACGCACGTCGAGGAGCTGCATTTCCTCGACATCACCGGCCGCCTCGCGGCGTGCCTGGCGCGACTCGCCACCGATGGCGGCACCGCGCTGCCGGACGGGGCGGTCCAGCTGAAGACCTCGCTGACCCAGGGCGACCTGGCGTCGATGGTCGGCAGCACCCGCCAGAGCGTGAACAAGCTGCTGCGCCAGTTCACGGACGACGGCTACCTGCGGCTCGAACGCGATTCGATCGTCGTCACCGACCTCGAGGGCCTCGCCCGGGCGTCGCGCCGCTAGCCGTCCGCGTCCGGGTCGGTCTCCGGCGCCCGCAGCGTCTCGAGCAGGATCGCCGCCGCCGCCAACGCCGAGCGGCTCCGGCCATTCGCGCCGTCGAGGAAGACCAGGCGACGACGCCGCCGGCTGCCGGCCGGGGTCACGACCGTGACCGAGACCGCGGTGTCGCCACGCCTCGGCGTCACGCGCAGGGCCAGCCCGACCTCGGAGCCGCCGAGCTGCATCGCCCGCCGGGCGTACGGCTCGAGCTCGTTCGGCCCGGTCCCGGCGTCGTCATCGGGCTCGTCACCGGCCTCGTCGTCGGCCGGCGAGCCGTGGGCGAGCGCGCCCGGCGCATCGGCGGCGAGCGCCTCGCTGAAGCGGAGCCAGGGGACGTCGCCGAACAGCGCGGCGAGCTGTCCGGCCGCCCCGATCTCGACGACGGACAGGCTCCAGCCGAGCGCGTCGAGGCGCTCGCCGATCGCCGTCGTCCACGACACGTCGCCGGTCGCCCAGACGAACTCGCCGGCCGCCGCGAGCACCTCGGCGCGCGGCCGCCTCCACGAGCGCCTCGGCGGTCGCGGTCCCGTCGCCCACCGCCGAGATCCGGATGTCCACCGCATCGACGCGGGCATAGGTCGCGACCTCCGGGTTCGGCCGGCGGAGCAGCGCGTCCCCGAGCCGGTCGGCGAGCTGCGATTCCCCGATCCCGGTCAGCCGATAGGTCCGGACCGCGACATCGGTCCCGAGCCCCAGCCGCTCGAGGCGGGGGAGGACCTCGTCGGCCAGCATCGGGCGCATCTCCCGCGGCGGACCCGGGAGCGCGACCACCACCGCGCCATCGCCGCGCCGCACGAACCAGCCCGGCGCGGTGCCGTTCGGGTTCGGCAGCGCCTCCGCGGACGGGATCAGCCAGGCCTGCTTGAGGTTGAGCTCCGGGAACGGCTGGTCGCGGCGCCGCCAGAGCTCGCGCAGCCAGGCCTCGATGGACGGGTCCACGACCGGGGTCTCGCCGAACGCGGCCGCGATCGACTCGCGGGTCAGGTCGTCCGGCGTCGGGCCGAGGCCGCCCGTCGAGATCACCAGGTCCGCCCGCGCCACGCCCGAGGCGAACGCCTCGGTCACGTCGGCGAGGCGGTCGGGGAGGGCCGTGATGCGCAGCACCCGGACGCCGCGCGCGGTGAGCGCCCTGGCCACCTCGCCCGCGTTCGTGTCGCGCGTCTCGCCGACCGTCAGCTCGGATCCGATGCTCAGCAGCTCGGCGGTCAGGAGCCGCCGGCCGGTGGCGGGAAGGGGCGCCGCGTCGTCCATCGAGGCGAGCGTACCGCGGCGCCGGGTGCCTCGCGCGGGTCGGACGCGCGCGGCCCGCTGCTATCATCGGCCCGACCCCCGCGTCCCCCAGCGCCCAGCCGCCCACTCCCGGGAGCACACCCTGGACGACCCGAAGCCACCACCACCGCCATCGGGCGAGCCGCCGCCGGCCACCCCGCCGCCCGGCGAGCCGCCGCCGGCCGCGCCGGGGCCGCCACCGCCCCCCAAGACGCCACCGCCTCCCAAGCCGCCCAAGCCGCCGCCGCCCCCGGGCCTGCGCGCCCAGTTCTCGTCGACCCGCGAATCGGCCTATCGGCTGGCGATGGCGCATGTCGAGCTGGCGAAGGCCGAGGCGACCGCGATCGGCGGCCAGATCGCCCAGGTCGCGGCGCTCGGTGCGGTCGCCCTCGCGCTCGTCATCGCGGCCGTCAGCATCGTCATCATCGGCTCCGCGCTGTTCGTCGGGGAGTGGATCCTCGGCTCGATGGGCTGGGGCGTCCTGCACGGCTTCGAGGCGTTCATCGCGATCGCGATGGTCTGCGTCTTCCTCGCGATCGGCGTCTCCGCCGGCCGGATCGTCCGCGCGCTCGCGCTCGGCGCGGCCATCGGGATCCTCGTCGGCGCCGTGCTGTTCCTGAACCTGCCCAACTGGGCCTACACGACCATCGGCGACAGCATCCTGACCGGGGTCGACCCGGGCGTCCGCCCGCTGGTCGTGGGGATGGTCGTCGTCGGCCTCATCGGCCTCGTCGATCGGCCTCATCGTCGCGTGGCGCGCCAAGGTGTCGGTCCCGGCGGCCGCGATCGGCGGGCTGGTCCTCGGCGTCGCGCTCGGCGCCTTCACGGCGATCACCTTCGGCGCCGCAGCCCGCGGCGGGCGTCGGCATCGCGGTCGGCTACGCCGGCTGGATGGCGTTCATGGGCGCCGACCTGGCGCGCACCGGCATCGATGTCGAGGCGCTCAAGCTCCGCTTCACCCCGACCCAGACGATCGAGACCAGCAAGGAGACCCTCGAGTGGCTACAGAAACGGATGCCGCCCGGGATCGGGTGATCGAGGCTCGGGCCGACTTCGAGGCCCAGCTGACCATGCTGGAGGCGTCCGCCCGCTCGGCGGTGGACATCCCGGCCAAGATCAAGCGCAGCCCGGCCAAGGCGGCCGCGGTCGCCGGTGGCGCCGGCTTCCTCGTGCTCAAGGGCCCCCAGCGGCTCTTCGGGGCGGCGAAGCGGGTGGTCCGCGGGCCGTCGAAGCCGCTGCCCAAGTCGATGCTGCCCGACGAGATCGAGAAGACGCTGCGATCGCTCGGCACGGACGGCGACCGGGTGCGCGGCGCGCTCGAACGGGACTTCGCCGCCTATGCCCAGAAGTCGGCCAAGGCCAACGCGAGCCAGCGGCGGGCCGTGCTCCTGTCGATGGCGACGCCCTTCGCGGCGCGGGCCGCCAAGACCGCCGCCGAGGCGCTCTTCCGCCCGGACGCGGCCACGATCGCCGAGCGGATGGCGGCCTATCGCGACCGCGCCGAGCAGGAGGCCGTCAAGGCGCGCGACGCCGCGGCCAGGGCGAAGGCGGCCGCCGCGGACGCGAAGAAGGCCGAGGACGAGTCGAGGAACGCCGGCGCCTAGAACACCGGCCCAGGCGGTACACTCCGCCCGGGCGAGTGGCGGAATGGCAGACGCGCCGGCCTTAGGAGCCGGTGCTGCGTGAGCAGCGTGTCGGTTCGACCCCGACCTCGCCTACTCCGGTCCGATCCCGCCGGACGGACCCCGCCGGACCGTCCGGGGTCTGCCGCCTATACTTCCCGGCGATGCAGATCACGACGACGCCAGCACCCAAGTCCACGATCGAGCTCGAGATCGAGCTGCCGCCGGAGCGCCTGGACAAGGCGATCCAGCACGCCGTGCAGCACCTCTCGCGCCGGACGCGCGTCCCCGGCTTCCGCCCGGGCAAGGCCCCGCGACAGGTCCTCGAGCGAGCGCTCGGGCCGGGGGCCGTCCTCGACGACGCGGTCGAGCACCTCGTCCAGGACGCCTATCGCGAGGCGCTGGTCGAGAAGGAGATCCTGCCGCTGACCAACGCCGACGTCGAAGTCGTCCAGGCGGAGGAGGGCAAGCCCCTGGTCTTCAAGGCGACGGTCCAGGTCCGTCCGGAGGTCAAGCTCGGCGACTACAAGGGCTTCAACTTCGGGCCGGAGATCGAGACCATCGACGACGCCCGGGTCGACCAGGTCATCGAGGAGCTGCGCGACCAGAACGCGACGCTGACCGCGGTCGAGGGCCGCGGCGCGAAGGACGGCGACTACGCGGTCATCGCGTTCGTCGGGACGCGCGACGGCACCCCGTTCGAGGGCGGCACCTCGGATCGGATGCCGCTCATCCTCGGGCAGGAGCGCCTGATCCCGGGCTTCGAGGCCAACCTCGTCGGGCTCGAGGCCGGCGGCTCGACCGCCTTCGACATCACGTTCCCCGACGACTACGGCGAGCCCGAGCTGGCCGGGGCCACGGTCCACTTCGCGGTCGACATCAAGGAGCTCCGCGAGAAGGTCCTGCCCGAGCTCGACGACGACTTCGTCCACCAGATGGGCGACTTCGCCGACCTCGCCGCGCTGCGCGCCGACATCAAGACGCGGCTCGAGGGCAACGCCCTCGACAAGGCGCGCCACGAGTTCGCCGACAAGATCATCGAATACGCCGTCGCCAACGCGACGCTCGAGCTGCCCGACGTGCTCGTCGACCAGGAGGTCGAGGTCATGCACGACGAGTTCCGCGCCTCGATCGCCCGCCAGGGCATCACCGAGGAGGCGTATCTCAAGGTCATGGACAAGACCGACGCCGACCTCCACGCGGACTTCCGGCCCGCCTCGGAGAAGCGCGTCAAGACGCTGCTCGTGCTGTCGCAGGTCGCCGAGGCGGAGGGCGTCGAGGTCCCCGAGGCGGACATCGAGGCCGAGGTCCAGCGCGGCCGCATCCGCTACGCGAGCGACCCCAAGCTCATCGCCTACTTCGACTCGGAGCGCGGCCGGAGCTACATCCGCAGCACGATCCGCCGCAGCCGCGTCGTCGAGGGGCTGATCGACGGCTGGCTGGCCGCCCATCCCGAGCATCCGCCGCTCCCGCATCTCGAGGACCAGGCGTCCGCGGCGATCGGGAACGACCAGGCGGAGGCCAACGCCTCGATCGGCGCGACCGATCCCGGCTCCATCCTGACCGACGAGCCCGCGCCCGCCGGTTGACCACGTCCCACCCACCGTCCAGTCCCCGATCCACGGCAGCGGAGAGGCCCCGAATGCTCGTCCCGATGGTCATCGAATTGTCCAGCCGAGGCGAACGCGCCTATGACATCTACTCGCGCCTCCTGCGCGAGCGGATCATCTTCCTGGGCGACGCGATCGAGGATCACCTCGCCAACCTGGTGATCGCCCAGCTGCTGTTCCTCGAGTCGGAGGACCCGGAGAAGGACATCAGCCTGTACATCAACTCGCCCGGCGGCCAGGTGACGTCCGGCCTCGCGATCTACGACACGATGCAGTACCTGCGCGCCCCGGTCAGCACGATCTGCATCGGGCTCGCCGCGTCGATGGCGGCGGTCCTGCTCGCGGCCGGCGCGCCCGGCAAGCGGTACGCGCTCCCCAACAGCCGGATCATGATCCACCAGGGCTCCGGCGGCTTCCGCGGCAACGCCCCGGACGCGGTGATCCAGATGAAGGAATGGGAGCACCTGGTGCACGCGAACCACGAGATCCTCGCGCGCCACACGGGGCAGCCGCTCGACAAGGTGATCAGGGACACCGACCGGGACTACTTCATGGCTCCCGGTGACGCCAAGGACTATGGCATCATCGACGCGGTCTACGCGGCGGAGAGCAGCTCCCTGATCGCGCAGGCCCACGACGCCGGACGGGTCGGCGGCGAGGGATCGGCGGTCACGGACGCGGCGGACGTGGACGAGCCGCAGCCGAAGAAGTCGAAGGAATAGGGGCGGTACAGGGCACGTGACGACGACGAGCAGCACCAAGGGACCCAAGGTCCCGTACCGGTGCTCCTTCTGCGGGAAGAGCCAGGAGCAGGTTCGCAAGCTCATCGCGGGCCAGGGTGTCTACATCTGCGATGAGTGCATCAACCTGTGCCAGGAGATCATCGAGGAGGAGCTCCTCGAGACGCCGCGCCCGAAGTCGGCGGCCTCCAAGCTCCCGAACCCGCACCAGATCAAGGACGCCCTCGACCAGTACGTGATCAGCCAGGAGCGGGCCAAGAAGGTCCTCTCGGTGGCGGTCTACAACCACTACAAGCGGGTCAACGCCGGCCACCAGGTGGACGAGGTCGAGCTCCAGAAGTCGAACGTGCTGCTCGTCGGCCCGACCGGCAGCGGCAAGACGCTCCTCGCCCAGACCCTCGCCCGCGTGCTGGACGTGCCGTTCTGCATCGCCGACGCCACCTCGCTCACCGAGGCCGGCTACGTCGGCGAGGACGTCGAGAACATCCTGCTGCGGCTCATCCAGGCGGCCGACTTCGATGTCGCCCGGGCCCAGCGCGGGATCATCTACATCGACGAGATCGACAAGATCGCCCGCAAGGCGGACAACCCGTCGATCACCCGCGACGTGTCGGGGGAGGGCGTCCAGCAGGCGCTCCTCAAGATCCTCGAGGGCACCGTCGCCAACGTCCCGCCGCAGGGCGGGCGCAAGCACCCCCACCAGGACTTCATCCAGATCGACACCACGAACGTGCTGTTCATCTGCGGCGGCGCGTTCGACGGCCTCGAGAAGATCGTCGAGGAGCGGGTCGGCCGGCGCTCGATCGGGTTCGGGTCCGAGGGCGGCATCGCCAAGGGCGAGCGCGGCCGGATCCTCGACAAGCTCATGCCCGAGGACCTGCTCAAGTTCGGGCTCATCCCCGAGTTCATCGGCCGGCTGCCGGTGATGGTCACGCTGTCGGCGCTGACCGCCGAGGACCTCGTCCGCGTCCTGACCGAGCCGAAGAACGCGGTCACGCGGCAGTTCGAGAAGTTCCTGGCCCTCGACAAGGTGGAGCTGGTCTTCACCGAGGGCGCGCTGCGCGCCGCCGCCGAGGTCGCGCTCGACCGCAAGACCGGCGCCCGGGCCCTGCGCTCGATCGTCGAGGAGTCGCTCCTCGAGGTCATGTACGACATCCCGGAGCGGACCGAGATCCGCAAATGCATCATCACCGAGGAGACCATCCGCGACGGACGGCTCCCGCTGCTGCTGACGAAGACGGACGTCGACGGCGGCGTCGACGAGACGAACTACGAGGGCTGGCTCGCCGAGCGGGGCGAGACCGCCTGACGCCGGGCGACGCGGCGCGGCGCGGCCGGACGGGGACAGTCACCCGCCCGACCGCGAGGAGTCCGCGACGCTAGGAGACTTCGATCGGGACCTCGTAGACCTGCGGCGTCGGATGGCCCGCCTTCTCGTGCACGCGCATGACGGCCTCCTTGGACGGGCCGGTCGCGAGGCAGAAGACCTTGCCGGACTCGGGATCGAGCCACGCGTGCTCGTAGTGGACGCCTTCCTCGCCCTCGACGTCGAGGTCGCGCTGATGGGCTTCGGCGAGCTGCTGCGCGCTGACGCCGAAGAACCCGTCGTGGACATCCATGAACTTCGCCATCGATCGGTCTCCTGGATCGGTCCCGACGGTCGCCATGGCCGTCGTGTACCCGGATGATGCCGTCCACGGGGCCGTCCTGCATCGGTCGGATGACCGATGGACCCTGCACGATGCCGCGGTCCGGCACCGGTCCCGGGGCCGGGTCGGCCGTGCGGCCCGTGCTACACTCCCGCCCTCACGGCGACGACCGAGAGGAGTAGCCCGGAACGGCGTCCGGAGCGAGCGCGGGATGGTGCGAGCCGCGCGAACGCCCCCGGTGTGAAGGTCGCTCGCGAGCCGTGCGGTCGACGCCCGATAGCGCGTCACGAGGGTGCCGGACCAAGGGCGATCGCGATGAGCGACCCGCCGCCGACACCGAACCAGCAGGTGGTACCACGACCCGTTCGTCCGCTGGACGAGCGGGCCTTCATGTTTTCAGGGGCAACGGATGACCGAGCTGTCGAAGACCTACGACCCATCGGCGGTGGAAGGCGCGATCTACGAGCGCTGGCTGGCCGCCGACGTCTTCGCGCCCGACGGCCGGGGCTCGACCGCCGACCCGGCCCTGCCCCCGTTCACGATCATCCAGCCGCCACCCAACGTGACCGGCTCGCTGCACATCGGCCACGCGCAGCGGACGACCGTCGAGGACCTGATGGCCCGCCACGCGCGCATGCGCGGGCACGCGACGCTGCTGCTGCCGGGGCTCGACCATGCCAGCATCGCCGCCCAGTTCGTGATGGACGGCATCCTCGCGAAGGAAGGGGAGGACCGGCGGTCGCTCGGTCGCGAGCGCTACCTCGAGCGGATCCGGGCGTTCTCCGACTCGACGAAGCCGGTGATGCTCGGCCAGCAGCGCCGCGTCGGCGGCTCGTTCGACTGGGGCCGGCTGCGCTACACGATGGACGAGGGATCGGCGAAGGCCGTCCGGGTGGCGTTCGAGCGGCTGTACCGCGACGGCCTCGCCTACCGGACCGAGGCCCTGGTCAACTGGTGCCCCGGCTGCCTGACCTCGGTCAGCGACCTCGAGGTCGTGGCCACGCCGGAGACCGGCACGATCTGGACGATCCGCTACCACCTCGTCGACGAGGCGACCGGGTCACCGGATCCGGAGGCGACGATCTCGATCGCGACGACGCGGCCCGAGACGCTCCTGGGCGACACCGCGGTCGCCGTCCGCCCCGACGACCCGCGCTACGCGGCCCTGGTCGGGCGCCGGGTGCGCATCCCGTTCGTGGAACGCGACGTGCCGATCATCGCCGACGAGATGGTCGACGCAGGGTTCGGGACGGGCGCGGTCAAGATCACGCCGGCCCACGACCATGACGACCACGCGACCGGCCTGCGGCACGGCCTGCCCTCGATCACGATCCTCGCCGACGACGCGTCCATCGCGGGGACCGGCACCGTCTACGACGGGCTCGACCGGTTCGAGGCGCGGAAACGGATCGTCGCCGACCTCGAGGCGATGGGCGATCTCGTCGGCAGCGCGCCGCACGAGATGGTGATCGGCCGCTGCCAGCGCAGCTCGGACATCGTCGAGCCGCGCCTGAAGACCCAGTGGTTCATCCGGACCGGGCCACTGGCGGCCCGCGCCCTCGACGCCACGCGATCCGGCCGGACGCGCATCCTGCCGGCCCGGTTCGAGAAGACCTGGGAGCACTGGCTGACCACGATCCGCGACTGGAACGTGAGCCGCCAGCTGTGGTGGGGCCACCGCATCCCGGCCTGGTACTGCCCGGACGGGCACGTGACCGTCTCGGCGCTCGAGGCCGGGCCGGATGCCTGCGAGGTCTGCGGCCGGCCCGCGGCCGAGCTCACCCAGGACCCGGACATCTTCGACACCTGGTTCAGCTCCGGCCTGTGGCCGTTCTCGACCCTCGGCTGGCCCGACGACACGGCCGACTACCGGCGGTTCTATCCGACGTCGGTGATGGAGACCGGCTACGACATCATCTTCTTCTGGGTGGCCCGGATGATGATGCTGGGCCTCCACCTCACCGACCGCGAGCCCTTCCACACCGTCTACCTCTCGGGCCTCATCCGCGACCCCGAGGGCCAGAAGATGTCGAAGACGAAGGGCAACGTCGTCGATCCGCTCGGGGTCATCGATACCAGCGGCGCCGACGCGCTCCGGTTCGCGGTCATCCACGGCGCGGCACCCGGGCAGGACCAGCGGATGAGCCCGGCCAAGCTCGACAACGCCCGCAACTTCGCCAACAAGCTCTGGAACGCGGCGCGGTTCGTGGTCGGGGCACGCCCGGCCTCGATCCCGGCCGATGCCGAGCGACGGCTGCCCGATGCCGGGCACCTCGGTCCTGCCGAACGCTGGCTGCTGTCCCGGGCCGCCGCGACGACGGTGGCCGTGGACGAGGCCGTCGCCGAGTACGGCTTCGGCGAGATGACCCGCGTCCTCTACGACGCGATCTGGAACGAGTACTGCGACTGGGGTCTCGAGCTCGCCAAGGTCCGGCTCGCGGACGAGACGCTCGAGCCGGCGGCGCGCGAGGCGACATGGTGGACGCTCGTCGAGGTGCTCGACACGTACCTGCGGCTGCTCCACCCGGTCATGCCGTTCGTCACGGAGGCCCTGTGGGCGGCCATCCCGCACCGCGCCAGCGACCCCGAGCTCCTGATCGTCGCCCGCTGGCCGGCCGCGCTCGAGCGCGACCTCGTCGCCGAGGCCGAGGTCGGGACCGTGGTGGCGCTCATCACCGAGGTCCGCAACGCGCGCGCGACGGCGAACGTGCCCGCGGGGGCCATGCTCGAGGCGCGTGTCCACGTGCCCTCCGGACTCGGCCCGACCTTCGAGGCGCTCCGCCCCGCGGTCGAGCGGCTGGCCCGTCTCCGCCCGCTCCACCGCGAGCTGACGCCGGAGGCGCTCCACGCCGCCTCGTCGCCCGAGGACCTGGCCGTCGTCGTGCCGGGCGGCGAGGTGGAGGCCTCGATCCGGACGGCCGCCGCGGACCCCGCCGCCGCGGCGCTCGACCGCGAGCGACTCGAGCGCGAGCTGGCGGAGGCCGAGGGCTGGCTCCTGGCGGCCCGGGCGCGCCTCGCCAACGACGCGTTCATGTCCAAGGCGCCGCCGTCCGTGGTCGAGGGCGCCCGCGCCCGCGAAGCGGAGCTGGCAGAGCAGGTGGTGCGGTTGCGGGAGCGGCTCGGCCGCTAGCCGTCGAGGTGGGCCGCGGCGCCCGACGCGCTGTGGCCGCAGACGCTCGTTCCGGGGTCGGACCCGGGACGATGGCCGGAGGGGAGGAGGAGCCCTCGCCGACGGATCGCCCCGGGTACCCTGATCAGCCCTTCACGGCGCCGCCCGTGATGCCGCGGACGAAGTACCGCTGCAGGGCGAAGAACACGATGAGCGGCAGCGCCATCGAGATGAACGCGGCCGCCATCAGGAGCTGCCAGTCGCCGCCGAGCGAGGTCGACAGGTTGGCGATGGCGATGGTGAGTGGCAGGTTCGCCGCGTTCTGGGCGCCGATGAACATCAGGGCCACCAGCAGGTCGTTCCACACGAACAGGAACTGGAAGATCGCGAGCGCCGCGATCACCGGGATGCTCATCGGGATGGCGAGCCGGAAGAACATCGACGCGTGCCCGGCGCCGTCGATCTCGGCCGATTCGAAGACCTCCTTGGGCAGGCCGCGCATGTAGCCGGTCAGCAGGAAGATCGCGAATGGGAGCCCGTACCCGGTATGCGCCAGCCAGACCGCGACGAACGCTCCGGGGCCGGCGCCCAGGAGGTGGATGCCCTTCGGTCCGAGGATCGTGAGCAGCGGGACGAAGGTCGTCTGGAGCGGGATGACCAGCAGGGCCACGAGGATGACGAACACCCAGTCCCGTCCGCGGAACTCCATCCAGGAGAAGGCGTAGGCCGCGAAGCACCCGACGGCGATCGGGATGATCGTCGCCGGGATCGTGATCAGCAGGCTGTTCACGAACGCCTGCGCGATCCCGTTCTTGGCGAGGACCTGGGCGTAGTTGTCGATGGTGAAGTTCCATGGCGGGAGGAACGCGTTCCACCAGCCGGTGCGGGCCACGTCGATCGGGGTGCGGATCGAGTTGACGAACAGCCCGATGGTCGGGAGCAGCCAGATCACGATCAGCACGACGATCGTGCCGTGGAGCAGCAGGCGGCTCCACTTGAAGGAGCGTCGGCGACGGGCCGCGACGGGCACGTCCCGGTCGGTGGCGGCTGCGACGGTCATCGGATCGCCTCCTGCTCTCGGAACCGCCGGATGTTGATGAACATCACGGGCACGATGAGGACGAGCAGGACCACGGCGATCGCGCTGGCCCGTCCGGGCTGTCCGTTCGTGAACAGCTCCTTGTACATCTGGTTGGCGACGACGTTGGTCTCGAAGTTCCCGCTCGTCATGACGTAGACGATGTCGAACGCCTTGAGCGCCGTGATCACCATCGTCGTGGCGACGACCGCGACCGCGGGCAGGAGCAGGGGGAAGGTGATCCGGCGGAAGACCTGCAGCTCGTTGGCCCCGTCGACGCGCGCCGCCTCCATCAGCTCCGGGCTGATGCTCTTGAGCGCCGCCGAGAGGATGACCATGCAGAAGCCGGTCCAGATCCAGACCGCCACGATGATCAGCGCGATCGTGTTGGTCGGCGCGTCCTGCAGCCAGGTCTGTGGCGGGAGCCCGGTCGAGGTCACCGCCGCGTTGAGGAGGCCGGTCTGCGGCTCACCCGCGGGGGCGTAGTCGTAGACGAACCGCCAGATGATCCCGGCCCCGACGAAGCTGATCGCCAGCGGCAGGAAGATGACCGACTTGGCCGCCGGCTCGTAGCGCACCCGGTCGACGAGCACCGCGATGATCAGGCCCAGGCCGACCGCGAGGGCCGTCAGCAGCACGATCCAGATGACGTTGTTGCGGAGCGACACGAGCGTGTCGGGGTTGCTGAAGAAGTACTGGTAGTTGGCGAGGCCGACGAACGTCTTCGAGAACTTGTCCTGCAGGCTGAGCAGGACCGTGTTGATGGTCGGGTAGACGAGGAAGAACCCGAGGAACGACAGCGCCGGGGCGATCCAGAGCCACGGCCGCAGCCGGTTCTGCCAGCGGCCGGGGAGCAGCCGGAGCACGGCCTCGATGAGCAGGATGTAGCCGATCAGGAGCGCCGGCAGACCGACGACGATGAGGATCGCTACGACGAGCCTGGTGTCCATCACGCCTCCGAGTGACGGTGAGCCGCCGGCAGGACGGGACGGTCCCGTCCTGCCGGCAAGCGCGGGCTACGGGGTGTAGGAGCTCGCCTGGACGCTATCGAGGTTGCTCAGGATCGAGTCCAGCTTGGACGGGTCCTGGGCGTACGAGACGATGGCCTTGAAGAACGCGTCGTTCATGGCCTGCGGCATGTTGTCGCCGCCGTCGAAGCGGAAGGTCTTGGCGTTGACGAGGGCCTCGGCGGCCTTCTTCAGGATGTCGTTCGGATAGGACGTCACCTGCTTGTTGGCCGAGAGGGCGCCGCCACGGCCGACCCAGATCGCCTGGGCTTCGGGGGTGGTCAGGTAGGCGATGAGCGACTTGGCCTGCGGCGTGTCGTTGAACATGCCGAACAGGTCGCCCGAGCCTTCGACCGCGCCGGCAAAGGCCTGGTTCATCGTGGGGAACGGGACGAAGTCGAACTGGCCGTCCGTCGCGCCGCCCGTCTTCTTGAACGCGTCCGTGATGAACGTGCCGTGGTTGACGAAGACGCAGCCGGGCGGGCTCGAGAAGAGCTTGTCGCCGGAGGCGACGAAGTTCGTGGCATTGGCGTTCTTGCCGCCGCCGAACGTGTTGGCGATGACGTTGCCGAAGGCCTCGAACGCCGACTTGATCTCGGGCGAGGTCCACTTCTGCTGGCCGGCGACCCACTTGTCATAGACGTCGGGGCCGCTGCCGTTGAGCACGAACTGCTCGACCCAGTCGGAGCCCGGCCAGCCGCTGGCCGCGCCGGACTCGAGGCCGACGCAGAAGGACTTGGCGTCGCCGCCGATCCCGGTGGCGGTGGTCTTGGCGTTCGCGAGCAGGTCGTCGTAGGTGGCGGGCGCGCCGTCCTTGTAGACGCCGGTGTTGTACCAGAACAAGCCCTTGATGTCGGCCTTGATGAAGATGCCGTAGAGCTTGTCGTCGACCGTGCCGAGGGTCACGAGGCCCGGGGCCGTGTCGGCGGTGTAGGCCGTCATGTCGATGACGTCGTTCAGCGGCTTGAGGGCGCCGGCCTTGACGTACTCGGCCATCTGGCCCGGGCCGGGCAGACCGGCGAGATCGGGCAGCAGGCCGGACTGGATGCCGGTCGACAGGATGTTGTTGATGTCGCGGGTGCCGGTGTACTGGACCTTCGCGCCGGTCTGGTCCTCCCATGGCTTCACCATCGCCATGAACGACTCCTGCTCGGTGCCGGTCCACGTCCCGATGACGGAGACCGAGCCGCCGAGCTGGCCGCCGGCCGACGCCGACGCCGACGCGCTCTCGCCCGCACCGGCGCTGGCCGGCGGGGCGCTGGCCGGAGTCGATCCCTCCGGACTGGCGCTCGAGCTCCCGCTCGAGCAGGCGACGGCCATCATCATGACGGCCATCAGCGAACCGGCGACTTTCGTGCGCCGGACGATCCGCTCCTCCATGCCTTGTCTCCTTTCCCGTCGACCCGTGTGTCCCGGGGTCGATCTCAGGGCGTTCAGACGCCGGTCGCGGACGTGCGCCGGTCGATCAGGGCCTCGTCGACGGAGCCGTCGAGGACCGGACGATGAGCTCGGTCGGGAGCAGCGTCCTGGGCGGGATCTCGCGATCCGCGATCCGTTCCAGGAGTGCGCGTCCGGCGGCGTGCCCGAGCTCGTAGGCCGGCAGCCGGACCGTGGTGAGGGGTGGGTCGAAATAGGCGGCAAGCGGGATGTCGTCGAAGCCGACGATCGAGACGTCGTCCGGGCACCCGTCGCCCGGCCTCGCGCAGGGCGCCGATGGCGCCGAGGGCGACGACGTCGCTGGCGACGAAGGCCGCATCGAAGGCGGTTCGCGCCAGCAGCTGGGCCATCGCGGCGTGGCCGCTCGGGGCATCGAAGGCGCCTTCGGCCACCAGCTCCGGCGCGGCGTCCAGGCCGGCCGCCTCCATGGCGAGGCGGTAGCCGTCGAGGCGTTCCTGGGCGGCGGTGTAGACCAGCGGGGCGTTGGTGATGCAGGCGATCCGGCGGTGGCCGAGCGAGATCAGGTGCTCCACCGCGCCACGCGCCCCGGCGACGTTGTCGACGTCGACGCTGGGCGCGTCGATGTTCGGCAGCGCGCCCTGCAGGACGATCGGGAACCCGTCGCGGACCAGCTCCGCGAGGGAGGGGTCGTCCACGCGAGGGCCGGAGATCACGAGGCCGTCGGCGTGCTGGGCGCGGAGCAGGGCGGTGTAGGTGACCATCGGGTCGTCGAGGGCGAACGGCTCGACCATGACCCGGAACCCGCCGGTCCGGGCGGCGGCGGCGAGACCTCGGAGCGTCTCCGCGAGGACCGCGTCGCCGGCGACCTGCTCGGGCGACTGGCGGAGGACGAGGGCGAGCACATGGGTCCGGCCACCGGCCAGCCGCCGGGCCGAGGCGTGCGGGTGATAGCCGAGCTCCCGCGCGGCATCGCGGACCCGCCGCCGAGTCTCCTCGGGGATCTTCACGTCCGAACGGTCGTTCATGACGAATGACACCGTCGTACGCGAGACGCCGGCAAGCGTTGCGACATCCTTGCTCGTGGGTCGCTGCGGCATCGGCCGACCGCTCCTCCTCCACTTGACGACGCGCCCTCGACATGGTCGACTAACGCGTGTCAGTAACGCGTATCAATGACGCCTCGATGCGACCTTGTCAAGTCCGTCTCGATACCATCAGGCGATCCACGCGACCGTCGGTCGCCGAGACGCCCAGGGAGATCCCCGGTGACTGACCGCCAGCGGGCCGGCATGCCTCCGCCGTTCCGCCTCGGGGCCGACTGGTGGCGCCGCGGCGTCGTGTACCAGGTCTATCCGCGGAGCTTCGCCGACTCGGACGGCGACGGCGTCGGGGACCTCACGGGGCTCATCGACCACCTCGACCACCTCGGACCGGACGGGCTCGCGGTCGATGCCATCTGGCTCTCGCCGATCTATCCGTCACCCGGTCGCGACGGCGGCTACGACATCAGCGACCACACCGCCATCGACCCCCTGTTCGGGACCGAAGCCCAGTTCGACCGGCTCGTCGACGAGGCGCACCGCCGCGGGATCCGGGTGGTCATGGATCTCGTCCTCAACCACACCAGCGACGAGCATCCGTGGTTCGTGGATTCCGCCGCGTCACGGTCCGGCGCCCACGCCGACTGGTACCTGTGGCGCGATCCGGCCGGCGTCGATCGGGCCGGCCGCCCGCTGCCGCCGAACGACTGGGTGTCGTGGTTCGGCGGGCCGGCCTGGACGTACGAGCCGCGGCGCGGCCAGTTCTACCACCACACCTTCCTCGCGGCGCAGCCGGACCTCGATTGGCGGCAGCCGGCCGTGGAGAAGGCGCAGCTCGACGTGGTCCGGGCGTGGACTCGCCCGGGGCGTCGACGGCTTCCGTCTCGACGTCTTCAACGTCTACCTGAAGCATCCTGACCTGCCGTCCAATCCGACCCGCCGCGGCTCGACGGCCTGGGACCGCCAGGTCCACCTGCTACGACCTCGACCAGCCGGACCTGCCCGAGCTGCTGGCGCGGTTCCGGGCCGTCGTGGATGCCGCCCCGGGGCGGATGACGGTGGGGGAGATGTTCGTGGGCACCACCGAGGGCGCGGCCGCGCTGACGACGGAGCGGCATCTCGTCTTCGACTGGGAGCTCCTGACGCGGCCCTGGTCGGCGAGCGCGTTCGCCTCGGCGATCCGGCGCCGGGAACGGGCGTTCGGACCCGATCGCTGGCCGACCGTCGTCCTCTCGAACCATGACCAGCCGCGCCAGGCCTCGCGCCTCGCGGCGACGGTCCCGGGCGGAGAGGCCGATCGCGACGCGATCGCCAAGGCCTCGGCCGTCCTGTCGCTCACGATGCGCGGGACGCCGTTCCTCTATTACGGCGAGGAGATCGGCATGGGCGATGTCGCCGTGCCGCCCGAAGAGAGCGTCGATCCCGCCGCCCGGCATGCCAGTGCCGACTTCCAATGGTGGGATCGCTCGCAGTCGCGGACGCCGATGCCGTGGACCGCGGCACCCGGGGCGGGGTTCACGACGGGCCGGCCCTGGCTGCGGTTCGGGCCCGACACCCAGGTTCGGAACGTCGCGAGCGAGTCCGACGACGAGGACTCGGTCCTCGCGTGCTACCGCCGGCTGCTCCGTGTGCGGGCGGTCGACGCCGTCGCTCCAGGACGGCTCGCTCTCGCTCGTTCGGACCGGTCGCCCGGACGTCCTCGCGTACCGTCGCCGGGGGAGCGGGCCGGAGGTGCTGACCGTGATCGCCTTCGGGCGCGCCGGGGCGACGGTGACCCTGCCGTCCGCCGGGACGGGCCGCACCTGGCGCCCCGTGGTGGGCACGCACCGCGATCTCCCCGTCCCGACGCCGGGGCGGTCGCTCGCCCTCCGCGGGTACGAGGGCGTCGTGTTCGAGGCCACGCCACGCCGCGCACGATGAGGTCCGACGACACGGGTCGACGCCACGATGCCCCTGCTACCATGGCCGCGGAGCCAGCCGCCGAACGGGGAGTCACTACGTGCCGCTCGAATTCCTGAAGCGTCGAGGCAGCGCCGACGATCCCGCGGCCGGGTCCGCCGGTCAGAGCGCCTCCGACATCATGGCCGAGGAGGTCGCGGCCCAGGACCACCAGCTGCGCCTCTACTACGCCGGCAAGAGCAGCGAAGGCGTCCGGATGGGGTCGGGGCCGAAGGCGCTCGCCGAGCTGCCGCGCATGCTCCAGGGCCTGGCCAAGTCCGACATCGAGGTCGTCGACCCGCTGCCGATCGAGTTCAGCCAGGCGACGCCGACCATCACGCGTCCGGCCGAGGCCATGCAGTGGCTCAACGCCCACCACGTCAACTCGCCGATCACCCGGCACGCGCTCGTCGTCCTCGAGTCGATCGACGCGGTCGACCTCGCCTTCGACACCTTCGCCTGCGCCCTCCTCGACGGGGAGATCGATACGGCCGGGTATCCGGAATACAACGCGGTCATCGGCGGCGTGGCGTCGCACTGGGACGAGGCGACCGGCGACATGATCTGCCGAGCCGTCGTCGGCTGGGGCGGACGCGGCGTCCGGGGGGACACGGACCGGATCGGCCAGCGGCTGCTGGCCAGCATCCTCGCGAACATCCTGGCGAGCCAGTACGCGCAGGGCATGACCAGCATCGAGCGACCGGTCCCGGCGGCGGGTCGCGGCGGGCTCGTCTGCGCGCACTGCGGGTTCGCCTCGGCGCACGAGCGGGCCTTCTACTGCCCGAAGTGCGGCATGCGTCTGCTTCGCGGCTGACGCGACCGGCGCTGGAGGATGCCCACCTACGATTACGACTGCGCCTCATGCGGGCGCCGGTCCGAGATCGTCCACGGCGTGTACGCGGATCCACCGACCACGTGCCCGCTCTGCGGTGGCGGTCCGCTGCGCAAGGCGGTGAGCGCTCCCGCGGTCCACTTCAAGGGGAGCGGGTGGGCCAAGAAGGAGCGTCGGCCCGCGCCAGCGAAGACGGCCGCCACGAGCGGCTCGTCCGGGGAGGGCTCGTCCGGGGAGGGCTCGTCCGGCGATGGCTCGTCCGGCGATGGCTCGTCGGGTGAGCGTTCATCCGGGTCCGACACGTCGTCAGGCGACCGCAAGAAGAGCGCCGGATCCTCCGAGTCCGACAGCGGGTCGAAGGGCGCCACGTCGGGCGGGGATGCCGGCGCGTCGACCGCCACCAAGCCGGCGAGCGACTGACATGCCCGCCGCCGCCGACTGGATCACGCTCGCCGAGGCCGCCGAGCTCCTCGGCGCGGCGAACGTCCATTTCGCTCCGTCCACGATCGGCGGCTGGGCTCGCGCGGGCCGCCTCCAGAGCATCAAGCTCGGCGGGCGCCGGTACGTCCGCCGCGGCGAGGTCCGCGCGCTGATCGCCGCGCCGCGACGCGTGCGCGCCGACTCCCTGCAGCCGGGTCTCTTCAGCGACCTGACGAGCTGATCCCGGCGATATGGACCCGGGAGCGGCGATCCAGCGGATCCTCGCCCGGCCGCGCATCGCCTACATCCTGGCGGTCCTCGACGTCTACGGGCGCGCGACCGGCGGCCTCCTCGCGAACGGCCTCGCCTTCGCCGCGCTCTTCACCGCGGTCCCGATCATGCTGCTCACCCTTGGGCTCACCGGGTTCCTCGCCAAGGGCGACCCGGCGATCCAGCGCGCTGTCGCGGACGCGCTCGAAGCGGTCGTGCCGCCGCTGGCCACGCTGATCGAGGACACCCTCCAGTCGCTCGTTTCGGGCGCGGCCCTGACCTCGGTCATCGGCCTCGCGGGCACGATCTGGGGCGTCAGCCAGCTCTATGTCGCGCTGGACGTGGCGTTCTCGCGCATCTGGAGCGACCACCCGGAGCGGGACGTCTTCCATCGCACCGCCCGTGGCTTCGTTTGGGTGGCGATCCTGATCGGCGTGGTGATCTGCCTGATCGTGGCGATCACGGTCTCGACCGCTCTCGCCGGGCTGGTGCCCGAGGTGATCCCCGCCGGCCGTTCGCTGAGCGGCTTCCTGACCGCCTGGCCGGTGCTGATCGCGGCGACGGTCGGGATCGTGGCGCTGGTCTACCGGACCGTGCCGCCGCGCGCACCGAGCTGGTCGGCGGTCTGGCTGCCCGCCGTCGTCGCCGCGGTCGCGATCGTCGTCCTGAGCCAGGTGTTCGCCCGGTTGGTCCCGCTCCTGGTCGGCGCGGCCGCGATCGTCGGATCGCTGGCGACGGCCTTCGTGGCCCTGGCCTGGCTGTCGTTCTCGTTCCAGGTGCTGCTCTATGGAGCGGCCTGGGTCAGGATCCGTGAGGAGGGTATGCCGGCGCCGGCCGCACCTGCCGACGGGTCAGTGGTGCTGGGCGGTCCCGCATCGCCGGCAGAACCGGGCGGTGGCGGAGAGTGACAGGCCGCAGCTGACGCAATCCCGGACGCCGCCGCTCGGGGCCGGGTTCGCGGGGGACGGTGCGCCGACCTGCTGGCTCGAAGCGGCCCACAGGGCGTCGACCCCGCCCGTCGGGACCGCCGGGCGACCGAGGAAGGGCAGACCGGGTGCCGGGTGCTGGTTGGGCCATTCCGGGTCGGCCCGGTCCGGGTCGGGCGCCATGACGGACCAGGTCGGCTGCGCCATCACGTCGACGGGCGCAGCGACGGCGGCGATGGCCGGCGCCGCGATGACCGGCGGTTCCGCGGCCACGGGCGTCGGCGGGACGACGATCGGAGCCGGCACGGGCTCCGCGACGGTGACCGGCTCCGCGACGATGGACTCCGGCTCCACGGCGGCGACGGGCTCAGGCTCGGGTCCCGGTGTGACGACGGGTTCCGGCTCCACCGCGACCGGCTCCACCGCGACGCCGGGCTCAGGATCGGGCGGCGCGGCGACAGGCTCGGGCTCGGGCTCCGTCAGGACGACCTGCTGCGCCACGACGAGGGGCGCCAGTCCCGGCTCGGTCTCAGCTGCGACGATGGGCTCGGGCTCGGCCTCGACGGCGACGATGGGCTCGGGCTCGGCCGCGACGACGGGTTCCGACTCGGGCTCGGCGACGACGACGGGCTCTGGCTCGGCCGCGACGATGGGCTCCGGCTCGAATTCGGGCTCGAGCTCGGCGGCGACCACGGCCTCGGCTTCGGGCTGCGCCTCGGCCACCGCCTCGGGCTCCGGCTCGACGACGAGCTCCGGCTCGACCTCGTCGTATTCGGCGATCGCCTCGTCGAGCGTCTGTCCGGGCCGCATGGCCGTGAACATGACGGAGGTTCGGACCGCCGCGGCGGCCGCGACCTCGCTCGTCGGGTCGGACGGGTCGGAGGCGACCACAGGTCGAAGCACCGGCTCGGGCTCGATCTGGATCCGGGGTGCCGGGCTGACGGTGTCCATCTCGGGCTCTGCCGCGGCCACGGGCTCCGGCTCGGCCGCGACGACGGGCTCCGGCTCGGGGAGCACCTCCGCGATGCCTTCCGGCTCCGCAGCAGACTCGACCACGGGCTCCTCGACGATCGGAGCGGCTTCTGCAGCCATCGCGTCGGGCTCGGACGCCGCGACCGTCATGGACTCGGGCTCCAGGGCGAACAGCGGCTCGGGGAGTGGCTCGAGCAACGCGGGCTCGTCCAGGACATCCTCGGCCGGTTCGGGCCTGGCGATCCATTCGGGCTCGATGAGCGACGCAGCGATCGCGGCCGCAGCCGCGGCATCGGCGGTCTGCTCGACATCGACCGTCTCGGGTTCGGCCACGGCCTCGGCAGGCAGGGCTTCCGTGACGCGCTCCGGCTCGGCCGAGATGACCTCGGCAACCTCGGCCTCGCCAAGGACTGGCTCTGCGACCGGTGCAGGCTCCGTCGCGATCTCGGCAGCGGCCTCGGCCTCAGGCTCGGCAAGCGGCCTCGGCCATGATCTCGGGCGCGGCGGCGGCGACCTCGGCCACCTCGGGCGCGGCGGCCGCGACCTCGGCCACCGGCTCGACTTCGGCCACCGGCTCGGGCTCCGCGACGGGCGCGGCCGCGGTCAGGAAGGCGAGGCGGGCGAGCGGGTCGAACTCCGCGTCGGGCTCGACGAGCGCATGCCCGTTCGTGGCGGCGCCATAGGCGGCCCCGGTGCCGTTCGTGCCCGCGCTCCCGTTCGTCGGAGCGCCCTGGGGCGGCGCGACCTGGGTGTGGAACGGCGACGCGGTGATCGCGGCAGCGGGTCCGACGTCCACGAGCATCGGTGCGCAGCCAAGGCACCGTCCCTCGGCCTCGTTCCAGCAGTTCGGGCAGGTGTACTGCCGGCACTCCATGCAGAAGTTGAACGTCTTGTGGAAGGCGTCGAGCTGGGCGTTCGTGGACTCGCGATCCGTGTCCATCCGGGCGGCGGCCATCGCCTCGTCGAACGACGTCTTGTCGTCGAGGACGAAGTTCTTGAAACCGCGCGAGAGCACCCGCGCGCCGCGCAACCGCTGCTTGGGCGCGGCCGATTCGAACGTGTACCGAGAGCCGCACCGTTCGCAGAACGACTCAGTCAAGGTCTCGGGCATCAGGCTCCCGGATCGCGTGGAGAACGCCTGGGTGGAGACCACCCGAACGCAGGCAAGAGTATAGCCGGGGGTCCCCGCGGGTCCCCCCACGGGGGTACCGGGTCGTGCGGCGATGGTCCCGGGCCCCTCGTGGGGAGCCCTGTCCCGACCCTCTGCTAGACTCCGCCACCACCCATGCCGCCGCTGACCGCCATCGAGCGGTTCTTCGAACGCCTCTTCGAGCGCCCGTCGGCTCGTCTGTTCCGCACCCGGATGCAGCCCGTGCAGCTGCAGCGCCGGATCGAGCGGGCGATGGAGGCCGAACGGCTGGCCGCGTCCGACCGGACCCTCGTGCCGAACCGGTTCGTCGTCCGCCTGAACCCGGACGACCTCGAGGGGTTCGCCGACATGGAGCACTCGCTCGCCAGCGAGCTCGCCGATGCGGCCCTCGTGTTCGCCCGCGCCCACCACTACACCCTCGTCGACCGCCCGCAGGTCGACCTCCTCGCCGACGCCGCGGTCGAGCGCATGGACATCCGCGTCGACGCCCGCTTCGCCGACCCGATCGCGGGGCGCACCGGCGCGGCCGACGGCCCGGAGCATGCCGGGATGCCCGGGGAGGCCGGCGGCGACCCGACCCATACCCTCGTCTTCCAGGTGCCGCGACCGTCGATCCCGGCCGCGCGGCTGCGCGTCCACGACGCATCCGGGATCCGCATGGTCGAGATCTGGACCGGCCTGACCGTCGGACGGGCTACCGACAACGACCTCGTCCTGCGCGACGAGCGGGTCTCGCGCCATCACGCGCGCATCGGCGGCCGTCGCGGGACGCTGGTCTTCACCGACCTCGGCAGCACCAACGGCAGCGAGGTCAACGGCACCCGGGTCAGCGAGGTGGTGCTGGGCGCCGGCGACCGGATCCGGCTCGGCGGGTGCGTCCTCGAGGTCGAGGTCGGCGAGGCGACGCCCTGATGGACGCCTCGCTGCTGGTCCTCTGGGCGATCCGGTTCCTCTTCCTCGGTCTCCTCTACCTGTTCCTCGCCCGGGTCGTCCTGGTGCTGCTCCGCGACCTGCGCGCCGCGACCAGGGAGGGCGCCACCCTGGCCGGCCGGCTCGTGATCGTCGCGTCGCCCGCGGGCGAACCGCCGAGCGGGTCGTCGTTCGGGCTCGACGCGATCACGACGATGGGTCGCGACGTCAACAACGCGATCGTCATCGAGGACCCGTTCGCCTCGGCGGAGCACGCGATCCTGACCTATCGCGGCCGTGCCTGGTACGTCGAGGACCTCGGGAGCACGAACGGCACCTACGTGAACGGCCACCGGGTCGACGGCGTCGCGTCGCTCGGGTTCGGCGACGAGATCCAGGTCGGCCAGGTCCGGATGCGGCTCGAGCGGCCGAGACCCTGATGGCACGACCGCGATGACCGCCGGACCCTCCGAGCGCGACCCGGCCCGCGCCCGCCCTCCCGCGGATCCTCGGGCCGATCCGGCCGCGACCGAGGTGGCAGGAGGCGCGGCTGCTCGGGCTCGTCCTGATCGCGCTGGTCGTCGGCAGCCTGTCGCTCGGGACGACCGTCGACGGGCCGATCGCCCTCGCGGACCCGCGCGGCCTCGCCATCTACCTGCTGGCCCTGTTCGGCGCGCACCTCGCCCAGGTGCTCGCCGGTCGCCGGACCGACCAGATCCTGCTGCCGGTCGTCGGCCTCCTCGGCGGGATCTCGCTGCTGCTGATGCAGCGCCTGCCCCAGGACCTCGTCACGCAGGACGCCTTCGGGACGACCCTGGGACTGGCCCAGATCCAGCTGGTCTGGCTGGTCCTGGCGGTCTCGATCCTCACCACGCTCGCGATCGTCGTCCGCTCGGATGCCTGGCTGCGCCGCTACAAGTACACGTGGGCGGCGATCGGCGTCGGGCTGCTGCTGCTCACGTTCGTGTTCGGCACGGACGTCAACGGGTCACGGCTCACGCTCTCGATCGGGCCGGTCAGCGGTCAGCCGTCGGAGCTGCTCAAGGTGATCCTCGTCGTCTTCCTCGCTGGCTACCTGTCGGAGAACCGGACGCTCCTGATGGAGCAGGACACGAGGGTCGGACCGCTGCGGCTGCCGCCGGTGCCGTACCTCCTGCCGATGGTCGCGATGTGGGCGATCGCCCTCGGCATCGTGGTCGTCCAGCGCGACCTCGGCGCGGCCCTGCTCTTCTTCGGCGTGTTCCTGGCGCTCCTCTATGTCGCCACGGGCCGGGTCAGCCTGGTCGTGATCGGGCTGATCCTCTTCGTCCTCGGCAGCCTGCTGATGGCGCTGCTCTTCGACCACGTCCGGATCCGCATCGCCGTCTGGGTCGACCCCTTCGCCGACCCGCTCGGCACGGGCTACCAGGTGGTCCAGGCGCTCCACGCCTTCGCCCGGGGCGGCCTGGTCGGCGTCGGCCTGGGCGCCGGCCTGCCGGCGATCAACGGGGCGCCGCCCATCCCCGAGATCCACACGGACTTCCCGCTCGCGGCGCTCGGCGAGGAGCTCGGCGTCGTGGGCGTGGTCGCGATCCTGGGCCTGTACCTCGTGGTCGTCGAGCGCGGGTTCCGCATCGGCGCGGCCGCCGCGGACGACTTCCGGTCGCTGCTCGCGATCGGGCTCTCGCTGGTCATCGGGATCCAGGCGTTCATCATCGCGGCCGGCAACCTGAAGGTCCTGCCGCTCACCGGCGTGACCCTGCCGTTCATCAGCTACGGCGGCTCGTCGCTGCTCGCGAATGCCGTCGTGATCGGGCTCCTCCTCGCGCTGTCCGACAAGGGCGTCGAGCCCCCGCCGCCCCCGACGTCCCGCCACGGCTGGCGTCGCCTCGTCCCGAGACGCGGCGCATGACGCGGACGTCCGGCGCGACCCGCCATCCCCTCGGCCGGCCGATCGTGAACGTCGCGGTCGTGCTCTCGCTCGCCTTCGGCGCGCTCGCGGGCGCGGCCGGGTACTGGGGGGTCGTGCGCGGGCCCGAGCTGGCGCGTGCCCCATCGGACGCGGCGGTCATCGCGGCATCCCGGACGGTGCCGCGCGGCCGCATCCTCGACCGTGACGGCAAGGTGCTGGCGAAGAACGCGACCGATGCCAACGGCGAGCTCTACCGCGTGTACGCGAACGACGCGATCAGCCCGGTCGTCGGGTACGCGTCGCGCCGCTACGGCCGGGCCGGGCTCGAGAAGAGCTACGACGCGGAGCTCGCCGGGCTGTCCAGCGACTCCGCCACGGACGTCCTTCGCAAGTTCATGTCCGACCCGTACGACCCGCAGGACCTGACGCTGTCGCTCTCGCTCGACCTCCAGCGCGCGGCGGTCCGGGCGCTCGGCTCGAACAAGGGCGCCGTCGTGATGCTCGACCCGGCAGACCGGCGAGGTGCTGGCGCTCGCCTCGACGCCGACCTACGACGCGTCGGCCGTGGCGGACCCAGCGACAGCCGAGTCGACCTTCGCCGGGCTCCTCCACGACCCGGCGCAGCCGCTTCTCCCGAGGGCGACGCAGGGCCGCTACGTGCCGGGCTCCGTCTTCAAGATCGTGACCGCCGTGGCCGGGCTGGGGTCCGGGGCCGTCAAGCCGTCGACGACGTACAAGCAGCAGCCCGCCCGCCGAGAAGACCGGCCTGCTGGTCGACGGGTTCCGCATCAAGGACGGCCACCACCCGGAGACCGGATCCCGGGCGCTGGACCTCGTCGGCGCGACCGAGGTCTCGTGCAACATCTGGTATGCGCTTGACCGGCCTGAAGACCGGGGGCGCGAACCTCGTCACGTACGCGGACCGCATGGGCTTCGACGGGCCGATCCCGTTCGACCTGCCCACCGCCGTCTCGCAGCTCAATGACGGGAGCGGCCGCGAGCCGGGCGGCTTCGCCGACGACGTCGAGCTGGCGAACGCCGCCTACGGGCAGGCCGAGACCTTCGTGACCCCGCTCCAGATGGCGCTGGTCGCGTCCACCGTCGCCAACGACGGCGTGCTCATGCAGCCGCGCCTGGTGACCGCGATGACCGGGGAGCGCAGCGGGACGCGGCAGATCGGACCGAGCAGGATGGCGACCGTGATCGACGCCGCCGACGCCAACGCCATCACCGACGGGATGGTCGCCGCGGTCGAGGGCGACCTCGGGCGGCAGTTCACGACCGGGGCCAAGGTGCCCGGCGTCACGACGGCGGGCAAGTCCGGCACGGCCGAGCTCGGCGGCACGGGCGAGCCCCACTCGTGGTTCATCGGGTTCGCGCCCGCGGACCACCCGACGGTCGCGATCGCCGTGCTCGTGGAGCAGGGCGGCCGTGGCGCCGAGGCCGCCGCGCCGATCGCCGGCGCCCTGATGACGCGCTACCTGCAGGCGGGCCGTTGAGCGGCCCGCCCGAGCCGGAACCGCGCCGCCGCCCGCTCATCGAGCGGATCGGCCTGGCGATCATCGCCGCGCTCATGGCCGTGATGTTCGGTGGGGTCGCGGCGCTGTCGTGGGTCGGCGGCGAGCCGTTCCTGGCGGTCATGGGGGCGGTCGGCTGCCTCATGACGGTCTGGGTCGGGGTCCTCACCGTCATCCGCGGCTAGGGGCCGGGCCGGCGACGCGGACCGCGAAGGATGAACGAATTGGCCGCGGCGGACGTCAATGATGTCGAGGGAAGCGGGGGCGCGCGGAACCGGAACGTGACATCGGACGTACTATCCTCCGACACCACACGGCCCCTCCGTGGCCCGTCACCCCACAGACGCCCCGTTCCGTGGCTCCGTCCCCGCCACCGCACTCGTGAGAGAGGCTGATGACGAAGATCCAGGAGACCGGCGACAAGGTCCTCGCCAATGTCGAGCGTGTGATCGTCGGCAAGCACCACGAAGTCCGCCTCGCGCTGGTCGCCCTGCTGTGCCGAGGCCACCTCCTGATCGAGGACGTGCCCGGCACCGGCAAGACGGTCCTGGCGAAGGCCATCGCCCGAAGCCTCGGCTGCTCGTTCCGCCGGATCCAGTTCACCCCGGACCTGCTGCCGTCGGACGTGTCCGGCCTGTCGATCTACAACCAGAAGACGCAGGAGTTCGAGTTCCGGCCGGGGCCGATCATGAGCCAGGTCGTCCTCGCCGACGAGATCAACCGGGCGACGCCCAAGACCCAGTCCGCGCTCCTGGAGTGCATGGAGGAGCGGCAGGCGACGATCGACGGCATCACCTACCCGATGCCCGACCCGTTCCTGGTCATCGCCACCCAGAACCCCATCGAGTACGAGGGCACGTTCGCGCTGCCGGAGGCGCAGCTCGACCGGTTCATGATCCGGTTGCGCCTCGGCTATCCGCAGCCGATCGAGGAGATCGTCATCCTCGACGAGCAGAAGCGGACGCACCCGCTCGAGGCGCTCGACGAGGTCCTCACCGTCGACGAGCTGCGCGAGATGCAGTCCGCGGTCCGCGAGATCTACGTCGACCCGAGCGTGTCCGACTACATCGTCCGGCTCGTGAACGCCACGCGGGTCCACCCGGACGTCTACCTCGGCGCCTCGCCGCGCGGCTCGATCGCGCTCTACCGGGCGGGCCAGGCGATGGCCGGGCTGCTCGGCCGCGACTACGTCATCCCCGACGACATCAAGGCGCTCGTCGAGCCGGCGCTCGCCCACCGGCTGATCATCAAGACCAGCTCGTCGATCCACGACGTCCAGGCGGGGCAGATCGTCCGCGAGCTGCTCGATTCGACCTCCATCGAGGGCATCCGCCCGACCGGCACCGGGGGTCCGACCGAGCTTCGAAGCGCCAGCGGCACCACCGCTGCCGGCGCATAGGTCGGTCCCGGCCGAGCGGATGGACCGCGCAGGACCCGCCGCGTGATCCGCCGCATCGAGGCGATCGTCGTCGTCGCGGTCCTCGTGATCGCGGCGTTCTCGACCGGGCTGGCGTTCCTCTTCTACCTGCTCTACCTCGGCATCCTCGTCATCGGCGGCTCGTACGTCCTCGTGCGACTGGGCCTGACCGACCTCGAGGCCGGCTACGCGGTGAGCCAGCTCCACGGCCACGTCGGCGACCGGCTGCGCGTGACCTACACGCTCCGCAACGGGAGCCGGCTGCCGAAGCCATGGCTCGAGGTCCACAACCCGACGACGCTGCCCGGCGCCCTGCCAGGACGGGCCATCACGCTCCCAGGGCGGAGCGAGCGGTCGTGGCTCATCCGGGCGCCCCTGACGCGCCGCGGCCACTTCCGGATCGAGCCGCTGCACATCCGGACCGGTGACCCGTTCGGCTTCTTCGAGGCCGCCGCGACCGTGGGCCAGGGCGTCTCCGTGGTCATCTACCCGCGGCTCGAGGCGATCCCGGAGTGGCGGCTGCCGGCGGCCAGCCTCGAGGGCAGCCACGCCTCGCCCGAGCGGACGCTGCAGACGACCCCGCTCGCGATGTCGGTGCGGCCGTATGCGCCGGGCGACAGCATGAACCGCATCTCGTGGAAGGCGACGGCCCGCCACGGCGAGATCCAGGTCAAGGAGTTCGACCTGGAGCAGACCGCCGACGCGTGGATCGTGCTGGACCTCCAGCGCGGGATCGGCGGCGGGCGCGGCGACGAGTCGACCACCGAGGCCGCCGTGCGGGTCGCGGCCGCCGTCGCCGACAAGGCGATCGGCGAGAACCGGGCGGTCGGCATCAGCGTCAACGCGGCCAGGACCGCGGTCGTGCCGGCGGACCGCGGCGGACGCCAGCACCAGAAGATCATGCAGCTCCTGGCGGCGGTCGACGCCGACGGCAGCACGCCCCTCGTGGAGACGCTGGTCAACACGGTCGGCCGGCTGCGACGGGGGATGACCGCGGTGATCGTGACGCCGTCGCTCGACCCGTCCTGGGTCCGCCCGCTCGCCAGCCTCCGGGTCCGCGGCGTGTCGTGCGTCGTGGTGACCGTCGACGCCGAGGCGTTCGACCAGGCGATGCGCGCGGAAGATGCCGCCCGAGGGATCGCCGCCAAGTCCGACCCGGCCGACGAGGAGCTCCGCTCCAAGCGCTCACGGGCGCTCAAGCACGCCCTCGCCGAATACGAGATCCCGTTCTACGTCGTGACCCCGGGGCGCCCGCTCGGGGAGCTCCTGGCCCGATGAACCGCCGGATCCCGCTCGCCCCGTCGGAAGGATGGATCACGGTCGCGCTCGTCGCGATCCTGTGCGCGACGGTGCCCGCGGCGATCGACGACGTCCGGCTCGTCCTCGGCCAGGGCGGCCTGACCGACTTCCTGATGCCGGTGGCGCTGGCCGGCATGCTGGTCGGGTTCGTCGGGCCGAAGGTGGGATGGGGGCGCTGGACGACCTACCTGGTCGGGGCGCTCTTCGCCGCGCTCGTCGTGCCGCTGGTCACGGGGTCGCTGCTCCGCGACGACGCCGGCCTGCCCTACGCGATGGGCGAGTGGTACCACGCCACCGCGGCATCCGCGGCATCCGCGATCATCGACCTCGCGGTGAAGAACCTGCCGTACACGACCCAGTACGGGCACTACCTCCTGGTCCTCGGCCTGCTGGTCTGGGGGACCTCGATGTTCGCCTCGTACGCGGTCTTCGGGCACCACCATCCGCTCAACGCGATCGTCGCGCTCGGCATCGTCCTGCTGGTGACGCTGTCGGTCTCGATCGACCCGCAGCTGTCCTACCTCGTGGTCTTCAGCGTCGCCTCGCTGCTCCTGCTGATCCGCGCGCACGTCCTCGAGGAGCAGGGCGAGTGGGTCCGCCGGCGGATCGGCGACCCGGCCTCGATCTCGAGCATCTACCTGCGCGGCGGGACCATCTTCATCGTGGGGGCCGTCCTGGGTTCGCTCGTCCTCACGGGGACGGCGTCATCGGCGCCGCTGCAGAGCGCCTGGACCGGCGTCGGCGCGTCCCTCGTCGAGCTCGGGCGCTCGTGGCAGAAGTACCTGCCGGCCGGCGGCAACACGATCTCGTTCGGGGCCGACTTCGACCCGTCGGGCACGAGCATCGGTGGTCTCTGGAACCCCTCGCAGAGCGAGGAGATGACGATCACGCTCCCGCCGGACGCGCCCAAGGACCTGTACTGGCGCGCGGTCGCCTTCGACCAGTTCACCGGCAACGCCTGGCGCAGCTCGCCGACGCAGACCGTCATCCGGCCCGCCGGCGACCCCGTCCTGGCCGGGTCGAGCGACGACATCGTCGAGGCCGGTCACAAGGCCCTGACCTTCACGGTGACGCCGGCCGCAGGGCGCAGCGGTCGCCTCGTGTTCTCGCCGCTGACCCCGACGCACGTCTCCCAGGAGACGTCGGTCGGCCTGACCGGTGACGGGGCCTACCTGAACGCGATCGAGCGGCGGGGCAATGGCGCGTACACGGTCGATGCCCTCGTCCCGGTCGCGGGCGAGGATCCCGGGGAGCTGAGCCAGTCGGCGCTGCAGGCCGCGGGCACGGAGTACCCCAAGGACCTCCTCGCGATGTACCTCCAGATCCCGGACGGGGCGATCCCGGCCGGCGGCGAGGCCGACAAGCTGCTCAAGAGCCTTGCAGGCCTCGGCGCCGTCGAAGAACCCGTTCGTGTTCGCGCAGTACCTGACCACGCGGTTCCGGGCCAACAACGACCTCTTCACCTACCAGTCGAACATCCAGGACCAGATCCTCCAGCACTGCAACGGCGTCTCGTCCGTGGAGTGCTTCGCGAGGATCCGCGTCGGCTTCTGCCAGTACTACGCGACGACCATGGCGATCTTCCTGCGCGCGACGGGGATCCCGGCACGGGTCGTCAACGGGTTCCTGCCGGGCGAGCGGACCAAGGCCGGCGTCGAGACGATCACCAACAGCCAGAGCCACGAGTGGGTCGAGGTCTGGTTCCCCGGCTACGGCTGGGTGATGTTCGACCCGACCGGCGGCGATCTCGCCCGCGCCGGCCCCTCCCGTCCGGCAAGCCCGTGCCGTCGTCCGCGGCACGGCCGTCCGCGGCCTTCATCCCGTTCCCGTCCGACCGCGAACGACGTCGACCGAGCGGACGTCCCCGGCGGCGGCCCGATCGTCGGCCCCGTGGCGACCGTCGGACCCGTTCATCGCGATCGCGGTCCTGCTCGCGATCATCGTCATCGCGCTCGGGTTCGTGGCCTGGCAGCGCGGGCCGCGGCGCGGCACGACCGCCGACCAGGCCTACCGGACGGTGACGCGGATCGCGTCGCGGTTCGGGTTCGCCCCACGGCCCACGCAGACCGTCTACGAGTACGCCGGTGCGCTCGGGGAGGTCCTCCCGAACGCGCGACCGGAGCTGGAGACCGTGGCCCGGGCCAAGGTGGAGACCGTCTACGGCCGGACGATGCTGGAGTCCGACCGCCTCCAGGCGCTGCGGGAGGCCGAGCGCCACCTGCGGGTGAGCCTCCTCAGCCTCGCGTTCCGCCGCCGCGAGCGCCGCCGCCGGCGCTGATCCGCCGGATCAGGCGTGAGGCGCGCGCCGCTTGCCCGCCGACCCGTCTAGAGCCCGCCGCTGGCGGTCCGCAGCTCCGCTTCGCGCTGGGCCGCCTCGTCGATCGCGCCCGAGCCCAGGTTGTGGCCGCGCAGCACGCTGCGCCCGGCGCGGAACTCGACGACCGTGATCCCGCACAGCTCGAACGACCACATCCAGAAGCGCTCGAGCGGCAGGTCGAACAGCGTCAGCAGCACGACCTTGAAGATCCCGTCGTGGCCGACGATGACCGACCACGGGCCGTCGCTCGGCTCGCCGTAGCCGGCCACGAGCGAGCGGTCGAGCGTGCCGGGCGACCGGCCCTCGCCCAGGCCGCACCGAGCAGGCTGCGCAGGCCCTCGCGGACCCGGTCGGCGGCATCGGGGATCGATTCGCCACCGGGGGCCCAGACCTCGGTCGGGCGGCGCCGCCACGCCTGGAGCTCGGCCCCGAAGCGCGACGTGACCTCGTCGCGATGGAGCCCTTCCCACTCGCCCTGCCCGATCTCGAGGAACGCGGGGTCCGGGCGCAGCGCGACGGGCGTCGGCTGGGCCAGCGCGATCGCCGTCGCGGTCTCGGTCGCGCGCCCGAGCGGCGAGTGGGCGACCTCGAGCGGCGGGCCGCCGGGGATCGGCAGGGCAGGGGTGGCCGCCGGGGTCGCGAGTCGCGCCGCGACGAGGGCCGCCTGGCTGCGGCCGCGCGCCGACAGCGGCGAGTCGGCCCGGCCCTGGAACCGGCCCTGGACGATGAACTCGCTCTCGCCGTGGCGGACGAGGACGAGCGTGGCGTCCAGCCCGTCCGGGATCAGCGGCTCGCTCAGCGCTCGCCGCCCAGCCGGATCGTCCAGAGGTCGGTGACGCTCTCGTGCGTGCGGATGGCGTCGGCGACGCGCATCCGGGACCGCGTCGTCGAGGGCCAGGATCATCAGGGCGTCCTCGCGCGGTCGGGTGCGGGCCAGGTGCATCGCGCTGATGTTGACGTCGGCCTCGCCGAGCATCGCCCCGATCCGGCCGACCATCCCGGGCCGGTCCATATGCCGGGTGATGAGCATCACCTCGGCGGGGGCCATGTCCAGGCGGTAGTCGTCGAGCCGGGTGATCCGCGGCTCGCCGCCCTCGACCGTGCCGCTCACCGTCGTGGCGCGGCCGCGGACCTCGGTCGACAGCGTCAGCTGGGCCGAGAACGCGCCCGCGTCGGGGGTCTTGCGCTCGACGACGGTGATCCCGCGGGCCTTGGCAAGGGCGCCGGCGTTGACGAGGTTGACCCGCTCGGTGGTGACCGCCTCGAGGAGCCCGCGCAGGACGGCCGCCGTCAGCGGCGAGGCGTCGTAGGCCGCGAGGTCGCCGGCGATCTCGAGGGTCAGCGTCTTGATGCCGCTCCGCACGAACTGGGCGAAGAACCGGCCGAGGACCTCCGCGAGCGGCAGGTACGGCGCGATCGCCTGGGCCGTCTCGGGGGTGAGCAGCGGCGCGTTCACCGCGTACCGGGCGCTCCGTCCGTCGAGGACGTCGAGGACCTGCGAGGCGACCTCCTCGGCCACCAGGATCTGGGCCTCGGCCGTCGACGCCCCGAGGTGCGGGGTCAGCAGGGTGTTCGGCGCGTCGAGGAGCGGCGAATCGGTCGGCGGCTCGTGCTCGAACACGTCGATGCCGGCGCCACCGAGGTGGCCCGCGCGCAGCGACTCCGCCACCGCGGCCTCGTCGACGACGCCGCCGCGCGCGACGTTCAGGACGATCGATCCGGGCTTGAGCTTCGCGATGGCGGCCTTGCCGATCAGCCCGCGCGTCGCCCGGGTGAGCGGCACGTGGACGGTGACCACGTCGGCGCGGCGCAGGAGCTCGTCCATCTCGACCAGCTCGACGCCGTGGTTGGCGGCCTGCTCGCTGGTGACGTACGGGTCGACGCCGATGACCGTCATCTCCATGGCCCGTGCCCGCAGCGCGATGGCCTGGCCGATCTTGCCGAGCCCGACGATGCCGAGCGTCCGCCCGCGCAGCTCGAGGCCGGTGAACTGCGCGCGCTTCCACTCGCCCCGGCGCATCGACGCGTCGGCGGCGGCCGTCCGCCGGGCGACGCCGTACATCAGCGCGAGGGTGTGCTCGGCGGCCGCGATGGTGTTGCCGGTCGGGGCGTTGACGACGGTGATGCCCGCCCGGGTCGCGGCGTCGAGGTCGACGTTGTCCACGCCGACCCCGGCGCGGCCGATGACGACCAGCCTGGTCCCGGCCGCGATCAGCGCGGCATCGACCTGGACCTGGCTGCGGACGATGAGCGCGTCGTACTCCGGCATCACCGCGCACAGCTCGTCGCGGCTCAGCCCGATGCGCTCGTCGACCTCGTGGTGGTCGCGGAGGAGCTCGATGCCCTCGGCGGCGAGGGGCTCGGCGACGAGGACCTTCACGCGCCGGCCGTCGCCGGGACGGCGACGCCGTACGCCTCGAGGGCGGCGACCTGCGCAGCCGCGACGGCCGAGCCCGGGGCGACCGACCGGCCCATCCCGAGCGATACGAACTCGAGCGTGCTGATGGCGCCGAGGATCTCCTCGATCGTGACCGAGCCGAGGTGGCCGAGCCGGAAGATCTTCCCGGTCAGCTTGCCCTGCCCGCCGGCGAGGACGACGCCGCGGCGCTTGACCTCGCCGTTGAACGCCTTCCAGTCCAGGTCCTCCGGGACCCACGCGGCGGTGACCGTCTTCGAGGCGACGGCCGGGTCCGCGAAGAGCTGGAAGCCCAGGGCGGCGAGCCCGGCACGGGACGCGGCGGCGGCGGCCTCGTGACGGGCGAAGATGGCGTCCTTGCCCTCCTCGTTCATGAGGCGCAGCCCCTCGTCGACCTGGAAGACGACGGCGATCGCCGGGGTGAACGGCGTCTGCCCGTTGGCGGCCGCGTCGCGATGGGATCGCAGGTCGAGGTAGAAGCGCGGCATCGTCGCGTGCTCCATGGCCGTCCAGGCCCGCGGCGAGGCCGCGATCATCGCCAGCCCCGGGGCGGACATCCAGGCCTTCTGCGAGCCCGTGACGACCAGGTCGACGCCCCAGTCGTCCATCTCGAAGGGCACGGCGCCCAGCCCGCTCACGCTGTCGACGAGGATCAGCGCGTCGGGGGCCTCGGCGCGGACCGCGGCGGCCAGCTCGGCGATGGGGTTCATCACGCCGGTCGAGGTCTCGTTGTGGGTCAGCAGCACGGCCTTGACGCCCGGGTTGGCGCGGAGCGTCTCGCGGACCTCGTCGGCCGCCGCGGCATAGCCCCACTCGGCATCGAGCTTGGTCACGTCCGCGCCGTAGATGCCGGCGATCTTCGCGAACCGGTCCCCGAACGAGCCGATCGACACGCCGAGGACCTTGTCGCCCGGCGACATCGTGTTGACGACCGCCGCCTCGAGACCGCCCGATCCGGCCGTCGTGATCATCGCCACGTCCGAGGTGGTGCCGAAGAACGGCTGCATCCCGGTCAGGATCCGCTCGAGCATCGCCGCGAACTCCGGCCCGCGGTGGTTGATCATCTGCCGGCCGCCGGCCGTCCGGACGCTCGGCGGGAGGGCCGTCGGGCCCGGGATCCGTAGGTTGGGTTCGAAGCGGTCCACGGCGGCCTCCGGCGTGTCGGGTCGAGGGGAGGGGACGGGTACGTCGAGCGGATGGTCCCACGGGTTGACGCCGAGCCGCCACCGTGGCATATATGCCGTCATATGACGACCACCCGGACCACCATCCTCGCCGACCCCGACCTGCTCGACCGCGTCGCTCGGCTCGCCGACCGGCAGCGGACCACCCGGACCGCGCTCATCACGGCGGCGCTCGAGGCGTACCTCGCCGAGCACGAGGCCGCGCCCGACCTGCCGTTCCTCGCCGTCGGCCGGAGCGGACACGGCCGCCTCTCGCTCGACGGCCGCTCGATCGCGCGCCGCGAGGCCAGCCGCCGCCCCGCGTCCACGCGCTAGCGGCGCCCAGGCCGCATGGCGATCCTGCTCGACGCGTCCGCGGTGCTCGCCGCCGCCGACACGGCCGACCTGAACCACGCCGCGGCGATGGCCTGGTTCGCGCGCGCCGACGAGCCGCTGCTGCTCGGTGCGCTGACCCTCGCGGAGCTGGACGTCCTCCTCCAGCGCGAGCTCGGGCTGGCCGCGACCCTCGCGCTCCTGCGGTCGATCTCGGGCGGTGGCGTCCGGCTCGTCTCGCCGACGGCGGTCGACCTCGAGCGCGCCGCCGAGCATCTCGAGGCCGCCGCCGAGCATCGGCCGCGTCTGGCCGACGCCCTCCTGGTCGCGGTCGCCGAGCGGCTCGGCGTGCGTCGCATCGCGACCTTCGACCGCCGTCCGATCGCCGTCTTCCGGCCGCGCCACGTTCGGGCGTTCGACCTGGAACCCTGACCGGCCGTCGCACGTCGAGGGGCTCCTTCGTCGTTCCGCCGTACAGTGCGCACCGGGAGGAACGCCACTCGCATGTTCAGTCGACCGCCTCGCCGCACCCAGGCGATCACCGGCGCGGCGATCGTGGTCCTGCTCGGGATCGCGATCGGCGCCAGCGCCGTCGCCGTCAACGCGTTCGGCGCGGGCGACAAGTTCGACCGCCTGCTGGCCAAGATCGACCGGTTCGTCACCGGCCCGCCGCCCGACCGCGGCGCGGCGACCGTCCTGGTGACCGATCCGCCGGAGGACGACCAGCCCACCGACGCGCCGACCCCGACGCCGGTCCCCACGCCGATCGCCTCGCTGGCGCCCGGGGCGACGCCCGCCCCGACTCCCGAACCGACCCCGACGCCCACCCCGAAGCCGGTCCGCAAGGCGGTGGACTACGACATCGAGCCTCACCCCAAGGCGGTCTTCGCCTCGGAGGTCAAGGACACGTGGTGCTCGCCCTCGGGCGTCCAGATGACCCTCGCGGTCCTGGGTCTTGCCGACACGTCCGACGCGTTCCAGGCCAAGCTCCAGAGCCGGGTCCACGAGTGGGAGAGCCGGCAGGACAGTCGCAACGGCGACTGGGGTCCCTCCGCGATGGCGCTGGCGCTCGATGCGTACGGCGCACCCGGCTACGAGGTCCGCGCCTACAAGTCGCGCGGGCTGGCCCTCCGCGATGCCGCGCGGGCGATCAAGCTCACGCACTCGCCGGCGATCCTGATGGCGTGGCGCGGCGCCCACACCTGGGTCATGACCGGGTACCGGGCCGACGCCGACCCCGTCCTCTTCAAGGACGCGAAGGTGTCGGGGACCTACATCCTCGACCCGTGGTACCCGCGGATCTCGAGCATCTGGGGCCGCTCCGACCCGCCGGGGACGTTCCAGAACACGAGCGAGATGGAGCGGAACTACCTCCCGTGGAAGCGCCCCGAGGGACGGTATCCGGACCGCGACGGGCTCTTCCTCGCGGTCGTGCCGACGAAGCCCGCGCCCTAGGCCGGCGGCGCCGCGACCGACGCAGACACCAAGCCGGTCCGTCCGATGCCGCGCACGCGCCCGACGAGGAAGACCGCCAGCAGCACGTCCTTGACGGCCATGCCGATGGCGTACCCGAGCGGGATGGCCAGGATGTCGAGTGGCCCCACCAGGATCGTCGTCGCGACGACGACGACGCCGAGTCCCGCGAACGAGGCGATGACCTGGCGCACGGTGTCGTGCGTCGCGAACAGCCCACGCGACAGCGGGTAGGCCAGCGCATCGAATGGCACCGACAGGGCGAACGCCGCCACGACCGCGGAGGTGCGCGCGACGTCGTCCGGCCCGAACGCACCGCCGCCGAGCAGGACCTCCACCAGGATCCCCGCGCCGAGGAAGAGGGCGACCGCCGCGAGCGTGGTGAGGACCCCGATCGACAGGAGGTTGCGACCGACCAGTGACGCGAACCTCGGCCGGTCGTCGGCGGCGTACGCCTGCGACAGCGTCGGGAAGACGGCCAGGGAGAAGGAGACGCCGATCAGGCTGACCGGCACGACCTGGTAGTCGAGGGCGAAGTTCAGGGTGGCGACGCTGCCGACCGCCAGCCCCGAGGCGACCCGGGTGAGGTACGTGAAGATCAGCGGCTCGATGGGCGTGCTGATCATCCGCGGGATCATCAGGCGGACGAACTCGCCGAACGCCGCGGTCCGGATCGCGAACGCGGGTCGGACGCGGAACGACGTGCGGAGGATGCCCGCCGCCCGGATGCCGAGGTGGGCGGCGGCCCCGGCGACCGCGCCCCACGCGGTGGCGACGATCCCGTAGGTGCCCGCGAACAGCACGGTGCCGACCACGATGCCGCCCGTATACAGGATCGGGGCGAGGGCGTACGGCAGGAACCGACGGTCCGCGACGAGGATCTCGCCGAGGCAGATCGAGACCGCGAACATGACCTGGGCGAAGCAGTTGATCCGCAGGAGCTGGACGTAGAGGTCCTGCGTGGCGGGGTCGGCCTTCGGGAGGACGACGGTCGCCAGCCACGGCGCGCCGACGAAGAGGAGGGCCAGGCCGATCACCGAGACCCCGACGGCGGCCGTGATCACGGTCCGGCCGAACTCGGTGGCGGCGCCGGCATCGCGGCTCCGGAGCGTCGTGAAGATCGGCACGAACGGGGCCGCGAGGCCGGCCGACACGAGGACGTCGAGGGCGATCTCGGGGATGCGGAACGCCGCGTTGTAGGCGTCGAGCTCGGCGCCGGCCCCGTACGTGTTGGCGAAGACCCGGTTCCGGACGATCCCGGCCGCGAAATAGCCGAGGCCGAGGACCGTGAGCAGGACCGCGCCTCTGGGGACGAACCGCTCGAACGTGCGTCGCGCCCAGGCGACGGGTCCCGTGGCGGTCGGTCCGGGGGCGGTCATCAGCCGATGATGACGGACGAGCCGGCCGCGTCGCGACGCGACGGCTTCCGCGGAACGCCCTAGGAGGCGGCGGCCACCCTCGCCATCTCCTTCGACGCGCCCGTCAGGATCGGGTCGCCGTGGCCGACGAGCAGGGTCTCGAACGTGAGACCGGCCATCTTCTTCACGGACTGGAGCGCGGTGGGCATGTCCATCGAGTTGTCCGGGTCGGGGCCCTGGAGGACGCCGTCCTTCACGATGACCGCGTCGCCGGCGACGAGCAGGCCGCCGACCTCGTCGAGGACCGAGATGTGGCCCGGCGTGTGCCCGGGCGTGCCGACGATCCGCAGGCCGAAGACATGGTCGCCGTCGACGACGGTCGTGAACGGGCGCGGCGTGGCGAACGCCCCGATGTCCGGCGAGGCGGCATAGCCCGTGGCGCCGGCCGCGTTCGTCATCACCGTGTCCGCGCTGCCGGCGTGGTCGGGGTGCATGTGGGTGACGATCACGTGGCCGACCGCCGGCCAGTCGAGGCCGATGGCCTTGAGCGATTCGCCGATGGCGCCCTCGCTCCCGGCCACGCCCGTGTCGACGATCGCCGCCTCGCCGTTGCGCGACAGGATGTAGGCGGAGACGAAGCCGAGGTTGACGCGCTCCCAGGCGACCTTGCCGGAGGCCGCGGACGGCGCGGCGGCGGGTGGCGTCGAGGCCGCGGATGACGACGCCGCGCTCGAGGATGGCGCCCCGCTGGCCGCCGGCGCGCAGCCGGCGACCGCCACCACCGCGACCACGACCGCGCCGTGGCCGAGGTCATGGAGGAACACGCGTCGCGAGATCGTGCCGGGACCTGTCATGTCGGCATCCTAGGCGAGGGCGCGGCGTTCGTGCGGCGTGGCAGGTCGCGCGTCATCGCACCGGTCGAGCGGATCAGCACGGCCCCGAGCGACACGAAGGCCACGCCCAGCAGCCATCCGCCCACCACGTCCGAGGGGAAATGCACGCCGAGCCCGATCCGCGATAGCCCGACCAGGACCGGGATGACGACGCCGATCCCGACCGCGACCCGCCGGAGCGCGAGGGGCAGCCCGCTCCGCCACGCGACCAGGGCGAGGAGCCCGTACGTCGTCGTGCTGTTCACCGTGTGGCCGGACGGGAAGCTGTAGCTGAACACCTCGAGATCGGCGTCGGGCGGCCGCGGGCGGACGAGCGCGTCCTTCACGATGTCGGTGGTCCACGCGCCGGCGATGAGCACGCCCGCCAGGATCAGCGCCAGGCGGGCGTGGCCCGTCACCAGCGCCCCGAGGCACGCCCCGACGCCGATGGGCAGCAGGATCGGCCCACCGAGGTCGGTGCAGGCCTGCCACCACGCGGTCGGCACCGGCAACCCCATGACCAGCGACGCGACGGCGGCATCGAACCCGGGGGCCCCGGTCAGCTGGACGAGCGCCGCGACGACCACGAACGCGATCAGCGCCACGAGCCCGACGATGGGCCACGGGTCGCGCCCGGCCGGCGCCCCGGCGCTCACCCGGAGGCGTCCTGCTTCTCGGTCTCGGCCAGCTTCTTCCGGTTGGTCTCGCGCGTCTTCATGATCCCGTCGCCCGCGTGGGGCGCGGTCTCCGGACCCGGGATCGGCGACCGCCTCGGCTTGCCGGCCGCCTTCGCGGCGGTCCGCGCCTCGGCTCGTGCGGCCATCCGCACGGCGAGGGTGGCCTCGTAGCCCTGGTCGGTCGGCAGGTAGTAGCGGCGGTCGGCCAGCTCGTCGGGCAGGTACTGCTGGTCCACGTCCGCACCCTCGAAGTCGTGCGGGTAGCGATAGCCGACGCCGATCCCGTGCTGCTTCATCCCGCGGTGCGCGGCGTTGCGCAGGTGGAGCGGGACCGGCAGCGCCCCGCGGCCCTCGATGTCGCCGACCGCCGCCCAGTAGGCGGCGCCCGAGCGGTTCGACTTCGGGGCGGTCGCGATGTAGGTCGTCGCCTGGGCCAGCGCGTACTGCGCCTCGGGCAGCCCGATCCAGTCGAGCGCCTGGCCCGCGGCGACCGCGATCTGCAGGGCCCGCGGGTCGGCGTTCCCGACGTCCTCGGACGCGCTGATGATCAGCCGCCGGGCGATGAACTTGGGGTCCTCGCCGGCCGCGATCATCGTCGCGAGCCAGTACAGCGCGGCGTCCGGGTCGTTGCCCCGCAGGCTCTTGATGAACGCGGACGCCGTGTCGAAGTGCCCGTCGCCGGCCCGGTCGTAGCCGAGGATCCGCTGCTGCGCGGCGGCCTCGATGTCCTCCAGCCTCGGCGTCACGTGCCCGTCCTTGTCGCGGACGTCCTCGCCTTCGGCCAGCGCGGTCGCGCCCTCGAGGACGTTCAGCGCGGAGCGGGCGTCACCCCCGGCGAGCGAGACGAGGTGCGCGAAGGCGTCGTCGGCGAGGGCCACGCCACCGGCCGGACCGAGGGTGCCGGCGAGACCGCGCTCCTCGTCCGCGAGCGCGCGGCGCACGACGGTCGCGACCTCGTCATCGGTGAGGGCCTCGAGGCGCCACACCCGCATCCGCGAGAGGAGCGCCGCGTTCACCTCGAAGTAGGGGTTCTCGGTCGTCGCGCCGATGAGGGTGACGGTCCCGTCCTCGACGTGGGGGAGCAGCGCGTCCTGCTGGGCCTTGTTGAAGCGGTGGATCTCGTCGAGGAAGAGGACGGTGCGGAGGCCGTTGAGCGCCAGGCGGTCCTGGGCCTCGGCGATGGTCGCCCGCACCTCGACGACGCCCGACATGACGGCCGACAGCGAGACGAAGTGCGCGCCGATGGCGTTCGAGAGGAGCCGCGCGAGGCTGGTCTTGCCGGTGCCCGGCGGTCCCCACAGCAGGATCGACGACAGGTGCCCGCGGGCGACGCTGCGGCGGAGCGGGCCGCGCTCGCCGACGAGGTGGGCCTGCCCGACGAACTCCTCGAGGTCGCGCGGACGCATGCGCGCGGCGAGCGGCTGTCGCTCGGGCGGTGGCTGGAAGAGCGCCTCGGGCCTGGCGCCGACGGGACGGCGGGTGCTCGGCATGCCCCGATGGTACGACGACCGGCCGGGGCGGCCGGGTCAGATCGGGCCGGCTCCCATCGCGTGGGCGACGACCCACAGCACGAGCATGAGCAGGATCAGCGAGCCGCCGATGAGGGTGATGCGCTTCACGTCGCGGCCGACGTAGGCGTACTCCTCGGAGGCACGGACCGCCAGGCTCGACGACGGCCGGGTGCCGGCCTCGTCGGCGTCCGGGCGTCGCGTGCGATCGGTGCCGCGCTTCCGGGTGTCCTCGGCGGAGCGCTCGTCGGCGACGATCTGGGCTTCGAGCTCGGCGGCCCGGCGCTCCTCCTCGTCCGTCAGGCTCGCGGGCCGGGGAGCGACCGCGGCGGTCGGGGCGGTGACGGGCGCGGCGGCAGACGTCGGTCGTCGCTGGAGCGGCGCGCGCTGACCCGGACGGGTGCTGCTGCCGCGGACGCGTTTGGCCATGTTCGGACGGGTTCCTCGTGCGTGGTCAGGTCGGGCGGGCCGCCATCGGGCGTGGTCGGCGGGCGACCGCGGGGCAGAGGATAGCATCACCCCGCCACCAGCCCGACTGCTAGACTCCGGGGCCACCCTCGGAGGATCCCTCGATCGACCTCAACGCGCTCGTGACCCCGAACATCGGGCTCATCGTCACCGTCCTGATCGTCGCCGTCGTCGTGCTGGCGATCGCGGTCGTCATCCTCCTCCGGCGCTCGAGTCGCCTGGAGGCCCGACTGACGGGGATGACCCGGGGCTCGGAAGGGCGGAGCCTCGAGGCCGTCCTCGATGCCCACCTCGAGAAGGTCTTCGCGGTCGGCAAGGGGCTCGACGACGTCACCGCCCGAACGACGGTCCTCGAGGCGGCGCAGCTGCGGGCGTTCCAGCGGGTCGGCCTGGTCCGGTACAACCCGTTCGAGGAGACCGGTGGCAACCAGAGCTTCGCGCTGGCGCTGCTCGACGCGAAGGGCGACGGCTGGGTCCTCTCCAGCCTGCACGCGCGGACCGGCACGCGCATCTACGCGAAGACCATCACCGCGGGCCGCTCCGACGCCAACCTGTCCGAGGAAGAGACCGCGGCGATCCGGCAGGCGACCGCCTGACACGCTAGCTGTCACGGCGATGGGCGAGGCTGCGCGCATGGCCCCCTCCACGATCGCCGCGACACCGACCGCTCCCACCGCCTCGACCCGTGCGCCGCGACGGCGCCGCCGCGAGCCGGGGCCCCTCGACCAGCTGCCCGCGTGGCGCGAGCTCGTGCCCGTCATGGATCCGGCCCTCACCACGCCGCAGGATCCGGGTCTCGCCGCGCTGCTGGGCGGTCTGAACGCCGACCAGCGCCGGGCCGTCACGCACGAGCAGGGACCGCTCCTGGTCGTGGCCGGGGCCGGGACGGGCAAGACGGAGGTCATCACCCGCCGGATCGCATGGCTCGTCGCGACGCGTCGGGCGCGGCCGTCGGAGGTCCTGGCGCTGACCTTCACGGACAAGGCCGCCGAGGAGATGGCGCTCCGGGTCGACCAGCTCGTCCCGTACGGGTACACGGACACGGCGATCTCGACGTTCCACGCCTTCGGCGATTCGCTGATCCGCGAGTACGCGCTGGAGCTCGGCCTGCCGACCGACGTCCGGGTGCTGTCGCGCCCGGAGGTCGTGATCTTCCTGCGCGAGCACCTGTTCGAGTTCGAGCTCGACCTCTACCGACCGCTCGGCGACCCCACGCGCTTCCTGTCGGCGCTGGCGACGCTGTTCAGCCGCTGCAAGGACGAGGACATCGACCCGGCCGCCTATCTCGAGTTCGCGGCGACCGTGCGCGTCGAGGCCGATGCCGTCGCAGCCGCCGCGGAGATCGGGCCCGACGAGGCCGCGGCCGTCGACGAGGCGGCGCGACGCCAGGCCGAGCTCGCCCGTGCCTACGAGACGTACCAGCGGCTGCTCGCCGCGAACGGGTACGTCGACTTCGGCGACCAGGTCTCGCTCGCGCTCCGGCTCCTCCGGTCGTCGCCCGCCGCCCGGGCGGCGGTGGCCGGCCGGTTCCGCTACATCGTGGTGGACGAGTTCCAGGACACCAACCGCGCACAGGCCGAGCTCGTCGGGCTGCTCGCCGAGGGGCATCGGAACGTGGCGGTCGTCGGTGACGACGACCAGGCGATCTACGCGTTCCGCGGCGCCGCCATCGACAACATCCTCGGGTTCCGCGATCGCTACCCCACGGCACGGACCGTCGTGCTGCGGCGGAACTACCGGTCGCTCGCCCCGATCCTCGATGCCGCCCACCGCCTCGTCCGCTTCAACGACCCGGACCGGCTCGAGGTCCGGGCCGGGGTCAGCAAGCGGCTCAAGGCCGAGCGCACCGCCGCGGCGCCCGCCCCGGTGCGGCTCGAGGCGTTCGCGACCGCGAGCGACGAGGTCGACTGGGTCGCCGCCGAGATCGGCCGGCGCATCGCGGCCGGCGCCGCGCCACGCGACCACGCCGTCCTCGTCCGCGCGAACGGCCATGCGGACGCGCTGCTCCGCGCCATGAACGTCGCGGGGATCCCGTGGCGGTTCTCCGGGACGTCCGGGCTCTACGCCCGGCCCGAGGTCCGCCTGCTGCTGGCGTTCCTGCGGACCATCGCGGATCCCACCTCGAGCGTCGACCTCTACGCCCTGGCCGCCTCGGAGGTCTACGACATCGACGGGGAGGACCTGACGGACATCGTCACCTCGGCCCGCCGCCGGAACCGCTCCGTGCGCGCCATCCTCGAGGAGCTGGTCGCCCAGCCGGGGATCCTGCGGGTCTCGGCCGCCACGCGGTCGACGGTCGCCCGGCTGGTCGCCGACCTGCGCTCGTACACCGAGCTGTCGCACGATCGCGCGACGGGCGAGCTGCTCTACGCGTTCCTGCGCGGGAGCGGGGTGCTGGCGCGCCTGACGGCGACGGACACGCCGGCCGCCGAGGAGGCCCTCGGGAACATCGCCCGCTTCTTCGAGATCGTCCGCCACCAGTCCGCGCTGCTCGCCGACGACCGCGTCGCCTTCCTCGTCCCGCACCTGGCGACCCTGATCGAGGCCGGCGACGATCCGGCGACCGCGGACCTCGACCCGGACCTCGACGCGGTCGCCGTCCTCACGGTCCACAAGGCCAAGGGCCTCGAGTTCCCCGTGGTCTTCCTGCCGGGCCTCGTCGCGGGCCGATTCCCGTCGAGCGGCCGCGGCGACCCGCTGGCCCTGCCGGCCGGTCTCGGTCGCGGCGGGCCGGCCACGCCGGAGCTCGCCCTGGCCGAGGAGCGGCGCCTGTTCTACGTCGCGATGACGCGGGCGCGCGACGAGCTGATCCTGTCGCACGCCGCGGACTACGGCGGCGCGCGCGCCCGGCGGGTCTCGCCGTTCGTCCTCGAGGCGCTCGACCTGCCGTCGACCGCGGGCACGCCCGGCGCCGGTGCCGTGACCCCGAGCGCGGTCGAGCGGCTGGCCGCGTTCGACACGCCGGTGCCCGCGCCGGAACCGCCGCGCGGTCCGATCACCGAGCCCCTGTCGCTGAGCTTCTACCAGGTCGACGACTACCTGACCTGTCCGCGCAAGTACCACTACGCGCACGTCCTCCGCGTCCCGGTGTCGCCGCACCACGCGCTCGTGTACGGGTCGGCGCTGCACCGCGCGGTGCAGCTCTTCCACCAGCGGCACGCCCGCGGGCACGTCATGAGCGAATCGGAGCTCGACGAGGTCCTCGACGCGGCATGGTCGAACGAGGGGTTCGTCAGCCGCGACCACGAGGAGGCGCGTCACGAGGCGGGTCGCCAGGCGCTCCACCGCTTCCGGGCGGCGCAGCTGGAGCCCGATGCGGTCATCCCGACCTACGTGGAGCGCGAGTTCAGCTTCAGCCTGGGCGGCGACCGCGTCCGCGGCCGGTGGGACCGCGTCGACGTCCAGCCGATCGCGGACGGACCGGACGGCCCATCCGGCTCCATCGACATGGCCGGCGCCCACGCGGACGTCGTCTCCCCGACGCTCGGGATCATGGGCCGAGAGCGCGTGACGATCACGGACTACAAGTCCTCCGACGTCCGCGATCCGGCCAAGGCCCGGCAGCGGGCGCGAGACTCGCTCCAGCTCCAGATCTACGCGATGGGCTACGAGGCCATGACCGGCCGCCTGCCGGACGCCGTCGCGCTCCACTTCCTCGATTCGGGGCTCGTGGGTCGCGTCGACGTGGACCCGAAGCGGCTGGCGAAGGCCAGGGAGAAGATCGCGACGGCCGCCGCCGGGATGCGAGCCCGCGACTACACGGCGAAGCCCGGCGCCCTCGCGTGCGCCTATTGCCCATTCCGCGACATCTGCCCGGCGAGCGTCGCCCGCTGACGGACCCTAGACTCGGAGGCGATGGAGGCGCGCGACCGGCTGACCAACCTCGGGTTCCTCGCCGCCGCCGTCGTCGTGTGGCTGCTCGTCTGGACCGTCATCAACACGCGCGACCCGCTGGTCGACCCGGGTGCCGGGTTCGTGGGGGCCGCGCTCATCGGCCTCGCCGTCGGGCTGAGCCTGGTCCCGGTCTTCTGGCTCGCGGTCTTCGCCCGGCATCGCCGGATCGCCTACCAGGGCGACTGGACCCGTGCCGTCCGTCGCGGAGCCTGGGTCGGCCTCATCGTGACCGTGCTGGTGGTGCTCCGGCTGCAGGGCGTGCTCGAATGGCCGATCGCGCTGTTCATGATCATCCTCGCGCTCGTCGCCGAGTCGACGCTCTCCGCGGAACGGTGACGAAACCAGCGGCCGCACGCGCTACCCTCCGTCTCTCCCGGTCCACGCCGCCCCCTCCCAGTGGGAGCCTGCCCGTTGCCGTCGCTGACCGCCGCCACGCCCGCTGAGCCCTACGCCGACCAGAAGGCCCGCATCGCGGCCGCCGTCGACGCCAGTCGGGACGAGATCCTCGACCTGTCGCACCGGATCCACGCCGACCCCGAGACGGCGTTCGAGGAGCACCACGCGGCGGCGGCGGTCGCGGAGGTGCTCGCCCGGCATGGGTTCGAGGTCGAGCTCCCGGCCGGGACCCTGGCCACCGCGATCCGCGCCGTCCGGCGCGGCGGGCGCGGCGGCGACGGCCCGCGGATCGGGATCCTCGCCGAGTACGACGCGCTGCCCGGGCTCGGGCACGGCTGCGGCCACAACACCATGGCCGCGTCGGGGGTGGGCGCGGCGATCGCGCTGGCGTCGATGGCCGACGAGCTGCCCGGCGAGATCGTCTTCCTCGGGACCCCGGCCGAGGAGCGGGGGAGCGGCAAGCAGATCATGATCGACGACGGGCTGATGGCCGGCCTGGACGCGGCGCTGATGTACCACCCCTGCGACCGCAACCACGTCGAGAGCTGGCCGCTCGCGTCGGAGGACGTCGACGTGGTGTTCCACGGCCTCCAGGCGCACGCCTCGTCGGACCCGTGGAAGGGGCGCAACGCGCTCGACGCGATGATCCTGCTGTTCAGCTCGGTCGGACTCTGGCGCCAGCAGCTTCGTCCCACGTCCCGCGTCCACGGGATCATCCGCGAGGGCGGGACCGCCGCGAACATCATCCCGGAGCGGACCACGGCGTGGTTCATGATCCGCAGCGACGACGAGTCCTACTACGAGACCATGCGCGACCGATTCCGGGCGCTGTGCGACGCCGCGGCCACCGCGACCGGCACGACCGTCGAGGTCACGTTCTCGGGTCGCGCCTCGACGATGAACAACAACCCGGTCCTCGCCGAGCGCTTCCGCGCCAACATGGCCGCCTACGGCATCGCCGACCAGGGCGACGACGAGAATGCCGGCAGCACGGACATGGCCAACGTCAGCTGGGTCTGCCCGACGATCCACCCGGACCTCTCGATCGCGCCGGAGGGGACGCCCGGCCACTCGATCCTCTTCCGCGACGCGGCGGTCGGCCCGCAGGCGGACGAGACCACGCTGCTCGCCGCGACGCTCGTCGCCCAGACCGCGTACGAGCTCTTCGCGGACCCGGAGCTGGTGGCCGCCGCGTGGCGCGCCTTCGAGGAGTCGCGCCGCTAGCCGGTGCTACCATCGCGCCGCGCGCCCCGCTGGACGATGGCTTTCGAACCGGCGGCGCCCCCAGCGAGACGGTCGACCACCGACGCGGCCGACGCCGTGCCCGTCTCCGGGAGGTTCCTCGTGACCGAGCGCTCACCCGACCAGGGGTCCCGCCCCGACTTCGCGTCCCGCCATGGCTGGGACGCCGAGTTCGAGACGTACAGCGACTTCGACCTGCCGACCTACGTCGGCCCGGTCTCGTTCATGAAGCTGCCGTGGGTGACCGACCCGGCCGAGATCCGCGCCCGCGGCACGGACGTCGCGATCATCGGCGCGCCGTTCGACGACGCCGTGAGCCACCGGCCGGGGACGCGGTTCGGGCCGCGGGCGATCCGCGAGGCGCAGTACACGTCGGGGTCGATCCACTCCCTCCAGCTCGGGAACGACCCCTTCGACGTCCTGACCGTGATCGACGCCGGCGACGCCAACATCGTCCCGGCCTGGATCGAGCGCGGGCACGCGATGATCCACCGCAAGGTCCGCGAGGTCGCCGAGACCGGGGCGATCCCGATCATCCTCGGCGGCGACCACTCCATCACGTGGCCCGCGGCCACCGCCATCGCCGAGGTCCGCGCCCCCAAGCGCGTCGGGATCGTGCATTTCGATGCCCACGCGGACACCGCGAATGACACGTTCGGCGTCCTCGCCAGCCACGGCGCGCCGATGCGCCGGCTCATCGAATTGGGCGCGATCGACGGCAAGAACTTCGTCCAGGTGGGCCTGCGCGGCTACTGGCCGCCGCAGGAGACGTTCGACTGGATGCAGGCCCACGGCCTGCGCTGGCACCTGATGCGCGAGATCGAGGAGCGCGGCTCGGAGGCGGTCATCGCGGACGCCATCGCCGAGGCCCTCGACGGGCCCGACCTCATCTACCTGTCGGTCGACATCGACGTCATCGATCCGGGCATGGCGCCCGGGACCGGGACGCCCGAGCCCGGCGGGATGCTCACGCGCGAGCTGCTGCGCGCGATCCGCCAGATCGTGGCGGCCGTCGACCTCGCCGGGATGGACATCGTCGAGGTCTCGCCGCCCTACGACCAGGCCGAGACGACGGCCATGGCCGCGAACCGCGTCGCCCTCGAGGCCATCAGCGCGCTCGCGCTCCGCCGCGCCGACGGCCGCTCCGTCCGCTGGGAGGGCTGAGCCATCGCCGACTCGCCCTGGCGACCCGATCGCGCGACGGCCGACGCGCTCGCCCGCTACTACGACCTCGACCTCGTCGACGACCCCGGCGACCTCGACCTGTACGTCGCGCTCGCCGAGCGCACCGGCGGTCCGGTCCTCGAGCTGGCCGCCGGCACGGGCCGGCTCGCGGTGCCCCTCGCCGCCCGCGGCGACCGGGTCACGGCCGTCGACCTCGACCCCGCGATGCTCGACCGCGCGCGCCGACGCGCCGCCGAGGCCGGGCTGGACGGCACCGACCGGATCGCGTTCGTCGAGGCCGACCTGGTCGGCCTGCGCCTGCCCGATGCGGGGACCTACGGCCTGGCCTTCATCGGCCTCAACTCGCTGCTGATCCTCGCATCGCGCGGCGCCCAGCGGGCGGCGCTGCAGACCCTCGCCGACCACCTCGCCCCCGGCGGCGTGGCGGCGGTCGACATCTGGCTCCCCGACGCGGAGGACCTGGCCCGCTACGACGGGCGGATCATCCTGGAGTGGCCGCGCGAGGACCCGGAGACCGGCGAGATCGTGACGAAGTCCGGCTCGGCCCAGCACGACTCCGCGACCGGGACGATCGTCTCGACGAGCATCTTCGAGGCGGCGGCCCCCGGCGGCTCCCGTCCGGCGCTGGGTGCGCCGCGACGTGATGCGCCTGGTGTCGGCCGCGGAGCTCGCCTCGTTCGCCGAGGACGCGGGGCTCGTCGTCGAGCTGCTGGCCGGCGACTACGGGCTCGGCGCGCTCGGTCCGGGCAGCGATCGGGCCGTCCTGATCGCGGTCAAGGAGTAGCCAGTCTGGCGTGGTGGGGAGGACTTCGGGGTAGGAGGCCCGGCGAGACGGTCGCATGGTATCGTCGGCCGGATGGCATCGAGCGACCAGACCCGCCTGCTCATCGTCGAGGACGTGCCCCAAGTCGCGCAGTACATCCGTGGCCTGCTGAACGCGCAGGCCAAGGTCAAGCTGCTCGACGTCCTGTCCGACGGCGCGAAGGCATTGCCGTACATCCAGGAGCTCCGGCCGGACGTCGTCCTGGTCGACGCGCTGCTCCAGGGACGGGTCAAGGGACCCGCGCTCGTCGACCAGATCCGGCAGGCCGAGCTGGGCGTCCCCGTCATCGTCCTGACCGTCCCGCAGAACCCCATGGACCCGGACCCCGAGCATGGCGTCCACGGCGTCCTCGCGATGCCGTTCTCGGGCTTCGAGCTCATCAACGTCATCAACGACGTCCGCAAGACGTTCGAGGCCTCCAACGCCGGCGGCGCGACCCGCATCATCTCGGTCTTCGCGCCGAAGGGCGGTGTCGGCAAGACCACGATCGCGTTCAATCTCGCGGTCGCGATGGGCCAGCTCGACCAGCGGACCGTCCTCATCGACGGCAGCCTCCAGTTCGGCGACCTGCGGGCGCTGCTCAAGGTCCCGACCGACGCGCCCTCGATCACGGACCTCCCGACCGACCGGATCGCCGAGTCGGACCTGGGTGACGTCCTCTGGCGCGACCCGTCGGGCATCGACATCCTGCTGGCCCCGCCGCGGATCGAGATGGCCGAGATGATCACCGCGCGCGACGTCGAGAAGGTCCTGTCGCTGCTGCGCCGCGTCTACAGCGTCGTCGTCATCGACATGTCGAGCGTGCTGAACGACCTGAACCTCGCGTTCCTCGACACGAGCGACACGATCGTGGAGATCGTGACCTACGACTCGACGACCATCCACAACACGGTCGCCGTCGCGGACACGTTCCGCGCCATCGGCTATCCGGCGTCCAAGGTCCGCTACCTCATCAACCGGGCCGACTCGTCGGGCGGCATCGACCCCGCCGCCCTCGAGCGCGCCCTCGGCCGCACGCCGGAGCACCGCGTCGTCTCCGACGGCCGCCTCGTGGTCCAGGCGAACAACGAGGGCGTGCCCTTCGTCCTGGCCAACCCGGAAGCCGAGGTCAGCCTGGACATCGCGCGTGTCGCGACCGAGATCCTCGGGTCGGTCCGGCCCGCCGCTGTCGGCGCGCGCGGCTAGGCAGGCCGATGTCCGATCCCCGGCCGATCGGGGTGTTCGACTCCGGGGTGGGCGGCCTGACCGTCCTGCGCGAGATCCTGCGCCGGACGCCGGCCGAATCGACGGTCTATCTCGGCGACAACGCGCGCGCCCCGTACGGCGTCCGCCCGGACGACGAGGTCGTCGCCTTCTCGACGCAATGCCTCGATGCCCTCGTCGAGCGCGACGTCAAGGCGCTCGTGGTCGCCTGCAACACCTCCACGGCCGTCGCGCTGACCGTCCTGCGCCGCCGCTACGACCTGCCGGTGCTCGGCGTGATCCGGCCCGGCGCGTCCGCGGCGGCCCTGTCGACCCGCGAGCGGCGCGTCGGGGTGATCGCCACGCCGGCGACGATCCGCAGCCACGCCTACTTCGACGCGATCAAGGACGAGAACCCCGCCGTCGAGGTCCACGAGCACGCGACCCCCGCGCTCGTGCCCCTGGTCGAGGCGGGCGAGCTGCGCGGGCCGCTGGCCGAGGCGACCGTGCGCGAGGCGCTGGCGCCGCTCCTCGGCGAGCGCGGCGCCGACGGCGAGTCCATCTTCCCGCGGCCGCCCGGGGCGGAGATCGACACGCTCCTCCTCGGCTGCACCCACTACCCGTTGCTGCGGCCGCTCATCGAGGCGGTCACCGGACCGGGCATCGCGATCGTCGACTCGGCGGCCTCGACCGCCTCGGCACTCGCCGAGCTGCTCGACATCAACGGCATCGAGGCGCCCCACGACGGCGCGCCGGCGACGCACCTCCAGCTGACGACCGGCGACGCCGCGCGGTTCGGCGACCTTGCCGGCCGGCTCTTCGGGGCCGACTTCCCGGACGTCACCGCCATCGACCTCGCGGTGGCCGCCCGATGACGGACCAGCGCGATCGCCGGCCGTCCTGGCGCGACGACCGCGTCTGGCAGGCCGGGTTCCTGATCGGGTCCGCGGTCGCGGCCGGGGCCGTGGTGGTCGGCCGTCGCGCCGAGCGGTCGGCCCGCCAGGGGCTGGTCGACTGGCCCACGGTCGAGCGGATCGCGATCAGCCGGTCCTCACGAGCGTCCGGCGCGCTGACGCGGGCCGAGATCGACGCGGCCGCCCCGGCCTACGAGGCGGCGATGGCGAAGATCGTGCCCGGCCCTGTCCGCGGCGCTCGGCACGGAGCTCCCGGGCGTCGTCGAGCGCTCCGGCGTCGTCGACCGTGCCGGCTGGGTCCGGGCCAACACCGCGACCTTCGCCTCGCTCATCGGCAAGCTCGAGGCCGACCTGCTCGACCAGATCGTGCCGCGGGACGGGAACCTGGTCGCGGCGTCCATGGCGCTGGCCAACCGCTGGATCACGAGCCGCCAGCTCGGCTATCTGCTCGGGTTCCTCGGCCAGCGGGTCCTCGGCCAGTACGACGTCGCCCTGCTGTCGGCGGAGCAAGCGCCCGGTCGGCTGCTGTTCGTCGAGGAGAACGTCCGCCAGACCGCGCACGTCCTCGGCGTGCCGCTCGACCCGTTCCGGACCTGGATCGCCCTGCACGAGACGACCCACGCGTTCGAGTTCGAGGCCCATCCCTGGCTGCGCCCCTACCTGGCGTCACGGCTGGAGCGCCAGCTCGAGCTCTTCGGCGGCGATGCCCGCGGGCTCGGACGCGACGCCATGCGCGGCATGCGCCGGGCGCTGCGGGGCGATTCGGACGGCAGCCACTGGCTGGAGCGGCTGATGGGCGAGGAGCAGCGGACCCTCTTCCGCGAGACGCAGGCGGTGATGAGTCTGCTCGAGGGGTTCAGCGACTACGTCATGGATGAGGTCGGGCGCGACCTGGTGCCCGATGTCGAGCGGATCAGCGCGCGCTTCCACGAGCGGCGCGCCCGGCGGACGACCTTCGAGCGCTCGATCTTCAAGCTGACCGGCATGGACCTCAAGCTCGAGCAGTACAAGAAGGGCGAGCGGTTCGTGCGGGCCATCGCCGACGCGGGCGGCCCCGACGCCCTGGTGCGGCTCTGGGAAGGGCCGGAGTCGCTGCCGCGCGACGGCGAGATCGACGCGCCCGAGCGCTGGATCGAGCGCGTCCTGGGGGCCGGATGAGCTCCGACCACCCGGTCAACGACCGGGCCGGCCCCGGCAGCGGACCCGGCGGCGCCCCGACGGCGATCGCCCTGAGCCCGATCCTCTCGGCGCGGTACCGCCAGCGCGACCTGGAGCGCATCCGCGCCGCCGCGCCCGGCGCCCGGATCGTGACGGTGTCGATCGAGGGCCTCGCGGACGGCCCGCTCGACGATGTCGAGGTGATGCTCCGCGGCTGGCTGCTTCCCGATGCGTTCGACCGCCTGCTGGCGCGGGCGCCGCGGCTCGCCTGGGTCCACTCGGCGACGTCGGGCGTGGAGCGGGCGCTGACCCCGGCGGCGCGGCAGCGCGGCGTGGTCGTGACCAACGCCCGCGGCGTGTTCAGCCGGCCGATCGCCGAGTACGTGATGATGATGATCCTGGCCGTGAGCCGGAAGCTGCCGGAGCTGCTCGAGCTGCAGCGCGAGCGGACGTGGCAGCCCCTCGAAGGCGCCGAGCTGCGCGACGTCACGGTCGGCATCGTCGGGCTCGGGTCGATCGGGCGCGCCGTCGCGTCGCTGGCGACCGGGTTCGGCTGTCGCGTCGTGGCGGTCCGGCGGCGGACCGACGGGTCGATCCACACCGCGCCGCGGGTCCCGGCCGCCGTGGGCCTCGGCGACGCGGATGCCCGCCCGTTCGGCGAGCTGCCGCTGGACCGCGTCGGCGGGCCGGAGACCCTGCCCGAGCTGCTGGCCGAGTCCGATTTCGTGGTCCTCGCGGCGCCCCTGACGCCCGAGACCGAGGAGATGATCAACGACGAGACGCTCGCGCTGTTCAAGCCCGGGGCGTGGCTGATCAACGTCGCCCGCGGGCGCCTCGTGGACGAGCGCGCGCTGCTGCGAGCGCTCCGCGACGGGCCGCTCGGCGGTGCCGTGCTCGACACCTTCCACGACGAGCCGCTGCCGCCGATGTCGTCGTTCTACGACCTGCCCAACGTCATCGTGACGCCGCACACGGCGTGGTCGAGCGGCCGCGTCCTCGACCGCAGCGTCGAGCTCTTCTGCGACAACCTGACCCGCTTCGCCGCCGGCGAGCCGCTGGTCAACGTCGTGGATCCCAGCGCCGGCTACTGATCCGGGCGGCCCGTCGGACGTCCGACGATCGCCGCGGTTACGATCGGCCGCATGCAGACCGCCATCATCGGGCTTGCCGGATCGGGCAAGACGACCGTCTTCAACACGCTCACCCGCGGCCATGCCGAGACCGGCGGCTACGGCGGCGTCACGCTCAACGTCGGGGTCGTCAAGGTGCCCGATGACCGCCTCGACCGCCTGGCGGCGATCTTCAAGCCGAAGAAGATCGTGCAGGCCGACGTCACCTACGTGGACCTGCCGGCGCCCCCGCCGTCGACCGAAGGGCACGTCGGCACCGAGGAGCTGCCGGCCGACCACCTGGCGCGGCTGCGCGACTCCGACGCGCTGCTCCACGTGGTCCGCGCCTTCGAGGACCCCGCGCATCCGCATCCCGACGGCAGCGTCGACCCGGCGCGCGACCTCGAGCGCCTCGACCTCGAGTTCATCCTGGCCGACCTGTCGATGACCGAGCGCCGCCTCGAGCGGCTGTCGGGCAGCGGCCGGCACGGGACGGCGGCCGAGCGCGAATCGAACGAGCGCGAGGAGGTCATCCTGCGGCGGCTCCACGAGGCGCTCGAGGCGGGCAAGCCGATCCGCGACGTCGAGCTCGACCTCGACGAGGAGAAGGCGATCCGCGGGTTCCGCTTCCTCACCCAGAAGCCCGTGCTGGTCCTGCTGAACGTCGGGGAAGGCGACCTCGCCGGCGCAGCCGATCGGGTGGCCGCGGTCGCCGCCGGCTACGACCACCGCCATGCGATGGTCGACGCCCTCTCGGCCAGGATCGAGATGGAGCTCGGCGAGCTGGAGCCGGACGAGGCGGCGGTGTTCATGGAGGAGCTCGGGATCGCCGATTCGGGGCTGGACCGCGTGATCGCCCTCACGTATCAGCTGCTCGGCCTGATCTCGTTCCTGACCGCCGGGCCGGACGAGGTCCGCGCCTGGCCGATCCCGGACGGGTCGAACGCGGTGGACGCCGCTGCCGCGATCCACACGGACCTCGCCAAGGGGTTCATCCGCGCCGAGACCGTCTCCTACGACGACCTGCTGTCGCTCGGCTCGATGGCCGAGGCGCGCAAGGCCGGCCGGCTGCGCTCGGAAGGCAAGACCTACCGGATGCGCGACGGCGACGTCGTCGAGATCCTGTTCAGCAAGTAGGGGATCGCGGGTCGAGGTCGGGCTCGGCCGGGGCCGCCCGCCGCGGCGACTAGTTCAGGCGGCCGCCCGGATCGAAGTCGACCAGGACCGAGCGGAAGCCGATCGCGTCGGGGTCGTCCTCGATCTCGTCCTCATCGAGGTCCGCCTGCGCGTCGGCGAGGTCCACCTCGAGGTCGACCAGGAAGTTGTCCTCGTCCACGGATGAGACATTGACCGCCGCGGAGAGCGAGTCGTCGCTCACGTAGATGAAGCCGTGCTCGCGCTCGAGCTCCATCGCGATGGCCTCGCTGAGGGTATCGTGGCCGTGGGAGTCCTGGACGCGGCGGCGGATCTGCTGGACCAGCTCGAAGAACTCCTGGGGCTCCCATTCCGACTCGCTGACGACGAGGACGTCCGAGTAGACCTCGTCGTCACCCTCATGCAGTTCGAAGAAGAACACGTGGCAGCTCCGGTTCCGTGTCGTGGGGCCGGCAAGTATACGCCCGGAGGCGCGATGGCCCGACCGCAGCTCGAGATCGTCCACGTCGGCTCGGCGTGCCGCGACATCGACCCGTCGGACCCCCGCGGCTGGCGGCTCGGCGGCGGGGTCACGTACGCGGCGCTGACCACGGCCCGCCTCGGATTGCGGACCGCGGCGGTCGTCGGCGCGGATGCCGAGGCGGCCGCATCGGCCGAGCTCGAGCTCATGCGCGATGCCGGCGTGGACGTGCTGGTGGTCCCGCTCGAGGAGGGTCCGGTCTTCCACAACGTCGAGACGGCGAAGGGACGGGTCCAGACCTGCATCCAGCGCGGCGTGCCGCTGCCGATCCCGCCCATCCCGGTCGGGTGGATGGCGGCCGCGGGGTGGTCCATCGTGCCGGTCGCCGACGAGATCCCCGACGCCTGGGCCGAGGTGATCCCGGCGAGCGCCTACGTCGCGGTCGCGTGGCAGGGCTTCCTGCGGGTCCTGGAGCCCGGCGAGCGGATCGCCCGCCGCGCCCCGCGGTCGTCGCCGATCCTCCACCGCGCCGACCTGGTCGGGGTCAGCCACCAGGACGTGCCGCGCGAGACCCCGGTCTCGGCGCTGTGCGCGCTGCTCCATCCGGGCGCGGACCTGCTGATCACCCGCGGCGCGTCCGGCGGGCTGCTGGTGGCCGTGGGGCCCGACGGGCCGGGGGAGACGGTGCGCTACCTGCCGACCGCGACCAGCGGGGAGCTCGACCCGACCGGCGCCGGCGACACGTTCCTCGCGGCCCTCCAGTCCTCGGCGTTGCGCCCGGCCATCGCCGGTCGCCGCCGGTCGCGCCGCCGCGTCGACCTCCGGTTCGCGGCCGCGGCCGGCTCGCTGGTGGTCGAGGGGCACGGTCTGGCCGGCGTCCCGGACCGGGCCGCGGTCAACGTCCGACGGGCGCGCGAGCGGATCCGACGGGCGGTCCTCCCGACCGAGGCCGGACAGGTGGGCGCCGTCGAGCCGCCGGACTAGGCGTCAGCCGATCGCCGCCAGCCGGCGGCGCAGTCGGCGCGTGCGGAACCGCAGGTCCGCCTCGAGCCGCGGCTCGGGCCGTCCGAGCCTCGCCCGGCGGTCCGTCGCGGCGAGGCCCGCGGCCGCCGCGGCCAGGGCGCCGCGCGGATCGCGCAGCCGGTGCTCGCGGATCTTGGCGAGCTCGATCGCGGCCACGACGGCGGTCCGTCCCGGACCGGCGGCCAGCGCCGACCAGGCGTCGACGGCCGCGTCCCAGCGGCCGAGCCGGCGGAGGAGGTGCGCCCGCTCGACGGCGATCCGCTCGCTCGACCAGGGCGTCGCGAAGGCGGCCGTGGCGAGGGGCGGGAGCTCGCGGACCGCGGCCGCCGGTCCGATGCCGCCGAAGTCCGCCGGGACGCGTGGCGACCACCACGGCTCCTCGCGCGCGACCGGCATGGGTGCTCGCCGTGGCGACGGATCCACCGCGGCCAGCGGCACCGGCCAGCGCGCCGGGTCCGCCGGGTCGGCGTCCAGGGCGGCATCGAGGCAGCCCAGCGATTCGTCGAGCCGGCCCGCCCGCGCGAACGCCCGGGCGAGTCCGGCCAGGTCGCCGGCGGGCGCGGTCCGGCGCGCGGCCTCGGTCGCGTAGCCGGTCTCGAGGACGCCGAGCAGGCGGGCCAGCGAGCGGACGTCCTGGTCGTTGTGGCGGACGACCGCCGCGAGCGGCTCCGCAGGACCTCCGCGCAGGAACCCGAGGTACCGGCCCGGGAATCTCCCAGCCGTCGACATCGCCATGGCGGTGCAGGCCGAGCAGGCCCGCCTCGGCGGACCGCAGCCGGGCGTCGCCCAGCCGGTGGCGGAACATGCGCCGGACGATCGGCAGGAGGTCGAGGTGGCCGGCGTGGACCGGGGCGGGTCGGCCGGTCATCCGGTAGCGGGCGACGAGCAGTGGCCAGTCGAAGCCGCGGCCGTTGTAGGTCACGAGCCAGCCATCGGGCGGGAGATGCGAGGCCAGCGTCTCGAGCAGCGCGGCCTCGTCGCCGTGGTCCGGCAGCAGGAGCTGGACCTGCCGGAACGTGTCCCCGACCCACCAGCCGATGCCGATGAGGAAGGCGACGGTGCCGGCGGCGGTCGCGAGCCCGGTCGTCTCGGTGTCGAGGCAGACCAGCGGCGCGTCCGGCGGCGGCTGTCCGGGGAGCGTCGCGAGCCGGACCCGGTCGATCGGGATCGCCCGGGCCGGGACCTCGCAGCGCACCACCGTGCCCCTGGGGTGGCGCACGACCTCGCCATCGACCGCGGCGGCCAGGCGCTCGGCCAGGACGTGGCCATCGACCCGGGCGTGGGGGAGGGGCTCGCGCTCGTCGAGGTCCGGGTCGCGCGCCGCGTCCCTCGTCGCGGCCCGGTACCGGTCGAGCCGACGGGCGAGCCGGTCGTCGCCCGTCGGTGCCCGCAGGGTCATCCCGCGGCAGCCGTCGCGCGAGGCCCCGAGCCGGTCCTCGCGCCCAGGTCGCCCAGCAGCCGGAGCGCGAGCGCCCGCGCATCGACGCCCGGCTCGAGGCGCGGGCCGGTGCACGCGGGACACCCGGCATCGCAGTCGCAGCCGGCGATCAGCCCCGCGGCCATGTCGAGGAGCTCGTCGTGGCGCTCCCACAGGCGCTCGGACAGCCCGATCCCGCCGGGGACCGCCTCGTACAGGTAGATCGTCGGCGCCTCCGCGTGCGGCGAGCGCACCTGGGTCACGAGCCCGAGGTCGCGCGGGTCGACCATCAGGAGGACGGCGGCCACGGTCTGGATCGCCCGACCGGCCCCGAGCATCGCGATGTCGAGCTCGTCATGGCGCCACCGGCCGCGCGCCTCGTCGGCCGTGAGCCAGTAGGCCGTCGTCTGCAGCTCCAGCTCGGGGAGGTCGATCGGCCCCCAGCCGACGTTCTCGTCGGTGACGAACTTGAGCTTCTTGAACAGGGTCACGAGGCTCGCGACCATCACCTCGCCGTGGATGCGCCGCCCGCCGGTCGCGGGCGCGGTGGCGAACTCCTCGAGCGGCTTGAGCGTCACGGCGCGGTTCGCGTACGTGTAGTGGTCGACGTCGACGCGATGGACGTAGGCCTTGCGCTCGTGCCATTCGAGCCGGTCGACGTAGTACTGGATCGACTCGTGGATGTAGATCGCGCGCTCGTGGACGAGGACCTGCGCGCTGAACAGGTCGACCTCGCCGAGCACCCGCGGGCGGTCCGGCGTGGTGTCGATGATCACGACGTTCTCGGGCGCGGCGGTCCGCAGCGAGATCTCCGAGGCCGGGAAGTTCTCGCTCGCCCAGTACCAGCGCCCGTCGCTCGCCTGGCGGACGTGCGCCTCCTCGGCGAGGAACGCCAGCAGGTCGTCGACGGGGCCGGGTCCGAACACCTCGCCGGGCTCGAACGGCAGCTCGAACGTCGCCGCGCGGAGGTGGGCGAGCAGGACGTGGAGGTTGTCCGGATCGAGCCGGGCCTCCTCCGGCGTCCCGTCGAGCAGGAACGCCGGGTGGTGGATCACGTACTGGTCCACGGGCGCACCGGAGGCCACCAGCACCGCGACGCTGGTGCCCTGCCGCCGCCCGGAGCGCCCGATCTGCTGCCAGGTCGCCGCGACCGAGCCCGGGTAGCCCGCCAGGACGGACACGTCGAGGCGGCCGATGTCCACGCCGAGCTCGAGGGCGTTGGTGGCGACGACGCCGAGGATCTCGCCGTCCCGCAGCCCCCGCTCGATCGCGCGCCGCTCGGTGGGCAGGTAGCCGCCGCGATACCCGCGGATCCGGCTGCGCGGCCCGTAGTGCTCGCGCAGCGACTCGCGCAGGCCGGTGAGCAGGATCTCGACCGCCACTCGCGATCGCCCGAAGACGATGGTCTGCCGCCCCGCGCGCACGAAGGGCAGGGCCCAGCGCTGCGCGAGCGTCTCCGCGGAGCCGCGGGCGCCGCTCTCCGGGTGGAGGACGGGCGGGTCCACGAGGAGGACGTGCCGCTCGCCCGACGGGGCGCCGTTCCGGTCGATCAGGCGCATCGGCCGGCCGGTCAGCATCGTCGCGAGCTCCGCCGGGTTCCCGATCGTGGCCGAGCAGCAGACGATGACCGGATGGCTGCCGTAGTGGGCGCAGATGCGCAGCAGCCGGCGGAGGACGTTGGCGACATGGCTGCCGAACACGCCCCGGTAGGTGTGCAGCTCGTCGATGACGATCACCCGGAGCTGCTCGAAGAGCTGGAACCACTTCGTGTGGTGCGGGAGGATCGCGGAATGGAGCATGTCCGGGTTCGAGACGACGACCTGCCCGGCCGCCCGGACGGCTGACCGGATCGGGGCCGGTGTGTCGCCGTCGTAGGTGGACGCCGAGATCGTCATCCCGACCGCGGCGGACAGCTCGCCGAACTCGGTCACCTGGTCCTGGCCGAGCGCCTTGGTCGGGAACAGGAACAGCGCGCGTGCCGACGGGTCGTCGGCGATGGCCTGCAGGACCGGCAGCGTGTAGCACAGCGTCTTGCCCGACGCGGTCGGCGTGACGACCACGACGTCCTCGCCGGCGTGGACGGCCTCGATCGCCTCCGCCTGGTGGCGATACGGCCGCTCCACGCCGCGGGCGGCCAGCCCGGCCACGATCCGGGGATCGAGCCAGTCCGGGAAGGCGCCGTACTCGGGAGCCCGCGCGGGGATGACCTCGTGGTGGACGACCCCCCGGGCCATCGACGGCTCGGCGAGCAGGTCGGCGAGGACGTCGTCCGCGGCGGCCGGGGCGTAGGTTCGCATGGCCATCCTCATATGGAACGGATGTGCTAATCGGTGGCAGTCTAGCAGGACGCTCGCGTGCGGCTGTGTCAGCCTCGGCTGTCACGGCCCGCTCGGTTGACACCGAATCCCGGGTCAGCTACCCTCGCCCGGATGCTCCGCCGACCGCCCGCCCGCATGCCCGACGACGAGCTCGACGACCTCGACGCCCCGACCGCGACCGGCGCCCCGGACGCCGACCGTGCCGGGGGCCGTGCGCCGGCCGACCTCTCGTCGCTCGCCGTCGCCGGCCTGACCCGTCGGCGCTCGGCGATGCTGATCGGCGCGATGGTCGCGGTCTGGGTGGTCATCGTCTTCGCCCGCCAGGTCGGGGCCGCGTCGGCTGCCACCGCCCGTGCCGAGCAGATGGCGACCGACAACGCGGCCCTCACCACCCAGGTGGACGCGATGGCCCGCGAGCTGTCCCGGATCCAGCAGCCCGGGTTCGTCCAGCAGGCGGCCCGCGCGTACGGGCTCGGCGGCCGCAAGGAGATCGCCTTCGCGCTCGCCCCGGATGCCCCGCCGCTCCCCGACGACGCGCCGGGCTCGGCGAGCCATCGGCTCGGGTTCCGAGGCCGCGAGGGTCAGTCCGCTCGACCGCTGGCTGACGCTCCTGTTCGGCCCCGGCGACTGACCCTGGCGCACCGGCCGGGCACGCTGGCACGGCCGATCGTTCGAACCGACGCCCACGGGGCCGCTGGCGCACAATAGACCCTTGACCGAGACCGCCACGGGAGGCCGCGCCGCCGCCTCCCGCCACCGTCACGACCCGCCGCACCCGGACATGGCGTGGGTGCCCGGCGGGACGTTCCGCATGGGCTCGGACCAGCACTACCAGGAAGAGCGGCCCGCCCACGACGTCGCCGTCGACGGGCTCTGGGTGGACATCGGGCAGGTCACCGTCACCGCCTTCCGGCGGTTCGTGAAGGCGACCGGGTACGTCACCGTCGCCGAACGCCCTCTCGACCCGGCGGACTACCCGGATGCCGATCCGGACCTGCTCGTGCCGGGCTCGCTGGTCTTTCGCAAGACCACCGGCCCGGTCGATCTCGGCGACTACCGGAACTGGTGGCATTGGGTGCCCGGCGCCCAGTGGCGGCACCCGGAGGGCCCTGGCAGCGACCTCACCGGCCGCGACCGGCACCCGGTGACCCACGTCGCCTACGAGGACGCGACCGCCTACGCGGCGTGGGCGGGCAAGGACCTGCCCACCGAGGCGGAGTGGGAGCACGCGGCCCGGGGCGGGCTGGACGGTGCCGTCTACACCTGGGGCGACGAGTTCGCGCCGAAGGGCCGGATGATGGCCAACACGTGGCAGGGCGAGTTCCCGTGGGAGAACCTGCGGACCGACCGCTACGAGGGCACCTCGCCCGTCAAGTCGTTCCCGCCCAACGGCTACGGCCTGTTCGACATGGCCGGCAACGTCTGGGAGTGGACGAGCGACTTCTACACCCCGAGCCACCCCGACGCCGAGATCCACGCCTGCTGCGGACCCAGCGGCCCGCGGGTGAACCCCCGGGTGACCTCATCCGACGCGTCGTTCAACCTCGGGCAGCCGGGCGAGAAGTTCCCGCGGATGGTGGTCAAGGGCGGGTCGCACCTTTGCGCCCCGAACTACTGCCTCCGCTATCGTCCCGCGGCGCGGCAGCCGCAGACGATCGAGACCTCGATGGCCCATCTCGGGTTCCGCTGCGTCGTCCGGCCGGCCGCGCCCGACTGACCGGCGGACCGGTCCGATGGCCCGCCTGGACCTCGTTTGCTAGAATCGGTGGTCTTGGCGGAGTAGCTCAGTGGTAGAGCAGGGGACTCATAAGCCCTTGGTCGGTGGTTCAAATCCGCCCTCCGCTACCAATCTCGCGACATCGACGACGGCCCTCCCACCCGGAGGGCCGTTGCGAATCCTTCACCCGGACGCGCGCCACCATCCGCCGGGGCCGGTCGTCCGTATCCTCGATCGGGACCAGGACCTCCGTCCCAGGGTGGTCCGGCGTCCCGGCGCTATACTCGGCCGAGCGGCGGCGCACCGGCGTCGTCCGTACCCCCGGAGGCTTCCTCGTTGAACCCCAAGTTCTTCCGGAATGGCATCGTGATGATCGTGCTGGTGCTGGGCACGGCCGCGCTGCTGTTCACCTGGATCACGACCAGCACACCGGCGCCGACCGTCGGCTATTCCCAGTTCCTGAATGACGTCGCGGCCGGCTCGGTCGACAAGGTCGTCCAGGAGAGCGACACCCTGACGGTGACCGGCACCGACAAGAAGATCGTCTCGGTCGTCGTGCCCGGCGTCGCCGGCCTGACCAACGTCTGGGCGGACATGGTCGCCGCCGCCGCCCCGAAGCAGCTCCCCGCCAACATCTACGAGGCGAAGCCCGTCCCCGACACGTCGTGGCTCGGCCTGCTGCTCACCGGGCTGCTGCCGCTCCTCGTGATCGGCGGCTTCATCTTCTTCATGATGCGCCAGGCCCAGGGCACCAACAACCAGGCCCTCAGCTTCGGCAAGAGCCGCGCCCGGATGTTCCTCGGCAACAAGACGGTCGTGACGTTCAACGACGTCGCCGGCGTCGACGAGGCCAAGATGGAGCTCCAGGAAGTCGTCGAGTTCCTGAAGTACCCGGAGAAGTTCAACTCGCTCGGCGCGCGCATCCCGCGCGGCGTCCTGCTGGTCGGGCCTCCCGGCACCGGCAAGACCCTGATGGCCCGCGCGGTCGCCGGTGAGGCCGGCGTCCCGTTCTTCAGCATCTCGGGCTCCGAGTTCGTCGAGATGTTCGTCGGCGTCGGCGCCAGCCGCGTCCGCGACCTGTTCGACCAGGCCAAGCGCAACTCGCCCTGCATCGTCTTCGTCGACGAGATCGACGCGGTCGGTCGTCAGCGCGGCGCCGGTCTCGGCGGCAGCCACGACGAGCGCGAGCAGACGCTCAACCAGATCCTCGTCGAGATGGACGGCTTCGACACCAACACCAACGTGATCGTCGTCGCCGCCACCAACCGGCCCGACGTCCTCGACCCGGCGCTGCTGCGCCCGGGCCGCTTCGACCGCCAGGTCATCCTCGACCGGCCCGACATGCGCGGCCGGACCGAGATCCTGCGGGTCCACACCAAGGGCAAGCCGCTCGACAAGGGCGTCGACGTCGAAGGCGTCGCGCGCCAGTCGCCCGGGTTCTCCGGCGCCGACCTCGCGAACCTCGTCAACGAGGCGGCCATCCTGTCCGCCCGTCGCAACAAGAAGGTCATCGGCATGTCCGAGTTCCAGGAGGCCCTGGAGCGGATCGTCGCCGGACCGGAGCGCAAGTCCCGGGTCATCTCCGATGCGGAGAAGGCGATCATCGCCTACCACGAGGGCGGCCACGCCGTCGTGCAGCGGATCCTGCCGAAGTGCGACCCGGTGGCCAAGGTCACCGTCATCAGCCGCGGCATGGCCCTCGGCTACACGATGGCCCTGCCCCAGGAGGACCGCTACCTCCAGTCGAAGTCGGAGTTCGAGGACAAGATCGCCGGCCTGCTCGGCGGCAACGTCGCCGAGCGGATGATCTTCGGCGACACGACCACGGGCGCCAGCAACGACATCGAGAAGGCGACCGACCTGGCCCGCCGGATGGTCACCGAGTTCGGGATGAGCGACAAGCTCGGCCCGCTCTCGTTCGGGAAGCGCGACGAGCTCGTGTTCCTCGGCCGGGAGATCGGCGAGCAGCGCAACTACTCGGACGAGGTCGCCAAGACCATCGACGAGGAAGTGCGCGCCATCATCGACAAGGCGTACGAGCGGGCGACCGAGGTCCTGACCACGCACAAGGACAAGCTGATCGCCCTCGCCGAGAAGCTGGTCGCCGAGGAGACCGTCGATCAGGCGGGCTTCGAGGCCCTGTTCAGCGACCTTCCCCCGAAGGAGCTGCTGCGCGGCGCCCCGACGATCATCGGCCCCGGACAGCCGGTGGCCGAGCCGAACCCGCAGCCGGCGTGAGCCGCTAGCGGAGCCAGACGAACCGCACGACGAGCGGGCCGGTGACGGCCCGCTCGTTTCATGTCCCGGGCGCGGGGCCGGGGACGGGCGCCTGGACGGGCGGGGCCGCAGTCGTCGGCGCCGCGGCCGGCTCGGCGGCGACCTGGGTGGCCGGATCCTCCGACCCCATCGCGGCGAGGAGGTGGCGCCACACGCCGGCCGCGATGCCCAGGATCGGGACCGCGAGGAACATCCCGAGGATGCCCGCAAGCGTGCCGCCGGCCGGGATCGCGACCAGGACGACGGCCGGATGCAGGCTGACCGCGCGGCCGTAGACGAGCGGCGCGATCACGCTGCCTTGCACGATGTTCATCACCGCCGTGTAGATCCCCATGATCACGATGTCCGTGGTCGAGCCGAACGCGAAGGCGACGAGGAACGCGATCGCGCTGGTGATGAACTGGCCGATGTACGGGATGAACCCGCCGAAGAAGGACAGCACCGCCACCGGCAGCGCCAGCGGCAGGCCGAGCAGGACCATGATGATGTAGCCGGTGACCGCGTTGAACAGCCCGAGCGAGCCGGTCGCGATCATGTAGCCGCCGAGCTTGGTGACGGACTCGTGGGCCGCGATGTCGACCTCCTGGCGCCGCCAGCCGCTCAGCCGCGAGGTGGCGGCGGCCCACGCGTGGTCGCCGTCCTTGAGCATGTAGAAGGCCAGGAGCGCGGACAGGATCAGGAAGATCGAGGCCCCCAGGGTCGATCCGATGATCGTGCTGGCGACCTCCCGGATCGACGCGGCCACGCTGGAGACGGTGTCGCTCGGCGCGCCAGACACGCCCGGCGCGAGCGCCGCGCCGAGCTTGTCGCTCCCGGCCGCCGCGGCGGACAGGGCCTGGCCGATCGGTCCCGCCAGCGCCGCGATGGACTGGACGGTGACCACGCCGACGACGACCCACAGCACGACGCTGATGGTGCCGGCCGCCCGGGTCCGGCTCCAGCCCCTGGACTCGAGCGCCCGCGTGGCCGGCAGGAAGGTCGCGGCCAGCGTGACCGCGACGAGGACCGGGGCGATGATGCTCGGCACCAGCGAGGCGAGCCCGATCGCGATCGCGGCCAGGCCGGCGCCGACCAGCAGCCGCCAGCTCCATTGCGCCGCCCGATCCAGCCAGATCGGGACGTCGCCCTCCACGGTGACTCGGGGCGCCCCTCGCGGCAGACCGCTGAGGACCTCGATGACGGTCCCGGCCAGCGCGACGGCCACGGCGACCGTCGGGACGGCGATGATCATCCCGGGGATGCCCCCGAGCGCGGCGCCGGTCGGGAGGGCGACGATCACCAGGGCCGGGTGGAGCCGCACCCCCTTCGGGTCCACCTTGAGGGCCGGGATCCGGCCGTCGAACAGCACTTCGGCCACGATCAGGATGGCCAGGACCAGCGCCGTGCCGATGCCACCCGAGGCGAGGGCCGCGAGCAGCACGATGATGCTCGTGAAGATGGAGCCGAGGTACGGCACGAGCCCGCCGAAGAAGACGACGACCGCCAGCGGGCCGGCCTGGGGCACGCCGAGGACCATCAGGAAGATCAGCATCGAGACGCCGCGCAGCGCTGCCCGGAGCGCGGTCCGCCGCAGGTAGCCGCCGGCGGACCACATCGCCACTCGGCTCGCGTCGAGGGCCCGATCGCGGCGCCCGGACGGCAGGCCCTGCGTCGCGACGCGGACGGCACTGTCCCCATCCAGCAGGAAGTAGAACGTCAGGAAGCCCGCGAGCATCAGCACGGTGATGATCGACGCGGCCGACCCGAGCACGCCCATGGCGCTCGACGACAACCAGGCGTTGAACTGGTCGGTGAGCTTCTGCACGGTCGCCGCCAGGTCGGTCGACAGGCCGGTCGAGACCATCCACTCGGCGACCTGGTTGATCCCGCGCTCCACGAGGGCCTGGATGTCCGAGACCGCGGGGAGCACGGCCAGGATGATCAGCACGATCGCGCCCACGAAGATCCCGATGACGGCGAGGGTGACGATGCCCGCCGTCTTCGCCTTCGACCATCCGCGGCGCCGCAGCGCGTCGGAGGCCGGGCCGAAGGTCGCGCAGATCAGGAAGGCGACCAGGATCGACGCCGTGACGGTGGCGAGCTTGACGGCCAGCGCCATGACGATCACGACGAGACCGGCGACGACGAGCACGCGCCAGCCGATCGCGGCCAGGCGACGCAACCAGCTGGGCACCATCTCCCGCGGGTCGGCCTGGATGGGCGGGGTGACATCCACGAGCGGTCGGGACCTCTGGTGCGGGGCGGGTCGGTCGCTGATGCCGCCCATCCTAGCCGCCCGCGTCGCCCCTACAATGCCGCGGACGACATCCCCCACGGAGTGACGACCCCTCGATGACCGCCCTCGACGACGCCCTCGAAGCCCACCTGGACGCCACCCACGAAGCCCGGGTCGCCTCCTACAAGGACTTCCTCCGGATCCCCAGCATCTCCGGGATCCCGGCCCACGCCGACGACTGCCGGCGGGCGGCGACCTGGCTGGCCGACGCGCTGCGGACGGCCGGCATCGAGCATGTCGAGGTCGCCGAGACCGGCGGGCACCCGGTCGTCTACGGCGACTGGCTCCATGCGGAGGGCGCGCCGACGATCCTCGTCTACGGCCATTACGACGTGCAGCCGGTCGACCCGCTCGACCTGTGGACGTCGCCACCGTTCGAGCCGGTCGTGGTCGACGGTCGGATGCTCGCCCGCGGCGCCGCCGACGACAAGGGCCAGATCCACCTCCATGTGATGGCCGCGGCCGCGATCCTCGCGACGAGGGGGGCGTACCCGGTCAACGTCCGCTATCTCTTCGAGGGCGAGGAGGAGTCGTCGTCGGTCCACCTCGACGCCTGGATGGAGGCGAACCGGGAGCGGCTGACGGCCGACGTCGCGATCATCAGCGACAGCGGGTTCTTCGAGGGCAACATCCCGTCGATCACCGCCAGCCTGCGCGGGATCTCGTACGCGCAGATCGACGTCGTCGGCGGCCCGGTCGACCTCCATTCGGGGAGCTTCGGCGGCGTCGTCGAGAACCCGGCCAACGCCCTGGCCACGATCATCGCCGCGCTCAAGGGCCCGGACGGCCGGATCCTGGTCCCGGGCTTCTACGACGACGTCGTCCCCCTCACCGATGACGACCGGGCGGCGCTCGCCGGGCTGCCGTTCGACGAGGCGGCGTACCAGGCATCCATCGGCGTGCCGGCCCTCGTCGGCGAGACCGGGTACACCGTCCTGGAGCGCAAGGGCGCGCGGCCCACGCTCGACGTGAACGGCATCTGGGGCGGCTTCATGGGCGATGGCACCAAGACCATCATCCCGGCCCACGCGCACGCCAAGATCTCCTGCCGGCTCGTGGCCGACCAGGACCCGAAGCGCATCTTCGAGCGCTTCCGCGACTACGTCGAGGCGATCGCGCCCCCCGGCGTCACGACGACGGTCACCTACCTCGGCGGCGGACGCCCCAGCCTCACCCCGATCGACCATCCGGCGACGCAGGCCTGCGCGCGGGCGCTCGAGGCGACCTTCGGCCGGGCGCCGGTCTTCATCCGCGAGGGCGGCAGCATCCCGGTCAGCGCGAGCTTCGAGACCATCCTCGGGCTGCCGGTCGTGCTGCTCGGGTTCACGCAGCCCGACGACCACGCCCATGCCCCCAACGAGTGGATGGACCTCGACAACTACGAGACGGCCATCCGGGCGGTCGTCCGCGCCTTCGACGAGCTGGCCGCGGCCACGCTCTGACGGGGTCCGGTTCGCCGCCCGCTGTGCGGACATGGGGGGTCCGGGTGGGTGAATTCGGGGGGTTCCGAGTGCTACCCTGTGCGCCACCGCACCATCCCGGAGGTATGCACCGCGTGAGCACCGAAGCCGCCGATCCGAAGCTCGCTCCACCGCAGGCGGCGCCCTGGGTCCTCGAGACCGACAACGGCAAGCTGTCGCCGCGCTCGGCCCTCGATGTCCTGGTCGACCTCAACGACAAGGTGACCGGCGGGGCCGTCGCGGAATACCAGCCCGTGCCGCTCGGGTTCACCCCGCTCGACAAGACCATCGGCGGCGGGCTGCGAGCCGGCGAGCTGCTCCTCATCGGCGGCGCGCAGGGCACCGGCAAGACCACGATGGCGCTCCAGATGGCGCGCAACATCGCGTCGGGCGGCCAGGCCAACGTCCTCTACATCTGCTTCGAGCACGACGAGCCCTACCTCCTCAACCGGCTGATCGCGATGGAGTCGGCGCTCGCCCACCTCCCGCACAAGACCGGCGCCATCAAGATCGTCGACGTCCGCAAGGAGATCCTCGGGACGTGGATGGCCGAGGGCGGCGGCGGCGCCCAGCTGGCGAACAACCCGCGCCTGCGCCCGTCGCTCGACCGGATCGCCCGCTACGGGCAGAACCTGTTCCTGATGCGCGGCTCGCAGACCGCCGGGACCATCGACAACATGCGCAAGCTCGTCCAGCAGCACCGCGAGCTGTCCGGCGACCGGCGCCTCGTGGTCTTCGTGGACTACCTGCAGAAGGTCCCGCAGATCCCGGAGCCCGAGAACGAGACCGAGAAGGTCACCTACATCGTCAACGGCCTCAAGGACATCGCCCTGGCCGAGGACGTGCCGATGGTGAGCATCGTCGCCGCCGACAAGGAAGGGCTGAAGGCCTCGCGCCTGCGCAACTTCCACCTGCGCGGCAGCTCGGCGATCAACTACGAGGCGGACATCATCGTCATCCTCAACGAGAAGTACCACATCGTCGCCAAGGTCAACATCGAGTTCAACCCGTACCAGGCGCAGCGCTTCCGCGACTGGGTGGTGATCTCGGTCGAGAAGAACCGCGGCGGCCAGGACAACGTCGACCTCGAATACGAGAAGCACTTCGAGTACTCCTGCTTCGATCCGAACGGTCGCACGGTGCAGGAGAAGCTCATCGAGGAGCGGCTCTACAACGATTAGGCGCGGCTCCGACCGGGGCGGCGCCGCTTCCGGCGCGATCGCGGCGTTGTCGGCTGCGCTCCTCGCTCCCGCACCTTCAGGTGCGTTCGCTGCGGTGCTCTCCTCCGCCTTGCGCTCCCACCGGCTGCGGCGCCGCAGAGCAGTTCTTTGTGCCACGGGACGACGGGGATGGCTGGACTCAAGGTCGCTGTCCCTGACCACCGACCTCGGCGGGGCTAGACTGCGCTCGTGAAGAGCCCCGGGACGTTTCCTGACGTCATCGAGATCGTGGTCGAGATCCCGCGCGGGTCGCGCAACAAGTACGAGTACGACGAGGACGCCAAGGTCTTCCGGCTCGACCGGGTCCTCTCGAGCGCGGTGTTCTACAACTTCGACTACGGCTTCATCGAGGGCACCCGGGCCGGCGACGGCGACCACACCGACGCGCTGCTGATCATCGACGAGCCGACCTTCACGGGCTGCCACGTCTGGGCGCGCCCGATCGGCGGGCTCGAGATGCGCGACGAGAAGGGCTTCGACTTCAAGGTCCTCTGCGTGGCGATCGGCGACGCCCACCAGCAGCACATCGAGGGGCTCGACCAGGTCCGACCGCACCGGCTGGTCGAGATCGAGCACTTCTTCCAGACCTACAAAGCGCTGGAGGACAAGACGGTCGAGATGCTCGGCTGGCGCGAGCGCGAGCGCGCGCTCGAGGTCCTGCGCAGCGACCGGGCGACCTGGCAGCAAGAGCACCCGCCGACGCCCTCGACGTGACGCAGGAGGGCAGCGCGGCCGCGGCCCGCCGGCCGCGCTACCCGGGCGAGGGCGAGCCCGGCCGCCGGCTGTTCATCGCGGTCCCGTTCCCGGACGAGGCGATGGCGCCCGTGGTCGCCCTCGTCGACGCGGTCCGCGCCCTCGGCGTGCCGGGCGGCGGCCGCGACGTCCGCTGGGTCCGCCTCGACGGGCTCCACCTCACGATCCGGTTCATCGGCCCGACGCTGCCGGAGCGCGTCGCCGCGGCCGAGGACGCCGTCCGCGACGCGGCCCGCTCGATCGTGCCGTTCGACATCGGCATCACCGGCGCCGGCGCCTTCCCGACGCCGCAGCGCCCGCGCGCCCTGTGGCTGGGCGTCGACGAGGGCGTCGCCGGGATGGAGGCCGCGGCTCGTGCCGTGGACGGCGCGCTCGTCGAGCGCGGCTGGGCCGCCGACGGCCGCCCGTTCCGACCCCACCTGACGCTCGCCCGCTCCGACGGCGTCCCGGCCGGCGGGGCCATCGCCACCCGGCTGATGGAGCGCGCCGACGAGCTGCGGGTCCGCTTCCGGGTCGACCGCGTCGGCCTCTTCGAGAGCCTGACGGGCGGCGGTCCGGCCCGCTACGAGCCGCTCGCCGTCGTCGACCTCGACGGCTGATGGCGCGCGCCCGCGACGGAGACTGCGCCGGACCGGTTGCGCCCCGCCCATCGCGCACGCTAGGCTCAGGTCCCCCGGTCGCGACGCGCCACTCCCTGCCGTCGCGGTCCCGGACCCAGGAGGTCGTGATGGCGCCAGCGGACCCTCGGCAGACCAAGTTCGTGCTCGATGAGTCCCGGATCCCGCGTGCCTGGTACAACATCGCCGCAGACCTCCCGGTCGCCCCGTTCCCGCCGCTCCATCCGGGCACGCTGCAGCCGATCGGCCCGGCCGACCTGGCGCCGCTCTTCCCGATGGCGCTGATCCTCCAGGAGGTCTCGGCCGAGCGGTTCATCGAGATCCCGGATCCGGTCCGCGACGCCTACCGCCTCTACCGGCCGAGCCCGCTGTTCCGCGCCCACCGGCTCGAGCGGGCGCTCGATACGCCGGCGCACATCTACTACAAGTACGAGGGCGGCAGCCCGGCGGGCAGCCACAAGCCGAACACCGCGATCCCGCAGGCCTTCTACAACAAGGAGGAGGGCGTCAAGCGGCTGGCGACCGAGACCGGCGCCGGGCAGTGGGGGAGCGCCCTGGCGTTCGCGGGGGCCCTGTTCGACCTCGAGGTCAAGGTCTACATGGTCCGCGCCTCGTACGACCAGAAGCCGTACCGCCGCATCCTGATGGAGACCTACGGCGCCGAGGTGGTGGCCAGCCCGTCGCTGGGCACGAACTACGGGCGCAAGGTCCTCTCGGAGACGCCCGACAGCCCGGGCTCGCTCGGGATGGCGATCAGCGAGGCGGTCGAGGATGCCGCGACCCGCGACGACACGAAGTACGCCCTCGGGTCGGTCCTCAACCACGTGCTCCTGCACCAGACGGTCGTCGGCCAGGAGGCCATCGAGCAGATGGAGATGGCGGGCGAGGAGCCCGACGTCGTCATCGCCTGCACCGGCGGCGGCTCGAACTTCGGCGGGCTGGCGTTCCCCTTCCTCGGGCGCAACTTCCGCGACGGCGCCAAGCACCGGATCGTCGCGGCCGAGCCCGAGGCGGCGCCGAGCCTGACCCGCGGCGTGTACGCCTACGACTTCGGGGACACCGGGAAGATGGCGCCGATCGTCAAGATGCACACGCTCGGCTCCGACTTCATGCCCGAGCCGATCCACGCCGGCGGCCTGCGCTACCACGGGATGTCGCCGCTGGTCAGCCTGCTCAAGGAGCACGACCTGATCGAGGCCCGCAGCGTCCACCAGCGGCGGACCTTCGAGGCGGGCGTCCAGTTCGCCCGCGCCGAGGGCATCCTCCCGGCCCCCGAGCCGACGCACGCGATCAGCGTCGCGATCGACGAGGCGATGGCGGCGAAGGAGGCCGGCGAGGCGCGCGTGATCCTGTTCAACCTGTGCGGCCACGGGCACTTCGACCTGTCGGCCTACGCCCGCTACCTCGACGGCTCGCTCGAGGACTACGAATACCCGCTGGAGAAGGTCCAGGCCGCGCTGGCCGGACTGCCGAAGGTCTAGATGCCACGACTCGCGTGCTGGTCCTGCGGCCGGCAGATCTACACCACCGCCCCGCTCGAGGCGCTCTTCGCCGAGGAGCGGCGCTGCCCGCGCTGCGGCGCCAACCTCCGCGACGAGCGCCGCGACAACGAGCAGCGCAAGGTGATCCGCCGCCAGAACCCGCCCGACGACCCGGGACCGCCCGAGGGCGTGCCGGAGCGGCGGGTGAGTGACCGCCGCACGCATCGACGCCGCGGCGGCGGCCCGACACCGCCCGCGTCGTCGGGCAACGCCGGCTGGAAGGACTGACCGCGCCGCGGTCGGCCCCGTGCGGATCGCCTTCCTTGGCTTCGGCCTGATCTCGGGGTCGGTCGCGCGCGCCCTGCGCGCCTCGCCCGAGTCGGCCTCGTGGCCGCTCGCGGCGTGGAGCCCATCGGGCGCCGGTCCCGCCTCTGCCGTCGCCGACGGCGTGATCGACCGTGCCGCACCCGATGTCCCGGCCGCGATCGAGGGCGCCGACCTCGTGGTCCTCGGCGGTCCGGCGACCGCGTGCCTCGAGCTGCTGGACGGCTCTGGCCGGGCCGTGGTCGGCGTCGCTGGCGACCGGACGCGGTCATCACCGACGTGGCCAGCACCAAGGCGGCGCTCCTGGCCCGTGCCGATGCCCTCGGGTCGCGGTACGTCGGCGGCCATCCGATGGCCGGCCTCGACACGCCCGGCTATGCGGCGTCCACGGCCACGCTGTTCGTCGACCGGCCGTGGGTGATCGTGCCGGGCGCGGGGGCCCGCGAGGGCGACGCGGACCTCGTGGCCGCGCTGGCACGCGCCTGCGGCGCCCGGCCGGTCGTCGATGGACGCCGCGGAGCACGACGCCGCGGTGGCCGCGATCAGCCACCTGCCGCTGGTCGCTCGCCGCGGCGCTGGTCGAGGCCGTGAGCGGTCCGGCCGGTACGCCACGCGCGGATTGGCCGCAGGCGGCCGGTCTCGCCGCCGGCGGCTGGCGCGACATGACCCGGCTCGCCCGCGGGGACGCCGCGATGGGCGCCGGGATCCTGGCCACGAACGGGCCGGCGGTCGCGGCCCGGCTGCACGACCTGCGAGCGGTCATCGACGACTGGCTGGCCGCCCTCGAGCGGCCCGGCGGCCCCGACGCGGCGGCGCTGGCGGACCGGCTCGAGGCCGCCCGCCTGCGTCTCGAGGAGCCGTCGCGTGGATGAGCTCGTGCTCGTGGTGCCGCGGGCGGCGCTGCCCGGCGCCGCCGGCTGGTACGGCCTCACGACCGACGGGCTCGACGGGTTCGAAGCGCTCGTCGAGCGCGAGGGCTCGTTCCGGCCGCGAGCCGAGATGGAGGTCGACCCGTCGTGGAAGCAGGTCATCCCGTACCTGGTGCTGCGCGACGGCGAGGACTGGTTCCTGATGCGCCGCACGCGGGCCGGCGCGGATGCGCGGCTGCACGACCGGTACAGCATCGGCGTCGGCGGGCATCTCAACCCGGGCGACGGCGGGCTGCTCGGCGGGCTCCGCCGCGAATGGGCGGAGGAGGTCGTCGCCGACTTCGAGCCGGCATTCCGACTGGTGGCGCTGCTCAACGACGACACGACCGAGGTGGGCGCGGTCCACCTGGGTGCCGTCTTCGTCGGGGACGCCGCCGGGCGTCCGGTCTCGATCCGCGAGACCGACAAGCTCGAGGGCCGCTTCGCGTCCGAGGCGGACGTCCGTGCGGTCGCGGACCGGCTCGAGACCTGGAGCCGATTGGCGTTCGAGGACATGACCGATGGGGTCCCCTCGACCGCCGGGGGCGGCGCCCTATAATCGCGACGCCGGGTCCCAGGCCGGTGGACCTGCATCCAGCGACACGCTCGGAGGACTGATGGCGGCCAAGATCCTGATCGTCGATGACGACCCGAATGTCCAGCGGCTGCTGCAGTACACCCTGAAGCAGGAGGGCTACGACGTCGTCGTGGCGTCCGATGGTGCCGAAGGCTTCCGGCTGTGGGGCGCCGAGGGGCCGGACCTGATCCTCCTCGACGTGATGCTGCCCAAGCTGGACGGCTACCAGGTCGCGACCAAGATCCGGACGGAGGAGGGGCAGTCCGCCCACGTCCCGATCATCATGCTGACCGCCGAGCGCGAGGTCGAGCAGAAGGTCAAGGGCCTGCGCGCCGGTGCCGACGACTACCTGATCAAGCCGTTCCACCCCGCCGAGCTGCTGGCCCGCATCAAGAGCCTGCTGGCCCGCTTCGCGCCGCGCGACGTGCTCCTGGCACGCCCACCGCTCGGCCGGATCCTGGCGTTCTACGGCGCCAAGGGCGGCGTGGGGACGACGACCATCGCCATCAACGCCGCCATCGCGCTCCACCGCGAGCTCGGCCGCAAGGTCTGCCTCATCGACGGCAACCTGCAGTTCGGCGACCACCGCGTGTTCCTCGACCTCGGGCTCGACCGCAAGAGCATCGTCGACGTCGTGAGCGCCCCGTCGATCGACGGCGACCTGATCAAGCAGATCCTGGTCAAGCACGAATCGGGCATCGACCTCCTGCTCGCGCCGCCGAACCCGGAGGCCGCCGAGCTGGTCCGGCCCGAGCACCTGCCGTTCATCGCCGAGCAGCTCCAGATGTCGTACGACTACATCCTCATCGACATCGACAAGCGGCTCGACGACATCAACCTCGGCGTCTTCGAGGTCACCGACACGATCTTCGTGGTCATGACCGCGGACCTGTCGTGCCTCAAGAACGTCCGGCTGATCCTCGAGACCGTCGACCACCTCGGCTACCCGTCGTCGAAGGTGCAGCTGGTCCTCAACCGCTCGAACGCGTTCACCGGCATCGCCGTGAAGAACGCCGAGGGCGCGCTGAAGCGGACCATCGACCACCAGATCGTGAACGAGTACCGCGGCGCGATCAGCGCGCTCAACTCCGGGTCGCCCTTCATGTTCACGAAGGCCGATTCGCCGCTGGGCTCGTCGCTGCTGCAGTTCGCACGCGCCGTCGACAAGCCGGCCGGCGTGGCCGCCGCGGCGGCGACCGCCCGCGCCTAGCGTCTCGCGCCGGGCTCGACGAGGCCGGCCGGGTGAGCGGCGGGTGAGGCCAGAGTGAGTCCGGGGTGAGCCCGCCTCCGTAGGGTGGCGGCGTGCTTGCGACCGTGCCGTCCGCCACGCTGCTCGGCCTCGAGGGCCGCTACATCCGGGTCGAGGTGGATGTCGCCTCGGGGCTGCCCGGCTTCACGATCGTCGGCCTCGCCGACACCGCGCTGCAGGAGGCGCGCGAACGGATCCGCGGGGCGCTGCGGAACGCGGGGTTCGCCTATCCACCTCGGCGGATCACCGTCAACCTCGCGCCGGCGGACGTGCGCAAGGCGGGCGCCTCGCTCGACCTGGCGATGGCCGTCGGCATCCTCCTCGGGTCGGAGCAGGTGCGGCCGGGCCGGGGCCGCGTCGGCATGCTCGGCGAGCTGTCGCTGGGCGGGGAGGTCCAGCCCGTGCCCGGGGTGCTGCCGATGGTGGCGGCGATGGCCCGTCGCGGCGTGCGCCGGGTCGCGGTCGCCCGGTCGGCCGCGGTCGAGGCCGCGCTGGTCGACGGCGTCGAGGTCCTGCCGGTCGACACCCTCACCGACGTGGTCGAGCTGGTCCGATCGGCGCGGTCCCGCGCGTCGCCGGCCGCCTCCCCGAGGGTGGGGCTCGACGACGACCGGGGACGCGGCGCGGGCCCGATCGCGCTGACGCCGCCTGGCCCGTCGGCGGGCGGGATCCGCATCCCCGACCTCGCCGACGTCCGCGGCCAGTCGGAGGGGCGGCGAGCCCTCGAGATCGCGCTCGCCGGCGGGCACGGCCTGCTCCTGATCGGTCCGCCGGGTTCGGGCAAGACCATGCTCGCGAGCACCGTGCCGGGGCTTCTCCCGCCGCTCGACGACGAGGCCGCGCTGTCGGTCACGATCGTGGCGTCCGCGGCGGGGGAGGGGCCGATGACCGGCCTCGTCCGCCAGCCGCCGTTCCGGAGCCCGCATCACACGACCTCGTACGCGGCCATGGTCGGCGGCGGGCCGCGGCTGTCGCCCGGCGAGATCACGCGGGCGGACCACGGCGTGCTGTTCCTCGACGAGCTCCCGGAGTTCGATCGCGACGTCCTCGAATCGCTCCGCCAGCCGCTGGAGGAGGGGCGCGTGGCGATCGCCCGGGCCGGCCGCGCGGCGACGTTCCCGGCCCGGTTCCAGCTGATCGCCGCGATGAACCCATGCCCGTGCGGGTTCTACGGCTCCGATCGTGGCTGCCCGTGCCCGATCGGCGTCGTCGAGCGCTACCAGCGGAAGGTCTCGGGTCCGCTCCGGGACCGGATCGACCTGTGGGTCGAGATGCCGCGCGTGCCGCCGGCGGCCGTCGTGGGTCGTGCGGGATCCGAGTCCTCGGCCGATGTCGCCGCACGGATCGCGGCGGCGCGAGGTCATCGCCCGGAGGCGCGTGGCGCCGGCCGACGCGATGCGCGTGAACGGGCGCCTCACGGGCCGCGCCCTGCGGGCGGCCTGCGCGCTGAGCCCGTCCGCCGAGCGCCATGTCGTGCACCTCGCGGAGCTCGAGGAGGCCAGCGGCCGCGGCACCGAGCGGCTGCTCCGGGTGGCGCGGACCATCGCCGACCTGGCCGGCGACGCCGTCGTCGCCGAGGCGCATCTCGACGAGGCCGCCTGGTTCCGCGCGCCGGCAGCGCGCCGTGCCGCGACCCGGGCGCGCTGAGGTGCTGGGGATCGGCGCGGACGGGCCGCTCGCGACGGCCGCCGGCAGGGCCGCGATGCTCGATGAGGTCCAGGTCGCGGATCGGGCCGCGGAACGGGATGCCTGGGCCGTCCTCGCCGCGGCGCACGGCCTCGGGCCGGTCGGGTTCGCCAACCTCCTGCGGCGGCTGGGGTCGGGGCGCGACATCCTGCGCGTCGCCGGCTCGGTCGGCGGGGAAGCGCAGCTCGTCGCGGCATCGGCCGAGGAAGGGCCGGACGGCATGCCGGGCCGACGGACGCTGTCGCCCGACGTGGCGGCGGAGATCGTCCGGGCGACCCAGGATGCCGATCGGACGCTGGACCGCATCCGGGCGCTCGGCCTGCGCGTCGTGACCGTCGAGGACCCGGCCTACCCGTCGCGGCTCGCGGCGATCGACCTGCCGCCGCACCTCCTCTTCGTGGATGGCGACCCGGCCGCCCTCGACGCCGAGCATGCGATCGCCGTCGTGGGCACGCGACGCGCGTCGAACGCGGGCCGCGCCCTCGCGTCGCGGGTGGCCGGGGCGCTGACCGCGGCCGGCGCGAGCGTCGTGTCCGGGCTGGCGCATCGGCATCGACGGCGCCGCCCATGCGGCGACCCTCGACGCCGGCGGCCGCACCGTCGCCGTCATCGGCGGCGGGCACGGCCACCTCTACCCGCGGGCGCACGCCCGTCTGGCCGAGGCCATCACCGCGGGGGCGGTGCGGTCGTCTCCGAGCTCGCGCCGGACCTGGCACCCACCGCCGGCACGTTCCCGCGCCGGAACCGGATCGTCAGCGGCCTCGCCGACGCGACGGTGGTCATCGAGGCGCCCGCGCGCAGCGGCGCGCTCATCACCGCGTCCTGGGCGCTCGAGCAGGGCCGCGACTGCTTCCTCGCTCCAGGCGCGATCGACGACCCCGGGCACGCCGGCTGCCTCGCGTTCCTGCGCGAGTTCCCGGGGAGTGCCCGGATCGTCGCCGGCGTCCCGCAGCTCATCGAGGACCTGGGGCTCGCGACGCGGCCGTCGGCGGCCGGTGCCACGCTGCTCGCCGGGGCGACGCTGCTCGAGCTGGGCGACGCGGCCGCCCGGATCGGCGGGGAGCTGCTGGCCGGACGGGCGACCGTCGACGAGCTGGTGGCGGTCACGGGCTGGCCGGTCGCGACGATCCTGGCGACCCTCACGTTGCTCGAGCGCAACGGTCTCGCGGTCGGCGTCGCGGGCCGGTTCCGGCCCGCCGGCACGCTCGCGACGGCCTCGCCGCCGCGCCGCCGGCGTGGCTGACGCATGGCCCGATGCTTGCCGGTCCCGGACGACCGGTGCTACGCTCCCCACGGTCGTGACCCCCATGCGACCGGCACGTGCCCCATTCGTGCCCCGCCCCACGCCCCAGCCTGGAGCGTCGTCTATTGCGTAAGCTGGCCATCGCGCTGCTGGCCGTCCCGATCCTCGCGGTCCTCTATGCGAGCACTGCCCTGCGCGGCTCGCCGCTGGTCCGGATCGGGTTCACGGTGGGCCTCGGCGTGGTGGTGGCGCTCGGCGTCATCGTCGTGGGTCGCCCGGCACCGGCGGCCGCGACGGCACCCATCGCCGACGTGCCGCTCCCCGCGGCCGCGTTCAGGACCGTGGTCGCCACGGACCGCGACCTCGCCGAGCCGGTCACGATCGAGTTCAGCGTCCCGATGGACGAGGCATCGGTCGGCGCCGCGCTCACGGTCACGCCGACCACCCCGGTCTCCCTCTCCTGGGATCCCACGGCCACGACCCTGACCGTGGCGCCGCAAGGGCCACTGGGCCGCCGGCACGTACCACACCGTCACCGTGGACGCGGGGGCCCTCGCCGCGAGCGGCGCGCCGATGGCCACCCCGGCACGGGCCGCCTTCCTGACGCGTGACGCGGCCGCGGCCACGATCGCCGCGACCGTGCCCGCCGGCAAGCGGATCGGCGTCGGCAGCGCGTTCACCATCGACTTCGACCGGGCCATCGACGCCTCGACCGTGGAATCCGCGTTCTCGATCGTCCCGGCCACGCCGGGCACGCTGGCGCCGACGGCGACCACGGCGAGCAGCGCGGCGATCGCGGGCGCGGCCACGACCACCCCGGCGTCCTGGACCTTCACCCCGGACGCGCCCCTCGTGCCCGAACACCACCTACCGCGTGACGCTCGACGGCGTCCTCGACACGGACGGCATCCCGGTCCCGACCGCGACGCTGGCCGTCCGGACCGGCGTCTCCCCGGGCGTCGTCCGGTTCCGGCCGCGAGCCGACACGAAGGACGTCGACCGCAGTCCCACGATCTCGGTCCGGTTCACCCAGCCGATGGACGAGGCCTCGACGAAGAAGGCCTTCGCGGTCGTGGCCGGGAGGTCGCTGGTCCCCGGCAAGGTCTCGTTCGCGGAGAACGACACCGTCCTGGTCTTCCAGCCGGCCAAGGCCCTGCCGTACGACACCCGGGTCGTGATCACCGTCGCGACCACGGCCAAGAGCCGCGACGGCGCTCCGCTCGGCGCGGTCGCGAAGGGCGCGTTCCGAACGGTCCCGAAGCCGGTCCCGGCCAAGCCCGCCGTCGCCAAGACGACCGGCGGTGGCAGCACCGGCGGCGGTGGAGGCGGCGGGGCGGCGGAGGCGGCGGTGCGGTCGGCGGCGGCTCGTGGGCCTCGGTCGAGACGTACTACCTCGGCCTGATGAACTGCACGCGGACCGGCGGCTGGGTGACCTCGAGCGGGTCCTGCAGCAGCCCGGGCGGTCGCAACGTCGCGGCGCTCCGGCTCGACAGCGGCATCAGCTCGAAGGTGTCGCGGCCGTATGCCAAGAAGCTCGCGGTCGGCAACGACTGCAGCCACTTCATCGGCGGCAATCCGGGCGACCGGCTGCGCGCGGCGGGCTACACGAACTACACCTGGGCCGAGAACATCGGCTGCCGCTCGGGCGGCGCCAGGGCAGCGGTCCTGGGCTCGCACCTCTTCTTCCAGAACGAGAAGTCGAGCAACGGCGGCCACTACGTCAACCTGATGAACGCGAAGTACGACCGCGTCGGGATCGGCGTGTGGGTGTCCGGCGGGCGCGTCCGCCTCGTCATCGACTTCTACCACCCCTGACCGGACCAAAGTCCGGCTGACAAGGGGACGACCGTTCGGCCCAGGATGGGGCCGTGATCCAGAACGTCGTGCTCCATATCAACGGCGAGCAGCCGCTGCTCGCGGACCTGTTCGAGATGCCGTCGACGACCGACGTCACGCTGCGCTGCACGAACATGCGCCTGATGAACGGGAAGCGGCCGGTCTTCGTCGACGACCAGCACTCGGTCTTCTACTTCCCGTACCTCAACATCCGCTTCATCGAGATCATGCCCGCATCGCTCGCCGTCGGCGACCGGCCGATGCCCGTCGCCACCGGCATCCACGGCGAGATGGCCGTCCCCGCCGCCCTTGGCGGACCCGACGACGGCGCCGACCTCGAGATCGACGAGGACTTCCTCCGTCGCATCCGCGAGGTCTGACGCCGGACCACCCGGCGGCCGGCAAGGCGCGCGCGCACGTGCGGCGACTCCGTCGTCACAGGCGCGTGCAGGACCCGGTGCTACACTCCCGGCCGTGCCAAAGAACCTCGTGATCGTCGAATCGCCGGCCAAGGCGAGGACGATCGAACGCTATCTGGGCGCGGACTACCGCGTCCTCGCCTCCTACGGCCACGTGCGTGACCTGCCCGAGAACCCGGGCAAGGGCAAGTTCGGCGTCGACGTCGACCACGACTTCGCCCCCGAGTACGTCGTCAGCGCGGACAGCCGCAAGCGCGTCGACGACATCGCCCGCGCGGCGCGCAGCAGCGACATGGTCTACCTCGCCACCGACCTCGACCGCGAGGGCGAGGCCATCGCGTGGCACGTCGCCGAAGCGGCCAACGTCCCTGCGGCCAAGACGCGGCGCGTGACCTTCAGCGAGATCACCGAGCCCGCCATCCGCGAGGCGTTCGCCCATCCGCGCGACATCGACCAGAACCTCGTGGACGCCCAGCAGTCCCGGCGCATCATCGACCGCCTCGTGGGCTACACGCTGAGCCCGCTCCTGTCGCGCAAGGTCATGGGCGGCCTGTCCGCCGGCCGCGTCCAGTCGGTCGCGGTCCGCCTGGTCGTCGAGCGCGAGCGCGCCATCGATGCCTTCACGGCCCGCGAGTACTGGACGATCGAGGCGATCCTGGCGACCGCGGCCGGGCGAGGCCTTCGCCGCCGAGCTCGTGCGCATCGACGGCGAGACGCTCGACGTGACCGACGAGGCCACCGCCGCCAGCCATGTCGCGGCGCTGGGCGAGGCGCATCCGGAGGTCCGCAAGATCGCGGTCCGGACCCAGAAGCGATCGCCCGCGCCCCCGTTCACGACGTCCACCCTCCAGCAGGAGGCCAGCCGCAAGCTGTCCTACAGCCCGAAGCGGACGATGTCGATCGCGCAGCGGCTGTACGAGGGCGTCGACACGCCGGACGGCCATGTCGGGCTCATCACCTACATGCGGACCGACTCGACGGCGATCGCCGGCGTGGCGATGGGGGAGGCCCGCGAGGTCATCGCCGAGCGCTACGGGGCGCCGTTCACGATGCCCAAGGGCCGGGTCTACAAGACGAAGTCCAAGGGCGCCCAGGAGGCCCACGAGTCGATCCGGCCGACGTCGTTCCACCGCGATCCGGATTCGCTGGCCGGGATGGTCGCGCCCGACGAGCTGCGCCTGTACCGCCTGATCTGGCAGCGCGCGCTGGCCTCCCAGATGGCGCCCAAGGAGCTCGAGACGACTTCGGTCGACCTGGTCGACGGCCGCTACGAGCTGCGCGCGAGCGCCACGAAGACGCTGTTCGAGGGCTTCGCCCGGGTCTACACCGAGGGCCGCGACGACGGGGCGGACGAAGACGACGAGTCGGCCGGCAAGCTGCCCGCCCTGGCGGAAGGCGACGTCACGTCCGTCCGCGAGGTGACCCCGACCCAGCACTTCACCGAGCCGCCGCCGCGCTTCACGGAGGCCACGCTCATCAAGGCGCTCGAGGAGCACGGGATCGGCCGTCCATCGACCTACGCCGCGACGATCTCGACGATCGTCGACCGCGGCTATGTCCGGGTCGAGGAGCGCCGGCTGTGGCCGGAGCCCGTTGCCGGCATCGTCACCGACCTGCTCGTCGAGCATTTCGGCGACTACGTCGACGTCGAGTTCACGGCGCGCATGGAGGAGGAGCTCGACGAGGTCGCCCGCGGCGAGCGAGCCTGGGTGCCGCTCCTGCGCGCGTTCTACGGCCCGCTCCGCGACCGTGTCGACGAGAAGCGCCGCGAGCTCAAGCGGGCGGACTTCACGACCGAGGCGACCGATGAGGTCTGCTCGGAAGGGCACCCGATGGTGATCCGGCTCGGGCGGAACGGGCGGTTCCTGGCCTGCTCGATGTTCCCCGACCACAAGGAGAGCCGGCCGCTGCCGGGCGAGGAGCCGCCGCCCCAGGAGGGGACCGGCGAGGTCTGCCCCGAGTGCGGCGAGGGCACGCTCGTGAGCAAGCGCGGCAAGTTCGGGCCGTTCGTCGGCTGCTCGCGCTACCCGGACTGCAAGTACATCAAGAAGGACGGCCCGCCGCCGCCGGACCCGCTCCCGTTCGAGGTGGCCTGCCCGAAGAACAACGACGGCCACCTCGTGCCGCGTCGCGCCCGGCGCACCGGGAACGTCTTCTGGGGATGCTCCAACTACCCGCGCTGCGACTACACCTCGAACGACGAGCCGCTCGGTGGCCTGCACGACGCGGACGACGGCCCGATCGCTCGCAAGGGCGACGCGGCGCTGTGCCTCAAGTGCGGGTCGGCCATCGAGGCCACGCCCGACTCGATCGTGCCGGGCGTCCGGTATGCCGGTGGACCGGCCAACCCGGAGGCGATCGCCCGCCCGGCGCGCGGCCGGCGGCCGGCCTCGGGCGGCGGGACCGCCAAGAGCGGCGGCCGGGGTCGCGGCCCGGCCCGGTCGGGCACGCGGTCGACGGCCCGACGGACCCGGCCCGCCGAACCGGCCGCGGACGCGTGAGCGGGGTCGCACTCGACCCTGCGACCAGCCCGGCACTCGACCGCTTCCTTCGGACCCTCTCCGCGCGCGATTCGTCGCCGCACACCCAGCGCTCGTATGCGACCGCGATCGGCGCGTACCTCGCGTGGCTGGCCGAGCGCGGGACGGACTGGCGGACCCCGGCCCGCGGCGACCTGCGCGCCTACCTCGCGGTGCTGGGCGCGGGGCGAGCCCGCTCGTCGGTCGCGCAGCGGCTCGCGGCCATCCGCTCGTTCCACCGCTGGGCGGCGCGGGACGGGCTCGCGCCCGGTGACCCGTGGGGCGCGATCGCCACGCCGCGGCTGCCCGGCCGCCTGCCACGCGTGCTCGAGGTCGACGAGATCGAGGCGCTCCTCGACGCGGTCGCTGCGCAGCTCGCCACCGCCGCGACGACGTCGGACGCGGTCCGGCGCACGGCCCTGATGGCGCTCGCCTGGCGCGACCGCGCGATCGTCGAGACCGCCTATGCGGCGGGGCTGCGCATCAGCGAGCTGGCCGCCGCGGACCTCGGCTCCCTCGATCTGCGCCGCGGTGAGATCCGCGTGCTGGGCAAGGGCCGCAAGGAGCGGATCGGGCTGCTCGGCCGGCCCGGCGCTCGAGGCCCTCGACGCCTACCTCGCCGACGGCCGGCCCGTCCTGCTGGCCCAGCGCCCGCCGGCCCTTCGCGACGGCACGCTGCCGACCCAGGTCTTCCTGAACCACAAGGGGGCGCCGCTCGGCGTCCGCGGCCTGCGCTACCGCCTCGACCGGCTGTGCCGCCAGGCCGGCCTCCCCGAGGGCGTGTCGCCGCACACGCTGCGCCACTCGTTCGCGACCCACCTGCTCGAGGGCGGGGCCGACCTGCGGGTCGTGCAGGAGCTGCTCGGTCACGAGAGCCTCGCGACGACCCAGATCTACACCCATGTCTCGCCGACGCGACTGCGGACCGCCTATCGGGAGGCGCACCCCCGGGCGCGTCGCGACCCACGACCGTGACGTCCGGCCGCGCCATGGCCCGCGCGGGACTGATCGTGTCCGCCGCGTTCCTCGCGGCTCGGCTGCTGGGCTGGGTCCGCACCGTCGTCATCGTCAACGCCGTCGGCAACGCGTCGGACCTGGACGCCTTCTTCGCCGCGTTCCGCATCCCGGACCTGATCTTCCAGCTGGTCGCGGCGGGGGCGCTGTCCTCGGCGCTCATCCCGATCGTGTCGGGGCTGCTGGCGAACGGCGCGAACGAGCGGGCCTGGAAGGTCGTCTCGACGGTCATCAACCTCATGCTCATCGGGCTGGTCGTGCTCGGGGCGATCGTCTTCGTCGCGGCGCCGTGGCTCGTGCCCGCGATCACGCCGGGCTTCAGCGAGGCCAACCAGGCGCTGACGATCGAGCTGACCCGGATCATGCTGCTCAGCCCGATCTTCCTGGCGCTGGGCGCGGTCGCCACCAGCGTCCTCAATGCCAACGGCCGGTTCAGCGCCGCGGCCCTGGCGCCGATCACGTACAACCTCGCGATCATCGGCGCCGCCCTGATCCTCGCCCCGACCTACGGGGTCGCCGGCATCGCCGCCGGCGTCGTCCTCGGATCGCTCTCGCATCTGCTCGTCCAGGTCCGCCCGGTGATGCGGGTCGGGTTCCGCTTCGAGCCGCGGATCGACCTCGGCGACGCCCAGGCGCGCAAGGCCCTGGCCCTGATGGCGCCGCGCGCGATCGGCCTCGGTGCGACCCAGATCACGTTCGTGGTCGTGACCTCGCTGGCCACGAACCTCGGGGTCGGCGCCGTGACGGCCTTCAACGTCGCGTTCACGCTCCTGCAGATCCCGATCGGGGTCATCGGGGTCCCGCTCGGCGTCGTCGTCTTCCCGTCGCTGTCCCGCGAGGCGGCGACCGGCCGCGAGCCGGAGTTCGCGTCGCTGCTCGATCGCGCGCTCCGCCTCCTGATCTACGTGATGGTCCCGATCGGCGCGCTCGCCGCGATCCTGCGCGTCCAGAGCGTGGCGCTGCTGTTCGACGTCAACCGCTACGGCCAGGCCGCGCTGACCCTGACCGCGAACACGCTGCTCGCGTTCCTGGTCGGCCTCGCCGCCCACGCGCTGATCGCCGTGCTCGCGAGGGCGTTCTACGCGCGGCAGGACACGATCACCCCGGTCCTCGCCGCGATCCTCGCGGTGATCGTCAACACGTCGCTGGCGGTCGCGCTCGTCGGGCCGTACGGCCTGCCGGGCATCGCCCTGGCGATCGCCATCGCCGCGTGGCTCGAGGCGCTCGCCCTCCTCGTCATCCTCGACCACCGGCTGCCCGACTTCCGCGCGACCGGGCTGATCGGGGTCGGGCTGGCGTCGATCGCCGCGACCGCCATCGCGAGCGCGGTCGGGCTCGGGGCGCTGACCGTCCTGCAGAGCGCGCTCGGGGTCGAGCCGGGCCGGATCATCCTGCTCGTGCAGATCGCCGTCGTGACCGCGGTCTTCGGTGCCGTCTACGCGCTCGGCTCGCTCGTGTTGCGGATCCCCGAACTGCCGTCTATCGTCGGGGTCATGGTCGACGTCCTCCGACGCCCAAGCCGGTCGTGACGGGGATCGCCGCCGAGGACGAGGCATGGGACGCGTTCGTCGCGTCGAGTGAGCCCGGCTCGTACCTCCAGCTCTCCGCCTGGGCGACCGTGAAGGCGGTCAACGGCTGGACCGCGCACCGCGTGTCCGACCGGCGAGGGTCCCGCGACGGGTCGGCGCCCAGGTCCTGCTGCGACGGCCGCGGCCGATGCCGTGGTCGTTCGGGTACGCGCCGCGCGGGCCGGTGGCGGGCGACTGGACGGCCGAGACGATCCAGGCGTTCACGGACGCCGCCAGGACCGGCCTCCGCGAGATCCCGGGCGCCCGCGTCAGCCACCTGCGCATCGACCCCGAGATCGAGGCCGACGGCCCGCTCGACCCCGATGGCGCGCTCCGGACGGCGCTCCGGGCGGCCGGGTGGCGTCCGGCGGCGCCGATCCAGCCGGCATCGACGCGGATCATCGACCTGCGCGCGGACGAGGCGGCCCTGCTGGGCGACCTGCGCAAGAAGTGGCGCCAGTACGTGAACAAGGCACGGAGCGCGGGGATCGTGGTCGTCGACGCCGAGGGCGACCGGCTGGGCGACTTCTACCGGATCTACCGCGAGACCGCCGACCGGGCCGGCTTCCTGATCCGGACCGAGGCGGCGTACCGCGACATCTGGGACGCCTTCCGGCCGGCCGGTCGCGCCCGGCTCCTGTTCGCGCAGACGCCCGACGGCGAGCCGCAGGCCGCGCTGTTCCTCGTGCGCTGCGGGCCGCGCGTCGTCGAGCCGTACGGCGGCATGACGGCGGCCGGCGCGGAGTCGCGGGCGAACTACCTCCTCAAGTGGGAGGCCATCCGCACCTCGCGCGAGCAGGGCGCCACGAGCTACGACCTGTGGGGCCTCGCGACGGGCGGCATCGCCCACTTCAAGACCGGGTTCGGCGGCCGCGAGGTCCGCTACATCGGCGCGTGGGATCTCGTGCTCGACCCGCTCGGGCGGCAGGCCTACGAGGCGGCGGGCCGCAGCCGGACGTGGATCGCGCGGCGGCGGGCCGGCATCGCCGGGAACAGCACGGCCGCGTCGTTCGGGGCCGACACGTGACGGTGGCCGTCCGCGAGGCGACCCCCGAGGAGCTGGCCGACTGGGACCGACGGACGGTCGAGGGCGCGGCCGGCCACGTCTACCAGTCGCGCGCCTGGGCCGAGCATCGCGCGACGACGGGCTGGCGGGCGCGCTACCTGATCGCCGACGACGCGCATCCGGCGCTGGTCCTCAGCCGACCGTGGGCGCTGATCGGCGGGGCAGGGGCGTACATCCCGCGCGGGCCGGTCACCTCGGGTGCGCTCGGCGACGACGGCGAGCCCGCGGCCGCCCGCCTGGTCGCGATCGCCCGCTGGCTGGGCGGCCAGGGCGTGGACGTCGTCTCGAGCGACGCGGAGATCCCGGCCGCGACCGGGTACGGGCCGGCGCTGCGGGCCGCCGGGTTCCGCCCGATCCCCGAGATCCAGCCGTCGCGCCACCGGCTGTCGCTGCCGCTCGTCCCGGGCACGGACGACGACACCGTCTTCGCGGGCCTGAGCAAGTCGACCCGCCAGCGCATCGAGGGCGCGATCGCGGCGGACGTGCGGGTCGCGCGCTACGACCTTGGCGGGGCGCCGGACGACGACGCCATCTTCGAGGCGCCGTCCGGTCCGGCCGACGCCGCGCTCGACGGGTTCTACGGGCTGCTCGAGTCGACCGGCCAGCGGCGCCATTTCCGCTTCGGGCCGCGCGCCGCGTTCGTCCCGTGGTGGACCGCCGCCCACGCCCGCGGCTTCCTCGTCTACCTCGAGGCCCGCCTCCGCGACGCGCAGGGCGCCGACCGCGCCGTCGCCGGCCTGGTCCTCTACCGGCACGGCCGCCGGCTGACGACGGTCCACTCGGCCGACCGCGCCGAGCTCCGCGCGGAGCTCCCGGGGGTCATGCACCTGCTCCGCTGGCGGGCGATCCAGCTCGCGATCCGCGAGGGGCGCGACGAGATGGACCTCGGCGGGGTCGACGTCGGCCCCGACCACCTCGAGCCGACCGGCGACGACCCGATGGCCGGCCTGTACGCCCACAAGCGCTCGTTCGGCGCCCGCTGGGTCGAGATGACCGGCGCCCACGAGCTGGTCCTGCGGTCCTGGCGGTACGGCGCGGGGCGGCTCACGGGCCGGGTGGCCGCGACGGTCCGGCGATGACCGACGCGGGCCGCACCATCGCCGAGCGCCTGGCCGATGCGGAGCCCGGCGCTCCCGCCCGCCTCGACGGCCTCATCGACCGGCTCACCGCTGCCGGCCGGCTGCGCGGTGCCCGGCTCGACGGCCGGGCGATCGGCCCGCGCGGCCTCGCCGCCGTCGAGGTCCGCGGCGTCACCGACGACTCGCGCGAGGTCCGCCCGGGCGCGCTGTTCGTGGCGATCGACGGCGGCCACGTCGACGGCCACGACTTCGTGGCCCGCGCGGCCGAGGCGGGCGCCGCCGCGGCCATCGTCGAGCGCCCGCTCCCCGAGGTCGCGCTGCCGCAGCTCATCGTCGACCGGAGCCAGCCGGCGGTCGCGGTGGCGGCCTCGTGGTGGTACGGCGACCCGAGCCGCGAGCTGGCGGTCGTCGGGATCACCGGCACGGACGGCAAGACGACCACCTCGTTCCTCGCGACGGCCGCGCTCGAGGCCGCCGGCATCCGGACCGGGATGATCGGCACGGCCTCGACCCGCATCGGGGGCACGCAGGAGCCCAACGAGGAGCACGCGACGACGCCGAACGCGCCCCGGCTCCAGGCCGCGCTCCGCGCGATGGCCGCCGCCGGGGACCGCGCGGCCGTCATCGAGACCACGTCGCACGGCCTCGCGCTCGACCGCGTCGGCGGCATCGGCTACGACGTCGCGATCCTGACCAACGTCAGCCACGAGCACCTCGAGTTCCACGGGTCGTGGGAGGCGTACGTCGACGCCAAGCTCTCGCTGTTCGAGCGGCTCGGCCGGGAGCCGGCCGGCGGCCCCAAGCCCGAGGGGGTCGGCTGGCCGAGGACCGGGATCGTCAACGCCGACGACGCGCTGGCCGGCCGCTTCATCGGGGTGACCCAGGAGGCGGGCGCGCGCGTCCTGAGCTACGGGACCGACCCATCGGCCGACGTCCGCGCCACGCGGATCGAGGAGGACGCCCACGGCCTGCGCGTCGCCTACGAGGCCCCATCCGGTCCCGGCACGCTGGCCCTGCGGCTCGCCGGGCGGTTCAACGCCCACAACGCGCTCGCGGTGGTGGCGCTCGGCGAGGCGGTCGGCCTCGACCCCGCGGCGATCCGCGACGGGCTGGCGTCGCTCGAGCTGGTGCCCGGCCGCATGGAGCGGGTCGAGCTCGGCCAGCCGTTCGGGGTCGTCGTCGACTACGCCCACAGCCCGGCGTCGCTCGAGACCGTGCTCGACCTGCTGGCGCCGGTCGCCGCGGCGCGCGGCGGCGGCGTCGTGGTCGTCTTCGGATCGGCCGGCGAGCGCGACACCGCCAAGCGGCCGCTGATGGGCCGGATCGCGGCCGAACGGGCGCGACTCGTGATCGTCACGGACGAGGACCCGCGCGGCGAGGACCGCGACGCGATCCTCGACGAGATCGCGCGGGGCGCCGAGACGGGCGGCCACCGCCGCGGGCACGACCTGCTGCTGATCGCCGACCGGCGCGCGGCCATCGAGGCCGCCTTCGAGCGCGCGCGACCGGGCGACATCGTGCTGCTGGCCGGGAAGGGCCACGAGCGCTCGATCATCGGCGCCGACGGCCCCGTGCCCTGGGACGAACGGTCGGAGGCCGAGGGAGCCCTTCGTCGCATGGGATACGGCTGACCCGCTGCTATCCTTGCGGCCCATGGCGACCACCTCGGCCCGCACGAAGACCGCCGCCGGGAGCACGCCGGCGCCCGCCGCGGGCAAGGCCGCGTCCGCCGCGGGCAAGGCCGTGTCCACGACCCGGAAGGGTCCGCGCCGACCGCCGGCGATCGCCCATGCCGGCGGTGCCGGCCACGAGCCGGACCTCGAGGCGCTGCGCAAGGCGCTGAAGACCGAGATCGCCCGGCACTACCCGGACGCGAACCTCGAGCCGGTGGACCAGGCGTTCGACCTCGCGGTCGATGCGCACACGGGCCAGCGGCGGGCGACCGGCGAGCCGTACGTCACGCACCCGATCGCCTCGGCGCAGATCCTCGCCGACCTCGGCGTGGACCCCATCGCCATCGAGGCCGCGCTCCTGCACGACGTCCCGGAGGACACCGAGTACAGCCTCACCGACGTCGAGGAGCGGTTCGGGCCGGAGGTCGCCCAGCTCGTCGACGGCGTCACCAAGCTGTCCAAGTTCAGCACCCACAGCCACGAGCAGCAGCAGGCCGAGAACATCCGGAAGATGCTGCTGGCGATGGCCCAGGACATCCGGGTCGTCCTGATCAAGCTGGCCGACCGGCTGCACAACATGCGGACCCTGTACGGCCTGCCGTCGGAGAAGCAGCAGCGCATCGCCCGCCAGACCATGGAGATCTACGCGCCGCTGGCCGAGCGGCTCGGGATCTGGCAGATGAAGTGGGAGCTCGAGGACCTCGCCTTCAAGGCGCTCGAGCCCGAGACCTTCCGCGAGCTCGCGAAGCTGCTCGACACCCGGCGCAAGGGCCGCGAGAGCTACATCGAGCGCGCGATCGCGGAGCTCCGCCCGAAGCTCGAGGCGGCCGGCATCGAGGCCGACATCGAGGGCCGCCCGAAGCACATCTACAGCATCTGGAAGAAGATGCAGCGCAAGAGCGCGGAGTTCGGCGAGATCTACGACGTCTACGCCATCCGCCTGCTCGTCGACGAGGTCCGCGACTGCTACGCGGCGCTGGGCATCGTCCACTCGATCTGGCGGCCGATCCCGGGCCAGTTCGACGACTACATCGCGGTCCCCAAGACGAACCTCTACCAGTCGCTGCACACGGCGGTCATCGCGCTCGACGGGAAGCCGCTCGAGATCCAGATCCGGACCCACCAGATGCACCAGGTCTCGGAGGTCGGCATCGCCGCCCACTGGCGCTACAAGGAGGGGACCAAGTCCGACCGCGAGTACGACGCGAAGCTGGCCTGGCTGCGCCAGCTGATGGACTGGCAGCGCGACGTCAGCGACGCCACCGAGTTCGTCGAGGGCATCAAGCTCGACATCTTCCAGGACCAGGTCTTCGTCTTCACCCCGAAGGGCGACATCAAGGACCTGCCGGCCGGCGCGACCCCGCTCGACTTCGCCTATCGCATCCACACCGACGTCGGCCACCGCACGATCGGCGCCAAGGTCAACAACCGGCTGGTCCCGCTCGACTACCGGCTCAAGAACGGCGACATCGTCGAGATCGTGACGACCAAGGGCGAGCACGGCCCGTCGCGCGACTGGATGAACGTGGTCCGGACCAGCCACGCCCGCGAGAAGATCCGCCAATGGTTCAAGCGCAAGGACCGCGACGAGAACATCACCCACGGCCGCGAGTCGCTCGAGCGGGAGCTGCGGCGGCTGGCCCGGACGTCGATCGCGACGGTCGGCGTCGACCGGGTCACCGAGGTCGGCAAGACCCTGAACTACGAAACGCTGGACGACTTCTATGCCGCGATCGGCTACGGCGCGATCAGCGCGCAGTCGGTGGTCATGCGCCTGGGCGTCGTCGATGACGGGCAGACGTCGCTCCCGACCGTCGCGCCGCCGCAGCAGCTGGTCCGCACCGGCGGCGTGCGGGTCAAGGGCGTCGGCGACCTCCTCGTCCGGTTCGCCAAGTGCTGCCACCCGATCCCGGGCGACCCGATCGTCGGGTTCATCACCCGCGGCAAGGGCGTCACGGTCCACCTGCAGACCTGTCCGACGGTCGTGAACGAGCGCGAGGTCAGCCGCCTGATCGAGGCCGAATGGGAGGCCGAGCCGACGCAGACCTACCCGATCGCCATCCGGGTCGAGGCCTACGACCGGACGGGCCTGCTCTCGGACATCACCCAGGTCGTGGCCGAGAACAAGGTCAACATCGTCGCCGCCCAGGTGGCCGTCACGCCCGACCACACGGCCGTCGTCACGGCGACGCTGCAGGTCCACTCGGTCAGCCAGCTGGCCCGCGTGATGAGCCGCATCGAGACCCTGAAGGACGTCATCAGCGTCCAGCGCGACCTGGGCTGATCCGGCCTGTTCCGTCTGGCGCGCGCAGGGCCGGACCGCCGGGCGAGCGCCCTTCCAAACGAGTAGGGTAGGCGGGCTTCCACCAACCCTTTCTCCCGGGGGTCCGCGCCATGGCCACGCCGTTCAAAGGTGTCATCAAGCTCGACGTTCGCGACTCGACGCCCGACTGGGAACCGTTCCTCCCGAAGAAGGCACCCGAGGGGGCGCCGAACGTCCTGATCGTCCTCTACGACGACACCGGGCTGGCGGCCTGGTCGCCGTTCGGTGGACGGATCAACATGCCCACGCTGCAGAAGCTCGCCGACAACGGCCTCATGTACAGCCAGTGGCACACGACCGCGCTGTGCTCCCCGACCCGATCGACCTTCCTCACCGGGCGCAACCACCACCAGAACGGGATGGCGTGCATCACCGAGGGCTCGATCGGCTACCCGGGCGCAAGCGCGCACATCCCGCCGGGCTGCGGGACGATGGCGGAGGTCTTGCGCCAGAACGGGTACAGCACCTTCTGGCTGGGCAAGAACCACAACGTGCCCGTCGACGACCTCGCGCAGGGCGGCACCAAGGAGACCTGGCCCCTCCACCAGGGCTGGGACAGCTTCTACGGCTTCCTCGGCGGCGAGACGAACAACTGGTATCCGGATCTCGTCCACGACAACCACTTCATCGAGCAGCCGTACTCCCCCGAGGAGGGCTACCACCTCTCGAAGGACCTGGCCGATCACGCGATCACGATGATCCGCGACGTCAAGGCCAGCGCGCCGTCACGTCCGTGGCTGACCTGGTTCTGCCCCGGGGCGAACCATGCGCCCCACCATGCCCCGCAGGAGTACATCGACAAGTACAAGGGCAAGTTCGACGACGGCTACGAGGCCTACCGCGAGTGGGTCCTGCCGCGGATGATCGAGAAGGGCGTGCTGCCCAAGGGCACCGAGCTGACGCCGATGAACCCGATGCCCGAAGGCACCCACTCGCCGGCCGACGACGTTCGCCCGTGGGCCTCGCTGTCTGCTGACGAGAAGGCGCTGTTCAGCCGGATGGCCGAGGTCTACGCCGGGTTCTCGGAGTACACCGACGCGCAGGTCGGCCGGATCATCGACTACCTCGAGGAGACCGGTCAGCTCGAGAACACGCTGATCTTCTACTGCGCCGACAACGGCGCATCGGGCGAGGGATCGCCGAACGGCTCGGTCAACGAGAACAAGTTCTTCAACGGCTGGCCGGACGAGATGTCGGAGAACCTCAAGCATCTCGACGACCTCGGCAGCCCGAACACCTACAACCACTACCCGACGGGCTGGGCGATGGCGTTCTCGACGCCGTTCCGCATGTTCAAGCGCTACAGCTACCAGGGCGGCATCAGTGACCCGCTGGTCATCTCCTGGCCGAAGGGGATCAAGGCCAAGGGTGAGGTGCGTCACCAGTACCACCACTCGACCGACATCGTCCCGACCATCCTCGAGTGCGTCGGGCTCGAGTTCCCCAAGACCCTCAACGGCCACGATCAGGTGCCGCTTCCCGGCCAGTCGATGAAGTACTCGTTCGACACGGCTGAGGCACCGACGCCCAAGAAGCGCCAGTACTACGCGATGCTCGGGACGCGCGGGATCTGGGAGGAGGGCTGGAAGGCCGTCACGGTCCACGGCCCGACGTCCGGGCTCGGCCACTTCGACGACGACGTGTGGCAGCTCTTCCACACGGACGCCGACCGGTCCGAAGCGCACGACCTCGCGGCCGAGGAGCCCGAGAAGCTGAAGCAGCTCATCGCGGCCTGGTTCGAGGAGGCCGAGAAGTACGACGTCCTGCCGCTCGACGATCGCTTCCCGATCGAGATCATCAACGACCCGCGGCCGCAGCCCGAGCCGCCGAGGAGCACGTTCATCTACTACCCGGACACGGCCGACGTGCCGGAATCCGTGGCGGCGAACGTGCGCGGCCGCTCGTTCAAGATCCTCGCCGACGTGACCACGAGCACGCCGGAGGCCAGCGGCGTGATCTTCGCCCATGGGTCCCGGTTCGGTGGTCACGCGCTGTTCCTGAAGGACCAGAAGCTGTGGTACGTCTACAACTTCCTGGGCGTCCCGCCCGAGCAGCAGTTCGTCTCCGATGTGCTGCAGCCCGGCAAGTACGTGCTCGGCGTGGAGTTCACGAAGGAGTCCATGGGCAAGTACCACGAGTCGATCGGCACCGCGAAGCTCTACGTGAACGACGAGGTCGTGGCGACCGGCCCGATGCGGGCGCAGATCGGCATGTTCACGCTGTGCGGTGACGGGCTGTGCGTCGGGCGCGACTCGGCGGACGCGGTGAGCGCCGAGTACAAGTCGCCCTACCGCTTCAACGGCGGGACGATCCACCAGGTCGAGGTCAACGTCGGCGACGACCAGTACCTCGACCTCGAGCGCCACGCCGC
>CAVWPX010000003.1:0-387864 GCA_963757055.1 uncultured Chloroflexia bacterium | reverse complement strand
GCCGCGTGGGCGGCAGACATCGCCGATCGGTTCGGCTACACCGTGCGGCTCCTGCCCATCGGCCCTGAGGACCCTGAGGTCGGCGCGCCGACGCAGATGGCGGTGTTCACCCGATGAAGTCTAGCCTCCCCGAGCTCTCGCTCGTCGTCCTCATCGGCGCCTCCGGCTCGCGGCAAGTCGACCTTCGCGCGCGAGCACTTCAAGCCGACCGAGATCCTGTCGTCGGACTTCTGCCGCGGCCTCGTGTCGCGACGACGAGAACGACCAGGCGGCGACGAACGACGCCTTCGACGTGCTGCACTTCATCGCGGCGAAGCGGCTGGCGCGCGGCCGGCTGACGGTGGTCGACGCGACCAATGTGCAGCCGGAGGCGCGCAAGCCGCTCGTCGCGCTGGCGCGCGAGTACCACGTGCTGCCGGTCGCGATCGTGCTCGATCTGCCGGAGCGGTCTGCCAGGAGCGCAACCGCGACGCGGCCCGACCGCGACTTCGGGCCGCACGTCGTCGCCACCAGCGCCGCGCAGCTGCGGCGCTCGCTGCGCGGTCTGGAGCGCGAGGGCTTCCGCCACGTCTTCGTGCTCGACTCGCCGGAGGAGGTCGACGGCGGCGACGATCGAGCGCGCAGCCGCTCTGGAACAACCGCAGGAGCGAGCACGGCCCGTTCGACATCATCGGCGACGTCCACGGCTGCTTCGACGAGCTGAGGAGCTGCTGGCGACGCTCGGCTACGAGGTCAGCGAGCGCGCGAGCGACGGGCTCGACGCCGGCCGGTCTACCGCCATCCGGAGGGGCGCAAGGCGGTCTTCGTCGGCGACCTGGTCGACCGCGGGCCGCGCGTCCTCGACGTGCTGCGGCTGGTGCATGGAATGGTCGACGCCGGCGACGCGCTCGTGCGTGCCGGGCAACCACGACGTGAAGCTGCTGCGCAAGCTGCGGGGCACGGAACGTGCAGATCACGCACGGCCTGGCCGAGTCGCTGGCCAGCTCGACGGCGTCGGCAGACGACCGCCCGGCGTTCGTCGAGGCGCTCGCAGATTCCTCGACGGCCTGGTCAGCCACTACGTGCTCGACGACGGCAAGCTCGTCGTCGCCCACGCCGGGCATGAAGGAGGAGATGCAGGGCCGCGGCTCGGGCGCGGTGCGCGAGTTCGCGCTCTACGGCGAGACGACCGGCGAGACCGACGAGTTCGGCCTGCCGGTCCGCTACAACTGGGCGGCCGAATATCGCGGCCAGGCGATGGTCGTCTACGGCCACACGCCGGTGCCCGAGCCGGAGTGGCTCAACCGCACGATCAACATCGACACCGGCTGCGTCTTCGGCGGCAAGCTGACGGCGCTGCGCTACCCGGAGAGGGAGCTCGTCTCGCGTGCCGGCGCGCGCAGACGTACTGCGAGCCGGCCCGGCCGTTCCTGCCGGCCGAGGACCACGCGCCGCGCTGACTGCGCAGCAGCAGCACGACGACGTGCTCGATATCGAGGACGTGCATCGGCAAGCGCATCATCGACACGCGGCTGCGCGGCAACGTCACGATCCGCGAGGAGAACGCGATCGCGGCGCTCGAAGTGATGAGCCGGTTCGCGGCCGACCCGAAGCTGGCTGATCTACCTGCCGCCGACGATGTCGCCGATGCGAGACGAGCCAGCGAGCCGGGCCTGCTCGAACATCCGGCCGAGGCGTTCGCCTACTTCCGCACGCAAGGGCGTCGCCGCAGGTCGTCGTGCGAGGAGAAGCACATGGGCTCGCGCGCCGTCGTGGTCGTCTGCCGCGACGAGGACGCGGCCCGCGGCGCGGTTCGGCGTCGACCGACGGCGAGCGCGGGCGTCGTCTACACGCGCACCGGCCGGCGGTTCTTCGACGAGCCGGCATCGAGACCGAGCTGCTCGATCGGGTCCGCGCCGGCGCTCGACGCGCGCCGGGTTCTGGGACGAGTTCGACACCGACTGGGTGCTGCCTCGACTGCGAGCTGATGCCCTGGTCGGCCAAGGCGCAGGAGCTGCTGCGCCACCAGTACGCCGCCGTCGGCGCCGCCGCGCGCGCGGCGCTGCCGGCCGGCGGTCGCCGTGCTCGACGACGCGGCTGCGCGAGCGGCGTCGACGCTGGCGAGCTGCCGGCGCGGATCGCGCGGCGCGGCAGCGCGTCGCCGACCGCTACGTCGACGCCTACCGCCGCTACTGCTGGCCGGTCGACTCGCTCGACGACCTGCAGCTCGCGCCGTTTCACCTGCTGGCGACCGAGGGGCGCGTCCACATCGACCAGGACCACGTCTGGCACATGGAGACGCTGGCGCGAGCTCTGCGCGGCCGATCCGAGAGCCTGCTGCTCGCGACGCCGTATCGGCGTGGTCGACCTGACCGACGCCGGCGAGCGAGGCGGCGGCGATCGCGCTGGTGGGAGGAGCTGACCGGCGCGCGGCGGCGAAGGCATGGTCGTCAAGCCGCTCGACTTCATCGCGCGCGGCACGCAGCGGCCTGCGTGCAGCCGGCGGTCAAGTGCCGCGGCCGCGAGTACCTGCGCATCATCTACGGGCCGGAGTACACCGCGCCGGAGAACCTCGAGCGGCTGCGCTAGCGCGGGCTTGGCGCGCAAGCGCTCGCTGGCGCTGCGCGAGTTCGCGCTCGGGCATCGAAGCGCTGGAGCGCTTCGTCCGCCGCGAGCCGCTGCGCCGCGTCCACGAGTGCGTCTTCGGCGTGCTCGCGCTGGAGAGCGAGCCGGTCGACCCGCGACTCTAGGAACCGGCGTCGCCACGAGTCACGACGTCATCGTGGTGTCGCGCTTTCCATGGGTCACCAACGAAACGTACGGTTGCGCCGGCCCGTAGGCTGACGACGTGATGGCTGTTCGTCGCTCGCTGATCGTCCTGATCGCCGTAGTCGTGGCGCTGCTCGGGCTCCTCTATTTCTTGTACACGATCGAAGCTGAGCCGCTGCTTGCGCTCGGCGCAGCCGCGGTCACCGTCCTCGTCGTGCTCTTGGCCTCGTGGCGGTTCAGGGCCCTGGGACGGCTGCTCCTGAGGCGGCCGCGGAGCGACTGGGTCCCCACGATGGTGGCGTGGTGAGCCGTCAGATGAGCAAATGGCAACCCGAAGAGCGAGTCGTCGTCTGGGCGCGGTGGCCAGAGTACGGGCCTCGCTATGCTCCATCGATGGCGGACGACGATCCACGAGCCTTCCAGCGATGCGTCACGTGCTCGCACGACCGGGGCGACCACGATTGGGGTGGTGGCAAACCCGCGGTCTGCTATAGCGGAGACCTGCGCTGTCGCTGCGATCGCTATCGCGACCCGCGGGACGAGCCGGCCAAGCCGGGTGCCTGACGCGGAGGTCTGGCGCGCCCGACATCATCGCCGCATCTCCTGCTATCGGCCGACCAGCGCCAGCTCGAAATGCGGCGCTATTGCCGCCACTGCCTCAACCCGCTGCGGGGCGTGGAGCCGCTGCCGCTCATGTCCCGAACTCAGGCCTGACGTAGTCCGGCGCCACGATACAGGTGCCCGTGATCGGCGAGCCCTCTCGCGCAACGACGTCGCCATCCGGGCCGATCACTTCGAGAGTGGCGCAAATCGAGCCCTCGTGCCGGCGGGCCACGAGAGTTGACGCTCCGTCCCGTCAGGCAGGGTCAGTGGGCCAGTCGCGGGTCGGCTGACAAGCCATGGAGGATCACCTCGCCGACCGTGCCACCGCCTGCGCATAGGCCGGTGGGCGGCATGCTCCGAAGCCAGACCTCGCCCGCTTCGAGCGGTCGAACCGGGGGGCCGGTGACAACCGGCGACGCACACGCCGCGATCGTCCCGCTCAGAAGGATCGCTCCCACCCACCTGCGAGAGACTCCCACAAAATGGCGACTGCTCCTCGAGGCCACCTACCGACATTGCGCGGCCAGCTGGGGCGAGTCAATCACCCGAGCGTGGAGCGGTCCAAGGAGCACAATCCCGCCATGTCGGACGCCATTCGCACCCCGCAGGCTCGCCTTTCGCCAGTTGCGATCGTGGCCGGACTCGCCGCGTCTGCCGGGCCGCTGCTGTTCCTGTGGGTCCCGGCCGCGCTTCAGCTTCGCGTCGTAGAACCTCTGCTGCACGCGAGCGTGCTCTACCCGGACTTTTCGCGGGCATCGCTGCTGGTCGTGCCAATGGCCGGATTGGTCATCATCAACGTGTGGATCTTCGCCGCGACCCGCTCGCTCGGGTCCGCCCTCGTGAGCTCCCTGATCACCTCGGCTCTGGCCGTGGTTTGATCCTCGGCGCCGTCGGACTTGTCGACACACTCGATGGACTAGGCACCGGCCTGGACTGACTTCGACATTGCGTCACGACTGGCTCATGGTGTCGCGCCGCCGCGTGATCCCTACTGCTGGGCCGGCTGGAGGAGGCCTTCGCACGCCGGGAGCGGGTCCGGCCGGGTCTCCTGCTGGGCCACGACCGACGTGACGAGGACGAAGGAGTGCTCGGCCGAGATGCCCCCGCCGCTGTGGAAGGTGTCCCGGCCCGGCGACGTCACCTCATACCAGTTGACGGGGAAGTCCTCGTTCGTCAGCTCGCCGCAGGCGGGCACGACGATCTCAAGCTGTCCGCCCTCGCCGGATGAGACGGTGACATCGGCCGTCGTCCGATTGATGATCGTGACCGTGGCGCGGTAGTTCGGCTGGCCGGCCAACCCGATGTTGCAACCCGCGATCAGCAGCGTCGCGGCCAGGACCGCGATCGCTCGCCTCACGAGGCGCCGCGTCGATAGCTGACCGGTCCTGCCTGGCGGCGGCCCCATGCCACCCGCAACAGGACCACGGCCCACATCCGGTACGGCCGCCAAGCCTCGCCGAGGCGGGTGACGTCGGCCGCGGCGGCATCGGGGATCCCGTACAGGTCGCGGACGACCTCGCGTCCGAGCTCGTCGGCGTCGGGGATCCCGTCGGCGATGCCGCAGCCGCGGTAGTAGACGCCCTGGGCCGTGAATGGGCCGACGCCCGGCAGTTCCTGCAGTCGAGCCAGCGCCGTTTCGGGCGGCAGCATCCGCAGGACCTCGGTGTCGAGCCGCCCGTCGATCGCGGCCCGCGCGAGCCCGTGGAGCCGCTCGACCTTGGTGTGGTTCAGACCGCGCGCCTCGCGCAGCTCCAGGAGCCGCTCTGGCCGCGGAAATGCCGGGAAGGGCGTGCCAGCCACCGTCGGCCGGTCGCCCAGATCCTCTGCCAGGGCCCGCTTGATGACGGCGGACTGGCGGCGTGCGATCCGCTGGCCGATCACGAACGAGGTCGCGGCCTCGTAGGCCGAGTAGAAGCAGACTGGGCGAAGGTCGTCGAGCTCGCGCTGCGCTGCGCCCACGACCGCGTCTCGTTCACCCACCGCGGGCCAGCCGGACCCGTCGTGGTCGAGCGAGAGCGAGCGGGCCGCCTGGCGGACTGCCGTGTCACGGATCGCCGCCGGCGCATCGGTGCGGCCACGGACGACGCCGTCCGCGTCCTGCCACAGCTCCACGGCAACGCTCTGGTCCGTGCCCTCCGCTGGGAATGCGAGCGTGATCGACTCCTTGCCAACGCCCCCACCGCCGATCCCGGCGGGAAAGCCGTCGGCGAAACCACGGGCCGCGGCAAGGCTGAAGGGGCCTCGGGGGACGATCTCGATCTCGAGCATCGAGGGAGTATGACCGCGAGGGGGATAGGGACAGCCCGCCGGGCGAGGAGGGATCGCCGGCGGGCCGTCGAGGGTCAGGTCGGGCGCCCTGCTCGCCCCCCAGAGGTCCGCAGGTCCCGTTGACCAGAGCGTGCCCGCGCCCGCGCGTCCGCGATACCGGCCGAAGGTCACGGTCACGCCAGGGACCGGCGCGACCTGGCCGCCGCTCCGGGCGGCTCGGCTCGGCAACGGCGCACGGCCCGGCGCTTCCCGTAACGCCGCTGAATCGGAGCGGGCCGCGACTGCGGTGCGTCGGCACGGGACCGTCCCACATCGTCAGCCTCCCGGAGCGAAGGGCGCTCCGATCACGCGAGGACCGCCGTCATGGCCGACCAGAACGATCCGACCGACCAGGACCTCAACAAGCGACCGCCCGCTCCATCCGTCGTCGATCCGGTCCACGACCCCGACACCGGCGCCGACCCGGGGACGCTCCCCGGCGTGGACAGCGATGTCCCGGACCCGACCTACGACTTGCCGCTCGGGGACGAGTCGGGCGATGAGCAGGAGGCTCCCGGCGACGACACGGAGATCACGACCGGCGGCGAGGAGGAGTTCCCGCCCTCGTCGGGAGACTGACCGCACCGACCGGGGGTGGGCGCCCCACCGGTCCCGTCCGGTCTCGCCGAGCCGTGCCATCCTAGGCTGCGTGACTGCCCCGATCGCCACCGAAGAGACGCGGATCGATCGCTGGCTGTGCGCGGTGCGCCTCGTGAAGACCCGCCCGCTCGCGACCCGGTTGTGCGATGGCGGCCACGTCCTCGTGAACGGCTCGCCGGCAAAGCCATCGACGAAGGTCCGGGCGGGTGATCGGGTGGAGGCGTTCATCGCCGATCGAGAGCGCATCGTCGAGGTCCTGCGACCGATCGAGTCGCGTGTCGGGGCCGCCGTCGCCGCGACCTGCTACGTGGACCACAGCCCGCCCGTCGTGCGGGAGTCCAGGCCAGGGATCACGCTCGTGCGAGGCGAGGGCCGGCCGAGCAAGCGCCTGCGGCGCGAGCTGGAGCGACTGCGCCGGGCTACCGGCGGCTGAGCCCTCGAGTCAGCTGCGCAGCACCTTGGCGAGCGGCCGACCTTTCGCGAGCTCGTCCACCAGCTTGTCGAGATATCGGATCTGCTGCATGAGCGGGTCCTCGATCGACTCGACGCGCACGCCGCAGACCACGCCGGTGATGAGCGCGGTGTCGGGGTTCATGTGCGCCCCGGCGAAGAAGTCCTGGAAGGTCGTGCCCGCGGCGAGGATCTGGTCCAGCTCGGCCTGGTCGTACCCCGTCAGCCAGCGGATCGTGGCATCGAGCTCGTCCTTGGTGCGGCCCTTCTTCTCGACCTTGGCGAGGTAGAGCGGGTACACCGAGGCCAGGGTCGTGGTGAAGATCCGGTGTCCGGCCGATACGGTCATGCCGTCACCGCGAACCAGCGGCCTTCCGGATCGGAGAACGCGAAGCTGCGGGTGCCCTGGTGGTCGCCCACCTCGGTCGCCTGCACCCCGCGTCCGACGAGCTCGGCGCGACCCACGTCGAGGTCGTCGACCTGGAAGGCGATCGACGGCGTCGCGAGGTCGAGGCCGTCCGGGTTGTCCTGCATCATCGCCAGCGGCACCAGCTCGAACGCGAACGGCTGATCGGCGAACCCGACCTGCGCGATCGTGAAGGCGCCGATCTCGTCGCGCTTCTTCTGGACCATGCCGACCTGTTCGACCCAGAACCTGCGGCAGGCCTCGGCGTCATCCACGTAGAGGACCACGTATCGAACCTTCATGAGCAAGAGCCTACATCGTGCGTGGCGGGAGGGGTCCATGATGGGGGCATGCCCCGCCTGCAGACCCGACGCTTCGCCACGCCGGACGAGGTGCGCACTTTCGAGCACGGCCATGCCGAGCTCCTCCTGCTCGACGAGACCGCCATCGGTCACGCGACGTACGAGCCCGGATGGCGATGGTCGACGGACATGCAGGGGATCGCGGGCACGCCGACCTGCCAGCTCCACCACTTCGGCTATTCGATCTCCGGCGGCATGCACGTCGTGACGGACGATGGGCAGGAGATCGACATCGAAGGGCAGTCGGTGTACGAGATCCCGGCTGGCCACGACGCCTGGGTCGTGGGCGACGCGCCGTGGGTGACGGTCGAGTGGACCAGCGGCCGGACGTTCGGGCTCGCCCCCGAGGGACCGGGAGAACGCGTGCTGGCGACGGTCCTCTTCACCGATATCGTGGATTCGACGGCGACGATGGATCGCATCGGCGACACGGCGTGGCGAGAGCTGCTCTCGACCCACAACCGCCTCATGCGCGGCGAGCTGAATGTCTTCCGAGGACGCGAGATCGCCACGACCGGCGATGGGTTCCTGGCCGTGTTCGATGGTGCGACGCGAGCCGTCCGCTGTGGCGCCGCCATGCGTCGGTCCGCCGACCAGATCGGCCTGGGGATCCGCGTCGGGCTCCATACCGGCGAGGTCGAGTTCGTGGGGCCGGATGCGCGCGGCGTCGCGGTGCATGCCGCCGCCAGGGTGATGTCGTTCGCCGGCCCGGGCGAGGTCGTCATCTCGTCGACGACGAAGGACCTCCTGGAAGGGTCCGGCCTGGTCCTCGAGGACGCGGGCGTCCATGTCCTGAAGGGGTTGCCCGGCGAGCGTCAGCTCTTCAAGCTCGCCGACCCGGACACCGGCGGCCCGGCGGGGCTCGCGACGCCCTAGACGCCGACGGGCTCGCGGACCAGCACGACCGTGGTCCTGCCGGCCGTCCACTCGCCGTAGATGAGCAGCACCTTCTCGAGGATGGTGTGGACGCCGAGGCGTTCCAGGACCTGCGCATCCTCGTAGGGAAAGACGACCTCGTCGATACGCCGCAGCGCGGCGTCGAGGTCCGGCACGATCTTCTGGCTTCCCACGACCAGGATCAGACGGCCGGCGCCCGAGGCATACGCTCCCAGCTGGCTGCCGGTCGCGGATGCGACGACGAGGGTGCCGGCCTCGGTGACGGCGGCCACGCTCCCGACCATGAAGTCCGGCGTGCCGACCAGCTTGCGGATCTCGCGGCCCTGGGTCGCCCGGTCCAGCTGGAACATGCGCGGCCGGATGGCATCGTACCGGCCGGACTCCGCCAGCTCGGCGTACAGGCCGATGTCCTCGAGGGTCTTCGACTTGCCCGAATGGACCTCGCTGCCCTCCGGGATCATCGCGAGGACCAGATCGCGGGCTTCGGCGCCCGTCTCGACGACGACCGCCTCGATGTTGTGCGAACTGAGGGCCTCGGCGACGCGGGCGATCCGTGCTTCCGGGACCGTCGTGACCGACTGCTTGGCCATGGGATCGATGCTCCTGTAGTTGCTGACGCAACGATACCACCGATCGGACGGCGACCCGACGCTGTCCGTTGGATCGTGCAACGCCATCGAAACGCCATGGCGAGCCGCGCCGATCCGCGCATGACGGGCGGCACGCGAGCATCTTCCGAAGGCGCGGTGGGATGCCGCGAGACTGGAGAGGTGCACGCGATGCCAGCCAAGACCGAGAAGCAGCGCAAGTTCATGGGCGCCGAGCTCCAACGCAAGCGCGAGGGCAAGAAGACCAAGACCGACATGTCCGAGAAGGAGCTCGAGAAGTTCGCGAGCAAGGACAAGAAGGACTAGGCGGCACGCCCGCCCAAGGAGGCACACCATGGCCGAGCTGAGCACCAAGAAGCGGAAGTCCGAGCCGAAGTCCGACTTCGGCCTGCCGGACGAGCGCAAGTACCCGATGCCCGACAAGTCGCACGCCCGGAACGCGAAGGCCCGCGCCTCACAGCAGGCGCACGAGGGCAACCTGTCGGCCGCGGACAAGAAGAAGATCGACCGCAAGGCCGACAAGATCCTGGACAAGTAGTGGGCATGGCAGCCGGACGCGCTCGACCCAGGATCGGCTACGCCCTCTCCAGCGAGGAGCATCCACCGCTCGACCTCGTCCGCCACGCCGCGCTGGCCGAGGAGCGCGGCTTCGAGTTCGCGCTGATCTCGGACCACTTCCACCCGTGGATCGACCGGCAGGGCAACAGCCCGTTCGTGTGGGGCGTGCTCGGGGCGATCGCGGGAGCGACCGAGCGGATCGAGCTGGGCACCGGGGTGACATGCCCCACGATCCGGATGCACCCGGCGATCGTCGCCCAGGCGGCGGCGACCGCCGCAGCCTTGATGCCCGGCCGGTTCTTCCTCGGCGTCGGCACCGGGGAGAACCTCAACGAGCACATCCTCGGGCAGCGATGGCCGGAATGGGATGTCCGCGCCGAGATGCTCGAGGAGGCGGTCGAGGTCATCCGGCTCCTCTGGGCCGGCGAGGAGGCCAGCCACCATGGGCGCCACTACACCGTCGAGAACGCGCGCCTCTACACGGTGCCCGAGACGCTCCCCGCGATCCACGTTGCCGGCAGTGGCGAGCGGATGGCCGCGATGGCGGCGCGGATCGGCGATGGCTTCATCGGGACGGGGCCGGACGCGGAGATCCTTGACGCCTACGCAGCGGCCGGCGGACGCGGGCCGCGCTTCGGACAGGTGACGGTCTGTTGGGGACGCTCCGCCGCCGCCGCACGGCGGACCGCCCACGAGTGGTGGCCGACGGTGGCGATCCACGGCGACGCTACGCAGGAGCTCCCGAGGCCGCGCCACTTCGAGCAGCTTGCCAAGGGCGTGACCGAGCAGCAGGTCGCGGACGCCATCCCGTGCGGTCCTGACCCCGGACCGATCATCGAGCACATCCAGGCGTACCTGGACGCGGGCTACGACCATGTCTACCTGCATCAGGTCGGGCCCGACCAGGCGGGTTTCCTGCGGTTCGCCGAGAAGGAGATCCTGCCGGCGTTCTCGAAGGTTCGAGCGGGTCCCGTCCGGAAGGCCTCGTAGGCACCAGCCCTCATGGCGGCGAAGCGGGCTTCCGTCCAGCCCGCCAACGTCCGAGACCTGGTGGAAGCCGGGCGGCTGGGCATCGGTGACGTACGCGACCTCGCCAGTGCCTGCCGAGCCTGCGATCTCTGGGCGCATGCGACCCAGACCGTGTTCGGCGAAGGCCCCGTCCCTGCCCGCTGGATGGTGGTCGGGGAGCAGCCGGGCGATCGCGAGGACGTCGCGGGCCACCCGTTCATCGGACCAGCCGGCCGGCTCCTGGACAGCGCCTTGTCCGAAGCCGGGATCGACCGCGAGCGGACATTCGTCAGCAACGTCGTGAAGCACTTCAAGTGGCGACCCGATCCGCGATCGAAGCGGCGCCTGCACGAAGCGCCCGACAGGTCGGAGGTCGGTGCCTGTCTTCCCTGGGTCGAGAGCGAATTGGCCCTCGTCCAGCCCGAGGCGCTGATCCTTCTCGGCGCGACCGCTGCCCAGGCGTGGCTCGGCCCCGGCTTCCGTGTCAGTCGAGACCACGGGCTGGTCGAGGAGTCGAAGCTCGCCCGGCTCGTCGTCGCCACCATCCACCCTTCCGCGGTCCTGCGGGCGCGGGGAGCCGAGGCACGAGAGGTCGCGATGCGGACACTCGTCGGGGACCTCCGACTCTCGTCACTCCCCTGAATCGGGTCAGGCTGCGCGCTCGCTCGCGCAAAGCAGACCTGTCACGAGCCTGCAAGGACCGGACGGCCGACGGGATGGAAACGGACGACCCGACGCCGTAGCGTCCGCCTTGGTGGCGACCGGCCCGCAGGCCGAGTCGACACTGGACCTGGGACCTCGGGAGGCTCGAGGGTCCCGTCCCCGTCGAGGCCCCGCACGCGCCGATCCGTGCCGGCGCGGTCGGGGCCTCCGCTTTGGGAGGCCGTGCCGTGCCGTCGCTCGAGCGCCTGCCACAGACCGACGAGGAAGGGCGTCTCCGGGCGGTCGTCGAGACGCCGCAAGGCAGCCGCCACAAGCTCGCCTACGAGCCATCTGCCGGGGCCTTCACCGTCAAGGCCACCATGCCTGCCGGCATGAGCTTTCCGTTCGACTTCGGGTTCTTTCCGCGGACCCGTGCTGCCGACGGCGATCCGCTCGACGTGCTCGTCCTGATGGACGGGCCGGCCTACCCCGGCTGCCTTGTGCCGGTCAAGCTGCTCGGCGTGATCGAGGCGGAGCAGTCGGAGGACGGCGGCGAGCCGGTCCGCAACGACCGCCTGATCGCGGTCGCCGACGGATCCACCGAGCGCGGCGACCTGCGCAGCGTGCGCGACTTCGAGCCGTCGCTCGTCGAGCAGCTCGAGAGCTTCTTCGTCACGTACGACCGCTTCGAGGGCAAGGACTTCAGGATCCTCGCCCTGCGCGGACCGCGCCGAGCCCAGACGCTCCTGAAGGCTGCGGCCGTCTCACCGCGAAGGGGCCGGGCGCATCGACGCCTTGCCCGCCCGGCCTCGATCACGGCCTCGTCCTGTCCGACCTGCCGCGGTCGATTGCTATGACGTTGCGACCTCGAACGCTCCACGTGGCACTCGCGCGGCGTCGTCGTGGCGGGAGGATGGAGCCGACCCCCGCGATCGATGGAAGGAGTTCTCCGATGTGTCTCAACTGCGGTTGCGGCGAGCCGGACGCCCGGCATCAGCCGACTGACATCACCCGCGAGGACCTCCAACGAGCCGCCGACGGCAGCGGCATGTCGATGGAGGATGCGGCCAGGAATGTCCGGACGTCGCTCGATTCACTCGAGACGGCGGACCAGGACGCCTCGCGGGCCGGCGCCACCACGGCGTGACCCTCGAAGGGCCGATGGACGGGAGACGCGGGCAGACGCCCGCGTCTCTCTGCGTGACCCCAGCGGCCCTCGATCTGCCTGCGCCATGACGCTCAGGGAATATCGCCGCAAGCGCGACTTCCGAAGGACTCCCGAACCGGCCGCGGACACGACGGTGGCGCCCGGCGACGCGCGACGCGGGGGCAGATACGTCGTGCACCGCCATCGGGCTCGCCGCCTCCACTACGACCTGCGCCTCGAGATCGGCGGAACCCTGGCATCGTGGGCGGTCCCGCGGGGTCCCAGCCTGGATCCGGCAGCCAAACGCCTGGCGGTCCAGGTCGAGGATCATCCGCTGAGCTATTTCGGCTTCGAAGGCGTGATCCCGGCAGGCCAATACGGCGGCGGCGACGTCATCGTCTGGGATCAGGGCCGCTGGACCCTCGACCCGGACCAGCCCGACGCGACGGCGTCCCTCGCCGCAGGCGAGCTCAAGGTCCGCCTCGAGGGCGAGAAGCTGCACGGGAACTTCGTGCTCCTCCGGACCGACGGCTGGGCCAAGTCAGATCGCTCGAAACGCAAGTGGCTGCTCATCCATCGCCGCGATCCGGCAGCCATCGCCGACTGGGACGCTGATGACTATCCCTACAGCGTGACGTCGGGCCGGACGAACGACGAGGTGGCGGCCGGGAAAGCGCCGACCGACGTTCATCGCCTCCACGCAAGCACGTCGTCCCCGATCTCGGGCAGTCGTCCGACATCGAGCCCGGCGGCCTGCGACAGCCGGCCGAAGGTGGAGGCGTCTCGCAAGGCGCATCCCCCGGCGTCGTTATTGAAGTAGACGAACGACGTGGCCGCCAGGCTGGCGGATGAGAGCCTCGGGATCCAGGCGGCGAGGGCACGCTCTCCATAGCACGGCTTGGGAGTCGCGCGACCACCGTGGAAGCGGACGTAGGTCCAGTCCGCGGTGTCCCAGATCGGCGTGACGGGTCCGCGGCGATCGGCCAGGCACAGCGCCGCGCCCCGCCGCGACAGCAGTGCCCGGAATGCGTCGGTGAACCACGACGGGTGCCGTGGCTCGACGGCGACGCGGGCCGTCGCGGGAAAGGCGTCGAGGGTCTCGTCCAGGTGATCGAGATCGGCCGGCATGTCGGGTGGCAGTTGCAGGAGGATAGGCCCGAGGTGCGGGCCGAGCTCACCGGCTCGATCCATGAGCCGATCCACCGCCTCTCGCGGCTCGTGCAACCGTCGGATGTGGGTGAGGTACCGGCTGGCCTTCACGGCGAACAGGAACCCGGGTGGCACCCGGGCAGCCCACGCGCGGAATGTCTGGGCGGCGGGCATCCGATAGAACGTGACGTTCAGCTCGACGGTGTCGAACTGCTCCGCATACCGCTCCAGCTCGGCGCCTCTGGCGGACGGGCCATAGAACCGGCCTCGCCAATGCTCATAGAGAAAGCCGGAGGTGCCGATTCGGATCGTCACGGCTCGTGTCTGACCTCGCTCACAGATGCACCACTCCGTGGCAAGAATTGGGGGCCCGACGGCCAGACCGCCCGTCGTCCGACCAGCGACCTGTTGCAATCGGATGCCATCAGCGGGGGCCGCGGCCACTCCGAAGGCTTGGAGTGCCTTGAGTGAATAGAACATCTGTTCTAGAATGTCCCACATGGCGCGCCCGATCTACCGCGATGAGCCCTGTCGTTCTGCGCTCAACCGAGTCCGCGGCATGCCATTCAAGTGGTCCCTCAATCCGTACATGGGCTGCGCCCACCGTTGCACGTTCTGCTTCGTCCGCGCGTTCGAGCGCATGGCCGATCGACCATCGGACGCGCGCTACGGCACCTCGATCAGGGTCAAGTCCAATCTCGTCGCCACCCTGGCCCGCGAGCTCGCGCGGCCGGCCTGGCGGCACGAGCAGGTGGTGGTGGGGACGGCCACCGACCCGTACCAGCCCGCGGAAGGGCGCTTCCGCCTCACTCGCGGCTCGATCGAGGCGCTCGGCAAGGCCCGAAACCCGTTCGGCATCATCACCCGCGGGCCGTTGATCGTCCGCGACCTCGATGTCCTCTCGGAGGCCGCCAGGCGGGCGAACGTGTCGGTCACGTTCAGCATCCCGACGCTCGATCGCGACATCTGGCGGACGACGGAGCCCGGGACCGCCCCGCCGGAGCAGCGATTGCGGGCACTCCGATCGCTGATCGATGCGGGCATCGACGCCAGCGTCGGGATGGCACCGATCCTGCCGGGGCTGTCCGACGACCCACGAAAGATGGCGGACGTGGTGCGCGCCGCGCGGGACGCCGGCGCGACCTCGATCTGGACCAACGTCCTGTACCTGCGCCCCGGGACCCGAGAGCACTTCCTGGACCAGCTCGCGCGCGACTGGCCGGAGCTGCTGCCGCGCTATGCGAGGCTCTATGCCGGGCGGGCATATGTGGCGGACTCGGTGCTCGCACCGGTCCGCAGCCAGGTCCGCGCCCTGGCCGACGAGATGGGCATCGAGGATCGGCGGACGATGCCGCTGCATCCGCCAGCGCCGGATGAGCAGCTTCCTCTCGCAGCATTCATCCAGGAACCAGGCGCGATCCAAGATCGGCCGCCATCGAGTCGAGTCTGACGATCGAGCGCGGGCCAAGACCCTGATCGGAAGGCGAACGCTCAGCCGCCGCGTGATCCAACCCCGCGTCGGCCCAACGAGATGTGCACGTCGGCATCGCCGCGAACGCGAAAGACGATGTGGCCCTCCGGCGAGATGGCCGGCGACACATCACGCGCCCGGCGGGAGACCCTGCAGGTGACGACCGGCAGCGGTTCGTTGGGATCGGTCGGGATTAGCCGGATCGTCGCGGTGCCGCGCTGGTCGCCGGTCAGGCGAAACGTCACGTTCCGGCTCGCACGGCCAGTGGTCGCGAAGTCCGAGACCGGATAGTCACAGTGGAATCGCAGGTGGGTGCCAGGCAGGGACCGGAAATGGCGCGTCGCAGCGACGAAGGCCAGTGCCGACCCGTAGACTTCCTGGCCGACCTGGCCGCTCTGCTGCCACCCATCGGTCAGATCTTCCACGGGCACGGCGAGGAGCGGCTCCAGCCGCCCGACCCGTTGCGTCGGTGACAAGGCGTCCGGCGACTGATGCCCGGGGAAATAGGCCCAGGAGCGGTCCTGGGCGTGGCGGAGGTACTCGGCGAGCAGCAGCCTGATCGAGGCGCGCATCCGATCGGCGCCCTCGGCGAAGAGCTCGTGGATGATGGCGACGATCTCGGCCTCCTCGTAGGCCGCCAGGTACGGGGCGTCGTGCAGCGGGAAGGACCCGAAGAAGGTCATCTGGGCGAGGCCGGTGCCGTAGCGGCACTCCCACAGCCCAAGGTTGTCGACGAAGTTCGCCACGCACGTCTCGAAGAGTTCGCCGTACCGATCGTCATCGGTCGACGTCCAGAGCCGGAGCATCGCCTGCGCGCCGAGCATCGTCGTGTTCATCTGATACCCGAGCCGGAAACCGCGCCCCTCGAGCGATGCCGCGCCACGCTCGGCCTCCTCGAAATACTCGGAGCGACCCGTCAGTCGGTGGGCCTGGAGCATCACGTTCGCGTATAGGCCACCGACATCCTCCTCGCCGCCGCGGCCCGGCGAGGATTCCGCGCGGATGACGTCGAACGTCCGATGATCGAAGAACACCGGCCAGTGGTACCCGAAGCGCCGGGCGGCGGCGATCGCCGCCGGCAGGCTCCGCAGGAAGAGGCGACGCGCGCGCCGGTCCCCGGCATCCGCCAGGCGGGAGAGATTGAACAGGATGTGATAGAGGTACCAGCTGTCCATCGCGTAGCGGGACTGCGTGTCCTCGGTCTGCTCGGTGAATGGCCGGCCGGGTAGCCAGCGCCCGATCGAATGGGCGGCGGGATCGAAGAACCTGGTCAATCCGCGCGCCAGTTCGGCAGCCAGCCGGGAACGCGTGCCGTCCCAGCGCCCGTAGTCCTCGAGCGCCAGCAGGACGGCAAGCTGGACCATGCTCTCGGGCGGCTTGGTCCGATCCGACACGTAGGGCAGGAGATATCGCCGGCCGTCGACCTGCTCGCTGCACTCGGGCGAGAACGCGAGGTCCCGGAGGACCCGGACCGCCTGCTCCGGCCAGTCGTGCCAACCGGGTGTGCGCTTGGGGTACAGCAGGTACAGGCCGGCCATCAGGTCGAGATAGCTCGCGGCCTCGGATCGCCTCGGGGACGCACCGTCGCCATCCAGGGCGAGATAGATGTCCGAGATCGTGTAGTCATGCGATGCCCGCAGCGGCGTCTCTGAATCGGGGATCCGAAAGCCCATGACGGGCCACTCGCCGCCGACCGAACCGATCGGCGTCGTATGCGTGTCCGCGAACAGATCGTTGATCGAGGTGAAATGCTGGAGATAGAGGAACCGCATCGGCACCGGCCTGGTCATCGACGCAAAGACCACGCCTGTCCTCGGTCCCCGCTGGGCGGTGTGGACCGCGCCCTCCGTTGCCGTGCCGTCCCCCGCCTCCTCGCCCGTCGCGATCAGGTCTCGCGGCCAGGACCGGATCATGGTGTCAGCCGTCGGGATGAGGTGCGTCGTCACGTGAAGCGTCGGATTCGAGGCGCCCGGCCACTCGACGCGGCAGCGAACCGGACCGAGTGACGTCGTGAGGTCGATCGTCCACGCCTCGTCCCCGACCTTTGCTTGCACGACCTCCAGCCTGGCCTGCGGACAGAACGCGGCTCGAAGCGCGATCCCGCCCGATCCCTCGCCGACGAGGATCCAGAGGCTCTGCCCATCGGCGCGCGCCTCGACGCGATGACGGCCAAGGGAGGCAGGCGGGAGCACCTGGTCCGACGACGCAGCCCGCGCGGACCCGGCGATCGAGGACACAGTCGCGTTCATCCGTCATAGCCTGGCCGCCCGGGACGTTCGGTCGCCCGCTTGCCTTCGTGTGGAACGCTGCAAGGGCGTTGCGACGCGACCTCTCGCAACACCGCTGAATCGCGACGGCCCTCCTCGTACGCACGTCGTGACCGTGCGTCGTCCGACCATCGACTCCCGGGCCGACGGGCGGCCCTGATGAGGAGGAGGGCCCCGCAGATGGGCGAAGCCAAGTTCGGCGAGGGATTCATCACCCACGAGTACGACGAGTCGATCGCAGTCCAGCGCTCGATCGTCGACGCAGAGACGACGCTGTCAACCAAGCACCCGATGGCGAGCTCGAAGGCCGCGATCAAGGCGTGTCTGGCCGAGGACAAGGAGTTCCTGGCGCAGCTGACCAAGCTCGGAAAGCCGCACGGCGCGACGGGCAAGATCGAGGACGTGGCCGAAGGCCTCACGAAGCTCATGACCGAGACGCTGGAGACCGCGACCGAGGACGGCGCCGACAGCGACTACTACGAGGCGCACGCTGTCCTGCTGAACATCAAGCGCAAGCAGATGGACTCTGCCGGCGGGATGCTCGAGATCGCCCGCGCGACCAAGGACACGGCGCTCAAGACCGCCGCGACCGCCTTCGCCAAGGCCCAGAAGGCCAGCTGCGACACGCTCGCTTCGGAACTCGCCGCGTACGCCGCCAAGATCGCGCTCGCCAGCAAGCCGAAGGCGGCAGCCGCCAGCAAGCAGAAGGCGGCAGCCCGGTGACCGGCGAGCGAGAGACCCGCGATCCGGAGGCCGCGGACGACCCGGGCAACGAGCAGGATCCCGGCGCCTACATCGGCAGCGAACCTGAACGCGAGGCCGAGACGATCCCGGGTGGCGTCAAGCCGGGCGACGAGCGCGTCGCCGCGTACGACGCTCGGCCCGGCGTCACTGGCGAGCCTGACGACAACGTGATCAAGGATGGCCCGGAGGAAGACTTCCCGCCGGCTCCCGGGGACTGATCGGGTAACCGATGGCCATCCTCGCGGCGCTCCTCGCATTCGGCTCGAGGTTCGCGAGCAAGGTCCTGACCACGGCCCTCGGCTGGGCGACCACCCTGCTCTTCGGGCGGGTGCCGGCATCGCGGCAGATGCTGCTCCTGGGGGTGGCCTTCGGCTCGGTGATCTGGATGGTCCTGGTCGCCGGTGTGGTCTTCCCGGACGTCGGGGCCTTCCTGCTCGTCCTCCTGCCGCGCCAGGAGTTCGTGCCGCAGGAGGTGATCCGGCTGATCATGCTCGCCGGGGCCCTGATCGTGCCCGGCATCATCGGCGCGCTCACCTATCGGCTGGGCGACCGTGACGGCTCGTCGATCCGGGAGCTCGCGGGAGCCACGGTTCGGGGCTATCCGCTGACGGTCCTCCTGGCCGTCCTCCTGGTCTTCCTCGCGTTGCTCTCGATCTGGCGCAAAGGCTGGAGCCTCGCCCGGCGCTGGACCGATGCGCACGTTCCGTTGGTGGTGGAGCCCGGCGCGTACGAGGAGGTCGCGGCCGACCTCCACCGGGCCGTCCTGGCGGCCGACCTCGAGGTCACGCCGGGCGCCGCTCCCGCGACGATGTCCCGACCGGCGCGCTGGCTGGCGCGGGTGGGCGGTCGCGAGTCGGGCTCGCTGGTCCCCGAGCGGATGCTGCAGCTCAAAGGCCCCGGCCTCGACATCCTGATCTACCCGATGGACCTGCTCATCTCGGGCAAGCCTGCGCTGGTCGCGCGCGCCCGGGCGGCGATGGCCAGCCGCCTGACGACATCGGCAGCCCATCTGACCGTCAGCGCCGAGGCACAGGCAGTCGAGGACCGCCTCACGGCGCTGGGGACCGCGGAGGGTCCGGCCGGCCAGCCGCCGGTCTACGATCCGGCGGCGGCGGCAGAGTTCGGGGAGATCGACCAGGAGCTCGCGACGATCCTCATCCCCTACGAGGAATGGGAGGTCCTGTACCGCCAGCGCCTCCAGGTCGAACGGAACCTTCGCGCCAACGCCATGGCGGCCACGTCGGCCACTGCCGACGAGCCCGGCGGGCGGCTGGCCGGGGCCATGGACGCGGTCCGCCAGGTCATCCAGGAGGGTGCGGGTGCGGTCCTGACTGCCGTCGCTGACGATCGGACGGCGCGGCCGATCGAACAGGCCACCGGCACCGCGGGACGGCTCGGCATCGCGATCGCAGCCGCGGCGGTCGAAGCCCTGACCGAGCGAGACAAGACCCCGTCAGGCGAGGATGCCGAACCGTCGGCCGAGGCGCTCTAGGGGGTCGTGATCACCCGGCGCGTCCGCGGGCCGCCGGAGCGTCCTCAGTCCCGATAGGCCTTGAGCGCCTGCGCGTATCGATCTCGAAGCGCCTCGAACGCCGCCATGAGCTCCGCTGCCTCCGGCGATGTCGCGTCCACCGCCTCGAGTTGACGTTCGACGGCGCGCCACTCCGCGAGGATGTCGGCCAGACGCTCCGGTGGCGGGGTCGCCTCGATGGTCGGCAGCGTCGGCATGTGACGAGCGGCGATCGCGTCGGCCTCCGATCTCCTCGACGCGCGCGAGCTCCAGCACCGCCTTCGCAGCGATGGTCACCTCGTGTGCCAGCGCCGGAAACCCTGGATCGGTCGGCGCGACACCGCGCTTCAAGCGCTCCCGCTGCTCGACTTCCTGGATCGCGACCATCAGCCCGTCCGACGCGCCGCGGAGCCCGTCCCGAGTGGCGTCGATCTCGTCGTTCACGCCCGTCCCTCCGAACCAACGTCGTGCCATGTCGTCAGGGTACCCGGCCGGGCCGCAGATGACGACGTCGCCGACGCGCCCGCCATGGGGTCGTGGGGCTGGCATCAAGGCGTACGATGGCGCCGCGAGCACCAACGGCGCTCGATCGCGGACTCCTGCGATCGCACCGCTCCTCGCGTGGGAGGCACCATGGGAATCCTTGCCTGGATCGTCCTCGGGGCGATCGCCGGCTTCATCACCAACATGATCATGGGCGGCGGGGAAGGCGTGATCGAGACGATCATCCTCGGGATCGTCGGAGCGGTCGTCGGCGGCTGGGTGGCCGGAACCGTGCTGAACGTGGCCGATGTCACCGGGGTCAACATCTCGAGCATCGTCGTGGCCGTGGTCGGTGCCGTCATCGTCGTCGTCATCTATCGCGCCGTGATGGGCAGACGGACCGCCGCCTGACCGCCGTCTTCGATGGACCGGGCGCGGCCGCATGGCCAGAACTTCGCTGAGCCGGATGAGCGACGGGTGCTGCCCGGCATCGAGCTCGAATTCGTCCGTGTCGGCGACCTGTTCGCGTCCCGGTCCATCACCCAGCCCGGATGGCGGTGGTCCAAGGACATCGGGCCGATCGCCGGCACCGGCACCTGCCAGGTCGCGCATCGCGGGGTCGTGATCTCGGGCCGCATGCGCATCGAGATGCAGGACGGCGAGGTCATGGACCTGGTCCCTGGCCTCGTCCACATCGTCCCGGCCGGCCACGACGCCTACGTCGTCGGCGACGAGCCCGTGGTCATGATCGATATCTCGACCACCTCGGAGGAGTACGGGAGGCCGGCGGCGGGCGAGCGGGTCCTCGCGACCCTCCTGTTCACCGACATCGTCGGTTCGACGCCGCTTGCCGAGCGCCTCGGCGATCAGGCGTGGAAGCGGCTCCTCGCCGACCACGATCGCGTCATCGACGAGGCGACGGATCGGTTTCGCGGCCGGATCGTCCAGTCCACCGGCGACGGTGTCTTCGCGAGGTTCGATGGCGCGGCGAGAGCGCTGCATGCCGCGCTCGCGATCCGTGACGCGACCTCGCAGCTGGGACTTCCCATCCGGGCCGGCGTCCATACGGGGGAGATCGAGGTCGTGGGCGAGGAGGCTCGCGGCATCGCCATCCATGAGGCCGCCCGGATCATGGCGGCCGCGGCCGACAACGAGATCCTGGTGTCGGACCTGACCCGCCGACTCGCGGGCGGCAGCGGCCACGGGTTCGCGGACCGAGGCGAGGCCAGGCTGCGGGGCATCTCCGAACCCGTCCACGTCTTCGCCCTCGAGGCACACGCCGGTTGAGGACTGCCGATACGAGCGCCTGTCGGTGGCCCCCGATGAGCGCGACCATGGCGCAACTGCAAGCCCCCGCGACATCGTTCCGGTCCCACTGAAACCTCGCAGGTTCGATGCTCCCCGCACGGGTCCGTCGGACCCATTCGAGCGCGGGGACCGTCAGATGGACGACCAGATGCACCAACCACAAGCCAACCCGGAGGGCGCGACGAGCGACCTGCCGGACACCATTCCTGCCGCGAGCCCGACACGTGACCCGGCGCTCCGGCAGCTCGACTCGATCATCGAGAACGTGACGAGCTACGCGACCCCGGTCCTGCGCGAGATCGCGGCACGCGCGGCCGAGCTGGCCGCCAAGGCCGGGCAGGCCGCCGGCCCGATGGCACAGAAGGCGGCCACGAAGACGGGCGAAGTCGGTGACATCGTCGCGCTCAAGGGCCGCGCCCTGGCATCGGACCTGCGAGCCGAGGCCGCCGCGCCTGCCGACGCCGCCGCGCCTGCCGACGCCACGGACGGTGATGACTCACGGCCGGACGACCTGGCGCCGGCGTCATGACCACGCACCATCCGTGATGAACCCGATCAAGTTCCTGCGGCTCACCACGCTGCCTGTGACCCGGCGGACGATCATCGATGCCGTCCGCTCGGGCCGCGCCCGCGACCTCGTCCGGACCGCCCACGACGATCCGCGGGGGCTCGTTCGCGACCTGCGGGACCCGCGCACGGCCTTCGGTCTGATTCGCACGGCGGCCCGGCACCCGGCGACGCGTGAGCTCGGCGGGGCGAGCCTGATGTTCCTGCCGGGACGCTACGTCACCCTCGGCTTGGCGGCGATGTGGGCAGGGCGCCGGTTCCTCCTGCGCCCGGTCGGTCCGCGCCGAGGTCGTTGACCCGGGGCCGGGACCGCGGAGCGCCGGTCCCTGCGCTCGATGACGGCCGGCGGCCGACGCCGCTCGCCGTATGCTCGCCTGATGCATCCCAGACTCCCCAGCCCGCTCCGGAACGACGACGGGATGCTCTTCCTCGAGAGCTTCCTTGTCGCCGCGGTCGCGTCGGTCCTCGCGATCCGCTGGTTCCTCGCCCTGACCGGCTTTCCGCAGCTCGGCGAGGGCGGCGTGCACATCGCCCACATGCTCTGGGGCGGCGCGCTGATGCTCGTCGCGCTCGTGCTCCTGTTCGCGTACCTCGATCGCCCGATCCAGCACGTCGCGGCGATCGTCGCCGGTCTGGGGTTCGGGACCTTCATCGACGAGATCGGCAAGTTCGTGACGGCCGACAACGACTACTTCTTCCGTCCGGCCGTCGCGATGATCTACGTCGTCCTGGTCACGATGTTCATCGTCGGGCAGACCCTGGTCGGCCGGCGTGCGCTCACCCAGCGCGAGGCCCTCGCCAACGCCATCGACCTGCTCGAGGTCCGGCTGGACCGCCCGCTCGAGGGCGATGACCGCGCCCGGATCGAGCAGCTGCTCTCCCAGGCAGACCCGAGCTCGGAGCTGGTGGTGGCCGTGGGACGCTATCTCGATGCCTTGCCCGAGCGGCCGGACGTGGACGCCTGGTGGGAGGCGATCCCGCGATGGTTCGCGGAGCGCTATCACCGGATCTCCCTCGATCCGCGCTTCGCGAGACTGCTGAGCGCTGCCGTCATCGTGTACACGGCGGCCGCCGTGGTTTCGAGCATGCTGGTCCTCGTCACCGCGCGGCGCCAGGGAGCGCCGTTGGGCATCGCCGAGCTCGGGCAGATCGTCTCCACCCTGGTGGGAGCCGCGTTGATCGGAGTCGGCGTGGCGGCGCTCCCCGGATCCCGAGTCGAGGCCTACCGATGGTTCCAGCGCGGCATCCTCGTCTGGCTGCTGGTCACCCAGGTGTTCATCTTCTACACCTCGCAGTTCGCCGGTCTCGGGGGATTGGCCATCGATCTCGCCGCCTATGTGACGCTCAGGTACGCGATCGGACACGAGGGGTAGTAGCCCCCGGTTCGACCTGTTAGAGTCCGGCACAGGTCCGCGCCGTCGGGTGAGCGCGCGACATCGCCAGGTCCGTCTGTCCCATCCCCAGCGCGACGGTCGGACCCCCCAGGTGGCGATCCCGACGGCTTGGATCCCGTGCCCTCATCAGCGTGCCGAGCGGAGCAGGTTTGCACCCACTCGCCCGACCTGGCGTACGCGTGACCCTGACCCTCGTTGCCAACGCCCTCGGCCGGGTGGCTCCCCGGCCGTCCCACGCGCTCTGGCTTCGCGCCGGCCTGGGTGTCCTCCTGGCCGTCGGCGCCTTCTCCCTGATCGCGCCGCCGCGCGTGCTCGCCGAGGGCAGCGCGGACCTGGAGGCCAACGGCGGCAAGCGCGCGCTCACCGAGTGGCGCACGAGCCTGTACGGGAACCTCCTGCCCCGTCGGACGCTGTTCAAGGTCTACGCACAGGCGGGCGAGGAGATCGCCCTCGGATCGAGCGGCGTCGGGGTCGGTGCGGGGGACATCGTCGTCTGGACCCCGGGGCAGATCAGCGCGCCGCTGACGGTCGCGTTGCCGGCTCCCGATTTCTCGTGTTCGGCCGCGCAGCCGGGCCTCGGCGCGATGACGACCCGGGCGCAGGAGGTGGCCGGGCCCGCCCCGGCCGTGGGCGGCTACACGCCCTGCGTCTACACGGCCGCCACCACCGGGATCTACAACGTCGCCATCTATGGGCCGTCGGGCGGTGCGAGCGATGTCGACGGGACCGCCGGCACGGTCGCCGCACCCGCCATCGATGCGACCCAGGCCAGTGGCGTCTCGATGTGGGACATCACGGTGCGCAGCATCGCGAGCCCGGCCACCCCGATCCCCGGCCGCGTCTATACCGACTACCTCGCGCAGATCACCGGGGGCAACGGCGCGGCGAACCGCGTCCAGTCGACCGTGTGGGCCGTCACCAACGACGGCTTCCAGTACCGGATCGACCTCCGCGGGCTGGATCCCAACGGGTTCATCCTGTACGGCAACACGGTCGGGTTCCTCGACCCGGACGGCGTGACGCCGCTGTACCACGACCTCGTGGCCGACGTGAACCCGCTCTCATCGGTCGAAGGCGGGGTCCGGCTCTCCAAGCCGACGGGCCTGCTCTTCTTCGCCCCGCCCGCGGCCGACCTGCCGTCGTCCATCGTGCCGACGCCGGTCGTGCCCACGGTGAACTCGATCACGTTCCAGGGCACGGCGGGGCTCGTGAGCGGCGTGCCGGGCAGCGTGGTCGGCACCGGCGGCAACATCGTGTTCGACGGGAACATCGGCGGCGTCGCCCACGTGGTGATCGCCCCGAACCCCGGGGCCGGCGGGTGCGCCGCCGCCGATTTCGATCCGACCCTGCCGACGAATCGATCGCTCGTCCGCGTGGTGGCAGCCGGCGTCCAGAACCTCCCGTGGGACGGTGCCGACAACAGCGGCACGCCCATGCCGGTCTCGTGGACGGGGAATGGCGGCACGGGGTACTGCTTCGATGCCACCCTCCATGCCGGCGAGTACCACTTCCCCCTGCTCGACGCGGAGAACAGCCGCCTCGGTGGCCCGACGATCACGCTGCTGAACCCGCCCGGCGGCGCCTGCCCGTTCGCGAGCTGCAGCACCGCGTTCTTCGACGACCGGGGCTACCAGACGAGCAGCGGCGCGACGGTCGGCACGGTCGGCGCCGTCCTGCCCGGCAACAACCCACCGCCCGCGCCGGCCTTCAGCGACACCGGCTTCGACACGGCCTCGACCACGATCCGTGCCTATGGCGACGACTCCGCCGCCGGCTTCGGCAACCAGAAGGGCCTGGACCTCTGGACGTACTTCCCGAGCGAGGACGTCACCGGTCGGCTGGTCATCGTGCCCCAGGGCGCCTCGGACCTGTCGATCACCAAGACCCACGTCGGCGACTTCACGGTGGGCGTGAACGGCGTCTACACGCTGGCCGTGCGGAACGTGGGGAGCGGGAACATCGGGGGCGTCATCACCGTGACCGACACGGTCCCGGCGGGTCTGACCCTGGTGTCCGCGGCAGGCTCGGGCTGGGCCTGCGGGACCGCGGGCTCGACCGTGACCTGCACCGTCACCCCGGCCGGCGGCCTGGCGTCCGGTGCCAGCCTCCCCGACATCACCGTGACCGTCGATCCGACGCCGGCGGCGGTCCCGAGCGTCACCAACACGGCGACCGTCAGCAACACCAATGACGTCAACCCCGACAACGACACCTCGAGCAGCGTGACCGGGATCACCCCGGCCGCGGTCGTCGCCGACCTCGCCATCGCCAAGACCGATGGGGTTGCCTCGGTCGCCGCCGGCGGCTCCACCACGTACACGATCACCGTCACGAACGACGGCCCGAGCCCGGTCACCGGCGCGATCCTCGCCGACCCGGCCGTGGCCGGCCTGGCCAAGACCGCCGTGGCCTGTGCCGCGACGCCCGGCCAGTGCACGGGCGGGACCACGCCGAGCGTGGCCGAGCTCGAGGGCGGGACGTTCGCCCTGCCCGCGCTCGCCTCGGGCCAGACCTACGCGATCGAGGTGACCGCGGACGTGACGGCCACCTCGGGCAGCGTCGACAACACCGCCACGGTGGCCGCCCCGACCGGTGCCAGCGACCCGGATGGCTCGAACGACAGCGCCACCGACAGCGACACGGTCACCACCGGCAGCGGTCGTCGCCGACCTCGCCATCGCGAAGACCGATGGGGTGGCCTCGGTCGCCGCCGGCGGCTCCACGACGTACACGATCACCGTCACCAACAACGGCCCGAGCCCGGTCACCGGCGCGATCCTCGCCGACCCGGCCGTCGCCGGCCTGGCCAAGACCGGCCGTGGCCTGTGCCGCGACGCCCGGCCAGTGCACCGGCGGGACCGCGCCGAGCGTGGCCGAGCTCGAGGGCGGCGCGTTCGCCCTGCCCGCGCTGGCCTCCGGCCAGACCTACGCGATCGAGGTGACCGCGGACGTGACGGCCACCTCGGGCAGCGTCGACAACACCGCCACGGTGGCCGCCCCGACCGGTGCCAGCGATCCGGATGGCTCGAACGACAGCGCCACCGACAGCGACACGGTCACCGGCGGCGCCACCGCCCCCACCGACACCCGACCCCGACGCCGCTCCCCGGCGCCAGCGGCTCCCTGGGGACGCCGCCGCCGACCGATCTGCCGACGACCACGGACGCCGGCGTTGCTGGGATCAGCCTGATCATCGTCCTTGGGATCGCCGCCGGGATCCTTGCCGCGATCTCGCTGTCCGCCTCGGGCCGGATGAAGCGACGCCGATCGTGATCGTCGCTTCCGGGCCCGGACATCGCGCCGGGAATCAAAGAGCCCGCCGATACCGGCGGGCTCTCGATCCGAGATCGGCGGTCCTAGATGGACTTGCCGACCTGGCTCAGGATCTTGCTGACCTGGCCCCCGAGGAAGATGAGGGCAACGATAGCGACGATGGCGATGAGTGCGAGGATGAGTGCGTATTCAGCGAGTCCCTGGCCTTCCTCGTCGCGCTCGACGAGGGCCATGGCCCTGAGATACAGGTTCGTCATGACACCCCTTTCACGGTTCCGCTGGCTCAAGAACTGCCCGTCGCGAGGGGACATGCTCCCCAAGTCGCGGGTCGCCGGCCCTGGACGCTCCCCCCGGCGCTGTCGTCGTCCAGGCACTCCGACCCGGCCCGCATCGTGGCAGCCGAAAGAGGGTCCCGCAAGTCGGCGATAGTCCGTGTCACGCCCCGGACCGACCCGCGGAACAGTCCATCCGCTCCGGGGCACGGAGGACGAGCGACGCGCACTGCGTCGGCACCCCTCCAGCGTCTTCGGCCACCCTCGCCGAGCATCGGGGATCCGGCGCTCTTCCGACGATCACGAAGGAGCAGTAGAACTCGATGCACGTTCGACGTCGCTTCACCACGCTGTCCATCCCGGTCCTGATCCTCGCCGGTATGGCGGCTGGGACGGGACCAGTCGCCGCGGCCGTCTGCGACGGGTCGACGACCTCGTTGGCCAACGGGACCTTCGAGACGCCGGTGGTGCCGGCTGGCACCTACGCGTCGCTTCCGGCCGCGGCCGTCCCACCCTGGCAGACGACCGACGGGCTCGGTGAGATCGAGCTCTGGGGCACGGGCTTCCTCGGGGTGCCGGCGTTCGAGGGGAACGGGTTCGCGGAGCTGAACGCCAACACGGCCGGCACGCTGTACCAGGATGTGGTCAGCACGTCCGGCGAATCGATGACCTGGACGCTGGCGCATCGCGCCCGTGAGGGCGACGACACGATGGTCGTCCTGATCGGCGACGCGAACACGGCCGACGTCAACAGCCCGACCGGCTGGGACTCCATCTCCGCGCCGCTGACGGACGGGGTCGATGCCTGGGGGACGCACACCGGCTCCTACACCGTGCCCGCCGGGCAGACGTGCACCCGACTCGCCTTCCGCGCGATCAGCACGGGCTCCGGCAGCGACTCGGTCGGCAACTTCCTCGACGCGATCGATTTCGCCATCACCGTGCCGCCGACGCCAGGGCCGGATCCGACCGATCCGCCCGCGCCCGTCCCGACGCCGCCCCCGACCGACGCGGGCGCTCCGACGGGCTCGACCGTGACGAGCGATCTGCCGGCCGCACTCGCGCTGGTCCTCGCCGGGCTCGTCGGCATCGCCGTCGTCTCCGCGGCGCCGCGTTCGGTCCTGAGTCGCGCTCCTACAGGCGACTCGGCGCGCCATCCACGGGGGATAGCGGGCCGTCGCGACGGCCCGGTCCGGGGTGACGGCCGCTGGCATACTGCCGGGGCCACCGCACCGCGCCGCTCCGGCCTTCCGCGGGGCCCATCCCGGGGAGGGACGACCTTGAGACGACTCGATCCTCATCGCGCTCGCGCTGGGACTCGCGACGATGCTCGTCGCCTGCGGCAGCAGCAGCAGCAGCGGGCTGACCGGCAAGACCTGGCACCTGACCGCGATCACGGAGAAGGTGCCCGCCTTCCAGGGCGTGATCCCGGCGGCCGACCAGAGCAAGTACGCCATCACGTTCAACACCGATGGGACGTTCAACGCGACGGCCGACTGCAACCAGGTGTCCGGCTCGTACAAGACGTCGGGCTCGAACGGGCTGACGATCACCCCGGGCCCGTCGACGCTCGCGTTCTGCGGCGAGACCTCGTTCGGGCAGCAGTACGTCGCGGGCCTGAGCCAGGCGGCGAGCTACACGGCCTCGGGCAGCGACATGACGATCACGCTCGCGGACGGGGGCACGATGACCTTCGTCGCGGCCTAGCGAGCGGCAAGCAGAACGGCCGGCCGGGCTTGACGCCCGACCGGCCGTTCATTCGTTCCTGGTCTCTTCGCTCCCGGGGGCCAGGAGCTCGCGCGACCTACTGGTCGAGCTCTCCGAACGCGTCCTTGACCTCGGCGGTGGTGAGGTACCAGAGGATCAGGGCCGGCATGATCGCCATCGCGAAGCCGACGCCCGAGCCCGGGAACTGGAAGAACGCCAGCACGGCCTCGAAGAGGCTGAACCCGGCGATGATCACCGCGAAGAGCCGCGCCCACGGCTGGAGCGCCCAGAGGCCGAGCGCCGCGAGGATCCAGATGATCCCGACGCCGATCGCCAGCCAGCCCCAGAGGCCGGCGGATTCGTACTTCGGCAGGTCACCGAAGATCCCGAACCAATCGAACCCCAGCACTCGCAGGCCGAAGAAGAAAAAGCCGAACCCGGCAAGCATCGCGAAGAATCCGAGCACCGAGATCAGGATCGGCGGGTTGCGCATCGAGTCTCCTCCCTGTGGCCCCCAACGGGGCAGAGCGTACCCCGCTCGTCAATCGCTCACACGATGGATCCGTGCGTGGTCGGCGGTGCCGGCGATCCGGTCCGCGGCCCGGCCGCTACGGCGCCGGCGGCGTGATGGTCGACTTGGAGGCCATCACGTCGACGACCAGGCTGTCGCTCGTGAACGCCGGGTCGCCGGCCGTCCCGACCGTGGCGATCCAGACCGGGTGGCCGCCCGCGTCGATCAGGTAGCCGTAGCGGGTGGACCCCACCGGGACGTCGGGGGTCCCGGCCGTCGACGTCGCCTGGAGGCGGACCGCCGGCAGCCCGGAGATCGTCACGGGCACGTTCGTCAGCACGTTCCAGGCCGTCGGATTGGTCGCCGCGGCCAGCGCGTCGTCGTAGGTGACGGTCGGGTCGCTGGCGATCTCGACCGCCGTGTCGAGCGTCGTGGGATCGGCCGGAACCGTGATCGGGTTCGGGTCGAAGTACCGGCACGCCAGGTTCGGCGGCGCGGTCAGGGTGTGCCACGCCGACGGGTACGAGATCGTGGCCAGGGCCGGCGCTCCGGAGGCGCCGGGGATCGTGCACTGCGCGAGCGGCGGCACGGACGGCGGCGGCTTGATGGTCGGCGCGGGCGAGGCGCTGGCCGTCGGGGTCGGCGATGCCGTCGGCTTGGGTGTCGGGGTCGGGTGTCGGTGACGGGCTGGCCGTGGGCGAGGGGGACGGGGATGCGGACGGCGACGCCGATGCCGATGCGCTGGCCGTGGCCGTCGGGGCGGCGCTCGGGCTGGGCGACGGCTCCACGGCCGAGCGGCCGCGACGAGCGCGACGACCAGCCGGCCATCGCGGTCCTGGAGCTGGAGGGTCTGCCCGCGCGATTCGACGCGGGCGACGCCCTGCATCGCGGCCAGGAAGGCGGTCTCCTGCGCCATGACGTCGTCCGGGCAGGCGAGCCGGGTGGTCGCCAGCGGCCCGATGGCCACGACGCCGTTGGTCAGCGAGTACGGTCCCTGGTAGGTGTTGCACCCGGCCGAGCCGCCCACCTTGGTGAAGCGGAAGACGGCGGTCATCTCGGTGCCGGGGAGCGGGGCGGACACGGTGTTCGGCGCGCTCTCGTAGGAGTCGACCACCCAGGACCCCAGCAGGGGGTTGATCGGCGGCGCATCGAATTGCAGCAGGACGCTCCGGTCCGGGCCGCGGATGGTCAGGTTGTCGTTGCGGATGTCGTAACCAGCGGCTCGCCTGGAGCGCGGTGAGGTAGGCGGTCTCGAAGGCCGCGGTCGCATCGGGGCAGGCCATCAAGGTCACGGCCGGCACGCCGACGAGCAGCAGCCGCCCGCCCGTGCGGTAGACCGCGTCGTACTGGTTGCAGCCGCTGAAGCCCTTGACCCGCCCGGCGGTGAACTCGGCGTCGGCGTACTGGTCGTCGGGGACGGTCGTCAGGGCCCCGTCGATCGCGTACGACGCGAGGACCCACTGCGTGCCCTGGAGCTCGCCGACGCTGCCCTCGATCGTGGAGTCGGAGGAGCTCTCCGGCGAGGAGCAGCCGGCGATCGCGAGCAGGAGGACCGCGCAGATCGCGCCGAGTCGTCGGTTACGCATGGAGGGTCGCCGTGTGACGGCTACTGCGACTTGCTGGCGACGTACAGCGCGAACAGCCGCAGGGCATGGCCGACCCCCGCGACGATCAGGGCGAGGAAGATGCGGCACGCCGATCGCGGCCGCCGAGATGGCGAACGATTCGAAGAAGTTGAAGGCGGGCCGTCCGGCGAGGTCGATCCACCAGAGGAGACCGGCGATCAGCGCGTAGAAGATCGAGATCCAGCCGACCCAGACGAAGACCGTCGCGATGGTGGCGAGCCGAGCGGCATCGCGCTGCAGATCCACGGAAACCACCTCCAGTGCGTTCGCGACGTCGGTGCGGAGACCGAGCCGCCCGTCCGCGGCCAGTATGTCAGCCGGTGGCGACCGTCATGCGCTCGTGACACATGAAGACGCCCGGCATCGCGCCGGGCGTCCGTTGCGTTCGGAGGTGGGGCTCCGGGTCAGCCGCCCTTGTTCTGCTCCGCGACCTGGCGCTCGACCTCGGCCGAGATCTTGTCGTCGCGGCGGGCCTTCGCGCGCCGGACGAGGACGAAGCCGATGACCCACGGCCAGAGCAGGGCGATGATCGCGCCGACGATGACGGGCATCACGTACATGGACGCATCGACGCCCTTCGGGCCAAAGAGCAGCAACAGCAGATAGGTCGCGAGCGCGCCGATCCCGGCGCCGATGATCCTGTGCAGCATGGATCCCTCCTCAGACCGTCCGGGCGTTGCCGGGAGACGTCAACGACCGCGACAACGATAGCCCTTGCACCTCTCGCTCCGATAGGGGTTCGCGGCGGTGCAGGTCACCCCGGTCCGATGGGCGGTCCCTGACGCAGACCGATGATGTTGCCGTCGGGATCGGCGAACCACGCGCCGCGGGCCGGGCCGATCTGGGCGATGAAGTCGACCGTCTTCGGGGTCTCGTACTCCTGGAACGCGACCCCGCGTCCGATGAGGTCGCGGACGATCGCATCGAGGTCGTCGACCTCGAAGTGCCCGACGGTCTGCCCGACGTTGGGCTGGCCGCGGCGCACCGAGATCTGGGACCCGCCACCGGCCCCGAACCGGATCGCGAACGGCTGCTCGTCGAGGATGGGCAGCTGGAGCTGATCGGCATAGAACGCCTTCGCCCGTTCGAGGTCGGTCACGGCGATCGTCGTCACGATCAACGAGTCGGCAAGCACGGTCATCACCCTCGATCCGCCGGGGGCGCACATCGCCGCCGGTCCCGCCCCCTACGATAGGCGCATGGCAGAGACCGGCCTCGCCCTCTCGACCCGCGGGCTCAAGAAGAGCTACGGCTCGCGCCTTGCCCTCGACGGGCTCGACCTGACCGTCCCGACCGGGGTGGTCTACGGCTTCCTCGGACCGAACGGCGCCGGCAAGACCACGACGATGCGGCTCCTGACGGGCCTGATCCACCCCGACGGCGGCGCGATCGAGGTGCTCGGCAAGCCATTCACGCGACGCGACCGACGCCGCCTGTTCGATGTCGGGGCGCTCGTCGAGTCGCCGGCCTTCTACCCGTACCTCTCGGGGCGCGAGAACCTGCGGGCGCTCGCGGCGAGCGGCGCGCCCGTGCCGGCGGGCCGCGTGGACGAGGTCCTCGAGCTGGTCGGGCTGCGCGAGCGCTCGGGTGACAAGGTGTCGCGCTACTCGCTCGGGATGAAGCAGCGGCTCGGGATCGCCGGGGCGCTCCTCAACGACCCGAAGCTCCTGCTCCTCGACGAGCCGGCCAACGGCCTCGACCCGGCCGGGATCGTGGCCATGCGCGAGACGCTGCGGCACCTCGCCTCGGTCGGCAAGACGGTCTTCGTCTCGAGCCACCTGCTCGCCGAGGTCCAGCAGATGGCCGACGTCGTCGGGATCATCGCGGCGGGCCGGCTGGTGCGCGAAGGGACGATGCAGGAGCTGCTCGCCGCCGAAGGCGTGGTCCGCGTCAAGGTCGCGCCCGACGAGGTCCCGGCGGCCGCCACGGCCCTTGGCAGGCTCGTCGATCCGGCGCTCGTCTCGCCGTCGACCGGGGAGCCCGGCTGGATCTCGGTCCAGATCACGCCCGATCGCTCGGCCGAGGTGAACCGGGTCCTCGGCGAGGCCGGCATCTGGGTCTCCGGGCTGGCCTCGGGGAACGACCTCGAGGAGCTGTTCCTCACGCTGACCGGGGCGGCATCCGCCGAAGATCCCGACGGGACGTTCGCCTCCATCGACCGATCCGCCGGCGGCGGCGCGACGACGGGGACGCCGTCATGAGGCTGTTCCGCTCGGGTCTCCAGAAGCTGTCGACGCGTCTGGCGACGCTCCTGACGTTCGGCCTCCTGGCCGGTCTCCTCGTGCTCATCGACCTCGCCGTGGCGACCACCCGCGGCGCCGGGAACGGTGGGAACGGCTCGAACGGCAACCCGTTGCTGCTGATCACGTTCCCCGGCGCCTACGACAACATCCTCGCCTTCATGCTCGGGCTGGGCGGGCTCTTCGGCGTCATCTACGGGGCCGCGATCGCCGGCTCGGAGTGGACCTGGGGGACGTTCAAGACGTCGGTCGCCCGCGGCGAGAGCCGGAGCCGCTACCTCCTCTCGACCTTCGCCGCGATCGCGGTCGTGCTGGCGGTCGGGCTGCTGATCACGTTCCTCATCGGCGTCGTCGCGGCCGCGATCAGCGCGACCATCGCCGGCATCGGCCTCGACGGGATCGGCGACGCGGACACGCTCAAGGGACTGCCCGAGCATTTCGCCCGCGGCTGGGTGGCCATCACCGCGACCGCGGCCCTCGGCTTCGCGGTCGCGACGCTGGCCCGGAGCCAGCTCGCCGGCATCGGGGTCGGGATCGCCTTCTACTTCGGCGAGACGTTCGCGGGGATCTTCCTGCCCGATGTCGTCAAGTACCTGCCGTTCCACCTGGCCAACGCGGCCGTCGCCACGGGAGAGGGGCTCGGCGGCCGGCAGCCGGGCGTCACGGCGCTGCCCGCCGACCAGGCCCTCGTGCTCGTGACCGTGTGGCTGATCGGCGCCCTCGTGGTCGCGGCCGTGTTCAGCGAGCGGGCCGAGATCACCGGCTGACCGGCTCGGCGAGCTAGCCCTTCGGGGCCTTCTGCGCCTTCGGCGGCAGCGTGGCGACGTGGTCGAGCGCGGCCGCGATCCAGCGGGTGCCGTCCGCCGTGCCGATCGTCGCCGGCGGCAGGGTCACCCAGCCGGCCATCGGCCGCTCGTCCGGACCGAACGGGCCGCCGCCCTCGGCGCGCAGCCGCTCGGCATCGGCCGGGGCCAGCTTGACGCCGAGCGACGAGCCGAACAGGCCCATGAACATGTTCCCGTGCACGAACGCGCCGAGGTTGCCGAACATCGGCTTGACCTCGACCCGTGCGTCGGTCGGGACGACGGACCGGAACCGCTCCTTGTCCGCATCGGTGGGTTTCGGCACCTGCATGGGCGACCTCCTCGTCACGTCGTTGATGGCGCCCGGCAAGCCTACGCCGACCCGTGCGTGGTGCCCCGACGCACGCCTCAACGTACGGCCCCGGACCGGACGGGCGGGGGAGTGACGCGGGCGGCTTCGGACGCCGACGATGCCGACAACGCTGGAGGGTCCCGCCATCCGCCGCCTGCCGATCCTCGTCGCCATCGTCCTCGTGCTCGCCGGCCTCATGGCCGCACGGCCCGTGCCGACGCGCGCCGCGGACCCGCTCCCGGCGCTGCCACCCTCGTGGCCGTCCGACCGGGTGGAGCTCGGCCTCGCGGACTCGCCGGGCGGCGCGGCGGCGCTCCGCGCCCCCGTGCCCTTCAAGTTCCGCTATCAGTACCTCGCCGGCGGCGTGAACACCGGGAACGGCTGGTCCACCTGGAACCCGAACGGCCAGTTCGTCAGCTGGTACATCGCGGACTCGGCCGACCACGGCGCCGTCTCGGTCTTTCCCGTACTACATGCTCCTCCAGTCGAAGCCGGCGACCGGCGGCACCGAACAGGCCAAGGACATCTCGAACCTCGCCAACCCCGCCACGATGGCGGCCTGGTACGCGGACCTGCGCCTGTTCTTCCAGCGGGCCGCCGGCTCGCAGCCCGTGATCCTCCATGTCGAGCCCGACCTGTGGGGCTACATCGAGCAGGCGACCGCCACGGACGACGATGCCACGGAGATCCCGGCGTCCGTCGCGAGCTCCGGCGACGCCGCGCTGGCCGGCCTGCCGAACACCGCCGCCGGGTTCGCTCAGGCGATCGTCCGGCTCCGCGATCAGCTCGCCCCCAACGTGCTGCTCGCCTACCACCTGTCGGTGTGGGGCACGAGCTGGGACATCGCGTACTCGAACAGCCCGGACGCGCAGGTCGACGCCCTGGCGGCCCGCGCCGGCGCCTTCTACCGGTCGCTGGGCGCCTCGTTCGACCTGACGTTCACCGACATCGCCGACCGAGACGCCTCGTTCAAGCAGATCGTCTACGGCGATGGCGGCGCGTCGCGCTGGGACGACGCCGACTTCGTGCGCTACGCGCGGTTCATCAAGGGCTATGTCGCCGACACCGGCCACCGCGTCGTCGTGTGGCAGATCCCGCTGGGCAACACGAAGATGCGCGCGATGAACGACACGTGGGGGCACTACCAGGACAACCGGGCGCAGTGGTTCCTCGACGATCCGGGCGGGACGCATCTCGCGATGTGGCGCGATGCCGGCGTCGTGGCGCTGCTCTTCGGCGGCGGCGCGGACGGCACGACCTGCGCCTGCGACGCGCAGGGCGACGGCGTCACGAACCCGGCCGCGATCAACGGCAACACCCGCGTGTCGCTCTCGGCCGATGACGACGGCGGCTTCTTCCGCGAGCGCGCGGCCGCCTACTACGCCGCCGGAGGGCTCGATCTCGGGTTCGGCGTGCCGCCTCCGCCGCCGGTCACGCCGCCGCCTCCGCCGCCCCCGCCGCCGACGACCCTGACGTGGTCGTCGAGCGCCACGGCCAGCCCGAGCCCGATCGCGCGGCACCACACGGAGTCGATGACGGTCAAGGTGCGGGCATCGAGGAAGACGAGCGCGAAGGTCGACGTTCGCGTCTACGACCCGCAGGGGCGCCAGGTGCTCCACCGGACCTGGGACAGGACCGCGTTCGCGGCCGGGGTCACCCGCACGTTCAAGCTGACGTACTACATCTCGGCCTCGCGGCCGCTGGGGACCTACTCGGTGCGGGTCAGGGTCTGGGCGGCCGGCACCACCACGCTCCTGTCCGACAGGGCGCGGGCGGCCACGTTCCGGGTGAACGGCTGACGCCTACTCCGGGTCGTTGACCAGCTTGGTCACCACGAGCTCCGCGATGACCAGCCAGACGAAGAGCAGGACGATCGTTCCGACTTCCATATGCGGACCGTAGATGGCGACGTCGCGCGGTCCCCTGACCCACAGGTCCCGACCGCCGCCAGTACCTCGGTCCGGTACGACGTCTCCGCGGCGGACCCGCGCTGCTAGCATCGCCCGACCATGCCCGCCAGCAAGTACGACTTCGTCATCGTCGGCGGCGGCTCCGCCGGGAGCGCGCTGGCGAACCGCCTCAGCGCCTCGCCTTCGAACCGTGTCCTGGTCCTCGAGGCCGGGCGCCCGGACTACCGGTTCGACGTCTTCATCCACATGCCGGCCGCGCTGACCTTCCCGATCGGCAGCCGCTACTACGACTGGAAGTACGAGTCCGAGCCCGAGCCGTTCATGAACGGCCGGCGCATCTACCACGCCCGGGGCAAGGTCCTCGGCGGCTCGTCGAGCATCAACGGCCAGATCTTCCAGCGCGGCAACCCGCTCGACTACGAGCGCTGGGCGGCGGACCCGGGGATGGCGACGTGGGACTACGCCCACTGCCTGCCCTACTTCAAGAAGATGGAGACCTGCCTCGCGGCCGCCGCGGACGATCCGTGGCGCGGCCACGACGGCCCGCTCGTCCTCGAGCGCGGCCCGGCGACCAACCCGCTGTTCACCGCGTTCTTCGCCGCGTGCCAGGAGGCCGGCTACCACCTGACCGAGGACGTCAACGGCTACCGCCAGGAGGGGTTCGCCGCGTTCGACCGGAACATCCACCGCGGCCGGCGGCTGAGCGCAGCCCGGGCGTACCTGCACCCGGTGATGGGCCGCAGCAACCTCGAGGTGCGGACCCGCGCCTTCGTCACGCGCATCCGCTTCGAGGGCGGCCGCGCGGTCGGCGTCGACGTGGCGAAGGGCCGCGGCGGCGTCGAGCGCATCGACGCCGGCGAGGTGATCCTCGCGGGCGGGGCGATCAACTCGCCGCAGCTCCTCCAGCTCTCGGGCGTCGGCCCGGCGGCCGAGCTCGAGGCGCTCGGGATCCCGGTCGTGCGCGACCTGCCCGGCGTCGGCGACCACCTCCAGGACCACCTCGAGGTCTACATCCAGTACAAGAGCCTGCAGCCGGTGTCGATGCAGCCGTCGGCCACCGAGAAGTGGCGCCGCCCGTTCATCGGGGCGCAGTGGCTGTTCCTGCGCCGTGGACCGGGCGCCACCAACCACTTCGAGGGCGGCGGCTTCGCGCGCAGCAACGAGGAGGTCGCGTACCCGAACCTCATGTTCCACTTCCTGCCCCTCGCGATCCGCTACGACGGCAGCGCCGGGGCGAAGGGGCACGGCTACCAGGTCCACGTCGGCCCGATGTACTCCGACGCCCGCGGCACCATCCGGCTCAAGAGCACGGATCCGAAGGTGCATCCGGCCCTGCGCTTCAACTACCTCTCGACCGAGCAGGACCGGCGCGAGTGGGTCGAGGCGGTCCACGTCGCCCGGCGGATCCTGAACCAGCCGGCGATGGGGCCGTACAACGGCGGCGAGACCTCGCCGGGGACGGCCGTGACCAGCGACGACGAGATCCGCGACTGGGTCGCGCGCGACGCCGAGACCGCGCTCCATCCCTCGTGCACGGCGCGGATGGGCACGGACGATGCGTCGGTCCTCGACCCGCTGACGATGCGGGTCCACGGGCTGGACGGGCTCCGCGTGGTCGACGCCTCGTCGATGCCGTACGTGACCAACGGCAACATCTACGCGCCGGTGATGATGCTGGCCGAGAAGTCCGCGGACCTCATCCTGGGCAACACGCCGCTCGCGCCGGAGCCCATCCCGTTCTACCGGCACCGACCGGCCTAGCCGCGCCCGGCCGCGCGCGGCCGCCGAGTGTGGACGGATGTCCATGTCGACTCCCGACGGGCGTCGGTCGCTGTCCCGGTGCCGCGCCAGCACCATCGCCGTACCCCTCCGACATCACCGCAAGGAGCTACGGCCTTGGAAGCATTCCGCCCGCGTCACCACGACCTCGCCAACCCGTTCGATCTCGCCGCGTTCAAGGCGGAGCTCCTGGGCGAGGTGATCCTCCCCGGACAGTCCGACTACGACCGTGCCCGCCAGATCCACGACCTGACCTACGACCGCCATCCCACGATGATCGTGCGCGCCGCCGGCCAGGGCGACGTCGCGCGGACCGTCGCGTTCGCCGCGGAGACCGGCATGCAGCTCGCCGTCCGCGCCGGCGGGCACAGCGTCGCGGGCTACAGCACGGTCGACGGCGGCATCGTCCTCGACCTGAGCCAGATGAAGGGGCTCCACATCGATGTCGAGCGCCGCATGGCCTGGGCGCAGCCCGGCCTCACCGCGATGGAGTACACGCAGGCGGCCGCGGTCCACGGCCTCGCGACGCCGTTCGGCGACACCGGCTCGGTGGGGATCGCCGGCCTGACGCTCGGCGGCGGCATCGGCTGGCTCGCGCGCAAGTACGGCCTGGCCATCGACGCCCTCCAGGCGGTCGAGATCGTGACGGCCGACGGCCGGCTCATCACCGCCAGCGAGGACGAGCACCCGGACCTGTTCTGGGCGGTCCGCGGCGGCGGCGGCAACTTCGGCGTCGTCACGCGCTTCCAGTACGCGCTCTATCCGGTCGGCGAGGTCCTCGGCGGCGCGCTGTTCCTGCCGCCGACCAAGGAGGTCCTCCGGAGCCTGGTGCCGATCGCGGCGTCCGCGCCCGAGGAGCTCACCACCATCTCGTTCCTGATGCGCATCCCGCCGGCGCCGTTCGTCGCGCCCGAGCAGGTCGGCCAGCTCGCGCTGATCGTCATGTTCGTGTACGCCGGCGACCCGGCGGACGGGCAGGCCGCGATCGCGCCGTTCCGCGCAGGTCGCCAAGCCGATCCTCGAGGTCGCGATGCCGATGCCGTACCCGGGCATCTACCAGTTCACGGCCGCGGCCGAGGCTCCCGGCTACGGGGTCATCCGCTCGCGCTTCCTCGACACGATCGAGGACGACGCGATCGACGCGATGCTCGACGCGATGGCCGTCGCGCCGTCGCCGATGGCGATGGTCCAGCTCCGCGTCCTCGGTGGCGCCGTGAGCCGGGTCCCCGCCGACGCGACCGCGTTCGCCCACCGCGCGGCCCCGGTCATGGTCGCGGTCCTCGACCACTACATGGACCCGTCCACGGAGGCCGAGCAGGTCGCCTGGACCGAGGGGCTCCACGAGCAGCTCGCCGCCCGCTCGGTCGGCGTCTACTCGAACTTCCTCGCGGTCGAGGGCGACGAGCGGATCCACGAGGCCTATCCCGGGGCCGCCTACCCGCGGCTGGCGGACATCAAGCGCCGCTACGACCCGTCGAACCTGTTCTCGCTCAACCAGAACATCCGCCCGGCCGTCTCACCGAGCTGACCGGCACCGTCCCCGGACGACCGAACGCCCCGCTGACCGAGAGGCCGGCGGGGCGTCCTGATTCGTGGCGCGGGTCCGCCCGGTCGTTCCGGGCGAGTGGGTCAGGCCGCCGGCGGTGGGGCCGTGGGTGGCGGCGGGGGCGGCACGGCCCGGCCGCGGTACCAGTAGCCGAGGCCGCCGACGACGGCCGCCAGCGCGATGATCAGGATGATCAGCAGCCACGGCGACCCGCCCGACGAGGCGTTGTCGCCGCCGTCCGCCGACGGCGAGGCCACTGGGCTCGGGCTGACGCTCGGCGACGGTGACGCGCTCGGCGATGGCGACGGCTGGGGAGGCGGTCGGGCTCGGTGACGCCGTCGGGCTCGGCGACTCGCTCTCCGTCTCGGTCGCCGTCGGCGTCGGCGTCGGCGTCGGCGTCGGGAGTCGGGGACGGCGTGGGCGTGGGCGTCGGTGTCGGCGTCGGGGTAGGCGTGGGGGTCGGTGTCGGCGTTGGCGTTGGCGACGGCGTGGGTGTGGGTGTGGGTGTCGGCGTGGGAGTCGGAGTCGGAGTCGGAGTCGGCGTCGGCGTAGGTGTTGGCGTCGGGGTCGGGGTAGGCGTCGGCGTGGGCGTCGGCGTCGGGCGTCGGCGTCGGCGTGGGCGTCGGGCGTCGGCGACGGTGTCTCCGAGGCGCTCGGGCTCGCGGTCTCGGACGGCGTCGGCTCGACGGTCGGCGACGCGGTCGGCGCCGGGGTCGCGGAGGGCTCGACGCTGGGCGACGGGGCCACGCTGGGGGAGGGCCGCGGCGTCGGCCTCGGCCGGCGGGTCGGGAACGGCAGGGCCTCGGGGCATCCCGCGAGATCCGCCGGATCGATCCCGGCCTGCAGGTCCTTCGCCTTGGTGTCGAGGGCGGCGGCGCCATCGATCGCGGCCTGGATCCCGGCCACATCGCCGGTCGTCACGAGGCCCTGCAGCTGGACGAGCAGCGCGCGGGCCGCGGTGACCGCGGCGGCGACCTGGGTGCGATCGAGCTTGCCACCGGACGGGAGGACCGCCAGGGACTTCTCGAGGTTCGCGAGCGCCGCATCCAGCTGCTCGATGCCCGCCAGCGCGTCCTCGTGGGCCTGGCTCGATGGATCGGCGACCTCCGCGGCGTCGAGGCCGGCCACGACCTGGAGCGCCCGGTCGGTCTGCGTCAGCGCGTTGTTGGCGGCGCAGACCTGCGGGTTGGCGGCACTCGCGATGGCCCGGCCCTGGTCGGTGGCGCAGCCGGCCAGGAGCAGCGTCGAGATGAGCAGGAGCAGGGCGGCGATCCGTCGGTCCATCGGCCGATCGTAGCAGGGGAGCCGAGATCCGAGGCTCGTCGGACGCCGCAACAGGGTAGATTCGACGCGTACGCGAACGGCAGCTGCTCGAGGGAGGACCGACATGAGTGACCTGATCGTCGTCTCGTTCGAATCGGAGGACGAAGCGGGCGCGGCGCTGCAGGCGCTGCGCGACCTCGCGCTCCGCCGGTGGTGTCGAGATCTCCGACGCCGCGGTCATCCGCAAGGACCCCGACGGCAAGACCCACGTCAAGGGCACGCTCGACGGCGGCGCCATCGCCGGGGCGGCGATCGGCGGCGGTCTCGGGATGCTCCTGATGGTCTTCTTCCCGGTGGTCGGGCTGGCCATCGGCGCCATCGGCGGCGCGATCGTCGGGCACGCCGTCAGCGACCGCGTCGACAAGGACTTCGTCCGCGAGGTCAGCGCGAAGCTCGAGGCGGGCCATTCGGCGCTGTTCGTGCTGCTCCACGACGGCTCGACCGCCGGCGTCCTCGCCGCGCTCCGGCCGCTCGCGGGCGGCACGCTCATCCAGACGAACCTGGACCCGGAGCTCGAGGAAGAGGTCCGCAAGGCGGTCGGCTGACGCCCGCCTCGACCGCGATCGCTCGCGTCCCACCCGCGTGAAGATCGGCATCGTCCTCCCGATCGAGGACGAGGGCGGCGGCGCCGTCCCGTACCCCGTCGTCCGCGAGATGGCCCAGGGCGCCGAGGCGGGCGGCCTCGACTCGGTCTGGGTCTACGACCACCTGCTGTACCGCTTCGGTGACGACCCGACGACCGGCCTCTACGAGTGCTGGACGATCCTGTCGGCGATCGCCGAGGCGACACGCACGCGTCGAGCTCGGCACGATCGTCATCTGCACGGCGTTCCGGAATCCCGGCCCTGCTGGCCAAGATGGCCGCCACCCTCGATGCCGTCAGCGACGGCCGGCTGGTCCTGGGGATCGGCGCCGGCTGGCACGACCCGGAGTTCGAGGCGTTCGGCTTCCCGACCGACCACAAGGTGTCGCGGTTCGAGGAGTCGCTCACCGTGATCGCCGGCCTGATCCGCGACGGCCGGGCGGACCTCGACGGCACGTACGTCCAGGCGCGCGACGCCGTGCTGGTGCCGCCCGGCCCGCCGCGACATCCCGATCCTCATCGCGGCCAAGAAGCCGCGCATGCTCGAGCTGACGGCGCGCCACGCCGACGCGTGGAACCTGGCCTGGTTCGGCCTGCCCGACGAGCGGCTGGCGACCGGCCGTCGCGAGACTCGCCGAGGCCTGCGAGCGGGTCGGGCGCGACCCGTCGACCCTCACCATCACGGTCGGGCTCGAGGTCCGCTACCCGGAGCTCGGCGCCGCCGCGGCGGCGGTCCCCGGCCGCCCGATGGAGGGCGAGCCCGGACGTCATCGCGGAGGGCCTCCAAGCCCACGCGGCCCTTGGCGCGGACCACGTCATCGTGGCGCTGGACCCGAACACGCCGGCGGCGCTGGCACGGTTCCTCGAGGCGGTCGCGGTCTATCGAGCGGCGGCGGTCCAGCCGGCCTAGGTCGCCGTCAGTCCTCCGCGAGGTTCGGCGAGAGCCAGCGCTCGGCATCCTCGACGGACATGCCCTTTCGCTCGGCGTAGTCCTCGAGCTGGTCGTGCCCGATCCGCCCGAGGCCGAAGTAGGCCGACTGCGGATGCCAGAAGTAGTAGCCGCTGACCGAGGCGCCCGGGAACATCGCGAACGACTCGGTCAGGACGATCCCGGCGCGCGCCTCGGCGTCGAGCCACTCGAACAGCGGCCCCTTCTCGGTGTGGTCCGGGCACGCCGGGTAGCCGGGGGCCGGGCGGATCCCCTGGTAGCGCTCGGCGATGAGGTCCAGGTTCGTGAGCGTCTCGTCGGGGACGTAGCCCCACAGCTCGCGGCGGACGAGCTCGTGGAGCCGCTCGGCGAAGGCCTCGGCCAGCCGGTCCGCGAGCGCCGTCGCGAGGATCGCGGTGTAGTCGTCGTGCTGCGCCTTCGCCTCGGCGACCAGCGACTCCAGCCCGTGCCCGGCGGTGACCGCGAAGCCGCCGACGTGATCGGCCAGGCCGGTCTCGCGCGGCGCGGTGAAGTCCGCGAGGGCGAGGTTCGGTCGTCCGGGCGGCTTGACCATCTGCTGGCGGAGCGTGTGGATCGTGCCGGCCAGCCCGGTGCGCGTCTCGTCCGCGTAGAGCTCGATGTCGTCGCCGATCGTGTTCGCGGGCCAGAACCCGACGACGGCCCGGGCCGTCAGCCGTCGGTCGCGCACGATGCGGTCCAGCAGGGCCAGCGCGTCCTCGTGCAGCGACCGCGCGGCCGGTCCCTTCACCGGGTCGTCGAGGATCGCGGGATACAGGCCGTTCATCTCCCACGTCGCGAAGAACGGGGTCCAGTCGATCCGGTCCACCAGCTCGTCGAGCGGGTAGGCGTCGAACGTGCGAACGCCGAGGAACGTCGGCATCGGCGGCTCGACGCCGGTCCAGTCGATCGCGAGCCGGTGGCGTCGCGCCTCGGCGATCGGGTGCCGGGCGATCTTCTCCTCGCGTGCCCCGCGCTCGCGCCGGACGGTCTCGTACTCGTCGCGGATGCCGGCGGCGAACGCGGCCGCGGCGGTCCACGTCCAGCAGCGACGCCGCGACCCCGACCGCCCGGGACGCGTCGGCGACGTGGATGACCGGCCCGTGGTACTGCGGCTCGATCTTGACCGCGGTGTGCGTCCGCGACGTGGTCGCGCCGCCGATGAGGAGCGGCAGCTCGAAGCCCTCGCGCTCCATCTCGCCCGCGACGTGGCGCATCTCCTCCAGCGACGGCGTGATCAGCCCCGACAGCCCGATGAGGTCGGCGTCCACCTCGCGCGCGGTCTCGAGGATGCGCTGGACCGGGACCATCACGCCGAGGTCGACCACGTCGTAGTTGTTGCACGCGAGCACGACGCCGACGATGTTCTTGCCGATGTCGTGGACGTCGCCCTTGACCGTGGCCATGACGATCCGCCCGTTCGAGCGGGATGCGCCCGGCTCGCGCTCCGCCTCGATGTAGGGGACGAGGTGGGCGACGGCCTTCTTCATGACCCGGGCGCTCTTGACGACCTGCGGCAGGAACATCTTCCCGGCCCCGAACAGGTCGCCGACGACGTTCATCCCGTCCATCAGCGGGCCTTCGATGACCTCGATGGGCCGCGTCGCCGCCTGGCGCGCCTCCTCGGTGTCCTCGACGATCCAGGCGTCGAGCCCTTCGACCAGGGCGTGCGTGAGCCGCTCGTTGACGGGGAGCTCCCGCCACGCCAGGGCGTCGCCGCCCTCGCCGGCCCAGCCCGACCGCTCCGAGGCGTACTTGTCGGCGACCGCGAGGAGGCGTTCCGTCGCGTCGGGCCGGCGGTCGAGCACGACGTCCTCGACGAGCTCGCGCAGGTCCGGGTCGATGTCGTCGTAGATCGCGAGCGCGCCGGCGTTGACGATGCCCATGTCCATCCCGGCCGCGATCGCGTGGAAGAGGAAGACCGAGTGGATCGCCTCGCGGATGGGGTCGTTGCCGCGGAACGCGAACGACACGTTCGAGACGCCACCCGAGACGAGGGCGCCCGGCAGCTCGTCCTTGATCCGGCGGGTCGCCTCGATGTAGGCGACCGCGTAGCCCGCATGCTCCTCGATGCCGGTCCCGATGGCGAAGATGTTCGGGTCGAGGATCACGTCCTCCGGCTCGAAGCCGACGGTCTCGGTCAGCAGCGTGAACGCGCGCTTGGCGATCGAGACCTTGCGCTCGGCGGTGTCCGCCTGGCCCGCCTCGTCGAAGGCCATCACCACGACCGCGGCGCCGTAGCGCCGGCACAGGCGGGCGTGCTCGAGGAACGGTCCCTCGCCCTCCTTGAGCGAGATCGAGTTCACGACGCCGCGCCCCTGGATGCACTTGAGGCCGGCCTCGATGACCTCCCATTTCGAGGAGTCGAGCATCACCGGCACGACGCTGATGTCCGGCTCCGAGGCGATGAGGTTGAGGAACCGGGTCATCGCCGCGGCCGAGTCGAGCATCGCCTCGTCCATGTTCACGTCGATGATCTGGGCGCCCGCGTCCACCTGCTGCCGGGCGACCTCGACCGCCTCGTCGTAGCGGTCCTCGAGGATGAGCTTCGCGAACTTGCGCGAGCCCGTGACGTTGGTCCGCTCGCCGACGTTGACGAAGACGCCGCCGGGCTGCGGGATGGTCTGGACCTGGAGCCCGGACAGGCGGGTCTTGCGCTCGATGACCGGGATCGCGCGCGGCGCGACGCCGGCGACGGCCTCGGCGATCGCCCGGACGTGGGCCGGCGTCGTCCCGCAGCAGCCGCCCGCGATGTTGATGAGCCCGTCGCGGGCGTACTGGCCGAGCAGCTCCGCGGTCGTCGCCGGGCCCTCGTCGTAGCCGCCGAACTCGTTCGGCAGTCCCGGCGTTCGGGTAGGCGCTGACGGGGATGCCCGCGATCCGCGAGAGGTCGGCGATGTGCCCGCGGAGCTGCTTCGCGCCGAGCGCGCAGTTGAGCCCGACCGCGATCGGCCGCGCGTGCATGACCGAGGTCCAGAACGCCTCGACGGTCTGGCCCGAGAGCGTGCGGCCCGAGGCATCGGTGATCGTGCCCGAGATGATCAGCGGGACGCGGTCGGCGAGCGCGTCGAAGGCGGCCTCGACCCCGAAGATCGCGGCCTTGGCGTTGAGCGTGTCGAAGATCGTCTCGATGACGAGCAGGTCCGCGCCGCCGGAGACCAGCCCCTCGGCCGACTCCTGGTAGGCGGCCGCGAGCTCGTCGAAGGTGACGTTCCGGGCCCCCGGGTCCGAGGCATCGGGCGAGATGGACGCCGTCCGGTTGGTCGGGCCGAGCGCGCCCAGCACGTAGCGCGGCCGGTCGGGCTCCGCCGCCTCGGCCCGGTCGGCCGCCTGGCGGGCGAGCCGCGCGGCCTCGTGGTTCATCTCGCGGACCACCTCGGTCAGGCCGTAGTCGGCCTGGGCGATGCGGGTCGCCGTGAAGGTGTTGGTCTCGATGATGTCGGCGCCGGCATCCAGGTACGCGCCGTGGATCGCCAGCACGATGTCCGGGCGGACCAGCGAGAGCACGTCGGCGTCGCCGCGCAGGTCGTGGCCGTGGTCGGCGAACCGCTCGCCGCGATAGTCGGCCTCGACCAGCTCGTAGCTCTGGATGAGCGTCCCCATGGCCCCGTCCATCACCACGATCCGCTCGCGCAGCAGGTCGTCGAACCGGGCGAGGCGCGAGGCGCGGGTGAACGGCGTCGCCCCGGTGGCGCCGGCAGCGGCGGTGGCGTTCGGGTCGGTGGCGGTGGTCGTCGTTCGGCGCTCCTCGCGTGGGCTCGTCACGAGTGTACGGTCAGTCGCGCTCGATGCGACGCGGCGTCAGCCGCGGGCCGTACTTCGGGGCGTACAGCCCGCTGAGCTCGAGCAGCCGGATGACCCGCGCCCGCTCGCCCCGCCACGGCTCGAGCAGCTCGAGCATCCGCGCGTCGTCGGCGCGCGGCTCGCCGGCCAGCGCGAACGCCACGAGGTTGGGCAGGTGGAAGTCGCCGACGCTCACCGCGTCCGGGTCCCCGAGCGCGCGGACGGCGACCTCGGCCGCGGTCCACGGCCCGATGCCGGGCAGCGCGGTCAGGCGGGCGTAGGCCTCCTCGATCGGCAGGTCGACGATCGCCTCCAGCCAGGCCGCCCGCGCCGTTGCCCGGCGGATCGTGTCCGCGCGGCGCTGCTCGACGCCGAGCGGATGGAAGGCGTAGTAGGGGAGCGCGGCCAGCGCCGCGGCCGGCGGCGGGACACGGAGGCGGAACTCCGCCGGGCCGGGCGCCGGTTCGCCGTACCGGGCGACCAGCCCGCGCCACGCCCGCCGGGCGGCATCGCCGGTGACCTTCTGCTCGAGGATCGCCGGCACGAGCGACTCCATCACCGCCCGGGTCCGCGTCAGGCGGACGCCCGGGAACCGCCGGGCGAGCTGGTCGACCAGCTTGCTGTGCGAGGCGACGCGCATCGGACCGGCCGTCAGCCCGACCAGCTCGGGGACGCCGTCGAGGGCCCGGTCCGCGCCCGGACCCCACGCCTCGGCCGTGAGGTGGTCGCCGGTCGTCGACAGCGCCAGCGTCGCGGGTCCGTCCGCGCGTCCGGGTCGCGTGCCAGGCACGGCCGGACGAGAGGCGCATGGTCGCGTCGCCGGTCCCGCGAGCCAGCGGTCGCAGGGTCCGGACGAGGTCGAGCGGACCGTCGAGCGGGTAGGTTCTGGTGGGCATCGAGGTGGTCTGCGATGGTTTCGCAACGTCTTCGGCCATGGGCCGAACGGCGGCTTTGGCCCGCCGATGGTACGGTGTCGACGACGTGCGACACCCTTGGGTCGTCGCGAGCGGAGCGCTCATCGCCCTGCTTGCCACGGTCGCCGTCCCCGTTCCGGTGGGTTCGCGGAGCCCCAGCTCGTTCGATGTGCCGGACACGGATCTCTTCGCAAGCGTGGAGATCGCGGCTGCCGTCCGCGGGACGTCGATGACGATCACCCCCGATCCGGGGACCCGTTCCGACGGGACCCTGGAGACCGGTTCGACCCTGCTCGAGCCAGACCAGCGACCAGAGCCCAGCCAGGCTCGGCCGAGCGCTGCCCAGCCCACCGTGACCGCCAGCAAGGTCGCGCGCTACCCGTGGCACCGGGACCCCGACGTGTCCTGGTACGGCCCCGGCTTCTACGGGAAGCGGACCGCGTGCGGGCTGACGATGACGACCTCGCTCGTGGGCGTCGCGCACCGCACCCTGCCGTGCGGCACCCTCGTGACCTTCAAGGACCCGGGCAGCGGCCGGACGCTGACCCTGCCCGTCGTCGACCGTGGGCCGTACGTGAGCGGGCGGACCTGGGACCTGACCGGCGGCGCGTGCCGGAAGCTCCGCCACTGCTTCACCGGGCCGATGTCCTGGCGGGCCACGCCCGGCTGATCGGGTCGGCGCCGCCGCCGCGCCGGGCCGCGGCTGACGGGACGGGCGAACGGGTCGCTCGCGGCCCGGGGCACACTAGCCCTCCCAGGCCGATCTGGACCGGAGGGACTCGATGCGGATCCTCGTCGTGGGCGCCGGCGGCGTCGGCAGCTCGGTCGTCCCGATCGCCGCGAAGCGCGACTTCTTCGAGGCGATGGTCGTCGCCGACTACGACGCGACGCGCGCCGAGCGCACGGTCGCCCGGCAGGATGGCGACCCGCGGTTCATCGCCGCCCGCGTCGACGCCTCGAGCGCCGACGATGTCGCGGCCCTCGCCCGCGAGCACCGCATCACCCACGTCCTCAACGCGGTCGACCCGCGCTTCGTCATGCCCATCTTCGACGGGTCGCTGGCGGCCGGCGCCGACTACCTCGACATGGCGATGTCGCTCTCGAAGCCGCACCCCGAGCGGCCGTACGCGGAGAGCGGCGTCAAGCTCGGCGATGCCCAGTTCGAGCAGGCGGGTGCCTGGACCGAGGCCGGTCGGCTGGCCCTCGTCGGGATGGGGGTCGAGCCGGGGCTGTCGGACGTCTTCGCCCGCTACGCCGCCGACCACCTGTTCAGCGAGATCGACGAGATCGGCATCCGCGACGGCGCGAACCTGGTCGTCGACGGCTACGACTTCGCGCCCGTCGTTCTCGATCTGGACCACGATCGAGGAGTGCCTGAACCCGCCGGTCATCTACGAGCGCGACCGCGGCTGGTTCACGACCCCGCCGTTCAGCGAGCCGGAGACCTTCGACTTCCCCGAGGGGATCGGGCCGGTCGAGTGCGTCAACGTCGAGCACGAGGAGGTGCTCCTCGTCCCGCGCTGGGTCGACGCCCGGCGGGTCACGTTCAAGTACGGGCTCGGCGACGAGTTCATCGAGGTGCTCCAGGTCCTCCACAAGCTGGGCCTCGACCGGACCGACAAGCTGCGCGTCGGCGGGGCCGAGGTCTCGCCACGCGACGTGGTCGCCGCCGCGCTCCCGGATCCGGCCACGCTCGGCGACCGGATGCACGGCAAGACCTGCGCCGGGACCTGGGTCAGCGGCACCGGCAAGGACGGCCAGCCGCGGCAGGTCTACCTGTATCACGTCGTCGACAACGAATGGACGATGCGCGAATACGGGTCGCAGGCGGTCGTCTGGCAGACGGCGATCAACCCGGTCGTGGCGCTGGAGCTGCTCGCCGCGGGAACGTGGAGCGGCACGGGCGTGCTGGGGCCGGAGGCCTTCGACGCGGTGCCGTTCCTGGACCTGCTGACCGCCTACGGGTCGCCGTGGGGGCTGCGCGAGGGCGGCTGACTCGCGGAGGGTCAGCGCTGGCCGTCGCGCTCCCTGGCCGGACTCACGCCGGCGGCTCCCAGCCCTCGGGCGCGAGGCGGAACCCGTCGAACTCGAACGCCGGCGTGACGATGCAGCCGACCAGCGCCCAGTCGCCGAGCGGCCGAGCTGCCTGCCAGGCGCCGGCGGGGACGACGACCTGCGCGACCTCGCCCTCGGTCACGCCGCCACCGAGCCGGTGGATGACGATGGGACCGCCCTCCGCCCAGACCGAGAGCTCGAGCGGCTCGCCCGCGGACCACTGCCAGACCTCCGCGGCGTCCACGGCGTGCCAATGCGACCGCTCGCCGCGCGCCAGCAGGTACAGGATCGCGCTCCCGCTCGGGCGCCCGCCGCCGGGCGGCTCGGGGCCCCGCCACGTCTCCACGAACCAGCCGCCCTCGGGGTGCGCGCGCATGCCGAGCGCGTCGATGACCTCGGCCGCGGTCGGCATCGTGCGGTCACGTGCGGAGCGACAGGTACGCCGCCAGCGCGAACCCGATGCACGTCGCCAGGCCGACCGGGCGCCCGCCGATCTCGTACGCCTCCGGGATCATCGACTCGGCGAGCATCGCGAGGATCGCGCCCGCGGCGAACGACTGGATCAGGCCCACCCAGAAGGTCGGCGCGGTGTCGAGCAGCACGAAGCCCAGCGCCGATGCCAGCCCGCTGACCAACGCGACGACGACCCACGTCCCGATGATCCGGCGCCGGCTTTGGCCCGACGCCGAGAGGTCCTCCGAGGCGGACAGGGCCTCTGGCACGTTCGAGACGAAGACCGCGACCAGCACGGGCACGCCGATCCCGGCGCCGCCGATCAACGACAGCCCAAGCACCACCGATTCGGGGATGCCGTCCAGCACCGCGCCGAGCAGGACCGCCAACCCCTTGGACCGCGCGGCCCGACGACCGCCTGATCGGGAGGGTCCTTTGCTGCCGTCGCCCCCGCCAGTCCCGCCGGAGCTGTCCTGCCCCTGCATCCGGTCGATCAGCACGCTGCCGAAGTAGAACGTCAGCGCGCCGAGCGCGAACCCGATGGCGACCTCGATGCCGCGCTCCGAGTCCGCGAGGCTGTCCTCGATCAGCTCGTACGCGACCGCGCCCAGCAGCGTGCCGGCACCGAAGGCGAGGATGAATCCTCGCCTGGCCGGCGAGATGTCGAAGGCGAACGCGAGGACGGCGCCGATGATCAGCGACGACGCGGCGCCGAAGCCCCAGAGGCCGGCCTCGATCATGGTTGGCGGTCCGTCCGGTCCATCGCGGACCACGATACCCGTCGTCCGCGGGCACGGGGTACCGTACGGGCATGTGCCGAAGCATCAAGACCCTTCGTCGGCCCGACACCGCGGCCACGACGGGCGAACTGGAGGCCGCCGCCCGCCAGTACGTCCGCAAGATCAGCGGCTATCGCACCCCCGCGGCGCAGAACGCGGACGCGTTCGACGCGGCGATCATCGAGGTCGCGGCCGCGTCGCAGCGGCTGCTCGACGCCATCGGCGTCGACATCGAGGAAGGCCCGGACCGCTGGACGCCGAGGCCTGCCCGGGCCTAGTCGCCGAGCGCGCCCCAGCTGAGCACGCGCTCGAGGTCGACCCTGATCGATCGGCCGCTCCTCGAGCCGGTGGTCGCGTACTGCGGGTACTTGGCGCGGAGCGCCTCGACCGCGCTCGGCGTGCCCGGGCGCGCCCGGGCGCCAGCATCGACGCTCGACCGCGGCAGCGGACCCAGGCCAGCCTCGTCCAGTCCTCGTCCCAGCGATCGACGAGGACGGCGACCTCCGGTCGCGCCTCGATGTCGCGGACGCCGGGCGAGGTCGTGCGGGTCGTCGGTCCGCTTCGGCTTCTCGTCGATCGGCGTGAAGAGGACCGCGGCGTCGGGTCCAGGACGAAGCAGATCGGCACCGGCCGCGGCGGTCCCGTCGGGTCCGATCGTCACGAGCGTCGCCGTCCGGGCGCCGGCCACGAACGCCCGCCGCGCAGCGTCGAGGCCGGGGTCTGTCATCGCGCCGCCATCCTCCTACACTCCCGAGCATGACGCCGACCCCCGACGACGCCCCGCCGATCCGCCACATCACCAGCCGGCGCATCGTGGCGGTGCGCGGCGATTCGATGGAGGTCCGCGACGACCGGGTCGTCGGCGAGGCGCCGCTCGAGATCCGCGCCGCCGGCCCGCAGCAGGCGCCGGTCGCGGTCGCGGTCACGATGCGGACGCCCGGCAACGAGGACGAGCTCGCGATCGGCTTCCTGCGGACCGAGGGCCTGATCGACGGCCCGGAGGTCGTCTCGACGGCCGGCGGCGACCCGGCCTCGCTCAGCCAGCCGGACGACACGATCACGGTCCGGCTCACGCACCAGTTCGACGACTCGAAGGTCGCCGAGCGCCATTTCATCGCGACGGCGTCGTGCGGGATCTGCGGCAAGGCGTCGATCGACGAGGTCGCGCTGCGAGCCGACCCGCTGCCCGAGGGGCCGGTGATCACCCGCTCGGTGATCCTCGCGCTCCCGGACCTCCTCCGCGCCGCGCAGCGCGCGTTCGACGAGACCGGCGGGCTCCACGCGGCGGCCCTCTTCAAGCCGAACGGCGAGCTGGTCGCCCTGCGCGAGGACGTCGGGCGGCACAACGCCCTCGACAAGCTGGTCGGCTCGCAGGTGCTCGCCAAGGCGATGCCGCTCCACGAGCGGATCCTGATGGTCTCGGGGCGGGTCAGCTTCGAGATCGTCCAGAAGGCGGCGGTCGCGGGCATCCCGATCGTCTGCGCGATCTCCGCGCCGTCGGACCTCGCGATCGAGACCGCGGAGCGGCTCGGGGTGACGCTCGTCGGCTTCCTGCGCGGGACCGGGTTCAACGTCTACGCCCACGACGCCCGGATCGACCTGCGCGACCTGTCGGGCTGGGGCTGACCGGCTACTGCTGGTAGCGCTCCACGACCTCGACCGGGCGCAGCGTCGCCTCCTCGGGGTCCAGACCGGCCGAGCGTCGCGCCTGGCGCTGGTGGAGCAGGTCGTAGCAGCGGTCGAGCTCGACCTGGATGACCTTCAGGCGCTCGCTCTCGTCGGTCGACAACCCGCCGTCGCCGGCGCTCGCGTACAGCGTCTCCTCCTCGCTCGAGAGCGCATTGATGTGCTCGAACACGGCTGCGTCGTCCATGAGGGTCCTCCTGGGGTCGCTGGATCGGGGATGCGGACCTGACGATACCGCCCGGCGTCAGAAGAGGCGGCCGCCGTCCGGCACGGGCAGGTCGGGCCCGACGAGCACGACCGCGCCGTCGGCGTCGGGGAAGCCCAGCGTCAGGACCTCCGAGACGAAGCCGGCGATGCGCCGCGGCGGGAAGTTGACGACCGCCGCGACCTGCCGCCCGACCAGCGTCGGCCGGCTCGTAGTGGACGGTGATCTGCGCCGAGCTGCGCTTGATGCCGACCTCCGGCCCGAAGTCGATCTCGAGCGTGATCGCCGGCTTGCGCGCGCCCTCGAGCGGCGCGGCCGCGACCACGGTCCCGACCCGGATGTCGACGCGCTCGAAGTCCTCGAGGCCGATCTCCTCGGTCACCGGCCCGTGCGGTCCCGCTTCGGCGGGCGCTCGTTGACGAACTCGAAGCCGAAGCGGCCCTTCACGCACAGGTGGCCGGCTGTGACCGACGAGTCCCACGGCGAGGTCACCTTCAGGATCTTCTCGTCCTGGACGTGGAGCTCGACGGCGCACCCGACGCCGCAGTACGGGCAGATGGTCTCGGTCACGGTCTGCTGCGACGGGTCCCACGTCCCGGCCTCGCGCATGTCGTACTCGGGCTTGGCCATCAGCGCGCCGGTCGGGCAGACGCCGATGCAGTTGCCGCAGTAGACGCACGCGGACTCGGGGAGGGGGACCGCCTGCTCGGTCGAGATCCGGGCATCGAAGCCGCGGCCCGCGATCGCGATGGCGAACGTGTTCTGGGCGTCCTCGCCGCAGGCCTCGACGCACTTGTAGCAGAGGATGCACTTCGAGTAGTCGCGGACGTAGAGGTCGTTGTCGATCTTGGTCGGCTGGGCGACCGTCGCCGCCGTGGCATCGCCCGTCGGCGGCGTGGTGATGGCCCGGCTCGTGCGCGTCGCGCTCGCCCGCGGCGGCCGGCGGCGCCGGCGGCCCGTACCGCGTGGGATCCGCGCCGTAGCGCTCGGCGTAGGCGGCGGTCGAGCCGTCCGGCGCCGCGGCGCCCGCGAGCGAGATGTCGACCGACGAGCCCGAGGAACTCGAGGACCATCTTGCGCGAGGTCCGCACGCGCTCCGAATCGGTCTGGACCTCCATCCCCGCCTCGACCGGCCGCGAGCAGGCGGGCACGAGGACGCGCGACCCGGTGACCTCCACGACGCACACGCGGCAGACGTTGACCGGCGTGAGGTTGTCGGCGTAGCAGAGGGTCGGCGTGTCGATGCCCTGCTGGCGGCAGGCGCCCAGGATCGTGGTGCCCGGCGGGGACCGAGACGGCCTCGCCGTCGATCGTCAGCGCGATGGTGGCTGGTGGCTCGACCCACGGAGCCGCCGGCGCCTTGGAGGCACGCGCCGGTGGCGTGAGCATGATGTCCGTCAACGGCTGGGCGCCCGGTGCCTCGCCGAGATGTGGCGTCCGTGGGTCCGGTGCCGGGTCGCGATCCATGCTCAGCCCGTCGCTCATATCGCCACCAGGTCCGGCTGCCGCAGCGCCAATTCGATCGCCGACGAGGCCGTCTGCCCCAGCCCGCAGATCGACGCGTCGCGCATCACCTGGCCGATCTCCTTGAGGAGGGCCAGCTCCTCGTCCCGCGGCCGGACGCGGCTGCCGGCCGCCAGCCGCGCGAGGAGCTCCTCCTGGCGGACGCTGCCGACGCGGCACGGGACGCACTGTCCGCACGACTCGTCGCGGAAGAACTGGGCGATCCGCCGGAGCGTGTCCACGAGGTCGACCGACTCGTCGAAGACCATGATCACGCCCGAGCCGAGCGTCGCCCCGGCGGCGCGCGTCGCCTCGAAGGTGAGCGGCAGGTCGAGCGACTCCGGCCCGACGAAGACGCCGGCCGCGCCGCCCAGCAGGATCGCCTTGATCGGCCGGCCGCCCTGGCACGCCGCCCGCGAGCTCGATCAGGTCGCGCAGCGTCGCCCCGAAGGCGACCTCGTAGGTCCCCGGCCGCTCGACGTGGCCGGACAGGCAGAACAGCTTCGGGCCGGTCGAGCCCTCGGTGCCGATCGCGGTGTAGGCCTCGCCGCCGATCGAGAGGATCAGCGGGATGTTGGCCAGCGTCTCGACGTTGTTGACGACCGTCGGCTTGCCGAAGAGCCCCACCTCGACCGGGAACGGCGGCTTGTTGCGCGGCTCGCCGCGCTTGCCCTCGATCGACTCGAAGAGCGCCGTCTCCTCGCCGCAGATGTACGCCCCGGCGCCGCGCCGGAGCTCGATGTCGAAGGCGAAGCCGGAGCCCAGGATGTCGGGTCCGAGCAGGCCCGCCGCCCGCGCGGCGTCGATGGCGGCCGAGACCCGCGCCGCGGCTTCGGGGTACTCGCCGCGGAGGTACAGGTAGCCGAGCGACGCGCCGGTCGCGAAGGCCGCGATCGTCATCGCCTCGACGACCACGAACGGGTCGCCCTCGAGCAGCACCCGGTCCTTGAACGTCCCGGGCTCGGATTCGTCGGCGTTGCAGACCAGGTAGTGCGGCTGTGCGGGCTGCGTCGCGACCGCGGCCCACTTGCGGCCGGTCGGGAACGCGGCGCCGCCGCGGCCCATCAGCTTCGATGCCGTGACCTCGGCGATGACGGCGTCGGCCCCGATGGCGAGCGCTCGCGTCAGCCCCGCGTAGCCGCCGCTGGCCCGGTAGTCCTCGAGCGACGACGGGTCCACGACGCCGACCCGCGCGAGCAGCCAGAGATCGGGGGCGCCGGCCTGGGGGAGGGCGGGCTCCGGGCGTGAGCGCGCCGCCATCGGATTCGAGGCGCGAGAGGACGGCCGCGGCATCGGTCGGGGCGAGGCTGACCGTGGTCGGGGTCTCGCCTGCCGCCGTGATCAACGCGGCCGGCGCGAGGTCGCACAGGCCAAGGCAGGGCGACCGCAGCCAGCCGATGCGCCCGTCGCGTGCCGGCGCACCGGCCTCGCCCAGCGAGCGCGTCAGGTCGGCGCAGATGGTCTCCCCGCCGGCGATGCGGCAGGCGATGTCGTCGCAGACGTGGGCGACGACGGGCGGGCGCGGCTTCGTGGCGTAGAGGGCGTAGAACGTCGCGACGCCGTAGGCCTCGGCGGGCGGCACCGCGAGCCGCTTCGAGATGTAGTTCAGGGCCGGCTGGCTGATCCACCCGACCCGGGACTGCACGGCGTGGAGGGCCGGGAGCAGTTGCGAGCGACGCGCCCGGATGGCGTGGCCGCCCGTGCTCGCGTGCCCCTGGTTCGCGGCATCCCGCCGGCCGCCCACCCAGCCGGATTCGGGCGGGCCGAGGACGGCGTCCACCGCGGCCCGTTCGGCGGGCGTGGCCAGTGGCCCGATGACGTGCAGGTCCATCCGGCCGAGTGTAGCGCCGGTGCCGCGCACGGCCCGGCGCCGTCCCGCGCGCCGAGCGGCGTGCGGGCGGCGGACCTGCGCCGGCGGCGGGTTACTTGGCGCCGGGCGCCCGGTACTCGGGATGCAGCTTGACGGCCGCGTCGATGTCCTTCGCGGTGAGCAGCACGACCGTGCTGATCGAGACGGAGCCGGAGGCACCGGTCGTCGCCGCCAGGGCCGCCGCCGCGGCCGCGCTGGGCAGCTCGGCGATCACGTAGAAATCATCCTTGCCGAACGCCCAGTACATCGCGTCGACGGACCCGCCCAGGCTCTTGGCGAGCGCGTCGACCGCCTTGCGGCGGCCGGTCCCGCCGTCCTTCAGGACGCCCTTGATGCCGGCCTGCGTGTAGGCCCCGTGGAACAGGTACTTGGCCACGAATGATCCCTCCGCGCGATCCCATGTCCTCGTCGGGCGACGAACCTGCATCGTCCCACCGGCCGGGTCGATGTCAAGGAGGCTCCCCGGAGCCCCGTTCGCGGGCCGTCGCCCCTGCTACTGTTGGACGTCGTTCCGGCGGATCGGCGAGGAGGACGGCATGGACCCGACCAGCAAGCCCGCGGCTCCGGCCGTTCCGGCGAACGAGATGTTCACGCCGGTCACCGCGAAGCCGCCGCGGCCGCCACTCTCGCGCGGCGGCCGGGCGCTGCTCGCCATCGTGTTCGTCCTGGCGTGCCTCGCGGTCGTCGTGTCGACGATCGCCGTCTGGACGCACCAGGTCGCATTCAAGACCGAACGCTTCAGCGCCCTCGTCGAGACGGTCGTCACCGATCCCGCGATCATCGACCCGGTCAGCCAGCGGATCAGCCAGCAGGTGGTCGACGCGATCGACGTCGAAGCCCGGCTCACCGCACGGCTGCCGGATGCGCTCAAGCCCCTCGCCGGCACGATCGCCCTCGCGGTCCAGGACGGGATCGACAAGCGGCTGCAGGTCGTCCTCGCGGACCCGCGGACGCAGGACGCGCTCGTCACGTCGATGGCGTTCACCCATGAGCAGGTGATGCGCCTGCTCCGCGACGACGCCGACAACGTCAACGTCGTGAACGGCTACGTCACCCTGGACGTCTTCCCCATCATCGGCAAGGCGCTCGAGCAGCTCCAGGCCGCGGGCATCATCCCGCCCGAGGTCGTGCTGCCGGACCTCTCCGCACCCGAGGCGCCCGGGACGCTGGCCCAGCGGCTGGATGCCGCCCTCGGCATCACGGTGCCGCCCGACTTCGGGACCATCCAGCTGATGCCGGCCGACCGGTTGCTCGCCGCTCGCACGGCGGTCCGGGCGTTCGACCTCATCGTCGTCCTGCTGGTGATCCTGACCGTCGCGCTGCTGGCCTTCGCGCTCTACCTCGCGCGCAATCGTCGGCTCATGGTCGTCTACCTCGCGATCGGCACGGTCGTCGCGTTCCTGATCGCGCGCTTCGCGATCCGCAGCATCGAGGATGTGCTGGTCGGCGGCATCGCGAACCTGGGCGTGGCGGGCGCGGTCCGTGCCGTGATGGACGCGACGTTCGAGGACCTGCGTGGCCTGACGCTGCTCGTCCTGATCGGCGTGGCGATCGTCGGGATCGTCGCCTACCTCTCGGGCCGGCCAGCCTGGGTCTCCACGGCGACCACGGCCGCCACATCGGCGGCGAGCAGCGCGGCCGGCCGCACGGGATCCACGACCTCCAAGCCGGCACCGACCGCTCCGGCACCCGCCGCGAAGCCGGCACCGCCACCGGCGGCACCGCCACCGGCCGCGCCGCCGACGCCCGACGCGCCAGCGGACTCGGACACGCCGACCACCAAGGGGTAGCGCCCGGGGCGCCCTACGCCCCGGCCGGGACCGCGAGCTTCTCGATCCGGATGGCCGTGGCCTTGAACTCGGCCGTGCCGGACTTCGGGTCCGTGGCGTCGATGGTCAGCAGGTTGACCGCGACCTCGTCCTGGAAGTGCATCGTCATGAACGTCAGCCCGGGCCGCAGCGACTCGTCGAGCCGGACGGCCACCTCGACCTGACCGCGCCGCGAGACGACGCGCACGACCTCGCCCTCGACCAGGTCGAACCGCGCCAGGTCCTCGGGCGACATGTCGAGCGACTCGCCGCGCCGCAGCGGTGAGGTGTAGCCCGCCGTCTGGACCCCGGTGTTGTACGAGTCGAGGCGGCGCCCGGTCGTGAGCCGGATCGGGAAGTCGGCGTCGAGCTTGTCGACCGGCGGATCGTGGTCGACCGGCACGAACGGCACCCGGTTGCCCGGCATCGGGTCCTCCCAGAGCCGGCTGTGCAGGTACAGCTCGCCCGGGTGCGTCTCGTCCCAGCACGGCCACTGGAGCCCGCCCTCGGTCTCGAGCCGCGCATAGCTCATCCCGGCATGCACCGGCGAGAGGCGGCGGACCTCGTCCCAGACCGCTTCGGGATCGGGCTCGCCCCAGCCGCCGCCCATCCGGTTCGCGAGCTCGAAGATGATGTCGAGGTCGTCGCGGGCACCCTCCGGCGGCTCGACCGCCTTGCGCACGCGCTGGACGCGCCGCTCGGAGTTGGTGACCGTGCCCTCGCTCTCGGCCCAGGCCGCGGTGGCCGGCAGGACGACATCGGCGAGCTCGGCGGTCTTGGTCAGGAACAGGTCCTGGACCACGAGGAAGTCGAGGCCCGACAGCAGCTCGATGGCGCGCTTCTGGTCCGCCTCGGACTGGACCGGGTTCTCGCCGATGCAGTAGACGGCGGTCAGGTCGCCCCGCTCCATCGCGTCGAACATGCCCGACAGGTGCCAGCCGCGCTTCGGCGGGACCGCGACGCCCCATTCGGCATCGAACCGGGCACGGAGCGCGTCGTTCTCGACGTGCTGGAAGCCGGTCAGGCGGTCGGGGAGGGCGCCCATGTCGCCGCCGCCCTGGACGTTGTTCTGGCCGCGCAGCGGGTTGACGCCGCTGCCGTAGCGCCCGACGTGCCCGGTCAGCAGGACCAGCGAGATGAGGGCGAGGACGTTGTCGACCGCGTTGTGGTGCTCGGTGATCCCGAGCGTCCAGCAGATCATCGCCTTGTCGGCCTGTGGCGAAGGCGTGCGCCAGCTCGCGGATGGTCTCGGCCGGGACGCCGGTCTCGCGCTCGGCGTAGTCGAGCGTGTACGAGTCGACCTTGGTCCGGTAGGCCTCGAAGCCCTCGGTCGCGCGCCCGATGAACCGCTCGTCCTCGAGCCCCGCATCGATGATCTCGCGCGCGATCGCGTTGGCGAGCGCGATGTCCGACCCGACGTCGAGCCCCAGCCAGACGTCCGCCCATTCGGCCGACGACGTGCGGCGCGGGTCGATCGCGTAGAGCCGGGCGCCCTTGCGCACCGCCTTGAGGACGTGGTGGAAGAAGATCGGATGCGTCTCGCGGGCATTGCTGCCCCAGAGGACGATCAGATCGGCGTCCTCGACCTCACGATATGAATTCGTGCCACCACCGGCACCGAACACGGTCGCCAGACCGGCGACGCTCGGGGCGTGTCAGGTCCGGTTGCAGCTGTCGATGTTGTTACTGCCCAGGACCGTCCGGCTGAACTTCTGTGCCGCGAAGTTGACCTCGTTGGTCGCCTTCGAGCAGCTGAAGGTGCCGAAGGTCGTCGGGCCATGGGCCGCCTTCGCGGCCTGGAACCCGGCGACCACGCGATCCAGCGCCTCGTCCCACGTCGCGGGTCGAAGCTCGCCGCCCTTCGTGTCGCGCACGAGGGGCTGGGTCAGTCGCACGTAGGGCTTTGCCACCGTGGCGGCCTCCTGCGGAGCGGTTGACCGTCCGAGTGTAGCGCCGGGGCGAGACACGCTCGCATGCCGGCTCACAAGATGGGGCTTGACATCTCGACATAACTCGATATATCGTGATAGCGCGAGTTCGCAGTCAACCCATCCAACCCAAGCAAGGACATCCCAGTGATCAACGACGACACCCGGCGGACCGGCCACCACGGCCGACCGCCCTTCCACCCCCAGACCGACGACACCCTCTCGGTCGAGCGACCCGGCAGCCGCCGGATGCGCGGCCTCGGCGGCCGGATCGGCGGCCACGGCCACGGCCGTCCGCACGGCGGCCGCTTCCAGATGCGGCGCGGCATCATCCGCGACGCGATCCTCGGCCTCCTCGCCGAGCAGCCGATGCACGGCTACCAGGTCATGCAGGAGCTCTCGGAGCGGAGCGGCGGCCGCTGGCATCCCAGCGCCGGCTCCATCTATCCCACCCTCCAGCAGCTCGAGGACGAGGGCCTCGTGACCGCCGAGGACCGCGACGGACGCAGGACGTTCGCGCTGACCGAGGCCGGCCAGACGGCCGCCAAGGCGGTCCCGGCCGATCGCCCCTGGACGCGATCCGAGGGTCGCCACGACCTCGGCGGGCTCATCCGCGAGCTGAACGTCGCGGCCATCCAGGTGAACCGGGTCGGCTCGCCCGCGGCACGCGACGAGGCCGTCAAGGTCCTCACCGACGCGCGCCGGGCGCTCTACCGGCTCCTCGCCGACGACGAGACGGCTTGCCGACCCGAGGCCTGACCCTCAGACCGGCATGGCCCGGACGAGGCGGAGGGCTTCGGCCAGGCCGCCGGTCCACGCCTGGCCGTGACCGGGCAGCACCAGCGACGCCTCGACACCATCGAGGCGTCGCAGCGATTCCCGGGCCTGGCGGTTGTCGGCGTTGAAGTTGGGGAACGGCTGCGGGCCGGTCGAGCCGCTCATCACGTTGAGCGTCACCAGCGCGTCGCCGACGAGGATCGCGTCGCGCGACGGGACGTGGAGCGCGGCACTCCCCGCCGTGTGGCCCGGGACGTGGATCACCCGTGGCGTGCCGGGCACGTCGAGCGTGGCCCCGTCGCCGAAGGTCGAGACCTCCGCGATCCGCTTGATCCGCAGCCCGCCCTTGCGCAGGCCGAAGAGCAGGAACGAGAGCAGCGGGAGCGGCTTCACCGGGCCGCCGCCCTCGTTCTTCTGCTTCGCCTCGCCGCGGGCCAGCGCGGCATCCGCCTCGTGCAGATGGATCGGGGTGCCGCGCTCCGAGCGGATCCGCTCGGCGAAGCCGATGTGGTCGTCGTGGGCGTGGGTCAGGACCACGGCGCGGACGTCCTCGATCGAGCGGCCCATCGCCGCGAGCTCGCGCTGCAGGTCGCCCCAGTAGCCGGGCAGACCCGCGTCGACGATCGTGACGCCGCCCGGCTCCTCGAGCAGGTAGACGTTGACCATTCCCGTGCCGAGGCGCCGGATCCCAGGGGCGATCTCCATCGGTCGTCCGCCTACCCGAGTACGACGGCCGGCTCGCCGGCCTCGACGCGGCCGATCCGCCAGTGCGAGACGCCGCGGCCATCGAGGTCGGCCTCGACGGCGTCGATGCGTCCCGGGTCGATGGCGGCCAGCAGCCCGCCCGAGGTCTGCGGGTCGTGGGCCAGCGTGACGAGCTCCGGCGCGACGCCGTCGGCGACGGTGAGGGCCGGCAGCACGAACCGCCGGTTGTGCGCCGCCCCGCCCGTCTCGACGCCGGCCGCGGCGAGCTCGAGGGCGCCATCGAGGGCCGGCAGCGCCGCGGCATCGAAGACGAAGCGGGCGCCGGCGCCGCGGGCCATCTCGAGCCCGTGGCCGAGCAGGCCGAAGCCGGTCACGTCGGTGGCGGCCGACACCCCGTGCGCGACCAGCACCTCGGACGGCGGCGCGGTTCAGCGTGCGCATCTGGTCGATCGCGGCGTCCAGCGTCGGCCGGCTCGGTCTTCCCCTGCCGGGCACCCGAGACGAGCACGCCGGTGCCGAGCCGCTTGGTCAGGATCAGCACGTCGCCGGCCCTCGCGCCGCCCTTGCGCAGCAGCTTGTCCGGGTGGGCGGCGCCGATCACCGCCAGCCCGTACTTGGGCTCCGGGTCGCGGATCGTGTGGCCGCCGGCCAGGGTGCCGCCCGCCTCGCGGACCTTGGACGACGCGCCCTCGAAGATCGCCGCCAGCACGTCCCGCGGCAGGTCCTCGGGGAAGGCCGCGATCGACAGCGCGAAGAGCACCCGTCCCCCCATCGCGAACACGTCGGAGAGCGCGTTGGCCGCGGCGATCTCGCCGTAGGTGCGCGGGTCGTCGACCAGCGGCGGGAAGAAGTCGAGCGTCCCGATGATCGCGAGGTCGTCGCTGACGCGGTACGCGGCGGCGTCATCGGGCGGCGTCAGCCCGGCGATCAGCTCGTCGGGGGCGTGGGCCGCGGCGTCGGCGCCCAGCCCGCTCAGCGCGTCGGCGAGCAGGTCGGCTCCCGAGCTTCGCGGCGCATCCGCCGCAGTCGGTCAGCGATGTCAGCCGGAGCGGCGTCGGGACCGGGGCTTCGAGCGTCGTCATGTCCGGATGATAGGTCGCGCGCGCGCTACCATCGGCGCGGGAGCGGTCGGGTCCCGGTGGGTCCCCTGGTCTTCAAAACCAGTGGCGCGGCGCTCGGCGCGGCGCGGTGGGTTCGACTCCCACGCGTTCCCGCCACGACGCTCTCGTCGACGCCGACGCCCCGCGGGCCACGATCCGCGGGCGCTGCGCGCATGCCGTTCAGCCCCGTCCCGCAACCCCCTCGACGCCCTCTTGACAACCGCAGTACGCTGCTGCAAGCGGTTACATGAAAGCGGTTACATCAGGAGGTCGAATGGCCAAGCCGGCAACGATCCGCGATGTGGCCCAGCGGGCCGGGGTGAGCCTGGCGACCGTGTCACGGGCCCTGAACGGCAGCCCGCTGGTCAGCGAGGCCACCAAGCAGCGGATCGTGGCGGTCGCGGAGGAGCTCGACTTCGCGCCGAGCCTGTCGGCCCGCCGCCTGAGCCTGGGCAAGACCCAGACGATCACGGTCCTGACCTCGTTCCTGACGCGGCCGCAGGCTGCCGAACGGCTCCGCGGCATCGACGCGGCCCTCGCCGACAGCGAGTTCGACCTGCTCATCTACAACGTCGAGACGGTCGAGAAGCGCAACCAGTACTTCCAGACCCTGCCGCTCCGCCAGCGCACCGATGGGGTGCTGGTCGTGTCGCTGCCGCCATCGGAGGACGACGTCGAGCGGCTCGAGCGCTCCGGCGTGCCGATCGTGTTCATCGACGCGCGGGAGAACACCGCCGGCCTGCCGCGTGTCCTGGGCGACGACGTCGCCGGAGGCGACCTCGCGACCCAGCATTTGCTCGACCTCGGCCATGAGCGGATCGGCTTCGTGGGCGACGAGTTCGCGAACCCCTTCGGGTTCACCTCGAGCCGCGACCGGTTCGAGGGCTACGAGCGCGCGCTTGCGCGGGCCGGACTGACGCCCGCCGACGGCTACGTCGCCCTGGGTGCCCACGGACGCTACGAAGCGCGCGACCTGTCGGCCCGGATGCTCTCGCTCGACGACCGACCCACCGCGATCTTCGCCGCCAGCGATACGCAGGCCCTCGGCGTGCTCGCCGCCGCGCAGGACCTCGGGCTCCACGTCCCCGACGACCTGTCCGTGATCGGCTACGACGACATCGAGGCCTGCGACTTCGTCGGGCTGACGACCGTCCGACAGCACCTGTTCGAATCGGGCCGTCAGGGCGCCCAGCTGCTCATCGCGGAGATCGTCGAGCGCGCGGCCACCCCGCCGGTGGTCGTGATCCCACCCGAGATCGTCGAACGACGGACGACGGCGTCCCGGAAGGAGGGCAGCCGCCAGCAGTGACGGATCGGACGCTCTCACATCGTCGAACGGATCCTTGGAGGAGGACTCACATGTTCAGCGCCAACCCTGACGGGTCGTCGACCCGTCGCCGAACCGGTCGCGGTCCCGGCGTCATCGTGACGAGCCTCGCGGTCCTGGCGATCGTGGTCAGCGCCTGTGCGCCCGGCTCGACGGCAACGTCGGCCCCGACCGACGGCTGCGTCCACGAGTGCAGCCGCATCCGCGAGCGCCACGCGGCGGCAAGCCCGTCCGCCAGCGCCGCGGCCGTCCCGAGCTGCGGGACCGACCCGGTCGTCCTGAACGCCATGTTCGAGACCGGGTTCGACATCCCGTTCAAGCTGTCGGACGAGTTCACGAAGCAGTTCCCGAACGTGACCTGGAAGATCAGCCAGGACCAGTTCGCCAACCTCATCAGCACCACGCCGCGACTCCTCGCCGGCGACAACCCCCCGGACCTGATCCGGCTGCCGACGATGGTCTCGCTGGTCAAGGACGGGCTGCTCAAGAACCTCGACGAGTACGTCACGGCCTTCGGCTGGGACAAGTGGCCGGCCGCCCAGCTCGCCCAGAACCGCGTCGGCACGGACGGGACCCGTGGCGCCGGTTCGCTGTACGCAGCGGGACTGAACTACAGCCTGACCGGCGTCTTCTACAACAAGCAGCTGGCGACGCAGATCGGGATGACCGCGCCGCCCAAGACGGTCGCCGAGTTCGAGGACTTCCTGGCCAAGGCGAAGGCGGCCAACCTGCTGCCGATCATGCAGTGGAACGCCGCCGCGAGCGGCGCGGGCCTGGCCTTCCCGCTTGCAGCAATTGATGGCCGCCTACGGTGAGACCGCGCCGATCAACGACTGGATCTTCCAGAAGCCGGGTGCGACCATCGACACCCCGACCAACCTCACGGCCGCGCAGCATCTGCAGCAGTGGATCAAGGCCGGCTACTTCCCGAAGGACACCAACGCCATCGAGTACACCGACGCCAACGCCCGCTTCGGCAAGGGCGAGGGCGTCTTCATGTTCAACGGCGACTGGCAGAACGCGACCTACGACAAGGACCTGTCGGGCAACGTCGGCTTCTTCGTCTTCCCGTCCGGGACGGACGGCGGACCGGTCGCCGCCATGTCGGCGCCGCTGACCTACGGGATCGCGGCGAAGGCCAAGAACGCCGATTGCGCGGCGTTCTTCCTGAACTGGGTCGCCACCAACGAGACCGCCCGCCAGATCAACGTGGCGATCGGTGGCTCCAATCCGGGCGGTCCCACGGACCTGCCGATCCCGCCGGCGGCTGCCGGCTCGGTCACCAACGAGACGCTCGCCGCCGGCGGCGACGTCGCCAAGGCGAACGGGGCGATGGACTTCATCGCGAATGCCACCGGGAGCGATCTTCGCGCAGGGCTGGACCCCAGAATTGCAGAAGATGGTCGGTGACAAGCAGACGCCGACGGCCTGCTGAAGGCCGTCCAGGCGGAGTACGCGAAGGAACTCGCGCAATGAGCCGACGCCGCGGACTGTGGCGATCGGCTGACGCGTCTCGACTCCGAGTCGACCATCGCCTCACCGCGGCATCGAGCCTCGCGGACCTCGCGCTTGCGCGGGGTCCGCCGGGAGCCATCGATCGGCTGGCTGTTCGTCGCTGCCAGCCCTCTTCGATGTACGCGGCGTTCGTGCTGCTCCCGCTGGCGCTGACGTTCCAGTACTCGTTCTACCGCTGGGACGGCATCGGGCCGTCGGACCTGGGTCGGCCTGTCGAACTACGTCAACGTGCTGACGCGACCCCGACCTGCTCGGCGCCATCTCAACGCCTTCAAGCTGATCTTCTTCTTCTCGCTTCCTCCCGGTCGGGCTCGGGCTGATCGTCGCGAGCGGTGATCCGCCGGATCGCCACCGGACGCTTCGGGACCGCGTCCGAACCGTCCTGTTCCTGCCCGCAGATCATCCCGCTCGTCGCGGCCGGCATCACTGGGGCTGGCTGCTGTCCCTGTCCGGTGTCTGTCAACCAGGTCCTGACGGCGATCGGGCTCGGCGACCTCACGCGGGCATGGCTCGGCGACTTCGACACCGCCCTGCCCGCCGTCGGGTTCATCGGGGTCTGGGTCCTGCTCGGCCTCTGCACGGTCCTGCTGCTCACCGGGCATGACAAGATCGACCCCGCGCTCTACGAATCGGCCCGGCTCGACGGCGCTGGCTGGTTCCAGGAGTTCCGCTCGATCACGCTCCCGAGCCTCCGGCAGGAGATCGGCGTCTGCATCACGGTCACGGTGATCGCCGCCCTGGCGGCTTCGACATCGTGTACATCGCGACCGGCGGCGGACCTGGCAGCGTCGACCGCCGTGCCTGGGCTCCAGATCTACATCTCGCCTTCCCCGAGCGGCAGGTCGGCCTGGCGTCGGCGCTGGCGGTGGTCCTGTTCATCCTCGTCCTGGCATGCGTGCTTCCGATCCAGCGGCTCGGCGAGGAGGACGCAGTGATGATCGTCGCGCGACGCGAGATCTAGACGGGCAGGCTGCTGCTGCTCGCGTCCTGGTCGGCGATCACGCTGCTCCCGTTCCTCAGTCTGCTTCAGGCCGCGCTGCTACCCTCGGGCACGATGCCCTGCGGGATCGAGTGGCCGTCCGACCCGCAGTGGGGCAACTTCGTCGACGCGTTCAACGTCGCGCACATGCCCGCCCTGCTCCTGTCCAGCGTCCTCATCGTGCTCGGGGTCGTGCCGGTCGCGGTCGTCATCTCGACCATGGCCGGCTTCGCGATCGGCCAGCTCCGCATCATCGGCGGCCGCTGCTCTTCCTGCTGTTCCTGTTCGGGCTCACGCTGCCGTTCGAAGGCATCATCACGCCGCTCTACTACCTGGCGCAGGACATCGGGATCCTCAACACGAGGTGGGCGATCATCCTGCCGCTGATCGGGCTGTACATGCCGTTCGCCGTGTTCTGGATGCGCGCCCACTTCATCAACATGCCGACCGAGCTCTCGGAGGCGGCTCGGGTCGATGGCGCGACGACCTGGGACCTGTTCTGGCGGATCCACGTGCCCGCTCGCACGAGCCGCCGATCTCGTCGCTCGGCGATCCTCATGTCCGTCTGGACCTGGAACCAGTTCCTGCTGGCGCTGGTGCTCGTCGAGGACCCACCCAGCGGACCATGGCCGGTGCGCTCGGCGCGTTCCAGGGCCACTACGCGACCAACATCCCGCTCCTGTGCGCCGGATCGCTGCTGATCCTGACCCCGACCCTGATCGTCTTCCTGCTGTTCCAGCGCCAGTTCATCTCGGCGCTCCTGCAGGGCTCCCTGAAAGGCTGAGCCCGATGACGGCGCCATGAGCGACCGCCGCGCTACGCTGCCGACGCCGCCCTCCGCTCGTGACTCCGCGATCGAACCAGGCCACCCCGAGCTCCTGAAAGGACCGACGTGCGAACCGCGCCCCAGCTGATGACCTACCCGGATTCGCTGGGCGGCGACCTTCCGGCCCTCGACGAGCCTGCTCGCGGGCCGCTCGCGGGCCTGTTCGGCGGGGTCCACATCCTGCCGCCGTTCCCGTCGTCAGGCGACCGGGGTTCGCTCCGTTGACCTACGGGCAGATCGACGCCCGGTTCGGGACCTGGGCCGACGTGGAACGGATCGCCGAGAGCCACGACGTCCTCCTCGACGTCATGATCAACCACCTGTCGCGTCGCGCCGGAGTTCGAGGCGTTCCTGCGGAACGGCCGCCACTCGAGCAGCGCCGACCTGTTCATCACCCTCGACAAGGTCTGGCCCGACGGCGACCCGCCGGCGGACGACGTCGCCCGGATCTTCCTTCGCAAGCCCGATGCGCCCTTCTCGATGGTGACGATCGAGGCGACGGGTGAGACGGAGCGGATCTGGACATCGTTCGGATCGCACGACTGGTCCGAGCAGATCGACCTCGATGTCACCTCGCAGGCGACCCGCTCGATGATCACCGACTGGCTGCGGTCCGTTCGCCGCCCACGGGGTGACGATCGTCCGGCTCGACGCCGTCGGCTACGTCATCAAGAAGGCCGGCACCAGCTGCTTCATGGTCGAGCCCGAGATCTACGCCTTCCTCGACTGGATCATCGGGTCGCCGACGGGTTCGGTCTCGTCCATCCTGCCCGAGGTCCACGACCATACGCCACCCACGAGCGACTCGCGGCGCACGGCTACTGGACGTACGACTTCGTGCTGCCCGGGCTGCTCTTGCACGCCTTCGAGACTGGGATCGGCGGCGCGCCTGTGCGACCATCTGGCGCGGTCGCCGGAGCGCCAGTTCACGATGCTCGACTGCCACGACGGCATCCCGGTCCGGCCCGACCTTGACGGCATCCTCGACGCCGGCCGAGATGCTCGAGCTCGCAGACCTGGTGCAGCGCCGCGGCGGGAACGTCAACCGGATCCTCTCGGACGCGCACGCCGACAACTGTGGACGTCCATCAGCTGAACTGCACCTACTACTCGGCGCTCGACGCCGACGACGACCGCTATCGTCGCCGCCCGGGCGATCCAGCTCTTCGCCCGCGGGGTGCCCCAGATCTACTACGTCGGGCTCCTGGCCGGCTCGAACGACCACGGAGCCGTCGAGGCGACGGGGGAGGGCCGCGCGATCAATCGCCGCGACTACTCGACGTCCGAGGTCGAGTCCGAGGTCGGACGGCCGGTCGTGGGCCGCGTGATGGATCTCATCCGCCTTCGGAACAGTCATCCCGCGTTCGCGGGAACGCTCGAGGTGTCGTCCCCGGGTCCGTCGTCGATCCGGATGAGCTGGCGTCACGAGTCGGAGCAGTGCGACCTCGATGTCGACCTGGCGTCGGGGACCGCCACAGTGACGGATGATCGTGCGGCCGAAGGGGTCCAGGCCCTCGCTATCTGACGGCCGCGCGGCTGTGGTTTCGGCAGTGGTTCTCGTGTCGGGCGACGTATGGTTCGTGGCGCGGCGCGGTGGGTTCGACTCCCACGCGTTCCCGCCACCTACCCATCGAAGGGATCGCGATGCACGTGGACGAGTCCTGGCAGCGGGCGCGCGAGACCGTGGTCCTGTACGGCCGCCGGTTGCAGGCCGAGGGTCTCGTCCACTGGACGTCCGGCAACATCTCGCTGCGCGTCGCGGGCGAGGCCGACCTGATCGCGATGACGCCGACCGATGCGCCCTACGACACGATGCAGCCCGAGGACGTGTGCATCGTCCGGAGCGACGGGTCCATCGTGGATGGCCGCCGCGCCCCGACGTCCGAATTCCCGCTGCACACGCTCGTGTACCAGCGACGGGCGGAGGTCGGCGCGATCGTGCATGCGCACAGCCGCGCGGCGATGACGATGGCGGCCCTGGGCTGGACGCTGCCGCCGATCCTGACCGGGTTCGTCGAGGCGGCGGGCGGCGCCGTCACCACGGTGCGGTACTCGCGACCGGGCACCCCGGAGATGGCCGACTTCACCGCCGATGCGCTCAGCGACCGCGGCGCGTGCTTCCTGCGGCACCACGGCCTGCTGGCGATCGGCGCCACGATCGAGCGGGCCTTCAAGGCCGCGGCGGTGACCGAAGCCTCGGCCGACGTCTACCTCAGGGCACGCCAGTTCGGCGATGTCCCGGAGCTGCCCGAGGCCGAGGTCGCGTGGATCGCCGACCTGTGGCGACGGCAATGGGCCGTGGGCACGCCCTCGGACGGCGCTTGAGCTAACCGGCCTCGGTGCGGATGTAGACCGGCACCGGGGTCTCGACGTCGAGCGCCTCGTAATGGGTGATCTTCAGCGTGTCGATCAGGTCCTCGGTGCCGGGCAGCAGCCGGGGCCGGTCGAGATGATTCCCGGTCCAGGCGAGCATCGCGTCGACGTCGCGCCATTCCTCGAACAAGCACGATCTCCTCGGCGCCGCCGACGAGACGGCGCGCGAGCTTCACGTAGACGAGGCCGTCGTACGAGCGCAGGAGGGGGAGCTGCTCGCGCATGAGCTCGTGCACCTGCGTCGCGTGCTCGACGCTGACCGTGGCGGTCAGGACGCGGGCGATCATCGAACGGCCTCCGAACGTCGAGCTGGCCGACCTGCTGGTCGGTCAGGGCCGGATCTCGCGCTTCGCCCGGCAGCGCCGGGCAGACCCGGTCCGGGTCGTGACGCGACGATGACGGCGGGGACGATCGGAAGATGCCGCAGGAGACCGCGATCGGATAACAGCGGCGTTGCGGAGTGGCTAGACCTTGTCGGTCTGGCGGTCGGTCGCGCGCTCGACGGCGGCCCGGTAGCGCTCGTGGGCATCGACCTCGCCGATGTCCGCCATCGCGGCCTCCGTCTCCGAGTCGGCGAGCCCGGCCCGCGCCATCTGCACGACCAGCTTCGCCGCCTTGGCGGTCTTGGCCGCGGACTCCTCGGCAAGACCGGCGGCCTTGAGGGCCATCTGCGCGGCCTCGGCCGTGGCATGGGCCGCTTGCTCGGCCTCCTCGGCGGCCGACGCGGCGACCTCGGCGGCGATCCGGCCGCGCCGGGCGACCGCGGCGGTCTGTTCGGCCTGCCGCCACTCGCCGAGGGCGTCGGCCGTCGTCTGCGGTTTCGGGTCTGTCATCGGAGCGTGCCTTCTTCCTGATCCTGCGGCGGCGCCAGTCTAGGCGCAATCGGGGCGAATCGTGCGAACGATCCCCAGGATGGGATCGGCGGGTGATGCGTTCCGTCGGGCATCCGCAACGTCCGCAGCCGGTCCCGGCGCGTCGATGTGACGGCCGGGCCCGGACCCTTCATCGATGGTCCACCACGCTACGTTCTCGTTCGCGGCGCCCCGTTCGACCGGTCCCGCGTGACGAAGGCCGCCCAGCCGGTCGACGAAGGCGGGCCGTCGCTCGCCGCCTGGATCACCCGCGGCAGCGGGTTCGCGATCGGCGTCGCCGCGATCGTCGGGCTGCTCGCGCTCGCGAACGCGGCCGGCGGGGTGCTGATCCTGCTGTTCCTGGCGATCATCCTGGCGGGCGCGCTCGAGCCGGTCGTCGCGTGGATCCGCGGGCGCCTCCCGATCGGGCGCGGACCGACGATCCTCCTCGTCTACGGCGTGTTCCTCGTGAGTGTCGTCGGGCTCGCCCTGGTGGCCGTCCCGGTCGCCGCCGCGCAGCTCGACGCCACCCTGCATCGGCTCCCGCCGTTCATCGATCAGGCCCGTACCTGGGCGAGCGAGGTCCGACCGCAGGTCATCGGCCAGAGCATCACGGCATTGCTCGACGCCGGCTCGAGGATCGTGAGCCCGCCCGTCTCGACGGCGCCGACCACCGGCCAGGTCGTCCAGGTCGGGCTCACGGTCGCGGAGGCCGTCATCTCGACGCTGACCCTCCTGACGCTCGTCTACTTCTGGCTGGTCGAGCATGCCCGCCTGCAGCGGTATGTCCTCGCGTTCGTCCCCGCCGAGAGTCGCGCCGGATCGCGCGAGATCTGGAACCACGTCGAGGAGCGTCTCGGGCTGTGGGTCCGCGGCCAGCTCATCCTGATGGCCGCCATGGGGACGGCGACGACGATCGCCTACACGATCCTCGGCGTCCCGGGCGCGCTGATCCTCGGCCTGATCGCCGCCATCACCGAGGCGATCCCGCTCGTCGGCCCGCTCCTCGGCGCGATCCCCGCGGTCCTGGTCGCCGCGACGGTGTCGCCGCAACTCGCGCTCGTCGTCGCCGGCGTGTACATCGTCCTGCAGTTCCTTGAGGGCAACGTGCTCGTGCCGACGGTGATGCGCAACACGGTGGGGATCTCGCCGTTCCTCGTGATCCTGAGCCTGCTCGTCGGCGGGGCCGTCGGCGGCCTCGTCGGCGCGATGCTGGCCGTGCCGATCGCCGCCGCGATCGAGATCCTGATCGAGGGGCTCCAGGCCCGCGAGGTGCCGGTCGCGCAGGACCCGACCCCGGAGCCCAGCCCGGCCGAGGACGACGAGGAGGCCGAGGACGGCGAGGACGCACCCCGGTAGGTGCTCGCAAGGCCGGCGCCGAGACCTAGGTCCCGCTCACCGTCGCGGCCAGCTCGCCGTGGGCCAGCTTGCGCCGCAGCGCGACCATCGACGCGAGGAAGAGCGCGATGGCGATCGCACCGAGCAGCGCGTAGCGGAGCGGATCGCCGTGCTGACCGCGCAGCAGCACGTCGTTGAAGAGCTGGGTGGCCTGGGTGATCGGCAGGATCGTCGCGGCCCGCTGGATCGGCCAGGCGAAGAGGGCCAGGTTGATCGCGAGGCCCCCGAAGAACACCGACGTCAGCAGCACGAGCAGGGTCGCCTGGACGACCTGTCGCTCCGAGTCCGCGACCAGCCCGATCAGCAGCCCGAGGCCGGTCCCGGCGGCGGTGAGCAGCGCGATCACCAGGATCATCGGCGCCGAGGTCGCCCAGGACCGGGAGCCGGAACGCCCCCACGAGCAGCGTGATCAGCGCGGCGGACACGACCCCGCTCAGCAGCCCGATCGCGAGGTACTTGCCGAGCAGCAGCTCCCCGGAGCGGATCGGCGAGAGGCGGAACAGCTCGACCAGGCCGCGCCGGCCGTCGCGGAAGATCGACAGCGCCCCGAGCGTCACGGTCATGTGCTGGATGATGAGCGCGAGCACCGCGATCCCGTAGAACCAGGTGACCGAGGGTGCCGTCGGCGCGAGGTCCTGGACCTCCGCCCGGGTCGGCTCCGCCACGAGGTTCGGGTCGTACCGCGACGGCAGCGGCGACCCGGCGGCGCTCGCCTGCTTCTGGGCCTCCTCGGCCGCCCGTCGGATGAGCTCGCGATTGACGGCGCTCGAGATCTGGTCGGCGGCGTTGTCGACCAGCAGGCCGATGTACGGGTCGATGCTGTCGTATTCGACCCGCAGCACGGCCTGCTCGCCGCGTTCCAGCGTCGCCTGACCGTCGTCGGGCGCGATGACGATCACGTCCACGTCCCTCGCTCGCAGGCGGTCGCGGGCCGCCTCCTCGGCGGCATCGATGGCGACGATCGTGAGTCCGCCCCCGGCATGGTCCTGGTAGGTGGCGAGGTCGGTCGGGAGGCCGGAGCCGTCGGGGATGACGAGCGCCGCCCGGATCGCGGGTTGCCCGAGGTACCCGAGGCCGAAGACGACGAGGATGACGAACGGCCCCAGGACGATGGTGGCGACCGCCCAGGGTCGACGGAACGTCTCGAGCAGCTCCTTGCCGAGGATCGCGAGGATGCGCAGCAGGGCCGTGAGCAGCCCCCTCATGCGAGCGCACCGTCCGGCTCGGCGCCGGCCTTGCGGATCAGCTCCGCGAAGACCTCGTCGAAGGACGACCGATGCTCGGTGATGGACACGACCGAGCCGCCGGCGCGTTCGACGGCGTCCATCACGACGGGCGTGGTCGTCGCGGCATCCTTCGTCGTGACCAGCAATGAGCGGAGCCCCGTCTGTCGCACGTGGTCGATGGGCGCGACGGCCTCGACGTCGGCGCCATCGAAGGGCGCTCGGTCGTGACCTCGAGCACCTGGCCCCCGAACGCGAGGTGTCGCAGGGCATCGGGCGGCGCGTAGGCCAGGAGCTTCCCGTCGGCGATGAGCGCCACGACGTCGCAGCGCTCCGCCTCCGTGACGTACTGCGTCGTCACGACCAGCGTCCGGCCGTCGTCGCGCAGGCGGTCGAGCTCCGTCCAGATCGTCTCGCGCAGCAGCGGGTCGATGCCGGCCGTGGGCTCGTCGAGGAAGATCAGGCTGGGGTCGTGGACGAGCGCCGATGCCAGCTGCAGGCGGCGCTGCATCCCGCCGGAGAGGTCGCCCGCCCGGCGGCGTCGCACATCCCAGAGCCCGAGCAGCTCCAGGACGCGGCGGGTGCGGCGGCGTCGGCCGCGGAAGAGCAGCCCGAACAGGCTCGCGACGAAGTCCACGTTCTCGCCTGCGGTGAGGTCGTCGTACAGCGCGAACTGCTGGGGCATGAAGCCGATCGACTGGCGCGCCTGCCCGCTCAGGTCCGCCGGGTCCTCGCCGAGCACCCGGACCGTGCCTTCGGTCGGCAGCAGCTCACCGGTCATCAGCCGCACGGCGGTGGTCTTCCCGGCCCCGCTCGGCCCGATGACCCCGACGATCCGTCCGGCGCTCGATGTCCAGGTCGACGTCGGACAGGGCGACGGTGTCCCCGAAGCGGCGGGTCACGCCCTCGAAGCGCACGACGGACGAGGGCTGGCCGGCGCCTTCCATCGTCGTGTCAGGTCGCCGTGGGATGCGGCACTTCGGTCCGGAGCACCAGCTCGAGGCGGCCGGCCTCGACGGCGGCCTGGAGGTCGCGACGGAGCCGTTCGACGAAGACGACGATGGCGAACCGGCGCGGGTCGTCGAGCACGACCGCGGACGGCACGATCATCCCGTCGGCGTCGCCCTCCGCACGGAGCCGGCCCGCGACGCCGCGGCAGCGCTCCCGGTCGAGGATCCAGCACGGGTCGTCAGGGATCGTCACCCGGCTCCACAGGTCCCGGCGGCGCAGGTCGGCGACGGCGTCGAGCGTCACCCGGGCCGACCAGACGGCGATCTCGTCGCTCGGGCCTGCCCACGTCCGGCCCGCCTCGGCGACCGCGACGCCCGGGTCGCTCGCCAGGCGGACGGTCGGCTGGCCGGGCAGGCTCCAATGGTCCCCGGAGCGTCCCACCAGGCCCGTGGCATCCGACGGCGCCCAGCCGACCGGCGTGGTCATCCACGCATCGAGCGAGACGGGAGCCAGGCGCACGTCCGAGCGGATCGGCGTCGAGATCGCCAATGGGTGTCCTCCGGTGCGAGAGACCCCAGCCGCGTCGGATCGTGAGACGCGGCCAGGGTCCTCAATGGGGATCCCGGCGGTCCGAGGGTCCCAGGTCGATGTCGCCGGTCGAGCCGGACGTCACCGCCAGAACGGACGGTAGGGCGCGCGAGCCCGCTGGTTCCATCTCGCCGAAGGGCGCGAGTCGTTGCAGGCTCGTCACACTCGCGGGGCATGCGCCCGCATCGGTGTTCAGGCGGGTGTCAGCTCGCGGCCTGCTTCACGAGCTCGCCGATCCGCTGCTCGTCGGCGGCGGTCAGCTCCGTCAAGGCGTACGACGTCGGCCACATCGGGCCGTCGTCCAGGCGGGCCGCCTCCTCGAAGCCGAACGTCGCATACCGCGATTCGAACTTCGCGGCGGCCTTGAAGAAGCACATGACCTTGCCGTCCTTGTAGTAGGCGGGCATGCCGTACCAGGTCCTCGGCATCAGCTCGCGGCGCCACGGCCATGATCCGCTTGTGCAGCCGCTCGGCCATGTCGCGATCGGCCGGCGGCATCTCGGCGATCTTCGCGAGCAGGTCGCGCTCCCCGTCCGCGCGGTCGGCCTTCGAGCGCAATTCGGCCTTCAGCTCCTTGGCGCGCTCGCGCATCGCGGCCTTCTCGTCGGCGCTGAACCCCTTGCTGGTCTTCGTCGTGTCGGCCATGTCGGTCTCCTCTGTTCGGGATCCGGTGAAGTGGCCCTCATGATGCTGCGGCCGGCGCGGCGTGGCTTCTCCGAACCTGCTCGATCGCGACGACCCTGGATGTGCGCCGCCTAGCCGGCGCTGATCAGCACCTGGGCGCAGTCGAGGCAGATGCGACCGGCGGAGAGCAGGCTCGCGACCGGGATGGTCTGGCGCTCGACGCGGCCTTGACCTTCTTGCGGCACGCGACCGCGACCTTGCCGCCGTCGTCCCGCTCGACCACATGCCAGACCTGGTCCGGGCCCGCGCGGACCAGCCGCACGTCGCCTGCCTCGTCGATCACGGCACCATCATGCCGCGACGGCGCACGCCGTGACGGCGCGCGCGACCTAGACTCCATCGGGCCAGCCCGTTTCCCGCCACGGAGGCCCGATGTCGACCAAGCCCACCGACCGCCCGCGACCGCCCAGCGTCGATGCCGTCGTGAATGCGGCGCGCGCCGTGGTCGACGACGAGCGGGCGCGACTCGGGGCGGGGGAGGCGGCACGGTCGACCGAGGCGCTGGGCGTCGAGGTGGCCGCGCGGATCGAGGCCTTCGCCGACGCCGGGCCGCTCCCCGTGATCAACGCCACGGGCGTGATCGTCCACACGAACCTGGGCCGCGCGCCGTGGGCCGCCGAGGTGGCCGAGTCCACCGCCGCGCTGGCCGGGCGCTACCTCCTCCTCGAGCTCGACCGCGAGACCGGCCGCCGCGGCGCGCGCGTCCGGACGGCCGAGGAGCACCTGATCGCGCTGACCGGTGCCGAGGACGCGTTCGTCACGAACAACAACGCGGCGGCGCTCGCGCTCGCGGTCGGCCTCGCCGGTCGCGGCGGGGTCGTCGTCTCGCGCGGCGAGCTGGTCGAGATCGGCGGCGGCGTGCGGATCCCCGAGATCATCCGGCGCGCGGGCGCGAAGCTGATCGAGGTCGGCACGACGAACCGCACCCGCGCCGCCGACTTCGAGCCGCCGCTCGCCGAGGGCCGCGCGAAGGCGGTCCTCCGGGTCCACCCGTCCAACTTCTCGATGACCGGCTTCACCGAGGCCCCCGATCCGGCCGAGGTCGCCGAGATCGCCCATCGGCATGGCGCCATCGTCATCGACGACCTGGGCTCGGGCGCCCTGCTGGACACCGCGGCGTTCGGGCTCGCGCACGAGCCACTCCCCGGGGAACGGCTGGCGGCCGGGTCGGACATCGTCACGTTCAGCGGCGACAAGCTCGTCGGCGGGCCGCAGGCGGGGCTGGTCGTCGGGCGGGCCGACCTGGTCGCCCGGATGCGGCGCGACCCGCTGGCCCGCGCGATGCGGCCGGACAAGGCCACCCTGGCCGCCGTCGCGCTGACCCTGGGGCTGTACCGCTCGGGCCGAGCGGTCGAGGCGATCCCGGTCTGGCGGATGATCGCGACGCCCGGTGGCGACGCTTCGGGACCGAGCCGAGGCGCTGGCGACGACGCTCGGTCCGCGCGCGTCGGTGGTCCAGCTCCGCTCGACGGTCGGTGGCGGGTCGCTGCCGGGCGAGACGCTCGCGTCCTCCGGGCTCGCGCTCGAGGCGCGCTCGGCGAACGGGCTGCTCGCCGCGCTGCGTCGAGGCGAACCCGTGGTCGTCGGTCGCATCGAGGACGACCGCGTGGTGCTCGACCTGCGCACGGTCGAGCCGGAGGCGGACGTCGCGCTCGGTCGCGCGATCGCCCAGGCCCTCGCCGGACGGGCATGACCGTCGTCATCGGCACGGCCGGGCACATCGACCACGGCAAGACCACGCTGCTGCGCGCGCTGACCGGCATCGACGCCGACCGGCTGCCCGAGGAGCAGCGTCGCGGGATGACCATCGACGTCGGCTACGCCCATCTCGCGTTCGACGACGGGGTCGAGCTCGACTTCGTCGACGTCCCGGGCCACGACAGGCTGGTCGGCAACATGCTCGTCGGGGCGGGCGAGATCGATGCCGCGATGCTGGTGGTCGCGGCCGACGACGGTCCGAGTGCGCAGACGCTCGAGCACCTGGCGCTGCTCGATGCCCTCGAGATCCGCGACGGGTTGGCGGTCGTCACGAAGATCGATGTGGTCGACGACGTACGGCGCGACGAGGTGGTCGAGGCGGTGCGGCGGCTCCTGGACGGGACGTCGATGGCCGGCGTCCCGGTGCTATCCGTCTCCTCGACCGACGGGCGCGGGATCGAGGCCGTTCGCGGCGCCCTTCGCGCGGTGAGCGATGCCGTGGTGGCTCGCCAGGCCGGGGCGCCCGCGCGGCCGCCGTCGCTCGCGATCGACCGGGTCTTCGCGGTCAAGGGCCGCGGCGCCGTGGTCACGGGGACCCTCCGCGGTCGGCGTCTGGATCGCGGTGCCGCGCTCCGTGTGCTGCCGGGTGACGCGAGCGCGCGAGCGCGCGAGCTCCAGGTCCACAACGCGTCGGTCGATGCGGCCGGTCCGGGCCGGACGGCGGTCGATGTCGCCGGCATCGAGACCGAGGCGCTGTCGCGCGGGCAGGTCCTCACCGCGGACCCGGCGATCGTCGCGACGGACCGGATGCTCGTGCGCCTTCGGGCGCCGGTGCCGGACCGGGCGCGCGCCCGCCTCCATCTGGGGACCGCGGCGGTCGATGTCGGCGATCGGACGGAGCGGCCGCGACGCCATCGACCTCCCGGGCGGCGATGTCGGCGCCATCCTCCGGCTGGCGGAGCCCGTCGCCGCCGCGCCCGGCGATCGATTCGTGCTTCGGCGGCCGTCCGGGGCGCACCAGGTCGTGGGCGGACAGGTCATCGACGTGGCACCGGCTCGCGGCGTCTCACGACGACGGCAGACGGCGGAACGGGTCGCTGCCCTGACCGAGGCCGTCGTCGGCGGCGATGCGACCGGCGGCGCCGCGGCACGGCTCGAGCTCCACGGGGCGCTCGTCGACGCGGATGGCGTCCGCCTCGCGCCCGATGTCGCCGCGGGCGTCGTCGGACGTTGCGGTCGTTCGGGTCGGCGGCGGGACGGGCTTCGTGACCTTGGCCGACCTGCGCACCACGACGGCCCGCGCCCTCAGACGGTCCGTGTCGCTCGGCTGGGAGGACGCGGTCCGAGCGGCGGGATCGGTGGTGGACGCGCTGGTCCGTGACGGGCGGCTGGTCCGTGTCGGCGACCGCGTCACGCTCCCGGGCGCCGCGGCCCCGGCCCCGGATCCGGCGCTGGCGGCCGCGATGGATCGCCTCGAGTCGACGCTCGCCGTCGCCGCGCCACCGGCCCTCGCCGACGCGGCCCGCGCCGCCGGGTGCCCGCCCGAGGGGGTCCGCGCGCTCGAGCGCGACGGACGGATCGTGGTCCTGGAGCCGACGCTCGCCTACGCCGCCGATACCTACGCGGCCCTGACGGCCCAGGCGCTCGCCCTCGCCACGGCCGCGCCGCTGACGCCGTCGGCCCTGCGCGACGCGACCGGCACGAGCCGCCGGTACGTCATGGCGATCCTCGAGGACCTCGACCGTCGCGGGATCCTGCGCCGCACCCCGGACGGGCATCGGCCGGGACCACGCGCCGCCGCGGCCCAGGCCACGTCGCGATGACGACGGCCGCGATCGTGCTCGCGGGCGGCCGGTCGTCGCGCTTCGGCCGCGACAAGCTCGCGGAGCCGGTCGACGGCGTCCCGATGCTGGAGCGTGCCGTCGGCGCGGTGGCCGGCATCGTCGACGAGGTGCTGGTCGTCGCGGCCCCGGGCTCGGCCGTACGGATCCCCGCTGAGCGCCCGCCGCATCGAGGACGCTCGCGCCTTCGAAGGCCCGCTCGCCGGCGTCGATGCCGGCCTGGCGGCGACCGATGCCGAGGTCGTGCTGGTCATCGGCGGTGACATGCCGTCGCTCGTGCCGGCGGTGCTCCGGAGGCTGGTCGATGCGCTCGACGATCCGTCGGTCGACGCCGCGGTCCTCGAGGCCGGTGGCCGTCACCGACCCCTGCCGATGGCCCTGCGTCGAGCTCCGGCGGCCGCGGTCGCGGCGACCCTGCTCGCATCGGACGAGCGCCGCCTGCGGGCGCTGCGGGATGGCCTCGCGCTCGCGGTCATCTCCGATGCGGTCTGGCGGGTGGACGACCCGGACGGCGCCACGCTCCGCGATGTCGATCGGCCGGAGGACCTCGCCGGTCACGGCTGACGGCCGGCACGGGACGGATCTCTGGCGCCGGCCCAGGCGATGCGAAAGCCCCCGGACACACGACGACCCCCGCTGGAGGGCGGAGGTCGGTCGCGTATCGGAGGGAGGGAGGACCGTGGCTGCGGGAGGATCAGCCTCGGTACGGGTAGTCCTGGAGCGCCGGGAGGAAGGCGGACGAGGAGTCGCCACCGAGGGAGCGACGGAGACCGTTGGTCGCCGACGCGATCCGATCGCGGAGGCTCGGGCCGCGCTTGGCGAATCGCTCGCGCCGTGCGGATTCGGCCCGCAGGTACTCGAGGTGCTCGTTCACGGCCAGGAGTGCGTAGGCGTTCACTGGTTGCTCCTTTCTCGCTCCCGGTAGGTCCGGGGCGCAAGGAGAAGATGCGCTCGCACCGCAGCCCGTCACATCGACGTCCGATGCCAAACCGGCATCGTCATCCGTCCATGCCGCGAGATGGCCGGCGGAGGCCGCGCCGCGCAGCAGCCCGCCATCACCCGTCGAGCGCTGGGTCCTCGACGACGGCGACGCCCTCGATGAACGTCCCGACCACGCGCGCATCGCCGATCATGCCGGCGCCGCGATCGAACAGGTCGCGGTCGATCACGACGAGGTCCGCGGCCTTGCCGACCTCGAGCGAGCCGGTGTCGCGCTCGAGGTGGTTCACCCAGGCGGACCCGGTCGTGAAGCCCGCCAGCGCATCCACGAGGTCGAGCCGTTCGTCCGGCAGGAACACCTCATGCTCGCCGCCATACGAGGCCGGCGCCAGGCGCTCGACCGCCAGCTGCATCTCCCAGAGCGGGTTCGCGCTCGACACGCTCCAGTCCGAGCCCATCGCCAGGACCGCACCGGCCGCCCTGAGCGACCGGAACGGATACTGCCAGCGCCACCGCTCGCCGATGAACGGGATCGTCAACACGTCCATCTGGGTCTCGTGCGAGGCCCACAGCGGCTGCGCGTTGGCGACCACATCCAGGGTGCGGAAGCGCGGGATGTCGTCGGGATGGATGACCTGGATGTGCGCGATGTGGGGCCGCGTGTCCGACGGGCCGTTCGCGCGTCGCGCCGCCTCGACCGCGTCGAGCGACGCCCGGACCGCGCGATCGCCGATGGCGTGGAAGTGCGGCTGGAAGCCGAGCGCGTCGATCGCCGGGACCCACTGCGCGAGACCGTCCGGATCGATCTGGAGGAGTCCCCGGTTGTCCGTGATCCCGCCGTGGCCGTCGCCGTAGGGCTCGAGCATCGCGCCGGTGAAGTTCTCGAGGACGCCGTCCATCATCAGCTTGACGCTGGTCGGGGCATATCGACCGATCGCCGTGGCCTCCCGCCGCGCGACGAACTCCTCGATCTGGTCGGCGCCGCGGTGGTGGTCCCACCACATGGCGCCGACCACGCGGCCGGTCAGCTCGCCGCGGCTCGCCAGCGCGACATAGGCGCGCTCCTCGACGTGGGGCTCGACGATCGCGTCCTGCCAGGCCGTGATCCCGAACTCCTGGAGGTGGCGCTGTCCCAGCCGCAGCGCCTCCTCCAGCTCGGCCGGCGTGTCATCGGGCATGAGCCGCTGCACGAGGTCCATCGCCCCCTCGTGGAGCGTGCCCGACGGCGATCCGTCCGGGTCGCGCTCGATCCGGCCGTCGGCGGGGTCGAGCGTCGCGGCGGTGATCCCGGCCAGCTCCAGCGCCTTCGAGTTGACCCACGCCCCATGGCCGTCCCGGTTCGTCAGGAAGACCGGGCGGTCGGGCACGATCCGGTCGAGGTCCTCACGCCGGGGCGTCCCGCCCTCGAAGGCCGCCATGTACCAGCCCCCGCCGCGGATCCACGTCTCGTCCGGGCGGGACCTCGCGTACGCGTCGATGATGTCGTAGCCCGGCCCCGACTCCTCGTCGGCGTGCAGGTCGCAGCGGAGCATCGCCAGCCCGCCGTGGACCGGATGGACGTGCGCGTCCTGGAAGCCCGGGGTCACGGTCCGCCCGCGGAGCTCGATCACGCGGGTCGACGGGCCGATCAGCGGGCGGACGGCCGCATCGGGTCCGACCGCGACGATCCGCCCGTCGCGGACGGCCAGGGCGGTCGCCCAGGAGCGGGCGGTGTCCATCGTGGCGATCCGGCCACCGGTCAGGGCGAGGTCGGCGGGGCGGTCGGCGGTCATCGGGCCTCCCAAGCGTGCGAGTCGGCCTTCGGAGTCTCGCACCGGCGCCCGTGCCGGGGCGTCGTCATCGCGCGTGCCGCGACGACCCTTGGAGGCCGGTCTCGGTCGCGGTAGCATCGCGGCCGTGGCAACGGTGCATCTCCTCCACGCCGGCTACGCCGACGATCGCGTCGGCAGCAGCGTCACGCTCATCCGCGACGGCGACGCCCTGATCGTCGCCGATCCCGGGATGGTGGCGGACCGATCGCGGATCCTCGACCCGCTCGCCGCCCTCGACGTCGTCCCCGAGGCGGTGACGCACGTCTTCATCAGCCATCACCACCCGGACCACACCGTGAACATCGCGCTGTTCCCGAACGCCGAGGTCGTGGACTTCTGGGCGCGCTATCGCGACGACCTGTGGCTCGACCACGACGGCGACGGGTACCGGCTCTCGCCCAACGCCGAGCTCTGGCTGACGCCGGGGCACACCAACGAGGACGCCTCGCTGATCGTGACGGCCGAGGACGCGACCTACGCGCTGACCCACCTGTGGTGGCGAGCCGACGGGACCCCCGAGATCGACCCGCTCGCCGACGACCAGTCGGCCATCGAGGCCGGTCGAGCGCGCGTGCGGGCCGTGGCCGACATCGTCATCCCCGGCCACGGGGGCGCGTTCCGCAACCCGCGCTGACCGTCGTCCCGGGCGCGGATCCGGATCAGCCGACCGCACCCACGGGGCTGTCCACCGCATCGCCGGCCTCGGCCCGCGGCGCGCCCGCGCCCTCGCGGAGCCCGACGAACGAGATCACCGCCCCGATCACGAGCAGGACCGCCGACACGCGCATCGCGAGGTGGAACGCGTCCATCGATGCGGCGGTCGCCGCGCTGACCTGCTCGGGCGTCGCGCCAGGCGGCGGCGGGTTGAGCGGCTGGAAGGCGGCCTGCACCGCGGCCGACGACGTGTCGAGCGTCGGCGCGAGCGCGCCGAGGGTGGCGTAGAACGTCGCGCTCACCGCGATGAAGATGAATGCCCCCAGCAGCGGCTGGCCGACGCGCGAGATCGAGTTGTTGATCGCGGATCCAAGGCCCGAGAAGCGCGTCGAGATCGAGCCCATCAGCGTGCTGGTCAGCGGCGCGACCACGCACGAGATGCCGAGGCCGAACAGGAGCACGGCCGGCAGGACGTCGATGAGGACGTCGACCGGCGGGACCAGCGTGGACGGCGTCTCGATGGCGGCCTTCCACGGCTCCGAATCGGCCGGGAGGCGCGAGTACCAGAGGAGCGCGATGGCCATCAGGCTCGGCCCGGCGACGAGGAAGCGGCGGGCACCGAGCCGCCCGGCCAGGGTGCCGATCCGCGTCGAGAGCAGCGCCAGCATCACGCCCGTCGGCAGGCCGATCAGGGCGGCGCCCGTCGCCGTGTAGCCGAGCACGCCCTGGAAGACGAGGCTCGTGTACCAGAAGTTCACGTACAGCGCGCCGTAGACGAAGAAGGTCGTCAGGTTGATCGAGGTGAACGCCCGCGACTTGAACAGGCTCAAGGGGACCAGCGGGTTCGGGCGGGTGGCCATGAGGATCGGGAAGAGGATCAGCGAGATCACCCCGACGGTGATCGCGCCCCACGCGAGCGCGTCGTTCCAGGCATGGGCCTGGCCGCGGATCAGGCCGAATGCGAGCCCGCCGACGGCGAGCGCGGCGACCAGCGCGCCCAGCCAGTCGAAGCTGCCGGTCGCCTCCGAGTCGCGCGACTCCTCGACATGGCGGAGGGTCACCCAGAGCGCGAAGGCCGTCACCGGGACGTTGATGAGGAAGGCGCTCCGCCAGCCGATGGTGTCGACCATCGTGCCGCCGACGATCGGCCCGAGCACGGTCAGGGCCGAGGTGGACGCCGCCCACATGCCGAACGCGCGACCGCGCTCGGCGCCCGAGAAGGCCTGCGTGATGAGCGACAGCGACCCCGGGACGAGCAGCGCGCCGGCGGCGCCCTGCATCAGGCGGAAGATGACCAGCCATTCGAGCGTCGGCGCGAGGCCGCACAGCGCGGAGGTGGCCCCGAACCCGGCGAGGCCGATGGCGAAGACCTTGCGGCGGCCGTAGTGGTCGGACAGGCCGCCGGCGAGGATCAGCAGGGCTGCGAGAACGGCCAGGTAGCCGCTGACGACATACGCCTGGCCCTCGAGCGTGCTGATGTAGGTCGCGGGCAGCTCCTGCCCGATCCGCTTGAGGGCGATGTTGACGACGGTGCCGTCGAGGAAGACGGCGCCCGATCCGATGATCGCGGCGATGAGGGTCCATCGCTGGCGGCTGGTCATCTCGGGCCAGTGTCGCAGCGCGCCCGGGGGCCTGCAACAGGGCGATCGCGGCCGGCCGGTCTGGTCCCGGCATCGCGTCCCACGTCCGCCGTCGCAGGAGCGAAGGCGATGCGATCCAGGAGCCAGCGGCCCGCGACCCGAGCGGTGGAACTGGCGGGCACGCTCCCCCCTGCACGACCCTCGCGCCGCATTCTGGGCGGTCGCAAGTAGACGTCGCCGGGTTCCTCGTCATCTCCTGACGCCCTGCCCGACCGCGACGTGGGTCCCGCCATGCGCGCGACACGGGTGATTGCGCGGACGGCGCCGACGCGCCTAGCATGTCGGCGCCCACCGTTCGTCGCGATAGGGGAGCCGGTTGATGCAGGCTCGGATCGGGATCAGGGCTTCATGGCGCGCCGTCGCGGGGGGCATGCTGGCCCTCACGATGGCCGTCGCCGTAGTGCCGGTCGTATCGGCGGCGACGGATCGGGTCGCGCCCACGGTCCTGGTGCCGGTGGCCCGACTGAGCGACTCCCGTGCCATGTTGGTAGGGAACGGGTCGATCACCGTGACCGGCCACGATCACGGTGGGTTCGGGATTTACGGGGACCAGTTCCAGATCGCGATCAGTCGAAACAGCGGCACCTACCGCACGCTCGCATGGGAACATGCCAATCTGGTCGACACCCCCGACCCGGACGGCGTGGTGCGGATGAGGTCGGTCGTGGTGCCGTACAACTTCACCTTCAGGTTGTTCGGATCACCACGAGGCAACGCGACGTATCGCATCCGGGCGCGGATGCGCGACCACGCCGGGAACTGGAGTCGCTGGATGACCGGGCCTGTGCTGCGCACGGGCCTGATCCTGCCAACGAGCAAGAGCATCACGTACTCGAGCGGCTGGACGCAGGCGGCCAACCCGTTGGGCGGGTCTGCATATGCTGCGACCTCTCCCGGTGAGACGGCGACCCTGACGTTCACCGGCCGGTCGATCGCCTGGATGGCTCACGTCGGGGCCGCGTACGGGACCGCCGAGATCCGGATCGACGGGATGCTCGTGGCGACGCTCGACCAGTCCCGCAGCGTGACCGACTCGTTTTGTTGCTCGTTCTCGAAGACATGGGGCACGCGCGCGACCCATGTTCTCACCATCACGGCGGTCGGTCCGCCAGACCACCCGAAAGTGGACATCCTGGGGTTCCTGATCCTGTCCTGACAGCTCGCCCGCGCGTCGTCCGACCCGGCTCACGGGACGCGGGCGACACGGAGCCGGGGACGTCGCCCTAGACTCACCGCCATGCCCGGCCCGGTGGCGCTCGTAGGCGCCGGTGAGTTCCTCCCTGCGATGCTCGATTTCGACCTCGAGCTGCTCGCGGCGACCGGCCGCCCTCGACCTCGCGTCGCGATCCTGCCGACGGCCTCCTATCCGGACGGCGAGGCGGTCTTCGACCGGTGGGCCGCGATGGGCGTCGCCCATTTCGGCGGGCTCGGCGCGGAGGTCGAGCCCGTCCTCGTGCGCGACCGCGCCTCGGCCGACGACACCGGGTTCGCGCAGGCGGTCGGCGAGGCCGACCTGATCTACCTCTCGGGCGGCAAGCCCGGGTATCTGCTGGAGGCGCTCGAGGGCAGCGCGGTCGGCCGGGCGATGGCGGCCGCGCATGAACGAGGCGCGGTGCTCGCGGGGTGCTCGGCCGGCGCGATGGTCCTCGCGGGCCATACGTTCGACTTCCGGGTGCGCGTCCTTCCGTGGCCGCTCAAATGGCGGTCAGGGCTGGCGTTCGCCCCGGGTGTGTCGGTCGTGCCCCACTACGACGCCTGGCCGGAGCCGATGTCGGCGCTCGTGGCGCTCCAGGCGCCGCGCGGGTCGGTCGTGCTCGGGATCGACGAGGACACCGCCGTCATCGGGCGGGACGGCGCGTGGCAGGTCCACGGCGCGGCCCGCGTCACGGTCTGGCGGGGGCGCCGGCGCGAACGGCATCGCGCCGGCGAGGTCTTCACGGTCTAGGCACCTGCAGGCTCGGACGTCGGCAGGGACCCGGCCGCGTCAGTCCGGGCGGACGGTCCGGAAGCAGTCGGAGCAGTAGACCGGGCGGTCCATGCGCGGCTTGAACGGGACCTGCGCCTGGTTGCCGCACGAGGAGCAGATCACCGCGAAGTACTCGCGTGACGCTCGGTCGTCGCCGCGCTCGTAGCCGCGCGGGCCGCCGATCTCGCGCGCGTCGCCGTCCGTCTCCCTCGCTGCGCGTCGGCTGGCTCGGCAGCTCGTGCAGCGCTTCGGATCGCTGGTGAACCCCTTCTGCACGTAGTACTCCTGGTCGGCGACGGAGTGGATGAATTCCACACCGCAGTCGACGCAGATCAGGGTTCGATCGACAAAGGTCACGTGTGTCCTCCGGGGGGCATGCGTGCGTCCGGAGGGCAGCCGCATCGGCGGACGGGACGGCGAGGTCTGGCGGGAGAAGCCGGGGCGCGCGACCCAGGTGCCGTGTCGGCCCGTTCTCTTGGGGCGCACCGGGTAGTAGGTCGGGGATGATACGACGAGTCGCCGAATCCGTCAGGAACGGGCGTCTTGCCGTCTGGCGTCCGTGACACCGTACCTGTCACAATGACCGCCGAGCATCCGGGTTGGCGAGTGAGGAGTCATGGGGGCGCCTCGCTCGTGCCGGACCCGCGGACCGCTCCGGCGGTCCGATCGGGGCCGGCGGATCCCGGGTCGCGCAACGTCCGGCAGCGACCGTCGAGGGAGGCCCGCCACAAACCGGATGCTACGGATCATCCACACCGCCGACGTCCATCTCGGCGCCCGTCACGACGATCTCGGAGAGCAGGCGGCTGCCCAGCGCGAACGGCAGTTCGCGGCGTTCACGGCCACCGTGGACCTCGCGATCGCGGAGCGCGTCGACCTGGTCCTGATCGCCGGCGACCTGTTCGACTCGAACGTGCAGCCCAAGCGCTCGGTCGAGCGCGTGGCCGCCGAGCTGGCCCGCCTCGTCCAGGCGCGCATCCGGACCGCGATCATCCCGGGCACCCACGACGTCTACGACCGCTCGTCGATCTATCGCGCCTACGACCTCAAGGCGCTGGCCGGGAGCACGCCGGCGGACGACTTCCTGACGGTCCTGACCACCGACCTCCCGGCCGTCTACCTCAACGCCATCGACACCGTCGTCCACGGCCGGGTCTTCGCGACCAAGCGCGCCCCGACCAGCCCCCTCGCCGGTTTCGACGCGGCCACCGCCAACCCCGCCGGCAAGTGGCGCATCGGCATGGTCCACGGCTCCCTGTCGATCCCGGGCAAGACGGACCGCGACGAGGTCGTGTTCACGGTCGACGAGATCGCGGCCAGCCACCTCGACTACCTCGCGCTCGGGCACTGGCACTCCTCGCAGCAGGGCCGCGGCGGCGCCGTGACGTACGCGTACTCGGGGGCGCCCGAGCCCGTGGCGCTCGACCAGGACCGGGCCGGCAAGGTGCTCCTGGTCGAGCTCGACGAGGCGCCCGGCAAGCGGATCGTGACCGTCGAGGAGCGGGTCGTCGGACGGACGCGCTTCGACCGGACCGAGCTGGATGCCGCGACCGTCAAGAGCCAGCCCACGCTCCTCGAGACGCTCGAGAAGCGGGCCGACCCGGACCTCGTCCTCGACGTCCGGCTCGTCGGCGTCCGCCCGGACGACCTGGACCTCGACATCGACGAGATCGAGACACGGCTCGCGCCGTCGTTCCTCAAGGTGCGCGTCCGCGACCGCTCGATGCCGGCGCTGACCAGCGGGGTCCTCCCGTCGCCGGACACCGTCGCGGGCGCGTTCATCCGCGACCTCGAGGCGCGCATCGCCGCCTGCGAGAAGGCCGGCCAGGCCGACGAGGCCGCGGAGCTGCGCGACTCGCTCCGGCTCGGCCGCCTGCTGCTGGCCGGGCACGAGGTCTCGCTGTGAGGATCCGCCGGCTCCAGCTCAAGGAGGTCCGCCGGTATCGCGAGCTCGACATCGACCTCGCGCCCGGGCTGACCGTCGTCCGCGGACCGAACGAGGCCGGCAAGACCACCATCCAGCGCGCCATCGAGCTGGCCATCACCCGCCGCGTGACGAGCGCCGCGGGCGACCTCGAATCGCTCCGGCCGTGGGACGCGCCGCCGGAGGCGCGATCGGTCGTGACCATCGAGTTCGAGCAGGACGAGGAGGACGGCCAGAAGACCGGCACCCTCGAGAAGACGTTCGCCGGCTCGCGCGGCACGGTCAATCTCGAATACGACGGCCAGTCGATCGCCGACCCCGCGCTCGCGGACCAGGTCATCGCGGAGCTGACCGGCATCCCCACCGAGGGGTTCTTCCGCGCGACGGCGTCCATCCGGCACCAGGAGCTCGACGACGTCACCCGCGATGAGGCGTCGCTGCGCGACCGGCTGCAGGCGTCCATCAGCGGCGCGGACCGCGGGACGAGCCGGGCGCGCAAGAAGCTCGACAAGGCGCTCTACGACCTGACGACCAAGGGCGAGAAGAACCCCGGCCGGCTCAAGGTCGCGGAGCAGGCGGTCGCCAAGGCGCAGACCTCGGTGGAGCAGGGCGAGGCGGCCCTCGCGCAGCTGGCGTCGGATCGCGACCTGCTCGCCGGCGCTCACGACCGGCGGGCCGAGACCGAGAGGATCCTCGCGGAGCGCCGCAGCATGCTCGAGAAGGCGCGCCAGGCGGAGCGCCTCATCGCCGATCGCGACGCGGCCCAGGAGCGCTACGAGCGCTACCGCCAGGCCGTGGAGGTGACCGCCGAGCTCGAGCAGCTGGCATCCACCCACCCATCGGCCAGCCCGCTGCCGGTCCTCCGCGCCGGCGTGGAGCGCCTGCGCGCGCTGGACGTCCGCGCCCGCGAGCTGCGGGCCGCGCTGGCCGGCGAGGTCAACGTCAAGTTCGAGGTCGCACCGGAGCCGACGACCTGGCGCTCGGTCTCGCGCATCTCGGTCGTGCTGGTCATCGTCGGCCTCCTGATCTCGATCGCGTCCGTCGCCGCCAACGTGCTCAAGGTCGCCACGCTCGGGATCGTCCCCGCGGTCGTGGGCGGGGTCATCGCCGGCATCGGCCTGATCCTGGGCGGGGTCGCGGTGGGCCAGCGGCGCAGCTATTCCATGAGCGACCAGCTTCGCGACGTGGAGATCGACCGGCGCCTGCGCGGCCGCTCCGAGATGGAGGCCGAGCTGGCGCAGTGCGATGCCGACATCGCGCGCCGGCTGAGCTCGCTCGGTCTCGAGGACCTGACGGCCGCCGAGACGATGCTCGCGGCCGAGGAGGCCCACGTCGGGCAGATCGACCGGCTGACCGCCCAGCGGGACGGGCTGGTCGGCAAGGAGCCGCCCGCGACCCTGACCACGGTCCGCGACGCGGCGGCGCTCGAGATCGCCCAGAGGACGAGCGCCATCGAGGCCCTCGGGCCGATCGCCAAGGAGCCACGGGCGCGCGAGCGCCTCGAGGTCGAGGTGCGCGAGCAGGAGACGGCGCTGGAGCGGACGCGCGACGACGAGGCCAATGCCCGCGCGCGGGTCGAGGCGAACACCGTCGACGCCGAGCAGGTGGCCGGACAGGCCGAGCGGCTCGCGATGTGGCGCGAGCAGTACGCGACCCTCGAGCGGCGCCAGCGCGTCTACGCGGGCACGCTCGCGTCCATCGATCGCGCCGAGCAGGCGACGATGAAGACGGCCACCCGGTATCTCGAGAAGACGATGGTCGGCGACCTCGCGATGGTGACCGGCGGCCGGTACCGCCACGTGCGGGTCGACGACAAGACGCTCGACATCGAGGTCCGTGCGCCCGAGAAGCGCGACTGGGTCAAGGTGTCGGCGCTCAGCCAGGGCACGATGGACCTGGTCTACCTGACGGCCCGCCTCGGCCTGGTCCGGCTCGTCACCGGCGACCGGCGGCCGCCGCTGATCCTCGACGACCCGTTCGTGACCCTCGACGACGAGCGCGCGACCCGCGCGCTCGAGCTGCTCCGCGCGATCGCCTCGGACTTCCAGGTGATCTACCTGACGACGTCGGACCGCTACGACAAGGTGGCGGCATCGGTCGTCGAGCTGCCCGGCCCGACGATGGTCGACGACGCCCCCGACCCGGTCGTGGACCCGATCCTGCCCGACGTCCCCGCTCCCGCCGCGGACTCGACGCCGCCCGTCGATGAGGCCGCCCGCTGACCGGTCTCGACCCGGCGGTCGCGACGCTGCTGCTCTCGATGACCTCGGCGCTCACCTGGGGCGCGGGCGACTTCGCCGGCGGCCTGACCAGTCGCCGGACGCCCGTGTACGGCGTCGTGCTCGTCTCGCAGCTCACGGGCATGGCGATCGCGGCCGGGCTGGCGATCCTCCGGCACGAGCCGTCGCTCACGACCCCGGACGTCGCGTGGTCGGTGGCCGGCGGGATCCTTGGCGGGATCGGCATCACCGCGCTGTACCGCGGGCTCGCTGTCGGGCGCATGGGGATCGTGGCGCCGGTGACGGGCGTCCTGGCCGCGCTGATCCCGGTGGTGGCGGGGATCGTCCTCGAAGGCCTGCCCGACCGGCTGGTGCTCGCGGGGATCGGGCTCGCGCTCATCGCGGTCGTGCTGGTCTCGCGCGTCACCGACGAGGGCGGCGGCCGGCAGGGCCTGGGGCTCGCGCTGCTGGCGGGGACGACCATCGGCCTCTTCGGCGTGGTCATCAACCAGATCTCGGACGGGCATGTCTTCGCGCCGCTGGCGATCGTCCGGGCATCCGAGGCGGTCCTGATCGTCGCGATCATCCTCGTGACCCGGTCCGCCTGGCGCCCGACGCGGAACCTCCTGCCGGTGCTGTTGGCCATCGGCGTGCTCGACATGGCCGGGAACGCCGGCTACATCGCGGCCGTGCAGACCGGCGCGCTCGCCATCGCGTCGGTGGTCTCGGGGCTCTACCCGGTCACCACGGTGGTCCTCGCCGCGGTGTTCCTGCACGAGCGGGTCACCCGCTCGCACGCGGTCGGCATCGCCCTCGCGTCCGTCGCCGTCGCCCTGATCGGGATCGGGAGCGCCTAACCCCGCCGCCGCTCGATCCGGAGCGCCTCGACCGCCTCGGGCGTGGTCAGGACCACGACGGCATCGAGCCCTTCGGCGTCGAGCCACCCGTCGTCGAGGGTCGTCCGCACCGCGGCCAGGTGCCGCTGGACGACGGCCGGGTCCACGACCCGCCCGGCCCGCGCCGCGTTCCGTGCCAGGACGACGGCCGCGGGCAGGTCCAGCACGATCGCCGTGACCGGCACGCCCGCGGCGCGCGCACGGGCGATCCCCGCCTGCCGGGCGCTCCGCTGGAGGTTCGTGGCATCCAGGACGGTCAGGCGGCCGGCGAGCAGCCGCATCGCCAGCTCGCGGTGGAGCCGCTCGAAGGCGGCCCGCGTCGCCCCCTGGTCGGCGGCGTCGCCGGAGACCATGGCACGGAACGCGTCGGACGAGAGGACCTCGTCGGGGTCGAACAGGCGGGCCGCCAGCGTCGACTTCCCCGCGCCCGCGGCGCCGATCAGGAGGACGAGCGAGGGGTCGGGCAGCTCGATGGTCCGCACCACGCGATGATGCGGCTCCCGTCAGGACGTCGCGCGACGGACCTCGTAGCCGCCGCCCTCGGCGGCCCGCAGCTCGTACGACGGCTGGTCGTAGACCGACGGGCCGCGGACGACGTGCCCGTCGGAGAGGCGGAACCGCGACGCGTGCCACGGGCACTCGAGGCACCCGTCGACGACGGACCCCTTGTCGAGCGGCCCGCCCGCATGGGCGCACACGGCATGCATCGCGTGGACGGTGTCGCCGATGCGGACCACCGCGAGGTCGTTGATGCCGGCCTTCATCTTCGTCGGCGTCGCCTCGGGGAGGGCCGCCAGGTCCGCGACGTCCCCGGTGTCGAGCTTGATCCACTTGGTCCCGGCGCCACGGAAGGCGTGGCGGCTGACCATGTTGCCGAGGACGTAGACCACGTCGCCCCCGATGAACGCCCCTGCGGTGATCACGAGGAAGCCGACGATCGAGAGCACCACCGGGACGGTCCGCCCGGCCGGGTCGCCGGCCCGCGTCGCGAGCGACACGAGCAGCACCACGAGCCCGACGGTCATCACGGTCGCGTGCGTCGTCGCCCGCGTGCGGGCCGTGCCGTCCGTGGTCGTGTAGTCGGCGAGGCCGGTGACCGCGGCCAGGAGGATCGTGACGATCGTGGCGACGAGCGCGATGTCCGCGGCCGCCCGCTGATCGAGGAGGTCCAGGATGACCGTGGCCGCGAGCAGCCCGATCGGGAGGTCGGTCGCGGCCCCGTGGAGGGGATGGCCGAGCCAGCGGCCGTTCAGCAGGTCCTTCACCGGGCCGAGCGGCCGGAACAGCGCCGTCAGCCATCGGTGATTGAAGTCGCCGAACGGCTGCGCCCAGCGATCGTTCATGGCGACGAGACGTGCGAGCAGATGGGCCATGGGCGGCAACCTCCCCGATGAGTATCCACAACTCGTCCACAACCTCCGGGAACTTGGGGATAAGGTCGGACGGGTCACCAGCAAGTTCGTGGATAAGCCCGTTGTGGATGTAGGGCCCCGGACCGTACATTTCGTCTTGCCCGAAGGGGCAGATGTGAACCGCCAGACCGGTCCGAGGAGTGATCCACGGGACGGTCCCGGGAACCGGGTTCGAGGGCCGCAAGGCCAGCGAGCGAGGGACCCGGCGGCGACCAGGGACTGCGGACTTGTTCGTAGCCACTGGACCCGCTGAACGGCTGGGCTCCCACCAGTTCCTTCGGGCGCTTTCGTGCGTCCGGCACGGCGTGAGCGCCTCCGCCCCTGGCCGCGACCGCCGGACCCGACCATCGACTAGGCTTCCGTGGTGCCCGACCTCCCCCTGACCGGATCCCGGACTGACGCGCGCCCGGCGCAGGATTGGCGGGTCCCGGTCGCCGTGTTCTGGGTCACCAGCCTCGTCGAGAGCCTGGGCGTCGCGCAGATCTTCGCGCTGCTGCCTGCCTACCTCCGCCAGATGGGCGTCGACGAGGCCGACCGACTCGCTTTCGTCGGGCTCTTCAGCTCGCTGGTCTTCGTGGTCGGCCTCCCCCTGGTCCCGCTCTGGGGCGTCTGGGCCGACAAGTACAGCCGCAAGGCGGTGATCGTCCGCAGCGCCCTCGTCGAGGCCCTCGTGTTCGCGTGCGTCGCGCTCTCGCGGGAGCCGTGGCAGCTCGCGCTGTCGATGCTGCTGATCGGGTTCCAGCTCGGCAACACCGGGGTCATGCTCGCGGGGATCCGCGACGTGACGCCCCTCCGCCGCCTTGGCGTGACCATCGCGCTGTTCGGCTCGTCGGGGCCGATCGGGTTCGCCTTCGGACCGGCGCTGGCGGGCATCCTCGTGGACGGGCTCGGCTGGTCGCTGTCCGGGGTCTTCTGGCTCTCGGCCGGGCTGTCGGTCGGCACGGCCCTGCTGGTCAGCGCCACGCGCGAGATCCGGCCTGAGGTCGTCCCCACCGGCAGCGTGATGTCGCTGGCCTTCGGGGCGATCCGCTCGGTCCTGACCGACCGGACGGTCCGCCGCATCTTCCTGATCTTCGGGATCTCGTACCTGGCGACCCAGATGAGCCGGCCCTACATCCCGGTCCTGGTCGAGGACCTGACCGGCAGCGGCGCCGGCCTCGCGTCCGCGATCGCCCTGGTCATGGGTGCGGCCGCGCTCGTCGGGGCGCTCGTCTCACCGCTCGGCGGCCTGATCGGCGACCGCGTCGGATTCCGGCCGGTCCTCATCGCCGCGCTGACCAGCGGCGGCGTGATCCTGCTGCTGATGCCGCTCGCGCCTGCCGTCCCCGTGCTCGCCCTGCTGGCGGTGGTGCTCGGCGTCTCGACCGCCACGGTCACCTCGATGATCTTCGGGCTGCTCGCGCTCGACGTCCCGGCCGACCGCCGCTCCGCGACGTTGAACCTCGTCTATCTGCCGCTCTACGCGGCCGGCATCGTCGGTCCGGCCATCGGGGCGGCCCTGGCGTCGATCGGCGGGGTGGCCGGCCCGTTCATCGCGGGCGGCACGGTCTTCCTGGTCGGTGCGGTGACGGTCTACACCCGTGTCGCCGCGACCACCCGCGGCGCGAGGGCCACCGCCGAGGCCTGATCGCGGCCGGCGGCGCGCCCTCGCGCGCCTATTGCGGCCGGCGGTGCTGGACGACGAATCCGCCGAAGAGGATCGCGATGATCGATCCGCCCACGAGCGCGGCCGCCTCGCGGGCTTCCACCCAACGATATTCCGTGCCCGGGACCATCAGCTGGAACTCCGGGTAGATCGACATGCCGGTGTCCTGGTCATATGGCGGGCCCTGGTCGCCGAAGTACTCGTACCCGACGAGCGTGCCGTCCGGCAGCTGCCACTGCATCTCGAAGAAGAGCGGCTGGTTGCCCTGATACGAGTAGTCGGCCATCGCGATGGGGACTGCCTCCCGGCGGAGCAGCACCGACTGGTAGAAGTTCTCGCCGGCGGCGAGCGCGACGCCGCACAGCAGCCCGGCAACGATGACGGCCGGCAGCGCCCGTCCGATGACGGCGCCGGCGACCACCGAGACGCCGAAGAGGAAGAGCGCCCGGGCCGCCAGCAGCCCACCGCGGGAGCCGTAGCCGGCGAACGACTGGGTCAGGTCCTGGTTGGGGGTGCTTGCGGCGAAGTAGCGGTCCAGGGCGACCCCGGCCACGAACGAGGCGACCACGACCACCACCGCCATCGGCAGGACCCGGGAGAGATACCAGCGCCAGCGCGACGAACCCAGCGACCAGGCCAGGCGGGTCGTGCCGCGCTCGATCTCGCGTCCGACGATCGGCACGCCCAGGAACAGGCCGATCACCGACGTGACGATGAGGGTCGGCGCACCGAGCAGCGCGCCGAGCGACTGCTGCGCGGCGTTGTACGCGTCGAACGCGTGCTGGCACGCGGCACTGACGTCGCCCGTGTTCGAGTAGCACTCGGCGCCCGGCTTGAGGCTGTCGATGTAGGTCGCCGCGATGAACGCGGCGATGGACAACAGGATCAGCGAGACCCCGAACGCGAAGACCTCGAAGCGATGGAGTCGCAGCGTCAGCCGGATCCGCCGGAGCGTCATGCCGCCTGCGCTCCCGGCATCGAGCGGCCCGCGGGCGACCGCCCCGCCGCCAGGTGGCCGAGCACGACCTCCTCGAGGGTCGAGGCGCGACCGAGGTCAGCGGCGCCGCGCACGAGCGCCAGCCGCTCGCCAGCCGGACCGGGGAACCGTCCGACCACCGCCGCCGGATCGCCTGCGGGCAGCCCGGCGATCGACCCGTCCACGGCGACCTCGACCACGCGATGGCCCGCGATCGCCTCGGCGATCGACACGTCGAGGAGCGTCCGCCCGCCGCCGAGCACCAGCAGCCGGTCGCAGGCCTGCTCGATGTCGGTGATGACGTGCGATGACAGCAGGGCGGTCGCCCCGTCGGTGCGGACCGCGTCGACCAGCACGTGGAGGAACTCCCGGCGCGCCAGCGGGTCGAGGCTCGCCAGCGGCTCGTCGAGCAGCAGCACCGGCGCCCGGGTCCCGAGCGCCAGCGCCAGCCCGACCTGGGCCTGCTGGCCGCCGGAGAGCTCGTCGGCCTGGGCGGCAAGCGGGATGGCCAGGTCGTCGAGACGCCGCCGGGCGACCACCGGATCGAAGCCCGGGCGCAGCGTCTCGGCCAGCTGCACGTGCTCGTCGACGGTCAGCTCGCGATAGAGCGATGGCGCCTGCGGGACGTAGCCGATCCGCTGGAGCGCCGCGCCGCGGTCCTTCCACGGGTCGATGCCGTCGACGGTGAGCCGCCCCTCGGTCGGCCGCTCGAACCCGACCCACGCCTTGAGAAGGGTCGACTTGCCCGACCCGTTCGGGCCGACCAGCGCGGTGATGCTGCCGTCCGGCACCGAGAGGTCGAGGTGGCGCAGTGCCCAGGGCCGTCGCCGCGCGTAGCGCTTGCCGATGTCGTGGGTCTCGAGGATCGCCACGCCGCCCCCTCACGCGCTCGGCCACGATCGGGCCGCTGTGGTCGCATGGTACGTGCCGCACGTCGCGCCACGACACGGTGCGCAACGTCCCGCCCTCCGGGTGGGTCGGGTCGCAGTCGGGCTGCGTCAGGCCGCGGACGCGGAGAGCGGCTCCGGGGACGGCTCGTCTGAAACGGCCGGCTGCGCGGACTTCCAGGGCTCGCGCTGCAGCGCGACGACCGCAAGCAGCATCGTGAGGCCGCCGTACCACAGGGCCGGCAGCGCCAGCATCGAGGCGACCGGCACCGTCCAGCGCCGGTCCGTCCGGGCGCCCCACACGACGACGGCGGCCGCGACCGGCAGTCGGAGGAGCAGCGGGATCGGGACGGCGGCCCACGTGCCGTTGCGTCCGGCGATATTGGTCAGGACCGAGACCCATTCGGCCCACGCCCACGGCATCATCGAGTACGAGACGGCGATCACCGCCAGGGTGGCCCCGAACGCGATGCCCAGGCTCCGCCACTCTCCCCGCACCGCGAACCAGAGCAGCCCGATGCCGGGCGTGACCTTCGTGAGCAGCACGAGGCCCCAGGCGGCCGGCCAGCGGAACCCGATGACGATGGCGACCCCGAGGAGCAGCGAGATGTTCCCGCCCGCCAGCTCCACGGCCGCGAGGAGCGCGCCGATCGCGAAGAGGCGCGGTCCGGTAAGGAAGCGCACGGCCCCCAGCAGCACGGCTGTCCACACCCCGAAGAAGAGGGGCCACGGAAGCGCGGTCAGCGGCGCCATCGCCTGGAGGAAGGCGGGCGAGTAGACGTACGCGATCGGCTGCGTCCAGTCCGAGTGGGCGTACGGGGCATACAGGCTGGCGAACCAGTAGCAGAAGGCTTCCTGACCCGTCCGCCACTGGCCCAGCTCCGGCCGAGCCAGGAGCATGATCGCGAGCCAGACGGCGCCGGCGACGAGCACGCCGTTGAGCGGCTCGCGCGACAGCCGGTCGCGAGCCTCAGCCAACCACGTCACCTGGCCGGTCTTGACCGCGCCCGACGAGGCCAGCTCGGTCATCGGCGCGCGGCGCCCGGCGGTGTCGTCGTCGTCATCGTCATCCCTCCAGAGGCGATCGGACGGCGATCATCCGTCGATTGCGGTGTGGCGCGCGCCACCAGGGATTCCCCCACCGGGCGCGCTACGGTCATTCTCTGTCACCTGCGACTGTACCCATAACGGCGATCACGTCGCGCGGGGCACCGCGCGCCGGACAGCGGCGGCTACGATGGCCGCGTGCCGAACATCGCCCTGCCGCCGCTCCCGCGACCGCGTGGCCGCCGCACGCCCGTCGGTTCGGCGCCCGATCTCCAGCCCGAGGTCGCAACGCCCGAGATCATCGAGGCATCCGGGATCCGCTGGATCCACATCGAATCGCCGCGGATGTCCGATCGCGACTGGCTGGAGGCCAACTTCGACTTCCACCCGCTCGACTTCGAGGACGTCTACTCGCGCAACAACCGCCCGAAGCTGGACCAGTACGACGACTACGTCTTCATCGTCCTGCACTTCCCGCTCTACGAGAAGGAGACTTCGCGGATCCTGACCGCGGAGATGGACCTGTTCATGGGCCCGGACTTCCTCATCACCCTCCCGAACATCCCGCTCCCGCCGCTGACCGCGATGTTCGAGCGGTACCGCGAGAAGCCGGAGCTGCGCGAGGCGACGTTCTCGAAGGGGACCGGGTACCTGCTCTACAAGATCGTCGACACCTGCGTCGACGCGTCGTTCCCGATGCTGCGCAAGATCGAGATGAAGCTCGACCGCATCGAGGACGACATCTTCGAGGGCCGGTCGGGCGAGATCGTCCGCGACATCTCGGAGGCGAAGCAGGAGATCATCAACTTCCGGCGCATCGTGCGGCCGCAGCGCGCCGTCCTGCGCGACCTCGAGCGCACGAAGCAGCGCTACCTCCAGGAAGAGCTGGAGATCTACTTCGACGACATCTCCGACGCGGCCGAGCGGATCTGGGACACGCTCGAGAACCACAAGGAGGTCATCGAGGCGCTCGAGTCGACCAACGAGTCGGTGCTGTCGCACCGGCTGAACGACTCGTTCCGCATCCTGACCGCGGTGAGCGTCGTGCTGCTGCCGCTGACGCTCATCGCGAGCGTGTTCGGGATGAACGTCCCGGTGCCCGGGCAGAACGCCGAGTTCGCGTTCCTCGGGATCCTGCTGCTGATGGGGGTGCTGCTGCTCGCCCTCGTCGCCTACTTCCGCCGGCAGGGCTGGCTGTAGCGGTTCGTCAGGCGGGGAGGTCGCGCTCCGCGGGGCCGACGTAGCGGACGGACGGGCGGATGAGGTGGTCATCCGCGGCCTGCTCGAGCGCATGCGCGGTCCAGCCGGCGTGACGCGCCAGCGAGAAGGTCGCCGGGAACAGGTCCGGCGACAGCCCGACGCCGAGGAGCACCGGCGCCGCGTAGTACTCGACGTTGGTCTTGAGCGCGCGCTCCGGGTGCCGCTCGGCGAGGACCCGCAGCGCGACGTCCTCGACCGCGATCGCGGTCTGCAGCCAGTCCGGGGGGTTCGGCATCGACTCGGCGACCTTGCGCAGCGCGGCCGCGCGCGGGTCGTAGGCGCGGTAGACGCGGTGGCCGAAGCCCATCAGGCGCTCCCCGCGGTCGAGCGCCTCGTTCAGCCACGCCTCGGCGCGCTCGGGCGTCCCGATCTGCGAGAGCTGGTCGACCACCTCGGTCGGGGCGCCGCCGTGGAGCGGGCCCTTCATCGTGCCGATCGCGGCCGCGACCGCCGAGGCGAGGTCGGAGCGCGTCGAGATGACGACGCGGGCCGTGAAGGTCGAGGCGTTGAAGCTGTGCTCGGCGCCGACCATGAAGTAGGCGTCGAGCGCCTTGGCGGTCCCCGGATCGGGCCGGACGCCGTTCAGCTGGTAGAGGAAGCCCGAGACGAGGTCGAGCTCGGGGTCCGGCTCGATCGGCTCGAGGCCCTGCCGGAGCCGGGCGAAGGCGGCCAGGGCCGACGGGGAGGCGGCCGTGATGCCGCGGGCCTGGTCCACCGTCGGCGGCCACGTCGGGTTCTGGACGGCGCCCCAGGCCGAGACCGCGGTCCGCAGCGCGTCCATGGGCTTGGTCGTCGGCGGCAGCGCCCGCAGGACGGTCATCACCTCGGGCGGCACCGGGGCCGTCGCGAGCCGCGCCGCCGGATCCCAGTCGCCGGTCCACAGCAGGTTCGCGACGGCGCTGTACGTGCCGTGGTCGACGATGTCGCCGATCCGGAACCCGCGATAGAGGAGCCGGCCGCGCTCGCCGTCGACCAGGCTGAGGGCGGTCTCGCCGGCCACGACGCCGGCCAGGCCCGGGGAGTAGGGGCGCTCGTCGGGCGGTTCCGCGGCGGCGGTCGTGGCGGTCGTCGAAGCCTCCGTCATGGGCCGATGGTAGCCGACATCCGGGCGTGGGTCGGTCCGGCGGAGGACGGTCCGGCGGCCGGCGCCCCTACTTGTCGCTGGCGATCGCGTTCAGCACGAGGCGGACGATGAGCGAGCCGAGCACCGCGACGACCAGCGCGGCGATGAAGCCCTGGGCCTGCCCGAACCCCATCTGCGTCGCCAGCCAGCCGCCCAGCACCCCGCCGAGGATGCCGACGACGACGTTCGGGAGGCAGCCGCGAGCGGTCGTCCCGCCGAGCATCGATCCGGAGATCGCGCCCGCGATGAGACCCACGACGAGCCAGCCGATCCAGTTCATCTCCAGCATGCCGGTCAGTCTCGCACGGGGACCGCGGCATCCGCAGGGTCGCCCAGCACCGCGGCCACGAACGCGGCCGGGTGCGTGTGGTGGGCCGCATGACGGGCGCCCGCGATGATCGCGACACGGCCGTCGGCCAGCCGGTCGTCGAGGGCGGCCGTGGCGCGGGCGAAGACCGGCAGGCTCTCGCCGCCGAGGATCTGCAGGACCGGCTGGCGCACCGCCCCGAGCGCGTCGAGCCCCGCCGCCGGGGACCGCTCCGCCTCGAGCTCGCGGACGATCGTCGCGGCCGTCGCCGCCCGGACGGGCCAGACGGGGTCGTCGCGGTACGCGGCCAGCTCGGCCGGCGGCATGCCCACGATCCGGGTCAGGAACGTGGCGTACAGCTCGTCGGTCTCGCCGGCGTCGAGCAGACCGCGCAGCTCCACCTCCAGTCCGGCTGGCTGGTACGACGACGTCGGCGGGCGGCGGCGCGCCCTCGTAGGAGACGACCCGGGCGATCGCGTCGGTCCGGAGGGCCGCGCCCAGCGCGCACCGGCCGCCGTAGGAGTGGCCGACGACCTCGACGCCGCCGCCGGTCTCCGCCGCGAGGGCCTGCACGACCGCCGCCAGGTCGTCGTACTCGCGCTCGATCGCATAGGCCGCCCCGTCGCCGGAGGCGCCGCGCCCCCGGCGGTCCATGGCATGGACGGTCCGTCGCGTGGCCAGCATCGGCCCGACGACCCGGAACGTGGTGTGGTCGCCGGCCGTGCCGTGGACCAGGACCAGCGGCGGTCCGGTGCCGCTCGTGAAGACGGCGATCGGCGTGCCGTCGGGAGCCGGGATGTGGCGAGCCGCGACGCCCTCCGGCCAGCTCACGTGGTCAGCGCGGGAGCCCGGCCGCCGCGGCCTGGTCCAGGATCCAGGTGGCGGTCGGGATCCGCGCGAGCTGGGCCGGCCAGCGGCTCGGGTCGCGCTCGGCGCCGAAGACCTCCGCAGCACGGTCGCCTTGCCGGCGCCGGTCGCCACGACGAGCACCTGCCGGGCCGCACCGATGACCGCCGGATTCATCGTGACCCGCTCGACATGCGGCTCGATGTGGGTCGGGGCGGGGATCGCGAGGCACAGCTCCGTCGAGGCGAGCGCGGCCGAGCCCGGGAAGACCGAGAGCACGTGGCCGTCGCCGCCCATCCCCAGCAGCACCAGGTCGAAGACCGGCCAGCCGTCGACGGCGGGCGGGCCGTCCGAGCGGAGGGTCGCGGCGAGCTGTGCCGCGCACCAGTCCGCGCCCAGGCCGCGGCCGATCGCCTCGCCGGTCGGGAACGGGTGCACGTTCCCCACGGGGAGCGGGACCTCGACCGCGCCGCCGGCCGTGCCCTCCTCGGTCCGCCCGATCCCCAGCAGGATGTCGTCGAGCGGCTTCACGTTCGAGAGCGGGTGGTCGCGGAGCACGAACCGGTCGTCGCCCCACCAGACGTGGAGGTCCTGCCACGGGACGGCGGCCATCAACGGCGGGCGCATCAGGGACCGGTACATGCCGATCGGCGTCGACCCGCCGGTGGTCGCCCAGTCTGCGCGACCGCGGGCGGTCACCGCGTCGGCCAGCCACGCGGCGGTCAGCTCGGCCGCCAGCGCCGCGGCCGCCGTCGCGTCCGCGACGACGCGGACCTGGGGCTGCCCGTCGTCCGTCATCTCAGGCTGCCTGTCCGGCGAGCTGCGCCGCGGAGCGCAGGGCGCCCATCCCGACCGGGTCGCGCTGCCCGGACTCGATGGCTTCGGCCAGGAGCTCCACCTCGGTCCGACGCGGGGCCATGAAGTGCCGGTCGAGCACCTCGACGCCGTCCTGCCAGACGCGCACGTGGACGGTCTCGGCCTCGGCGGTCACGTCCGCGCGCAGCTCGGAGCCGCGGCGTTCCGCCAGCAGCTCGACGCGCAGCGTCGTCCCCGCCGGCATCGTCGACACCATCGGCCGGACGACCACGTCCACCTCCGAGCGGCCGTCCGACAGCGTGGCCGCGAGACCCTTGCCGACGACCGGCTTGGCGCCGGGACCGCGGACCTGGCGGTGCCGTCGCGTGGCCGTGCCCGACGACCTCGGTGAGCGGCTTGACCACGGACAGGCCCAGCCGCGAGGCGAGCCACCCGACGTGGTAGACGGGCTTGACCAGGTTCGCCGAGCGGGGCGCGCACGCCTGGTCGTGGGTCCCGAAGGTGACCGCGATCCGCCGGAGCGAGCGCAGGTAGGGGAGGAAGTCGGGGTCGTCGAAGATCGAGGCGATGGCCTCGCGCCAGCGCGACTGGCGGAGGAGCGCGAAGTCGCTGATCGCGATCGACGTGGCGGCTTGCAGGTCGGCCATCTCCGTGAGCCGGTCGAGGCCGTCCCCGCTCCAGGTCGAGCCGTCCACCACCAGCCGGTCCGCGCCGCCCAGCAGGTCGCGCGCGGGCCTGGACCCGAATGGCGGCTCGCCCGGCCACCAGACCGTGACCGGCAGGTCGTGGAGGATGAGCGGCGTCGCGATCGCGCCCGAGATGCCGGCCGGCCTCGCCGCCGGCGGTGATCCGGATCATCTCCGCGCACGTCTCCGGCCCGTCCTCGCGTGGCATCACGCAGACCGCATCGACCTGCGCATCGAGCCACGACGGGCCGTCCGGGTCGGCGGAGCCGATGATGACCGTGCGCGAGGGGTGCCGGCCGGTCAGCGCCTGGATCGCCGCGGCGCAGTGCTCCGCCACCTCCGGCATGCGGGCGACGACCACCAGGTTCATCACGCTGGTCCGTGCCGCGACGCGCCGCCCGGGATCGTCGTCCGCCTCGGCCGTCTGGTCCTGGCTGGCCCAGATCTTGGTGAGCTCGGCCTCGATGCCCGCGATGCTGTCGGTCCGCGCCGACCAGCGCAGGACCGGCTCGCCGACCTTGGCCGGGGTGTCGATCGCCACGCCTAGATCCGGCGCCAGCGGCGCCCGTCGCGCGCGAGCAGCTCGTCCGCCTCGGGCGGTCCCCACGTCCCGGCGTCGTAGTTGGGCAGCGATGGCTCCGGCGCGCTGGCCCATGCCTCGATGAGCGGGTCGACGATGCTCCACGCCTCCTCGACCTCGTCGGCGCGGGTGAACAGCGAGGCGTCGCCCTGGAGGGCGTCGAGGATCAGCGTCTCGTAGGCGTCGGGCGAGTCCACGTTGAAGGCGGAGCCGTACGTGAAGTCCATCGTCACCGAGCGGACGTCCATGCCGAGCCCCGGGACCTTGGCCCCGAACCGCAGCATGATCCCCTCGTCCGGCTGGACGCGGATGACCAGCAGGTTCGGGTCCGGGTCCACCGCCGCATCGCGGAAGAGCCGGTGCGGCACCTCCCGGTACTGGATCGCGATCTCGGTCGCGCGCTTCGGGAGGCGCTTGCCGGTCCGGACGTAGAAGGGCACGCCCGACCAGCGCCAGTCGTCGATCTGGAGCTTGGCGGCGACGAACGTCTCGGTCTCGGAGTGCGGGTCGACGTCGGGCTCCTCGCGGTAGCCCGGGACCTTGGTCGCGGCGACCCAGCCGGGGCCGTACTGCCCGCGGACCACGTCGGTCAGGACCTCACCGGGCTCCATCGCGATCGCGCGCAGGACCTTGACCTTCTCGTCGCGCAGCGAATCGGCATCGAAGGTGGCCGGCGGCTCCATCGCGATGAGGCTGACCAGCTGCAGGAGGTGGTTCTGGAGGACGTCGCGCGACGCCCCGGTCTCCTCGTAGAACGCGCCGCGGTTCTCGATGCCGATCGACTCGGCCACCGTGATCTGCACGTGGTCGACGTAGCGGCGGTTCCAGAGCGGCTCGAAGATGCCGTTGCCGAACCGGAAGACCAGCAGGTTCCGGACGGTCTCCTTGCCGAGGTAGTGGTCGATGCGGTAGACCTGCGACTCGCGGAAGACCTTGCCGACCTCGCGGTTGAGCCGCTTGGCGGAGTCGAGGTCATGGCCGAACGGCTTCTCGATGACGATCCGCCGCCACCCGCCGTCGTGGTGCTCGTGGTCGAGCCCGACCCGGCCGAGCTGGGCCACGATCTCCGCGAACTGCGACGGCTGGGTCGCGAGGTAGAAGAGCCGGTTGCCGCGGGTGCCCCGTTCCGTGTCCAGCTCGTCGAGGCGCGTCGCGAGGGCGTCGAAGCCGTCGTTGTCGGCGAAGTCGAGCCGGTGGTAGCAGATCCGCTCCGAGAACGAGCGCCAGGCGGCTTCGTCGACCGGCAGGACGCGGCTGAACTGGTCGAGCGAGACCCGGATCTCGGCCCGGAACGTCTCGTCGTCGTACTCGCGGCGACCGACGGCCAGCACCAGGAACTCGTGGGGCAGCAGGTTCGTCCGCCACAGCTGGTACAGGGCCGGGATGACCTTGCGGTGGGCCAGGTCGCCGGTCGCGCCCATCAGCACCAGGATCGCCGGATCGGCGACGCGCTCGAGGCGGAGGCCCTCGCGCAGGACGTTCTCGACCGGCTTGGCCCGCGATGGGCGCTTGCCCTGCCGCGCGAGGCGCACCTCGCGCATCGTCCGCGGCGCGTCCTTGGCGCGCGGCGACGGCTGGGCGGGGATGGGCTGGTCCGCCGGGGCTTCGGTGGCGGGCGGCGGGCCCACGGTCTTCACCACGGGATCGGGGTCACTCCGTCTTCACCTCGTGACCGCCGAACTCGTTGCGCAGCGCGGCCAGCACCTTGGCGCCGTACGAGTCGTCCTGGCGGGAGCGGAACCTGGTCAGCAGCGAGAGCGTGATGACCGGCGCGGGGACGTCGTGGTCGATCGCCTCCTGGACGGTCCAGCGGCCCTCGCCGGAATCGGCGACGAAGCCCTTGAGGTGCTCGAGGTCCGGGCCGTTGGCGCGGAACGCTCGGCCGGCCAGCTCGAGCAGCCACGAGCGCACGACCGAGCCCTGCATCCACAGCTCCGAGATCGCGGCGAGGTCGAGCGGGTAGTCGCTCGCGTGCATGATCTCGAAGCCCTCGGCGTAGGCCTGCATCAGGCCGTACTCGATGCCGTTGTGGACCATCTTCACGTAGTGGCCGGCGCCCGGACCGCCGACGTGGAGGTAGCCGCCGTCGGGCGCCAGCGTCTTGAACACCGGCTCGAGCGGCGCGACCGTCGCGGCGTCGCCGCCGACCATGAGGCAGTAGCCCACCTGGAGGCCCCAGATGCCGCCCGAGGTCCCGGCGTCGACATAGCCGATGCCCTTCTCGGCGAGCATCGCGTGACGGCGGACGTCGTCGTGGAAGTTCGTGTTGCCCCCGTCGATGATCGTGTCGCCCGGCTCGAGGTGCTCGAGCAGCTCGTGGATCTGCGCCTCGGTGGCGTCGCCGGCCGGGACCATGATCCAGACCGCGCGCGGCTTGGGCAGCTGCTCGACCAGCTCGGCGATCGAGAACGATCCGATAGCGCCCTGGCCCTCCCCGACGATCTCGGTGGTCTTCTCGGGCGTCCGGTTGAAGACGACGATCTCGTGCTCGTCGCGGACGAGCCGGCGGACCATGTTGGCCCCCATCCGCCCGAGTCCGATGAAGCCGATGCGCATCGGGGTCAGCCCTCCGGTGTCTGGTCGAGTGCCGCCGCGAGCGCGGTCTCGAGCGCGGCCAGCCCGGCCGCCGGGTCGGCGCCGAGGTGGATCCGGACGATCGGCAGGTCGTGGGATTCGATGGCGGCGAAGTCGCCGGCCGCCTGGGCGTCGATGAGCTGGCCGAAGGTGTACGGCCAGTCGGGGATCTCCAGGTCGGCCGGGTGGTCCGAGGTCAGCTGGAGGAACCAGCCGATCGGCGCGCCGCCCTTGTGGAGCTGCCCGGTCGAGTGGAGGAAGCGCGGGCCGTAGCCGGCGGTCGTCGCGCGGCCGGTCTTGGCGCGGAGCAGCCTGCGGATCCGGGCGATGACCGCGTCCGTCTCGGGCGTCGGGGCGATGAAGGCCTGGATCGAGAGGTACGCGTTCGCCTTCCGGCGGGCCAGGTGGCGAGCCAGCTCCCCGACGATCCCGCCATCGCCCGACGTGAGCCGGAGCGCCGCGTCGCCGTAGAGGGTGAGCGGGCCGTCGGCGGCGAGCGGCGCCGGCACCTCGATCGTGCCGCCCTTGTCGAGCAGGTCGCGGGTGAGCTGCTTGGCCTCCTCGACGTTGGGCTGGTCGAACGGGTCGATGCCGAGCACGATCCCGGCGACCGCCGTCGCGAACTCCCAGCGCCATGCCTCGGCGCCGAGGTCGATCGGGTCGTTGAAGGTGATGCGGATGACCGGGTGGCCGGCGGCCTCCAGGGCTGTCGGCGAGCTCGTCGCGTCCGCCGTTCTCCGAGCTCGGCAAGGTCGAGGCGGACGAAGACGCGGTCCGTGCCGTAGTCGGCGACGTCGCCGAGCGGCTCGAGGTCGACCGGGACGATCCCGACGCCGCGCTTGCCGGTGCTCTCGGCGATCAGCTGCTCCAGCCACGCCCCGAAGCTGCCGATCTCGTCGTCGGTCAGGAACGTCAGCTTGTCGCGCCCGTTGGCGGCCAGCGTGCCGATGGCGATGCCGAGCGAGGCGCCCGGGTTCGTCTCAGGGTCCGGCTGGCGGCAGGCGCCGAGCATCGTGATCGCGGATGCCAGCAGCGCGTCGAGGTCCAGGCCGATCAGCGACGCCGGCACGAGCCCGACGTACGTCAGCGCCGAGTACCGCCCGCCGATGTCGGGCGGATTGAGGAAGACCTCGCGGAAGTCGTCGTGGTGCTTGATCGCGTCGAGGCTCTTGCCCGGGTCCGTGACGGCAGCGAAGAAGGCGCCAGGCCGGTCATAGATGTGGTGTCCCACGGCGTCGAGGGCGTCCTCGACGCGCTTCCACTGGTAGGCGAGGAAGGCGTTCGGCTCCGTGGTCGTGCCGGACTTGCTGGCGACGATCATCAGCGTCTTGAGCGGGTCGAGGTCGTTCAGCGTCGCCGCGACGAACGCCGGATCGGTCGAGTCGAGGATGCGCAGCGCGAGGTAGCCATCCTGGCTGCCGAAGGTGCGATGGAGGATGTCCGGGGCGAGGCTGCTGCCGCCCATGCCGGCGACGATCGCCGTCGTGTAGCCCTCGTCGACGACGCCGTCGCCGAAGCCCTCGAGGCCGGCGGTGCGCTCGCTGAAATGCCCCGGCGCGTCGAGCCAGCCAAGCCGCTCGAGGATCGTCTCCTGGACGCGCGCATCGGACGACCACAGCGTCGCGTCGCGGGCGAAGATCCGGTTGACCCAGTCCTCGGACCGGGCGCGCTCGACGGCTGCGGCGAAGGCGGCGGTGCCGTCGCCGAGGGCGAATCGGGGCGCGTCGATGGTGGTCGAGGCGGAGTCGGTCATGTGGCCTCCGAAGGATAGGCGGGCGTGTGTGAACGGACGGTTACGGGTCGGCGTCGACGCCCCGGAACGTGCACGGAGGAGCCCATCGGTGAGCGGAGGCCCATGGTACGCCGCACGGCAGCGCGGCGAGGCGAGCGGCGCGTGGCGTCAGTCCCCGCGGGCCTCGATGGCCAGGACCTTGTCGAGGCGGCGCTGGTGGCGCGGCTCGCCGCTGAACTCGGCGCCGATGAACGCGACCGCGCACTCGTAGGCCGGCTCGGTGCCGATCACGCGGGCACCGAGGGTCAGCACGTTCATGTCGTCGTGCTCCACGCCCTGGTGGGCGGAGTACGTGTCGTGGCAGACGGCCGAGCGGATCCCGCGGATCTTGTTCGCGGCGACGCTCGCGCCGACGCCCGAGCCGCAGATGAGGATCCCGCGGTCCGCCTCGCCGCGGACGAGCGCCAGCCCGAGGCGCTCGGCGAAGTCGGGGTAGTCGTCGGTCGGGTCGGAGCCGTCGCCGCCGAGGTCGATCCACTCGTGGTCGAGCCCGGAGGTCGCGAGCCGTGCCAGCAGGTCGTCCTTGAGGACGGCCCCGGCGTGGTCGGCAGCGAAGGCGATGCGCATCAGGCCTCGAAGGATACGGCGGTCAACCGCCGAGAGAGACGCCGAGGCGCCTGGCGGCGGCGATGAGTGCCGGGTGCGTCAGCGTCAGCGGTTCGGTCGGGGCCTCGAGCGCGAGCCGGCCGCCGCGGCTCCCGAACAGGGTGACGTTGGTCCAGGACGCGTCGAGCGCCGACCACCACGAGCAGCCGACCGCGCCGTCATCGAACAGGGTCCGCGCGATCGACTGGGTCGTGGCCCGGTGCCGGGTGGCCACCTGCGACGGCCGCCAGCCACGGGCCACCAGCACGGCCGGGTCGTCCAGGTCGACCAGCGGCGGGACCTCCCGGTCATCGAGCGTCGCCAGGGCGAGTCGGCGTCCGTCGGCGCGCTCGAGGTCGCGGTCCGTCAGCGTCCGGCCGCGGAACCCCTGGATCGCCTCGGCGATGGCGCCGTCGGGCTCACGCGCCAGGTAGAGCGCGGTGTACAGGTCCGGGTTGTCGTGGCGGTTGGCGCCTTGGCGGCTGCGCGGGACGTCGAGCGGGCGGACGAACCGCCGCCGCGCCCAGGGAAAGACCCGGTAGAGGGTCACGCGTAGGCGCCGGTCTCCTCGGCCTCGATGGCCGCGAGGACCTCGGAGACGCGCCCGTCGGCGAGCAGGTCGATGGGCCGCCGGTCGCCGAGATGGGCGTTCATCCCGTACAGCCACGAGACGGCCGTCTCGCGGTGGAAGGTCTGGAGCAGCCGGGCCATCGCGAACTCGACCGACTCGAGCTTGCGCTGGTTCGTCGCGTCCGGTGCCGCGTCGCGCAGCCAGCGGGTGACCCGCGAGCGATCCACGCCGAGCGCCCGGGCGACCTCAGCCTGGCCGCCGAAGTCCTCGACGAGCGAGCGGACGCGATCCGCGGCGGTGATGGCCATGGCCGCAGTCTAGCGCAACGGAATCCGTTGCGTGTCGCCCGCATCATGCGGCCGGCGGGTTCCTCGCCAGACGCTCTACGTCGGACGACGGACGCGCGATCTGGACGTTTGACGGGTGCGGGCGAACGCTCCCGAGGGCTAGCCTTCGACGCCCCAGCGAGTGCCCGGCGACGGGTATCGCCCGATCCCGGCGACATAGCGAGGTGACCGATGGACGACGCCATCCGACGCGCGATCGTGCGCTCCTTCGACAACGACATCGACTTCGACGAACGACACGAGATGTACGCGGAGGACGCCGTCCTCGAGTTCCCGCAGTCGGGCGAACGGTTCGTGGGCAAGCAGAGCTTCACCGTCTGGCGGAAGCGCTATCCGGCGAAGGTGACGTACCGGATCCGGCGGATCACGGGCGGCGGCGACCTGTGGGTCACCGAGATCCTGGTGTCGTACGACGGATCCGCCCCGATGTTCGGGCTCGACATCCTGCGGTTCCGCGACGGCAAGGTCGTCCGCGAGTCCATCTACGTGATGGAGCCGTTCGAGGCCGCCGCCGGGCGCGCCGAGTGGTCGACGCCGTTCGATCCGCTGGCGTCGGTGGCGCCGCAGGACTGGCGCGAGGGCGCCGCCTTCGGCCTGGAGCTCGAGGCCGCGCCCGTCGCCTGAGACCCTGATCCCGGTCGTGGCCTAGCTGTGGCCGGGATCCGAGTGATCGGTGCGCGCGACGCCCGGGTCGCCGTGGCCGAGCGTCGGGTGCTTGCCGCCGAAGTGGCCGCCATCGACGGTCGGGATGCGGCCGTGGAGCCCGTCGCGCACCACCTTGCGGGCGACGTCCGTGACCCGATCGGCGGTGAACCCGAAGTGCTCGAAGATCGTGCCCGCCGGCGCCGACGCGCCGAAGTGGTCGAGCCCGATGATCGCGCCCTCGTCGCCGACCCAGCGCTCCCATCCGAGTGAGACGCCGATCTCGACGCTGACCCGCTTGCGCACGGCCGGCGGCAGGACCTCGTCCCGATAAGCCTGGTCCTGGTCGTCGAAGCGCTCCCAGCAGGGGAGCGACACGACCCGCGTCGGGACGCCCTCGCCCTCGAGCGTCTCCGCGGCCGCGAACGCCAGCTGCAGCTCCGACCCGGTGCCGATGAGGATCAGCTGCGGCGTGCCGCCGCTCGCCTCGCGCAGCACGTACCCGCCGCGCCGGACCCCGTCCCGTGCCAGCTCGCTCGTCCCGGGCAGGGTCGGCAGCTTCTGGCGGGTCAGCGCCAGGGCGATCGGGCCGTCCGTGCGCTCCACGGCCATCGCCCAGGCGGCCGAGGTCTCGTTGGCGTCGCCCGGCCGGACGAACCACAGGTTCGGGATCGCGCGGAGCGCGGCGTAGTGCTCGACCGGCTGGTGCGTCGGCCCGTCCTCGCCGAGCCCGACCGAGTCGTGCGTCCAGACGTCGATGACGTGGAGCCCCGCGAGCGCGGACAGCCGAACCGCCCCGCGCATGTAGTCGCTGAAGGTCAGGAACGTGGCGTCATAGGGGATGAACCCGCCGTGGTAGGCGATGCCGTTGGCGATGCCGCCCATCGCGTGCTCGCGGACGCCGAACCGGAGGTTCCGGCCGGGCTGCCCGGCCTCGAAGTTCGGCTCGCCCTTGACGTCGGTCAGGTTCGACTCGGACAGGTCCGCGGCGCCACCGAAGAGCTCGGGCACGCGCGTCGCCAGCGCCTGGATCGCGTCCTGGCTGGCGTTGCGGGTCGCGACCTCGGTGCCGGTCTCGTACACCTTGAGGTCCGCGTCCCAGCCGTCGGCCAGCCGGCGCGCGATCCGCCGATGGAACGCGTCGGCCAGGTCGGGGTACGCGGCCGCGTAGGCCGCCATCCGGTCCTGCCACTCGGCGACCAGCCGGTCGCCCTCTGGCACCGCCTCGCGGAACACCGCGAGCGCGTCGTCCGGGATGTAGAAGGTCTTGTCCGGGTCCCAGCCGTACGCCTCCTTGACGAGGCGGACCTCGTCGGGGCCGAGCGGCGAGCCGTGCGCCTTCTGGCTGTCCTGCTTGTTCGGGCTGCCGTAGCCGATGTGCGTCCGCACCGCGATCAGGCTCGGCCGGTCGTCGCCGCGGGCGGCCTCGATGGCCGCCTCGATCGCCGCGATGTCGTTGCCGTCCTCGACCCGGCGGGCGTCCCAGCCGTAGGCCTCGAAGCGCTTGAGCGACGTCCTCCGACCACGCCATCGAGGTCGGGCCGTCGAGCTGGATGTGGTTGTCGTCGTAGAGGACGACCAGCTTGCCGAGCTGCAGATGCCCCGCGAGGCTGCACGCCTCCGACGCGATCCCCTCCTGGAGGTCGCCGTCCGAGGCGATCACGTAGGTCCAGTGGTCGACGATGTCGTGGCCGTCGCGGTTGAACTCGGCCGCGAGGCGGCGCTCGGCGATGGCCATCCCGATCGCGTTCGCCAGCCCCTGGCCCAGCGGCCCGGTGGTCGCCTCGACGCCCGGCGTCAGGCCGTATTCGGGGTGGCCGGGGGTCCGGCTGCCCCACTGGCGGAACTGCTTGAGGTCGTCGAGCGCGAGGTCGTAGCCGGTGAGGTGGAGCAGCGAGTACAGCAGCATGCTGGCGTGGCCGGCGCTGAGGACGAAGCGGTCGCGGTCCGGCCAGTCCGGGTGGGTCGGCGCGTGGCGGAGGAAGCGCGTCCAGAGGGCGTAGGCCATCGGCGCGGCGCCCATCGGGGCGCCCGGGTGCCCCGAGTTCGCCTGCTGGACGCCATCGATCGAGAGCGTCCGGATCGTGTCGATGGCGAGGCGGTCGAGGTCGGGCGTCACGGCGGTCATCGGGCAGCTCCGGTGTCGGGGCGTGGGGTAAGGCGGTCATTGTAGGTCGCGGTCCGTCCTCGCTCAGCGCGGCGGGCCGCGCCGCTACCATCGCGGCATGCCGAGCCTCCGACCGCCACGGCCCCACCGTCCGAGCCGACCGCGTCGCCGACGCGCCGTCGGCGGCATCCGTGCCGCGGATCGTCGTGCTGGGCGATCTCATGGTCGATGTCGTGCTCGCGCCCGCACAGCCGATGCTCACCGGGTCCGACGTCCCCGGACATGTGGCGCTGGTCGCCGGCGGGTCGGCGGCGACGACCGCCCGGTGGCTGGGACGGCTCGGGCGCCCGCAGCACGCTGATCGCCTCGGTCGGTCGCGACGCCGCCGGGCGCGCCCTCGTCGACGTCCTGCGCGCGGACAAGGTCACGCCGCGCGTCACGCGCGTCGCCGGCGCGCGCACGGGCCGCATCGGCGTGCTGGTCGCGCCCGACGGCGAGCGCAGCTTCGTCGCCGACCGCGGCGCGGCCGACGCCCTCCGGCCGGGCGATCTCCAGGCCGACTGGTTCGCCGGGGCCGATGCCCTCCATCTGCCGGTCTACTCGCTGATCGGGCACCCCCTGGGCGAGGCCGGCCTGCGGGCCATCGAGCTCGCCCGCGCCGCGGGCGCGGTCGTCAGCCTCGACCTCGCGTCGATCGGGCCGCTGCTCGCCGACGGCCGGCGCGCCGCGCGCGAGCGCATCGATGGGATCGCCCCGGACCTGCTGTTCGCGACGGCCGCCGAGGCCGAGGCGTTCCTGGGCCATCACGCGGTCGAGGGGCTGCTGGAGTCGGCGGCGATCGCCGTCGTCAAGCGCGGCGCGAAGGGCGCCACGGTCCTCGCCCGCGACGGCGATGCGAGCGAGTCCGCTTCGAGGTCGCCACGGAACGTCGTCAGGCCACGGACACGACGGGCGCGGGCGACGCGTTCGACGCCGGGTTCCTGGTCGGCTGGTTCGGGTCGCGCGCGAGCGGGCGGTCCGTCGCGGCATCGCTGCATCGGGCGGCGCTGGCCGGTCATCGCGCCGCGGGCCGGCAGATCTCGGCGCCGCGTCCGGAGCTGCCCCTCGCCTAGCCCCGCAGGTAGCGGTCGAACCAGGCGAGCATCCGCTCCTGCCGGTCGATCCGGCGGTCAGGACGCCCCGCGTTGGCGTAGACGTGGTACTCGTCGGGATAGAGGACGTACTCGACGGTCCGGCCCAGCACCTTGAGCGCGATGAAGAACTGCTCGTTGTCGGCGGCCGGGCAGCGCAGGTCCGCCTCGCCCTGGACCATCAGCAGCGGGGTGTGGACGTTCGCCACGTTCCGCAGCGGCGACTGGCGCCACAGCTTGTCGATGCCCTCGGGCGAGAGCGGGTCGCCCATCAGCGCCATCCGGGCGTACTCGGGGCCGGAGTCGGAGTTGGCCCACGCGTTGATCTGGTTGGTGACGCCGTTGTCGGAGACGGCCGCCTGGAAGCGATCGGTCGTCCCGACCATCCAGTTGACCATGAACCCGCCGTAGCTCAGGCCGAGGATCCCCAGCCGATCGGGGTCCGTCAGGCCGAGGTCGATGACGTGGTCGACCGCGGCATGGACGTCGTCGGCGTCGACGCCGCCCCAGTCGCCGAGCTGCGGCCGGATCCAGTCGCGGCCGTAGGTCGCCGATCCGCGGATGTTCGGGAGCACGACCCGGTACCCGGCCGAGGCGAGGAGGATCGACCTCGACGTGGGGCGACGGCGCCCAGGCCCCGAGCGGGCCGCCGTGGACGTCGACGACGGTCGGCAGCCGGTCGTCCGCCGCGCCGGCGAGGGTCGCCATCCAGACGTCGATCGGCCCGCCCGCGCCTGGCGCCTGGACCAGCCGCATCTCGATCGGGGCGAAGCGGTCCTGCCACGCCGAGCCGATGCGCGTCCGCCGCCGCGGCTGGTCGCCGGGCAGCTCGATCGTGGAGAGCTCCATCGCGCGCGGGCCGTCCGTCGCGAGATAGGCGACCGTCGCCGAGCCGTCGGCGCGGCGCTGCGCTGGCCGCGATCGTGTGCGTGACGATGTCGCCGCGTGACGGCCGGCCGGTGGCCGGCCGCGCGACCGCGCGCGTCGATCGTGAACAGGTGCGGTCGCGCGCGGCCCCGGTCCGAGACCGTCGCGACGATCGTCGTCGCGTCGATCCAGACGGGGCCGTGGCGCCCCGAGACCATCCAGCCCGTCAGGTCGCTGTCGACCCAGTTGGCGATGGGCCGGTCGAGGTCCGGGGCGAGGTCGACCGGGCTGGCCGCCGCCGCTGCCGTCGGCCGGCGCGACCAGCACGGTCGGGCTGATGTCGTCGCGCGGCTCGGCCTCCAGGACGCCGATGGCGGCGACCCAGCGGCCGTCCGGGGAGACCGCGGGCCTGGTGGCCGCGCTGCCCGGGGCGAGGATCTCGCGCGGCTCGGCGGTCCCGGCATCGCCGGGCCCGTCCACGTCCACCGCCCAGATCGTGGACCTCGGCGCCAGGTCCGGGTGCGGTCCGCGATCGCTGGTGAAGACCACGGTCCGCCCGTCGGGATGCCAGGCGATGTCGCTGACGCCCCAGTCGCCGCTCGTGACCTGCCGCGGCACGGCACCGCGTTCGAGGTCCACGACCCACAGGTGCGACCAGCGGTCCAGGTGGCCCTCCTCGTCCCAGCGCCAGTCGATGCGGTCGATCCGGCGCGCGCGCGGGCTGTCCTGGTCGGTCGTCCCGACGCGGGCGACCGGCCCGACGAGCCAGCGCGGCGGGTCGACCTCCGCGGTGAACGCGATCCGGGTCCCGTCCGGCGACCAGGCGATCTCGCCCACCCCGCCGTGGCGGCCGCGCCGCAAGCGTGCGCACCCGGCCGCCGTCGATCCCGATCAGCCGCAGCGTCGCGGGCGCGTCGTCGTCGGCCGGGTCGGTCCGGACGAAGGCGACGGTCCGCCCGTCCGGCGAGATCCGCGGGCGCGTGTCGCGGACGACCCCGCTGGTCAGGACCCGCGGCCGGGCGATCGCGGCACCTCCGCCGCCACGGCCCAGCGGCACGGCCAGGAGGGTCCCGTGATAGCGGATCCCGTGGATCGGTCCGCCGGACCACGACGGCCATCGTCCCGTCGCGCGACAGGTCGAGCTCCTCGACGACGACCTGGCGCCGGATGTCGGCCGGGGTCATCGGAGGACGGTCGGGTGGGTGGGCCATGGCAGCGGTCAGGGTAGCGGGAGGGGTTCGGCCCGGCACGGCCGGTGGCCACTTGCCCCACGTCGTGGGACGGGCGGACTGGCTACGCTTGACCGCGATGTTCCAGGACCGCCTCGTCATCCGACCCGAGATCGCCGCGGCGCTGGCCGACGGCCAGGGCGTGGTCGCCCTCGAATCGACGCTGATCAGCCACGGGCTGCCGTATCCGGCGAACCTCGAGGTCGCGCTCGCCTCGGAGGCCGCCGTCCGCGAGTCGGGTGCCGTCCCGGCGACGATCGCCGTCATGGACGGCCGCGTGCTGGTCGGGATGACGAGCTCGGAGCTGGAGGCGTTCGCGACGGCCCCGCCGGGGTCGGTCCAGAAGGCGTCGCGGCCCAGCCTGTCGGCGGCGCTCTCGCTGCCCGGGCTCGCGGCCACCACCGTCTCCGCCACGATGATCGCCGCGCACGCCGCCGGCATCGCCGTCCATGCCACCGGCGGCATCGGCGGCGTCCATCGCGGGGCGCTCGGCGTCCCGGGTTCGACGGTCGCCCCGACCCTCGACATCTCGTCCGACCTCGAGGAGCTCGGCCGGACGCCGGTCGCGGTCGTCTGCGCCGGCCCGAAGGCCATCCTCGACGTCCCCGCCACGCTCGAGTACCTCGAGACCCGGGGCGTGCCGGTCATCGCGGTCGGGCAGGAGGACGTGCCCGGGTTCTACGCCCGCTCGTCGGGCGTCCGCGCGCACCAGAGCGTGCCGGACATCGCCGCGGCCGCGTACCAGGTCGGCCACGCCCTCGCCATGGGGCTCGGTGGCGGCATCCTGGTCTGCGTCCCGCCGCCGGCGGACCTCGCGCTCCCCGACGACCAGGTCCGTGCCGTCGTCGACCAGGCCGTCGCACGAGGCCGACGCCGCCGGGATCGGCGGACCGGCGCTCACGCCGTGGCTGCTGGCCCGGATCGCGACGCTGACCGATGGCGCGTCCGTGCGCGTGAACACCGCGCTCATCGTCAACGACGCCCGGGTCGGCGGCGAGATCGCGCGACGGGTCGCGGCGGGCGACTTCGCCCATTGATGGGTGCGCGGGCGCACCCATCCGCCTTGCCCGGACCCGGCACGCTGGTACACTCGGCCGACGGGCGTCGACCGCTCGACCGCCCATCTCCCGACGGAGGATCGAACCCCACATGCGGATCTACGAGGGGAGTCCACGGCAGGACTTCGAAGAGGTCTTTCGCAGCATCGGCGCGTTCATCGACCAGCGCGGCATGCGCGACATCCTGCTCGTCGAGGCGCCGGACGGGTTCATCGTCCAGGGCCTCGTCATCTCCGGCGCCAGCAGCGGCTCGTGGAGCGACACCATGGGCACCCTGGTCAAGGAGACGCTGACCTTCGTCGACGACGACATCGCGAGGTTCATGGAGGAGGCCGCCGCGCGCCGGAACCGGACGCCGCCGCCGCCACCCCATGTCGCCGGGCGGTACGAGTCCGCCTTCCGCGTGATCGGGCGCTACATCGACGAGCAGAAGCCGCACGACGTCTTCTTCTTCGAGCAGGAGGGCGCCTTCGTCCTCCGGCTCATGGTCGCCGGCGCCGGCGGGACGCAGGGCAGCCACCACACGCTCACCGAATTCACCAAGGACGACATCGACGGGCTGGTGGCCAAGGGCCCCAGCCTCCGCTATCCGGAGAACGAACCCGGGGCACGCGCCTCGGCGGCGTCCTGATCGCAGCTCGGAGGTCTCACCCATGAAGGCACTCAAGACGGTCGCCGTCGCGCTGGGCATCACGCTCGGTGCGCTCATCGTCATCCCGCTCGCCGTGCTGGCGGGCCTCTTCGTGTGGCTCAAGCTGACCGAGGAAGCCGACGAGGAGATCCTCGACCTCGACAGCGAGGGCGCCTGATCGACTCGGTCGAACCCGCCGGCGAACCGGCGGGAGCCTCGGACCAGGTGACCCAGACGCCCGCCGGCAGCCCGGCGGGCGTCCGACTGTCCGGCGACCGCCGGACCGCCGAGCTCGCCGTCCTCGGGATCATGGTCATCTGGGCGGCCAACTTCATCGTGGTCAAGGACGTGATCAAGGTGATGCCGCCCGTCGCGTTCACGTTCCTCCGATACCTCGTCGCGACGACGGCGCTCCTGTCGTTCCTGCGCTGGCAGACCGGCTCGCTCCGGCTGCCGCATCCCGACGCCATCCGGATCGTCCTGCTCGGCGCCCTCGGGTTCGGGCTCTACCAGATCCTCTGGACGGTGGGCCTGCAGACGACGCCGGCCGGCGACTCCGCGCTGCTGATCGCATCGGCGCCCGTCCTCACCGCCGTGATCGCCGCCGCGATCGGCGTGGACACGCTGTCGCCGCAGCGGGCGCTCGGGGTCGGGATCTCGTTCGTGGGCGTCGTCATCGTCGTCGCGGGCGGCGTCGGGATCGAGCTTGCCGGGTCGCCGGTCGGGTTCGCGATGACCCTCACGGCGGCGTTCTGCTGGGCGCTGTATACCGCGGTCGGGGCGCGGTTCCTGCGACGTCACTCGCCGCTCGCCCTGACCGCCTGGGCCTCGCTGGGCGGGACCCTGGCGCTCGCGCCGATCGGCCTGGGGCAGCTGCTGGCGCCGGGCGCGATCGGTGGTGAGCAGGCGGCCGACGTCGTGCCGATCGTGCTCGCGGTCCTCTACTCGGGCCTGCTGGCGGCCGCGGCCGCGAACGTGATCATCTTCCACGCGATCGGGCTCGTCGGTCCCACCCGCGTCATCGCCCTCCAGACCTTCGTGCCGGCGCTGGCCGTCGTCTTCGCCGCGATCTTCCTCGGGGAGCCGATCCGACCGGCGCAGGTGATCGGCGGCGTCGTGATCGTCGCCGGGGTGTCGCTGACGCGCCGGACGCCCGGACGGCGCGTGGTCCGGCGGTCCGTCGCATGACGTCGGACCCGGGCGCGGTCCCCGGTCTCCGGCCGCCCGTCCCGCCGCTGCGCCCCGGCGACCCGCCGCTGGCGATCCTCGTGGACTACGACGGCACGATCGCGCTGACCGACGTGTCCGACACGGTCATGGCCGAGTTCGTCCACGGCGACTGGGAGCAGGAGGTCGTGGCCTACGACGCCGGGCTGATCGGGTCGCGACGGCTGATGACGCTCGAGATGGCGATGGTCGACACCGACACGGACGCCCTGTTCGAGGTGGCCGCCGCCCAGCCGCACGATCCCGGGTTCGTGCCGTTCGCCCGGCGCGCGATGGCCGCCGGCATCCCGGTCGAGGTCGTCTCGGACGGGTTCGGCTTCTTCATCGAGCCGGCGCTCGTCGCCCTCGGCGTCGGCGACATCCCGGTGGTCACCGCGCGGACCACGTTCCAGGGCCGGAAGGCGCGCATCGACTACCCCAACGGCCACCCGACGTGCCTCGTCTGCGGGACCTGCAAGCGCCAGCGCGTGCTCGAGCACCAGGCCGCCGGCCGCGCGGTCGTGTTCATCGGCGACGGCGAGAGCGACCGCTATGCCGCCGGCTACAGCGACGTGGTCTTCGCCAAGCGCTCGCTGGTGCGCATCTGCCTGGAGGCCGGCTGGGCGTTCCAGCGCTGGACCGAGTTCGCCGAGATCGACGCGTGGCTGACGGCGACGCTGGACGCCTGGCGCGCGGACCCGGCCTCCCTGCCCGTCCCGCAGGCGAGGCCGTTCTTCTGCGGACCGGAGGTCTGGGGCGACGGCCTCGAGGACCCGCCGCCGGGCTACTGGCCGCCGGCCACCTGACGCGCGCCCGCCCGATCGGGCCCTTGGATTCGCCATCCGGGCCGCTTTCCGATAGCATCAGAAAAACCCCCGGAGGACCCAGACCCATGGCGAAGTATGTCTTTGTGACCGGAGGCGTCACCTCCTCTCTTGGCAAAGGCATCACCGCCGCCAGCGTCGGGCGGATCCTGAAGGCCCGCGGCCTCTCCGTCTCCATCCTCAAGCTCGATCCGTACATCAACGTCGACCCCGGGACGATGTCGCCGTACCAGCACGGCGAGGTCTTCGTGACCGACGACGGCGCCGAGACGGACCTCGACCTGGGCCACTACGAGCGCTTCATCGACGCGAACCTGAGCCAGCTCAGCAACGTGACGACCGGCCGCATCTACCAGGCGGTCATCGGCAAGGAGCGCCGCGGCGACTACCTCGGCGGCACCGTCCAGGTCATCCCGCACATCACCAACGAGATCAAGGAGCGCATGTCGCGGGTCGCCCGCGACGGCGACCCGGACGTCGTCATCGTCGAGGTCGGCGGGACCGTCGGCGACATCGAGTCGCTGCCGTTCCTCGAGGCCATCCGCCAGATGCGCAAGGACGTCGGGCGCGCGAACGTGCTGTACGTGCACGTGACGCTGCTCCCCGCGCTGGCCGCCACGGGCGAGCTCAAGACCAAGCCCACCCAGCACTCGGTCAAGGAGCTGCGCGGCATCGGCATCCAGCCCGACGTCATCGTGCTGCGCTCCGACCACCCGGTCCCCGACGAGATCCGCGAGAAGATCGCGCTGTTCACCGACGTCGCCACGGACGCGGTCATCCCCGCCGAGACGGCCGACACCATCTACGAGGTCCCGCTGATGTTCGAGGCGGCCGGCCTCGGCCGCCTGATCGTCCGCGAGCTCGGCCTCGGCGACGAGACGGTCGAGCCCGACCTCGACGGCTGGCGCGCCCTCGTCGCGCGGATCAAGGCGCCCAAGCCGGTCCTCGAGATCGCGCTCGTCGGCAAGTACATCGAGCTCCCCGACGCCTATCTCTCGGTCACCGAGGCGCTCAAGCACGCCGCCTGGGCGCACGAGGTGGACGCCAAGGTCCGCTGGGTCGATTCGGAGGCGCTCACGAAGGAGAACCTCCACGAGCGGCTGGAGGGCGTCGCCGGGATCCTCGTGCCGGGCGGCTTCGGCCATCGCGGCATCGAGGGCAAGGTCCTCGCCGCCCACTTCGCCCGCGACCACCGCGTCCCGTACCTCGGCCTGTGCCTCGGGCTGCAGTGCGCGGTCATCGAGTTCGCCCGCGAGGTCGTCGGCTCGAAGGACGCCAACTCCACCGAGTTCGACATGTTCACCGAGCACCCCGTCATCGACTTCATGCCCGACCAGCGCGACATGGAGGACAAGGGCGGCACGATGCGCCTGGGCCTGTACCCCGCGAAGCTGACGCCGGGCTCGAAGGCCGCCGCGGTCTACGGCCAGGAGGTCATCTACGAGCGGCACCGCCACCGCTTCGAGGTGAACAACCGCTATCGCCAGACGCTCGAGGCCGCGGGCATGGTGCTGTCCGGCCAGTCGCCCGACGGACGGCTCGTCGAGATCGTCGAGCTCCAGGACCATCCGTGGTTCGTGGCGAGCCAGTTCCATCCCGAGTTCAAGAGCCGGCCCGAGCGGCCGCATCCCCTCTTCGACGGTTTCGTGACCGCGGCCCTCGCGGTCCAGGACGGCCGGGAGCCCGCCTTCCAGGCGCGCCACCCCGAGCCTGCGTCGGGTGCCCCGACCGCGTCCGATGTCGTCGAGTCCGTCCCCAGCGCCTGACCTCGCGATCCGCCCGTCGCTGATCGCCCGAACGGTCGGGGGGCTCGGCACCTCGATCGTGGTGGGCGGCGCCCTCGGCGCCGCCGCCTGGTTCTCGGACCAGCTCCAGTGGCCGTACAGCCTGCTCATCCCCGCGAACATGATCGGGATCTGGCTGGGCATCGCCTACGGCCTCGGCGCGTCGGCTCGCACGATCCCGACCGGGGCGCTCCGCGGGCTGATCGGCCTCCTGGCCGCGGTCGCGGTCTACTACCTGCTCTTCGCCACGCTCGGCGCCGGCTACCGGGCCATCGGGGCCGGGCACGCCGCGACGGTCTGGGGCCTCGTCGCGCTCCTGCGCCGGCCCGGTCATGGGCGGCGCCGGCGCCGTCTGGCGGCACGCGTCTGGGCCGTCCTCGGGCTGTGGCGGTCGCGGTCCTTGCTGCCGCGCTCATCGCGGAAGGCGTGGTCTTCGGCTTGACGCGGCTCGTCCACATCGACCGGCTGGGCAACGACCCGGGCGCGCTGCTCTACGGCGCCGAGATCGCGATCGGGGTCGGTCCTGCCGGCCACCCTGCTGCGAGCGGGCGAGCGGGCGAGCGGCTACGCCGTCACGGCGGGCTTCGCGATCCTCGCCGCAGTCGCGATCGGGCCGGTGACGCAGGTCCTGCGGAGCCTCGCCGACCGGTTCTGAAGAGAAACGGGCCCGTCACGGTCCGAAGCGACATGCCCCGTTCACATCGCACGCGTAGAATCGAGTCCTTGAACACAAGGAGCACCGAATCCCGATGAAGATCTTCCTCGACACCGCCGACCTCGAAGAGATCCGGACCGCCGCCCGCTGGGGCGTGCTGGACGGGGTCACGACGAACCCCACCCTCTACGCGAAGGTGGGCGGGTCCTACGACGAGATCCTCCAGGAGGTCTGCAAGATCACCCCGGGCCCGGTCTCGGCCGAGGTCGTCGCCGACGACGTCGACGGGATGCTCGAGGAGGGGCGCCACTTCGCCAAGCTGGCCCCGAACATCGTGGTCAAGGTCGCGATGAGCGAGAACGGCCTCGAGGCGATCTCCCGCTTCGCCGACGAAGGCATCAAGACCAACTGCACCCTGATCTTCACGGCGAACCAGGGGCTCCTCGCGGCCAAGGCCGGGGCCAGCCTGCTGTCGCCGTTCGTCGGACGCCTCGACGACATCAACCAGGACGGCATGATCGTCATCCGCGAGCTGGTCGAGATCGTCGCCATCCACGAGCTGGACACCGAGGTCCTCGCGGCCTCGATCCGGAACCCGCTGCACATGACCCAGGCCGCCCTCGCCGGCGCCCATGTCGCGACGGTCCCGTTCAAGATCCTCCAGCAGATGGTCCACCACCCGCTGACGGACAAGGGCATCGTCCAGTTCAAGAAGGACTGGGAGGGCGCCCGCGAGGCCGCCGCGGCGAAGAGCCGGCGCCAAGGCCTGACGGATCGGCGCCGCGGCCTCGATCGGCGGCGCCGAGCACCCGCCCTACGCGATCGCGCGGAACAGCCGGCGGAACGTCGGGCGGAAGCCGAGACGCGGCCACGTCCGGCTCGAGAGCAGGTTCGTCTCGCGCCAGTCGGTGACGACCGTCGGGTAGCCCGCGTCGCGCGACCAGGCGAGGACCGCCTCGCCGAGGAGCCGGCCCGCCCCGAAGCCGCGAGCCTCCGGCAGCACGGCCGCGAACCCGAGGAACCCCGCGTGGTCCGGCCGGACGATGCCGCGGTGCTCGGACGACTGCTCGACCCCGCATCCGACCGCGAAGCCGATGACGCCCCCATCGTGCTCGACGACGAACGTCGTGAAGTCCGGGTCGTCGAAGTCCGCCTCGATGTCGGCGACCGATGCCTCGACCGTCGGCAGCGTCTGCAGCGAGAACACCGGCGAGCGCGCCTGGTGCTCGGGCAGCGAGACGTCGATCCGGCCCATCGTCGGGATGTCGCGGCGCTCCGCGAGGCGGAGCGCAAGGCCGGCCGGGACCTCGACGGTCTCGTCCGCGTCCGGCACCTCCCGGATCGCGTGGACGTGCTGCTGTCCGAACCCCACCCGGAACCAGGCCTCGACGAGCTCGGGATCGGTCGCCGGCACGATCGCGTAGTGGCTGGTCGCACCCTCCTCGACCCAGCGGCTCGCGGCGAACCCGTACAGGTCGCGCACCGTCTCGGGCTCGGCGACCGCGTGGCCGGCGCCCTCGACCCAGCGGTTGGGGCCCCACGTCGGCGGGCGCGGCGAGCCCAGCACATAGCCGACGAGCTCGTCGCCGCGATGGGCGACGGCCCCGGAGGCCCCCTCGATCGCGGCGATCGCGGCCACCTCGGCCCGAGCGGCCTCGTCATCCTCGTAGGCCGGGGAGAGGCCCGGCTCGGTCAGCCGCTGGATGCGATGACGGGCCGCCAGCAGCCGGCCGGCGCCATCGAGCGCAGCCGGCGTGAACGGGCCGATCGTGAGGCCATCGGGTCGGGGCATCGCACCGCAGATGGTACGGTCCGCAAAGCCGTTGACGTGCCCGCGCGGCACGTCTATGCTCCGCTCATCCCGACCGGCACCCGCGCTGCGGCAGCGATTCCGCGCGCACCATCGCCCGGCCCCCTCCTTCACCCGTAGGTGACCCTTCCCATATGCCCGGACCAGGCCCAGACCAGCGCGATCGATCGCGCAACCGCCGTCCCCGCCGACGCAATCCCATCGGTGGCGGCCGCGCCCCCGTCACCGAATTCGAGGAGCAGCAGGAGCTCGAGGCCGCCCGTGAGCGGAACGACCTCGAGGTCAACGATCTCCGCGAGATGAGCGTGGCCGAGCTCAAGCAGGTCTCCCGTGACCTCGAGCTCGACACCGCCCCCGGCGAGCGCAAGGACGACCTCGTCGACCTCATCCTCCAGCGCCAGACGGAGCGCGCCGGCCACGCCTACGCCAGCGGCATCCTCGACATCGTCGACGAGGGCTTCGGCTTCATGCGCCGCCACGGCCTGCTGCCCAGCCCGGACGACGTCTACGTCAGCTCCAGCCAGGTGCGCCGCTTCGGCCTGCGCATCGGCGACCGCGTCGCCGGCGCCGTCCGCGCCCCGCGCGAGGCCGAGAAGTACTGGGGCATGCTCCGCGTCGACTCGGTCAACGGCGTCGACACCGAGACCGCCCGCCGGCGTCCCGTCTTCGGCGACCTGACCCCGGTCCACCCGGACGTCCTGATCAACCTCGAGACCGACCCGAAGAACCTCAGCCAGCGGCTGATCAACCTCGTCAACCCGCTCGGCAAGGGCCAGCGCGCCCTGATCGTCAGCCCGCCGAAGGCCGGCAAGACGATGCTCCTCAAGCAGATCGCCAACGGCATCAGCGCCAACTACCCGGAGATGCTCCTCATGGTCGCGCTCATCGGCGAGCGCCCCGAGGAGGTCACCGACATGCGTCGCAGCGTCAAGGGCGAGGTCATCAGCTCGACCTTCGACGAGCCGACCGAGAACCACACCCACGTCGCCGAGATGGCGCTCGAGATCGCCAAGCGCCAGGTCGAGACCGGCCGCGACGTCGTGATCCTGCTCGACTCGATCACGCGGCTCGCCCGCGCCTACAACCTCGCGCTCCCGCCGTCGGGCCGCACCCTCTCGGGCGGCCTCGACCCGATCGCCCTCTACCCGCCCAAGCGCTTCTTCGGCGCCGCGCGGAACATCGAGGAGGGCGGCTCGCTGACGATCATCGGCACGTGCCTGGTCGACACCGGCTCGCGCATGGACGACGTCATCTACGAGGAGTTCAAGGGCACCGGCAACTCGGAGCTCATCCTCGACCGCAAGCTCGCCGAGAAGCGGATCTTCCCGTCCATCGACGTCCAGCGCTCGGGCACCCGTCGCGAGGAGCTCCTCCTCGAGGAGGGCACCCTCAAGATGGTCTGGACCATGCGCCGGATGCTGTCCGCGGTCGGTGCGAACGAAGGCATCGAGATCCTGCTCAACCGGCTGGCGAAGACCCAGTCGAACGCCGAGTTCCTCTCGACGCTGACCAAGAGCCTCGACGCCTAGGCCCTCCCCGGGGTCGAAAAACGGTGACCGAAGCCACCGAAAACGGCTCGTCGCAACCGAATCGCGACTGTCACGGGTTTGTCACCTCCGCAACCTCCGTGGTACCGTTGGCCTGATGTCGTAAGCCCGTGCAGCGGGCGTCGGCCGCGAAGACAGAGCCCCAGCTCCATACCGCGACCCGGAAACGGTCCGAACCCCCCATCCCCAGCGCCCCCATCCAGCGCCCGGACCGTGTTCTACGCCAGGAGACCGTATTGCTGAACGCATCGGTCGGCGTCCAGCGCGTCATCGGACGGCTGCGTCGACCAAGGAGCCTCGGACCCGACACCGCTTCGACGCTCCAGACCCGGAGCATCTCCGCTGCCCGCCACGTGCGCGGTGGCCTGCGGTCCATCGCCGTCGCTTCCCATCTTGCCCCCGCATCTGATCGCCGCCGCCATCTGAACCAGGCAGCGCCGCGCGGCAGCCGTGGGCTGGTCGCACGGCTCGGACACGACCGGATCGTGGCCGTCGCGGTCGCGACGATCGTGCTCGGCGCCTCGGTGGCGAGCGTCTCGGCCGGCGGACCGGCCAACGGCGGACCCATCGGCGGCCCGACTGGCGACGGCAGCGCGGCCCGCGTCCCCGCGGCCGCGGTCGGCGGTCTCGCCCGCAGCGGCGCCATCGACGGGGACGACTACCAGAGCGACCTGACCGACTACGGGACGCCGGCCGACACCCAGGGCGACCAGACCGGCGGTGACTCCGGCAACGTGGCCCCCGACGCGAACACCCTCGCCGTGGCGGGTCCGTTCCTCGAGGACGGCACGCTGCTCAAGCCGATCGCCGTCGACACGGCCATCGAGGACGGCAGCGACCTGCTTCGGACCTACAAGGTGAAGTCGGGCGACACGCTCGTCGGGATCGCCTCCAAGTTCGACGTCTCGATGATGACCGTCTGGTGGGCGAACGACCTCAAGAACAAGAACGACCTGCATGTCGGGCAGACCCTGACGATCCCGCCGGTCACCGGCCTCGTCGTCACCGTCACCCCGAACGACACCCTTGACGCGTTCGCCGCGAAGTACCGCGTCGACAAGCAGGACATCCTCACCACCAACGGACTCGAGGATCCGAACCTGGTCGTCGGCCAGGTCATCGTGATCCCGGGCGCGGCCGGCGCGAAGATCAAGACCCCGAAGCCGCCGGTCAAGACCACCATCACGCACCCAGCGACCAAGCATCACAGCAGCGGCGGCGGTGGCGGGACCGTCCGGCCACCCACGACCTACAACGGCGGGCACTTCGTCTGGCCAGTGGTCGGCGGCGGGAACTACATCAGCCAGTACTTCCACTACGGCCACTACGCGCTCGACATCGCGGCCGATTACGGCTCGACGGTGCGCGCCGGCGGCGGCGGCACGGTGATCTTCGCCGGCTGGAAGAACAACGGCGGCGGCTACCAGGTCTGGATCGCCCACGGCTCCAACCTGTACACGACCTACAACCACATGTCGGCGATCACCGTCGGCCGCGGCCAGCACGTCGGCCGGGGCCAGCAGGTCGGTCGCATCGGCCAGTCCGGCAACGCCACGGGGCCGCACCTCCACTTCGAGGTCTGGGTCGGCCCGGTGTGGGACGGCGGGACGCGCGTCAACCCGCTGGGCTACCTCTAGGTCGCTCGCCCAGGCGACTCGGTCACCTCTCGCGGGGCGGTCCGGATGCCGTGCGAGAATGCGTCCGATGTTCCTCGACCGCGTGACGATCCGGGTCCGTGCCGGCGATGGTGGTGACGGAGCCGCGACGTTCCGGCGCGAGGCCCACGTCCCACGCGGCGGCCCCGATGGCGGCGACGGCGGTCGCGGCGGCTCGATCTACCTCGAGGTGGACCCCGGCCAGACCACGCTGCGCGACTTCCAGGTCAAGCGCCACTTCAAGGCGACGCCCGGCGGCCGCGGCGAGGGCTCGCGCCGCCACGGCAAGGCCGGTGACGACCTCGTCCTGACCGTGCCGCCCGGCACGGCCGTGTACGACGACACGACCGGGGAGCTGGTGGCGGACCTCGTCGCGCGCAGCCAGCGCGCGATGATCGCGCGCGGCGGGCGCGGCGGCCTCGGGAACACGCACTTCAAGACCTCGACCCACCAGGCCCCCAAGCACGCCCAGAAGGGCGAGCCGGGCACGGAGGGCGCATTCCGCCTCGAGCTCCGGCTCATCGCCGACATCGGGCTCGTCGGGCTCCCGAACGCCGGCAAGTCCACGATCCTCGCGGCGGTCACGGCGGCCCAGCCCAAGATCGCCGACTACCCGTTCACGACCCTCGAGCCGAACCTCGGCGTGATGGACCTCGGCGAGCAGGACGAGCGCCGGCCCTCGATCGCCGATGTCCCGGGGCTCATCGAGGGGGCGAGCGCGGGCCTCGGGCTGGGGCACGAGTTCCTCCGCCACGTCGAGCGGACGCGGATCCTGGTCCACGTCGTGGACGGGTCGTCGCGCGATCCCGAGTGGGACCACGAGATCATCCGCGACGAGCTGGAGGCGCACGACCCGGCGCTCCTCGCGAAGCCGATGCTCATCGCGTTCAACAAGGTGGACCTGCCGGCGGCGGCCGAGGCGTGGCCGGCCTTCCGGCGGCAGCGCGAGGCCGACGGGCTTGCGGTCGTCGCCCTGTCCGCGGCGACCGGCGAGGGCGTGGAGGCGTTCCGCGCCAGGCTCGCCGAGCTGCTGCCCGATCCGGCCGACATGAGCGACCCGCCGGAGCCGGCCGGGGTCGTGGTCCATCGCATCGAGGCCATCGGCGACGGCTTCACGATCGAGCCCGAGGAGGACGGCGTCTTCCGCGTCCGCGGCACGCGCATCGAGCGCATCGCCGCCCAGACCAACTTCGACGTCGAGGAGTCGGCGGAGCGCTTCCAGCGCGACCTTGCCCGGCTCGGGATCGACACCGGGCTGCGCCGCGCGGGCATCGTGCCGGGCGACCTGGTCCGCATCGGTGCCACCGAGCTCGAGTGGGAGCCGGAGCCGTGGGACGAGCGGTGACCGGCGGACATCGGGTTCGCCGTCTCGGCATATTCGGCGGCACGTTCGACCCCATCCACCTCGCGCACCTCGCGGTCGCCGAGTCGGCCCGCGACAGCCTCGGGCTGGAGCGCGTGCTGTTCGTCCCAGCGGGCGTGCCGCCGCACAAGCCGGGCCAGGCGATCACGCCGGGTGCCGACCGACTGGCGATGGTCGAGGCGGCGATCGCGGACAACCCGTCCTTCGCGGTCAGCCGGGTCGAGCTCGACCGGCCCGGGCCGTCGTACACCGTCGACACGCTCGAGGCGCTGTCGGCGTCGGACCCCGACCTCGTGCTGATCCTGTCGTCCGAGGCGTACGCCGGGCTGCCGTCGTGGCACGAGCCGCGACGCGTGCTGGAGCTGGCCAGACTCGCGATCGCGCCGCGCGACGGCTATCCCGACACGGGACCGGAGCTGGTCGCCCGGCACTACCCCGGGCTGGAGGACCGCGTGACCGTCCTGGACGGGCCGCGCATCCGGTTGTCGGCCTCGGAGCTGCGGTCGCGGGCGGCGGCCGGCCGGTCGTTGCGCTACCTCGTCCCGGATGCGGTCGCCGCGTATATCGGCGACCATGGGCTCTACCGAACCACCAGGAGGGATGATCGATCGTGACCGAACCCGCGCTTCCGGCGAAGCGGCCCACTCGCGCTGCGCCGAAGCCGGCGGCCCCGAAGGCAACGGCCGCGGCGAAGCCGAAGACGACGGCCAGCGCGGCCAAGCCGAAGACGGCCGCGAAGCCGAAGACGACGGCCACCGCCGCTGCGGCGACCGCGAAGCCCAGGACGGCCGCGAAGCCGAAGACGGCCGTGAAGGCCAAGGCTGCGAAGCCGAAGACGACGGCCACCGCCGCCGCGGCCGAAGCCGCCCCGAGCGCGGACGGCCTGCCGCGCCGCACGACCGCCGCGATGCCCGACCAGGAGCCGCTGGCGCTCGCCCGCCGGATCGTCGAGCTGGCCGAGGACAAGAAGGCCGCCGACATCGTGCTGCTCGAGCTCTACCCGCTCACGACCCTCGCCGACTACTTCGTGATCTGCTCGGGCGGCTCGGAACGCCAGATCGCGGCGATCGCCGACGGCATCGCGAGCGAGCTGCGCGACGACAAGACCAAGCCGATCGGCCGTGAGGGCACGGCCGCGTCGCACTGGGTCCTGCTCGACTACGGCTCGGTCATCGTCCACATCTTCACCCCGCCCGAGCGCGACTACTACGGACTCGAGAAGCACTGGTCCGAGGCGAAGACCGTCCTCCGCGTGCTCTAGCGCACGCTCGAACGCCCGTCGGTCGGCGAGGCGGGGTACGGGGTGGACAGGTACCGTCGGGTCATGCCGGGGGATGACGCTCCCCACCTAGATTTCGCGCATGTCGCCCATGCGAGACCGTTGCCCCGCCTGTGGTCGCCGGCTCATCACGACCCGGTTCGATACCACGTTCCGGTTGCCCGACCGGAGTGAGCGGCTGTGCTTCGGCATCCCGGGTGGCCTGTGCGAGGACTGCTCGCAGCTCTACATCGACCCCGACCTGATCGAGCTGCTCGACCTCGGCGAGGGGCGCTGCGTCTTCGCCATCGAGAGCGACCTCGTCGTCCAGGAGCAGGCCTGGTCCTCCTAGGCTGACCGGCGCTCCCGGCCACCGACGTGGTCGATCACCCAGAGCGTGAACGCGAGCCGACGCTGTTCGGTGGTCGCGAAGGTGCCCGGGGCCCCCTTGATCATCGCGTCGAGCTCGAGCAGGCCGTCGAGCGCCGCGTGCAGCTCGGGCACCGTCCATTCGCGCGCCTGCGCCGCGAGGGTCCGCACGCGGAATTCGCTGGCGATCCGCATCTCCCTGGCCACCGTGGGAAGCCGCTCCCCGGACGCCAGCCGGTCCGCCATCTCGAGCAGATCGCGGATCCGGCGGTGGAGGACCGCGATGAGCACGGGCTCGGGGGCCGTCTCGACCATGCGCTCGAGCAGCGCCAGGGCCGGACCCACCTTCCGCTCGCCGACCGCATCGCCGAAGGCCCAGATCGAGCTCGGGACCGCCTCCGCCACCAGCGCCCGGACGTCGTCGACGGTGATCGCCCCGGTCTCGCGGTACAGGGCGAGCTTGTCGAGCTCCATCGACGCCGTGCGCGTCTGGTAGCGGCGCTCGGCGTCGCCCTCGCTGACGAAGCCGCCGATGCGGTCGGCCAGCTCCTTCGCGGCGCCGGGGCCGAGCGCCATGCCGCGTTCGCCGGCTTGCGCCGCGATCCAACCCGTGAGGCCGTTGGCCCTGGGCGACTCACGCATCACGAGCGCCGCGCCGAGACCCGCGAACGCCTCGGCCATCGCCTTCTGCGGGGGCACGGGGGTGCCGCCGGCCCGCTTGACCTTGCCGGTGTCGACGAGGTCGACGGCCACGAGCGCGTTCCCGGGCGGCAGATCCTTGAGCGTGGCGACCAGGCGCTCGCGCGTGGCCTTCGCGGTCACGGCGAGCCCGAGGTTGAACGCCACGGCGAGCGTGCCGCCGCCGAACATCACGCCCGTCCCGAGCCGCTCGAGGAGCTCCTCGAGCTGGATGGCGGCCCGGTTCTTCTCGAACCGGATGTCCCAGCGCTCGAGCGGCGTCCCGGCCTCGTCCCCCAGTCGGCGGGCGATGTCGGCGATCGGTCCGCTCGATGGCGTATTCGTCGTCACCCCAGACGTAGGCGATCGGAACGGTCGTCATGCGCGTGCCGCGGCGGCGCGGAGCGCGTCGCCGGTCCAGGCGAGCCGGCGGACGTCGGCGGGTGCGATCCCAGCGGCGCGGCAGACGTCGGCCTCGAGGCGCGCCGCGCGGGCGCGGACGGCTTGCATGGCCGCGTCGTCCCAGCCCGCGACCTGGCGGTCGCCGCCGGTCAGGTTCGGGTAGCGACGGCGCCACGAGGCGAAGCGCGCGTCCATCGATTCGAGCCGCTGCCCGGCACGCTTGTCGGCGTACGCGACGATCCGCTCCTCGCGGCTCGCGAACGCGGCCCAGCGCTGGTACCGCTCACCGTCGAGCAGCCGCGTGACCGGATGGCTGGCGACGGCGCGGGCGAGCTCAGGGTGCCCCATCCGAGTCAGCCAGTCGGCCGATCCCTCGCCATGGGGGAGGGCGCGCGCCGGATCGTCGGCCGGCAGGGCCTTGTCCGCGTCGTGGAGCAGCGCCGCCGCCTCCACGAGCCGCCGGTCCACGGCGATCCCGCGCCCGTCGATGCGCGCGGCCAGCCAGCCGGCGACCTCGGCCACGGCGCGCGCGTGCCGCACGAACCAGGGCTGGGGATCCAGGGAGAGCAGGAGGGAGGCGGCGTCCACCCGCCCCGGGACCGTCATCGGCTCGATGGTACCCGACGGTCGTCGTCGGCCCCGGATGGACGGTCGCGGTGGTCGTCCCCGCGGCGGGCTCACGCTCGGGGATCAGCGCGCCGATCGGGATCCCGCAGCGGAAGACGGCCGCCTGCGCGGTCGGGGTCGTCGAGCGGGCGGGGACCGGGCGCCCGCCCTCGGCGTGGACGGTCATCCCCGCGGCATCGAAGGTCGCCACGACCGTCCCGTCGAGATCGGTCCGGAAGACGCGGGCGCCCGCGGCGGCGAGCCGGTCGAGCGTCGCCCGGGCGGGGTGCCCGTACGGGTTCCCGGTGCCGGCGGAGGCGACCGCCACCTTCGGCCGCACGGCGTCCACGAACGCCTGCGTCGTCGCCGTCTTGCTGCCGTGATGCGCGACCTTCAGGAAGTCGAGCCGCGGGAGCTGCAGTTCGAGCAACGAGGGGTCGATCGCCTGCTCGACGTCGCCGGCCAGCAGCATCCGGTACGGCCCCACGGCGCCCAGCAGCACGATGGAGACGTTGTTGATCCCGGTCCCGGCATCAGGCGGTTCCGCCGGGACCTGCCCGCGGATCGGCCACAGCACGCGCAGGTCGATGTCGTCGACCGTCAGCCGGTCGCCGCGCGCGAGCCCGAGTCGGACCGGCGCCCCACCGGTCGTGAGCCGCGACAGCCAGGCCGCGTAGCCCGGCCCGGGTCCGCGCATCCCCGGCTCGAACACGCGTCGGATGCGGTATCGATCGAGCAGCCGGGCGAGCCCGGCCACGTGGTCCTCGTGCGGGTGGGTGAGGATCACGGCGTCGATCCGCCGGTCCCACGGCGGGATCCGGGCATCGAGGTCGATCAGCAGACGCGCGGGGTCGGGGCCGCCATCGATCAGCAGCCGTCCGCCGCGGGAGCCCTCGACGAGGATCGCGTCGCCCTGGCCGACATCCATCACCGAGACGCGCGCGACGCCGCTGGGGCGGCTGATCACGACGGCACCGCCGATGACGACGCTCACCGCGAGCGCGAGGATCGCCAGACGCGTGGCGCGCGACGTCGACGACACCGCCCGCGGGCGGACCTGGCGCGCCTCGAGGGCCGGGACCGTTCGCCGACGCACGGCCCGGTATCCGAGCCCGGCGATGGCGGACGACGACGATCGCGACCACCGTGGCGATGGCGACCGTCCACGCGACGGGCGCCGGGAGCGTCACGCTCGCGAACGGGATCGCGGCGGCCGTGTCGACGATCGCGACCATCAGGCGCAGCGACACCCACCCGGGGACCGCGAGGATGGCCGCCACCACCGGCGGGGCGCCGGCGAGGGCCAGCCCGCCGCCCAGCAGCGCGAGCAGGCCGGCGGCCATCGCGGGCGCGACGAGCGGGACGATGACCAGGTTGACCGCGGGCGCCAGGATCGCGAGTCGCCCGAACGCGACCAGGATCACGGGCAGGGTCGCGAGCTGCGCGGCCAGCGAGACCCCGAGGCTCTCCGCGAGCCAGTGTGGGACGCGACCCTTGCCGAAGCGCTCGATCGCGTCGGTCGCCGGCGTCGCCCAGGCGATCAGCCCGGCGGTCGCGAGGGCGGAGAGCTGGAACCCGGCGTCGCCCACGAGACCCGGGTCCGCCACCAGGAGGATCGTCGCGGCCCAGCCGAGCGCGGCGGCCGCCCGCCCGGCGCGACCGGACTCGCGGGCCAGCAGCACGACCGCAGCCATCGCCCCGGCGCGGACGACCGAGGCGGACGCCCCCGCGAACACGACGTACGCGACGATGGCCGCCATCGTCACGACCGACCGCCGGCGCCGGCCCATCCGCCCGGCGACCGCCGCGACCGCCGCGGCGACGATCGCGATGTTCCACCCGGAGATCGCGACGACGTGGCTGACGCCGGCCGTCGTGAAGGCCGCCGCCAGGTCGCGGTCGACCCGGTCGCGCAGGCCGATCAGGATCCCGGCCGCGAGGCCGGCCTCGGGTTCGGGCAGCGCCGCGGCGAGGGCCGTCGCCGCGGCCTGCCGGGCGTCCTCGACGATGTGAGCGGCGTCCACCGGGCGCGGCGCGACCTCGATCGAGCGCGCGGTGATGGTCCCCACCGCCCCGATCCGCTCGAGGTAGTCGCCGTACGCCGTCGCCGGCCGCGGCCGGATCGGGCCTTCGACGGTGACGACGTCCCCGGCCACGATCGCGGGATATGCCGGGAGCGTCGCTGCGACCCGGATGCTCGGCACCCCGGCCCGATCGGACCGGAGTGTCGCCGTCTGATTGCCGTCCCGGGCGGCCCCGGTGGCTTCGACCACGAACGTCCACGGCCCGCGGCCCTCCGGGATGACGGGCGGGGCACCACTGCCACCGCCGCCTGCCACGAGCCGGGCCACGATCAGCGCGGCGCCGACGAGGACCACGCGGCCCTCGCGATCCGCGGGCATGACCCACGCCGCGGCCACGCCGGCCACGCCGAGCGCGGTCAGCGCGACGGCCCAGGAGAGCGAGAGGTTCGCCGCGGCCCAGGCGGCGGCGATCGCGCCGAGGGCCAGCCAGCCGCTGCGCGGCATCTCACCCGACCGTCACGAGCGGCTTCAGCTGCGCGAACGCCTTCTCGCCGACGAGCTTCCGCGTCCGCAGGTCCTCGACCGTGGCGAACGGCCCGTCACCCTCCCGCGACGCGATGATCTTGGCCGCGGTCACCGGCCCGATCCCGGGGAGCGCCTCGAGCTCCGCACTCGTGGCACGGTTGAGGTCGACGGGCGCTGAGGTCGCCGGGCCGGCACCGGCCCCGCCTGGAGGACCCTGACTCGCCGCCGGAGCTCCGCGTCGACGGAGCGTCGTCTCGCGACGGCACGCGGACCTGGTCACCGTCCTTGAGGATGGCCGCGAGGTTCAGCGATCCGGCGCGGACCGTATCGACCCGCGGCCCGAACCCGCCCGCGGCGTCGACGAGATCCCCGACCCGGGTTCCGACGGGCAGCCGGAAGACGCCGGGGCGCTGGACCGCACCGACGATCTCGACGACCACGACCACCCCGGAGCCGCCCGGTCCCGGCGCCGCGGCGGGATCGCCGGAACCCGCCACGGCTGAGGCGGGTGGGGACCCGCCATCGACCTCGACCGATCCGCTGGTCCCCGAGCTCGCGGCGACCAGGAACGAGGCGACCGCCACCAGGCCGGCGACGGCGATGATGGCGATCTGGGTCAGGTGCCGTGGCGCCGGAACCCGCGTCTTGTCGTCACCGGCGCCGGCCGCGCCGTCCGGCCCGACGCTCTCGATCGTGCGCCACGGCGCGCTCGTGGGGTCCAGGTCGAGCCTCCCCGGCGGGATCGACTCGGGCGGTGATTTCGGCAGGAACACGCGACGTCTCGCCACGTTGGGGGCACTTCCGACGTGGACGAGACGTCTGGGGACAACGCTACGCAGGAGCGCTTATCAGCGGCTTATGCGGCGCTCTCACATCGACCGAGCCACTGGCCGTTATGCTCGCCAGCAGCATGGATCAGAAGACTTCGGTCGTCGCCGATATCCCGATGTTCGCGAAGCTGGAGCCGCGCAGCCTGGAAGCCGTCGCGACGCTGGCGAGGATCGTCGAGGTTCCGGCCGACACGGTGCTGCTCCGGGAGGGTGAACCGGCGGAGTCGTTCTACGTCATCGTCGATGGCACCGTCCATATCGAGCGTCTCGGACGCTTCGTCCGCTCGATGGTGAACGGCGGATTTATCGGCGAGGTCGCCTTGATCGAAGGTGGCGGGCGCACGGCGACCGCCACCTGCGCGACCCCCTGCGAACTGCTCGAATTCGGCAGCTTCGAATTCGGCCGGGTCATGGCCACATTCCCTGACGTTCGCGCCCGGGTCGAGGCTGCCGCCGCCCGGCGTCCGCACTCCGAGGCGACGTAGTCGGCGTTCGGACTCCCTCGGCAGCCACGCATCCTTCAGCCATCTCGATCGTCCGGGGATTCGAAACGTGAGCTGAGTCTTCGCGGGTCCGCCGTGTCGGCTCGCCGACAGGGTCGTGACACCGCCGGCCGTCCGTGCGTCGAACGGACCAGCCGACCGCCGTCCGCCCGAACCTGGGACGAACGAGTCGGCGGAGGGACTTGCGATGCTCTCGATCCGACGGATGCCCGTCCTCCTGCTGACGATCGTGCTGTCGACCGCGGCCTGCGGCACGACGACCCCGACCCCGACCCCAACGCCGCTCGTCACGGCGAGCCCCAGTCCGGCGACCAGCCCGTCCGCGTCGGCCGGCGTGTCGCCTGCCCCGACCGTCGCGGCGCCCGCGGACGCCATGGCCGTCGGCGCCGTCGTCAAGACGGTCAGCGGCGACCTGCGCGCCCGATCGCAGCCGCGGGTCAGCGACGACTCGATCAAGTACGAGCCGCTGCTGCCGCTCGGCACCCAGCTCCAGGTCATCGGCGGGCCGGTCGAGGCGAGCGGCTACACGTGGTACCAGGTCGAGCCCCTCGACTTCTCCCTGGCGGACGGCGTCACCCGCGTCTGGGTGGCCGCCGCCGACCACGACGGCACGCCGTGGATCGGGGCGATCGGCGCCGGCGATCCAGGGTCTGGAGGTCGCGGCCTCCACGGTCGAGCGGCGACCGGCCGACGCGAAGGCGGCGAAGACGCGCCGCGATCGTCGATCACCGCGTTCGGCATCGACTTCTACCGCCGGATGCTCGCGGATCCGTCGCTTGGCCTCAAGGGCAAGAACGTGGTGTTCTCGCCGACCAGCATCGCCCTCGCCCTCGGGATGGTCCGGGCCGGCGCCAAGGGCCGGACCGCCGCCCAGATCGACGAGGTGCTCCACGCGGCCGACTGGGACACGTTCGGTCCTGCTCTCGGTTCCCTTGGCGAGGTGATCGCGTCGCGTGACGGCACCTATGACGACGACGAGGGCCACCTGCACGCCCTCGCGCTCCGGATCGCCAACAGCTCCTTCGCGCAGCGCGGCTGGGCGATCGAGCCGGGCTATCTCGACGCCATCGCCCGCGACTTCGGGGCGAGCCAGCGGCTGGTCGACTACATGGCCGACCCGGAGGCCGCCCGGAAGACCATCAACGCCTGGGTCAGCCGGCAGACCGAGCAGCGGATCCCCGAGCTGCTGACCCCGGACGACGTCTCCGCGCTGACCCGGTTCTACCTCGTCAACGCCGTGTACCTCAAGGCGAACTGGGTCGTCCCGTTCATGGACGGGGAGACCACCCCCCGGGCGTTCCACGCGCCGTCGGGCGTCATCGACGTCCCGACGATGACCCTCCGCGGCGACCAGGAGGTCCCGTACGTCGCGGGCGACGGCTGGAAGGCCACGGAGCTCCGCTACCGCGGCAAGGACGGGACGTTCCCGCTCGCGATGACCCTGATCATGCCGGACGACATGGCCGCCTTCGAGCGCGGGCTCAGGGGCGCGCAGATCGGCAAGATCGCGACATCGCTCCAGAAGGAGCGGGCCAGGCTGAGCAGCGACATCACGGGGGGGCCGGAGGACGACTGCGGGAGCTACCCGTACAGCCTGAACCTCTTCATGCCGCGCTTCGATGTCGGCACGCGCGCGCAGCTCAAGGACGTCCTCGCGGCGCTTGGGATGTCCGACGCCTTCGATCCGGGGCTCGCCGACTTCTCCGGGATCCACCCGGCCAGTTCGGGCGACGCCGATCCACATCGGCAACGTCATCCACCAGGCGAACATCTCGGTCGACGAGAAGGGGACCGAAGCGGCGGCCGCCACCGCGATCGGCGGGGACACCGGCGGCTGCACCGGGCCATCGCCGGCGAAGGAGCTCAAGTTCCGGCTCGACCACCCGTTCTTCTTCGCGCTGCGCGACCTCGACACCGGCGCGATCCTGTTCGCCGGCCGCGTCCTCGACCCGTCGTCGAAGCGCTGACGGCGGAGCGCTAGGTCAGCCGCTCCCAGTCGACCCAGCGGGTGCCGTCCCACCAGCGGTGCCAGGTCGTGCCGTCGCGGCCCGGCGCCCACACGTCGATGCGGTCGGCACTCCAGGAGGACGCCGCCGGGGTGCCGGTGAGCTCGCCGCCGAGCGACTCCCACGCGTGCCACGCCGCGCCGTCCCAGTAGCGGTTCCAGAGCTGGCCGTCGTCGAAGATCGCGAAGACCTGGAGCTGGTCCGACGGCCCAGGCCGTCGCGGCGGGCGCGGAGGCGAGCGTCCCGTCGAGGGACTCCGGCTCGGACCAGGCCCCGGACATGAAGACACGGTGGATGAGGCGTCGAGCCTCGTCCACCGTGAAGAGATCGATCCGGTCCGGACCCCAGGAGACGGCAGCCGTCCCCGGGATCCGCGCTGTGGCGGTCACCCGCGGAGCCTACTCCGTCGGAGCGAGGCTCCGTCCGAGGTCGTCGGCGACGCATTCGTCGAGCCGGCGGACCGCGGCGGCGCTGCCCCGGCTGACGAGCGCGAGGCCGTGGGCCAGGGCTCGGCGCGGGACCGAAGGTCCGAGCGGGGCGGTCGACGCGCGCCTCGGCGACGAGTCGATCGTGGGCCGCCTCGCGGGCTCGCTCGTTGGCGAGATCGAGCGCGATGATGGCGTAGGGATACATGGCGAAGGGATACATGTCGTCCTCCTGTGGACGGGGCGGGGAAGGTGCGAGTCCGGGGCTAGCGGCGGTGCTCGTCCAGCTCGAACTCGCGGGAGTCGGCGCCCGAGCGGAGGGCCGCGACGTCCAGCAGGACGATGGCGCCGATGAGGCCGATGATCATGACGATGGCGTCCATGGGGACCTCCGCGTTTCTCCGGTTGTGTAACCGGTTAATGACTCTTGATTGGTTACTGAATAGTAGGCCCTTGCGCGTAACCTGTCAATAGGCGTAATGTGGTTACCGATGGTTACTTCTCACCGCCACCGATACCCCGCCAAGGCCACGCGCACGACGTCAGCGTCGACACCACCTTCGACTTCCTGAACACCCTCGACACCGAGGATGGTTTCCCGGTCGAGAAGCTCCCGACGCTCGATGACGCCCTCTCGTGGTTCGCCGATCGCGGCCTGATCCACGTCGAAGGCGCCGACCGGGCGCGCCGCGAGGCGGCCGAGCATCCGGACGCCGCCGAACGCGACATCGAGCGCGTGCACACCGTGCGCGGCGCCCTCCGCGAGGTCGCCGACGCCGTCGTCGAGCATCGGGTCCCGCGTGGCCACGCGCTGTCCGAGGTCAATCGGGCGCTCCATGCCCGTCAGGTCATCGAGCTCGTCGCGGCCTCGGACGGGGTCCATGTCGACCACCGCCACGTCGGCGATCCCGTCGACGACGCGCTCGCCAGGCTGAGCGACGCGCTCGTCCGCGAGCTGACCGCCGGCGAGCCCGAGCGCATCCGCGTCTGCGCGAGCGACACCTGCAACTGGGTCTTCTACGACGCCTCGCGGACCTCGCGCCGGCGCTGGTGCGACATGGCGACGTGCGGCAACCGCGCGAAGCAGGCGCGCCACCGGGCGCGGACGAAGGCCGACCAGCGAGGTCGAGGCCGCCCAGCCGCCGGTGCCGACCGCCTAGGCCGCGAGGCGGATCGCGCACCGGGGCTCGCGCCCCGCGATCAGCCCTTCAGCGCCCCGCTCACGCCGGCTCCCGACAGGAACAGCCGCTGGAACACGAGGAACAGCACGATCGGGAAGATGCTCGAGATCGTGAGCGCGGCGATGAACACCCCGAGGTCCGTCGTCGGCGCCAGGATCGGCAGCCGGACGGACAGCGGCTGGAGCGCGGGCTCGCGGATCACGAGCAGCGGCCACAGGTAGTCCTTCCAGGTCGCGATCACCGCGAACACCGACACGACCCCGATGATCGGCCTCGACATCGGAAGGACGACCGACCAGAAGAGCCGGAACGGCCCGGCACCGTCGACGCGCGCCGCCTCGAAGATCTCGCGCGGCAGATTGTCGAAGAACCGCTTCACCAGGATCACATTGAGCGCGCGACGCCGACGCCGGCAGCCAGATCGCCCAGTAGTCGTTGACGAGGCTGAAGCCGAAGATCGGCACCCGCACGATCGTCAGGTAGAGCGGCACGAGCAGCACGATCGGCGGCACGAACAGCGTGGCCAGCGTGAGGGCCGTGAGGACGTTCGCGCCCCGCGGCCGGAGCACCGACAGGGCGAACCCGGCGGTCAGCGCCACGGTCAGCTGGGTCGCCCAGGACCCGATGGCGATGACCACCGTGTTGCCGAGGTAGCGGTCGATGTGGACCTTGTTCCAGGCCGTCACGAACTGTGAGAGGTCGAATCCGTGGGGCCACAGCGCCATCGGCTGACGCAGCGTGTCGAGCGTCGGCGTGATGGACGACTTGAGCATCCACAGGATCGGCCCGAGCCCGACGATGAGCAGGAACGCGAGGGTCGACCCGTGGAGCAGGCGCATCGTCCAGCGTGTCCGCCGCTGGCGCCAGTCCGAGCCCGACACGATGCGGCGGTCCTCGGTGGCCGTCCGGGCGACGTCGCGGCGACCGAACCGCAGCGTCATGAGTCCGTGCTCCAGTGGCGGGTCAGCCAGTAGTAGCCGGCCGTGAACACCGCCGAGGACGGCCGCGAGCATGAGGCTCAGGGCCGCCGCCATCCCGTAGTCGCCACCCAGGCTGTTCTGGAAGGCGTACTTGTAGATGAGGAGCAGCACGGTCATCGTCGCGTTGGCCGGCCCGCCGCCCGTGAACAGGAACGGCTCGGTGAACAGCTGGGCCGTGGCGATCAGCTGCAGGATCAGGGTGATGAACAGCACGTTCCGCAGCTGGGGCAGGGTGATGAAGCGGATCTTCTGCCAGATGGAGGCGCCGTCCACCTCCGCGGCGTCGTACAGCTCGGGCCGGACGCCGGTGAGCGCGGCGAGGTAGATGATCACGGTCCCGCCGGCGGCCGCCCAGGTCGCCTCGATGACGATCGACGGCATGGCGGTCGCCGAGTTCTGGAGCCACGGCAGCGGGCCGAGCCCGACCCAGCCGAGGATCGTGTTGAACACCCCGGTCGGCGCCGCGTTGTAGAAGAAGCGCCACAGCAGGACGGCGACGACCGGCGGCACGACGACCGGGAGGTAGGCGAGGGCGCTGTAGACGCCACGCCAGCGGCGCGCCTCGCTCATCAGCACCGCGAGGACGATCGGGACGGGGTACCCGAACAGGAACGCGAGCGCCATGAACCAGAGCGTGTTGCCGATCGCCTTGGGGAGCAGGGGATCGGCGAGGACCTGGCGGAAGTTCTCGAGCCCGACGAACACGGGCTCCGACACGAGGTTCGTCTCCTGCACGCTCATGACCACGCCGCGCAGGATCGGGTACCACGCGAACACGCCGAATGCGAGGAGGAAGGGCAGGAGGAAGGCGAGGGTCGCGAGGCCCTCGCGCGTGACCCGGAATCCGGCTCGCCGGCGCTCGTTCGCCCGGACCTGCGGTGCCGAGTCGGTGATGGTTGCCATCGGCTCCGATCGTCTCATCCCAGGGCCGTCGCCGGAGCGACGGGATGGGGTGGGCGCGGCGGTCCCGCCGAGGACGGGACCGCCGCGGGGAGGCTCAGCCCTTGTCCAGGATCGCCTGGACCTGGGTGTTGGCCGCATCAAGCAGGGCGTTGATGTCGGCGTTCTTGTCGGTGAGGACGGCCTGCACGACGGGGTCGAGGGCCGCGTAGAGCTCCTGGGTGTGAGCGGTGGGCTCGTTGACGAGCGGCTGGTCGAAGATCTTCGACGTGAACGGGGTCATCTGGTCGACAGGGACGTTGATGTAGTCCTTGATCCAGACCTGCGACTCGTCGTAGGTGGCCTTGTCGAAGATCGGCAGGGCCGGGACGCCGACCGGCTGGTTGTTGGCCTTGAGCGCCTCGGCATCGGCCACGGCGCCTTCCTGGGTGATGAGCTTCTGGATGTAGTAGAAGTCGATCCAGGCGACCGCGGCGTCGCGCTCGGCATCGGTGCTCACGACGTTGACCGCCGCGAGCGTGCCGCCGCCAAGGACGCCGGCGTCGGCGCCGTCGAGCGGCAGGGTGGTGATCCCGTAGTCCTCGGGCTTGAGCGCCGCGTTCTGGACCATCCAGGTGTAGAGGTCAGAGCCCCCGGTGAACATGCCCACCTGGCCGGCCGCGTACGCCTGGTTCATCGAGCCCCACGCGTAGTCGAACGTGGAGCCCATGCTGTCGTCCGTCCAGCGCATGTCCTTGAGTCGCTGCAGGACGGCCTTGGTCTTGTCGTTGTTGAGGGTCGCGGTGACCTTGCCGTCGGCGCCGACCTGCTCCATCCGGCCGCCCAGCGCATAGGTCGACGTGGTCAGCTGCCAGCCGCCGGTGTTCTCGGTCGCCATCTGCGCGTAGCCGGCGGCGCCGGTCTTCTCCGCGATGGTCTTGGCCGCCGGCGCGGACCTCGTCCCACGTCGTCGGCGGCTTGTTCGGGTCGAGACCCGCCGCCGTGAACAGACTCCGGTTGTAGGTCAGCGACATGCCGTAGGCCGCGGTCGGGACCGCGAAGATCTTGCCGGACGGGTCCTGGCCGTTGACCAGGACATTGGGATTGAACTTGTCGGCGTAGCCGAGCGCGCGGACGCGCGCGTCGATGTCGACGATCTGGTGGTTGGCGATCAGGCCCTTCCCGTCAGTGAACGGGATGGTGAACACGTCCGGGAGCGTGCCACCGGCGAGGGCCGCGGTGAACGTCGGCGCCGTCCAGTTGTACTCCTCGGGCTCGACCGTGATCCAGGGGTACTTGGTCTGGAACTCGCCGATCTGCTGGTAGAGGGCGTCGACGGCCTCCTGGGTCACGCCGGGGCGGAGTGCGCCCACGACGATCGTGACCGGCTGGTGCTCCGCGGCCTGGCTCGGGGCCGCGGACGCCGCGACACTCGGCGCCGCGGACGGCGCTGCGCTCGGGGCCGTGCTGGTGGTGCTGCTGCCGCACGCGGCGAACAGCGTGGCGGCGCCGACAGCGAGGGTCGTCAGGACCCAGGCCGGGCGTCGTGATGTGGACCGCATCGGTGCCTCCTCTCGTTCGTACGTTCCCACGATGGGTGCTGCCTGTCTGTCTGCGTCATCCGGCCAAACGGTCCGACGGCCGGGGACGCCCGTTCGTCTTCAGTCGTCGTCCGGCACCCTCCCAGCTGGCTCCGTCGCGGCGGGGTCCGGCCGGAGCCAGACGGTCGCGTCGGGTGGGAGGTGGCCGTCCGAGACGTCAGCGCTCGCCAGCAGGACCGCCCCATGGGGCGGCAGCGGGATGGCCGCGCCGGACAGGTTGGTGATGTTCACGAAGTCGGCCCCGCGCGCGAACGCGAGGACCCCCGGGGCGATGTCCACCCATGCGAGGGGGCCATCCCCGAGCCCGGGTTCGGCGCGCCGGGAGCGCAGCGCCGCCCGATAGAGGTGGAGCATGGAGCCTGGGTCGGATTCCTGCCGCGCGACGGTCAGCTCGGACCAGTGGGCGGGTTGGCTGAGCCACGGCGCGGTCTCGGCGCCCGCCGGGCTGAAGCCGAACGGGGCGGTCTGGCCGCCCCACGGCAGCGGGACGCGGCAGCCGTCGCGGCCCGGGTCGGTGCCGCCGGATCGGCCGTGCATCGGGTCCTGGATCTCGTCGCGCGGGACGTCGACCTCGTCGAGCCCCAGCTCGTCGCCCTGGTAGATGTACAGCGAGCCGGGCAGGGCGGCGGTGAGGAGCGCCGCCGCCCTGGCCCGTCGGCGGCCGAGCTCGACATCCGTCGGGATCCCGAACCGCTTGCGCGTGAAGGCGAAGGAGGTGTCGTCGCGGCCGTAGCGGGTGACGGGCCGGGTGACGTCGTGGTTGGAGAGGACCCAGGTCGGCGGGGCGCCGACCGGCGCATGCGCGTCGATCGTCCCCTCGATCGAGGCTCGCAGGCTCTCGGCGTCCCACGGCCGCGCCATGAAGTCGAAGTTGAAGGCGGTGTGCAGCTCGTCCGGGCGGAGGTAGCGGGCGAACCGGTCGATGTCCTCGAGCCACACCTCGCCGACGAGGACCCGCGTGCCGGGGTAGCGTGTCGGCGACGGCCCGCCACGAGCGGTAGATGTCGTGGAGCTCGTCGCGGTCGTGCAAGCGGGTGGTCGCCCGGCGCCGGGTCGGCCGGGATCTCGGGCATCGCCGCGTCCTTGACCAGCAGCGCGGCCGAGTCGATCCGCACGCCGGCGGCGCCGCGGTCGAACCAGAACCGCAGGATCGCCTCGTGCTCGGCCCGGACGTCCGGGTGGTCCCAGTTCAGGTCGGGCTGCTCGGACGTGAAGAGGTGCAGGTACCACTCGCCGGGCGTGCCGTCCGCGTTCGTCGTCCGGGTCCAGGTCTGGCCGCCGAGGAACTCCGAGGGCCAGCCGGTCGGCGGCTGCGAGCCGTCGTCGCCCCGGCCCGGGCGGAACCAGAAGCGCTCGCGCTCGGGCGATCCCGGACCGGCCTCGAGGGCTGCCTGGAACCAGGCGTGCCGGTCGGAGACGTGGTTCGGGACGACGTCGATGATCGTCCGGATGCCGTGGTCGAGGGCGTCGGCGATGAGCGCCTCGGCCTCCTCGAGCGTCCCGAAGGCCGGGTCGATCGCGCGGTAGTCGGCGACGTCGTAGCCGCCGTCGGCGAGCGGCGAGAGGTACCACGGCGTGAACCAGATCGCGTCGACCCCGAGGTCGCGCAGGTAGGGGAGCCGGGACCGGACGCCGGCGAGGTCGCCGGTCCCGTCGCCGTTGGCATCGGCGAAGCTCCGGACGTAGACCTGGTAGATGACGGCGCTCCGCCACCAGTCCGGATCGTCGGAGGGCGGCGAGATGCGGCCGTCGACGGGGACCTGCGGGGCTGGGGCGGCGACATCGGTGAGGACCTGACCGGCCACGTCGTCTCGCTTGTCTGGAGGGCCACTGGTTCGAGACGTCGCGGCAACGTCGTCGCCGCTGGCCGGCAACGTAGCGCATTCGACAAATGAATGCAAGAACTTGACACAACAAAGTGTGAACAACGACAGAACGCTGGCTCGATGCGATCGTCCAACCTGGGGAGCGACGCGCGATCCGGCCCGGGATGGGGCGTTCTGGCGGGTGCGGTGACGGCCTTGGCTCGCGCTCGGCGCGAGCGGGTCAGCGCGGGGCTGGCGCCGGTCCGGACGAGCCCCGGACGACGAGCTCGGGCTCGAAGAGCATCTCGTCGTGCGGGACGTGGAGGCCGTTGATCTGGCCGACCAGCAGCTCGATGACCATCCGGCCCATCGGTTCGATCGGCTGTCGGACGGTGGTCAGCGGCGGATCCACGGCGTTCATCAGCGCGGAGTCGTCGAAGCCCACGACCGACACGTCGCCGGGCACGGTCAGGCCGGCGCGGCGGACCGCCCGGATCGCGCCGAGGGCCATCGGGTCGCTGGCGCACACGATCCCGGTCACGCCGGCCGCGAGCAGGCGGACCGCCGCCGCCTGCGCCGCCTCGAGCGAATAGAGGGAGCGCGCGATCTGGTCCGCTCGCATCGGGACCCCGGCCTTCTCGGCGACGGCCCTCGCGGCGGCCAGCTTCCGGTTCGACGGGACGTGGTCCGAGCGGGCCCAGGAGCAGGCCGATCCGTGTGTGGCCGAGCGAGAGGAGGTGGCCCATCGCCTGCTCGACGGCGACCGCGTCGTCGCACGACACCCGCGGGAAGTGGAGCTTGGCGATGGCCGCGTTGACCAGGACGGTCGGCAGCTTGCGCTCGGTCAGGCGGGCGTAGTGGTCGTGTGGCGCGTCCTCCTGGGCGTACAGGCCGCCCGCGAAGACGACGCCCGAGACCTGCTGCTGCAGGAGGAGGTCGACGTAGTCGGCTTCCGAGACGCCGCCCGCGGTCTGGGTGCAGAGGACCGGCGTGAAGCCCTGCTGGGCGAGCGCTCCGCCCACGACCTCGGCGAACGCCGGGAAGATCGGGTTCTGGAGCTCGGGCAGGACGAGGCCGACCAGCCGGGCGCGCTCCCCGCGCAGCTTGGACGGCCGCTCGTAGCCCATGACGTCGAGGGCCGTGAGGACGGCCTGGCGCGTGGGCTCGGAGACGCCGGCCTTGTCGTTGAGGACGCGGCTGACCGTCGCCTCGCTGACCCCGACCTTCTTCGCGACATCCGCAAGCCGTTTCGTCATGTCCGCAATGGTACGCAGATTCCTGCAAGTCCTTGCAAGTCGCATCGCACGCTCCGTCGGACCATCGGGGTCGGGCGCCGGGCGCACCTATACTCGGCCGGTGACCGACCCTGCCCCGTCCGACGTCGACCCCGCCGCCTACTGGGAGCGACAGCACGAGGCGACGACGCTCCGCGCGGTCGGCCAGGCCGGCCTGCCCGAGGAGCTCAACCGCTGGCTGTACCGGATCGGGCGGCGGAACGTCGTCGCCTTCCTCGCTCGCAACGGGATCCGCACCCTCGATCGCCTGGCGGTCTTCGATGTCGGGTCGGGGACCGGCTACTGGGCCGCGACCTGGCTGTCGATGGGCGCCTCGCGCGTCGACGGCTGTGACTTCGTCGCGGGTGCGGTCGAGCGCCTCCGCGAGCAATACCCGGGCTCCACCTTCCTGCTCGGCGACATCGCGGAGCCCGGCACGATCCCCGACGACCGCGCCTATCCGCTCGTGACCACGATGAACGTGCTCCTGCACATCCTCGACGACGATCGCTTCGATGCCGCGGCCGCCAACATCGCGGGTGCGGTCGCGCCCGGCGGGCACCTGCTGCTCGCCGAGCCGGCCCTGCAGCACCCGGTCCCGGCCGTCCCGCGCCGGCCCGGCGCGGCCTCGCTCGCGCGTCCGCTCGACCAGTACCGGCGGGCGTTCGAAACGGCCGGGCTGGAGATGGTCGACGTCGGCGCCAGCACGGTGGTGGCGGCCAACCCGATCGAGCGCGGGCTCCCGGACTACGCCAAGCGGGCCAGGCGCTGGTCGTCCGTCGGCCGCTGGGCACGTCGCGGGCCGAGGTGGGCCTCGGCGACCGGCCGGGTCCTCTCGGTCGCCGACCGGATCCTGATGCGGTCGGGCCAGGCGCCGTCCGGGAAGCTCATCCTCTTCCGCCGGCCGCCCGCCTGAGACCGCCGCGGTCGCACGGTATGCTTCCGTGACCCTACCCACATCCCGGCAGCGCCGGCCCCAGGAGCATGCATGGCCGTCCTGATCACCGGTGGCCTCGGCGTCATCGGCCGCCGCCTCACCGAGCACCTTCGCGAGCGCGGCTACGACGTCAAGGTGACCGATGTCGCGATCCGCAAGGAGCCCGACTACCTTCGCGCCGACGTCACGCGCTACGAGGAGCTGTCGGAGGTCTTCCGAACGTGGGAGATCGACCACATCTTCCACCTCGCCGGCGAGGTCGGCCGCGAGAACGGCGAGCAGTTCCCGCGCCGCTGCGTCGACATCAACGTCAGCGGGACGCTCAATCTGATCCAGCTCGCGATGGAGCACGACGCCCGCCTGTACTTCGCCTCGACGAGCGAGATCTACGGCGACCACGGGTCGGAGCTCGTCATCGAGACGCTCGAGACCGACACCGTGCTCCAGCCGACCAACGTCTACGGCTGGTCGAAGCTCCAGGCCGAGCACTACCTGCGGCACTACAGCCAGAGCCAGGGGCTCAAGGCCGCCAGCATGCGGTTCTTCATGTGCTACGGCCCCGGCGAGCGCCCGGACCCGTACCGCAGCGCCATGACGAACTTCATCGACAACGTCCGCCACGACCGCCCGATCACCGTCCACCGGGGGACGTCTCGGAGCTGGTGCTACATCGACGACATCGTGGCCGGCTGCCGGAGCCTGATGGAGGGCTGGGACGGCAGCCGGTACGAGGCGTACAACCTCGGCCGCGACGACCCGCGGCCGATGACCGAGGTGGCCGAGCTGATCTGCCGGCTGCTCGGCAAGCCGACCGACCTGATCACCCTCGCCGACCCGGGGCCGCTCGTGACCCCGGTGAAGAACGCCTCGTTCGACAAGGCCCGCGAGCAATTGGGCTATGTCGCCCAGGTCGACCTCGAGGAGGGCGTGCGGCGGACGATCGCGTGGCAGGAGGCCACGTTCCCCTGATCCAGCCGTCCGACCCCGCGGCACCGGGCAGGCGCGTCCTCGTCACGGGCGCCGGCGGGTTCATCGGGCGCCATGTGATCGAGGCCTGTCCGCCCGATTGGCGGATCACGGCGCTCTCGCGGCAGGCGCTGCCCGATCCGGCGGGCGGGGTCGCGGTCCGGATGGCCGATCCGCTCGGCCCGCTCCCCGACGCCCTCGCCGACCCGTTCGACGCGGTCATCCACCTCGCCGGCAACGCGGACCACGGCCTGGCCGTCCGCGAACCGTGGACCGACCTGGCGGCCACGGGCGGGGTCGCCGGCGCGCTGCTCGGGCGCATCCGGGCGGAGCGGATCGTGCTGCTCTCCTCGGCCGCGGTCTATGCCGGACGGACCGGGCAGGTGGACCCGACGACGCCCGTCGACCCGCCGATGGCCTATGCGCTCTCGAAGCTCTACGTCGAGGGCCTCGTCCGCGCGCTCGTCGCCGATGGCCGGGCCGGGAGCGCGGTCGTCGCCCGGCTCTACAACGCGTACGGACCCGGCGAGCGGGCGACCCGGCTGATCCCCCGCGTCGTCGCGGCGCTGCAGGCGGGGACCACGTTCACGCTGACCGGGGCCGTGACGTCGCTCTCCGACCCGGTCCATGTCGCCGACGTCGCCCGTGCGCTCGTCGGCGCGGTGGCGCTCGCCGCCCCGCCCGGCCAGCCGGTCGCGACCTACGACCTCGCCGGTGGGGACCCGCGTCCGCTCCCGGATCAGGTCGAGCGGATCGCCGCCGCGCTCGGGGCGCGCGCGCCGGAGGTGCGCCTCGAGCCCGACCCCGACCAGACGCCCATCGAGTTCTGGAGCGACCCGGGCAGGCTCGTCGCCGACCTGGGGCTCGGCGCCATCACGCCGCTCGCGGAGGGCGTGCGCGCGTATGCCGCCGTCGCCGGCTGGGACGTGCCGCAGAGCCTGAGGGTCCAGTGCGGCCCGACGCCGCGCGGGCCGAGGGGTTTGCGCGAGCCGAGGGTCAGCGCGGCCCGACGATCCGCCGGCCCAGCCGCCGGACCCGGCGCACCAGCGCGCGCGGTGCGCGCCGCAGCCGCGATGCCCCGCGCTTGATCGGTTCCGGCGTCGCCGCCCGCACGGCGGCCGTGGCCGCCGGTCGCTGCTCCGGCCACGCGGGGCCGGCCCGGAACGACGCCCGGAGCAGCGCGCGGCCGACGTCCGGGATCCCGATCTTCGTGTAGTGCGCGCTCATCGTGGCCAGCGTGGCCGCCACCGCGGACGGGTCGGAGGCCCGGAGCCGCGCCACCAGCGAGCCGTCACGGAGCCGCGCGCGGCGGACCTGCGACTTCGACGCGCGCATGAGCGGCTTGTCCGCGGACAGCGCCGCGCCATGGACCCGGTAGCGCAGCGACGCACCGGGCAGGTAGCGGGCGCGCCGGGTCTTCAGCACCCGCAGCCACATGTCGCCGTCGACGTCGGCGCGGAGCGTCTCGTCGAACGGGCCGACCTCGTCGAAGATCGCCTTGGGCATCATCACCGTGGACCCGTTGACGGGGTTCGCCCAGAAGACCGAGACGAACAGGTCGGGATGGATGGTCGGGACGTCCGACAGGTCGCGCAGGTCGCGTCCCTCGGCGTCCATCGTCACGAACCCGGTGTAGCAGAACCCGAGATCCGGGTCCTCGCGGAACGCGTCCACCTGGCGGCGGAGCTTGCCGGGGAGGAAGACGTCGTCCGAGCTCAGCCAGCAGACGAGCGACCCGTTGGCGGCGTGGATGCCCGCGTTGAGCGCGTTCGCGGCGCCACGGTTCGGCTGGGCAAGGGGCACGAGCGCGTCGCCGTATCCCGCGATGATCCCGGGCGTCGCGTCGGTCGAGCCGTCGTCCACCACGACCAGCTCGACGTTCGGGTAGTCCTGCTCGAGCACGCTCTGGATGGCCGCCGGCAGGTACGACGCCTGGTTGTAGGTCGGGATGACGACCGTGACGAGCGGGTCCGGAACGTCAGGGGCGTCCGCGGTCGTGGGCATGGTCGCAAGTATGCCGGTGCGACCCGGTCGCCCGGGCCGGGTGACCGGCCTCAGCCGGCCGTCACGCCGGCTTGACGATATCGATCGAGATCTCCACCGCCGGGACCGAGCCACGGTTCTCGAGCCAGTGGTTCGTGTCCCGATCCTCTGGCCAGCCGACGCCCGGCCCGTAGTCGGTCGCGACGCCGTCCCGGTGGTCGGTGATCGTGCCTTGCAGGACGTACACGGTGCCCGGTCGGCCGATGTGGTCGTGGATCGGGCCGAACACGGCGCCAGGCTCGAACGTGAACATCCGCATCCGAAGCTGGCGCCCCTCCATGCCCTCGATCTCCGGGCCGAGGTCGACCGTCGTCAGCAGCTGCGCGGTCACGCCCCTGGTCTCGGGTACCACCTCGTCGTCGGTCACCAAGCGCTCCTTGTGGACGGCCGGGATGCCGGCCCGGTGCCCGTCAGTCGCGGACGACGATGTTGACGAGCCGGCCGCCGCCGGCCTGGATGATGCGGTCCGGCGTCCGTCCCGCGAGGGCCGCCGCGACCTTCGGGCTGGCGAGCGCGGCGGCCTCGAGCGCGGCGGCATCGATGCCGGTCGGGACCGTCAGCTTGTCGCGCAGCTTGCCGTTGACCTGGACCGGGACCTCGCGGGTCGCCTCCGCGGTCGCGGCCAGGTCGACCTCGGGCCAGGACTGCGTGTGGATCGAGCCCCACGGCTCGCCGGCCGCGGCCAGGCGGCGGCTCCACAGCTCCTCCGCGATGTGCGGCGCCGCCGGGGCCAGCATCAGCAGCAGCAGGCGCATGGCCTCGTCCCACTCGGCGGAGCCCGCCACGGCCGACCCGCGGTAGCGGAACAGCGTGTTGGCCAGCTCCATGAGCTTGGCGACCATCGTGTTGAAGTGGAAGGCCTCGTAGTCCGCCGTGACCGCCTTGAGCGTCCGATGCGCGGCCGCGCGGATCGCGTCGCGGGCCGTGGCCTCGGTCTCGCCGGCGGGCAGCGAGCCGGACTCCGGGTCGCCGGGCTCGCGGCCGTTCGGGTCGATGGCCAGCGTCCACACGCGGTTCAGGAACCGGTGCACGCCGCCGATGCCGGTCGGGCTCCACGGCCCGCCCTGGTCCCAGGGGCCCATGAACATCAGGAACAGGCGGACGGTGTCCGCCCCGTAGCGCTCGACCAGCTCGTCGGGGTCCTGGACGTTGCCGCGCGACTTGGACATCCGCTCGCCGTCGGCGCCCAGGATCTGGCCCTGGTTGAAGAGCCGGATGAACGGCTCGCGCTCGGTCATGAGGCCGATGTCGGCCATCGCCTTCGTCCAGAACCGCGCGTAGAGCAGATGCATGACCGCGTGCTCGGCGCCGCCCGTGTACTGGGCGACCGGGGTCCAGCGCTCGACCATCTCGCGGTCGACCGGCCCGTCCGCCTTGTCCGGGCTCAGGTAGCGGAACCAGTACCACGACGAATCGACGAACGTGTCCATCGTGTCGGTCTCGCGGCGGGCCGGCCCGCCGCACGTCGGGCACGTGACGTTGACGAAGGCCTCGTCATGGTTCAGCGGGTTGTCGCCGCTCCCCTTGTAGTCGACGGTCTCGGGCAGGCGGACCGGCAGGTCCGCGTCGGGCACCGGGACGATCCCGTCGGTCGGGCAGTAGATGATCGGGATGGGCGTGCCCCAGTACCGCTGCCGGCTGATCAGCCAGTCGCGGAGGCGGTAGGTGACCTTGGGCTCCGCGCGACCCGTCTCGGCCAGCTTCGCCACGATCGCCTTGCCGCCCTCGTCGGCCGGCAGGCCGTCGTACGGGCCGCTGTTGACGAGCCGCTCGTCGGTCGCGTGCGCGATGAACGCCGTCTCCATCGGGGAATCGGCGGCGACATCGGGTGCCGCGACGACGCGCCGGATCGGCAGCCCGAACCGCTTCGCGAAGGCGAAGTCGCGCTCGTCGTGGGCCGGCACGGCCATGATCGCCCCGGTCCCGTAGCCGGACAGCACGTAGTCGGCGATGAAGATCGGGATGCGCTCGTCGTTGATCGGATTGATCGCGTCGGCGCCCAACGCCACGCCGGTCTTCTCGCGGTCGGTCGACAGCCGGTCGATCTCGGTCCGCCGCCGCGCCTGCTCGACGTAGGCGGTGACCTCGTCGCGCTTGTCGGGGTGCGTCAGCTTCGGGACCAGCGGGTGCTCGGGGGCGAGGACCATGAAGGTCGCCCCGAACAGCGTGTCCGGTCGGGTCGTGAAGACGCGCAGCGGGTCGCCGCCGGGCTGGTGGTCGTCCGGCGCGGTCACGAAGTCGATCTCGGCGCCCTCGGACCGGCCGATCCAGTTCGTCTGCTGGATGCGGATCGGCTCGGGCCAGTCGAGGCCGTCGAACCGCAGCAGCTCGTCCGCGTAGGTCGTGGTCCGCAGGAACCACTGCTCCAGGTCGCGCTTCTCGACCGGGGCGCCGCAGCGCCAGCAGTGCCGGTCGGCGCCCTCGACCTGCTCGCGCGCCAGCGTGCCGTCGTTGGGGCACCAGTCGACGGGCGACATCGCGCGATAGGCCAGGCCCGCCTCCAGGAAGCGCAGGAACTGCCACTGGTTCCAGCCGTAGTAGGACGGGTCGGCCGTGACGACCTCGTTGTCCCACGCGAACGTCGCGCCCATCGTGCGGAACTGGCGGCGCATGTTGTCGATGTTCGCCATCGTCCACGTGAACGGGTGCCCGCCGTTCTTGATCGCGGCGTTCTCGGCCGGTAACCCGAATGCGTCGAAGCCGATCGGGAAGAACGTGTTGAAGCCGTGCATCCGCCGGAACCGCGCGAGGGCGTCGGACGGCGTGACGATGTACCAGTGCCCGATGTGCAGGTCGCCCGAGGGATACGGGTACATCGTGAGCAGGTAGTACTTGGGCTTCGAGTCGTCCGTGAGGTCCGTCTCGTACAGGCGCAGCTCGGCCCAGCGCGCCTGCCAGCGCGGTTCGATCGCGGTGGGGTCGTAGCGCTCGATCCGCGTGCGCTCGTCGGGGGTGTCGGTCTCGGTCACGGGTCTCGCTGCCTCGGAGACGGCGCACCCCCCGCCGATGGCGAGGGGTGGGTTCGGCGTCATGCGTTGGTGGAGCTACGGGGACTCGAACCCCGGACCCCCTGCATGCCATGCAGGTGCTCTTCCAGCTGAGCTATAGCCCCACGGAAGGCGGAGTGTAGCAGGAGGGTCCCTCGCGGGCCGGCGAGCCGGAGCGGCTCCGAACGGGTGCCGACGACCCGACGGGCCGGTGGCGGTGTCATCATCCGCACGTGACCGGCTTCGACCTGCTGCTCCGCGGCGGGACCGTCATCGACGGCACGGGCGCGCCAGCGCGGCGAGCCGATGTCGGCGTGCTCGGTGACCGGATCCTGGCCGTCGGGGACCTCGGCGCGGTCGATCCGGCCGAGGTGGAGCGCGTCCTCGATGTCGACGGGAGGGTGGTCGCGCCGGGCTTCGTCGACCCGCACGGGCACTCGGACGGGTCCGTGCTCGTCGACGCCGGGCTCGACAGCCATCTGTCCCAGGGCTTCACGACGCAGCTCTCGGGCAACTGCGGCGAGACCCTCGCCCCGATCACGCCGGCGGGCCGCGAGCTGGTCGAGCTGTTCCTGCGCCCGCACGGGCTGACCGCGCGCTGGACCACGTTCCTCGACTACCTCGACGAGGTCGAGCGGCAGGCGCTGGGCATCAATGTCGCGTTCCTGGTGGGCCACGGCACGGTCCGTGCCTCGGTGCTGGGGCCGGACGCCCGGCCGCCGACCCCCGACGAGCTCGCGGCGATGGTGCGCCAGGTGGATGCCGCGATGGATGCGGGGGCGATGGGCCTCTCGAGCGGGCTGATCTACGCGCCGGGCGTCCATGCCGACCTCGCGGAGCTCCAGGCACTGGCCGGGGCGGCGACCCGGCACGGCGGGCTCTACGCCACGCACATGCGCAACGAGGCCGCCGGCCTGTTCGAGGCGCTCGACGAGGCGATCGCCACCATCCGCGGGGCGGGCGACGGGGCGCGGCTGCAGGTCTCGCACCTCAAATGCGGCGCGCGATCGGTGTGGGGCCGCGCCGCCGAGGCGGTCGGCGTGCTCGAACGGGCCCGGGCGGATGGCGTGGACGTCGCCGCCGACCAGTACCCCTACACGGCCGCCGCGACGACGCTCACCACGATCCTGCCGCCGGCGCTGCTGGCCCTCGGCGTCGATGCCTGCGTGGCGGCCCTGGCCGACCTCGAGGTGCGCGCGCTGGTCAAGTCCGAGATCGACCGGGGGACCTCGGGCTGGGAGGACATCGCGCGCGACCCGGGCTGGGGCTCCATCCGGATCTCGTACGCCGCCAGCCACCCGGACTGGTCCGGGCAAACGCTTACGGAGCTCAGCGACGTCCTCGGGCTCGAACCCGCCGACGTGGCCTTCGAGGCGCTCATGGACGACCGGCTCGACGTCTCGATCGTCATCGACTGCATGAGCGAGCCGGACGTCGAGACGATCATGGCCGTGCCGTGGATCGCCGTCTGCACCGACGCGGAGGGCCGTCGACCCGGCCACCCGGTCCTCGACGCGGGCAAGCCGCATCCGCGGACCTATGGCAGCACCGCCAGGGTCCTCGGCACGTACGCGCGCGACCGCGGGATCGTGCCGCTGGAGGTCGCGGTCGCCAAGCTCACGTCCGTGCCGGCCGGGCGCGTCGGCCTCCGCGACCGGGGCGTCGTCCGCGAGGGCGCCGTCGCGGACCTCGTCGTCTTCGACCCGGCGACCATCGCGGACGCGGCCACCTATGTCGAGCCGTCGCGCCACCCCGGCGGCATGGACCACGTGATCGTCAACGGCGGGCTCGCCGTCGAGGACGGGCAGGAGACGGGCGTCCGGACAGGCCGGCTCCTGCGACGAGGCGCGTGACGCCCGCGTCCGAGTCCCCGGCCGTCGCCCACCTCGCCGGCGGCCCGCTCCACTACACGCTCCGCCGTTCCCCGCGCGCCCGCACCCTGCGCGTCGTCATCCACCCGGACCGTGGCGTCGTCGTCACGGTCCCCGCGCGCCGGCGGCCGGGCTGGGGCGACCCGGAGCGCCACGTCGTGACGTTCCTGGCCGCGCGCGAGGCGTGGCTGCGCCGCCACCTCGCGCGCCAGGCGGCGGACCGGGCGGTCCTCGCGTCACGGGGCGGGCTCCAGGACGGCGCCTGCCTCCGCTACCGCGGCGACCTCCACCGACTCCACCTGATCCCGGCCCCGGACACGCGCCGCTCGACGGTGGCCCGCGTGGTCGGCATCGACGAGCCGGCGCTGATCGTGCGGATCGCGCCCGGGCGACCGGCGTTCCGTCGGAGCGGTCCTCGAGGCCTGGTTCAAGGCGCGGGCGCGCTCCGATATCGAGGCCCAGATCGCGGAGCACGCGGCCGCGATCGGCGTCGAGCCCGCGGCGGTGTCGCTGCGCGACCCGCGGACGCGCTGGGGGAGCGCGTCCCGTGCCGGCCGGCTGTCCTTCTCGTGGCGGCTGGTCCTCGCGCCGCCCGAGGCGCTCGAGACCGTCGTGGTCCACGAGCTCGCCCACCTGCGGGTGTTCGGTCACGGGCCGGGGTTCTGGGCGGTCGTCGCGTCGCGGCGCCCCGACCACGTCACGTGGCGCCACTGGCTGCGCGACCATTCGATGGAGCTGCACGGGGCGCTCGCGGCCTAGTTCGCGAGGATCGGTCCGGCGCCGAACGCGGTCACGGTCCGGCCGTCCCACCCCAGCGGGTCGACGTCGAGCTCGTCCGCGCCCGTCTCGATGAACGTCTCCCAGACATCGGCCGCGACCTCGAGGTCGACGTCATGCGGCAGCGCGACGAGGGCGTTCCGGACCGGCGTCAACAGGGTCCGCGGCTCGGGGCCGACGATCGCCCCCAGCCGGTCCGGCGCGAGGACGAGCGCCGAGCCCCAGCCCTGCGCCTGGATCACCGTCAGCGACGCGCCGGCGACCATGGCGCCTTCGACCACGGGCGGCTCCTCCAGGACCCGGCGGCGGAGGTTCTCGAGCGCGGTCCCGAGCAGCGTGGCCTCGTCGATCCCCCAACGGCGGAACAGGCCGCGTGAGACATGGGCCCAGGCGGGGCCGATGTCGATGCCGAACCCCGTCCAGATCCCGGGTGGGACCTGCAGGTGCATCGGCGCGGCGTCCGGCGGGAACGGATGGCGGACGCGCTTCAGCAGCGGCAGCACGGCCGGGCTCACGTCCTCCCAGTCGCCCGACGGGTCGAAGCCGCGCAGGGCCTCGAGCGCCCGCCGCGCGCCCTCGATCCCGGGATCCCTCGCCGACGTCATGCCGGCATCCTGGGGAGCGGCGCTTAGCTGCGACCCATCCGCGGCTTCACCCGGGCACATCCGCCGTCGGGATGGCGGCCAGGATCCGCTGGACCACCTGGTTCGGCTCGAGGCGGTCGACGTCGATCACCAGGTCGGCGACATCCTCGAACATGGGCGCCCGCTCGACGGCGGCGCGCTTGATCCACTCCTCCGAGACCGCCTCGGGACGACGGCCTCGCCCCGATCCCGTGCGCCGGAGCAGGGTGTCCGGTCCGGCCCGGAGCCAGACCACCGTCCCGGCGTCGCGGATCCGCGCGCGGCGCTCCGCGTCGGTCACGAGCCATCCGGCGAGCCCGATGATCACGGGCGTGGGCTTGGTCAGGGCCAGCTCGAAGGCCTCCACCTCGATCGCGTGCAGCGCGTCCTCGCCCTCGTCGGCGATGAGCGCCGGGGCCGGCCGCCCGCTGACCTCCGCCACGAGCTGGTCGTTGTCGAGATAGGGCCATCCGGTCCGCGCCGAGAGGCGCCGGCCGACCGTCGACTTGCCGCTGCCCATCAGGCCGACCAGGAGGATCCGCACGCGAGGTGCCTCGTACCCGAGACGATGGTGGGGAGGTGGTGGAGATGAGGGGACTCGAACCCCTGACCCCCGCGATGCGAACGCGGTGCTCTTCCAGCTGAGCTACATCCCCACGGGACGTCGGTCGCGCAAGGCGTCCGGACGGTGGCAGAGTGTAGCACGCGACCCCCTCCGGACCGGCCCGCGATGCCGGACGCGGAGCGCGCAACCGGCCAGCTCCTGACGCGCTCGCGGACTAGGCTCCAGCGATGCCCTTCGGCCTGCTCGCCGGCTTCGGTGCCGCCCTCGCCTGGGGCACCCTCGACGTCATCACGGCGCTCGCCAGCCGGGTCATCGGCAGCCTGCGCGTCACGACCGGCATGCAGATCGTCGGGGCGCTCGAGTTCGCGCTCCTGGGCCTCCTGACCGGGGCGGTCCTCCCGCTCGATCCGTCGGCGATCGCGGTCTCGGCGCTGCTCGGGCTCATCGGCGCGGCCGCGTACCTGTCGTACTTCACCGGCCTGCAGGTCGGGCCGATCTCGGTGGTCAGCGGTGTCGTCGCGGCGTATGGCGGCCTGACCGTCGTCCTCTCGGTGGTGATCCGGGGCGAGACGCTGACGACGGTCCAGGCCGTGGGTGCCGCGGTCGCGACCGTCGGCGTGATCCTGACCGGCATCGCGTTCGAGGGTGGGCTGCGCGGCACGCGGTTCGCGGGTCCGGGCGTCGCCTTCGCGGTCGTCGCCCTGGTGATGTTCGCCGCGATGTCGATCGTCACGGACATCGCCCTCGACACCATCGACTGGCTGCCGCTGATGATCATGGCCCGCGGCTTCAACGCGATCCTGTCGGTCGCGATCCTGCTCGTCCTGGCCCGTCGCGGCGGGCGATCGGCCGAGCGGCCCGCCGACGCGCCCTCGTGGTCGCAGACGAAGGTCGCGCTGGCGATCGTCGTGGCCGCGACGCTCGACGTCCTCGGCCTGATCTCGTTCGTGATCGGCCTCGAGACCGCACCGACCTGGATGGTCGGGCTCGCCTCGTCGTTCGGCCCGGCGGTGACGATCATCGCGGCCGTGGCGTTCCTCGGCGAACGACTCAAGCCCGTCCAGTGGGTGGGGCTCGGCGGGATCCTCGTCGGGATGATCGCGATCGGGCTACCGACGGGCTGACCTAGTCGTCGGCCGGCGGCTCCGGCGCGTGGCCCTTGTCGGGGAACGCGCGCATGAGGCGGCGGAGCAGCCGGTGGAGCTCGGCCCGCTCGGCGGGGTCGAGCACGGACGCGATCCTCGCCTCGCGTTGCGCCTGCGTGCCGACCGTGCGGTCCCAGATGTCGTGACCGGCCCGCGTCGGCTCGACGAGCGTGCCCCGCCGGTCGTGCGGGTCGGGCAGCCGCCGGATCAGCCCGGCGGCCTCCATGCGGTCGAGGCGGTTGGTCATCGCGCCGCTCGAGAGGCGCATGCGCGTCGCGAGCTGGCCGGCCGAGCGCTGGTACGGGGGCCCGACCTGGCGGAGCTTCCCCAGGACGTGGAACGTGTGCCGGTCGATCCCGAACTCGGCCAGGGTCTCGTCGAGGGATCGGTCGAAGGCCTTCCCGAGCGACTGGATGCGCTCGACGATGCCCTCCGTCACGGGCTCCAGGTCGGGGATCTCGCGGGCCCACACCTCGAGCTGCGCGTCGAGGTCGTCGAGCTCGCCGGCCGGGTCCACGGGCTGCGGGTCGAGCTCGCCGGCGTCGGTGTTCGGGCGCTCCATGCCGGGAGTATCCGCCGCTCGTCATTCGACGTCAAGAAGTTCGATATCAACTCTCTTGACATCAAGATATCTGCTGCGGTACGGTGTCGCAGGTCGCTCGAGATCAAGAGACTTGAGATCGAGATGCACGACCTGGAGCCGCGAGGAGGCCGACGATGGAGCCGATGACCGCATTCGAACTCGAAGCCGCGCGCCGCCGCGAGGTGATCGGCGGCGATGTCCGCGCCGCGCTGCGTCAGGCCGGCAGGCTGAACCAGAACCGCGTGGTGCCGGACGCCGACTCCGCGCCGACCCGGCCGCCGGCCAATTCGACGAGCTGCTTGACGATCGCCAGCCCGATGCCGGCGCCGCCGCGCGCCCGGTCGCGCGACTTCTCGACCCGGTAGAAGCGCTCGAAGACCCGGTCGAGGTCCTCGGGCGGGATCCCCTCGCCGCTGTTCTCGATCGAGACGAGGAGGTCGGCCGGCCGCCGCTCCGCGCGCACGGTGACCGTGCCGCCGGCGGGCGTGTACCGCGCGGCGTTCGACAGGAGGTTGGCGAGCACCTGGGCGAGCTGGTCCGCGTTGGCGCGCGCGGGGAGATGCTCCGGCATGTCGACGACGACCGTCAGTCCCGCCCGTTCGAGCCCGGGCTGCGCGAGCTCGACGGCGCTGCGGATCGCCATGGCGAGGTCGAGCTCGACCAGCGTCGATGGACCCGCGGCATCGCCCTCCGCGAGCGCATCGAGCGAGCGCGAGAGCCGGACGAGCCGCTCCGCTTCGTCCCACAGCAATTCGTAGGTGGCGCGGTCCGCGGTGATGACGCCGTCGCGCAGCGCCTCGAGATAGCCCTGCAGGTTGGTCAGGGGCGTCCGCAGCTCGTGCGCCGCGTTCGCGATGAAGTCGCGCCGCATCGCCTCCTGGCGCTCGAGGCTGGCGGCCATCTGGTTGAACGAGTCGGCGAGGCTGAGCAGTTCATCGGGGCCTTCGCGCGGGACGCGCGCCGCGTAGTCGCCCTCGGCGATCCGGCGGGCGGCGCTGCCGATCTCGGCCAGCGGCCGGGCCAGCATCCGCGACAGGACGATGGCGAGGAGCAGGCTGGCGGCCACCGCCACGACCGCGGCCACGAGGACGACGATCGTGACCGACTGGTCGTACATGGCGTGGGCGTGCTCGGCCGAATCGCCGGCCTCGACCATCAGGGCCGTGAAGATCTCGGCGCCGACCACCCCGACCCCGACCGCCACGATGATCACCCCGACCGCCGCGGAGGCGATCGCGGCGAGCGCGATCCGGAGGCCGATCCCGCGACCCACGGGCTAGGTGGCGGGCGCGGTCCGGGCCGCGCGATACCCGACGCCGCGGACCGTGGCGACATAGCGCGGGCGTTCGGGGTCGTCGCCGAGCTTGTCGCGGAGGCGGCCGACGTGGACGTCGATGGTGCGGTCCAGGATCTCGGCGCCGTCGTCGCCGTAGACCGCATCGAGCAGCTGGTCGCGTGTCAGGACACGGCCGTCGGCCGCGAGGATCGTCTCGAGCAGCCGGAACTCGACCCGGGTCAGCGGGATCGGCTCGCCGGCGCGGGTGACCTCGAAGCGGTCGCGGTCGAGGACCAGGTCGGCGTGGTGCAGCGGCGGGCGGGTCGTGGCGGCGAGGTCGGCCGGCGCCGCGCGGCGCAGGATCGACTTCACGCGGAGGACCAGCTCGGCAGGCGAGAAGGGCTTCGGCAGGTAGTCGTCGGCGCCGTCCTCGAGACCGGCGATCCGGTCGATGGTGGAGCCACGCGCCGAGAGGACGATGATCGGCGTCGCGGCCGCCTCGTCGTCGCGGCGGACCGCGCGGATGACGGCACGTCCGTCCAGCTCGGGGAGCATCAGGTCGAGGACGACCAGGGCCGGGCGGTGCGTCTCGATGGCGTCGAGCGCGGCCGGACCGTCGGCCGCCGTCACGACCATGTAGCCCTCGCGCTCGAGGTAGGTGCGCACCAGGCGGACGATCTTCGCGTCGTCGTCGACGACGAGGATCGGTCGCTCGGGACGCGGCTCGGGGATGACGGCGGGCATCGGCAGCATGGTAGGGCGCTGAGGCTAGGCCCTTCGCGTGACCGGGCTGTGACGGGTCGCGTGGTACCGGCGTCCGGCACGGCGTGAGGGTCGATCGGGGGTTGATGCAATAGAACAGATGTTCTAGTATCGGCGTCCGATGACGACCCCCCGTGGAGATGTGGACGCCGCCCTCGCGGGCCTCCAGGCTCGCTGGGGTGCGGCAGCTCCGCGAGTCGCCGGAGCGCTGGCCCTGGCACCCGAGCCGGGGATCGCGCCGCTCCCCGGCCAGCGGGTCATCCACACCGGCTTCGCCGCCCTCGACGCGATCCTCGGCCCGGGCGGCCTGCCCACCTCGGCCAGCGTCGCGATCCGCGGCGACGGCTCGAGCGGCCGCACCACGCTCGCCCTGCGGGTCGCCGCCGAGGCGCAGGCGGAGGGCTCGGTCGTCGCCTGGCTGGACCTGTCGCGCAGCTTCGACCCGGTCGAGGCCGTCGCGCGCGGCGTCCGGCTCGAGTGGCTGGTCGTCATCACCCCGGCCACCCTCGACGAGGGGCTGGGCATCGCGGGCTCGCTGCTGGCCGGCCGCTCGGTCGACCTGCTCGTCCTCGACCTGCCGGGTGGCCGCCTCGCCCGGACCGACAAGCCGGGCCGGGTCGCCGACCGGCTCCATCGGCTCGCCGCGCTCGCCCGGCGGGCGGAGACCCTGCTGCTGATCCTCGATGCGTCCGGCGCCGGTGGCAGGTCCGGCGGCCTGGCGACCGCGGTCGACGAGTCGACCGGCATCCGGCTCGAGCTGGCCCGCCGGTCGTGGGTCCGCCTGGGCCGCGACGTCGTCGGCCAGCGCACCGAAGCGCTCGTCGCCCACAACCGCCACGGCCCGCCGGGTCGGCGGGCGACGCTCCGGATCCTCTACGCCGAGGGCGGCGAGCGGGACGCGTGTCTCGCCCGGGACGCCCTGCTGCTCGACCAGGCGCCGGTCAGGACCCATCCAGCCCCCGCATCCGAGGCCCCCCGATCGCGAGACCACGACCATGCGACGTCTCCATCTCTTCGTGCCGCACCTCCCCCTGGGGCTGGCGCGGTCCCGCCGATCCGAGCCCTTCCCGACCGGCCCGCTCGTGCTGGGCGGCCGGCCGTGGGACCCGGGGCCGGTCATCGACGCGAGCCCGGACGCGAGAGCCCTCGGCGTCCGGCGCGGGCAGCCGCTGGGGAGCGCGCACCGGCTCGCCCCTGAGGCGACGTTCCTCGACCCCGACCCCGACGCGGACCGGGAAGCGGCGGAGGCCGTCTTCGAGGCGCTCGGGCGGCTCAGCCCGAGCCTGGCGGGGAGCGGCGACCCCGCGGACGCGGCGTTCGGCCAGTTCGAGCTGGGCATCGACGGGCTCGAGCCGTTGTGGGGTCCCGAGCCCGTCCTCATCGAGCGTGCCGGTTCGGCGTTGCGTGGCGCGCTCCCCGGGGAGTGGCCCGTGCCCGGGGTCCCGCTCCGGATCGGCGTCGCCGGCACGCACTTCGCGGCGACGATCGCCGCCGTCACGGCCCGCCCCGACGTCCCGGTCATCGTCCCGTCCGGCGCCGAGGCCGCGTTCCTCGCGGACCGCCCGTCCGGCCTGCTGACCACCGACCCCGACATCCGGGCCCGTCTCGCGCGGTTCGGGCTGCGCCGGATCGGCGCCGTGGCCGACGTGCCGCGGAGCGCGCTGATCGCCCGGTTCGGCGACGAGGGGGCGCGGATGCACGCGAGGGCGAAGGGGGAGGAGACCGACCCGTTCCGCGCCCGCCGCGCCCCCGAGCGGCTCGCCTTCGCCCTGCCCATCGAGCCGCCGGTCGAGGACCTCGAGCCGCTCCGGTTCGTGCTGCATCGGCTGGTGACGGCCCTCACCGCGCAGCTCACGGGACGGGGCCTGGCCGCGGACCGCGCGACGCTGGTCCTCGAGCTGGACCTGGCGTTCGCGGCGACCGGGACGCCGCCGCGGATCGAGGTCGAGCAGCGCTTCCCGGAGCCGGCCGCGGATCCCGAGGCGATCGAGCGCCTCCTCTTCGCGCGGCTCGAGCGCGACCCGCCGCCGGCCGCCGTGGCGCGCCTGGACCTCGAGCTGCGGGGCACCACTCCGGCCGCCGGGCAGCAGCTGCCGCTCTTCGTGCCGCAGGCCGCGCGGACCGCCCGGCTGGGCTGGCAGCTGGCCCGGCTGGCGCTGACCTACGGCGAGGACCGCGTCCGGCGGGTGGCGATCGCGGACCCCGAGGCGCCGCTTCCCGAGGACCGCTGGTCGTGGCAGGGCGTCGCCCTCGACGGCGAGGTCCTCCCGTGAGCCGGCTGCTGCGCGAGCATCCGCGCATCGATGTCGAGCTGGATGACGACGGCCGCCTCACGGCGATCCGCTGGAACGGCCGGCGCGAGGCGGTCGAGGTGTGCAACGGCTGGCGGGTCGAGGAGGCCTGGTGGCGCGACCCCATCGCCCGCGACTACCTCAAGGTGGTCGGCGAGCGCTGGCTCGCCCTGGTCTACCTCGACCGGGTCGCCGGCACGTGGCACCTCGAGCGCCTGTACGACTGAGCTACGCCGCGCGCCGTCCGATGCGGCCGAGGTGCGTGTCCTGGAACGAGGTCGGCAGCTTCAGGCCGTAGCCGGCCGCCCGGTCCATCCCGCTGTGCGCGACGAGGACCGCGCCGACCGCCATGACCGGCACCGACCCGAGCGCAAGGCCGACGCCCGCGACCGCTGCCCCGGTGAACAGGTCGTGGACCACGTTGTAGACGATCGCCCCGACACGCGGGCCGCGCAGGTAGCCGGCCGCGGACAGGTCGGGCACCAGCAGCAGGACCACGAACAGGTACCACGGCAGCCCGAGCGCCAGGAAGCCGGCCAGCCCGGCAGCGAGGACGGCCAGCCCTTCCAGACGCAGCCAGGGCCGGATCCAGGCACGTCCGTCGAACGCCTCCATCGGCGCGCTCGCCGTTCGGGTGCTCATCGTCGTCTCGGTCATCTCGGTCTCCTCTGGGGCTCGGCCGCTTGATAGCTATACTTTATAGCCTTCATGGCTAATGTCAATAGGCTATCGTGGTGACCATGAGCCCAGCCCCGGCCCGCACCTCGCGCGACGCGATCCTGTCCGCGGCCCGCGCCATCCTCGAGGAGGACGGTCTTGACGCCCTCGTCATGAGTCGTGTCGCCGAGCGCGTCGGCGTCCGCGGCCCGTCCCTCTACAAGCACGTCACGGACCGCGCCGCGCTCATCCGAGCGGTGGGGGATGCCGTGACCGCGGACCTGGCCCGCCAGCTGTCGCTCGCCGTCTCGACGGGCGATGCGCGAGCCGATCTCACCGCGACGGCGCATGCCTACCGGGCGTTCGTGCATGCGAACCCGAACGGCTACGGGCTGCTGTTCGCCCACCTGTCGCCCGACCTGCAGCCGGACCCGGGCGCGATCGCCGACCTGGCGCGACCCGTCGTCGAGGCGATGACCCAGATGGTCGGGCCGGATGACGCGCTGACGGCCGCGCGCACCTTCGTGGCGTGGGCGCACGGCTTCGTGAGCATGGAGCTCGCCGGCGCCTTCCGACTCGGCGGCGGCCTGGACGAAGCGTACGCGAGCGGCGTCGCGACCATCCTCGACGGGATCAGCGGGCGGGCGACCCGACCAGCAGGCTGACGACGAACAGCGTCAGCAGGATCCCCACGACGAGCACGAGTGCCCCGAAGTCACGTGGCCGTGCCGATTGCACGAAGCGCCTCCCCCAGGCTGGCGGGACCGGCGTCCCGGACCGGTCGCGGCCAGCATAGTCCGGCCCGGTTCCGTTCGCACGTCAACCGTGTGGGCAGGCCGCTCCGTAGAGGACGGTGATCATCGACGTCCCGCCGGCCGGGGCGACCCTGACCTGGACGTTGCAGCCAGCGGTTCCGCTCATGTCCACGACATAGCTCCCGTCCTCGAACGGGCCGGACAGGCCGTCGCTGCGGAACGCCGCGGCCCGGAGGTGCTCGTCCATCCACGACGCGATGGCCGCCGGCTCGGCACCCTCGATCACGCGGACCTCGCTGGCGGGGTCGGTGCCGGAATCCGCGGCCTTCGAGCCGGGGTACGTGGGGAAGCCGGACGGGACGGTGTCCCAGATCGGCCCCCACTCGGTGTCCGTCTGGCCGGCCGTGGGACCGGCGGCCACGAGATCGCTCGGGGCCGGCTCCGACGCGGCCGCGGTCGGGGGCGAGCTCGTGGGCGGCGATGACGGCGCACCAGAGCCGCACGCCATCACCAGCAGGCACGCGAGCAGGGCCACGAGCGGGCGCCAGCGCGACATCACCCCGCAAGCGTACCGCCGCACCCGGTCGCGGACATGGAAGGACCCCCGTCGCCCCCAAGCGACGGGGGTCCCTTGGTCGGAAGAGTCGCTCACCGGCTCCCCGACTGGTCGACGCCGATCGTCGCGATCGTCGTCGCCGGATCGTCTCGAGGCCCCCAGGCGCCGAGACGTTATGTGATGCGGTTCAGGTGCTGCTGGCCTCGACCGAGAGGATCATCGGCAGCACCACCAGGATCAGCGTCATCGCGAGCGCCACCATCAGCGCACTGCGGAGCGCCAGGCTCGCGACGGGGCGGATCGGTGCGTGCATGGCCAAGAGACGCGGGACCGGCCCGCGATGTTGCGAGGCGCGACGGCGGATTTCGTCCGGGCCGCGATCAGTACGGCTGGCGGAACCCGACGTCCGCCGAGCGCCAGCCCGTCGACCCGCTCTTGAAGATCATCCGCAGGGTGTAGCGGCCCGCCGGGAGGTGCGTCGCGAGCCCGAGCCGGACGAGCCGGCCGTGCGACAGCGCCCGGCCCGGATAGATGGTCGACGAGGACCAGCTGCCGGTCAGGACGGTGTGACCAGCCTGGTCGCGGATCGACCACCACCAGCGGCCGGTGACCGGCACGGTCCCGGTGTTGCGGGCGCTGCCGTGGACGATGACGGAGACGGCGCCGGCGGACCGTCGAAGACCGGAGGTGGACGCCGTCACGGTCATCGCACGGATCGGCGCGTAGAACTTCGCCCGCAGGACGCTCCAGAGCTGCCCGTAGCCGCGGTCGTTGTCGAGCGTCCAGATGCCGATCCCGCCGAGGCCCTTGACCAGGGCGTAGTCGTACTTGGCCGCGAGGCTCACCTCGTCGTCGAAGTAGACCTCGCGATAGGTCTTCTTCACCGCATCGCGGTAGATGTAGTAGGCGCTGCCTTCGACGGTGTCGTGGTGTCGCACGATCGTCGGGTGAGCGGCGAGATAGGCCCGCGCTGCCGCATAAGTGATGCTCTTCGCCGGGCCGAAGGTGGTCTTGTTGGTCTGGACCGTGGCGTTCGGGACGGCCGACGTGACCGGCCAGTCGAAGCCGTAGTACGGCACGCCCAGCAGGATCGAATCGGCGGGCGCGGACTGCAGGATCCGGGTGATGTGGATGTCGACGTTGCGGGCGGCGTGGGCGAGTGGGGCCGTCGCGCCCGCGACGGTGGCGGTCGCGGTCCGATAGCCGTAGGTCATCACCATCTGCTTGTCGACGAGGGGGACGAGGCCCGCGACGAGCGCCGCGCCCGCGCCGGCGGAGGTGGAGTTGACCAGGGTGGAGCCGGGGAACCGGGCCTGCATCGCGGCGCGCAGCTTGGCCACGAAGGAGAGATAGGCGGGCGTCATCGCGGCGGACATCGGCTCGAAGTCGAGGTTCGCGCCGTCTGCCTTGCGGTCGGCCATCAGGGCGAGCGCCTGGGCGATGAACGTGGCCTGGGCGGCGTCGCTGCCGAGGAACGCGGTCATCTTGTGGAGCGCGCCGCTGTCGAACAGCTGGAACGTCGGCACGACCCGGACGCCCTTGTCGTGGGCCGCGTTGGTGACGGCCGCGGCGTCATCGCCGACGTATTCCTTGTAGCCGACCCACGAGGTGTCGATGGTGCCGTTGGCCAGGATCCCGAGGCCGAAGAACGCGATCGTCGAGACGTAGTCGTAGTGGAGCCGGTCCGCGGTCCCGCTGTCGAGCCGCCAGTAGGGGAGGTAGCCGTAGACCTCCCTGGTCAATGGCTTGATGCCGGTGATGCGCGGGCGGATGGCCGTGGCCGCGTCCGCGTCCTGGGCATGACCGGCCAGGCCGACGAGCGGCGTCGTGACGAGGGCCAGGACGATCGCGAGCCAGATCGTGGCGACGCGGCGAGTGGGGTTCGGTCGCACCGGGACAGGAAAGCGCCTCGTCGGGACGTTGTCCACCCGCCGTTGGTCCGGGTGAAGACCGGCCATATCGAGACAGAACGGATGTTCTATACTGGCAGGCCCCCTCCAGCCCGGCGATCCGGAGCGTCTCGTGGCCCCGACCCCGTACGCGGAACTGCACTGCCACACGAACTTCTCGTTCCTCGACGGCGCCTCGCCGCCGGACGACCTGGTCGAGCGGGCCGTCGAGCTGGGGCTGACCGGGCTGGCCGTCACCGACCACGCCGGCCTGTACGGCGCGGTGCGCTTCGTCGGGGCCGCCGAGGCCGTGGGGCTGCACCCGGTCATCGGGATCGAGATCGAGCTGCTCGACGCGGCCGCGCCCGATCCCGATCGGGTGGTGATCGCGCCCCGGCGACCGCGTCGGCGCGGCGGACGGGCATCGGACGACCCGGTGGCGAGGGCTCCGTTCGACGGCATCCCGCAGCGGCCACGGCCCGAGCGCCCGCGCCTCCCCGGCCATCGCGAGGCGGTCAAGGAGGACCTGCGCGGGATCGGCGAACGCGCCCGCGGCCCGCACCTCGTGCTGCTGGCCCGCTCGGCGATCGGCTGGCGCAGCCTGTGCCGCCTCGTCTCGCACGCCAACATGGCCGGCACGAAAGGCGTGCCGCGCTTCTCGCAGGCGCTCCTGGCCGAGCACGTCGAGGGGCTCGTCGCGCTGTCGGGCTGCCACGACGGTGAGATCGCCCGCCGCCTGCGGGTGGGCGACCGGTCAGGCGCCCAGGCCGTCGCGGAGCGCTACGCCCGGCTCTTCGGGCGCGGTGACGACCCGGCAAGCAGCGGCTTCTTCATCGAGCTGTCGCACCACCTGCTCCCCGACGACGACTGGCTCGTGGCGGGTTCGGCGGCGCTGGCCGAGGAGCTGGGCCTGCCGGTCGTGGTCGCCAACGACGTCCACTACGCCCGCCGCGAGGACCGCGAGCTGGCCGACGTGCTCACCGCGATCCGCCACGGCCGGACGCTCGAGACGCTCGGCCCGCTGCGCCGCCCCGACGGCGAGTCGTACCTGAAGCCCGGGGAGGAGCTGGCCGGGCTGCCGCCGGGTCGCGGCGCCGGCGACGACCCGCGGACCGCGCGCGCCTGGGCGGAGGGGATCGCCACCTCGGCGGAGCTCGCGGCGTCGTGCTCGGTCGACCTCGGGTTCGAGCAGTACCGCTTCCCGGGCTTCCCCGTGCCGGACCGGGAGACGCCGTTCTCCTACCTCTCGGAGCTGTGCTGGGCGGGCGCGCGCCGCCGCTACCACCCGATGACCTCGGCGGTCGTGAGCCGGCTCGCGCACGAGCTCGACGTGATCGAGCGGGCCGGCCTCGCCGAGTTCTTCCTGATCTGCTGGGACCTCATGCGCTTCGCGAAGGAGCAGGGGATCCCGGCGCAGGGTCGGGGCAGCGCGACCAGCTCGATCGTGTCGTACACGCTCGGGATCAGCCGGGTCGAGCCGATCGCCCACAACCTGCTGTTCGAGCGGTTCATCAACCCGGGCCGGACGACGTACCCGGACGTCGACATCGACTTCAGCTCGGAGCGCCGGGAGGAGGTCATCCAGTACATCTACCGGCGCTACGGACCCGACCACACCGGGATGGTCTGCAACCTCGTCACGTACCGGGCGCGGTCCGCGGTCCGCGAGGTGGGGTATGCGCTCGGGTTCCCGCGCCCGCTGGTCGACCGGGTCGCCAAGGCGCTCGAGACGTACGACTCGGTCATGGTCCGGCGCGACCTCGAGGCCGACGGCGGGTTCGCCGAGTTCTTCCGTCGCGTGGACGACGGGACGCCGGCCGAAGCGCTCGCGGCCGAGCAGGCCGAGGCGCAGGGCCTCGTCGACGGGATGGGCCGGCTGCAGCAGCGGATCCCGCTCGTCGGGAAGGTCCCGCCCTGGCGGCAGCCGAAGGCGCCGGACGACCCAGCAGCGCCACGCCCGTTCGCCTGGCTCGGCGACGACTGCCGGCCCGACGACCCGCTGGCGCCGCGGACGGCGGTCCGGCCCGGCGGTCATTCCGATGACGAGGGTGGTCCCGGGGATTCGACCGCGAGCGTGGCCTGGCTGCGGTCCGGACGCGGGACGGGCTACGAGGCCGATCGCGACCGGATCCTCCCGCCGGCGCTCGTGGAGGGCCGCGCCGTCGACCCCGAGAGCGGCCAGCTGGAGACGCCGCCGCGTCGGACGGACAAGCTGGGCCGGCCGACCCACTGGGACCCGCCGCCGCACGCCCGGCGCGCCGACCAGGGCACGGCGCCCGGCCATTCCTCGGTGGCCCGCGTCGAGCCCGAGCTGCCGCCACAGGCCCGCGGCGGCTCGACGGTCGGCATGAGCGACTGGGAGCGCTGGCTGGAGTTCTGCGCCCGGATCGACGGCTTCCCCCGCCACCTCTCGATCCACTCCGGCGGGATGCTGGTGACCGCGGCCCCGCTCATCGACATCGCGCCGATCGAGCGGGCCACGATGACCGACCGGGTCGTCGTCCAGTTCGACAAGCGCGACGTCGAGACGCTCAAGCTCATCAAGCTGGACCTGCTGGGGCTGGGGATGCTCGCCGCGATGGACGAGACGCTCCAGCTCATCGTGCACGACTGCGCGGTCTGCCTCGACCTCGACCGGTTGCCCGAGGACGTGCCCGAGGTCTTCGAGATGCTCAACGCGGCCGACACGGTTGGCGTCTTCCAGGTCGAGAGCCGGGCCCAGATGCAGACGCTGCCGAAGTCGCGACCGCGGAACCTCGACGACCTCGTGGTCGAGGTCGCGATCATCCGCCCCGGCCCGATCCAGGGGAACGCGGTCCACCCGTTCCTGCGCCGCCGCCAGGGCCTCGAGCCGGTGACCTACCTCCACCCCTCGCTCGAGCCGGTCCTGCGCGACTCGATGGGCGTGATCCTCTACCAGGAGCAGGTCATGCGCATCGCCATCGAGGTGGCCGGGTTCACGCCCGCGGAGAGCGACGGGTTCCGCCGGGCGATGGGCACGTGGCGCTCCAGCCACGAGATGGAGAAGCTCCACCGCCAGTTCGTGGACGGGGCGCTCCGCCAGCCGGGGATGGCCGAGGAGACCGCCGAGGAGCTGTTCCGCCAGGTCGCGGCATTCGCGAGCTTCGGGTTCGCCAAGTCGCACGCGGCCGCGTTCGCGCGGACGGCCTACGAATCGGCCTTCCTCAAGCTGTTCTACCCGGCGCAGTTCACGGTCGGGCTGATCAACGCCCAGCCGATGGGCTTCTACCCGGTCGAGGTCCTCGTCAACGACGTGAAGCGCCACGGCGTCGCCGTCCTGCCGGTCGACATCAACGCCTCCTCGTACCGGACGACGACCGAATGGGTGGGGCGGCCTGGCGAGCCGCTCCCCGACGGCGCGGGGATCGCGGCCCGGCCCGAGCCCATCCGGTCCCCGGCCTGCGTCGTCCCCGACGCGGCATCGCAGGCGCGCTGGACGCCGGAGATCACCGCGGGCTGGGGCATCCGCCTGGGCCTCGGCCTGGTCAAGGGGATCGGCGAGCAGCACCAGGCGCTCCTCGACGGGGAGCTCGCGCGGGGGCCGTACACGAGCCTGGCCGATGTCGTCGAGCGGACCGGGCTGCCCGAGGACGTCCTCGAGCGGCTCATCCGGACGGGTGGGCTCGACTCGCTGGGACGGCCGCGGCGCGAGTTGCTCTGGCAGTTGCGCGAGGTGGCCGGTGCCGCGCGCGGCCGCGTCGACGGGCGATCGCTACGGGCCCTGGGACGCGCGGCCGGGAAGCGCGGTGCCGCGGCCGGCCGGCCGCTCGACCTGCGGCTGCCCGCGACCGCCGTGCCGGACCTCCCGCCGCTCACCGAATCGGAGCGGATCGGCGACGCGTACGCGGTCATCGGGCTCGACGCGCGCCGGCAGGTGACGGGCCTCTTCCGCCCGGCGCTCGAACGCCTCGGCGCGGTCACCAACGCGACCCTCGCCGAGCGCCGGCCGGGCCCGGTCCGGCTGGGCGGCCTCGTGGTCACGCGGCAGCACCCGATGACCGCCAAGGGAACGGTCTTCCTCGCCGTGGAGGACGAGACCGGGATGGTCAACGTCACGCTCTGGCCGGACACCTGGGCGCGCCTGCGATCCGTGGTCAGGCGCCACGCGCTGCTGCTGATCGACGGGGAGCTGCAGCGCGACGGCTCGGTCGTGAACGTGGTCGCGCACGCGATCCAGGCACTCCCCGAGGCCGCCGCGGCGGCCGGTGGCCCGGAGCGCCCGGACGGCGTCCGCCAGACCGGCTACGCCGGGATGCGCCGCCTCGGCTGACCGGGGCGGCCTAGCGCTTGACGGGGGCCTTCTGGGTGCCGCTGGTCCGCGAGCGCCCGTCCGACCCGCGCTTGGCCTCGGCCCGGCGCCCGCGGTTGGGGTTCGACAGCTGCAGGAACCGGCGATACCACGCCGCGCCGGCCGCGAACAGCGCGCCGAGGATCGGCGACGCCACGAACGCGGCGGGGATCGCCTGGCGGGCGATCTCCTGGTCCGGCGTCCCCGTGGTCACGCTGACGATGAAGACCGCATAGCCGACGCCCGCGACCAGCGAGATGATGAACCCCAGGAGCCAGCTGGCCCGCGGGGCGAGGAACCCGGCGATGAGCGCGCCACCGATCGGCGGGGTCTGGACGAAGTAGGCGAAGAGGAAGGACGTGACGACGTCCCGGCCGCTCGTGACCGTCACCAGCACCGACGAGGCCACCGTGATCGCCAGCGGGATCAGGAACGCCCTCGACCGCAGCAGCCACGGCAGCGCGGCGAGGTCCTCGCGGATGTTGACCGGGTGGAACGCCGTGCGGAACGAGGTCCCGATGCCCATCCGGCCGCTCGGCGTCGAGTAGGCGGGGGTGCTCGCGCGGGTCTTGGTGGCGGGAGCGGCGTCGCCGTCGTCCGCGGTGCCGACGTCGGCCGTCGCGGCTTCGGCTCGGTAGCGTCGGCGCGCTTCGGCGCGATCGGTCTTCTTGGCGCGAGCCACGGTCTCTCCCTGTCGACGATGTCCGGATGGTGGCGAGCATGGTAGTCCACCGGCCGACCGGACCGGTCCCGACGCCCTGTGGCGGGGCGGTGAGGCGCAGGTGAGCCGCCGGTGAGCGCGCCGCGGTCACGATGGCAAGACGCCGATGGCCGCCGCCCGTGTCCCGCCGGGAGGTCGACATGGTTCGCGTCCGGCTGGGACATCTCGCGCTCGCCATCGTCATCGCCGCGGCCTGGCTGGTGCCCGGTCGGGATGACGGTCGTCCCGGTGGCCCGTGCGGCCGCGGTGGGCTGGCCGACGTCCACGCTCGTCGTGAGCGAGGTCCAGACCGGGGGCACGTCCGCGTCGGACGAGTTCGTCGAGGTCGCGAACCAGGGCGTGGGTCCCGTCGACCTGGCCGGCCTCGAGGTGGTGTACGCCACGTCGTCGGGGTCCACGGTGACGCGGAAGGGCACGTGGTCCGTCGTCGACGGTCCTCGATCCCGGGAAGCGGGTCCTGCTCGCGAACGCCGCGGGCGCGTACGCCGCGCTCGCCGACACCACCTATTCGGGCGGGTTCGCCGCGACCGGCGGGAGCATCGCGCTGCGCGTGGTCGGCGGCGCGGTGATCGACTCGGTCGGCTGGGGGGACGCGACGAACGACCTCGTCGAGGGCTCGCCGGCACCCGCACCGGCCGCCGGATCCAGCCTCGAGCGAGCGCCGGGCGGCGTCCTCGGCAACGGATGGGACACGAACGATGGCGCGGTGGACTGGTTCGTCCAGACGGTGCCGTCGCCGCAGGGCCTCGCGGCGCCGCCCGTCCCGGCGACCGCGCCGGTGCCGACTCCGACGCCGACCCCGACGCCCACCCCCACCCCGACGCCGCCACCGGTCGGCGAACCGACGCCGACCCCGACCCCGACGCCGGTTCCGACGCCGACGCCGAAGCCGACCCCGACGCCCGTCCCGACACCGACCCCGACACCGCTCCCGACCCCCACCCCCACACCGCTCCCGACCCCGAGCCCAACGCCGACGCCAACGCCCACGCCGAGCCCGACACCCACGCCCACGCCGACGCCCGTCCCGACGATGGACCTCGCGGCCGCACGATCGCTGCCGGTCGGGACCGTCGTCACGGTCCGGGCGACCGTGGTCGCGGAGGCCGGCCGCCTCGGGACACCCGCGCTCATCGCGGTCGCCGACGCGACGGCTGGCATCGCGGTACGCCTGCCGTCCGGTGTCACCGAGCCGGCGCGCGGCACGCTCCTCCAGGTCACCGGCGCGATCGCCGCGCCATATGGCCAGCTCGAGCTCCGGCCCGCCCGCGACGGCGTGATCGACGCCGGCGCGGGTGCGCTTCCCGAACCGCAGGCGCTCGGCGCGACCGGCCCGGACGAGTCGTCCGAGGGTCGGCTCGTGGTCGCGACCGGCCGTCTCGACCGCGCGCCCCGCGACGTCGTCGAGCGGCGACGTGACGCTCACCCTCGAGCGAACGGACGGAAGCCCCGTGAAGGTGTTCGCGGATGCGTCGAGCGCGATCGCCGCATCGGCGTTCTCGGTCGGCGGCACGTACCGGGTCACCGGGATCGTCGGGCAGCGCGCCACGCGCACGGGTGCCCTCGACGGCTATCGCCTCTGTCTCCGCGACGCGGCGGACGTCGCCATCGTCGCGCCGCCGCCGACCCCCAGGCCGTCCGCCACGGCATCGCCGACCGCCAGGCCCACGGCATCAGCGTCCGCATCTCCCCCGGCCGACCGCCCCGTCTCCATCGCGGCGGCGAAGCGCACGAGCGGCCGATCGGTCGCCATCGTGGCCCTCGTGACCGCGCCGGCGTCGCTCCTCGATGGCAGCGGCAAGCTCTTCGTCGTCCAGGACGGGTCGGGCGCGATCGAGGTCCGCGCGCCGTCGGCGGCCACCGCGCCCGCGGTCGGGTCGCGCGTGCGCATCGATGGCTCGGTCGGCACCTCGTACGGCGCGCCGCGGCTCGCGGCGACGCGCATCGAACGGCTGGGCACGGCGTCGGTCCCCGCGCCCATGCTCCTCTACCGCTCGCCCGGCCTCGCGCAGGAATGGCGGCTCGTGACCGTCCGCGGCCGCATCGACAGCGTGAGCAAGCTCGGTGATCGCTGGCGCGCGGAGCTCCTCGTCGGGAAGGAGCGCGTGGTCGTGCTCGGTCAGGCCGGTGCCGGGATCCCGGTCGCATCGGTGCTCAAGGGCCATCTCGCGACGGTCGTCGGCATCGTCCGCCGCCCGTACCCGACCGCGAAGGACCGGCGCTACGCGATCCTGCCGCGCGGCCGCAGCGACCTACGCGTGGACGGGCTCGCGGCGACGGGCACGGCGTCTGGCGGTGGCGGCGCGACCGATGGACCCGGCCATGCCGGCGGACCGGGCACGGCGACGAGCACGGGTCAGGGTGCGTCCCGGCCACCGACCGGCGCCGCATCGGCGGTCCCCGACGCCGATCTCATCGACCTCGCGAGCCTCGACGGCGTCTCGGTCCGCGTCGGCGGCATCGTCGGCGACCTGCTGCCCGACGGGTTCCTGCTCGACGACGGCACGGCCGTCGGTCCGGTGATCCTGCACGGCGAGGCGGCCGACCTGCTGCCCCTCATCGAGCCCGGTGACGCCGTGAACGTGACCGGCCGTGTGGACTCGACGGAGCGCGGATGGACGGTCGTCGCGGACGATCCGGCCGGGGTCGTGCTCGCGGGCGACCCCACGGGAGCCGCGACGCCCGCCCCGAGCGCCGGGCCGAGCCTCGATGCGGGTCCTGCCGCGGCACCCGTGAGTCCCACCACGGCGGGCATCGGGCCGTTCGCCGGCCACGACCTGACGGGCATCGCCGGCCTCGGCACGCTCGCGTCGCTGACGCTGCTGTCGCTGCTGGTGACGATGGTCCGCCGACGGGTCCTCCGGCGCCGGTTGTCGGGGCTCGTGGCGGCCCGATTGGCGGCCGTCGCGGGGCCTCGGCCGGCCCTTCCCGGCCCGCCCGACCTGCCACGCTCCGGCTGAGCACGATCCGTGCACGCGCGACTCGGCTTGACGCTCGTCAGAACGCGGGACTATCCTCGGCCGAGTTTCGCGCCTGCGGAACGGCGATGCGAGCGAGGGAGCGGTCTTGCCGAACGCGGATACCCGCGTCGAATCCCCTCTGGATCGCAGGATCGCGATCCCAGCCGGAGAACGGCAGTACCACATCGGACTCGGTCCAGGTGACCTGGCCGAGTACATCCTCCTCCCCGGAGACCCCGAGCGAACCAGCCGGATCGCAACGCGCCTGGATTCCATCGAGCTGGAGCATCAGCACCGCGAATTCGCCACGGTCACCGGGCAGTTTCGCGGCCAACGCGTGTCGGTCGTCTCTACAGGCATCGGCACGGACAACGTCGAGATCGTCGTCGCGGAGATCCTGGCCATCACGGAGCGACCCACGTTCATCAGGGTCGGTTCGTGCGGGGCGCTCCAGCCGGAGATGCGCCTTGGCGACCTCGTCATCACCACCGGAGCCGTTCGCCTGGAGGCGACGACCAGCTTCTTCGTCCATGACGGCTACCCGGCCGTCGCGGACTACGAGGCGGTCAGCGCCCTCATCGAGGCCGCGTCGAGGCTGGGCCACGCCCATCATGTGGGTGTGACCGCCACGGCGCCGGGATTCTTCGGCGCGCAGGGGCGCCCGATCCCGCAGCTGCCCATCCGCTACCCTGACCTCGCAGAAGAGATGGCACGGCAACGTGTCATGAACTTCGAGATGGAAGCGTCAGCACTCCTCGTGCTCGCAACCCTCGCCAAGTGTCGAGCTGGCGTCGTCTGTGCGGTGTATGCCAACCGGACGACCGGCGAGTTCGTCACCGGGGACGCGAAGGATGCGGCCGAGGCGGCCTGCGTCGAGACAGGTCTCGAGAGCCTGCTCGTGCTGGCCGAGATGGATCGTCAGAAACGGGCCGCGGCGACGGATCGCTGGCGACCCTCGCTCTGGCGGACCGAACCGGACACCTAAGGCAGCCCAGGCGGACGCGGGACGAACGTTCCCGTGCCGCTCGAGAGGACGGAGGAGCCAGATGGCCGAGGCGTATTGCGTCAAGGACAAGAAGAAGGTCGAAGTCGTCAATCCGACGAAGATCACGATGAAGAACGGCAAGCCGGCCCTCCAGGGCACCTGCCCGATCTGCGGCGGGAAGGTCTTCAAGATCGGCGGCTGACGCGACCTTCGCGACGCGAAGCCTTCAGGACCCCCGCCCGATGGCGGGGGTCCTGTCGATTCCGGGCTCGTGCGGGCGCGGTCCTGGCCCCGCACGGCGAGGGTGACCGGTCCGTCACCGCACGACGACCCGCTCGCAACCCGGGGATGCCATCCCGGCTTTGATAGAATGGGCCGGCTTTCCCCGAGACGAACCCCGGAGTCCACCCTGTCCCCACGACCGGTCCTTGCGCTCGACCTGGGCGGGACCCACATCCGGGCCGCCGTGGTCCTGCCGGACGGCTCGCGACTCGCCCGCAATGCCACCCTGACGCCGTCCGCCGAGGGGCCGGCAGCGATGGTCGCTGCCTGCATCGCGGCGCTGCGGTCGGCTCGCTCCGCGGTCCCCGCGACCGTCGCGGACCAGCTCGCCGGCATCGGCATCTCCTCGCCCGGTCCCGTCGACCCGTTCACGGGCATCGTCGTCGAGCCCCCGAACCTCGGGCCGGACTTCCACGACATCCCGCTGGCACGCGACGTCGAGGCGGCGCTCGGGCTCCCGACCTTCCTGGATCGCGACACGAACGTCGCCGCGCTCGGCGAGTCGACGTTCGGCGCAGGCCGGGACTGCGACGACTTCATCTACCTGACCGTCTCGACCGGGATCGGCGGCGGGATCGTGCAGCGGCGGCCGGCTGTTCCACGGTCCGGACGGGCTGGCCGGCGAGCTCGGCCATGTCCCGGTGATGCTCGACGGGCCGCGTTGCGGCTGTGGCGGCGTCGGCCACCTCGAGGCGATCGCGTCGGGGACCGCCCTCGCCCGCGACGCCCGCGCGGCCGTCGAAGCCGGAGATCGCGGCACCCTGGCCGCCCGCGCGGCCGTCATCGGGGTGGAGGCGCTGTCGGCGCGCGACGTCGCGGCCGGTGAGGATGCCGGCGACCCGGCCTGCACGGCGCTGATGACCCGGGCCCGTCGCGCGATCGCCGTCGCCTGCGTCGGATTCGTGAACACCTTCAACCCGCACCGGATCATCATCGGCGGCGCCATCGCCGACGGGCAGGGGGATCGCCTCCTCGGTCCGGTCCGCGAGACCATCGCCGCGGAGGCGTTCGAAGGTCTCGCCCGGCGCGTCGAGGTCCTGGCGCCGCTCCTCGGGGCGGACGTCTCGCTCGCCGGCGCCCACCCGCTGGTCTACGTCCATCTGGACCCTGCGAACACGACCGATGGTCCTGTCCGCCCGCGCGGACCGCGCGCACGCTCCCATCACCCGGCAGCGCACGCGCTGCCCACCTGAGATCGCCCAGCCCAACAGGAGGTCCCCGTCATGTCCACCCGCGTCGGCATCAACGGCTTCGGCCGCATCGGCCGCCAGTCGCTCAAGGCCCTCATCGAGCGCGCCCCCGACGTGGAGGTCGTCGCGGTCAACGACCTCGTCGACGCCGAGATGAACGCCCTGCTGTTCAAGCACGACTCGACGTATGGCGCCTACCCGGGCGAGGTCGCCGCGGGCGACTCGTCGATCATCATCGACGGGCGGGAGATCAAGATCCTCGCCGAGAAGGACCCGGCGAACCTGCCGTGGGGCGACCTGGGCGTCGACATCGTCCTCGAGAGCACGGGCATCTTCACGAACGCCGAGAAGGCCAAGGCCCACATCGCGGCCGGTGCCCAGAAGGTGATCATCAGCGCCCCGGCGACGAACGAGGACATCACGATCGTCCTCGGCGTCAACGAGGACCGCTACGACCCGGCGAGCGCACCACATCATCAGCAACGCCAGCTGCACCACGAACTGCCTGGCCCCGGCCGCCAAGGTCGTCCACGACCTGGTCGGCATCGAGCGCGGGCCTGATGAACACGATCCACAGCTACACGAACGACCAGCGCATCCTCGACGTGGCCCACAAGGACCCGCGCCGGGCGCGGAGCGCCGGCCAGAACATCATCCCGACGACGACCGGCGCGGCGAAGGCGCTCGCCCTCGTGATCCCGGACCTGAAGGGCAAGTTCGACGGCTTCAGCCTGCGCGTCCCGACGCCGACCGTCAGCGTCGTCGACTTCACCGCGACGGTGACCCGTCCGACCTCGGTCGAGGAGCTCAACGACGCGTTCCGCGCCGCGGCCGCCGGCCCGCATCAAGGGCATCCTCGGCGTCTCCGACGAGCCGCTCGTGTCGATGGACTTCAAGGGCGACTCGCGCTCCTCGATCATCGACGCCGACTCGACCATGGTCCTCGGCGGGAACATGGTCAAGGTGATCTCCTGGTACGACAACGAATGGGGCTACAGCTGCCGCGTCGCCGACCTGATCGCCTACGTGGCGGCCCGCCTGCCCGTCGCCGCCTGACGGCCGCGGGACGCACGCAGCCATGGACAAGCTCACGATCCGCGACGTCGACGTCGCCGGCAAACGCGTCTTCGTGCGGGTCGACTTCAACGTCCCGCTCGCGGACGGCAAGGTCTCGGACGACTCGCGCATCCGGGCATCCATCCCGACGATCGCCACGCTGCTCAACGCCGGGCGCACGGCTGGTGCTGGCCAGCCACCTGGGCCGGCCCAACGGCAAGGTCCAGGACGGGCTGCGCCTGCGGCCGGTCGGCCTCCGCCTGACCGAGCTGATCCGGCGCAACGTGCCGGTCACCGGCGACGCGCTCGGCGTCGGGACGGAGGACGCGGTCAAGCGGCTCCGGCCGGGCGAGCTGCTGCTCCTCGAGAACCTGCGGTTCCACCCCGAGGAGGAGGCGAACGACCCCGGGTTCGCGGCCGCCCTCGCCGAGTACGCCGACATCTACGTCAACGACGCGTTCGGCACCGCCCATCGGGCCCATGCCTCGACGGTCGGCATCGCCAAGATCCTGCCGGCCTACGCCGGGCTCCTCATGGAGCGCGAGATCGAGATGCTCTCGAAGCTCATGGAGGCGCCCGAGCGGCCGTTCGCGGCGATCCTCGGCGGCGCCAAGGTCTCGGACAAGATCGAGGTCATCGACAACCTCATCAAGAAGGTCGACCTGCTGGTCCTCGGTGGCGGCATGGCCAACACGTTCCTCCTCGCGCAGGGCAAGGCGATCGGCAAGAGCCTCGCGGAGCCCGACCGCGTGGACGACGCGCGGCGGATCCTCGCCGCCGCCGAGAAGAACGGCGTCCGCGTCGTCCTGCCGGTCGACGTGATCGTGGCCAAGGAGGTCACCCGCGGCACCGAGTACAAGACGCTTCCCGCCGAGAAGATCCCGGCGTCGTGGCACATCGTCGACCTCGGCAAGGCGAGCCAGGACCTCATGGTCGGCGCGCTCGAGGGCGTGAAGACCGTCTTCTGGAACGGGCCGCTCGGGGTCTTCGAGATCCCGTCCTTCGCCCACGGGACCAACGCGGTCGCGCGGATGCTCGCGGACCGCGCCGACGCGGGCGCGACGATCGTCGTCGGTGGCGGCGATTCGGTCGCCGCCGTGACCAAGCAGGGCCTCGCCGAGCGGATGACCCACATCTCGACCGGCGGCGGCGCCTCGCTCGAGTTCCTCGAGGGCCGCGAGCTGCCCGGCGTCACCGTCCTCCTCGACCGGCCGGTGCCGGAGAAGAAGGCCGCGGCGAAGAAGCCCGCGAAGAAGGCCGCGACGGCCAAGGCCGCCGCCGCGAAGCCACCCACCCCGAAGTCGGAGACCCCTGCGTGAGCCTCACCATCGACCTCATCGACGCGCGCGAGATCCTCGACTCGCGCGGCAATCCCACGGTCGAGGTCGACGTGATCCTCGACGACGGGGCGGTCGGCCGCGCCGCGGTGCCGTCCGGCGCCTCGACCGGCGCCTACGAGGCGGTCGAGCTGCGCGACGGCGACAAGGCGCGCTACGGCGGCAAGGGCGTCCTCAAGGCGGTCAGCAACGTGACCGACGAGATCGCTCCGGCGCTCTACGGGCTCGACGCCTCCGACCAGGCCGGCGTCGACGCGGTCCTCATCGAGCTCGACGGCACGCCCGACAAGGGCCGCCTCGGCGCGAACGCCATCCTCGGCGTCTCGCTGGCCTGTGCGCACGCGGCCGCGGCCGCCTACGACCTGCCGCTCTACCGCTACCTCGGCGGGGCGGGGGCGCGGACGCTGCCCGTGCCGATGTTCAACATCCTCAACGGCGGCAAGCACGCCCAGGACTCGACCGACTTCCAGGAGTTCATGGTCATGCCGGTCGGGATGCCGACCTATGGCGAGGCCCTGCGCGCCGGGGCCGAGGTCTTCGGGGCGCTGCGCTCGATCCTCCACGACGACGGGTTCGCCACCGGGCAGGGCGACGAAGGCGGGTTCGCCCCGTCGCTCGCCTCGAACGAGGCCGCCGTCGAGGTCATCCTGCGGGCCATCGAGAAGGCGGGCTACCGGCCCGGCGAGGAGGTCGCGATCGCCCTCGACCCGGCGACGACCGAGCTGGTCGAGCCGGGCTCCGGCGTCGACGGCGCCCCGACGCGCTACGTGCTGGCCAAGGAGGGCCGCACGCTCGAGTCCGGCGAGCTGGTCGACCTCTGGGCCGACTGGTCGACGCGCTATCCGATCGTCTCGATCGAGGACGGCCTCGCCGAGGACGACTGGGACGGCTGGAAGGTGCTGGTCCAGCGGCTCGGCGGTCGCGTGCAGCTGGTCGGCGACGACCTGCTGGTCACGAACACCGAGCCGGATCGCCCGGGCGATCGAGGAGGACGCGGCGAACGCCGTCCTCATCAAGCTCAACCAGATCGGCACGCTGACCGAGACGCTCGAAGCCATCGAGATGACCCAGCGGGCCGGCTGGCGGGCCGTCGTCTCGCACCGCTCCGGCGAGACCGAGGACACCACCATCGCCGACCTCGTCGTCGCGACCGGCACCGGCCAGATCAAGGCCGGCGCCCCATCCCGCTCCGAGCGCGTCGCCAAGTACAACCGCCTGCTGCGCATCGAGGGCGAGCTCGGCGACGCGGCGCGCTACCCGGGCCGGTCGGCGCTCGCCACCTCGTGAGTCGCATCGCCGACCGCGGCGCGATCATGGCCGCCTACGTCGGGATCGGGATGGCGGTCACGATCGTGGGGAGCTTCATGCTCATCATCCCGATCGAGTTCGTGATCTGGCTGCTGGCCCTGCCGTCGGGGCTGCTGATCGGCTACTACGCCAATGCGCGATCGAACCGGCGCAACGGCCCCTGGTCGCGGCTGATCTCGAACGGCCTGGTCGCCTCGGTCGCGACGGGCCTCACGATGGCCGTGCTCATCCTGCTGTTCAAGGCGCTGTTCTTCTTCGCGGACGGCGGCTACCCCGACTTCAACCGCGTCGACCAGGCGGGCAACACGATCCCGCCGTCCTGCCAGACCGGCGCCGACTGCGTGTACTCGCGGTACGTAGCGGCGGGCCGGGGGCCGGATCTCGCGGCGGCCGGCGCGGTCGACGCGTCCACGTTCACGGGCTTCTACTGGAGCGAGCAGTTCCGGACCGCGGCGACCGTGTTCGTCCTCACCGTCGTGGGCGGCGTCGGTGGGGCCGTGCTCTACGGGGTCGCGGGACCGAAGGCCGCGGCCCGCCAGACGGACGCGGTGACGCCGGCCGCCTGAGGCGGACCCGCCCGCCAAGGGTCAGTCCGCCGCGGGGCCCCCCGCGACGCCGCCGCCGCGAATCGAAACGCCCCGACCGTCGGTCGGGGCGTCGTCGTGCGCGGGTCGTCGGAACCCGACTACTTGGTGTCGGCCTTCTTCGCCTTGGGCGCGGCCTTCGCGGTCGCCGTGGCCTTGGCCGCGGTCGCCTTCTTCGGGGCGGCGGTCGCCTTGGCGGCCGGCTTCTTGGCAGCGGCCTTCGCCGGGGCCTTGGTCGCGGCGGCCTTGGCCGGGGCCGTGGTGGCCTCGGCGGCGGCGAGCGCGGCGGCTTCCTTGGCCGCGGCGGCCTCGGCGCGGGCCGTCTTGCTCAGCGCGGCGCGAGCCTTGCCGGCAGCGGTCTGGGCGCCCTTGGCCTTGTCGGCCTTGCCGGCCGCGATCCGGGCCTTGGCGGCCTTCGCGGCGGCGGCCTTGCCGGTCGTCTTGACGACGCGGCTGCCGACCTGGACGTGGGCGCCGCCGACGGCGGCGTTGACCTTGCGGACCAGGCGCGACTTGCGGCGCGCGGCGGCGTTCGGGTGGATGGCGCCGGCCTTGGCCGCGCGGTCGAGCGCGCTCAGCGCCTCGAGGAGCGCGGCGTTGGCGTCGAGCCCCTCGTCGGCCGGCGCGGACGCGGCCAGGAGGGCCTTCGCGACGTATGTCTTCGCGGCGCTGCGGCGCGGCTGGAGGACCTCGCGGCGGTTCGCGGCCTGACGGACTCGCTTGAGTCCTGACGGCGTGCGAGCGCCCGTCCAGGTGCGGGGCGTCTTGGCCAAGGTGGGCTGACCTCTGGTGCGTTGGTGATGGTCGACGGGCGCGCGGCACGGGGTGAGCGCCGGACGCGAAGGCGGATGGTATCACAGGTCCCCGGCCGGACCCGCGCTCCCGCGACCCGCGCCACGACATCCCCCGCGACCCGGCACACTCTGCCCGTGACTGCGATCCTCGGCGGCCTGGCCGCGGCCGTCATGTGGTCGGCCGCCACCCTCTGCTCCTCGCGCTCGAGCCGCATGCTCGGGTCGCTGGTCGTGCTCGCCTGGGTCATGGCGATCGGGACCGTCGTCGGCCTGCCGCTCGCCATCGTGACGCCGCTCCCCGCGTCCTTCGATCCGTTCGTCTTCGTGCTGCTCCTCGTCGCGGGGCTGTGCTACTGCCTGGGCCTGATGCTCGCCTACGCGGCCCTGACGATCGGCAAGGTCTCGATCGTCGCTCCGATCGTCGCGACGGAGGGGGCGGTCGCCGCGGTCATCGCGATCGCGCTCGGGGACACCGTCGGGCTGGCGGCCGGCGTCGCCCTGGCGGTGATCGCCGCCGGTGTCGTCATGTCCTCGGCGGAGCGCTCGACCACCGACGTCCCGGTCGGCGACATCGAGCTCGTCGCCGACGCCCTCGCCGCGCCGCTCCCCGAGCCGGCCGAGGCGCCCGGCCCGATGACCCACACGCCGCCGATGGAGCCCGGCGATCTGCGAAAGAGCACGCTCCTCGCGATCGGCGCCGCGCTGATCTTCGGCATCGGCCTGGTCGCCAGCGGCCGCGCGGCGGCGGTCCTGCCGCCGGTCTGGGTGGCGTTCGCGGCCCGCGCTGATCGGGGTCGTCATCATCACGCTCCCGATCCTGCTGTCGGGCCGGCTCCGCGCCACGCGGGCCGCGCTGCCGCTGCTGTCATCGCCGGGGTCGGCGAGATGCTCGGCTCGACGGCATCGGCCTGGGGCGCGCGCGAGAGCATCCCGATCGTCGCGGTGATCGGCAGCCAGTTCGCCGCGATCAGCGCGGTCGCGGCCTACTTCCTGTTCGGCGAGCGGCTCGCGCGGATCCAGGTCGCCGGCGTGGTCCTGATCATCGTCGGCGTCACGGTCCTCGCCGCCCAGGCCGCCTGACGCGGCCGCGACCCCTCGACCGGCTACACTCCCGCACCGTGACCATCCCCCAGGACCGCCTGCGCAACTTCTCGATCATCGCCCACATCGATCACGGCAAGTCCACGCTCGCGGACCGGCTCCTCGAGATGACCCACACGATCGACGCGCGGCAGATGACGAGCCAGGTCCTCGATTCGATGGACCTCGAGCGCGAGAAGGGGATCACGATCAAGGCCCGCTCGGCGCGGCTCGAGTACACCGCGAACGACGGCCTGGTCTACGGCCTCAACCTCATCGACACGCCCGGCCACGTGGACTTCGCCTACGAGGTGAGCCACAGCCTGCAGGCCTGCGAGGGCGCGATCCTCGTCGTCGACGCGACCCAGGGCATCGAGGCGCAGACGCTCGCCAACGTCCACCTCGCGTTGCGCGAGAACCTCACGCTCATCCCGGTCCTCAACAAGATCGACCTGCCGTCGGCCGGACCCCGAGACGATCATGGACGAGCTGGAGAACGTGCTGGCGATCCCGCGCGAGGAGGTCATCCTCGCGAGCGCCAAGGACGGCACCGGCGTCCCCGAGATCCTCGAGGCGATCGTCGCCCGCATCCCCTCGCCCAAGGGCGACCCGAAGGCCCCGCTCAAGGCGCTGATCTTCGACAGCCACTACGACGCCTACAAGGGCGTCATCGTCTACGTGCGGCTCGCCCAGGGCACGATCCACCACAACGAGTCGGTCCGGCTGATGGGCAGCGGCGTGACCGCGGAGCCCCTCGAGCTCGGCGTCTTCCGGCCGCAGCTCGTGCCCGTCCGGCAGCTCGTGGCCGGCGAGGTCGGCTACGTGGCGACCGGCCTCAAGAGCGTCCGCGACGCCCAGGTCGGCGACACGCTGACGAGCGCGACCCGCCCCGCCGACGCGCCGCTCCCCGGCTACCAGCCCGCCAAGAGCCTCGTCTTCGCGGGCATCTACCCGGTCTCCGGCGAGGACTACCCGCTGCTGCGCGAGGCGCTCGAGAAGCTGCACCTCAACGACGCGAGCTTCACGTACGAGCCGGAGAGCTCGGTGGCGCTCGGGTTCGGGTTCCGCTGCGGGTTCCTGGGCCTGCTCCACATGGAGATCGTCCAGGAGCGCCTCGAGCGCGAGTTCAGCCTCGACCTGATCGCCTCGGCGCCGTCGGTCGAGTACCACGTGATCCTGACGCTGGGCCGCGGCGAGGTCGTCGTCGACAACCCGGCGCTGCTCCCGAACCCGACCGACATCGAGGAGATCCAGGAGCCCTGGGTCAAGCTGAGCGTGGTCACGCCCAGCACCTACATCGGCCCGCTGATGGAGCTCTCGACCAACCGGCGCGGCGACTTCATCGACATGGAGTACCTCGACCCGACGCGGGTCGTCCTCCATTTCGAGATGCCCCTGGCGGAGCTGATCGTCGACTACTTCGACCAGCTGAAGAGCCGCAGCCAGGGCTACGCGTCGATGGACTACGAGGAGCTGGGCTACCGGGCGGCGAACCTGTCGAAGGTCGACATCCTCGTCAACGGCGAGCCGGTCGACGCGCTGTCGCTCATCGTCCACCGCGATCGAGCCCAATCCGTGGGGCGCCAGCTGGCCGAGCGGCTCAAGCAGCTGATCCCGCGGCAGATGTTCGAGATCCCCATCCAGGCGGCGATCGGCTCGAACGTGGTTGCGCGTGAAACGGTCCGCGCGATGCGAAAGAACGTGCTCGCCAAGTGCTACGGTGGCGACATCACGCGCAAGCGCAAGCTGCTCGAGAAGCAGAAAGAGGGCAAGCAGCGGATGAAGCGGGTCGGCTCGGTGGAGATCCCCCAGGAGGCGTTCCTGGCGATGCTCCGCATGGACGAGGGCTAGTCGGCCCACGTGGACGAGTTCGTCGACATCACCCGAACGCTCATCGTCCTCGGCCTGGTGCTCCTGCTGTTCATGCTGCGGCTGGACGCCGAGCGCTTCGGCACGGCCGAGTACTACGAGGCCGACGCAGGACGGCGAACGGCCGCGCGCCCGGCGCCGGCTCGCGTGGTACGGGATCGGCGTCGCCCTGGCCGTCGCGATCGTCTACGTCCACCCCTCGCCCCAGCAGACGCTGTTCCTCGGCTCGGGCAACCGGCTCGGGGCCGTCCTCGGCGGGCTGGCGTACGGCCTCGCCGGCGTGGGCATCGCCGTCGCGTTCGCGACCGTCCGCTATCACCGCATCCGGTTCCCGGAGCCGTGGTCCTACCCGGGCGCGCTGCTGAACTCGGTGGCGACGGCCTTCATCGACGAGGTGGCCTTCCGCGGCGCGCTCTTCGGCCTGCTGCTCTGGACCGGTCTGGAGCCGACGGTGGCGAACCTCATCCAGGCCCTGCTCTACGCGCTGACCACGCGGCTCGGGGCGCCGGGCCGCGATCGCTACCTGCTGGTCCTGGCCCTCGGGATGGGCCTCGTCGGCGGCTGGCTGACCGCCTGGACCGGCGGGATCGCCGCGGCGTTCCTGGGCCACGCGATCACCCGGTTCGCGGTCTTCCTCTGCACCGGCCACACCGGCCAGACGAAGCCGCGCGGCCGCGAGGTCGAGGAGATCGAGAAGCGCCGCCGCGTCCCCGATGGCTGGCGCGTCATCGGTTCACGGGAGCGGTGACACGGTGGGAGCGGCCGGGCTAGCCTCGACCGCCGATGCGCCTGCCGCCGGGCCGCCGGTCGCGCTCTACGTCCACGTCCCGTTCTGCGTCTCGCTCTGCCCCTACTGCGACTTCGTGGTCTACGCCGGCGCCGCGGCGCGCGGCCCGAACGCCAGGGTCGAGGCGTTCCTGCCGGCGCTCGACGCCGAGGTCGGCCTGCGGGCCGACGCGCTCGATGCCGCGTTCGGCGGACCGGGCGCCAAGGGCCGGCCGCCGCTCCAGACCCTCTACCTCGGTGGCGGCACGCCGTCGCTCATGGCGCCCGAGGCGATCGCCGGGCTGGTCGAGCTGGTCAGCGGCGCGCTTCGGCCTGGCGCCCGATGCGGAGGTGACGCTCGAGGCCAATCCCGGGCCGGACGAGCGCGGTGATGCCGCCGCCTGGGCGGCGGCCGGGGTCAACCGCCTGTCGTACGGCGCGCAGTCGATGGACGACCGCGAGCTCAAGCGCATCGGCCGGCGCCACCACGCCGCCGACGTCGCCGACGCGGTCGCCGAGGCGCGCGCCGCCGGCATCGGCTCGGTCAGCCTGGACCTCCTCTACGACCTGCCCGACAGCTCGGTGGCGACGTGGATGACCACCCTGGACGCGGCGCTCGAGCTCGGGCCGGACCACCTCTCGCTCTACGGGCTGACGCTCGACGACCCGGACGCCGAGGGCCTGACCGGTCCCGAGGGGGACCACCTCCCGACCACGCGCGGCGCCCGCCGCTGGCGGGAGATCGCCCGGCCCGGGCAGGACGAGGACCGGGCGGCCGCGGAATACCACCACGCGGTCGTGCGGCTGAAGGAGGCCAGGTTCCACGGCTACGAGATCAGCAACTGGGCGAAGCCGGGCCACGAGAGCCGGCACAACCTCACCTACTGGGGCCGGCTCCCGTACGAGGCGGTCGGCCCGGGCGCGCACGCGTTCGACGGCGTGACCCGCCGCTGGAACGCGGCCCGGCTGGACGGCTACGTGGCCGCGCTCACGCCGGCCGACGGGTCGCCGCCGGTCCTCCCGCCCGGTGGCGCCGAGGTGATCGACGCCGAGACCGCCGCCGCGGAGCGGGTGATCCTCGGGCTCCGGCTCGACACCGGGATCCCGCTGGCCACCGCGCACGAGCCGCCGCTGGCGGACAGCTTCGGCTGGGCGCTCACCGCGGAGCTGATCGACGTGACCCCGGATGACCGGGTCGTCCTCACGACCCGCGGCCGGCTGCTCTCGAACGAGCTGTTCGAGCGTCTTGTCTGAGCCGGTCGTCCACGGCGCGTCGATCTCGTCCTGCGTTGACACTCGCCATGCTCGACTGCTACGATGCCAGCACCTCGTTAGCACTCTCAGGGTTAGAGTGCTAACCACGTAAGGGAGACCGGCCTTGGCGCGACGCGTTCGCCCCATCGGCCCCCTGGACCTCCGCTCACAGGCGATCCTTCGGGCCGTCATCGAGGAATACGTCACCACCGCGACCCCCGTCGGCTCGCAGGCGCTCGTCGAGCGCTACGGCCTCGGCGTGTCGAGCGCGACCGTGCGCAGCATCCTCGCCGAGCTCGAGGGCGCCGGCCTCCTCACCCACCCGCACACCTCCGCGGGACGCGTCCCCACCGACGCGGGCTACCGCTTCTATGTCGAGTCGATCGTCGACGCGGTGCCGCTCCCGGCGGTCGAGCAGCTGATGATCCGCCACCAGTTCGGGCAGGTCGAGTTCGCCAGCGAGCACTGGTTCCGCCTCGCGGCCACGACGCTCGCCAGCGTCACCCGGTCGGCCGGCCTGGCCACGCCGGCCAAGCCGCGGTCCGCGCACATCCGGCGCATCGACCTCGTCGCGATCAACGAGCGGATGTCGAGCCTGATCCTCGTCCTGCGCGAGGGCGCCATCAAGCAGGCCCTGGTCACGCTGGCGGACGACGACCTCATCGACCAGCCGACCCTCAACCGCGTCGCCGCCCTGCTCAACGACAAGCTGGCGAACCAGACCGCGACCAACGCCGAGACCGTCCTCGGGCGGCTGGGCGACGTCGACCGCGTCGACGCCCTCGCGAAGCGCATCGGCGAGCGGATCGTCCGCATCGTGCGCGACTACGACGCCGAGGCCATCGAGGAGGTCTTCAGCGACGGCCTGCTCAACGTCATGGACGCCCCCGAGTTCGCCCAGAGCGACAAGCTCCGGCGCGTCTTCTCGGCGCTCGAGAACCGGACCTATCTCGGCCAGCTCGTCGGCGACGTCGCCGATGCCGGCCGGATCCGCATCTACATCGGCCATGAGAACGGCCCGATCGAGATGCGCGACGTGTCGCTGGTCCTCGCCCCGTACGGGCGGCCGGGCCGGGCGATCGGCGTGGTCGGCGTCCTCGGGCCGACGCGGATGAGCTACTCCCAGGCGATCGGCACGGTCCGGTTCGTGTCCGGCCTGATGAACGAATTGGTGGACCACCTGTATGCCTAGCGGGAAGACGCGCGGGCAGCAGCGAGTGGACGAGATCGACATCTCGCCGGCCAAGCTGCTCGCCGACATCGAGACCCTCAAGACCGAGCTGGCCGACGCCCGCGCGAGCGGCGAGGAGTACCTCAGCGCCCTCCAGCGCGAGCGCGCCGAGTTCCAGAACTTCCGGCGCCGCAGCGCCGAGGAGCGGCAGCGCGACCTCGGCCTCGCGGGCGAGGACCTGCTTCGGAAGGTCCTGACCGTCGCCGACGACTTCGACCTCGCGATCGACGCGCGGCCCGAGTCGATCTCGACCGACCCGTGGTTCGACGGCATCGCCGCGATCGACCGCAAGCTGCGCGTCCTGCTCGAGTCCGAGGGGGTCACCCCGATCGACGCGACGCCGGGCCGCCAGTTCGACCCCCGCGAGCACGAGGCGATCGTCAACGTGCCCGGCACCGGCCGGCCCGAGGGCGAGATCGTCGACGAGCTGCGCCGCGGCTATCGATTGCGCGACCGGGTCCTGCGCCCGGCGCTCGTCGCCGTCGCCGCACCCCCGCCCGAGGCACCGGCGACCGCGCCGGCCGAGACGCCGCAGGCCGGCGATCCGGCCCCCGGCACTGACAAGCAACGTCCCAACTAGCCCTTCCCAGCACTCATCAAGGAGCACCCGAACATGGGCAAGATCATCGGCATCGACCTCGGCACGACGAACTCCGTCGTCGCGGTCATGGAGGGCGGCGAGCCGACCGTCATCGCGTCGGCCGAGGGCGGGCGCACCGTCCCGTCCGTCGTCGCCTTCACCAAGACCGGCGAGCGCCTCGTCGGCCAGCTGGCCAAGCGCCAGGCGGTCACCAACCCGACCAACACCGTCTATTCGATCAAGCGCTTCATGGGCCGTCGATGGGACGACCCCGAGGTCAAGCGCAGCGTCAAGACCTCGTCCCGTACAAGGTCGAGAAGGACGCCAAGAGCGACGGCGTCGCCGTCGAGCTCGCCGACGGCAAGAGTCTACACGCCGCCGGAGATCAGCGCGATGATCCTCCAGAAGCTCAAGACCGACGCCGAGGCCTACCTGGGCGAGAAGATCACCGAGGCGGTCATCACCGTCCCGGCCTACTTCGACGACACCCAGCGCCAGGCGACCAAGGACGCCGGCCGCATCGCCGGCCTCGACGTCAAGCGGATCATCAACGAGCCGACCGCCTCGGCCCTGGCCTACGGGCTGGACAAGAAGGGCGACGAGAAGATCGCCGTCTACGACCTCGGCGGCGGCACGTTCGACATCTCCATCCTCGAGCTGGGCGAGGGCGTCTTCGAGGTCAAGGCCACCAACGGCGACACGCACCTCGGCGGCGACGACTTCGACCAGCGGGTCATCGACTGGCTCCTGGCCGAGTTCAAGAAGGACCAGGGCATCGACCTGCGCCAAGGACCAGCAGGCCCTGCAGCGCCTCAAGGAGGCCGCCGAGAAGGCGAAGATCGAGCTGTCGTCCACGACGACCACCGAGATCAACCTCCCGTACATCACCGCCGACGCGAGCGGCCCGAAGCACCTCGTCGTCACGCTGACGCGGGCCAAGCTCGAGGACCTGGTCGCCGACCTGACCCAGAAGACGGCCGGGCCGGTCACCGCGGCCCTCAAGGACGCCGGCCTCAAGCCCGGCGACATCGACGAGGTGATCCTCGTCGGCGGCATGACCCGCATGCCCGCGGTCGTCGAGGCCGTGAAGACCATGTTCAACGGCAAGGAGCCGCACAAGGGCGTCAACCCGGACGAGGTCGTCGCCATCGGCGCGGCCATCCAGGCCGGCGTCCTCGCCGGTGACGTCAAGGACGTCCTGCTCCTCGACGTGACCCCGCTGTCGCTCGGCATCGAGACCCTCGGCGGCGTCATGACCAAGCTGATCGAGCGGAACACGACCATCCCGACCTCGAAGTCGCAGGTCTTCTCGACCGCGTCCGAGAACCAGTCGCAGGTCGAGATCCACGTCCTCCAGGGCGAGCGCGAGTTCGCCGCGGACAACAAGACGCTCGGCCGGTTCATCCTCGACGGGATCCCGCCGGCCCCGCGCGGCGTGCCCCAGATCGAGGTGACGTTCGACATCGATGCCAACGGCATCCTCGACGTCAAGGCCAAGGACCGGGCGACCAGCAAGGAGCAGCAGGTCCGGATCACCGCGTCGTCGATGCTCGACAAGAGCGCCGTCGACCAGATGGTCCGCGACGCCCAGGAGCACGCCGACGAGGACCGCCAGCGGCGCGAGGAGGTCGAGGTCCGCAACGACGCCGAGGCCCTGACGTTCCAGGCCGAGCGCGTGGTCAAGGACCTCGGCGACAAGCTCCCCTCCGAGGACAAGCTCGAGGTCGAGAACAAGGTCTCGGGTCTCCGCGAGACGCTCAAGGGGTCCGACATCGACGCGGTCCGCAGCCAGATGTCGTCGCTCAGCGAGACGCTCCAGCGGGTCTCCACCGCGGCCTACCAGGCCGCCGGTGCGGCCGGTGCGAGCGAGTCGACCGACGGCGCCTCCTCGGACGGTGCCGACGGCACCGGCGCGGACGGGGCCGACGAGACGGCCGCCGAGGGCGAGGAGACGGTCGAGGGCGAGTTCAAGGAGGTCTAGGCCTCGGGATCCCGCCGATCCTTCGATCCGCACGCATGAGCCCGGCCGAGAGGCCGGGCTCGTCAATTCGCGCGCGACGCACGACCCGCCGTACCGTGTCCGCATGAGCTTCGATGTCGCGGCCGATGCCTACGACCGGTTCATGGGGCGCTACTCGGTGCTGCTGTCGCCGCAGCTGGCCGACCTGGCCGGCGTCACGGCCGGGCAGCGGGCCATCGACGTCGGCTGCGGACCGGGGGCGCTGACCCGCGTGCTCGTCGACCGGCTCGGCGCGGACGCCGTGACCGCGGTCGATCCATCGGCGTCGTTCGTCGAGGCCATCCGCGCCCGCTACCCCGGCGTGGATGTCCGGCCGGCGTCCGCGGAGGCCCTCCCGTTCGAGGACGACGTGGTCGATGTCGCGCTGGCCCAGCTGGTCGTCCACTTCATGACCGATCCCGTCCGCGGCATCTCCGAGATGCGCCGCGTGACCCGACCGGGCGGCGTGGTCGCGGCCTGCGTCTGGGATCACGCCGGCGGCATGGGTCCGCTCGGGCTGTTCTGGAACACCGCGCGCGAGCTCGACCCGGACGGTCGTCGACGAGTCCGATCTCCCGGGCACACGGGAGGGCCACCTGCGCCAGCTGTTCATCGCCGCCGGCCTCCGCGACGTCACCGACACGACGCTCGCCGCCGACCTCGAGCACCCCGATTTCGACGCCTGGTGGGAGCCGTTCGCCGGCGGCGTCGGACCGGCGGGCGCCTACGTCGCGGGCCTCTCGCCGGACGGCCAGGCGCGGCTCCGCGAGGCGCTCCGCGATCGACTGCCGGACGGGCCGTTCGTCGTCCCGGCGAGGGCGTGGGCCGCCCGCGGCATCGCCTAGCGCGACGCGACGTGGGCCGCCCGACCGCTCGCGCGCGCCCACCGCGAGCCTCAGATGAAGAGGCTGACCCCCGGCGCGACGGCGCCGACGACCAGCACGATCGCGTAGGCGGCCGCCAGCAGCAGCCCGGCGCGCAGATGGAGCTGGACGTTGACGCCCATGATCGACATCAGCCCGTACGGGTTGTCGTAGTACGGGATCAGGCCGCGTGAGACCCGCAATGCCAGCGGGATCGTCAGCAGCATCAGCAGCACCGGCACCGGCAGGATGCCGGCCACGACGGCCAGCACCAGCACGACGTACGCGGCGGTGACGGCCACGTCGTACCCGGCGACCACCGTGGTCCGCGAGAAGCGGACCGGCAGCGTGCCGCTTGCCGGCGAGCGCGTCGCCGCGGCGGTCCGGGATCTCGTTGACGTACAGGATCAGCGCGACCAGGAGGGCCACCGGGATCGACGCCACGAACGGCTCCCAGGCGAGGGTCCCGCCGGTCTGCACGACGTAGGCGCCCAGCAGCATCATCGGGCCGAAGCCGATGCGCGACGGCGATCTCGCCGAGCCCGCGATAGACGAACTTGAGCGGCGGCGCGGTGTAGCCGATCGAGACGATGAACCCCAGCACGCCGATGACCAGCAGCGCCGTCGACCCGTGGGTCGCGAGCAGGATCAGCCCGATCACCCCGGCCGCGATGTAGCAGACGGTCGCGATGGTCGCCATCCGGCGGAAGCTCACGAGGCCGTACTGGATGACCCGCGAGCCGCCGCTGAACTGGGTCGGCGTGACGTTCGCGTCGTCGGCGCCCGAGGCGGTGTCGAAGACGTCGTTGGCGACGTTGAGCCCGAGCTGGACGAACGACGCGCCGATGATCGTCAGCAGCGCCGCGACGAGGTCGAACGAGCCGTGCGTCGCGGCGATCAGGATGCCCAGGACGACCGGCACGATCGTCGCGGTGAGGAACGGCAGCCGCGTGGCGCGCAGCGTCAGGAACCCGAGCGAGAGCCTCGGGCGGACCGGCGTCCCGCGTTCGGCGGAGAGCGCGTCGAAGTACTTGCGCGACTGCCCGACGGAGCGCTCCGAGTACTCGAAGAACGGGACCTCGCTCTCGTCCCAGCCCCAGGCCCGGTCCGCGGTCAGCACGACCCCGCCATCGAGCACCGTCGCGCGGCCCCACACCGTCACGTGCCGGCGCTCGTCGTAGCCGTAGCCCGGCTGCGGCCGGATGTGCGAGCCGGTCAGCGAGACGTCGCGGTCGGTCGGCACGGCCAGGGCGGCCGGCCGGGCGAACCGGGCGACCAGCTCGGTCGGGCTGATGCGCGCGTCCACGGCGACGCTGACGGGGTAGCCGTCGTCGCCGACCCACGTGGCGATCTGGTACGGGAAGGTGGCCAGCTTGTCGAGCCCGGTCCGGGCATCGAGGCCATCGGTGCTGCGCATCACGCGGCCTCCCCGGTGCTGACGAGCGTCTCCTGCGGCGCGGTCGCGGCGTCCCCGTCCGACCAGTAGAGGACGCGCCGCGGCGTGACCTCGATCAGTGCCCGCTCGAAGAAGAGCGGGAGGGCGACGCGCACCTTGAGGAAGCTCGACGATCGACGGCTCCTTGACCTCCCAGATGGGCAGGAGGCGCTCCCATTCCCCATGCGGGTCCGAGTCGATGACGCGGGCGTCGCCCTGGATCAGCGCTCGGTCGTGCCGGCCGCCGACCGCGACCGGGTCGGTGATCGAGACGGACACCTTCGCGTTGCCGTTGATGTGCTCGAGCTTCCGGCTGAACAGGGTGGAGGACGTCATGAAGACGCGCTCGCCGTCCCACAGCGGGATGAGCGGGTAGGTGACGGGTCGGCCAGCACCGTCGACGACGGTGAGCTCCCCCACGAGGGCTGCGTCGAGCAGCTCCGCGACGGGCTTCGGGATATCGGCCATGACGGGACTCCTGCGTTCGCGCCGGGTCATCTGATTCCGTGCTACCGCACTGTAGCACGTTTTGTCCATCCGCTGGACGCGGTACCATGCGCGCCCATGCCCGACACCGTCGATCGGTCGGGCGCGCCTGCCCCCGACGCGCCCTCTCGATCCTCCGAACCACCGCTCATCCATGCCCGCGGCCTGACCAAGCGCTTCGGCGACTTCACCGCGGTGGATGCCATCGACTTCGACGTCGCGCCCGGCGAATTGTTCGGATTCCTCGGGCCGAACGGCGCCGGCAAGACCTCGACGATGCGGATGATCGGCTGCGTCTCGCCGATGACGTCGGGCCAGCTCGCGGTCATGGGCATGGACCCGAGCACCGACGGTCCGCGGATCCGCGCCCGGATCGGCGTGGTCCCGCAGCAGGACACGCTCGACACCGAGCTGACGGTCCGCGAGAACCTGTTGATCTACGGGCGCTACTTCGGCCTGGGCTGGAAGGAGATCGGCCGGCGTGCCGACGAGCTCATCGAGTTCGCCCAGCTGACCGAGCGCGCCAACGACGAGGTCGAGCCGCTCTCGGGCGGCATGAAGCGCCGCCTGACGATCGCCCGGGCGCTCATCAACGAGCCCAGCCTGCTGCTCCTCGACGAGCCGACGACCGGCCTCGACCCGCAGGCACGGCACCTCCTCTGGGACCGGCTCTACCGGCTCAAGCAGCGCGGCGTCACGCTGGTCCTGACGACCCACTACATGGACGAGGCCGAGCAGCTCTGCGACCGCCTGGTCGTGATGGACAAGGCGAAGATCGTCGCCGAGGGCAGCCCGCGATCGCTCATCGAGCAGTACTCGACCCGCGAGGTCACGGAGCTCCGCTTCGAGCCGGGCTTCGCCGAGACGCTCGACGGCAAGCTCGACGGCATCGCCCAGCGGATCGAGCACCTCGCGGACCGGGTCCTCCTGTACACCGACGACGGCGAGGCGGCGGTCGCGGCCGTCCACGAGCGCGGCCTCCGGCCCGAGGCGGTGCTCGTCCGCCGGTCCTCGCTCGAGGACGTGTTCCTCCGGCTGACCGGCCGCTCGCTCATCGAGTAGGCGGACGGACCGATGACCGCTGCCACGCCAGCCCGCCCGTCGGCCGGCAAGAACGCCCCATCGCCGGCGATCCACGTCTTCGAGCACCGCTGGCTCTCGTACAAGCGCACGTTCCGCGCCAGCGTCTTCAGCTCGTTCCTGTCGCCGGTCCTGTTCCTGACGGCGATGGGCCTCGGCCTGGGCACCTACGTCGACGCGGGCAACTCGAGCTCGCTCGGCGGCGTCACCTACATCCAGTTCCTGGCGCCCGGGCTCCTCGCGGCCACGGCGATGCAGTCCGCGGCCTTCGAGTCGACGTTCCCGATCATGTCCGGGATCCTGTGGAGCAAGGTCTTCCACGCGATGGCCGCGACGCCCATCTCGGTCCGCGACATCGCGGTCGGCAACCTCGCCTGGATCGCGGCGCGGCTCACGATGATCTCGACGGTCTTCACGCTCGTCATCATCGCGTTCGGGGCCGCCGCCGCCCCGACGATCGTCCTCGCCATCCCGGCCGCGGTCCTCACCGGCATGGCGTTCGCGACGCCGATCGCGGCCTTCGCCACGACGCAGTACAACCCCAACAAGTTCAACGCGATCTTCCGGTTCGGGATCCTCCCGCTGTTCCTGTTCTCGGGCACGTTCTACCCGATCTCGAACCTGCCCCAGCCGCTCCAGGTCGTGGCCTGGCTGACGCCGCTGTTCCACGGCGTCGAGCTCACCCGGGCGCTGTCGCTCGGGACCGTGGCGGACGACCCGCTCGCCGCGGTCATCGACGTCGCCTACCTCTCGATCATGTTCGCGATCGGCTACGTCGCGCTCATCCGGCTCCTCGACAAGCGGATGGTGCCGAAGTGACCGCCCTGCCGATCACCTCGACCTTCCTCATCGGCAGCCGCCGCTCGCTGCGCCTGATCGAGCGCAACCTCTACGTCTACCGGCACGGCTGGATCGTCATCTTCTCGGGGTTCTTCGAGCCGCTCTTCTACCTGCTGAGCATCGGCTTCGGGCTCGGGGCGCTCATCGGGACCGTGCCGGGCCCGGACGGCCAGCCGATCAGCTACCAGCTCTTCGTGGCGCCCGCCCTCCTGGCGACGGCGGCGATGAACGGCGCGATCAGCGAGAGCACGTTCAACTTCTTCTTCAAGCTCAACTACAACAAGACGTTCACGTCGATCCTCGCGACCCCGCTGTCGCCCGGCGACGTCGCGACCGGCGAGCTGGGCTGGGCGCTCATCCGCGGCGGGCTGTACGCCATCGGGTTCATGGTCGTGATGGCGCTGCTCGGGCTGGTCGTCTCGCCGTGGGTGATCCTCGCCGGGCCGGCGGCGCTGCTCGTCGGGTTCGCCTTCGGCGCGGTCGGCATGGCCGCGACGTCCTTCATGAGGACGTGGCAGGACTTCGACCTGATCCAGCTGATCGTCCTGCCGATGTTCCTGTTCTCGGCGACGTTCTACCCGATCGAGACGTACCCGCCCGTGCTGCAGGTCGTCGTGCGCCTCACGCCGCTGTACCAGGGCGTCGACCTCATCCGGTCGCTGACGATCGGGGCCATCAGCCCGATCCTGCTGGTCCACGTCGCGTACCTGTCGGTGATGGGGCTGATCGGGCTGGCGGTCACGTCGAAGCGGCTCGACAAGCTCCTGCTCAAGTGAGCACGGACCGGGCGGCCCTGGCGGCGCTGTCCGGCGAGATCGTCGCGTGCCGGCGGTGTCCGCGGCTGGTCGAGTGGCGCGAGCGGGTCGCCGTCGAGAAGGTCGCGCGGTTCCGCGACGAGACGTACTGGGGCCGGCCGCTGCCCGGGTTCGGCGACCCGGATGCGCGGATCCTGCTGCTGGGGCTGGCGCCCGCCGCGCACGGCGGCAACCGGACGGGCCGGGTCTTCACCGGCGATGCGAGCGGCGACTTCCTGTGGGCGCGGCTGTTCGACGCCGGGCTGGCCGATCGGCCGTCGAGCCGGCGCGCCGACGACGGGCTGACGCTGACCGACACGTACATCGCCGCGGCCGTCCGCTGCGCGCCGCCGGCCAACAAGCCGACGACCGAGGAGCGCGACACCTGCGCGCCGTTCCTGGTGCGGGAGCTGGGGCTGCTCCGAGTCCGTGCGGGTCGTCGTCGCGCTCGGCCAGTTCGGCTGGGACGCGGCGGTCCGGGCGTTCGCGGCGCTGGGGCATGCGGTCGGCGCCGCGGCCGAGGTTCGGGCACCTCGCCGAGGCACGGATCGGGCCGTACACGCTGCTCGGCTCGTACCACCCGAGCCAGCAGAACACGTTCACGGGCCGCCTGACGCCCGCGATGTTCGACGCGGTGATCCGGCGCGCGATCGACGTCGCACAGGCCCGCGACCAGGCGGCCGCACAAGGCCCGCCTGCCCGCGTCAGGGGTTCGCCGCTGACCAGCGGCTGACGACGGCGTCGAGCCGTTCGAAGACGGCGCCCGGGATCGCCTCGGCCGCGTCGATGAAGCGTTCCAGCATCGCCATCCGGTGGCCGCGCCCGATGCACTCGGGATGGACCGTGACCATGACCAGGCCGCCGGGCGCGTGCTCGGAGGCGTACCGCAGCTCCTCGGTCCAGATCTCCAGCACGGCCGATGGCGCCGCGAGCCCGCCGCCGTGGTCGCCCGGCTCGAAGTGCGGCCAGTCGTCCATCGCCCAGTAGACCGGCACCTCCACGAGCGAGCCGGCACGACCCCACGTGCTCCCGTCCACCGTCGAGTGCCGGTCGCCATGCCGGATCCGGTACGGCTCGTAGTCGCCGGCCATCAGCGAGCTGTCGTAGGCGAACCCGGCCCGCTCGAGGAGCTGCGCCGTCCCCGCGCCCATCGACCAGTACGGCGCGCGGAACCCGGCCGGCGCGGCGCCGGTCACCGCCCAGACCGCCTCGACCCCGCGCTCCAGGATCTCGGTCGCCTCGTCCCTGGCGAGCGTCGCGAAGTCCTCGTGGAACCAGCCGTGGCAGGCGATCTCGTGCCCGCCCGCGACCAGCGCCTCGGTGTCGTCGACGAAGGTCGTCAGCGTGTGGCCGGGCACGAACCACGTCGTCGGGATGCCGCGCCGCGCGAACAGCTCGAGCAGCCGCTTCGAGCCGACCCGCGGCCCGAACTCGGCGTGGCTCAGCTTCACGGGCGGGTCGCCGCGGCGGATCGAATCGGACATCGCGTCGTGGTCGACGGTGATCGCCACGGACAGGCGGGGCGCCTCGGTCATCGGGTCCTCCGGCGGGGTTCGAGGCCGAAGCGTACCGTCCGTGACCGCCCCGTTCGGGCCGAGACCGCGCCCTCCCGTATCCTTTGCGCTCGATGGCCACCACGGAGCAGGACTACTACGTCATCCTCGGCGTCGCGCGGACCGCGTCGGACGACGAGATCAAGCGCGCCTTCCGCAAGCTCGCGCAGCAGTGGCACCCGGACGTCAGCAAGGACCCGGCGGCGCAGGAGCGGTTCAAGGAGATCAACGAGGCCTACCAGGTCCTGTCCGACCCGGAGCGGCGCCAGCGGTACGACACCTTCGGCAAGGCCGGCGCGGATGGGGCCGGCGCCGGGGTTCGAGGGCTTCGGCGGGTTCTCGGACATCTTCGACGCCTTCTTCGGCGGCGGCCAGAATGCCGGCGCCGCCCGGCATGGCCGGCCACAGCCCGGGGCGGATCTCCGCTACGACCTGCGGATCACGTTCGAGGAGGCCGTCAAGGGCACCGAGCGCGAGATCGAGTTCCGTGCGCTCCAGCCGTGCGAGACCTGCCACGGGACCGGCGCGAAGGTGGGCACCGAGGCGGTGACGTGCCCGCAGTGCAACGGCCGCGGCGAGGTCCGCAGCGTCCGCCAGACGATGCTCGGCCAGATGGTCAACGTCGCCGCCTGCCCGCGCTGCCGTGGCGAGGGCAAGATCGTCGAGACGCCCTGCGAGACGTGCAAGGGCGACGGCCGCACCGAGCGCAAGCGCACGCTCCGGGTCACGATCCCCGCCGGCATCGACGAGGGCCACCAGATCCGCCTGTCGGGCGAGGGCGAGGTCGGGCCGCGCGGCGGGCCGCCCGGCAGCCTCTACGTCGCCGTCCACGTCGCCGAGCACCCGACGCTCAAGCGTGACGGCACCGAGCTCTACTTCGAGGCGACCGTCACGATCGCCCAGGCCGCGCTCGGGACGAAGATCAAGGTCCCGACCGTCGACGGCGAGGAGGAGGTCGAGATCAAGCCCGGCACCCAGCCCGACACGGAGATCCGCCTGCGCGGCAAGGGCGTGGCGCATCTCCGCCGCGCGGGGTCCAAGGGCGACCTGCACGTGCTCGTCGACGTCGTCGTGCCGACCAAGCTCACGAAGCGGCAGCGCGAGCTGCTGACCGAGCTGGCCGCCGAGGGCGGCGAGGAGGTCCACGGGTCCGGCGGCATCCGCGAGAAGCTCGGGCTGGGGTGAGCGCCGCCGAGGACGGGCAGGGCGCCTGGCTCGAACTCTCGGTCGAGGCGGACGTCGAGGCGGTCGAGGCCGTCAGCGAGATCCTCGGGCGGGTAGCGCCCGGCGGCGTCGTCGTGGAGCCGGCCTTCGACCTGGTCGAGGAGGGGCTCGGCGCGCGGGTCGACCCGACGCGACCAGCCACGGTCCGTGCCTATCTCCCCGCCCGCGACCCCGCCGCCGCGGAGGCCGAGGCGGCATCCGTCGCCGACGCGCTCGGGCACCTGCAGGCGTTCGGGCTGCGGCCGATCGGCGAGCTGCGGACCCGGATCGTCCACGAGGCCGACTGGGCGAATGCCTGGAAGGCGTACTTCCCGGTGCTGCGGATCGGCCGCCGGCTGGTCATCCGCCCGACGTGGCGCCGCCACAAGGCCGTCGGCGACGAGCTGGTCCTCGCGCTCGACCCGGGCATGGCGTTCGGGACCGGGCTGCACCCGACGACGCGGCTCTGCCTCGCGATGCTCGAGGCCGTCGCGGACCGGGGCGACGCGCTGGCCGGCGCCCGGGTCCTCGATGTCGGGTGCGGTTCCGGCATCCTGGCCATCGCGGCGATCCGCCTCGGGGCGGCGCGCGCCGTGGGCGTCGACACGGACCCGATCGCCATCGAGGCCACGGCCGCGAACGCGAAGCGCAACAGCATCGCGCGACGGATCCGCGCCCGCGTCGGCAGCCTGCCGAGCGGCGAGCCCGCCTTCGATGTCGTGGCGGCCAACCTGATCGCCGGGGTGCTGGTGCCGCTGGCCGGCCCGCTCCGCGACGAGCTGCGGCCGGGCGGCATCCTGGTCGCGTCGGGGATCTTCGTCGACCGCGAGACCGAGGTCCGCGCCGCCTTCGAGGCCGCCGGCCTGGTCGTCGACCGGTCGCCTCGACGAAGGGGACTGGGTGGCGCTCGAGGCGCATCGGCCGGCCTGAACCACCAGTCCACGCTACGATCGCCGTCGATGCCGAACCTCTTCCCGCTCCTGCTGGCGACGCACATCACGCTGGCGATCAGCCTGTTCCTGCCGTCGATCCTGCTGCCGTTCGCCCTGCGGACGCGCCGCGCGACCGTCGACTCGGACAACCGCGTCGTGCACGCCCTGCTCTGGGGCCAGAGCCACGGGACGGTCCTCATCGGGCTCGGCCTGGCGCTGACCGGGCTCGGGCTCGTCGCCGTCCTGGGCTCGACGATGCTCCAGCAGCCGTGGCTGATGGTCGCGCTGACGATCTACTTCGCGAACCTCGCGATCGCCTTCTTCGTGCAGCGGCCCAACCTGCGCCGGCTCGTGGGCGTGACCGCCGCCGCCGACGACGAGGTCTGGAAGGAGCGCGCCAAGCGCCAGCGCTACATCTCGTACCTGATGGCCGGCCTGGTGGGTACCATCGGGTTCCTGATGAGCTCGAAGCCGATCCTGTGGTGAACGAGCGGGGCGCGCCGGTGGCGGACTGCCTGTTCTGCCGGATCGTCGCCGGCGAGATCCCGTCCGATCGCGTCCACGAGGACGACCAGGTGATCGCGTTCCGCGACATCGCCCCGCGCGCCCCGACGCACATCCTGGTGATCCCGCGGGCGCACATCGCGTCGGCCGCCGAGCTCACCGAGGCGGACGGCCCGCTGCTCGGCCGGCTCTTCGGCGCGGCGGCGCAGGTCGCGCGCGAGCAGGGGATCGCCGACGACGGCTACCGGCTCGTGACGAACGTCGGCCGCTGGGGCGGCCAGACCGTCGATCACCTGCACCTCCACCTGATGGGCGGACGGCCCTTCGACTGGCCGCCGGGATGACCGGTCGCCCGCGCTCGCGCGCGATCGCCCTCGGCGTGCTGTTCGGGCTGTCCGTGGTCGCGCTGTGCGTCCCCGACCGCGGTCCCGACGACGACCTACCCGCCGCCGTCGGCCGCCACGAACTTCGACGTCAGCCCGGCCGTCGGCCAGACCCGCGCCGAGATCGCGTCGGCGCTCGCCGGGCACCAGCTGCAGCTCGTGGACTCGCCGGTCCCGTACCGGCCGGCCGAGGGGCCGATCCTCGCGAACGCGCCGCGCGCCGTCTACCAGGCGGTCCTGCCGGCCGACCCGACCCACGGCTACATCGTGGTCTACGAGCTGCGCGACACGGCCCGCGCGACGGAGGCGGCCTCGGAGCAGCAGCGCTACCTCGTCACCGGTCCCGCCCGCGTCCAGACCCCGCCCGGGACCGTGCACGTGATCCGCGGCGTCGGCACGACCGTGATCCTCTACGACTGGCTGCCGGGCGGCTCGCCCGACCCGTCGACCCCGGCCATCCAGGCCGCGCTCGAGACCATCGGGACGCCGTACCCGGTCGCGGACTAGGCGGTCTCGCTCCGCGGCGGCCGGGCTCGCCGGCGGTCGGCGCCTCAGCGGCCCGTGCCGGGCGCCCCGCCCTCGACGGCGGCCCAGGCCTGGATCGGGTCGCGCTTGATCTTGAGCGTGTGCGTCCGCGGGAAGTCGTCCTCGGGCCACAGCCGCCAGCCGGCGATCCGCTGGTTCGGCCCGAGGGTCGCGTTGGCCGCCTTGACCGCCGCGTCGAGGCTGGGCGCGGATCTCCGCCGGGTCCGCCGCCGCGCCGCCGAGGGCGGCAGCGGCCGTCGCGCCGCCCGGGCTGGCGCTCCCCGACAGGACGACGGCCTCGATCCGCCCGGGCCTCGTCTCGACCGCGATCGCGTCGCGGATGCCGGCGACCCGCAGGGCATTCTCGATGTCCTCGGGATACACGTTGAAGCCGTTCGGCAGCACGATCATGTCGCGGCTCCGGCCCGACAGGATGAGGCGGCCCGCGTCGTCGAGATGGCCGACGTCGCCGGTGCGGTACCAGCCGTCGTCGGTGAACGCGGCGGCGGTCGCCTCGGGCGCGTTCCAGTAGCCCTTGAACACGGTCCGGCCGCGGAACTGGACCTCGCCGTCCGGGGCCAGCCGCATCTCGATCCCCTCGGGGACCCGTCCGACGGTGCCCGGGCCCATGGTCCGTCGAGCGTCGTGCACGTCCCCGTGCCCGTCTCGGTGGCGCCGTAGCCCTGCAGCACCGTGACCCCGATGTCCTCCCATGCCTGCTGGAGCGACGGCGGGAGGAACGCCCCGGACGACAGGAACAGGCGGAAATGGCCGCCCAGCTGGCCGTGGATCGCCCCGAACAGCCGCGGACGGATGCGCATCGGCAGGTGCCGGGCGACCGATCGGAGCCGGTCGAACGCCGCCGTCCGCCCGCGCTTCTCGACCTCGCGCTCGATGGCGCTCCAGAACAGGTCGAGGACCTGCGGCACGACGACCATCGAGGTGACGCGCTGGTCGCGCAGCGCGTCGAAGATGACCCGCGGGTTCCGGCTGCGCACGTACAGGATGTCGGCCCCGACATCGAGCGCGTAGTAGAGCCCGACCGCCTGCTCGAGCAGGTGCGAGAGCGGCAGCAGCGACACCAGCCGGTGCTCCATCGGCGGGACGATCCGGTGGAACGACTCGATCGAGGCGACGACGTTGTCGTGCGTCAGCGTCACGCCCTTGGGCGTCCCGGTGGTCCCCGAGGTGAACACCAGCTCGAAGACCTCCTGCTCGTCCGGCCGCGCCCACGCCGCCTGCCGGGCCTCCCAGTCGGCCGGGAATGCCGGGTCGTCGTCGGCGGGTTCGGCGCACAGCGCCTCGACGGTCGTGGTCGGGAAGTGCTCCAGCCCCGCGTCGCGCGGGTCCGGCGCATCGCGGCCCGTGCCGAGGATGAGGTGGCGTGCCCCGGAGGCCCTGACGATGCCCTCGACGGCGGCCGGCGACATCCGCAGGTCGAGCGGGACGAGCACCAGCCGCGCGGCCATCGCCCCGTAGTAGGCGGCGGGCAGCTCCGGGGTGGACGGCGACCACGTCAGGATGCGGTCGCCGGGCTCCAGGTCGAGCGCCCGCAGGCGCCACGCGGCGATCCGCGAGCGGCGCGCGAGCTCGCGATAGCTCCACGCGGTCGTCGAGCCGTCGTCGAGCCGCAGGGCCAGCGCGCCGCGCTCGCCATATCGGGTCACCGACGCGTCGAGCAGGTCCAGCAGGGTCGTCATCGTTCGGGCAGGGTAGCGCGCGGGAGCGGCGTGGATCGCGTGGTGGCCGATATGCGCCGCTCGCGATGATCGGCCGATGGATGGTCCAAGGATCGGCCGCGCAGGCCGGGCGCTTCGCATCCGCTCGGGTCGACGGCAGCGAGACGTGGCGGAGGTCGCCGGCGTCTCGCGACAGCTCGTGTCCCGCGTCGAGTCGGGAGACGTCGCTCACATCCTGGCGGGCGTCCTCGAACGCGTGATCGCAGCCGTCGGCGGGAACCTCGACGCGCAGGTTCGCGGGCACGGCGAGGGACTGGATCGGCTGCTCGATTCGGCGCACGCGGCATTGGTCGAACGGATCGTCGCGATGCTGCGGGCCGAAGGTTGGGAGACGGCGGTCGAGGTGTCCTTCGCGATCCGCGGCGAACGCGGCTCGGTGGACGTCGTCGGGCTTCGGCGCGACCTCGGCGCCATCCTCATCGTCGAGGTGAAGACCGTCATCCCGGATGCGGGTGGGATGCTCTCGACGCTCGATCGCAAAGCTCGGTTGGTGCCGGAGATCGCCGCACAGCTGGGCTGGCCGTGCCGCTCGGTGTCCCGGTTGATCGTGGTGGGCGACTCGACGACGACCCGTCGTCGCTGTCCGCCTCCTGGCCGCCACGCTTTCGGCGGTACTACCGGTTCGAGGCTGGGCCCTGCGGCGGTGGCTCCATGAGCCATCCGGGTATTGGCCGGGATCATGTTCCTGCCCTTCGCCACGGGAGGTAGCGCTAGACAGCGCGTGACGCGTCGACAACGGGTTCGTCTGCCTCGAAACCCTGCCAAACGGGCCGTTGCGCCATCCGGGGTGGCATCCGGCGGGGTTGGCCCGGCGCAGCGGGCTTAGCGCCACTGGGCGTGGCATCCGGCAGGAACGAACAGCGGTGGAGCTCGACGAGGACTCGACGAGCAACGCTCAGGCGCCCGCTAGCCTCCTCGGACAGCACCTTCCGGCCGTTTGACCGGTCCCGGACCCTCGGCTACACTCCGGCGGCTTCGGCGGGGGACCGCTGGGCACGCGTCGGGCCGGCTGGCCACGAGCCCGCGCGAGAGCCACGAACTCCAGGCCTGGGGAGGTGAACACCGATTGGCTGAAGTCCGAGTGGGAGAGAACGAGACGTTCGAAAGCGCCCTGCGTCGCTTCAACAAGAAGATCCAGCAGAGCGGCATCCTCGCGGAGGCTCGCCGGCGCGAGCACTACGAGAAGCCGTCCGTGAAGCGAAAGCGCAAGGAAGCGAAGCGCAAGAAGAACGCCCGAACGCAGGTCGGCTGAGCCGAAGCGAGCGCACCCGCGCTCCCTCCGCTGCCACCCGCGCCCCACGGGCGTCCCGGCGCCACGCCGTGTGTAACGGCCGAACCGCCCGCCCGAGGTAGCCAGTACCGGTGTCCCTTCGAGACCGACTCCAGGACGACATCACCGCCGCGATGCGCGGTGGTGATGCGCTGCGCCGTGACGTGCTGCGCATGGCCACGAACTCGGCCTACAACCTGGAGAAGAAGAACCAGCACCCCCTGACCGACGACGAGCTGCTCGGCGTGCTCACGCGCGAGGTCAAGACCCGGCGCGAGTCCGTCGAGGCGTTCCGCGCCGCCGGCCGCGAGGACCTCGCCACCAAGGAGGAGGCCGAGATCGCCATCCTCTCCGAGTACCTGCCGCAGGCGCTCACCGAGGCCGAGGTCTCAGCCCTCGTGGCCGAGGCCGTCAGCCGCGACCGGCGCCACCTCCGCCCGCGACATGGGCAAGGTCATGGGCTGGCTCTCCCCGAAGATCCGCGGCCGGGCCGATGGCAAGGTCGTGAGCGGGATGGTCGCCACCGCCCTCGCGTCGGCCGATCTCGCCGCCCACGACGGCGGCACGCACTAGGCCACGTGACGCACCGATGACCGACCCATGCTGACCCAACGCGCCGAGGCGATCGCCCGGTTCACGCGCAACGACGCCGTCCGGTTCGCGATCGCGGCCGGGATCCTCATCGTCGTCCTCACCGCGATCCTCGGGTCCGAGATCCTGCCGCAGCCGACCCTCACCGCGGCGGTCGGGGACCTCGCGCCGCGCGACATCGTGTCGCCGCGCACGCTGGAGTTCCCGAGCGACAGCCAGACCGCGGCCGCACAGGACGCGGCCGTCAAGAACGTGGCGCCCGTCTACGACTTCACCACCGAGAAGGCCGTCGCGCTCGCCGACGAGCAGCAGCTCGCCTTCGAGCAGCGCGTCGCCCGGGTGGACACCGCGTTCTCCGCCGAGATCACGCCGGACCAGCGGGCGGGCCTGCTCCAGGTCGCCGTCCCGGGCCTGACCGATGCCGCCCAGGCGACCCTCCTGGCGATGGACGCCGGCCGCTGGTCGGTGGTCCGCACCGAGTCCGCGCGGATCCTCGATGCGCTCTTGCGCGCCCCGCTGCTCGACAGCGACGTGCCGGAGACCCGGACCCGGCTGGCCGGGCTCATGGCCGGCGGCCTCGACGACAAGGAGCGGGCGCTCGCCGCGCAGCTGATCGGCCCGCTGGTCGTGGGCAACTCCTCGTTCAGCCAGGAGCTCACCGACCAGGAGAAGGCCAAGGCGCGGGCCGCCGTCCAGCCCGTCATGGTCTCGATCCTCCAGGGCGAGAAGATCGTGTCCTCCGGCGAGCGGATCACGACCGATGCGATGGAGAAGATCAACGCGCTCGGGCTCAAGACCTCGAGGCCGGACGTCGCGAGCTTCTTCGGCTGGTTCCTCATGGCCGTCCTGATCGTGGTCCTGCTGCTCGGCTGGCTGTGGCGGTTCCGCCCGACGCTCTGGCACCGGGACAACGTCCTCGTCCTGACCGGGCTCCTCGTCGTCGGCGCGACGCTGGCCCTCAAGATCACGGCCGGACGATCGATCCTGCAGTTCTTCCTGCCCACCGCGGCCATCGGGATGCTCCTCGCGATCCTGCTCGACGCGTCGCTCGCGACCGTCGTCATCGGGCTCATCGCGGTCATCGCCGGCGCGGTCAACGGCGGCTCGCTCGAGATGACGACCTACGTGCTCCTCGGTGGCCTGGCCGGCATCGTCATGATCCGCAAGGGCGACCGGCTCCAGGTCTTCGTCCAGTCGGCGTTCGCGGTCTTCGTGACGTGCGCCATGGTGGTGACCGTGTTCTCGCTGCTCGGCGCGCGCGACGTCCAGGGCATCGTCCAGCTGTGGTTCGCCTCCGCGGCCTCGGCGCTCGGCTCGGGCGTGGCGGCCGTCGGCACGTTCGCGGTCCTCGGCTCGGTCTTCGGCATCCTCACGGTCTTCCAGCTGCTCGAGCTGGCGAACCCGTCGCAGCCGCTGCTCCGGCGCCTGCTCGTCGAGACGCCCGGGACCTACCACCACTCGCTGATGGTCGGGAACCTCGCCGAGCGAGCGGCCGAGGCGATCGGCGGCGACCCGCTCGTGACCCGCGTCGCCGCGTACTACCACGACATCGGGAAGCTCGCGAACCCGCTGGCCTTCATCGAGAACCAGGCCGGCGGCGACAACGTCCACGACGCCCTCGATCCCGAGGTGAGCGCCGCGATCGTCAAGCAGCACGTCGTGGACGGCATCGACCTGGCCTACAAGAGCAGGCTGCCGAAGGCGCTCATCGCCTACATCCCGCAGCACCACGGGACCGCGATCATGGGCTACTTCTACGGGCGGGCCCGGGAGCGCGCGGCCGAGCCGTTCGGCGGGCTGTCGACCCCGGAGGGACGCCAGGCCGCGGACGCGGTCGACCAGCGGCCGTTCCGCCACAGCGGCCCCAAGCCGCAGTCGCGCGAGGCCGCGATCATCATGCTGTCCGACAGCGTCGAGGCGTCCGTCCGCTCGCTCGAGTCGCGGGACGAGCCGGCCATCCGGGCGATGGTCACGCGGATCATCGAGGAGCGCATCGCCGACGGCCAGTTCGACGAATGCGACCTGACGCTGCGCGACCTCGAGCGGATCCGCGAGGCGTTCGTCGCGCAGCTGCTCGGCATGTACCACACCCGGATCGCCTACCCGGAGAGCAAGGTCGTCGACCTCGAATCGAGGCGAGACCGGGTCTCGTGAGCCGCCGGGCGCTCTACCTCGCGCCATGGCGGGTGGACCTCGAGACCCGTGACGGCGTGGCGGTCCCGGTCGCCGCGGCGCGGCTGGCGCGGGCGGTCGCGTCGGCCCTCGACGCGGCCGGGGCGCCCGGACCCGCCTCGATCGGCCTGATCCTGACCGGCGACGCCGAGCTGGCCGGCCTCAACGCGACCCACATGGGCGTGTCCGGCCCGACGGACGTGCTGTCCTTCCCGCTGCTGCCGCCGACCGCATTCCCGGCGCACCCGGGCGGACCCGACCGCAGCCGGGCCCACGGACGACGGGCCGCCGTTCGCGCTCCCGCCGGGCCGGCGCGCCCATCTCGGGGACATCGTGGTGTCCGTGGAGCGGGCCGCCGAGCAGGCCGCCGCCGGCCGCGGCGGACAGACCGGCGACGTCCGCTGGTCGACCGGTGACGAGCTGCGGCTGCTCGTCACGCACGGCACGCTCCACGTCTGCGGCTGGGACCACGCCGATCCCGTCGAGGGCGACGCGATGCGGGCGCTCGAGCAGCGGCTGCTCGCGGGCGGCTAGGCCGGGCGCCAGACCACGCAGCACGCCCCGTCGCGGGGCTCGAAGCTGGCGACGGTCCCCGTGAGCCGCAGGCCGTCGATCACGCCGGCCATCAGCGAGCGGTTCATCCCGCACACCAGGTCGCGGTTCGTGCGCACGAGCGCGTCAAAGGGGCAGTTGCGCAGGATGATCGACCCGTCGCGCATCTCGGGCTCGAACCCGGCATCGCCGAGCACCGCGAGCGCCGCGGTCACGCCCGCCACACGCGACGGACGTCCGCGCGCATGCGACCGGGCGGCGTCGCCGAGCGCCCGGCCGTAGTCCTTCGCCGCGATCGCCAGCGCGTGATCGACCCCGAGGTCGCCGGCCGTGGCCGCGCTGATCGCCCGGGCGAAGAGCGCGGCGGCCAGCTCGTAGTGGCGCTCGGGGACGCTCGCGGCGACGGTCTCGGACGACCGGTGGTAGATCTTGGCCGGGCGGCCGGCGCCCGGCCCGCTGCGCCCGTTCCGGCGCTCGTAGGTCACGGTCGCCAGGCCAGCGTCGACAAGCCGGTCCAGGTGGAACGCGACGAGCGACCGCGAGACGCCGACGGCCTCGGCTGCCTCGTCCCGGGTGATGCCGGTCCCGTGGTCGCGGAGGGTGCGATGGAGGGCGGCTCGGGTCGGGTCCGCCAGCAGCGCGAGCCGCGCGATGGAGGCGTCGACCGGGCCGGCCTCCGAGGTTCGTTCGGTCGTCATGGGCGCGATGGTAGCCGAGGTGCCTACTAACGACAACTCCGACTCGTCAAAGATTGACACCGGTCGCCGCGTCGTCTATAACCTAGACACACTCATCTTAGAGAGGAGCAACGGTGACCGGCCGACCCTTCACGCGCTTCGGGTTCGCGATCGTGCTGTTCGGCGTGCTGCTCGACGTCGTCGGCCATGGCGTCGGCGACCCGGCCAGCGCCGGGCTCGGTCATGTCGTGGTCATCTCCGGGATGGTGCTCAGCCTGGCCGGCGTCGTCGTCGACGGTGTCCGCCAGCCACGCCCGACGCGGCCCGCTCGTGAGGCCGTTCCAACGGAGGTCGATCATGCCATTCGGTGATTTCGTCAACCAGATCCCGCCGATCGTGTTCCTCGGCATCCACACCGTCGCGTTCCTGCTGGCGGTCTTCTTCGCGAGCCGGGCGTTCTCGGCCGGCATCCCCGTCCTGCCATGGGCCTTCGTGCTCTTCGCGGCTGCCGAGATCAGCTACATGACCTACCACCTCGACTGGACGACCTTCCTGTTCGCCCACACCATCTCCGAGGTGCTCGACCTGGCCGCCTTCGCGCTGGTCTTCGTGGCCGCTGTCGCCACCGTCCGCCGCTCGCCGGTGCTCGAGCCGCGATGACCCGCCTCGGCGCCGCCGTGATGGCCGTGGCGCTCATCGCGTCGGCCTGCGCCTCGGGCAGCCGGGGCGGCGCCGACGCGTCCCCGGTCGCGACCGATCATGTCGACCTGCCCAAGTCCTACAGGTTCGAGCCGGCGGCGATCCAGGTCGTCGCCGGCACGACCGTGACGTGGACCAACGACGACAACTTCACCCACTCGGTGGAGCTCGCGGGCCAGGCGTCGCCGATCGGCGTGATGAAGCCGGGCGAGTCCGTGACGTACGCGTTCGCCGCGCCCGGCACGTACCCGTACGTCTGCACCTTCCACCCGCAGGACATGCGCGGCGTCGTCCAGGTCGTCGCCCGCTGACCCCCGTGGTGCTGCCGCGCCGACGCGCCGCCTGACGGCCCGCGGCCGAGCCGCGATCGCCGAACCGGCACCGGCTGCCCGACCTGGCCTCGCTCCCGCCGCTGCTGGCGGCGACCGGGTCGTTCGCGTCGCTGCGCGAGCGCCTGGGCAGCCCGGACGACGACGCCCGTCGCGTCGGCCGCCATGCCGGGCTCCTCGCGGTGCCCCATGGCGCGAAGTCCTATCTCGCCGCCGCGCTCGCGCTCGCGGACACCGGCGAGCGGCTCGCCTGGATCGCGCGCGACGCCGAGATCGGCGACCGGGTCGCCGAGGAGCTGGGCGCCTGGCTGGGCGACCCGGAGGCGGTCGTCGTCCTCGAGCCGCGCACGGCGCTGGCGTACGAGCGGAGCGAGCTCGTCGCCGACGAGACGGCCGCGCGCGTCGCGGCCCTCGCCGCCTGGCGGAGCGGCCGGGCGCGCGTCCTGGTCGCGGGCGTCCAGGCGCTGCTCCAGCACACGCTGGTCGCCGACGACCTGCCGGCCGAGCCGCGCCGGCTGAAGCGAGGCCTGCGGCTCCACCAGGACGCGCTGCTGCGCGACCTCTTCGGACTCGGCTACGTGCCGGTCCTCGAGGTGGCCGGGCGTGGCGAGTTCGCGAAGCGCGGCGGCATCGTCGACGTCTTCCCCCCATCGCTGCCGCTGCCGATCCGCATCGAGTTCTTCGGCGACGAGATCGATTCGCTGCGCGCCTTCGACCCGACCGACCAGCGGACCGTGCGCTCGGTGGAGGACGCGGTGCTCCTGCCGGCATCGGAGTTCCTGCTCCCCGCGGGCGGCGCGGCGGCCATCCGGGCCGGTCTCGGGCGGGCGGCGGCCCGGCTGCCGGAGCGGCTCGACGCGGACCTGACGCGCTTCGAAGGCGCCGAGGACGACCGGCTCGGGCGCCGGCAGCGCCACGGCCGCCGGCGGCACGACGGCCCAGCCGGCCGGCGCGACCCGTGCCATGGTCGTGGGCGACGCCGCCGAGGTCTGGGCCGCCCACCTCGCGCCCGCGACCGGCCTCGACCACCTCGGCCCCGGCACGCTGCTCGTCCTCGACGAGCCGGGCGACATCGCCGAGGCCGCCGAGTTCCTGTGGCGCCAGGCCGACGAGCGGCGCGCCGAGCTGATCGAGTCGGGCGAGCTGCCGAAGGACTGGCCCTCCACCTATCTGCCGGCGAAGGACTGGAAGACGCGGCTGACCGGCTCGCGGACGCTGGAGCTGACCTGGGAGTCCGACCCGGCCGTCGGGACCGCGATGGCCCGCGGCGCCCTGTCGTCCGGTGACGTCTTCGGGTGGCGCGAGCCGACGCTCCCGTTCGGCCGGGCGGCGGGCGTGGTCGATGCGGTCGCGGGCTGGCGCGCGGACGGGGCGCGCATCGTCCTCGCCTCGGACCAGGCGGCGCGCCTCGCGGACCTGCTGGAAGAGGCGGGCCAGTCCGTCGCGGTGGTCGAGCGCATCGCCGAGCCGCCGCCGCCCGGCGCCGTCGCGATCGTCGACCGCAGCCTGAACGGCGGGTTCACCGGCGGACCGGACGGGCTGACCTTCGTCACGGATCGCGAGCTGTTCGGGACCGTCCGGGTCCGCCGGCCGAGGGCGCTCCGGCGCGTCGTGCCGCGCGACATCCTCGAGCGGCTGACGCCCGGCGACCTCGTCGTCCACATCGACCACGGCGTCGCGCGGTACGAGCGGATGACGCGGCGGTCGTCCGGCACGGGCGACGAGCGCGACTTCCTCGAGCTCTCGTTCGCGGCGGGCGACCGCATCTTCGTCCCGGTCGAGCAGATCGGCCGCGTCAGCCGCTACTCGGGCGCGGAACGTCCGTCGCTCTCGAAGCTGGGCGGGACCGAGTGGCTGCGCACCAAGCAGCGCGTCCGCAAGGCCGTCACGGACCTCGCCGAGGAGCTGCTCGCGCTGTATGCCGCGCGGGCCTCGGCGCAGGGACACGCCTTCGCGCCGGACACGCCGTGGCAGGCCGAGATGGAGGCGTCGTTCCCGTACGAGGAGACCGTCGACCAGCTCCGCGCCTCGCTCGAGGTCAAGGCCGACATGGAGCGGATCCGCCCGATGGACCGGCTCGTGGTCGGCGACGTCGGCTACGGCAAGACCGAGGTGGCGCTCCGGGCCGCCTTCAAGGCGACGCAGGACGACCGCCAGGTCGCGGTCCTCGTGCCGACGACCGTCCTCGCGGCGCAGCACCACGAGACGTTCAGCCAGCGGTTCGCCGCGTTCCCGCTCGAGGTCCGGCTGCTGTCGCGGTTCGTGCCCGCGAAGGAGCAGGCGGCCGCCATCGAGGGCCTCGCGGCCGGGACCGTCGACATCGTCATCGGGACCCACCGGCTGCTGAGCAAGGACGTCCGGTTCAAGGACCTCGGGCCTGGTCGTCGTCGACGAGGAGCAGCGGTTCGGCGTGGCCGCCAAGGAGCGGCTCAAGCGGCTCCGCTCCGAGGTGGACGTGCTGACCCTCTCGGCCACGCCCATCCCGCGGACGCTCAACCTCGCGCTGGCCGGCATCCGCGACCTGTCCGCGATCGAGACGCCGCCCGAGGACCGGCTGCCGATCCAGACCCGGGTCGCCGAGGCGTCGGCGGGGCTCGTGCGCGACGCGATCCTGCGCGAGCTGGATCGTGGCGGGCAGGTCTTCTACGTCCACAACCGCGTCGAGACCATCGAGGCACAGGCCGAGCAGCTGCGGCGGATGCTGCCGGGCGCGCGGTTCGTCGTCGGGCACGGGCAGATGGGCGAGGGCGCGCTCGAGAACGTGATGCTCACGTTCGCCCACGGCGAGGCGGACGTGCTGGTCTGCACGACGATCATCGAATCGGGGCTCGACATCCCCAACGCGAACACGATCATCATCGACCGCGCCGACACGCTCGGCCTCGCCCAGCTCTACCAGCTGCGCGGCCGCGTCGGGCGCTCGAGCCGGCGCGCGTACGCCTACCTCCTCTACCGCCGCCGCGAGCGCCTCAGCGACGAGGCCCGCAAGCGGCTCCAGGCGATCTTCAACGCCTCGGAGCTCGGGGCGGGCTTCCAGATCGCGCTGTCGGACCTCGAGATCCGCGGCGCGGGGAACATCCTCGGCGGCGAGCAGTCGGGGCACATGGCGGCCGTCGGCTTCGACCTGTACTCGCGCCTGCTGGCCGAGGCGGTCGAGGAGCAGAAGGCGACGCTCGAGGGCCGCGCCGCGATCGTGGTCGCGCCGCAGGCCGTGGTGGACCTGCCGCTCGAGGCGAACCTGCCGAACGAGTACGTCCCGGACGAGGCCCAGAAGCTGGAGCTGTACCGCCGGCTGGCGCGGGCGCGGACCGCGGGCGACCTGGCCGCCTTCCGCCAGGAGGTGACCGACCGCTTCGGCCCGATGCCGCCGCCGGTCCTCCGCCTGGTCGAGGTGGCCGAGCTGCGCCTCGCCGCCGAGGCGTCGGGCATCTCGTCGATCTCGCGCGAGGACGGGCTGATGGTCTTCCGCTTCGGGGCGTCGCTGACCCGGGCGACCGCGATGCGCCTGCTCGGCGACGGCGGGCTGCCGGGCGTCCGGCCGTCGGACGTCACGTTCGCGTCGAACCAGGTCCGGATCCGGGTCCCGGTCCTGCCGTCGAAGGCGTGGCAGCTGACGCAGGCCGTCGTGGCCCGGCTGACCGTCGAACGCGAGCTGGACGAGGTCGCCGAGCCCGTCACCGGTCGACTGAGGTCGACCGCGAGGACCGGCACGAGGCGGACCGCGATCGAGACTGGGCGAGGGGCTCCCGAGCCGGACGGCCTTCGGCGCCGCCGTGCAGCGGGCGCGGCACCAGCGCTTCGATCGCCCGCTCGTCTTCGAGGACGCGCTGGCGCCAGTCATGGTCCGCCCCGAGGCGATGGCGGCCATCGAGGCGAAGGCGACCAGGCCGGCCAGCCGATCCGGCGCGCGCTCCGGTCACTGATCGCCGTCCGCAGCCGGCTGATGCAGGATCGGCTCCTCGAGGCCGTCGGTCGCGGGCTCACCCAGGTGGTCGTGCTGGGCGCCGCTCTGGACACGCTGGCGTATCGAGCCATCCTGCCGCCGGGCGTTCGCGTGGTCGAGATCGACCATCCGGCCACGCAGGCGTGGAAGCGAGGGATCCTGGCGGCGAGGGGATCGACCCGCCGTCGCGTCTCACGTACGTGGCCGTCGACCTCGAGCGCGAGCCGCTCGCCGCGGCGCTGACCGCCGCCACGCTCCACGCAGGCGCTGCGATCTTCGTGAGCTGGCTCGGCGTGACGCCGTACCTCACGCGCGACGCCATCCGCGCGACCCTGTCCACGATCGCCGCGTGGCCGGGCGGCGCCGAGGTCGTCTTCGACTACGGGGCGATCCCGGACGCCGCCGCCCGGGCGGCCGCCAGCCCGGAGCAGGTGCGGGCCGTCGCAGAGACGGTGGCCCGCGTCGCCGCCATCGGCGAGCCGTGGATCACCTTCTTCTAACCGGACGACCTCGCCGCGGAGCTGCCGTCGGTCCGCTTCACGGAGATCGAGGACCTCGACGGCGCGGCGATCAACGCCCGCTACTTCGCCGGCCGCGACGACGGTCTCCGGTCAGCGCGACGGCGCACGTCGTGGATGCGAGGCCCGGACTGACCGACGTCCTACGCGAAGAACCGCGGCAGGTGCGCCCGGTTGGCCTCCAGCAGCGCGTCCAGCAGCGGCGCCGCGATGTCGTAGTCGGCGACGAGCGGGTTCGCGAGCAGGGCCCGCAGTGCCGTCCGCCGGTCGCCGGTCGTCGCCGCCTCGATGGCGAGCATCTCGTACGCCTTGACCGCCTCGACCAGGCCGAGCATGTCCGACGGACAACGGCGCGAGGGGGAGGGGATGCGCCCCGTCGCGGTCGATCCTGGCCGGGATCTCGACGACGGCCGCGTCGGGCAGGCCGGGGAGTGCCCCGTCGTTCCGGACGTCGACGACCTGCACGTCGCCGGCCCCGTCGTGGAGCGAGGCGATCAGCTGGGCCGCGGCCTCGCTGTAGTAGGCGCCGCCGCGGGTCGAGAGCAGCGCCGGCTTCTCGGCCAGCCCCTGGTCCTGGTACAGCTCGAGGAGCTGCCCCTCGATGTCGATGACCTCCTGCGCCCGGGTGTGGCCCGCGCGCTGGTCCTCGACCACCTGCCGGGTCTGGTAGTAGTAGTGGAGGTAGTAGGACGGGATCGCGCGGACGGCGCGGACCAGCTCGCCCGGCACGCCGACCATCGATCCGAGCTCGTCGGCGTCGGCGTCGATGAGCTCGGGCAGGCGGTCGACGCCGTCCACGCGCACGGCCCGCTCCCAGCTCAGGTGGTTGAGCCCGACGTGCTCCAGCTCGACCCGGTCCGGCGAGACCCCGAACCGCTCGGCCATGCCGCGCTGCAGGTTGATCGCGACGTTGCACAGCCCGATCGCCCGGTGGCCGGCGTCCAGCAGCGCCTGGCTGACGATCCCGACCGGGTTGGTGAAGTCCACGATCCACGCGCCGGGCGCCCCGCGCTTCGCGGTCAGCTCGGCCAGCTCCAGGACCACGGGGACGGTCCGCAGCGCCTTCGCGAAGCCGCCGGCCCCGGTGGTCTCCTGGCCGATGACGCCGAACGTCGGCGGCAGCGTCTCGTCGACGAGCCGGGCCGCCTGCCCGCCGACGCGGAGCTGGATGAGCACGAAGTCGGCGCCGTCGATGGCGGCCTCGCGGTCGCCGGTGCAGCGGAGGCGGCCCGTCCAGTCGAGCCGGTCGAGCATCCGCTGGGCCAGGCCGCCGACGATCTCGAGGCGGCGCGGGTCGGTGTCGAGCAGGACGAGCTCGTCGATCGGCATGCGGTCCCGCCGGGCCTCGAAGCCCTCGACGAGCTCCGGCGTGTAGGTGCTGCCACCGCCGACCACGGCGATCTTGACGCCCATCGCCCCTCACTCCACGCGCCGTCAGCCAACGGGGCTTGACACGATTGCTTATAACGTTATCAGCAATCGCGCCAGCTTCAAGCCCCCGCGGCCGGCCGGGCAACCGATCGCCGCCAGCGCTCCCAGAGTCTGCACCCGTCGCCCGAGGTCCGCCCCGCCCGATGGCACGTTACCGACTCGAACTCGGCCCGATCCCGCTGCACCACCAGGTCTACCTGGACCTGAAGACCGCCCTCGACGAGCGCGAGTGGCGCGCCGGCGACCGGCTGCCCACGGAGCGCGATCTCGCGGAGCGCTACGGCTGCAGCCTCATCACCGTCCGGCGGGCGCTGAGCGAGCTGGTCCGCGAGCAGCGGCTCGAGCGGACGCGCGGCCGCGGCACGTTCGTCCTCCATCCGCGCATCGACCGCGACTTCGCGGGCGACCTGTCGTTCTCCGAGGAGATGCAGACGCGCGGCCTGGATCCGGCGACCCGCCTCATCGCCGCCCGGCCGGAGTCCGCGGGTGAGGCCGTCGCGGCCGCCCTGGGACTCGAGCCCGGCTCGCCGACGCTCTACCTCGAGCGGCTGCGCCTCGCCGACGGCGAGCCCCTGCTCCTCGAGCAGGTCCACCTGCCGGCCGAGCGCTTCCCGGGGCTGCTGGCCTCGGACCTCGAGCACGATTCCCTCTACGACCTGCTGACCGAGCGCTACGGGGTGCGGGTCGCCCGCGCCCGGGAGGTGCTGGAGCCGGTCCTGCTGCGCGCTCGCGAGGCTCGCCTGCTCGAGCGCAAGCCGGGGACGCCGGCGCTCCTGATCGAAGGCATCGCCTCCACGGACGAAGGGACCCCGGTCGAGCTCGGCCGGACGTTCGTGCGCGGCGATCGCACGCGCTACTACGTGGAACGAGTGGTGGTCCGGCCGCGGTGGATGCACGCGCCGGGGATGCGGGAAACGAAGGAGGAGGAACGGACCCATGCCATCGCAGGTCACCGGCTCGACCGGTAACGAACGGCCACGACAGCGGAGGAACGAGATGGACCCACGGCTGGGGCGCCTTGCCGCGCTCCTCGCATCGGCGGTGCTGATCGCCGTCGCCTGTTCCAGTCCGACCACGAGCGCCTCGCCCGTGGCACCGTCCGCCAGCGCGGCCGCCTCCGAGTCGGCGGCGAGCTCCGAAGCGCCGGCGACCTCCGGCGAGCCGAGCGCGACGCCGGTCCCGACGCCGCTGCCGGCGAACGATTCGGAGGCCAAGCCCGGCGACATCCTCGTCCGCTGGTTCTGCTGCCTCGGGACGGGCGACCAGCCCGAGCAGGTCGAGGTCGAGCGCCGTATCGCGGACGAGTTCAACGCCTCGCACCCCGGGATCCACCTTCGGTTCGAGGGCTACATCTTCGCGGCCGCCCGTGACGGCCTCTCGGTCCAGCTCGCCTCGGGCAACGGCCCCGACGTGGTCGGGCCGGTCGGCGTCGGCGGCGCCGAGTCGTTCCACGGCCAGTGGCTCGACCTCCAGCCGCTCATCGACAAGAACCACGTCGACATGACGCAGTACCCGCAGTCCACCGTCGACCTCTACCACGCCGGCGGCGAGGGCCAGCTCGGCATCCCGTACGACGTCTACCCGTCGGTGCTCTTCTACAAGACCGGCCTGTTCAAGGAAGCCGGCCTGAACGAGCCGCCCCACGAGTGGGGCGCGACCTACAAGATGCCGGACGGCAGCGTCGTCCCGTGGGACTGGGACACCGTGACGAAGATCGCCAAGATCCTGACCGTCGACAAGAACGGCGCGGACGCCACGGAGGCCGGCTTCGATCCGGAGAACATCGTCCAGTGGGGCCTCGAGCCGCAGCGTGACGACCTCCGCCAGACCGGCGCCTACTGGAAGGCCGGCAGCTTCGTCGCCGCCGACGGCAAGACCGCCCAGATCCCCGACGCCTGGGCCGCCGCCTGGAAGTCGTTCTACAACCAGATCTGGACCGACCACACGGCGGTCGACTACGCGAAGTTCCAGAACACCGACTTCAACCCGAACGGCTATCCGTTCTTCACGGGCAAGGTCGCGATGAGCCCGAACTACCTCTGGTCGCTGTACGGGGTCAAGGACGCCGGCGACGACTGGAACATGGCGGCGACGCCGTCCTACCAGGGCCAGACGACCGCGGCGTTCAACGCCGACACGTTCCGCATCCTCAAGTCGACCAAGAACCAGGACGCGGCCTTCACCGTGCTGCAGTACCTGCTGTCGAACCCGGAGCTGCTCAAGCTGTACGGCGGCATGCCGGCCATCGAGTCGCAGCAGGACGCCTTCCTCCAGGGCCTGCAGGCCGACTACACCCAGACCATCGACTGGAAGGTCGCGAAGGACGGCGTCAACCACGCCGACGTGCCGAACTTCGAGTCGTACACCCCCGCCTACAACGAGACCTACGACCTGGTCATCAAGTTCGGGACGAAGTGGCAGTCCACCCCGGGCCTGAACCTCGACTCGGAGATCGCCGACCTCAAGACGCAGATGCAGGCCATCTGGGACAAGGGCAACTGACCCATGGCCGTCACCAGCGTCGCCCGCCCCCGCGCCCGCTTCCGCAGGTCGGGGCTGGCGTGGCGGCGGGCGCGCTGGGGCTACCTGTTCATCGCCCCGTGGCTCATCGGGTTCCTCCTGTTCACGGCGTTCCCGATGATCGCCACGTTCATCTTCTCGCTGACCAACATCAACCTCGAGCAGGCCGATCCGCTCCGCTTCGTCGGCCTCGACAACTACACCGCCCTGCTGGCCGACCGGCAGGCCTGGGACTCCCTCCTGGTCACGCTCAAGTACGCGGCGCTGGCCCTGCCCGTCGCGGTCGCCCTGCCCTTCGTCTTCGCCCTGATGCTCCACTCGTACCACCTGCGGGGCTCGGGCATCTTCCGGGTGCTGTTCTTCCTGCCCTACGTGGTCCCGTTCGTCGCGGGCGTCCTGATCTGGGGCGGGATGCTCAACCCCGACACGGGCTGGCTCAACCTGGCGCTCAAGACGCTCGGGATCGAGCACCCGCCGGCCTGGCTCGACGACCCGGCGTGGATCTACTCGGGCCTGGTGATCATGGGCGTGTGGGGGATCGGCGCCGGCATGATCGTCTACCTCGCCGGTCTCAAGGGCATCCCGACCGACCTCTACGAGGCGGCCCGGATCGACGGCGCCGGGGCGTTCGCCTCGCTGCGGCACATCACGATCCCGATGATCTCGCCGGTCATCTTCTACACGCTCGTGCTCGCGGTCGTGGAGGTGCTCCAGTACTTCCTCGTCCCGCTCGTCCTCAAGAACGGGACCGGTGAGCCGGGCGGGTCGACGAGCTTCTACAACCTCGACATCTACAAGACGTTCTTCACGTTCCACAACATGTCGTACGGGGCGACGCTGGCCTGGCTGCTCTTCGCGATCACGCTGGTCATCACGCTGGTCCTCTTCGGGAGCGCCCGTCGCTGGGTCTTCTACGCGGGCGAGGCCCGCTGACCGATGGCCGTCAACGACGCGGCCGCCTGGCCGACGACATCGCGCTGGTCGCGGCTCCGCGGACGGGGCCGGGCCGCCGACAGCGGCCGCCCGCCGCGCGCTCGCGGCGACCGGGAGAAGTCCTTCCTCGTCACGCTCATCGCGGTCGTCGTGCTTGCGGCGTTCCTGTCGCCGATGCTCCGCTCGATCTCGTACGCGCTCAAGAGCACGGACCAGATCACCCAGGACGGCTCGCCGCTCTATCCGGCGGATCCGGTCACGTTCTCGTACCAGGGCAAGGACCTGCCGATCCTGCTCGTGCCGATCGACGGGGTCACGCGCCAGCTCGCGCTGCTCGAGCCGGCGCGCAAGAAGAGCACGTTCGTCGACCCGGCGAACCCGACGGCGGCCCCGATCGAGTGGGTCGGCTCGTGGCGGACGCTCGAGCACGTCTGGACCCCGGCCCCGCACTTCGAGAACTTCGCCAAGGTCTGGAACCTGCTGGACTACCCGAGGCTGCTGTTCAACACGGCCGCCATCGCGGTCATCTCGACGATCGGGACGCTCCTGTCGTGCACCCTCGTGGCGTACGGGTTCGCGCGGTTCAAGTTCCCGGGCCGGAACCTGCTGTTCCTGCTGCTGATCGCGACGATCTTCCTGCCGACCGCGGTCACGATCATCCCGACCTACACGATCTTCGTGAAGCTCGGCTGGGTCGGCACGTGGCTGCCGCTGCTCGTCCCGACGTTCTTCGCCAACGCGTTCGACGTGTTCCTCATGCGCCAGTACTTCATGACGATCCCGACCGAGATGGACGAGGCGGCCGCGATCGACGGCGCCGGCCCGTTCCGGACGCTCACCTCCGTGATCATCCCGCAGGCGTGGCCGGTGATCATCGCCGTCGCGGTCTTCCACCTCGTGTACTCGTGGAACGACTTCTTCGGGCCGCTGCTGTACACCTCGGGCGACCCCGACATCCAGACGCTCGCCCTGGGGCTCCAGCGGTTCAACAGCATCCACTACCGCGACCCGGGGCTGATCCAGGCGGGGACGCTCATGACGATGGTCATCCCGGTGATCGCGTTCCTGCTCACCCAGCGGTTCTTCACCCGCGGCCTGGTCGTGACCGGCATCGACAAGTGACGGCCACTCCCGGCGGGCCGGCGCCGTTCCGGGTCGCGCTGACCTTCGACGTCGAGCACCACGACCGGCCGGCGACCGCGGACGCCACCGAGACGCTGCTCGGCCTGCTGACCGGCCTCGAGCTGCGGACCACCTGCTTCATCCAGGGGCGCTGGGCCGAGGCGTATCCGGGGACGGCCGGGTCGATCGCGGCGGCCGGCCATCTCGTGGGCAACCACTCCTACTACCATGCCCGGATGCCGCTGTTCACCGATGCCGGCCTCGCCGAGGACCTGGCCGAATCGGGCCGGGTGATCCTGGAGACGACCGGCGCCGACCCGCGACCCTGGTTCCGCTGCCCGTTCGGGGTGGGTGCCGATGACCCGCGGGTCCAGGCCGCGGTCCGGTCCGCGGGCTACCGGCACGTGGGCTGGCACGTCGGCGTCGAGGACTGGGACCCGGCGAACTCGGCCGCGACGATCGAGCGCGAGGTGGTCGAGCGGACGCTCGCGCACGGCGACGGCGCCGTGGTCCTGCTCCACGGCTGGCCGACCGCGACGCGCGGGGCGATCGGCGCGATCGCCGGCCGCCTGCGCGATGCCGGGGCGACGTTCGTCACGATCGATGCGCTCGGCGAGGTCCCGAGCACCGTCACGTGAGCCCGGCCCGGCCGCCGGAGGTCGCGGTCCTGGCCGTCGACGGCGGCAACTCGAAGACCGACATCCTCCTCGTCGGGCCGGACGGGCGGCTGCTGGCGTCCGGACGCGGACCGACGAGCTCGCACCAGAAGGTCGGGATGGACGCCGGCGCGGACCGGCTCGTCGACCAGGCGGATGCCGCCTGGACCCGTGCCGGGCTCGGTCCGGCCGGTCAGCGGCCGCCGGCGGCCGTCGGGTCGTACGCCCTGGCCGGGGCCGACACGCCGGCGGACGTCCGCCGCCTCCGCGCCGCGTTCGACGCGCGCCGCCTGGCCTCGTCCAACCGTCATCGTCAACGACTCGATCGCGCCGATCCGCGCCGGCTCCGAGCGCGGCTGGGGGATCGGGGTCATCTGCGGCGCGGGCGTCAATGCGGGTGGGATCGGCCCGGATGGGCGGCAGGTCAGGCTCGCGGCGCTCGGCCCGATCTCGGGCGACTGGGGCGGCGGCGGGGGGCTCGGCCTGGCCGCGCTCGGTGCCGCGGTCCGCGCCCGTGACGGCCGCGGCCCGACGGACGTTGCTGGAGCGGACCGTGCCCGCGTTCTTCGGGATGCGCCGGCCGATCGACGTGACCTACGCCATCGAGTACGGGCGTCTCCCGGAGACGGCCCTGTACGGGCTGTCGCCGACCGTCTTCTCGACCGCGCACGAGGGGGACGCGGTCGCCCAGGCGATCCTCGACCGGCTCGCCGACGAGCTGGCGACCATGGCCGGCGCGATCATCCGCCGCCTGCACCTCACCCGCCGCGACCCGGTCGTGGTCCTCGCCGGCGGGGTCTTCCGCGCCAGGGACGAGGCGTTCGAGGCGCGGATCGCCGCCGGCGTCCACGCGGTCGCACCGGCCGCGACCGTCCGGCGGCTCGACGCGCCGCCGGTGCTCGGCGCCGCGCTCCTGGGGCTCGACCGGCTGCCGGGCCGGCCGGCGAGCGAGCGGGCCGCGGCCGAGCGGCGGCTGCGCGCGGACGTGGCCGCCACGGAGCTCGCCCTGGCCTGACCCGGCCGCGACCGCGACGAACGTCGGTGGGATGCCGCGACGCTTGCCCGTGGCACGGTCCGGCCGCGGCGCGCCATCCTTCTCGCATGCAACGCCCGGGCTCCGGCCCCGACAGCCTGTGGTCGCCGGCCCGCCGCGGCCTGACCACCGGGCTCGTCCTGACCATCACCCTCGTCGCCTTCGAGGCGCTCGCGATCTCGACGGTCCTGCCGATCGTCGCCCGCGACCTCGGCGACCTCGAGCACTACGGCTGGGTCTTCACCTCGTTCTTCCTCGGCTCGCTGATCGGCATCGCCGTCGTCGGCGGCGTCATCAACCGCGGCGGCCTCGGCCGCCCGCTCGCGGTCGGCCTCGGGCTCTTCGCGATCGGGCTCCTGCTGGGCGGCCTCGCGATGTCCATGCCGATGCTCATCGGCGCCCGGTTCATCCAGGGCCTGGGTGCCGGGACGATCCCGCCGATCGCCTACGTCGCCATCGGCCGCAGCCTGCCCGAGTCGCTCCGGCCGCGCATGTTCGCGATCCTCTCGACCGCCTGGGTGCTTCCCGGCGTCATCGGCCCGGCGATCGCCGGCGTGGTCGGCGAGACCCTCGGCTGGCGGTACGTCTTCCTCGGGCTCCTGCCGCTCATCGGGGTCGCCGGCATCCTGACGATCCGGGCCGTCTCGAAGGTCGTCCCGCGCGGCCCCGCGGCCGACGCCGAGGCCGAGGCGGCCGCCGCCGAGCGCCACCGGTTCCCGAATGCCCTCGGGGTGGCCCTGGGGGCCGGCCTCGTCATGCTCGGCCTGACGCCGGGGCACGGCGGGATCATCCCCGTGGACACCGAGCCGGTCGTCACGCTCGTCCTGATCGCCGCGGGCCTGCTCGTGGGGATCCCGCCGCTCCGCCGCCTGACCCCGCCCGGCACGCTGACCGCCCAGCCGATCCTGCCGGCCGCGGTGCTGCTCCGCGGCGTCATGACCTTCACGTTCTTCGCGGTCGATGCCTACGTGACGCTCACCCTCGAGTCGTGGCGCGGCCTCTCGGCGGTCGCCGCCGGCGTCGTGCTGACGGCGGCGACCATCTCGTGGACCGCGGGCTCGTGGATCCAGGCCCGCAACGCCGGCCGCTGGTCGTCGGCGCAGTTCGTCCGCGCCGGCATGATCATCACGGTCATCGGCCTGATCTCGTTCTCCACGATCCTCGCCCCGTCCGTGCCGGTCGCCTTCGCCGTGCCCACGTTCGCGGTGGCGGGCCTGGGGATGGGCCTTGGCTACGCCCCGCTCTCGCTCATCGTCCTGCGCGAGTCGCCGCCCGAGACCCAGGGCGCGGCGTCGAGCGCGCTCAGCCTGTCCGATACGCTCGGGACCGCGCTCGGGACGGGCGTCTCGGGGGCGATCGTCGCGGCCAGCATCCGCTCGACCGGGGCGCCGGTCGACGGCCTGGTCGGCGCGTTCTGGGTCGCGATCTTCGTCGGCATCGGCGGCGTCCTGCTCACGGGCCGGCTGCGGGGCCGTTCGACGGCCGGCGCGACCGTCGCCGTCCCCGCGCCGGCGCCCCAGGTCTGACCCGCTCCGGACCGGGATCCGGGGCTCCCAGCCGGCTGGGACGACCGGCCCGCCTGCGGTAGACTTCGAGCCGGTCCGCGCCCGCCCCAACTGGCGCCTGCCGTCCCCCACCGTGGAGGCCCCGATACCGATGTCCGCCGAGGAGCTCCGCGCGAAGATCCGCGAGATCCCCGACTTCCCCAAGCCCGGGATCCTCTTCTACGACATCACGACGCTGCTGAAGGATCCGGCGGCCTACAAGGAGGCCATCGACCTGATGCTGGCCCCCTACCTGGGCGAGCAGATCGACCTCGTCGTCGGGATGGAGTCGCGCGGGTTCATCTTCAGCGCGCCGATGGCCTACCAGCTGGGCGCGGGTCTCGTCCCGGTCCGCAAGCTGGGCAAGCTGCCGGCCGAGACCATCACGGTCGAGTACGCGCTCGAGTACGGGTCGAACACGCTCGAGATCCATCGCGACGCCATCCAGCCCGGGCAGAAGGTCCTGATCGTCGACGACCTGCTGGCCACGGGCGGCACGGTCAAGGGGACGATCGAGCTCGTCGAGCGCCTGCGCGGCGACGTGACGGGTCTGGCGTTCCTCGTCGAGCTGGACTTCCTCAAGGGTCGCGACCGACTGGAAGGACGCCGGGTCACCAGCGTCGTCCAGTACTGACGGGACGAGCTCGAGGCAGGCCATCGGTGGACCCCACGCGCGGGACATCCGCGGAACCTGGGTCGCCCGACGCGTCGCCGCCCGCGACCGACGCGCTCGCTGACGCGCCGGACGTGACGCCCGCGCCGGACCCCGTGCCGGCCGCGCGACGTGGCCGCGGCCGCCGCCTGCACCTGCGCCCGCGGCGCCGGCGGACGTGGACATCGGACGGCGCCGCTTCTTCCGCCAGTTCGCCGGGGAGCTCGTCCAGACCGCCGCGACGATGGCCGGCGCCGCCCAGGCGCTCCAGCGCGCATCGGCCGAGGCGGCGGCGGGCATCCTCGATCCCGCCACCGGCGCCGGCATGCTCGCCGGCTTCGTCGAGGAGGAGCCGGCCGCGACGGCCGCCGCGCGGCCCGACCGGCTTCCGGACGCCGTTCCGCGAGGGACCCGGTGTCCTGTACCTGATCGACCAGCGCCGGCTCCCGGACGTCCTCCTCGAGATCGAGAACCGGTCCGCGGGCGAGGTCGCCTACTCGATGCGCACGATGATCGTCCGCGGGGCGCCGGCCCTCGGCCAGGTCGCGGCGATCGGCCTCGCGCTGTCGGCCGAGCGGGTCCGCGAGTCGCGGCCCTACGCCCGGCGCGCGACGCTGCGCGGCGGCGCCAACGCCCTCGTCCAGTCGCGCCCGACCGCGGTCAACGTCCGCTGGGCGGTCGACCGGATGATGGCCCGCTACGAGCAGATCGGCGACCTCTCGGACGACGGCGGCGTGATCGCCGACGCGATGCGCGCGGAGGCCGACCGGATCGTCCTCGAGGCGACGACCGACCACGGCCGCATGGCGGACTTCGGCCTCGCCGAGCTGCCCCAGCCCGAGGACCGGCCGGTCCGCATCCTGACCCACTGCAACACCGGTCCGCTGGCATGCGGCCAGTTCGGGACCGCGCTGGGGATCGTCCAGGCCGCCCACCACGCGGGCCGCCCGGTCCACGTCTGGGTCGACGAGACGCGCCCCTTCCTGCAGGGCGCCCGCCTCACGGCCTGGGAGCTCGCCCAGGCGGGCGTGCCGCACACGCTGATCGCCGACATGGCCGCCGGGCACCTGATGGCGCGCGGCGAGGTCGACGTGGTGATCGTCGGCGCGGACCGCGTCGCGGCGAACGGCGACACGGCCAACAAGATCGGCACCTACACCCTGGCCGTGCTGGCGGCCCGCCACGGCATCCCGTTCTTCGTGTGCGCCCCGACGACGTCGATCGACCTCGAGGCGCCCGACGGGGCGGCCATCCCGATCGAGGAGCGCGCGGCCGAGGAGGTCAGCACGATCCGCGGCGTCGCCATCGCGCCCCTGGGGACCGAGGTCCGCAACCCGGCCTTCGACGTGACCCCGGCCGAGCTGATCACCGGGATCGTCACCGAGGAGGGCGTCGTCCGCCGCCCGTTCGAGGACGGGCTCCGCGCCGCCACCGCGGCGGCCATCGCCCGCTGGACCGCCCTGCCGGGTCACGACCGGCCGGCCCGCATCCCGCCCGAACCCGTCGTGGCCGCCGGCTGATGGTCACGGTCGCGATGGGGCGACGCGACGACCTGGTGGCCCGGACCACCACGGATCGCGCGCTGCTGCGCTCGTTCCTCGAGGGCGACCGGCTCTACAGCGCGTACGCGCTCTGCGACCTCGAGGAGCGGGAGTTCTCGCGGACCCGCTGGGGCGTCGCCTGGGCGGGCGATTCGCCGGTGTCGCTGGTCCTCGAGTACAACGGCCCGACCCCGCAGCCGCTGTTCGTGATGGGCCGCCCGGACGGCATCGCCACGATCCTGCGCGACGTGATCAAGCCCCGCGCGGCCTATGCCGCCATGCGGCCCGACGTCCTCGCGGCGGTCGAGGGCTCCTACCGGGTCGACCCCGGACCCGAGATGGTCCGCATGTGGGTCGACCGAGCCCACTTCCGCCCGTACCCGGCGACCGTCCAGCGGATCCTGCCGGTCGACATCGGGGACCTGAACCGGCTGTACCAGCTCGGGTTCGCGTCGTGGCTGCCCACCGGGCGCCATCACCGAAGGCGTCTACTACGGCGTCCGCGCCAACGGCATGCTGGTCTCGGCCGCCGGCACCCACGTGATCAGCCCGTCCGCGCGGCTCGCGGTGATCGGCAACGTCCTGACCCACATCGACTATCGTGGACGCGGGTTCGCGACCGCGGTGACCGGGGCGGTGACCGCCGAGCTCCTCCGCTCGTGCGACCAGGTCGTGCTCAACGTCCGGGCCGACAACCCGCCCGCCCTCAACGCCTACCGCCGCCTCGGGTTCGCGGAGCACACCCGCTTCGAGGAGCGACTCATCCACCGCCTGGGCTCGCCCTGGCCCGACCTCGCGGCGCCGCTGCGCCGCCTCTTCGCCCGCAAGGAGACCGACGCCTGATGACCGCCACCACGGCCCCTGCCCACGACGTCACGGACCTCGGCCTCGCCGCCGAGGGCATCCGCCGCATCGAATGGGCCGAGCGGGAGATGCCCGTCCTGCGCCTGATCCGCGAGCGCTTCGAGCGCGACCGCCCGCTCGAGGGCCTGCGCATCGGCGCCTGCCTGCACGTCACCACCGAGACCGCGAACCTGATGCGGACCCTCAAGGCCGGCGGCGCGGAGGTCTTCCTGGCGGCCTCGAACCCGCTCTCGACCAAGGACGATGTCGCCGCGGCGCTCGTCGCCGAGTACGGGATCGCGACGTACGCCCGACGCGGCGAGGACCGCGACACCTACTACGCGCACCTCAACGCCGTCGCCGACGCGCGGCCGCAGATCACGATGGACGACGGCTGCGACCTCGTGTCGCTGCTCCACAGCGAACGGCCGGCCCAGGTCGCGCGAGGTCCTCGCCGGCACCGAGGAGACCACCACCGGCGTCATCCGCCTCAAGGCGATGGCCGCCGACGGCGCGCTCGGCTTCCCGGTCGTGGCGGTCAACGAGGCCCAGACCAAGCACCTGTTCGACAACCGCTACGGCACGGGCCAGAGCACCGTCGACGGGATCCTGCGGGCGACCAACATCCTCATCGCCGGCCGCAAGGTCGTCATCGCCGGCTACGGCTGGGTGGGGAAGGGGATCGCATCCCGGATGGACGGCCACGGCGCGCACGTCGCGGTCGTCGAGGTGGACCCGGTCCGCGCCCTCGAGGCGCTGATGGACGGCTTCTCCGTGATGACCCACACGCGAGGCCGCCCGCTGGGGCGAGCTGTTCGTCACCGCGACCGGCAACCTCAACGTCTTCCGCCGCGAGCACTTCGAGGCGATGCGCGACGGCGCGATCATGGCCAACTCGGGCCACTTCGACGCCGAGCTGGACCTCGCCGCCCTGCGCGACCTGGCCGAGGGCCACGTCCGCGAGGTGCGCGACAACGTCCAGGAGTTCGACCTCGGCGGCAAGAAGCTGCACCTCATCGCCGAGGGGCGCCTCGTCAACCTCGGCGCCGCCGAGGGGCACCCGGCCGCCGTCATGGACATGAGCTTCGCCAACCAGGCCCTGTCGGCCGAGTACGTCGCCCAGCACCACGCGGAGCTGGAGGCGAAGGTCTACGTGGTCCCCGAGGCGATCGACGCCGAGGTGGCGCGGCTCAAGCTGGCCGCGCTGGGCATCGTGCTCGAGCCGATGACCGCCGAGCAGGCCGCCTACGTCTCCTCGTGGCAGCACGGCACCTGACCCGCGGATGACCGATCCCGCGGTCGCCCCCTACGGATCGTGGCGGAGCCCGATCCGGGTCGATGACCTCGTCGGCGACAACGTCACGCTGGCCGAGCCCTGGCTCGACGGCGACGACGTCTACTGGCTCGAGGGCCGTCCCGCCGAGGCGGGCCGGCGCGTCCTCGTCCGGGTCGCCGCCGACGGTTCGATCTCGGACCTGACCGCGGCCCCGATCTCGGTCCGCACCCGCGTCCACGAGTACGGCGGCGGCGCGTATGTCGTCGCCGGTGGCGTGGTCGCCTTCTCGGACTTCGCCGACGGCCGGGTCTACCGGCTCGACCCCGGGGTCGCGACGCCGGTCCCGATCACCCCCGCCGGGCCGTGGCGGTACGCGGACTTCCGCTTCGATGCCGCCCGACGGCGGTACGTCGCGGTCCGCGAGGACCACGGCCGTGGCGGCGAGGTCGTCAACGAGATCGTGGACATCGCGCTCGATGGCGATCGCGACCCGCGCGTCCTCGTCACGGGGCCGGACTTCGTCGCGTCGCCGCGGCTCTCCCCGGACGGGTCGCAGCTCGCCTGGCTCGAGTGGGACCACCCCGACATGCCGTGGGACGCCACCCGCCTGCGGGTCGCGCCGGTCGCCCCGGACGGGACCGCTCGGCGAGGCCGTCCTCGCGGCCGGCGGCCCGGACGAGTCGATCGTCCAGCCCGAGTGGTCCCCCGACGGCACGCTCCACCTCGTCTCGGACCGCAGCGGCTGGTGGAACCTGTACCGGCTCGTGGACGGCCCGCGGCTCGAGCCGCTGGCGCCGATGGAGGCCGAGTTCGCGGACCCGAGCTGGATCTTCGGCCGCTCCGCCTACGGGTTCCTGCCGGACGGCTCGATCGTGGCGGTCGGGCGGCGCGCCGGCCGGGACCGCCTCATCCATGTCGCGCCGGGCGACTTCGTCGGCGAGGTCGAGAGCGACTTCACGGAGTTCGAGGGCCTCCAGGTCGGCCCGGGCGGGATCGTGGTGCTCGCCGGCGCTCCGGGCAGCGCGACCGTCGTCGTGCGCCTGGACCCCGAGACGCTCGCCCCGTCGGGCGTGCTCCGACGGTCGAGCTCGCTGGCCCTCGACGAGGCGACGATCTCCCTGCCCGAGCCGATCGAGTTCCCCACCAGCGGTGGCCGGACCGCGCACGCCCTCTTCTACCCGCCGCGCAACGCGGCCTTCGACGGGCCGCCCGGCGAGCGGCCGCCGCTCCGCGTGTTCCTGCACGGCGGGCCGACCGTCCAACGCCACCACCGCGCTGAACCTCGTCGTCCAGTTCTGGACCAGCCGCGGGTTCGCCGTGGTCGACGTGGACTACGGCGGCAGCACCGGCTACGGCCGCGCGGTCCGCCGCGAGCTCGACGGGGCATGGGGCATCGTCGACGTCGACGATTGCGTCGCCGCGGCGGACGCGCTCGTCGAGCGCGGCGATGTCGACCCGGACCGGATGGCGATCTCGGGCGGCAGCGCCGGCGGCTTCACGACGCTCGCCGCCCTGGCGTTCCGCGACCGGTTCTCGGCCGGGATCAGCTCCTACGGCGTGGCCGATCTCGAGCTGCTGGCCCGCGAGACGCACAAGTTCGAATCGCGCTACCTGGACCGGATGGTCGGACCGTATCCGGAGGCGGCCGAACGCTACCGCGAGCGCTCGCCGATCCATGCCTTCGACCGGATCTCGGTCCCGGTGCTGGTCCTCCAGGGCCTCGAGGACCGGGTCGTCGTGCCCGCCGAGGCGGAGGCGATCGTCGCCGCCCTCGCCGCGAACGGGATCCCGTACGCCTACCTCGCCTTCGAGGGCGAGGGCCACGGGTTCCGCGGCGAGACGGCCATCCGCCGCTCGCTCGAGGCCGAGCTCTCGTTCCTCGGCCAGGTCTTCGGCTTCGAGCCGGCCGACACGATCGAGCCGGTGACGCTCGCCGGCCTCGATGCCTGGCGGGCCCGCAGGGCCGCGGGCGCGGCCGCCGCCACGGGCTGACCCGGCCCGCCCGACCATGGACGCCCAGACCGCGATCGAGCTCGTCCTCCTGCTGCTGGTGGTGGCCCTCGGGCTCGCCTACCTGGCGCGGCGGATCGGGATCGCCTACCCCATCGCCCTGGTGCTGGGCGGGCTCGTGCTGGGCTTCGTCCTCGTCCGTGTCGGCAACGTCCCCGCGATCGAGCTCCCGCCGGAGGTCGTGTTCCTGCTGTTCCTGCCGCCGATCCTGTTCGGGGCGGGCTACGACACGCCGATCCGCGACTTCAAGGCGAACCTGCGCGCCATCGGCCTGCTGGCGCTCGGGCTCGTGCTCTTCACCACGATCGTCGTCGCGGTGGTCGCGAACGCGCTGATCCCCGAGCTCGGCTGGTGGCCGGCGTTCGCGCTCGGCGCGATCGTGGCGCCGCCGGATGCCGTCGCGGCGACCGCGATCTTCCGCCGGCTGGGCGTGCCCTCCAGGGTCGTGACGATCCTCGAGGGCGAGAGCCTGATCAACGACGCCTCCGCGCTGATCCTGTTCCGCGTCGCGCTGCTGGCGATCGCGACCGGCTCGTTCTCCCTCGCCGGGGCCGGGGTCTCGTTCGTCGTGGTCGGGGTCGGCGGGTTCGTCGTCGGGATCGTCGTCGGCACCGCTGGTCGTCGCCGCCTGGGAGCGGACCACGGACGCGACCCTCGAGATCGCGCTCTCGCTGCTGGCGCCGCTGATCGCCTACCTGGCCGCCGAGTCGATCGGCGTGAGCGGCGTGCTCGCCACGGTCACGGCCGGGGTCATCGCCGGCCGGAAGGCCGCCCGCGCGCTCTCGCCGGACGGGCGCCTGGCCGGCCGCGGCGTCTGGAACGTCGTCGATCTTCCTGATCAACGGGTTCGCGTTCCTGCTGATCGGCCTGCAGCTCCCGGCGATCCTGGCGGGACTCCAGCGCAGCCCCAGCGGAGCTGATCGGGCTCGGGGTCGCGATCAGCCTGACCGTCATCGTCGCCCGGATCGTGTGGGTCTTCCCGGCCACCTACCTGCCGCGGCTGCTGAGCGCGAAGATCCGTGCCAGGGAGATGGCGCCGCCGCGGGCGTCGGTCTTCGTCGTGGGGTGGGCCGGCATGCGCGGCGTGGTCTCGCTCGCCGCCGCCCTGTCGCTCCCGCTCGCGGTGCCCGGCCGCGACCTGATCATCTTCCTCACGTACTGCGTGATCCTCGCCACGCTCGTCGGGCAGGGCCTGTCGCTGCCATGGGTCATCCACCGGCTCGGCATCGTGGCCGGGACGAGCGCCGACCGCGAGGAGGCCGTGGCCCGCCAGGCGGCGGTCGATGCGGCCCTGCTGCGGCTCGACGGGCTGTCCGAGGAGTTCCCGGACCATCTGCCGCTGGTCGTCCAGCTGCGCGAGCGCTACGAGCACGAGGCCAGCCATGCGACGAACGGCGCGGCCGAGATCCCCGACGAGACGGACCAGGAGCTGCTCGACCACCAGGCGATCCGCCTGTCGATCGTGGCGGCCCAGCGCGAGGCCGTCATCCGCCTGCGCGACGACGGCGCGATCGGCGACGAGGCGCTCCACCGCGTCGAGCGGGACCTCGACCTCGAGGCGGTCCGGACCGGGGTCTGACGGGCCTCTCGTGCTACCCTCCCCCGGACCGAACCACGCCCAGGAGGCCGTCCCCACCCGATGAGCATCGTCGACGCCGAGCACTACCTCTTCACGTCCGAATCGGTGACCGAGGGCCATCCCGACAAGATGTGCGACCAGGTCAGCGACGCCATCCTGGACGCGATCATCCGCGAGGATCCCCAGGCCCGGGTCGCCTGCGAGACCGCCACCACGACCGGCCTGGTCATGGTCCTCGGCGAGATCTCGACCACGACCTACGTGGACTTCCAGGCGATCGTGCGCGACACCGTCCGCGACATCGGCTACACCCGCGCGGACTACGGCTTCGACTACCAGACGTGCGGCACGCTCGTCTCGGTCAAGGCCCAGTCGCCGGACATCGCCCAGGGCGTCGACTCGGCGCTCGAGGTCCGCGACGACGCGGCGCCCGCGTTCGAGCTCGGCGCCGGCGACCAGGGGATGATGTTCGGCTTCGCCTGCCGCGAGACGCCCGAGCTCATGCCGCTGCCGATCGCCCTCGCGCATCGCATGGCCCGCCGGCTCGCCGAGGTGCGCAAGACCGGCCAGCTGCCGTACCTCCGCCCGGACGGCAAGACCCAGGTCACCGTCGAGTACGAGCGCGGGATCCCGGTGCGCGTCCGGACCGTCGTGGTCTCGGCCCAGCACGACCCCGACGTCCGCGCCGAGCGCCTCCGCTCCGAGATCGTCGACGCCGTGATCCTGCCGACGATCCCGGCCGAGCTGCGCGACACCGACCCGGTCATGCACGTCAACCCGACCGGCCGCTTCGTCACGGGCGGGCCGATGGGCGACGCCGGCCTGACCGGCCGCAAGATCATCGTGGACAGCTATGGCGGCATGGCCCGCCACGGTGGCGGGGCGTTCTCGGGCAAGGATCCGACGAAGGTCGACCGCTCGGCGGCCTACGCCGCCCGCTGGGTGGCCAAGAACGTCGTGGCCGCGGGCCTCGCGGACCGCTTCGAGGTCGAGGTCGCCTACGGCATCGGCATCGCCCGACCGATCAGCTTCACGGTCGACTCGTTCGGGACCGGGAAGGTGCCCGACGCGAGCATCCAGGCGCTCATCGAGCGCCACTTCGACCTGCGGCCCGCCTCGATCATCTCGGCGCTCGACCTGCGCCGGCCGATCTACCGCCAGACCGCGGCCTACGGGCACTTCGGCCGGCCGGACCTCGACCTGCCGTGGGAGCGGACCGACAAGGCGCAGGCGCTGGCCGCCGACGCCGGCCTGCCCGAGCCGGAGGCGGTCCCGGCCTGACCCGAGACCGTCCTGGGGTGAGCCGCCGTCCATCGCGCCGCCGGGCGGCGTCCCCGGCCCCCGTGGGCCTGGTCGCCGGGCTCCTCACCGCCGTGCTCGCCGCGGCATGCGGCACGGCTCCGGCCCCATCCGCGGCCGTCGCGTCCGCGACGCCCGAGCCGACCACGCACGTCGTCGCGATCGACTGGGGCAAGGCCGATGTCGTCGACGCGCCGCCGGGCGATGCGACCGCGACCACGCCGCCGTACATCAACCCCGGATCGCTCGGCCATCCGCAGGCCTACCAGGGCGGCCAGGCCGACCTGCTCGACGTCGCCCTGACCTCGGTCGGGCTGGTCGCCGTGGGCTACGACGACCGTGCGGTCACCGCGAGCGCCTGGCTCTCGACGGACCCGCGGCGGTGGAGCCGGATCGCGGCGTTCCCGGCGTCGGACGGCTCGCAGGCCGTCGCCGTGACCGACGGCCCGGGCGGGGTCGTGGCGGTCGGCGGCTCGGGCGACCATGCGGCGGCGTGGTGGTCGACGGACGGCCGGTCGTGGTCGGCCGCGGCGGACGGCCCGGACCTCCACGGATCGACCCAGGTGCGCATGACGGGGGTCGCGAGCTCGCCCGACGGGTACGCCGCGGTCGGCTACCTGGGCGGGCTGGCCGGCCCGATCGAGGCGCGCTTCTGGTGGAGCCCGGACGGGCGCTCGTGGACGGCCGGGACGCTGGACGGGGACGCCAGCCGGCACGCGGGCCGCCGCGGTCGAGGCCCTGCCGGGCGTCGGCTTCGTCGCGGTCGGCGCGACCGGGGATGCCAGGACCGCGGACGGGTCGGCGGTCTGGACCTCGCCCGACGGGCGGGCCTGGACCCGCGTGGCGGATCGGGCCGCCCTCCGCGGGGGCGTGATGCGCGGGCTGACCACGGCCGGCGCGCTGGGGCTCGTGGCGGTCGGGAACTCGGCCGACAGCACCCGGGCGGTCGCCTGGCGGTCGGCGGACGGCGTCGACTGGACCGCGGCGCCCGACGCGCCGACCCTCGGGAACTTCGGGCTCGGGATCGAGATGCACGACGTCGCCTGGGACGGCACGCGGCTCGTCGCCGTCGGGCACCGGCTCTTCGGGACGCAGTACCCGACGGGCGTGGCCTGGGTCTCCACGGACGGCGCCGCGTGGGACCGGGCGACCGAGTCGGCCGCGCTCAGCCAGGGCAAGATCGAGGGCGTCGCCGCGGTCGGCGGCGGCTTCGCGGCCGTCGGGACGTTCGGCGCCCCGGACGCGGCGATCCCGACCGTCTGGCTCAGCCCGCCGTGATCGTCCGGGGCTAGGTCTCGGCGATGACCGAGGCCATCGACGCGCGCCGGCCGGCCCGGCGCGACTGCCAGATCAGCACGAGCTGGCCGATGAACAGCAGGATCAGCGTGAGCGCGAGCATCATCGTCGCGACCGCGTTGGTCTCCGGGGTCACGCCCGCGCTTGACCTGCCCGAAGATGTACAGCGGCAGCGTCGACGAGCCCGGGCCGGACGTGAAGGTCGTGATCACGTAGTCGTCGAAGCTGAAGGTGAACGACAGCAGGAACCCCGCGATGATCGCCGGGAGGAGCTGCGGGAACGTGATCTGGCGGAACGTCCGCCACGGCGTGGCGAAGAGGTCGGCGCTCGCGTCGACGAGCGAGCGGTCCATGCCGGACAGGCGGGCGCGGACCAGCAGCAGCACCAGGCTCAGGTTGAAGAGGACGTGCGCCGCGATGATCGTCGGGTAGCCGAACGTGAACTTCACGCCGAACGTCGACTTGATCCAGTCGAAGCCGGTGGCGAACAGCACGAGGGTCGAGAGGGCGATGACGATCTCGGGCACGATCACGCTCATGTAGGTGAGCGTGTCGAAGCCGAGCCGGACCCGCTTGCCGACCCGCTGCAGGCCGAGCGCCGCCATCGTCCCGAAGACCGTGGCCAGGACGGCGTTGGGGATCGCGACGATGAAGCTGCTCTTCAGGGCGTCGAGGACCACCTCGTCGGCGAGCGCGTACTGGAACCACTTGATCGAGATGCCGCCCCATTTCGTGACGACCCGGTCCGTGCCGTTGAACGCGAACACCACGACGACCACGATCGGCAGGTACAGGAACGCGTAGACCAGGACCGTGTGGAACCGGAAGTAGAACTCGACCAGGCCCGCCCAGCGGTCGGTCTGGCGCGGCGCGCTCGACCGGCGCGCCTGGGCGGCTCCCGTCGTGACCGCGGGGGCGGTCACAGGACGCTGACCTCGCGGGTCTGCCGGCCGCGGTTCACGAACCACAGGTACACGGCGATCGTCACGATCATGATCAGGATCAGGAACACGGCCCGGGCCGAGCCCGACGGCCAGTTGCGCGCCTCGAGGAAGTCGGTCACCAGCGCGTTGCCCATGAGGTACGTCTTCCCGTATCCGAGGATCTGCGGGATGACGTACTCGCCCATCATCGGGATGAAGACCAGGATGCTCCCGGTCACCAGCCCGGGCAGGGCGATGGGCAGGGTGATCTGGCGGAACGTGGCCCAGCGGCCGGCGCCGAGGTCCTTGGACGCCTCACCGAGGGTCCGGTCCATGCGTTCGAGGGTCACGTAGAGCGGGAAGACCATCAGCGGCAGGTAGCCGTACACGAGCCCGAGGAGCACCGCGAACGGCGTCCCGAGGATCTGGACGGACTCCGCGCCGGTGAGCGACTCGAGCTGGCCGGCGAGGCCGAGGTTCGGCCCCAGGATGATCAGCCAGGCATAGGTCCGGATGAGGAAGCTGGTCCAGAACGGCACGACCAGCAGCAGGATGTAGACGCTCTTGTTCTTGCCGGCGCGCGTCGCCAGGAAGTAGGCGAGCGGCAACCCGACGAGCAGGCAGCCGATCGTCCCGGCGATCGCCATCTCGAGGCTGGTGACGAAGGGATCCGACTTCTGGATGGCCCGGGCGTAGTTGTCGAGCACGAACCCGGGCTCGTAGCCGCCGTTCTTGGCCCGGGTCCCGAACGAGAAGATCGTGACGATCGTCAGCGGCAGGACGAGCAGGACCAGATACCAGAGGCCCGCCGGGAAGAGGAGGACGGAGGTGAGCAGGCCGGAGCGAAGCCGGTCACCGGCCGGCTTCGCCACGGGCTTCGCGATGGGTGGGGCCGCCACGGCCGGTCCCCTCGCCGTCAACCTCGCGTCACTTGCCGATCTTCGACTTGAACTCTTCCCAGATGTCGATGCGCTGGGTGTTGCCCGACGTGTCCTGCGCCGGCTCGAGCTTCGAGATCACGTCCTCGGGCGGGAAGACCGCCGGGTCCGCGAGCAGCTCCGGCTTGACGAACGGCTTGGCGTTCTCGTCCGGCGTCGCGTAGAAGTTGTAGTTCGACTCCTCGCCCTGGACGGCGGGGCGATGGATGAAGTCGAGCCACGCGTACGACCCGTTCGGATGCGGCGCGTCGGCCATCATCACCCAGGTGTCGAGCCAGAAGAGGGTGCCCTCGCTCGGGGTGACGTAGCCCTTGTCGGGCGTGTCCTTCAGCTCCTGTCCCAGCGGGCCGGTCCAGCCGAGGGTCAGGGCCGCCTCGCCGTCGGCCATCTTCTGGCCGTACTTGTCGGAGTCGAGGGCGAGGAGGTGCGGGGCGACGTCGAGCAGGATCGTGCGCGCCTCGTCGAGCTCCTTCTGGTCGACCGAGTTGAGCGAGTAGCCGAGCATCTTGAGCGGGAAGACCATGACGTCGCCCATCGAGTCGACGAAGACCGTCTTGCCCGAGGCCGCGCCCTTGACGAGGTCGTAGAACTCCTTCCACGACTTCGGGACCGAGGGGATCAGGGTCGAGCGGTACAGGACGCCGGTCGTCCCGTAGTCCTTGGGGACCTGGTACTCGTTGGTCGGGTCCCACCACAGGTTCTTGAAGGTCTGGCTGATGTTCGCGACGTTCGGGATCTTCGAGAGGTCGAGCTTCTGGAGGAAGCCCTCCTCGACCATCCCGGGGACGTACTCGGCGGTCGGCGCCGCGATGTCGTACCCGGAGGCCCCGCCCTGGAGCTTGGCGATGAGCTCCTCGTTGTTGCCGTAGATGTCGTACTGGAACTTGGTGAGCGCGTATTCCTTCTTGAACGCCTCGATGTTCGCCTCGGAGATGTAGGCGCTCCAGTTGTACATGAAGAGCTCGGGCTCGACGTCGATGTGCTCGTACACCGCCGCCGATGCCTCGGCCGACGCGGCCGCCGATGCCGACGCGGAGGGCGGCGCCGCCGACGGTGCCGCGGATGCCGCCGCCGACGCGGACGCCGGCGCGCTGCTGGCGGTGCCGCCGGAACAGGCCGCCAGGAAGGCGCTGGTCGCGGTCAGGCCGGCCGCCGCCAGGAAGCCGCGCCTCGGGACGCGGGTCTCCGCGATCCGTCGCAGCATGGTGTCGAGATCCTGTTCGCTCACGTTGGGTTCCTCCTCCAGGTCCCGTCGCTGCGGGACCTCCTCTCCGACCTAGCCCGCGAGGACCAGGTTCGCTGCATCGAGCCAGCGCACGACGACCGGATCGCCCGGTCCGAGGCCCTGGCTCGCTCCCGCCCCCGTGGCGTTCTGGCGGCGGACGATCAGCTCGCCCGCCAGATCGGTCTGCACCCGGAACTCGGTCTGGTCGCCGAGGTAGGTGCCCTGGTTGATGCGTCCCGGGACCGACGACCAGCCGTCGCCGACGGCGCCGGCATCGGCCGGCACGACTTCGAGCCGCTCGGGTCGCGTGGCGACCGTCACGGCCTGGCCCGGCGTCAGGGTGGCCGTCGCGTCCGTGACCGTCCCGCGAAGGACGAGGCCGCGATCGCTGCGGATCACCGCGTGCCGGTTCGCCGGGTCGACCGAATCGACCGTGCCCGGCAGGAAGTTCGAGGTGCCGATGAAATCGGCGACGAAGCGGTTGACCGGCCGTTCGTACAGCTCGGTCGGGCCGCCCATCTGCTGGATCAGCCCGTCGCGCATGACCACGATGACGTCGCTCATCGTGAGCGCCTCCTCCTGGTCGTGGGTCACGTAGACGAAGGTGATGCCGACCTCGCGCTGGAGCGCCTTGAGCTCGAGCTGCATCTCCTTGCGGAGCTTCAGGTCGAGCGCGCCCAGCGGCTCGTCGAGGAGGAGCACGGTGGGATGGTTGACCAGGGCCCTCGCGAGCGCGACGCGCTGCTGCTGGCCGCCCGACATCTCCCAGGTGCGACGTCGCTCGTAGCCCGCGAGGCGGACCATCGCGAGGGCGTCGCTGACGCGACGCGCCTCCTCGGACTTGCCGACCTTGGTCTGGCGCAGGCCGTAGCCGACGTTCCGGGCGACGTCCATGTGCGGGAAGAGCGCGTAGTGCTGGAAGACGGTGTTGACGTTGCGCTTGTACGGCGGGACGCCGGCGATGGGCTGTCCGGCGAGCAGGATCTCGCCCTCCGTCGGCTGCTCGAAGCCGGCGATCATGCGCAGCGTCGTGGTCTTGCCGCAGCCGGACGGGCCGAGGAGGCTGTAGAACTCGCCGCGGGCGATGTGCAGGTTCATGTGGTCGACGGCGGTCACCGTCCCGAACCGCTTCGTGACGTCGATGATCTCGACGTCCGGGCTGGTCGCATCGCTCGCGGGACGGATCCCCTGGATCGCGCGGTCATCGGGCGCGATGGCGGGGGATGCGGACTCGGAGCCGGTGCCGGGTGTCAGGGATGCGGTCAACGGGTGTCCTCGGGGGCGGACGGTCGGCGCTGAGCGGCGTCCCTGTAGCCTCGCTACAGGTGGGCCGATGGTAGGGGGGACTCCTCCCGGCGTCAACGCGGCATCGGTGCGAATCTCGCATCGACGCGATCGGCGCGCCATCACCAAACCGCCACGGTCTGAACCTATACTTCAGGCGTCTGAAGCCGACCGCCGTTCGCACCGGGGAGATCGATGACGACCGAACTCCAGCTTGGCCCGCGGATCCGGGCGCTGCGCCAGGCGCGGCGGCTCACCCTGCGGGACGTCGCGGCGCGGTCCGGCGTCACGGAGAGCTTCCTCTCGCAGGTGGAGCGCGACGTCGCGAGCCCCTCGATCGCGACCGTGGGCCGCATCGCCCGTGCCCTCGACCTCTCGATCGCCCAGCTGTTCGCCTCGGAGCAGGCGAGCGGCCGCGTGGTCCGACGGGAGGCACGGCGCCGCGTGGCGTACCCGGGCCTCCGGTCCGTGGACGAGTTCCTGACCTCGAACATGGCCGGCCGGCTCCAGGTGATCATGTCGACGATCGAGCCCGGGGGCGGGACCGGGGAGGAGGCCTACACCCACGACTCGGACGAGGAGGTCGTGGTCGTGCTGGCCGGGGTCCTCGACCTGTGGGTCGGCGATGAGCACTACGTGCTGCGCGAAGGCGATGCCATCACGTTCCCGTCGCGCCTGCCGCACTGGAACATGAACCGCGGCGACACGCCGACGACCGTCATCTTCTGCCTGACCCCGCCGAGCTTCTGAGGGTCGCCAGCGCGGCCCCGTCACGCTTCACGGCCTGCGATGCCGCTGTTACGGTGTGCGCCGACGCACCGGACCATCCGACGCACGGCGTCGCGGACCATCGACCCGGCGACACGGGTGTCCGCGCTCGTCAGACTTGGCCCTCGCCGCTCGACGCGGTCCCTGCTCACCCGGGATCGACATTGCCCAACGTCACAGCGCCACCCGCCAAGCGCAAGCGCCTGGCCACCGCCCTCCGGGCCGTGGCCCTGGCCGGTGCCGTCCTCGTCCTCCTGCCGCTGCCCGCGCTGGCCGACGACGAGGCCAGCCCGACCCCGACGCCCACCCCGGTCGTCATCGAGACGCCCTCGCCCTCGCCGACGCGCCGACGCCGACGCCGACGCCGACGCCGACCGCGACCCCGACACCGATCCCGACCCCGACGGATCCGCCTGCCGCAGGCTCGGAGTCGGACCCGACGCCCGCCCCGACGGCGGGTCCCACGCCGACGCCCACCCCGACCGCGACGCCCGGTCCCACGCCGACCCCGACGCCGCCGCCACCGGCGACCGTCGACAAGTCCGTCGTCCTCTATCGTGCCGGCTCGCTCGCGGCCGTCCGCCAGTTCCGCCGCTACTGGTGCGTCCCGGCCGCGACGCAGACGATGATGAACATCATCCTCGACCAGCGGAACCGGTCGTGGTCGCGGCAGAACGTGCTCGCTCGCCAGATCCACGCCAACAACCGCTACACCTACGCGACGAACGGGAACGACGTCGCCGGCTGGGCGTGGGCGCTGCGCCACTGGACGCACCAGCCGTATGCCGCGAAGTCGTTCACGTCCCGGACCACCGCGGTCAACGCCATGGTCGAGGCGATCGACCGCACCCACCACCCGGTCGGCGTGACGATCAAGCGCGGGACCCACGCCTGGGTCGTCCTGGGCTACAAGGTCCGCGTCCAGGTGGACGACCCGACCAAGCGCACGATCCTCGGGGTGTACGTCTTCGGGCCGCTCGGGCCGGGCTCCAGCGACCCGTGGCCGTACAAGTACTACAACCTGACCACGTTCGCGAAGGTCTACACGACCTACCACGAGTGGCAGCGCCGGGTCGTCTGGGAAGGCCGCTACGTGATCGTCGCCGACTGACGGTCCCTATGATGGATGGCGAATGTATGCCGTCATCATGGCCGGCGGAGGCGGGACGCGACTCCACCCGCTCAGCCGTCCCGAGCGACCGAAGCCCTTCCTGCCCCTCCTCGGCGAACGGTCGCTGCTCGAGGCCACGGCCGAGCGCCTGCGCCCGCTGACCGACGACATCACGGTCGTCACGGACCGGCGCTACGAGCACCTGGTCCGCGAGCAGCTCCCCGACGTCCAGCTGCTGCTCGAGCCGCTCGGGCGGAACACGGCCGCGGCCATCGCCCTCGCGACGCTCGCGATCGACCGCCCCGACGACGAGGTCATGGTCGTGCTCCCGGCCGACCAGACGATCGAGCGCGACGAGGTCTTCCGCGACGTGCTGCGGACGGCCGCCGAGGACCTCGCGACCGGGATCTTCGACATCGAGGACCCGCTGGTGACCCTCGGGGTCCGGGTCGACCGGCCGGCCACCGAATACGGCTACCTGCTGCCGGACGCGGCCCGGAGCGAGGACCGCGGCGGCCTGCGCGCGTATCCGCTCCGCGCCTTCGAGGAGAAGCCCACCCCGGCGCGTGCCGAGCAGCTCGGCCGGGAGGCCGGCGCGGCCTGGAACGCCGGCATGTTCCTGTGGCGCCGCCGCGCGATCCGCGCCGCGCTGCAGCGCTACACCGGGCTGGTCCAGACGCTCGAGCCGATGATCGGCTCGCCGTCCATGCTCGAGCGCGCCTACGAATCGATCCGCAAGGCGCTCTCGATCGACTACGCGGTGATGGAGGCCGCCGCCCGCGACGGCCGGGTCGTGATGGGGACGATGGACGTCGGCTGGTCCGACCTCGGCTCGTGGACCGCGCTGCTGGCCGCCCTCGGGTCGCGACGGCGAGGGGGCCGTGGTCAAGCCCGGCGAGACCGTCGAGGTCGGCGACGAGGACCTCGTGATCCGCCGCGTCGACGGCCGCCTGGGGGTCATCGCGCCCCTCGAGCGCGGTAGCATGACGGCCACGCAGCCCATCGCGGTCCTGCGCGGGACCCTCCCCGACATCGGGCGGGTCCGCGAGCTGATCGATCGCTGCGCCGAACCGGGAGGCTGACGTGACGAGCACGACGGAGGCGCCGTCCCCGACGACGATCGTCTTCGGCACCGACGGCTGGCGGGCGCGGATCGCCGACGACTACACCTTCGAGAACGTCCGGCGCTGCGCGGACGGCGTCGCGCACTACGTCGAGAGCCGGGGCGAGCAGGCGAAGGGCGTCGTGATCGCCTTCGACCGGCGCTTCGCGTCGGAGCATTTCGCCGCAGCGGCAGCGGAGGTGGTCCTCGCCCACGGCATCCCGGTCGCGCTGGCGCAGCACGCGGTCCCGACCCAGATGAGCTCGTACGAGGTGGTCCAGCGCGGCTCCGCCGCCGGCATCGTCATCACCGCCAGCCACAACCCGTGGGTCGACAACGGCTTCAAGGTCAAGGCGCCGACCGGCTCCGCCGCGGGGCCGGAGATCCTCAAGGCCATCGAGGAGCGCCTCGCCGAGAACGGCGGCCATGCCGTGGACCGCCGGCCGCTGGCCGATGCCGAGGCGGCCGGGCTGGTCGACTACTACGACCCGTTCGAGGGCTACGAGCGGTTCGCGCGGACCACCATCGACATCGACGCCCTCAAGGCGGCCGACGTCCACGTCCTCGTCGACCCGATGTGGGGCGCCGGGTCGGGCTGGATCAGCCGGCTCCTCGGCGGCGGGAAGATCCGGGTCACCGAGATCCACCAGGAGCGCAACCCGTACTTCGGCGGCGTCAACCCGGAGCCGATCCGGCCGAACATCGACGAGGCGCTCGGGATGCTGGCCGGCGGCGGCTACGACCTGGGCCTGCTCCTCGACGGCGACGCCGACCGCGCGGGCGCGGCGGACGAGCGCGGCACGTTCATCCACCAGCTGCAGGTCACCGGGCTGCTGATGTACTACCTCGCCGAGCACCGCGGGCTGCGCGACCCGGTGGTCATCAGCGTCAACAACACCTCGATGGCCGCGCGGCTGGGCGAGCACTACGGGATCAAGGTCTACGAGACCCCGGTCGGCTTCAAGTACATCGGACCGAAGATGATCGAGACCGGCGCGATGATGGGCGCCGAGGAGTCGGGCGGCTTCGGGTTCGGGATGCACCTGCCGGAGCGCGACGGCATCTACGCCGACCTGATGCTGCTGGACCTGTTCCTGCGCGAGAAGGCCGCGGGGCGCTGGCCGGTGTCGAAGGCGATCGAGCACTTCCATTCGATCGCGGGCGCGTCGTTCTACCAGCGGGTCGACGTCCACATCGAGCGCAACCTGTACGCCGAGACCAAGCGCCGCCTCCTCGTCGACCTGCGGGAGCAGGCGCCGGCGGAGCTCGCCGGCCAGGCCGTGACGCAGACCATCCCGCTCGACACGAACGACGGGTTCAAGTTCTACGTCGCCGACGGCTCGTGGCTGCTGGTCCGCACGTCCGGGACCGAGCCGCTCGTGCGCGTCTACGTGGAGGCGACCTCCGCCGACACCCGGGCCGCGATGCTGGCCGCCGGCGAGAAGCTGGTCCGCGGGTGACCGACGCCGACGGCATCGGCCGCCGGGTCGAGAAGCCGTGGGGCCACGAGCTGATCTGGGCGCACACCGACCGGTACGTCGGCAAGGTCCTCGTGATCGAAGCGGGGAAGCGGCTCTCGCTCCAGCGCCACGAGATCAAGGACGAGTCGATCCTGGTCCTGTCCGGCCGGCTCCGGCTGTTCCTCGAGGACGACGACGGGGACCGTCCGGGTCCGAGGAGCTCGGCCCCGGGGAGTCGTGCCGAGTGGCGACCGGGCGGATCCACCGGTACGAGGCGATCGAGCGCTGCGAGCTCATCGAGGTGTCGACCCCGGAGCTCGATGACGTCATCCGGATCGAGGACGATTTCGGCCGCGAGGGGACCAACGCCCCCTGACCTCGGGTACGGATTCCGGGGTGACCCGGGGATACCGCGGGTGTACCCTTCGGGTCAACGCGACCGCCATCACCGGTCGAGGTGCATGACCGGACGGCGGCCTCGGGAGCGCCCCCGCGGGCGACGGAGGTAGTCGAGCGATGCACAGCTCCCTGATCGGCAAGATCGAGAAGGCGAATCGCTACGCGCGAGAGCTTGACCGGATCACCATCGACCGGCTCTCACTCACGTTCCGTGGCGACAACGACACCCATCACGTCGGTCTCGATGCCGGTCAGTGGCGATGCACCTGCCACTACTTCGAGAGCTGGGGTTCGTGCGTCCACCTCCTGACGCTCCAGAAGGTCTTCGGGGTCATGCTGCCCGAGGACGCCCAGGTCTCGATCCTGTCCGCGAACGAGGCCGTCGCGACCGCCTGAGCCCGGCGGGCCAAGGCCGGCGAACGGCACGGCCCGCGATCCGGATCAGCGCGACCACGCCACCACCGCCGCCGGCGGCTGGTTCGCGCCCGTGACATCGACCGCGCGCCAGCCGTGGGCGCGCTCGTAGGCGAGCACCCGGACCGACCCGCCGTCGGTCAGCCAGGCGACCGCGAGCCGCGAGCCGTCGGCGTCCAGCGCGAGCGACGTGACCGCCACGGCGCCGTCGGGCGGGTCGATCTTCGCGACCGTCGAACCGTCGCCCGACAGCCAGTCCGCCGTGGCCCGGACCGTCACGGGGTCGCGCCCCGGTCCGGCGACCGCGACGGTGCGCGCGTCCGCCGACGTCGCGACGAGGCGGGACCCGTTCGGCCCGGCGGAGGCGTCGCCGCTGGTGGCGTCGACGACGCTCGAGGTCAGCGCGTCGTCGGTCCCGGTGACGACGAGGATCCGGTCGTCACCGAGCCAGGCGGGCGGGGCCGGCACCACCGGCGGATCCAGCAGGTGCTCGACCGCGGTCCCGGTCTCCGGATCGGCGATGACCAGCCGCGGGTCGGCGTCCGGTCCGCCGGCCAGCACCGCGTAGCGGACGCCGTCCGGGTCCCAGCTCGGGAACAGGAAGGGGCCGTCGACCGCGGCGCCCTCGGCATCGACGAGGTTCGCCTTCCGCCAGGACTGCTTGCCCCCGGGATGCAGGGCGTCGCTCGTGCGCAGCGTCTGGTCGACGAGCGTCGCGGCGAGCTGGCCGCCGTCGCCCGCCGCGATCCAGGTGGTCCCCTTCGGCGTCTCGACCGCGGCCATCCGGCACGGGCTGCCGACGCAGGTCACGAGCGTGGTCGAGGCGCGCACGTCGCCGGTCAGCAGGAGGAGCCCGTCCAGCGACGCCTGTCCCGGATCGACCGGATCGTCCTTGCAGGCGCCGAACGCGAGGGCGGCCGCGATCGCCAGGGCGACGAGCGGGAGGAGCCGTCGGCGGATCGTCGGTGAGGCGGCCATCGCGCCCGAAGTGTGCCACCGTCACCGGACGTCGAGCCGCCAGTACCAGGTCGCCGAGCCGATGCCGCCGGCGAACTCGACCGTGACCGCGACCGTCCACGACCCAGCCGCAGGGGCCTCGATGGCGATCGGGCCGGCGCCGCCACCGGCCGGGACCGCGCCGACGGGGCTCGTCGCGCCGGCGCGTGCCCGTCGCGCGGTCCACTGCGCCACCGGCGGCCCGCCATCGAAGGTGACGGCCAGCGGCTCGCGGGCACCGACCGCGATCGGCGCCCCCGGCAGCCATGGGCTGTCCGATCCGACGTCGCCCCAGGTGTACGAGCCGAGCTGGCCGGCGACGGGGTCGCCGCCCTCCGCGGAGAGGGAGGCCGCGGGTGGCGTGGCCGTCGTCGGGACGGACGGCACGGACGGACTCGGCGGTCGGGCTCGGCGGACCGATCCGGTCGGGGTCGTGGCCGGGGTCGTCGCCGACGCGAAGGCCGGCGTCGCGGACGGGATCGGCGTCCCGACCGGCTCGGGCGGGCGCGAGCTCGGGCCGGCGACCGCGCACGCCGCGACCATGGCCAGGATCCCGGCCAGCAGGCAGGCGAGCGGGCGGGGACGGAGCGGGCGGTGAGCGAGCGAGCGCGTCACGGTTCGATCCCTTTCAACGGGCCGGGCCGTCGGCCGCGGGCGCGAGCGGGCACGTGGAGCCGGCACAGCCGCCGACGACGACCCGGAACACGGCGGAGGTGTCGCCCCTGAGGCCCTCGTTCGACGGGGTCGAGAAGACGGCGCGGAACTCCGACCCGGTGACCAGCCGGGCGGAGGCGACGTAGGTGCCGGCTGTCGGGCCGGCCGACATGGTCCCCGCGCCGACCCAGGCGGTCGTCCCGGTGACCCGCCGTTGGAGCGTGACGCTCCGGCCGGCCAGCGGGTTGTTCGCGAGCCGCTCGTAGCCGTCGACATCGGCGACCTTGAGGGTCGCGGTGACCGTGACGGTCGCGCCGAAGCCCACCCACGCCGGCGAGGCGCTCACCGTGACCGTCGTGGCCAGGCTGGCGCAGGTCGAGTACTTCGCGGTCCAGCTCGGCACGTCGTAGCGGCGCTGGAGCGTGGCCTGGTCGCATGCCCCGAACGCGCGGGCGTTCCAGCCGGCCGCCGGCTTGGTCCGCGAGTAGGTCTGGACCACGGCGTCCTCGTAGTCGCGGTCGTCCGCGTAGTTCGCGTGATGGTCGAGGCCCTCGACATGGCCGAACTCGTCGAGCGCGATGGTCTCCGCGTCGTAGCAGCCGTTCGGCGCGGTCGTGTACGACTGGCACCACTTGAGCGTGCCCCAGTCGAAGACGTGGCCCTGCTCGCGGAGCCACATCGAGAAGCCGGTCGGCGCGTTGCGCGTGAAGCACGCCAGGCCGTTGACGCCGCAGGGGGCGCCGAGCCCGTACCCGATCAGGTTCGGGCCGGCCGCGTCGTACGCGATCGTCGCGGCCTTGGACGCGCGGCTCGCCGTCGCGGCGGTCGACGCCGCACGGATCGCGGTCCGGATCGCCGATGGCGGCTCCGCGCCCGATCGCCACGCGTACTCGAGCGCCTGGTTCTGGGCGAACAGGCCGCCGCTCAGCGCCGGGTCGGGCCCGTGGGCGTTCGTCACGGCGACCGCGATCGTCAGCCCCGCGACCAGGGCCACGAACGCCGCGCTCGTCGCGATATCGGGTCGGATGGGTCGAGCGCGCGTCATCGGGACACCTCGTCGAGCTGGACGGAGCGCCCGTCCGGAACGTGGCGGAGGGTCGGACGGGGATCGGCGGCGGTGAGGGGAAGGCGTCCGTCCGGGGCCAGGAGGACCCAGCCGGGCGGCAACCGGAGGCCGCTGCCGGACGCGCTTCCGAGCGCTCCCAGGCCGAGTCCATCGGGGACGACGCCGAGGTCGGTGCCGCCCGAGCCGTCCGGGCCGACGGCACGCAGGCGGAGACCGTGGCCGTCGTCCGTCTCGTGGACGACCCGCGTGTCGCGCCCGTCCGACACCACGACGGCCGGGCCGGACGCCTCGGCCAGGAGCTGCTGCGCGCCGGTCGCGGCATCGGTGGCGACCAGCGGACACGGGAACCCTCGGCACGCGCCGAAGGCGATCACGCGGCCACCGGCGACGCCGACCATCGACCCGAGCGCCGGGTCATCGACCAGCTCGATGGTGCCGTCGGCCGGGTCGTACAGCCTCGTCCGGCAGGACACCTCGCCACACGACTGGACCACGAGCCGGTCGCCCTCGACCGACCAGGCGAGCTCCGTGGACCATGTGCGCCCGAACCGCCCGTCGGGGGCCGGTGCCGGGAGGACGGGCCGTGCCGGCGTCGCCCCGTCCAGCGGTCGCGACCAGATCCCGAGATCGGCGCGGTCCCGCCGCGCGACGCGAGCCTCGTAGAGGGTCGATCCGTCCGGGCTGACGGTCGCTCGACGGATCACGTCCGCGGTCGTGTCGAGGGGCGCGCGGCAGCCGGCGGCCGCATCGAGCGCCGAGAGCCTGGAGACGATCCCGTCGTCATCGCCGACGAGGACCACGTCGCCGAACGGACCGGCGGCGAACGCCTCCGGTGGCAGGTCCAGCGTCGCCGGCTCGCCGCCGCCGCGCCGGCCCACGACCAGTCGCTGGCCGGCCAGCGCGCCGCTGCCGTCGAGTCGTGGGTCCGCCCGGAACCATGGTTCCCCGGCGATCCCGCTCGGGTCGCGCGGCGCCGCGATCCGGGCGTCGGTCACGCGGACGGCGCCATCGCCGGGGCACGCCGCCGGCGTCCACGGACGGTCCCGCGCCGCGACCGTCGAGGCGACCAGCGCCGCCGTCGCGCCGATCGCCACGATCCCGGGTGCAAGGGTTCGACCCCATCGATGTCCCACCATGACGGATGGACCTCCCCCGGCGGTCGAGACGCGGCGGGGAGGCGAGGCGGACAGCGTCGCAGGGGGCGCTCATCCGGCGCTTATCCGGGCCCCGGCCAGGCGGTCCGCGGGGGGTCGTGTGCTACGCTCCGCCCGACACCCGAGAACCACGCCGCGTGGTCGCGAAGCCGGTGCGATTCCGGCACAGTCCCGCTACGGTGACCGCCCTCCAGGGGGCGGAAGTCCGGTCGCCGACCTCACGGTGCATTGCTCGAACCTTCGAGAGAAAGGTAGGCAGGACCGTGCACCCCACCGGATAGGCGCCCCGCTTCGCCATGCCCGAAGCGAGGGGTCCCGCGATCGATCGCGACCTCGCCATCCCGTCCGGAGGCTCTCGCCGATGTCCCCACGCCCGTCGTTCCGCATCCTGCTCGTCTTGCTGTCGCTCGTCGCCGTCCTGAGCGGCGCGTGCAGCAGCGCCGGCAGCTCACCGAGCGTCGCCCTCGCGTCGCCGACCGCGGCATCCACGGCCGCGCCGACCGCCACCCCCGCTCCCACCGCGAGTCCCACGCCCGTGCCGGCCTTCCCGGTCAGCCTGACCGACGACGAGGGCACCGCGGTCAAGCTCGATGCCGCGCCGCAGAAGATCGTCACCCTGACGCCGGCCGCCACCGAGACGATGTTCGCGATCGGGGCCGGCGATCGCGTCGTGGCGACCGATGACGGCAGCGACTACCCCGCGGAGGCCGCCCCGCTCCCCGACGTCGCCACGTTCGGGACCGTCGACGTCGAGAAGATCGTCGCGCTCGATCCCGACCTCGTCGTCGCCGGCGGCCTCGGGTTCACCCCGGCCGACGCGATCACCAAGCTGCGCTCGCTCGGCGTCCCCGTCCTGGTCACCTACGCCCCGTCGATCGACGGCGTCTACAAGGACATCGAGCTCCTCGGCGACGCGACCGGGCAGTCGGCCGAGGCCGATGCCGTCACGGCCGGGATGCGGCAGGACATCGATGCCGTCGCGACGGCGGCGTCCGCCGCGGCGACCGCATCGGGGTCGAAGCCGCGGGTCTTCTACGACGTCGGCTACCTGCCCGACACCGGCCAGATCTACGGCCCGGCGAAGGGCTCGTTCCTCGAGGAGATGGTCTCCAAGCTCGGGGTCGACGTCATCACGTCCGATCCGACCACGTACGAGATCCCGCTGGAGCAGCTCATCGAGCGCGACCCGCAGGTGATCATCGTGGGCGTCAACGCGTTCTACAAGCCGACCGCCGCGGAGATCGCCAAGCGGAACGGCTGGAGCGTCCTGACGGCGGTGAAGAACGGCGACATCCGTCCCGTCGACGACACCGAGATCACCCGGCCCGGGCCGCGCCTGGCCACCGGGCTGCGCAACCTGACGCTCGCGATGTACCCCGACATCACGCTGCCGCCGGCGCCGTGACCAGGCGCTGATGTCCGCGTCCACGATCTCGACGGACCTCGGGACGGTCGGCCTCGCCGGCCGTCTCCGCGGCCGTCCCGGTCTGATCGCGGCCCTCGGCGTGATGAGCCTGCTCGTGCTGCTGGTCGCGGGCGTGTCGCTCGGCTCCGTCCGGATCAGTCCCGCCGACACGGTCGGCGTCATCCTCTGGCGCCTGCTCGGCATCGACACCGGGCACGCGTGGACGGCCGCGACCGAGACGATCGTGTGGGACCTTCGCGTGCCGCGGGTGCTCACGGCGATGCTCGTCGGCTCGGGCCTGGCGGTCGCCGGCGCGACGCTCCAGGGCGTCGTCCGCAACCCGCTCGCCGACCCGTACATCCTGGGCACCGCGTCCGGCGCCGCGCTCGGGGCGGCCATCGGCGTGCTCGTGCCCGTCCACCTCGTGATGGTCGAGTTCGGCGTGGTCAACGGCCTGGCCTTCGCCGGCGCGCTGCTGACCGCCTATCTCGTGCTCCGCGTCGGCGGCGCGGGGACGGCCGGGCTCACCCGCCTGCTGCTGACCGGCTACGCGGTCAGCTCGGTGCTCGCGGCGCTGCTCACGATGATCATGTACCTGTCCGGATCGAACCTCCGCGAGATCTTCTCGTTCCTCCTCGGCGGCCTCGGCGGCGCGTCCTGGAGCCGGCTCGCCATCGCGGCCCCGCTCATCATCGGGGCGACCGTCGTGGTCGGGCTCCGGTCCCGATCGCTCGACGGCTTCCTGCTCGGCGACGCCACCGCGGTCCACCTGGGCTTCGACGTGCGCCGCGAGCGGCGGATCCTGCTCGCGGCTGCCTCGCTCGCCACGGCCGCGGCGGTCGCGATCAGCGGCCTGATCGGCTTCGTGGGCCTGGTCGTGCCCCACGGCGTGCGGCTGCTGACCGGTCCGTCCGCGCGGCGGCTGATCCCGCTCTCCGCGATCTTCGGCGCGGTGCTGCTGTCCGCGGCCGACCTGGTGGCGCGGCTGGCCGGCGACATCCCCGTCGGCGTCGTGATGGCCCTCATCGGGGCGCCGTTCTTCCTCTTCCTGCTGACCCGGACGCGCTCGGGGTACGAGCTGTGAGCGCCACGCCGATCCTCGCCGCCACGGCGGTCGATGTCGCCTACGGCGAGCGGCGGATCGTGACCGACGCGACGCTGGCCGTGGGGCGCGGCGAGCGGCTCGCGCTGGTCGGCCCGAACGGCGCGGGGAAGTCCACGCTCCTCCGGGCGCTCACGGGCGTCCTCGTCCCGCGCGCCGGCACCGTCGAGCTCGACGGGGCCTCGATGGGCTCGCTGGACCGGCGCACGGTCGCCCGCTCGATCGCGGTCGTGCCGGAGATCGCCCAGCTCCCGTTCGAGATGTCGGTCGAGGAGGTCGTGGGGCTCGGACGGCTCCCGCACGAGCCCCCGCTGACCGGGCTGCGCCCGTCCGACCACGCCGCCATCGGCTCGGCGATCGAACGGGTCGGCATCGGGCACCTCCGCCATCGCGACGCGCGCGAGCTGTCGATGGGCGAGCGCCAGCTGGTGTTCGTGGCCCTCGCGCTCGCGCAGGCCGCGCCGATCCTCGTCCTCGACGAGCCGACCGCGCACCTCGACATCCGCCACCAGGTCGAGGTCATGCAGCTCCTCGTCGACCTCAACGAGCGCGACGGCACGACCGTCGTCGCCGTCCTCCACGACCTGGCGCTCGCGGCCCATTTCTTCCCCCGGATCGTCGCGATGGACCACGGGATCATCGTCGCCGACGGCCCGCCGGCCACGACCCTGGACGCGCAGCGGATCCGCGAGGTCTTCGGCGTGGACCCGGCGCTCGTCCGCCTGCCGGTGGGCGCCGCGTGAGCGTCGGCGAGTCCCGGGTCGCCGAGGCCGCGCGTCGCGGCCCGACGGAGGCCGTCGGCGGGTTCGCCGCGGCGGTCGGGTTCCTGACGCGGCTCCCGCTGGGCGAGCGTGGCGGGGCGGCGGCCGCGACGTCGACGGGCGCGGCCGCGTTCGGGCTCGTCGGCGGACTGGTCGGCGCGGTCATCGGCCTGCCGATGCTGCTCGTCGGCGGCCTCGACCCCACGATCGCCGCGATCCTGGCGGTCGGTGCGGGCGTCATCGTGACCGGGGCCATCCACCTCGATGGGCTCGCGGACACGGCCGACGCCCTGCTGGTCCCCGACCCGGCACGCGCCGAGGCGGCCCGGACGGACCCGTCGACCGGGCCTGGCGGGGTGGTCGCGGTCGTGCTGGTGCTCGGGCTCGACGTGGCCGCCCTGGCCTCGCTGGCGGCCGTCGCCGGCCCCGCCGTCGCCGCCATCGCGTGCATCGCGGCGGGGGCCGTCTCGCGGACCGTCGCGGTCGTGGCCGGGCTGGCCATGCGGTCGCGCGCCGCCGGACGGCTGGGGACGTGGTTCGCGGAACGACTTCGGCCGTCGGACGCGGTCATCGCCGTGGTCTCGGCCGCGCTCGTCACGGGCGTCGGCGCGGTCCTGGCCGGGTCCGCGGGCGGTGCCACGCTCGGCCCGGCGGTCGCGGTGGGCGCCGCGGTCGGCGCCCTGCTCGGGCTCGCGATCTCGCGGCTGATCGCCGGGCGCCGCGGCCAGCTCGACGGGGACGGGCTCGGGGCCTCGGTCGAGCTGTCGTTCGCGGCCGTGGTCGTGGCCACTGCCCTCGCGGCGGCGATCCTCCGCACGACCGGCGCGAGCTGAGATGGCGCAGCCCCTGATCCTGGTCCTCGGCGGCACGCGGAGCGGCAAGAGCCGGTACGGGCTCGCCGCCACCGAGCGGCTCGCGGACGGCGGCCGCGCCTGGTTCCTCGCGACGGCGCGTGCGGGCGACCCGGAGCTCGACGACCGGATCGCCCGGCATCGCCGCGCCCGTCCCGCCGAGTGGCCGACGGTCGAGGTCGGCGACGACCTCGCGGCGGCGATCGCCTCCACGGCACCCGACGAGCCGGTCCTGATCGACGGGCTGATGCTCTGGCTGAGCGCGCTGGTCGGCGACGAGCCGGGCGACCCGGACCCGGTCCTCGACGGGCCGCTCGCGGCCGCCCTCGACGAGATCGACCGCCGGCCCGGCCCGGTCGTGATCGTGAGCGACGAGCTCGGGCTCGGGATGGTGCCGATGCACGCCGGCGCGCGCGCCTTCCGGGACCTTGTCGGGCTCACCCATCAGCGGATCGCGGCCCGCGCCGACGACGCCGTCCTGATGGTCGCCGGCCTGCCCGTGCGGCTCAAGGGCGGGCCTGACGCATGACGCGCTCCGAGAGGACCGCGGCGGGCGGCCCGGATGCGACCGCGGACGCCGATCGCGCTGCGCTCCAGGCGGCGCTTGACCGGATCGGGCCCCTCGACGACGCGGCGATGGCCGCGGCGCGCACCGGCCTCGACCGGCTGACCAAGCCGCCCGGCAGCCTGGGCCGCCTCGAGGGCCTCGTCATCCAGCTCGCCGGGATCACCGGCCGCACCGACGCGGCCGTGGACCGCAAGGCGATCGTGGTCGCCGCCGCCGACCACGGCGTGACGGCCCAGGGCGTCTCGGCCTACCCGTCGGCCGTGACCGCCCAGATGGTCGCGAACTTCGTCGCCGGGGGTGCGGCGATCAACGTCCTCGCCGCCGGGGTCGGCGCGACCGTGACCGTCGTCGACGTGGGCGTGGCCGGGCCGATCCCGCCGGCGGTCCCGGGCGCGGCCGGCGGCCGGCTCGTCAGCGAGCGGGTCCGCGCCGGGACCGCGGACATGACGCTCGGACCGGCCATGACCCATGACGAGGCGCTCCGCGCCATCGCGATCGGCCTGGCGCTCGTGGAGACGGGCGACGATCTCGGATGCCGACGTCGTCGGGCTCGGCGAGATGGGGATCGGCAATACGACCGCGGCGAGCGCGATCGCCGCGGTGATGACGGGCGCACCGCCCGAGGCCGTCACGGGGCGCGGGACCGGCGTCGACGATGCCGGACGGCGGCGCAAGGTCGCCGCCATCGAGCGGGCGATCGCCGTGAACCGTCCGGACGCGGGCGACCCGCTCGGCGTGCTCGCCGCCGTCGGCGGTCTCGAGATCGCGCTGCTCGTCGGGGTCATCGTCGGCGCGGCCGCGGCGCGCCGGCCGGTCGTGCTCGACGGGTTCATCACCGGTGCCGCGGCCCTCATCGCCGTGGGGCTCGAGCCGCTGATCGGCCCTCGGCTCATCGCGTCGCATCGCTCGGTCGAGCCGGGCCACGCGATCGTGCTCGAACGTCTCGGCCGCCTGCCGCTGCTCGACCTCGACCTGCGGCTCGGGGAGGGGAGCGGCGCCGCGCTCGCCATGAGCCTGCTCGACGCGGCCGTCCGGGTCCGCGACGGGATGGCGACCTTCGAGTCCGCCGCGGTCGCCGGTCCGGCCGACGCCCCGCAGCCCTGACCGCATGACGACCGGCGATCTCGTCCCCGTCATCCTCGTCCGCCATGCCTCGACGGCCTGGACGGGCCATCGTTACTGCGGTCGCGCCGATCCGCCCCTCGACGCCGCCGGAGCGGCCGCCGCCGAGCGGCTTGCGCAGGACCTCGCGGCCGACCTGCCGCCGGGGACGCGGATCGTCACGAGCCCGCAGATCCGGGCCCTGGCGACGGCCGAGGCGATCGCGAGCGCGGCCGGGCTCGGGCCCGTGCTGGCCGACGAACGCTGGCGCGAGACCGATGTCGGCACCGCCGAGGGACGGACCTTCGAGGAGCTGACCGTGCTCGAGCCGGAGCTCGCCGTCCAGCTGGCGTCCGGCGACCCGGCGATCGACTGGCCCGGTGGCGAGACCGCGAGGGCCCTCGGCGACCGCGTCCGCGAGGCCTGGGTGGCGCTGCTGACGGATCCGGGGCCGCTGGTCATCGTCTCGCACGCCGGTCCGCTGCGGCTGGCGATCGCGCTCGGCACCGGCAGCGCGCCCGAGACCGTCGCGTTCCCGGCGGCCGGCACCGCCGTCCGGCTGTCGGTCCCGGCGACGGCCGCCGGACCCGGTGGACCGGTCGCCGGCGCATCCCGTGCTACCCTCCGCCGGTGACGCGACGTCGATCGAGCGCGCCGGGACGCGACCGTCCCGACCGTCGTCGGTCCTTCCTGGTCCTTGCCGCCCTCCTGGCGCTCGTGGTGAGCGCCTGTGGTGGGGCGACCGCGTCCCCGTCCGGGAACGCCACGGCCGGTCCCGACGCCACGGCCGACGCGACCTCGAGTCCCTCTCGCGGACGCCACGGAGTCTGCGACGGACGAGCCGACCGAGACCCCCGTCGACTCCGCGGAGCCGACCGAGACCCCGACGGACGAGCCGAGCGAGGCGCCATCGACGAAGCCATCCCCGTCCGGGGCCGGCGCGGCCGGATCCTGCACCGGCACGCCCGAGAACCAGGAGTTCTACGCCTCGGTCGCGTCCGCGGTCGACTGGCCCGTCTACTGCCCCGCCCTGCCGGCCGGCTGGTTCGTCCAGTCGGGCAGCTACCGGCTCGCCGGCGGCGCCCGTCTCGAGATCTCCTACCGCGGCCCGCGCGGCGCCCACATCGACCTGAAGGAAGGCGCGTTCTGCTCGAGCTCCGACGGCTGCGTCCCGGACGGCACGGACGCAGGGACCGCGGCGTTCGGCGACCGCGAGGGCGACCTCGTCTCGGTCGGCGCCGACAGCTGGGCGATCTCCGACGACGCGGGCTCCAACCCCAGCTGGCTCCTCACCGGCACCGGGCTGTCCGAGGACGAGTTCCGGACCATCGCCTCCGACCTGGTGGTCGTCGGGGGCTGATCAGGCCAGCGCGGCCTCCGCGAGGGCCGCGACCGCGTCCGTCGTCCGCTCCGGATCGCCGCCCGCCCCGAACCTGACCGCGGTCGCGCCGAAGCCGACGACCGGGCCGCTCGCCGCCACGACCCGCACCGCCTCGAGGGCGGTCTCGAGCGACAGCCCGCCGGGCTCCGGCATCATCACCGCCCACCCGCCGGCCTCGTCGAGCGCGTCCATGTCGAACGCGACGTACCACGCGTCGATGCGGCCCGCGACGGTCGCGGCCCAGCCGCGCAAGGCCGCCAGACCCGCGGGATCGGCCAGCATCCCGGCCCCGAACTGGGCCACGGCGCTGGCGGCGAGCATCCGCGACTCCTGCTCGTCGAGCACCTGGCCGCCGAGGAGCGCGGCATCGGCCTCGCGGACCGTCGGCGCGTCGCAGGCGGCCAGCAGGTCCGCCTCGCCGCGCCCGCAGGCCATCGCGAACGGCATCCCCCAGACGTTGCCCGACGGGCGTGGTGTCCGGGACGTTGAAGTCGCCGTGGGCGTCGAACCAGACGAGCCCGAGCCGGAGACCCGGATGCGCCCGCCGCAGCCCGGCCATCGCCCCGGCATGCGACGTGCAATCGCCGCCGATCACCAGCAGGCGCGCGTCGGGCGCGGCCGCGGCGATCCCGTCCGCGACATGGTCGGCGAGGCGCGGGAGGTAGTCGCAGATCCGCTCGCGGTTCTTGGCGCGCGGGTCCGGGTCGGGCGCCCAGCCCGGGTCGTTCGCCGCGTCGCCCGCGTCCAGCCAGCTCGTCCCGGCCAGCCCCGGCCGCGCCGCCAGCCGCTCGGCCAGCCCGAGCCGGCGCAGCTCGGCGGGGGTGCGCTCCATCCCGGCGAGGTGGCCGCCCAGCGCGGTCGGCGACCCGACGATGACCACGGTCCGTCCCATGCCGGGAGGATACGGGCGAGCCGGGTCCGGCATGATGCCGGCATGCGCATCGCCGACTTCGCGCTCGAGCGGTACTTCGCCCGCTGGGAGTTCGCCGTCGAGCACCTCCTGTGCGCCTCGGACGTCCAGGGCGTGCCGATGGGCGACCTGCTCGCGCTCGCCGACGACGAGACGCGCGACCTGTGGGACGGCCTCACGCTCGGCTACACGGAGTCGACCGGGCACCCGCTGCTCCGCCGCGAGATCGCGGGCCTCTACGAGGGCCTGGACGCGGAAGACGTGCTGGTGTTCGCCGGCGCCGAGGAGGCGATCTTCTGCCTCATGAACGTCATGGCCGGCCCCGGCGACCACGTCGTGGTGACCTGGCCGGGCTACCAGAGCCTGTTCGAGGTGGCCCGTGCGGCCGGCGCGGACGTCACCCTCCACGAGCTCCACGAGACGGACGGCTGGGCGCTGGACGTCGACCGCCTGCTGGCCTCGCTCACCCCGGCGACGCGGCTGGTCGTCGTGAACGCCCCGCACAACCCGACCGGGATGCTGCCGACGAGCGGGGAGTGGGCCGCGCTGACCGGGGCGCTCGAAGCGCGCGGGATCCACCTGCTCGCCGACGAGGTCTACCGCTGGCTCGAGTTCGACGACGCGGATCGTCTCCGTGCGGGCGCCGAGGCGTACGAGCGGGGGATCTCGCTGGGCGTGATGTCGAAGTCGTTCGCGATGGCCGGCCTGCGCATCGGCTGGCTGGCGACGCGCGACCGCGAGCTGCTCGCCCGGTGCGCGGCGATGAAGGACTACACGACCATCTGCTCGTCGGCGCCGTCGGAGATCCTCGCCCTCATCGGGCTGCGGGCGCGCGACCGGATCCTCGCCCGCTCGCGCGGGATCGTCGAGACCGGGCTGGGCCGCCTGGACGGCTTCTTCGAGGACTGGGCGGACCGCTTCGAGTGGGTCCGTCCGCGCGCCGGCTCGGTCGGCTTCCCCCGGCTGACCGTGCCCGGCCTCCGGATCGACGACTGGGCGGCGGGGCTCGTCGAGGCCGAGGGCGTCCTGCTGCTGCCGGGATCGCAGTTCGGCCACCCGGGCAACCATTTCCGGATCGGCTTCGGGCGGACGGACCTGCCGGAGGCGCTCGAGGGCCTCGAGCGCTACGCGGCCGCCACGCTCCGCTAGCCTGCCGCGGCGCCGCTGTCGGCGCCCTCGTGATACCGATGCAAGGGGTGACGGACGGGCTGTTGCCGGCAGACGGTGCGCGACAGGCGACCCTGAGGGCCTCCCACCCAGAAAAGGAGCCCCCGAATGGCCACGACCACGACCCGTCGCCCGTCGGCGAACGGCCGCCGCTCACCCGATCCGAAGCTCGACGCGCGCGGCGGCGAGATCCAGCGCTACGGCACCCTCCGCAAGCTGCCGATCGGCCTCCACGTGCCCCTCAGCGACCAGGCGCAGGCCCGGTCCTAGAGCGCTCCGGCCGCACCCGGTCGGAGCAGGCCGACCCCGAAGCCGCGCAGGCCGCGGGCCAGCGGCTCGCCCAGCCATTCGCGGAGGCTCGGCCGGCCGATGGCCGGCTCGTCGATGGTCGTCCGCGGCGCCCCGGCGACCCGCACGCTCTGCGGGACCGACCGGCCGTGCCAGCCGAGGTAGTGGCTCGGCGTGATGCGCACGGCGAGGGGATAGGTCTCGGCGTATTCGGCCGGGGTCAGACCGATGCCGGCCATCTGCGACGCGTACTTCTCGAGGTGACCCGCCGGCAGGATCTCGGCGGTCGGCACGTCGAGGATCTCCGCGCGCCCCTGGAAGAGGCCGATGTCGAAGTCCTCGTCGGCGTCGCCCACGCCCAGCATCACCGACGAGCCCGCGCGCAGGTTGCGGATCTTCACGGCGTCGGGCTTCGAGAACACCAGGAGCGAGGTCCCGTCCCACCAGAACCAGACCGGGACGATGTGGGGGGTCCCGTCGGGTCGGACGGTGGACAGCCACACGACCGCCTCCTCCTCGAGGAAGCGCTGGATGCGGGTGACGGCGAGCGAGTACTCCATGCCCGGAGCATGCCGTCAGGCCTTGGCGACGACCACGGACCGCGGTCGTGTCCGGCATGGACGTCCGACGATGACCGGGCGATGACGCCCGGCCGCGGCGTTCAGCGCTTGTCGCCGCCGAGGAGGCCCCCGAGCATCCCGCCGAGATCCGGGCTGCCGCCCGAGCCGCCGGCGCCGCCGAGGAGGCCTCCGAGCACGCCGCCGAGGTCCATGCCGCTCGCGGCCTGACCCAGCCCGCCGGCCGGGACCGTCCCGTGTCGGGGTGAGCATGTCCACGATCTGCGGCAGGAACGTCGCCAGCAACGGCAGCAGCTGCCCGATGTCGATGCCCGAGCCGGACGACAGCCGCTGGACGGTGTCCGGGCCGAGGGCCTGGCCGAGCGCGGCCGGGTCGACCGGCTGGTTGCCGCCGGTCCCGACCCACGAGTCGACCTGCTGGCCCAGCCCGCCGTCCTTGAGCTTGCCCAGCAGGGCGTCGATGCCGCCCTCCTGCTGCACCGCCTGCTGCAGGCCGGCGAGGGCCGCCATCGGGTCCGTCCCGCCGGCGCCGTCCCCGCTCGAGGCTCGAGGTCAGCTTCGTGAGGTCGTCCATGGTCGTTCCTCCCACCAGTGCGGCGCGTCCGGGAGCGGCATGGTACGCCGACGCCGGTGGCCCGGTCAGGGCTCCTCGAGCGGCCACGACCACGTCCGCAGGCGCTTGAGCAGGCTGCGCCCGGTCAGGTCGAGATGGATCGGGGTCACGGCGATCCGGCGATTGATGACCGCGTGGAAGTCGGTGCCCTCCACGGCCAGCCCGGAGGGCGGCGGGCCGCCGATCCAGAAGTAGGGGATCCCGCGCGGGTCGAGGCGCTGGATGAGCTCGTCCTGGTAGATCCGCTTGCCGAGGCGGGTGACCTCGAAGCCGCCGCACTCCTCGAGCGTCACCGCGGGCACGTTGACGTTGATGAGCTCGCCCGGCGAGAGGCCGTGCTCGAGGATGTTGCGGGCGACGGTCGTGGCGGCGAGGCCGGCGAGCGCGAAATCGGGGTGCTCGTAGTACTCCTGCGAGATCGCGAAGCCCGGGCAGTTGTTGATGACCGCCTCCATGGCGGCGCTGACCGTGCCGGAATAGGTGATGTCGTCGCCGAGGTTGGCGCCGTAGTTGATGCCCGACGCCACCAGGTCGAAGGTGTGCCCGAAGTAGCCCAGGAAGGCGAGGCTGACCGCGTCCGTCGGCGAGCCGTCCACGGAATAGGCGAGCGAGCCGTCGCCGAGCGTCCGCTCCCGGACGCGCAGCGGGCGCATCAGGGTCTTCTGGTGGCCGACGGCGCTCTGGTTCGTGTCGGGCGCCACCACCGTGACGTCGCCGATCGGGTCGAGCGCCTGCTTGAGCGCGAGCAGGCCGCGCGATTCGACGCCGTCGTCGTTGGTGACCAGGATCCGCGGCCGGCCGTCCCATTCGCCCAGCGGCCGGGCGCTGCCGCGGACGGCGCGCGGGCCACCCCGTGCCGAGCCGCCCGCGACGGGCTCGCCGCGCTCCTTGTCGAGGTCGCGCCGCTCGGTCCGTGCCCGTTCCCGGGTCATGTCCGGCGGGTCGTCGCTCACGTGACGGCCTCGGCGGCCTCACCGGGATCGGCGGGGTCGGGGCCGGCGTCCTCCACGTCCGCCGCGGTGCCGGGCGCGGGCTCGCGCGGGACCCGGACGGGCCGGCCCTCGCGCTCGGAGACCCGTTTCGCGGCGCGGCCGGCGACGGACCGGTCGCCCGACGACCGCTGGAGGAAGTGGAAGAAGAAGGCGGAAGCGACCGCGGCGATCGGGATGCCGAAGATCGCGCCCGGGATGCCGGCCAGCCGCGACCCGATGATGCACCGAGCCGAGGACGACGATCGGATGGATCCCGACGGACTCCCGCATGATCCGCGGCTGCAGGACGTTCATGACCACGAACCAGCCGGCGACCATCAGCGCCAGCGTCGGCAGCAGCGCGCTCGGCACGAACAGCAGCGCGACGATCACCGGCGGTGCCCACGAGACGAACGGCCCGAAGAACGGGATCGACATGAGCAGCCCGGCGGAGACCGAGGTCAGCGCGACCAGCGGCAGGCCCATGACGACGCTGGTGATGAGGGCGATCACGAAGTAGGTCGCGCCCATCAGGGCCTGCCCGCGCAGGAACCCGCCGAACGAGCGCGAGACGGACGTCTGGAGCAGGCGGGCCTCCTCGGCGTAGGACGGCGGCACCAGCCGGAAGAGGAAGGCCAGGATCTGGTCGCGGTCGATGACCATGTAGATCGACAGGAAGAAGACGATCAGCATCGTCCCGACGACGCTCAGGCTGGCGACGGCGATCTGCTGCAGCGGCGTGACCAGGATCGCGGCGACCTCGTCGAGGTTGTCGAGGACCGAGGTGAGCTGGGTCACGAGGTCGATCTGGCCGAGGCCGACGGAGTCCAGCCAGGCCTGCCACGGCGCGACGATCGACGGGCAGGTCGCGCTGGATCTGCGGGATCGAGGCGACGAACTCGGCGATCGACGTCGTCAGCGCCCCGGCGACCACCACGATGATCACGACCAGGATCGCGACCACGCCGGTGTAGACGATGACGGTCGCCAGGACCCGCGGCAGCTTGGGGATCGCCGCGATGATCCGGGTGACGATCGGGCTGATGATGAACGCGAGCAGCCAGGCGAGGAAGAACGTCAGCAGGATGTCGGCGAAGAACGAGAGGAACGAGGCCAGCTGGCCGAGGACGATGAAGAAGAGCGCGACCGTGCCGAGCACCAGGATCGCGCTCACGAGTCGCCGATCCCGTCCTCCCGGTCGGTCGTCGAGCAGCGTTCGGTCCTCCGTGGCGGGTCCCTCCTAGGTCCTTAGCGCAGCCCCATCCGCTCGCGGACCTCGGCCATCGTGGCCTCGGCCAGCGGCCGCGCCCGCTCGGCGCCGTCGGCGAGGATGCGGTCGATGCGCGCCGGGTCGGCCATCAGCTCCTCGTAGCGCTCGCGGGCCTCGGCATAGTGGGCGATGATCCGCTCCGCGAGCAGCTTCTTGGTGTCGACGCAGCCGGTCCGCGCCGTCCGCTCGCCGTCCCAGATCGTCTCGTAGTCGCTGCCGAAGAAGCGGTGGAGCTGGCAGACGTTGCAGACCTCCGGACGCCCCGGATCGGTCCGCAGGATGCGCTGCGTGTCGGTGACCATGCTCATGACCTGGCGCCGGATGACCTCGGGCGAGGCCAGGATCTCGATGGTGTTGTTGAGCGACTTGCTCATCTTCCGGGCGCCGTCCGTGCCGAGCACGACCGGCACCTCGGTGTGGACGGCCTGCGGCTCGGGGAAGGTCTCGCCGTAGATCGAGTTGAAGCGCCGGACGATCTCGCGCGAGAGCTCCAGGTGCGCGGCCTGGTCCTTGCCGACCGGGACCAGCGACGCCTTGTAGATGACGATGTCCGCGGCCTGCAGGACCGGGTACGTGAGCAGGCCGTGGTTGACGTCGTCGGGCTGGTTCTCGCGCTTCTCCTTGTAGGTGGGCGTCCGCTCGAGCCAGCTCACGGGCGTGATCGTCATCAGCAGCCAGGCGAGCTCGGTGTGCTCGGGCCGGTGGCTCTGGACGAAGAGGATGCAGCGGTCGGGGTCGAGGCCCAGGGCGACCAGCGCGGCCCCCATCTCGCGGGTGCGCGCGCGCAGCGCATCCGGGTCGTGGAGGCTGGTCAGCGCGTGGTAGTCGACGATGCAGTAGATCGTGTCGTACTCGGCCTGGAGCCGGACGTAGTTGCGGATCGCGCCGAGGTCGTTGCCGAGGTGCGGCGCGCCCGAGGGCTGGATGCCGCTGAAGATCCGCGGGCGGAGGGCGGCGTCGGGCGCCGTGGCGGGTGCCGGGACCGTCTCGATCGTCATCGTCGGCGAGTGTAGCGGACCGCCCGAGGCCGCCCGGCCGCCCGACGCCGTCGGCTACCATCGACCGCGATGTCACGACCCAGCCGAGCCGAGCGTTGAGCGCCGCCCCGCTGCGCGTCGTGCTGCTCGGTGCCGGGACCGTCGGGCGCGAGGTCGCCTGCGCCCTGATCGACCGGCGGGCCGAGCTGCGGCCGTCGGACGGCCCCGGCCTGGAGCTCGTCGGGATCGCGGTCCGCGAGCCGGACCGGGCGATCGCCTCTGGCCTGCCCGCGGACCTCGTGACCGATGCCCCGGCCCACCTCGTCGCGGACGCGGGCGCCGACGTCGTCGTCGAGCTCATGGGCGGCGACGAGCCGGCGCACACCCTGATCGCGGCCGCGCTCTCGATGGGCACGCCGGTCGTGACCGCGAACAAGCACGTCATCGCCCACCACGGGCCGGCCCTCGAGGCCATCGCCCGGCGGACCGGTGCGGCGCTGCGCTTCGAGGCCGCCGTGGGCGGCGGGATCCCGATCCTCGGGCCGCTGGCCGCCGACCTCGCCGCCGACCGGGTCAGCCGCGTCCGCGGCATCGTCAACGGCACGACGAACTTCATCCTGACCGCGATGACCGACCCGGACGCCCCGCGCGACTACGACGAGGCGCTCGCCGAGGCCCAGCGCCTCGGGTACGCCGAGGCGGACCCGTCGGGCGACGTCGAGGGGCTCGACGCGGTCAACAAGCTGGTGATCCTCGCCCGGCTCGCGTTCGACCGGTGGCTCGATCCCGCGTCGATCGCGACCCGGCCCGACGGCCGGGGTGGCCCGGCCGGCCCCGGCATCACCGCGGTCACGCGGGACCATGCCGACGAGGCCCGCGCGGCCGGTCGCGTGATCCGCCTCCTCGCCACGGCGAGCCGCCTGCCCGATGGCAGCCTCGCCGCCGCGGTCCTCCCGACGGCCCTCCCGCTCGACTCCGCGCTCGGCCGCACGGCCGGCGTCCGGAACCGCGTCGAGGTGGACGCGGAGCCGGTCGGCACGGTCGGCTTCGACGGTCCGGGCGCGGGCGGCGCCGCGACCTCCTCCGCCGTCCTCGGCGACCTGATCGCGATCGCCCGCGGCGCCGGATCGACCTGGGGTCCGCGGCCCGCCGCCACCGGTCCGACCGGCGACCCGGTCCACGCCCCGGCGCGCGAGGTCATCGAGATGCGCGACGGCGTCCGGTACCCCATCGATGACTGAGTCGCGCACGGCCGCGCCGTCGCCGGCCCGGACCGCCCGTCCGCGACTGATGGAGCGCTACGCGCGCTTCCTCCCGGTCACCGACGCGACGCCCGCGCTGACGCTCGGCGAGGGCGACACGCCGCTCGTCCACGCGCCGCGGCTCGGCGCCGCCATCGGGGTCCCGAACCTCCACCTCAAGGTCGAGGGCCAGAACCCGACCGGCTCCTTCAAGGACCGTGGCATGGTCCTGGCCGTCGCGAAGGCGGCCGAGGAGGGCGCGACCGCCGTCGTCTGCGCCTCGACGGGCAACACGTCCGCGTCGGCCGCGGCTTACGCTGCCGCGGCCGGGATGGACGGCGATCGTGGTCCTGCCGAAGGGCCAGATCGCCACCGGCAAGCTCCTCCAGGCGCTGATGGCCGGCGCCCAGGTCGTCGCGATCGACGGCAACTTCGACCAGGCCCTCACGATCGTCCGCGCGCTCGCCGAACAGGGAGATCATCCGGTGACCCTCGTCAACTCCGTCAACCACTTCCGGCTCGAGGGGCAGCAGACCGCCGCCTTCGAGATCTGCGACGCGCTCGGCCGCGCGCCGGACGTGCTGGCCATCCCGGTCGGCAACGCGGGCAACATCAGCGCGTACTGGATGGGCTTCCAGGCGTACGCGGCGGCCGGGATGGTCGCCGGGACGCCGCGTCTCTGGGGCTTCCAGGCGGCCGGTGCCGCGCCGCTCGTCAGCGGCCGCCGGGTGGACCACCCGGAGACGGTCGCGACCGCGATCCGCATCGGCGACCCGGCGTCGTGGGACCTGGCGATCGAGGCGCGCGACGGCTCGCACGGCCGCATCGATGCCGTGACCGACGACGAGATCCTCGCCGCCTACCGCGACGTGGCCCGGCTCGAGGGGATCTTCTGCGAGCCGGCCTCGGCCGCGGGCGTCGCCGGGCTGCGCAAGGCCGCGGCCGCCGGCGAGCTGGAGCCCGACGCGCTCGTCGCGTGCGTGCTGACCGGCCACGGCCTGAAGGACCCGACGACCGCCGAGCGCCAGGTCGGTCCCTGGATCGAGGCCGCGCCGACCGTCGGCGCGGTCGCCGTCGCGCTGGGCTGGTAGCCATGGTCGCCCACTGGCTCGCCGAACTGGATGGCCGCACGGTCGCGGTCGAGGTGCCGGCCACCTCGGCCAACCTCGGGGCCGGGTACGACTGCCTCGGCGTCGCGCTCGCGCTGACCGATCGCATCGAGCTCGAGGTCCGCGGCTGGAGCCGGGGCCGGATCGAGCTGACCGTCGAGGGCGAGGGCCGCGACGAGCTGCCCGAGGACCGTGACAACCGCTTCGTCCGCGGCCTCGAGGCGGCGCTGACCGCGGCCCGCGGCGAGCTCCCCGCGGGCGTCGGCTGGCGGATCGTCATGCACAACCGGATCCCGCTGGCCCGCGGGCTCGGCTCGTCGGCCGCGGCGACCGTCGCGGGGCTCGTCGCCGGCAACGCGCTCCTCGGCGACCCGCTCGGGCAGCCCGAGCTGCTCCGCCTCGCGACCGACCTGGAGGGCCACCCCGACAACGCCGCCGCCGCGCTGCTCGGCGGCTTCACGATCAGCGCCCGGACCGAGGACGGCGCGGTCGATGCCGTCCGCTTCGATCCGCCGCGCGACCTCCGGGCCGTGCTGTTCATCCCGGAGCTGCGGCTCTCGACCGAGGACATGCGCGACATCCTCCCGGACACCGTCCCGCTGGCCGACGCGGTCGCCAACATCGGGGCCGTCGCGCTCGGCGTGGCCGGGCTCGCCAGCGGCCGGTACGAGGTCCTCAAGCAGCTCACGGTCGACCGGCTGCACGAGCCGTATCGCGCGAAGGTCTACCCGCAGCTCCCCGCGCTGGTCGGGGCCGCGCGCGAGGCCGGCGCGATCGGCGCGTGCCTGTCGGGGGCGGGCTCGTCGATCCTCGCCTTCGCCGATTCGATGGCGGGCATCACCCGCATCGAAGCCGCGTTCGGCGCGGCCGCCGCGGACGTCGACCTGCCCGGCCGCATCGAGGTCGTCGAGCCGCGCGCGCACGGCGCGAAGGTGGTCACCGGACCCTGATCAGGACCCGGACGCGGCCCCCGGGTCGGCGATGAACGCCAGCGTCTCCGCCCACGCCGACGCGCTGGCATCCGCGAACTCGGCCGCCTTGCGGTCGAAGAAGCTGTGCGGCGCGCCCTCGTAGCTGACCAGGCGATGGGCGGTGCCCGTCGCCGTGAGCCCCGCATCGAAGGCGGCGATCGCCTCCGGCGTGATCCCCGTGTCGGCGCCGCCGAACAGCCCGAGCACGGGCGACGCGATCGACGCGGCCACGTCCACCGGCGCCGGCGCGTCGTTGCGCCACGGGCCGACGAGCGTGCCGTAGAACCCGATCACGCCCGCGAGGCCGAGCCCCAGGGTGCCGGCCAGGAACGACATCCGGCCGCCCATGCAGAACCCGAGCGTGAAGACCTCGGGCGGCTGGCCGGGCGCCGCGCCGCGCCCGTGCTCCCGCAGGTACCCGGCCCCGGCGGCGATGTCGGCGGCGATCCCGCCCCAGGTCGTCGCCGACGCGTGCGGCATGTGCTCGAACGCCTCGCCGCGATGGTCGTCGGGCGCGGTCCGGCCGAACCAGTCGATGGCCAGCGCGTCGATCCCGTGCTCCGCGAACCGGAGGGCCAGCTCCTCGTAGAACGGATGGAGGCCGCGGACGTCCGGCAGCAGCACGACGGCCGCGCCAGCCGGGCGTCGCGGCCCGGGCCAGGAACGCCGCCGGATGGTTGCCGTCGGCCGCGGTCAGGGTCGGCCGCGAGCTGTCCAGGGCGCCGCCGGCGATGGGCTCGATCGGCGGGTGGCTGTCGAGATCGAAGCACATGGCGGACACCTCGGGGGCGGGACGGCCGCGCCATCGTAGCCCTCGCCCATGCCGTGCGCCGGGAGCGCCGCGGGCCGGGCGGTAGAATGCGCCGCGATGCCTGCCCCCCTCGTCGTCCAGAAGTACGGCGGCTCGTCCGTGGCCGACGCCGACCGCATCAAGCGCGTCGCGCGCCGGATCGCCCGCGAGCGCGCGGCCGGCCACGACCTGGTCGTGGTGGTCTCGGCGATGGGCGACACGACGGACGAGCTGCTCGGCCTCGCGGCCGCGATCACCGACGATCCCGACCCGCGCGAGCTGGACGTCCTCCTCGCGACCGGCGAGCACCAGGCGGCGACGCTGCTCTCGATGGCCCTCCACGGCCTCGGGACCCAGGCGATCAGCCTGACCGGGCCGCAGGCCGGCATCACCACCGACGGCCAGTACGGGCGGGCCCGGATCGCCGGCATCGAGCCGCGCCGCGTCCGCGACGAGCTCGAGGCGGGCAAGGTCGTGATCGTCGCCGGGTTCCAGGGCCAGAGCAGCGGCGCCGACGAGATCACGACGCTCGGCCGCGGCGGCAGCGACACGACCGCGGTGGCCCTCGCCGCCTCGCTGCGCGCCACCCGCTGCCAGATCTTCACCGACGTCCGCGGCATCTACACCGCGGATCCCCGGCTCGTCCCGAAGGCGCGGCAGCTGCCGGTCATCGGCTACGAGGAGATGCTCGAGCTCGCCCACCAGGGCGCCCAGGTCATGCAGGTCCGCGCCGTCGAGCTGGGCTGGGTCAACGACGTCGTCATCGAGGTCCTCAGCTCGTTCGAGGACGCCCCCGGCACCACCATCAGGGAGGATCCGCTCGTGGAGCAGCGCAACAAGGTCCGCGGGCTCGCCCACGACCGGAACGTGGCCAAGGTCACGATCGTCGACGTCCCGGACCGCCCGGGCGTCGCGCGGGCGATCTTCGAGCCGCTGGCCGAGGCCGGCGTCAACATCGACATGATCGTCCAGAACGTCGGCCACGGCGGCTCGACCGACATGTCCTTCACGGTGCCGCGGGTCGAGCTGGCCCGGGCGAAGAAGGTCCTCGAGCCGCTCGTCCGCGAGATGAACGCGCGCGAGCTCACGACCGACGCCTCGGTCGGGAAGGTCTCGATCGTCGGCGCCGGGCTGCACAACGCGCCGGGCTACGCGGCGCGCATGTTCGGGACGCTCGCCGATGCCGGCGTGAACATCGAGATGATCTCGACCTCCGAGGTCCGCATCACCTGCATCGTCGCCGAGGCCGAGCTGGAGACCGCGCTGCGCGCCCTGCACGACGCCTTCGAGCTCGAGCGCCCCGAACCGGTCGACGTCGCGGCGGCGGGCTGAGGGAGCCGTGCGAGCGACGGCGTTCCTGGCCCGCTCGGAGCGGTTCGCCGAGGTCGGCTCCACCAACGACGTCGTCCGCGGCTGGCTGGCCGGCGGCACGCCGGAGGTCTGCCTCGCCACCGCGGACACGCAGACGGCCGGCCGCGGCCGCGACGGACGGACCTGGGTCGCGCCGCCCGGGGCCGCGCTGCTGCTCTCGCTCGGGTTCCGGCCGACGTGGCTGGCGCCGGATCGCGTCTGGCGGCTGGCCGCGATCGCGTCGCTGGCGATGGCCGATGCGGCCGAGGCCGTCGCCGGGCTGCCCGCGGGGACGGTGCGCCTCAAGTGGCCCAACGACCTCGTCGTCGAGGCGGCGACGGGACGCTCCGCAAGCTCGCCGGCGTGCTCGGCGAGACCGACGGCCTCGGCTCGGACGACCCGCGGGTCGTCGTCGGGATCGGCATCAACGCCGACTGGCCGGCCGCCTCGTTCCCCGCGGGCCTGGCCGACGCGATGACGTCGCTGCGCGAGACCGCCGGCGGCCGGCCGGTCGACCGCGACGCCCTGGCGGACGGGTTCGTCGAACGCCTGGAGACCGGCGTCGAGGCGCTCCGCGCGGGACGCTTCGACGAGGCCGGCTGGGCGGACCGCCAGGCGACGACCGGACGGGTCGTGGACCTGGTCCGCCCGGACGGCACGAGCGAGCCGGTGCACGCCCTCGGCGTCGACCCGGTCTCGGGCGCGCTGCTGGTCGAGGACCCGTCGGCCGCCGATGGGCGCCGCGCGGTCGTGGTCGGCGAGATCCGCCATGCCCGCCTCGCCCCGACGGTCGGGGTGTAACGCGATGGCGCGTCCGGCATTCAGGAAGGTGGACCGGTCGGAGGAGACCGGTGGCGCTCGCCTCGTCCATCTCGATCGGGACCGCCCGCTCGTGGACGCGGCGCGGGCCGACCCGGCGCAGTTCGACGCCCTCTACCGGAAGTACCTGGCCCAGGTGTACAGCTACGCGTTCTACGAGCTCGGGGACCGGCATGAGGCCGAGGACGCCACGGAACGGACGTTCCTGGCGGCGCTCGCCAACCTGCCGCGCTTCGAGGAGCGCGCCCGCCCGATGGACGGCGAGGGCGCGTCCACGTTCAAGGTGTGGCTGTTCACGATCGCCCGCAACGTCGTGGCCGAGCGCCGCCGCCGGCGCCGCCGCCGCCCGGAGACGACCCTCGACACCGTCGCCGAGCTGGCCGGCCCGCTCGACCTCGAGGCCGACGCCGCCCGCCGGGACGAGGGCCGCGCCGCGCTGCGCGCGGTGAGCCGGCTGAGCGGCGACCGCCGCCGCGCGGTCGTGCTGCGCTTCGTCGACGAGATGTCCACCGCCGAGATCGCCGGGATCATGGGCCGCTCGGAGGGCTCGGTCCGGGTCCTCATCCACCGGGCGCTGCGGAACGTGGCGCGCGACCTCGGCGAGGACCGCGAGTGACCCTGTCCGGCGGCCGGGACGCCGCGGAGATCGAGGCCCTCATCGCCGACCGCTATCTCGAGTCGCTGCTGATGGCCCATGGGGCCGGCGCCGACGGGACGCCCGCCCCGGTCGAGCTCGACCCGAGGCTCCGCGCCGTGGCCGACCGCCTGGCCCGCGACCTGCCGCGGCTGCACCCGTCGTTCCGCTTCGAGGAGGCGCTGGCGGCCCGGCTCGCGGGCGCGGCCGTCGCCCGGACGCCTGCCGGTCGCCGCGGGTGGCGAGGGCTCGGTCGTGTCGATGCGCCTGCCCGAGGACGCCGCCGAGCACGCGGCGCTCGCGGCGTACGTCGACGGCGGCGCGCTCGACGGCGACCCGGACGGCGATCCCGATGCGCCCGCTGCTCATCGGCGGCGCCGCCATCACGTCGGCCGCCCTCTCGCTGGCCGGCGCCGCGTGGGTCGCCTGGCGCTGGCGGCGGCCCGCCGGCTCCCCGATGGCCCGGGCCGTCCGCGCGGTCGCCCGGGGACGGCTGGACTGATGCCGATCAAGCTGCCCTCGTTCCGCGCCCGCCGGGACGCCTACCCGCCCGACCTCTGGACGAAGTGCCCGCAGTGCGAGTCGATGCTGTTCAACAAGCAGCTCGACAAGGCGATGCGGGTGTGCCCGAACTGCGGCCACCACTTCCGGCTGTCCGCCGCGACCCGGCTCGAGCAGCTGATCGACCACGAGACCTGGGTCGAGCACGACGCCGGCCTCCAGTCGGTGGACGCGCTCGCGCTTCGTCGACCGCAAGAGCTACGTCGACCGGCTGGCGGCGGCCCAGGCGTCGACCGGCATGCGCGACGCGGCGCGTCTGGGGCACCGGCGCCATCGCCGAGATCCCGGTCGCCATCTGCGTCATGGACTTCGGGTTCATGGGCGGCTCGATGGGGGCCGTCGTCGGCGAGAAGGTCACCCGGGCCGCCGAGCACGCGCTCGCCGCGCGGATCCCGCTGATCATCGTGAGCGCGTCGGGCGGCGCCCGGATGCAGGAGGGCACGCTGGCCCTCATGCAGCTCGCCAAGACCCTCGCCGCCATCGAGCGGCTGCGCCCCGCCGGGGTCCCCTTCATCTCGGTCCTGTCCGACCCGACCACCGGCGGCGTCTTCGCCTCGTTCGCGGCCGTCGGCGACGTCAACGTGGCCGAGCCCAACGCGCTGATCGGCTTCGCCGGCGCGCGCGTCCAGGCCGGGACCATCGCGCAGGAGCTGCCCGAGGGCTTCCAGCGCGCCGAGTTCCTGTACCGCCACGGCTTCGTCGACCGGGTCGTGGCGCGCCCGGCGCTGCGCGACGAGCTGGTCGCGATCCTGCGGCTCCTGCCGGTCCGCGACGGCGCCGCCGCGACGGTCCCCGCCGGGTCGGACATGCCCGGCTTCCGGCCGCTCTCCTTCCTCTCGACCCTGGCCGACCGGGTCGGCGAGCGCGCGGCCGGCGACACCGCGCCCGACCCGGCGACCCTGGTCGGCGGCGAAGGGCGGGGCCACGAACGGGACGCCGACCAACGGCAGCGGTCCCACCGCCGACGACGCCTGGGCGCGGGTCCAGCTGGCGCGCAACCTGCGGCGGCCGCGGACGCTCGAGTTCGTCGAGGCGATGACCGACGGGTTCGTCGAGCTCCACGGGGACCGCCTGTTCGGCGACGACGAGGCGATGGTCGCGGGGCTCGCCCGGCTCGACGGCCGGCCGGTCGCGGTCGTCGGCCAGCAGAAGGGCGCCGACACCGACGAGAACGTCCGGCGCAACTTCGGGATGCCGCATCCCGAGGGCTATCGCAAGGCGATGCGCGTGATGGAGCTGGCCGAGCGGTTCGGCCTCCCGCTGATCACCTTCGTCGACGTGCCCGGCGCCCATCCCGGCCCCGAGTCCGAGGAGCGCGGGATCGCCGAGGCGATCGCCCGCTCGGTGGCGCTGATGACCCGCCTGCGGACGCCGATCGTCACCGTCATCACCGGCGAAGGCGGCTCGGGCGGCGCGCTGGCCATCGCCGTCGGGGACGTGATCATCGCGCTCGAGAACGCGGTCTACTCGGTCATCAGCCCCGAGGGCTGCGCCTCGATCCTCTGGCGGTCCACCGACGAGGCCGCCACCGCGGCGGCCGCGATGCGGATGACCGCCGGCGACCAGCGCGACCTCGGCGTCGTCGACCTCGTCGTCGCGGAACCCGGCGAGGGCGCCCACACGGACCCGGCCGAGACGGCCCGCCGGCTGCGGGCGATCATCCTCGACCGGCTCGAGGCGCTCGAGGCCCTCACGCTCGACGAGCTCGTCGACGCGCGCTACCGACGCTACCGGTCGCTGGGCGCCTACACTGAGGCCGACGTGCCGGAGCTCCCCGACAAGGTCGATCGCGGCCTCGGTGATCGCCTGCGGGACCTGCTGGACCCGGGCCGGCGAGCCATCGGCGCCACCGTCCAGCCGTGGTCGCGCGACGACCCGCCGGCGCGCGAGGAGGTCTAGCGAGTGCCCGGATCGCCACCCCAGGACGCCGACGCCTCGTCCCGGCGCGTCGAGGACCACGCCGCCATCGACCGCCTCGCCGACGAGCTGCTGCCGGCCCTGATCGCCAAGCTCGCCGCGACCGGCCTCGGGGAGCTCGAGGTCCGCGAGGGCGACTGGAAGGTCCGGTTGCGCCGGCCCGCGGCCGCCCCGGCCAAGCGGACCGCCGAGCGCGCGGGTCGCGGCTCGTCGCATGGCGCCCACCAGGCGGTCGGCACGCTCACCCCGGTCGGCCCGGGTCGCGACGAGCCGCGACGGGCACGACGGCGCCGACCCCCGCCGGTCCGTGGCGACATCGCCCGCGGTCGGCATCTTCCAGCCCCGGAACGGGGTCCGTGCCGGCACCCGGGTCCGTGCCGGCGACCGGCTGGGCATCGTCGACATGCTCGGGCGTCGCCCAGGAGGTCGTGACCCCGGTCGACGGTCTCGTCGGGGCCAGCCTCGTGGAGCCGGGCGACGCGGTCGAGTACGGCCAGGAGCTGATCGTCATCGAGCTCGCGACGGCGGCCGCCGGCGGGGACGCCTGACCCATGTTCCACAAGATCCTCATCGCCAACCGCGGCGAGATCGCGCTGCGCATCCTGCGGGCGTGCCGGGAGCTCGGCGTCGAGGCGGTCGTCGCCTACAGCGAGGCGGACCGCGACTCGCTGCCGGTCCAGCTCGCGGACGAGGCGATCTGCATCGGCCCGGCCGACGCGAAGCGCTCGTACCTCTCGGCGCCGGCGGTGATCTCGGCGGCGCTGGTGACCGGCTGCGACGCGATCCACCCGGGCTACGGCTTCCTGTCCGAGGACGAGGGCTTCGCCGACGTCGTCGCGCGCCCACGGCCTGACGTTCATCGGCCCGCCCGGCCCGGTGCTCGAGCGGTTCGCTCACAAGGAAGCCACCCGCCGGCTGCTCGGCGCGCACGGCCTGCCCACGATCCCGGGCTCGGACGGGATGCTCCGCGACGAGACGCACGCGCTCGCGGAGGCCGAGAAGCTGGGCTACCCGGTCCTGATCAAGCCGTCGGCCGGCGGCGGCGGCAAGGGCATGCGCATGGTCCGCACCGCGCGCGAGCTCGAATCGGTGCTCAAGGTCTGCCGCTCGGAGGCCAAGGCGGCGTTCGGCGACGACTCGCTGTACCTCGAGAAGTGGCTCGACGAGAACCGCCACGTCGAGGTCCAGGTCGCGGTCGACCGCTACGGGCACGGCGTCCACCTCGGCGAGCGCGACTGCTCCGTCCAGCGGCGCCACCAGAAGATCCTCGAGGAGGCGCCGACGCCGGCGCTCTCCGACGCCGCCCGCGCCGACCTCGCCGAGCGCGCGGTCCGGGCCGTGGTCGCCGCCGGCTACGAGAACGTCGGGACGCTCGAGTTCCTCGTCGATGCCTCCGGGCGGCTTCTACTTCATCGAGATCAACTGCCGGATCCAGGTCGAGCATCCGGTGACCGAGATGCTGACCGGCATCGACATGGTGACCACCCAGATCCGGATCGCGGCCGGCGAGCCGCTCGGCTTCAGCCAGGCCGACGTCGCGTTCAACGGCCACGTCATCGAGTTCCGCATCAACGCCGAGGACCCCGAGGCCGAGTTCCGGCCGGGCGCCGGCGTCGTCGAGCGCTACCACGCGCCGGGCGGCCCGGGCGTCCGGATGGACTCGCACCTGTACACGGGCTACGAGGTGCCGCCGTTCTACGACTCGCTGCTCGGCAAGCTCGTCGTCTGGGGCCCGGACCGGGCGACCGCCATCGCCCGCGGGCGTGTCGCGCTCGACGAGCTCGTGATCGAGGGCCTGGTCACCAACATCGCCATCCAGCGGGCGCTGCTCGGCAACGAGACGTTCCTGGAGGGCCGGTTCACCACCAACCTGCTCGACCGCGTGGGGAGTGCGGCCTTCCTGACGGCCGCCGCCCGCACGTGATGCATACCTGCACACAGTCTGCCGCTCGGCCCTGCCGACGACGGCCAGACTGACCCTACCCACCAGGAGTCGCCCGTGACCGACGCGCCATCCGCCACGATCCATTCGGCCAGCGAGATCGAGGGACTGATCCCGCACCGCTGGCCGTTCCTCCTCGTCGACCGGATCGTCGAGTACGAGCCCGAGGCGAAGCGGATCGTCGGGATCAAGGGCGTCACCGCGACCGAGTGGTTCTTCCAGGGGCACTTCCCGGGCCTGCCGGTGATGCCGGGCGTCCTCCAGGTGGAGGCGCTCGCGCAGACGATGGCCGTCTACGTCGCCAAGCAGCCGGGCTTCGGCGACCGGATCGGGCTGTTCGCGGGCCTCGACGACACGCGCTTCAAGCGGGTCGTCATCCCGGGCGACACGCTCCGGCTGGAGGTCACGATGGACCGGCTCGGCGGCCGCTTCGGCCGCGGACGGGGCGTCGCCAGCGTCGACGGCGAGGTCGCCTGCGAGGCGACGATCAGCTTCATCATCCCGGGCGAGGGGGTGCTCCGATGACCCGCCTCGCGGTGATCTCCGACATCCACGGCAACCTCCCGGCGCTCGAGGCGGTCCGCAAGGCGGTCCATGCCGCCCGGCCGGACCTCGTCGCGGTCGCGGGCGATCTCGTCTTCAACGGGCCCGACCCGGCGGGCGTCATCGACCTGCTGCGCACGATGGAGTCCGACGGGGCGATGGTCGTCGCCGGCAACACGGATGTCGCGGTGACCGACTTCGACTACGCAGCGGCGTTCCCGTGGATGACCGACGGCGTGCCGGAGACCTACCTGGCCGCCGCGGAATGGGCCAACGACGCCCTCGGGGACGAGCGGCTGGCCTGGCTGCGCCGGCTGCCGAACGAGCGCCGGGCCCGCGCGACCGACGACACGATGGTCCTCGCCTGCCACGCCTCGCCCGGCTCGCAGACGGCCGGCTTCGACCAGACGCTGGACCCCAACGTGATCCTCGAGCGGGTGTCGCGGACCGACGCCCGGGTCATCGCCTGCGGCCACACCCACCTGCCCGAGGTCCGCGACCTCGGCTGGAAGATCATCGTCAACGCCGGATCGGCGGGCTACGTCTACGACGGCGACCCGACGGCGACGTGGGCGCTGGTCGACCTGGTCGACGGGAACGTCGAGGCGGAGATCAAGCGCACCGAGTTCGACGCGCTCGCGGTCGCGAACGCGATCTCCGCCCGCGGCCTGCCGGGCGACGTCTATCGCGCCGCCACGGTCCGCACCGGAAAGCTCGTCCGATGAGCGCGGGCCGCGCGATGACGGAGGCGAGACGCCGCGTCGTCGTCACCGGGATGGGGGCCGTCACGGCCCTCGGCAACGACGTCGCCGACGACCTGGGCCGGGCCTCGTGGCCGGACGGTCCGGCGTGCGCACGATCGAGTCGTTCGACCCGTCGCGGCTCACCTCGCAGATCGCCGCCGAGGTCCGCGACTTCGACGCGTCGCACATCCTCGACAAGAAGGACATCCGGCGGACCGACCGCTACATCCAGTTCGGCCTCGTGGCCGCCCGCCAGGCGCTCGACCAGGCCGGCCTCCCGGAGCGCTTCGAGGGCGAGCTCGCCGAGCGGACCGGGGTCATCCTCGCGACCGGGCTCGGCGGCGTGGGCACGCTCGTCGAGGGCATCTCGACCAACGCGCTGCGCGGCCCGGCCGGATCAGCCCGTTCCTCGTCCCGATGGGGATCCCGAACGTCGGCGCGGGCCAGATCGCCATCTCCTTCGGGATGACCGGGCCGAACTTCACGACCGTCTCGGCCTGCGCGTCGGGCGGGCACGCGCTCGGCGAATTGTCGGAGATCATCCGCCGCGGCGACGCCGACATCATGGTCGCGGGCGGCGCCGAGGCCGGCATCTTCGAGCCGCTCGTCGGCGGCTTCGCCGCGATGCGCGCGCTCTCGACGCGGAACGACGACCCGGCAGGCGCGCCTCGCGCCCGTTCGATTCCGGCCGCGACGGGTTCGTCGATCGGGGAGGGGACCGGCGTCGTCATCCTCGAGGCCCTCGAGCACGCCGAGGCCCGCGGCGCGACGATCTACGCCGAGCTCGTCGGCTACGGCGCGACGGCGGACGCCTCGCACATCACGCTGCCGGCGCCCGGCGGGATCGGCGCGGTCCGGGCCGCCCGGATCGCGATCGCCAAGGCCGGGCTCGAGCCGGCCGACATCGACCACGTCAACGCCCATGCCACCTCGACCCCGGAGGGCGACAAGGCCGAGCTGCAGGCGATGCACACGATCTTCGGCGAGGGCGCGTCGCCGCGTCGCGGTCACGGCGAACAAGTCGATGCTGGGGCACACGCTCGGCGCCGCCGGCGCGATCGAGGCCATCGTCACGATCCAGTCGATCCTGACCGGCTGCGTGCCGCCGACGATCAACCTCGTCGACCCGGACCCGGAGAGCGTCGGCCTGGACCTGACGCCCAACGTCGCCGCGTCGCGCGAGATCCGGGTGGCGCTCAGCAACTCGTTCGGCTTCGGCGGCCAGAACACGGCGCTCGTCTTCACCCGGTTCGACGCATGACCGAGCAGGACAAGACCCGGGAGGCGGCCGCCCCCGAGCCGGAGGCGCCGGCCGAGGTGTCGGTCCACGACGACGGCGACGCCGGGCTGCTGGCGCTCATCGACCGGCTCGCGGACCTGCTCGAACGCGTCGGACCTGACCGAGCTCGAGGTCGAGTCCGGGCGGACCGGGCTGGTGCTCCGCAAGGCGTCGGCGCTCGCGACGGTCGTCGCCGAGCCGGCCGCTCCCGCCGCGACGCCCGCGGACGGCGCCGGCCCGGGTGAGCCGGCCGCGGCCGGTCGCGAGCCCGGCGTCCCGGCCAAGCCGTCGGTCAAGGCCCCGCTGACCGGCATCTTCTACGGCTCGCCGGCCCCCGGCTCCGCGCCGTACGTCACGGTCGGCGGCGAGGTCGCGGTCGGGCAGATCGTCGGGCTCATCGAGGCGATGAAGCTGTTCAACGAGATCAAGTCGGACCTGGCCGGCCGCGTGGTCAAGGTCATCCCCGAGAGCGGCACGCTCGTGAAGGCGAAGCAACCCCTGGTCGAGGTGGAACCGCTGTGAGCCAAGTCGCGCGCCACGCCCACGTCACCGGCTGGGGCCGCTACGCCCCCTCGCAGGTGCTGACGAACCGGGATCTCGAGCGGATGGTGGACACCTCCGACGAGTGGATCGTCAGCCGCACCGGGATCCGGGAGCGGCGCGTGGCGGCCGCCCACGAGACGACCGCGTCGATGGCCGCCGTGGCCGCGATGCGCGCGATCCGCACCGCCGGGATCGAGCCCGACGACATCGACCTCATCCTGCTCGCGACGCTCACGCCCGACTACTGGATGCCCTCGACCGCGGCCCTGGTCAAGGAGGCGATCGGCAACACGAAGGCGGCCGCGATGGACGTCGCCGCCGCGTGCTCGGGCTTCGTCTACGCCTACGCCACGGCGCACGCCTACGTCACGAGCGGGCTGGCCAAGCACGTGCTGGTCATCGGGGCGGAGCTGCTGACCCGCTTCCTCGACTACACGGACCGCAACACCTGCATCCTGTTCGGCGACGGCGCCGGGCGCCGTCGTGCTCTCGGCGTCCGACGAGCCGGGCGGCGGGCTCGGCATCGAGATGACGACCGAGCCGCAGGGCGCCTACATGATCTGGCTGCCCGCCGGCGGGGCGAAGAGCCCGCCATCGGCCGACACCATCGCCCGCGGCGAGCACTACATCCGGATGGAGGGCAAGGAGACCTACCGGTTCGCGACGCGGACGCTGGCGTCCACGGCGCTCGAATCCATCCGGAAGGCCGGCCTCGAGCCATCCGACATCGACCTCTTCATCCCGCACCAGGCCAACATCCGGATCATCGACGCGGTCGCGAAGGGCCTCGACCTGCCGATGGAGAAGATGTTCGTGAACCTCGACAAGTACGGGAACACGTCGGCCGCGTCGGTGCCGATCGCCCTGGCCGAGGCCGTCAACGAGGGCCGGGTCAAGGTCGGCGACAACATCGTGATCGTCGCCTTCGGGGCGGGGTTCACGAGCGGCGCCGTGACCATCCAGTGGACCGCCGACCCGGCGCGCGGGATCGCCGGCGACGCCGCGGTCGACCCGGCGGACCTCGTGATCCGGGCGCCCGTCGACTGGGACTCGGTCGACCCGATCCCCGATGCGCTCGCCGCGCTGATGGCCCAGCCCGGGACGGTCGACGTCCCGCTGGACGACGTCGTCCCCGGCGAGCCCGAGCCCGCCCGCCAGGAGGCCAACGCATGATCGACCTGACCGGCAAGAGCGCCCTCGTGACCGGCGGGTCGCGCGGCATCGGGCGCGCGATCGCGACCCGGCTCGCGACCCAGGGCGCGGACATCGCCTTCACCTACAAGGGCAACGCCGCCGCCGCCGCCGAGACCGTCGCGACCGTCGAGGGGCTCGGTCGCCGCGCCGTCTCGATCCAGGCCGATGCCCGGGCCCCGGAAGCCGCCGACGGCGTGGTCAAGGAGGTCCTCGAGGCCTTCGGCAAGGTCGACATCCTCGTCAACAACGCCGGCGTCACCCGTGACGACCTGATCATGCGGATGACCGAGGAGGCCTGGCGCGAGGTCCTCGAGACCAACCTCTTCGGGGCGTTCTGGATGACCAAGGCGGTCACCCGGCCGATGCTCAAGGCGCGCGCCGGGCGGATCGTGAACATCACCTCGGTCTCCGGGCAGGCCGGCCAGATGGGCCAGGCCAACTACTCGTCCGCGAAGGCCGGGCTGATCGGGCTGACCAAGGCCACGGCCCGCGAGCTCGCCTCGCGCGGGATCACGGTCAACGCGGTCGCGCCCGGGTTCGTGCTGACCGAGCTGACCCAGGACCTGCCGCAGCCGCTCATGGACGAGATCACCAACCGCACCCCGCTCGGGCGCTTCGGCACCACGCAGGAGATCGCCGACGCCGTCGCCTTCCTCGCATCGGACGAGGCCGGGTACATCACCGGCCAGGTGCTGGCGGTCGACGGCGGCCTCGTGATGATGTAGCGGATGCGACTGGAGTCGTTCTCGATCCGCGGGCTGGGCCACCTGTCCACGCTCATCGCGGACGAGGACGCGGGCGTCGCCGCGGTCGTCGACCCGCGCCGCGACGTCGACGTCTACCTCGCCGCGGCCGCCGAGCGCGGTCTGCGCATCAGCCACGTCCTCGAGACGCACCTCCACAACGACTACGTCTCGGGCGGCCGCGACCTCGCCGCGCTGACCGGCGCGACGCACGTGATCGGGGCCGGGGCGGCGCTCCGCTACGAGCACGCCGGGCTGGCGGGTGGCGCCGGGTTCGATGTCGGGCGGCTGCGGTTCGAGGTGCTGGACACGCCCGGGCACACGCCCGAGCACGTCTCCTACCGGGTGGCGGACGGATCGGCCCCGGACGACCCGGGGCTGCTGCTGAGCGGCGGCTCGATCCTGGTGGGGGCGGTCGGGCGGACCGACCTGCTCGGTGCGGACCACGCGGTGCCGTACGCCCACGACATGTACCACTCCATCCACGACACGCTGCTGCCGCTCGGCGACCCCGTGCACGTCCATCCCGACCCACGGCGCCGGGTCGCTGTGCTCGACGGGGATCGGCGATGCGTCCTCGACGACGATCGGCCACGAGCGGTCGTCCGACCCGCTGCTGGCCCCGATGGACATCGACGCGTTCGCGCGGGCCCTGCTGGCCGGCCAGCCGGCGATCCCGCGCTACTTCGCGCGGATGCGGCCGCTGAACCAGGCCGGGCCGCCGCTGCTCGGCGGCGTGGTGCCGAGCCCGCCGGCGCTGGATCCCGCGGCGGTCGAGGCGGCGGTCGCCGCCGGCGCGACGCTCGTCGATGCGCGGCCCGCGGCGGCCCATGCCGCGGGGCACATCGCGGGCTCGATCTCGATCCCGCTCGAGGACTCGTTCGGGACCTGGCTCGGCTGGGTGGTGGACCTCGACCGGCCGGTCGTGCTGGTCGCGGCGGGCACCGGGGACCTCGATCCGATCATGCGCCAGGCGATCCGGATCGGGCGCGACGAGGTCGCCGGCTACCTGGACGGCGGGGTGGAGGCGTGGGCCGCGTCCGGGCGCCCGGTCGAGACGAGCGGGCGGCTGTCGATCGACGAGCTGGCGGCGGCGCTGGCCGGCTCGAGCGCCGCCGACGCGCCGATGGTCATCGACGTCCGCCAGATGAACGAGTACGCGGCCGGCCACGTCCCGGGCGCCTGGCACATCAACGGGGGCTCGCTGCCGGACCGGCTCGCCGAGCTGCCGCGCGACCGCCCGATCGCGGTGATCTGCGAGGCGGGGTTCCGGGCGAGCATCGGGACGTCGCTGCTGCGCGCGTCCGGCTTCGACCACGCGTCGTGGGTCGGTGCCGGCTTCCCGGCCTGGCGCGCGGCGGGCCTGCCGGTCGAGACCGGCGAGGGCCGCTAGCCGATCGTGATCCCGAGCGCGCCCGCGGCGGTCACCGCGAGCAGCACCGCGTCGAGCGCGATCACCAGCCCGACCGCGCCCCAGGCCAGCACGTTGCCGATCCGGCCGTTGCGGTGGTCGCCCATCAGCCGCTTGTCGTTGACCAGCACGACCATGAACACCAGCACGACCGGCAGCAGCAGGCCCTGCAGGTTCTGCGAGCCGATGATCAGCGGCAGCAGGTCGAGCCCCGGGATCAGCACGACCAGCGCGCCGAACAGCAGCACGAACGTGTAGATCGAGAAGAACGCGCGGGCGTCGGAGAAGCGGTTGTCGACCCCGGACTCCCAGCCGAACGCCTCGCAGACGACGAACGCCGTCGAGAGCGGCATGATCGTCGCGGCCAGCACGCTCGCGCCGAACAGCCCGACCGCGAACAGGGCCTCCGCGAGCCGCCCGGCGACCGGCTCGAGGGCCACCGCCGCGTCCGTCGCGGTCGTGATGGACCCGCCGGTCGCGTAGATGGTCGTCGCGGTCGCCACGACGATGAAGATCGCGATGACGTTGGTCCAGATCGAGCCGCCCACCGCATCGGCCTGCTCGAGCCGCAGCTCGTCCTCGCCGATGCCCTTCTCGGCGACCGCGCTCGTCAGGTAGAACTGCATGTACGGGGTCACGGTCGTGCCGACCAGCGCGACCATCAGCAGCAGCGTGGTGGTCGTGAAGTCGAAGGTCGGCGTCACCAGGGCCTTGCCGACCTCGCCCCAGTCCGGCTTCGCGAGGATCGCCGACGCGATGTACGCGAGGAAGACCACGATCACCGAGAGGAAGACCCGCTCGATGGTCTTGTACGACGCCTTGATCACCAGCGCCCAGATGGCGATCGCCGTGATCGGGACGGCGATGTAGCGCGAGATCCCGAAGATCTCGAGGGCGGCGGCGGCACCCGAGAACTCGGCGACGGTGTTGGCCACGTTCGCGACCAGCAGCACCAGCATCGCGAACGCCGTCGGCCGGACGCCGAACCGGTCGCGGATGAGGTCCGACAGGCCCTGCCCGGTCACGACGCCGAGCCGTGCCGCCATCTCCTGGACGATGGCCAGGATCACGATGGTGATCGGGAACAGCCACAGCAGCGTCAGGCCCGTCTCCGCGCCGAGCACGCTGTAGGTGGTGATGCCGCCCGCGTCGTTGCCGGCGATGCCGGCGATCAGGCCGGGGCCCATGACCGCGAGGAAGGCCAGCAGCCCGCGGCGGCCGCGGAACCGGCCGCGCAGCCGCACGCGGCGCCCGAGCGCGAGCCGGTCACGCAGTCGCGTGATCGGTCGCGGGCGGCGCAGGGCGATCGGCGGCGGCCGGCGCATCGGTCCGGGTCCTCGCGGCGCCTAGCCGCGTCCGACGGGTCGCGGCAGCCGGCGGCGCCAGCCGGCCGGCAGGATCGTGTCCATCGCGTCGTCCACGGTCACGATGCCGACGAGGCGGTGCTCCTCGTCGACCACGGGCACGGCCAGCAGGTTGTAGCGGGCGACCACCGCGGCCACCTCGTCGCGGTCCGCCAGCACGTCCACGGCCACCGGCTCCGGGATCATCACCTCGCCGACCGGGCTGGACGGCTGCGCGACGATCAGGTCGCGCAGCGACAGCACGCCCGACGAGCCGTTCCGCGGCGTCGACGACGTAGACGTAGTAGATGGTCTCGGCATCGGGCTCGAGCTCGCGCAGCCGGTCGATGGTCGCGGCCGCCGAGAGGTCGGCGGGGACCGCCACGAACTCGGTCGTCATGGTGCCGCCCGCCGTGTCCTCGGGATAGCGCAGCAGCTCGCCCAGCTCGTCGGCCTCGTCGCGCTCCATCAGCGCGAGCAGCTCGGCCCGCGTCTCGTCGGAGAGGTCCTGGACGAGGTCGGCCGCGTCGTCGGGCGACATCTCCTCGAGGATGTCGGCCGCGCGCTCCGGCGCGAGGTCCTCGAGGACCTCGACCTGGGTGTCCGGCTCCATCTCCTCGATCGCGTCGGCCGCGGCCTCGTCATCGAGCGACGCGAGGACCCCGGCGCGGTCGCGCGGCGCCAGCTGGTCGATGATCGTGGCCAGGTCGGCCGGGTGCAGCTCGGCGAGGCCGGCGTGCGGGACGCGCAGCTTGATCGACGCGATGCTGGTCTCGACCGGGTCGACGTCCTCCCAGTCGATGTAGCGCTCCGGGGTCGACAGCCCGACGTTGCGGGCCACGACGCGGAACGGCCCCCTCGATCCCGAGGCGGCGCAGCAGGCCGGCGGCGCCGACGTCCACGGCCACGAGGTGGAGCATCCCGTCGACGTCGTCGAGACGGAGGTCGTTGACGCGCACGACCTTGCGGCCGTCGATGTCGACGATCTGCTTGTCGAGGAGGTCGGCGCGCAGCTGGATCTCGTTCGCGCGCTGCTTGAACTCGGTGATGTCGATCGTCGCGGTCGACAGCCGGCCGCCGCTCGCGTCGAAGCTGGCGACGGACGTCCACGGCAGGAAGATCCGGCGCCGGTCCGTGCGCAGGACCAGCCCGGTCACGGGCGGGTAGCGGTCGCCGAGGGCGACGATGAGATCGTCCACCCGGCCGAGCGGCTCGCCTGCGGCGTCGAGCACGGGTCGGCCGATGGCCTGGCTCAGGTAGAGCATGGATACCACCTCACGGTCGGACCGATCCGCCGTCGGTGGCGCGACCCCTTGCGGGGGCCGCGATCAGCCGTCAGGGAGCGGAGCGGACCGAGTGCCTGGTGACGACGCCTCGGGCGGCGTCGCGTCGACTGGGACCGTCGTCCACGATGGGGCGCTGACCTCTTGGGTGCGGGATGGGACGGCCGGGTCCGCGGCGTTCCGGGAGACGGCCCGGCCGAGTGTAGACCCGCCCGTTTCGGACGGTCAACGAGCCCGGTGTCGACGGGTACCCGGTACGTCCGTACGGGCCGGCTCGGGACCGCTGGCGGGCCGTGGGAACGGCCGGGCGGTGCCACCATCGGGACGTGAGCGTGCGTCAAGACAACGACGAGCGCGAACCCGGGGTGCCCGGGTCCGCGTCTTCCGCGACCCCGGCCGGCGGACCGTCCCTGTTCCGCGGGCTGCTGCGCCACGCGGGGGAGCCGTTCGCCGCGGAACCGGTGACGCCCACGAGCGTCGCCCGCCCCCTCGAGGTCGAGCTCGCCGAGCGGCTGGACTCGGTCCTGGGCATCGCCGAGCGCCTGGCCGAGTCCCACGACCGGCAGGAGCTGTTCCGGACCATCGTCGACGAGACCATGCGCGCCCTGCGGGCGGACAGCACGACGATCCGGATCCTGCGCGACGACCGGCTCGAGGTGGCGGCCTGGGCCGGCATCGGCGACGAGGTGGCGGCGACCCTCCCGGTCTTCGGCCGCGACGAGGGCTGGGCCGGGGAGGTGCTGCGCTCCGGCCGGGTGGTCGCGCGCGAGGACGTCCGCGGCGTGCGCAAGCACGGCTATGACCGCTACGACGGCGTGCTCGAGTTCGCCGGCGAGCTCGTCGCGCCCCTGATCCACCACGACCGCGTCATCGGCTCGCTCGCGGCGGTCACGTTCGAGCCGCGCGCCTGGACCGACGGCGACATCGCCTTCATCACGACCCTCGCCACGCATGCCGCCATCGCGCTGACCAATGCCGAGCTGTTCGAGCAGACCGAGGCCCGCGCCGCCCAGCTCGGCGTGCTGCAGGCCGCGTCGGCGCGCCTGAGCCGTGCCGGCACCATCGAGGGGATCGGCCGGACCGTCGTCGAGGAGACGCGCCGGATCATCGATTACCACAACGCCCGCGTGTACGTCCTCGAAGCGGAGGACGTGGTCCCGATCGCGTTCGAGGGCATCGTCGGCGCCTACGAGCAGGTCGACTTCGAGCTGCTGCGCTGCAAGCTGGGGGAGGGGTTCACGGGCTGGGTGGCGCAGCGCGGCAAGCCGCTGCTCATCGACGACGCGAACCTCGACGCACGCGGATCGACGATCCCGGGCACGGCCGACGTCGACGAGTCGATGCTCGTCGTCCCGATGCGCTACGACGAGGCGACGGTCGGGGTCATCACGCTCTCGAAGCTCGGGCTCCACCAGTTCGACGACGACGACCTGCGCCTGCTGACGATCCTCGCCGACCAGGCCGCCACCGCGATCGAGTCCGCCCGGCTGCTGGCGAAGACCCAGGACCTCGCCGGCGAGCTGCGCCGCCTCCTCGACATGAGCGCGGAGCTGTCCGAGAGCCTCGACCCGCGGCAGGTCGCGAACCTGATGGCCGGCCACCTCGCCCGCGCGATGAACGTCGACGAATGCGCGATCAGCTACTGGGACCGCGCCGCCGGGCGGGTGGACTCGCTCGGCTACTACCCGGCCGCCCGGGTCGCGACGATGCAGCCCTACTACGACGTCTCCGGATACCCGGAGACGATGCGCGTCCTGGAGCGCCAGGAGCCGGTCATCGTCGACGTCGACGACCCGCGCGCCGACCCCGCCGAGGTCCAGCTGATGGCGCGCGATGGGAACCATGTCCTCGCGATGCTCCCGCTGGTCGCCAAGGGCCAGTCGATCGGCCTCGTCGAGCTCTTCTCGCGGACGGCGATCACCTGGGACGTGGACCGGCTGCAGCTGGCGCGGACGATGGCCAACGAGGCCGCGATGGCGCTCGAGAACGCACGGCTGTACGAGGAGGCGCGCAACCGCGCCGACCGCGACCTGCTCACCGGCTTCTACAACCACCGGTTCCTGCACGAGCGGCTCGGCGAGGAGGTCGTCCGCGCGCAGCGGGCCAGGCGCCCGCTGAGCGTCCTGATGCTCGACCTGGACGACTTCAAGCTCGTCAACGACACGTTCGGGCACCTGTTCGGCGACCGCGTGCTGGCGTGGACCGGCGAGCTGATCCGCTCGACGCTCCGGGCGTCGGACATCCCGGCCCGCTATGGCGGCGACGAGTTCGCGATCATCCTGCCCGAGACCGATCCGACGGAGGCGCGCGCCACGGCCCGCCGCATCCTCGACGCCTTCCGCGACCACCCGTACGTCGGGGAGCAGCGCGGACCCGTGCCGATCGCCGCGTCCATCGGGGTCGCCACCTTCCCCGACGACGGACGGACGCCCACCGACCTGATCGCCGCGGCCGACCGGGCGCTCTACCGGGTCAAGCGCGAGGGCGGCCATGCCGCCGCGGCGGCCTCCGAGGCCGCATAGGACGAAGGTACTAGTCGCGGCCTGGTACTCCGGTACCAGAAACGGGATGGACGGAACGGCTCGGGACTGCCATCCTCCATATCCGACGTGAGCGAACCAACCCCACGCCCAGGTCGTGACGGAGCGATGACGGATCGACGGATCCGCCGCTCCTGGTGGATCTTCGCCGGCACCTTCGTCCTCCTCGGATTCCTGCTGGTCGCCCGCCTGCTCGCCGAGCAGGCACGCCCCCTCGACTGGATCGTGGCGGGGCTCGTCGCGGTCGTCGGCCTCGCCGCCTTCCGCCACCGAGAGGCGGTCATGGCCCTCGAGCAGGGTCGCCGCGCCGAGGCCGAATCCTTCGCCCGCATCCTGTCGGGCCTGTCGCGGTCGGTGTCCGAGGACGCGATCGTCGGCGCCATCGTGGAGGAGCTCGCCGCGGCCAGCGGCGCCGACCATCTGGTGGTCGCGCTCCGCCGGTCCGATGCCCGGGCCCTGCAGGCGACGCTGATCAGCGTCCGCCGGGGCGTGCCACCGTCCACGACGTTGCTCCCGATCTCCGACCTCTCCGACCCGGTCGAGAAGCCACGGCGCGTCCGGACGCCCGTCGCGATCCCCGTCGGGGCCGAGGAACGGCTCGCCGTCGCGGCGGCCGTCCCGGCCGGCGAGAGCGCCACCGCCGCCAGCCGCTGGAGCGGCTTCGCCTCTCGCGTGAGCGGGATCCCGCGCCGGCTCGATCTCGGACCGGCCCGGCCCGCGCACGACCGGACCGCGGCGGACACCACCGCCCAGGCCATCGCCGACCGTATCGCCGACCGCGTCCGCGGCGTCTACGGCCTCGGCAACACGATCGCCGTGCCGCTGATCGCGCGCGACGGGATGGCCGGGGCGATCGTGCTGTCACGCCGCTCGACCGAGCCGTGGCCCGAAGCGACCAGGCGGCTGCTCCAGGGCGCCGCCGCGGAGGCGTCCTTCGCGATGTCGCGCGCGGGGTCGCACCGCACCGCGGAGCTCCACGCGTCCACCGACGCCCTGACCGGGCTCCCGAACCGGCGCTACTTCGACGAGTTCTGCGCCCTGCTGGCACGGCGTCGCCGGGCCGAGGACGCCGTGGGCGTGCTGATGATCGACATCGACCGGTTCAAGGCGTTCAACGACCGGTACGGCCATGGCGCCGGGGACGAGGTCCTGCGCGCGGTCGGCGGCTCGATCGTCCGCGCGGTCCGCGATGACGACGTGCCCGCGCGCTACGGCGGCGAGGAGTTCGTCGTGCTGCTGCGCAACCCGGGACCGGCGATCGCGCTCGAGGTCGGCGAGCGGGTGCGCGCCGCGGTGGCCGCGATCGACCTCACGGCCCTGCGCCTGCCGCCGGTCACGGTCTCGGTCGGCGTCGCCGTGGCGGAGTACGACGACGAGCCGATCGGCGACCTCGTCGAGCGCGCGGACCGGGCGCTCTACCGGGCCAAGCGGAACGGACGGAACCGGGTCGTGGCCGCGTAGCCGCTACCATCGGCGCGTGATCGACGACCCCGCCGAGCTGACCAACGGCGACCTCGCCCGGATCTTCCACGAGATCGGCGACATGCTCGAGGTCAAGGGCGAGCTCGTCTTCAAGACCGTCGCGTACCACCGCGCGGCGGACGCCATCGGGCGCAGCCCGGTCGACCTCGTCGCGGCCTACCGGAGCGGCACCCCGCCGCGGATCCCCGGGGTCGGCGCGGCCATCAGCGACAAGATCGCCGAGCTCGCCACGACCGGCCGCATGGCCTTCTACGAGCGGCTCAAGACCGAGATCCCGCCCGGGCTCGTCGACCTGCTGCGCATCCCGGGCCTCGGCCCCAAGACCGTCCGCCAGCTCCACGCCGACCTGGGCATCGCCTCGATGGACGACCTGCGCGCCGCCGCCGAGGGGGGACGGCTGCGCGGCCTGCGCGGCATGTCGGCGAAGACCGAGACGCTCGTGCTCGAGGGCATCGCCCGGCTCGACGCGGATCCCGGCCGGATGCTGCTCGACCAGGCCGAGACCCGCGTGACCGACATCATCGCGGCGATCGCGGACACGCCCGGCGTGCACCGGCTCGAGCCGGCGGGCTCGTTCCGCCGTCGCAAGGAGTCGATCGGCGATCTCGACGTCCTCGCCGAGACCGACGACGCGGCCACGCTCATCGAGCGGTTCACCGGCCTCGGCGTCGTCGACCACGTGGTCAACCAGGGCGGCTACAAGGCGGCGGTGCGGCTCATGCGCGGCCCGCAGGTCGACCTGATGATCATGCCGCCCGGCGAGGCCGGGACCTACCTCGTCCATTTCACCGGCTCGAAGGAGCACAACGTCCGGCTCCGCGCGATGGCCCGCGACCAGGGCTGGAGCCTGTCGGAGAAGGGCTTCCTGCGGATCGGCGAGGACGGCGCGCCGCTGACCGGCGACGCGGCCGAGCTGCGCACGTTCGCGACCGAGACCGAGGCGTACGCCTTCCTCGGCCTGCCGTTCATCGAGCCCGAGCTGCGCGAGGACGGCGGCGAGATCGAGGCGGCGCTGGCCGGCCGGCTCCCCGCGCTCATCACCCAGGCCGACCTCCGCGGCGACCTGCACAGCCACTCGGACTGGTCCGACGGGACGCACGCCATCGAGGTCATGGCCGAGGCCGCCCGCCGGCGCGGCTACGCGTACCAGGTGCTGACCGACCACTCGCAGTCGCTGGCCATCGCCCGCGGGCTCACCCCGGAGCGGGTCGCGGAGCAGCGCGAGATCGTCGCGACGCTCAACGCGAGGTTCGCCGCCGAGGAGGCCGCGGGCACGGCACCACCGCAGACCCCGGCCGGCGGCTTCCGGCTGCTCCACGGCTGCGAGCTGGAGATCCGGGCCGACGGCCAGCTCGACTTCGAGGACGACCTGCTCGCCAGCTTCGACCTGGTCGTCGCCTCGCTCCACGTGTCCCGGCGCCAGCCGCGGGCCGAGCTGACCCAGCGGACGCTCAACGCGATCCGCAGCCCGCACGTCGACGTCATCGCCCATCCGGCCGGCCGGATGATCGGCACGCGCGACGACCTCGACCTCGACTGGGACCAGGTCTATGCCGAGGCCGCGCGCACCGGGACCGCGCTCGAGATGAACGGCTCGCCGCATCGGCTCGACCTCGCGGTCGAGCGCGCCCGTCGGGCCGTCGCCGACGGCTGCGTGCTGTCGATCGATTCGGACGCGCACCGGACCGGCGAGCTCGACTACGTCCGCTGGGGCATCAGCCAGGCGCGGCGGGCCTGGGTCGAGCCCGCGAACGTCGTCAACACGCGCGACCGCGACGCGCTGCTCGCCTGGGCGGCCGGCAAGCCGGAGCGGACATGAACCTCTCGCGTACCATCCCGGCGATGGACGAGCGGTACGCCCGACGCGACCTGGCCCTGGCCGCCGTGACGATCGTCGGGCTGTCGCGCCTGCTCGAGCCGCCGGCGCTCTGGCTCGTGGCGATCCTGCTGCTGATCGCGATGCTGTTCGGCACGCTCCAGGTGCTCGCCGACCTGCTCCCGCCGTCCGAGGCGGCGGCCGGCGTCCCGATCGAGTCGCTGATCCTGCCCTCGGTCTCCGCGGTCGCGTGCCTCGGGGCGATCCGCCTCGTGCCGTTCGGGCTGTGGCTCGTCCCGGCCCTGCTGCTGACCGCGTACCTCGTGTCGCGCTCGCTCTCGCTCGAGGCGCGGATCCATCTCGATCCGGAGGGGCTGACGCCGGCGGACCGCACGTCGGTCCTGCTCCTGATCCTCGTCGTGGCCTTCATCGGGTTCACGGGCATCGCCGCGATCGTGCCCGGCGGCCTCGCCCAGCCGGTCGGCTCCGGGGCGACGCCCAAGCCGATCCCCGAGGGCAGCCTGCTGATCCTCGCCGCCGGCGATGCGGTCATCGCGTTCCTGCTCGGGTACCGGGCCGCGGCCCTGCGGCTGACGAGCCTGCGCGACGCGTTCTGGTCGGCGCTCACCTACGCCGCCGCCATCGCGATCGGGGCGGCGGCCATCCGGGCGATGGCGATCCCGCGCCTGATCGGCCCCGCGCTCCTGACGCTCGCGTTCTACCTCTGGGACGCGATCCACGGCTCGTCCCCGGCGCGCCGCCGCGACTTCGCCTGGCTGTGGCAGATCATGCTGCTGGCCGTCCTCGGGATCATCGTGGTCGCCTGGAACCTGCTGCTCCGCGGGTAGGCGGTCCGCGGCGCCGACCGCTCGTCGGGGGCCGCCGACGTTTGACCTCCCCGCCGCTTGGTGGTACAAAGCCTTGCTTGCGCCGCGGCCGCCGCGCGCTCTCTCCGATGACCCGCGCCCGGGTCCGCCGCGCCCCGAAAGGACGAACGCCCTCGTGACCTTCCCCGACGTCGAGACCCAGGCCCAGAGTCCCGTCAACCTGACGCGCACGAAGCGCCAGCTGGCGGACCAGGCGATCGCCCAGGCATCCGCCGCCCAGTGGGCCGACGCCGCCGCCACGAACCGCAAGCTGCTCGAGCTCGGCCCGGACGCCGAGGCGGAGAACCGCCTCGCGAAGGCCCTGTGGGAGCTCGGCGAGCTCGGTGCCGCCCGCGAGCACTACCAGACCGCGCTCGCGCTCGACCCGACGAACCGCATCGCCGAGCGCAACATCGACCGGCTCAAGATGCTGCTCGTGGCCGCCGGCGAGAAGACGGTCCCGGCCCAGGAGGGCAGCAAGGCGCCCGTCTCGATCTTCGTCGAGGAGACCGGCAAGACCGGGTTCGCCTTCCTGACCGACCTCCTCCCGCCGCGCGAGCTGGCCCAGATCAACCCGGGCGACAACGTCGAGCTGATCCCCGAGGGCAACCGCCTGATCGCGATCAGCAACGGCAAGCGCATCGGCGTCGTCGAGCCGCGGGTCGCCGCCCGGCTGCTCAAGCTCATGGCCGACGGCAACAAGTACGCCGCGGGCGTGACGTCGCTCGGCGACAAGGACGTCCGGATCATCATCCGCGAGGTCTTCCAGGACCCGCGCAACTACGGCAAGGTCAGCTTCCCGACCGCCGCCAAGTCGACCGACCTGCGCCCGTACACCAAGGGCACCCTCGTGCGCGAGGAGATGGACCTCGAGGAGGACCTCGAGGACGACGACGAGGACGACGAGATCGAGGACCTCGATCGCGTGCTCCCGCCCGAGTCGACCACGGACGAGGCCTTCGAGGAGGAGCCGGACGAGCTCGACGAGCCGTAAGGCCGTCGAGCCGGCGCGCCTCGCGCGCGCCGTGCCGGACCGTGGTTCTGGACAGCGGCGGCGGACCATCCGCTAGCATCGACCGATGAGCGGCCGCGCCTCGCCCTCCGACCACGAGCCCGGGTTCTCCCTCCCGGCGTTCGAGCGGTCGGCGCCGCCGCCGCAGCCGGCCCTCGTCGCGTCCCGGATCGAGCTCCACTCGAGCGCCGGTGACGTCGTCGCCGACCTGTTCGGTCGGGGCGGCTGGGTGGCCCGCGCCGCGGTCGACCGGCAGCGCCGGGCGATCTCCCTCGAATCGAGCCCGCTGACCCGCGTCCTCGCCGACGTGGTCCTGCGGCCGCCCGACGTCCGCCACCTCGACGCGGCCTTCCAGGGGATGGCGGCGTCCCCCCGTCGCGAGTCCAGCCTCAAGGTCTCCCTCGGCGACCTGTACGCGACGCGCTGCGCGACCTGCGCACGGACGCTGGTCATCGACGAGATCTCGTGGGCGGTCGACCCCTCCGCCGAGCCCGGCACCGAGGCGGCGGAGCCGCGGCCGGTCGCCCGGCACTACCGCTGCACGGTCTGCCGCGACCAGCGCGGCGGCGGCGAGCAGCGCCAGGCCCCGCTCGACGAGGAGGACCTCGTCCGGCTGCACGCCGACGTCGGGGTCGATGCGGTCCGCGCCGCCCTGCGCGGTCGCTTCCCGGCGGTCCACGGCGCCGAGGACCTGATCGACGAGCTGCTCGCCCTCCACACGCCGCGCCAGCTGGTCGGCCTGGCCGCGATCATCGACCGGATCGAGAGCGACCTGCGGGCCGCCCCGGTGCTGGCCGCCCTGCGGCTGGCGTTCCTGCACACGATCCTGGCCGCGAGCCGCCTGACGCTGGCGCCCGGGCGCACGGCGCCGCTGCGGATCGTCGGCGGGCACGTGAAGCTGCCGGCGTCGGACGAGTGGCGCGAGCGCAACCCGTGGCTCGCCTTCGAGGACGCCGTCCGCCTCGTCCGCGGCTTCGTCCAGCGGCTGGAGGGCGGCGCCCTCGGCCCGCTCCAGGCCCGCCTCGGCGAGGACCTGCGGAGCCTGGGGGAGGGGACCGCGACCGCCGTCCTCGCCCTGTCGAGCCCGTCCGGCCTGCGGCTCCTCGAGGACGATCCCACCCCGAGCAGCCGCGGCCTGCCGGCCCCGCGGCTCCGGCTCGTGCTGGGCCAGCTCCCCGTCCGGCCCAGCATGGAGCGGCTCTCCGCCGCGTACCACGCCACCTCGTGGGTGCTCGGGCACGACGCCGCCGTCCTGCTGCCGATCGATGCCCTGAGCGGGACGTCGCTGCGGCCGCCGTGGAGCTGGCAGGCGGCGACCATCGGCCGCTCGCTCGAGGCGACGACCCCGGTCATGGCCCGCGACGGGCGGGCGGTCTTCCTCGTGGACGGCGGTCCGGAGGCGCTCGCCGCGGCCGTCCTCGGCGGGGCCGGTGCCGGCTACCGGCTGGTCAGCGCGCGGCTGGCCGACGGCGACGACGACATCGGGGGCTCGGTCGAGTTCCTGCCGCCGGGCTCGGCCCGGCCGCCCGCGCCGCGGACCCGCGCCAACGTCTCGCTCCCGCACGTGCCGGGCGGCTCCGGCGACCCGGACCTCGTCCCCGGCCCCGGCCTGTTCTCCGCGCCGGAGCGCTTCGACCAGCGGCCGTTCTCGCCGGCGGAGGCGGCACGCACGGTCACCGAGGTCGCGGTCGAGACGCTGCGCGCCCGCGGCGAGCCCGCCCGCTACGAGCGGCTCCTCGGCGAGGTGCTGGTCGGGCTGGACCGGGCCGGCCAGCTGCGCCGGCTGGCGACGCTCGAGCCCGCACCCGAGAGCGATATCGGCGCGGCCGCGACGGCGACGCCGGTCGCCGATCCCCCGACGGCCGATCCGCCCAGCGGCCGACCCGCCCGATCCGCGGCGACGCCGCCGACGGCGGCTCCTGGACCGGCGGCCGAACCGGCCGGCCGGCCGCGGCGAGCGCGTGGCGGGCGCGCCGCCGAGCGAGCCGATCGTGACGCCGCGCATCGCCGCGGCCAGGAAGCCCGCGCCCGACCCGGTCGACCGGCTCCTCGCGCTCGTCCGCGACGAGATGAGCCGGCCGACCAACGGACGCCTCCGCGAGATCGAGCCCGGGCGCTGGTGGCTCGGCGACCCGGCGGACCGCGAGGCCGCCGCCATCCCCCTCGCGGACCGCGTGGAATGGGCGGTCTTCAGCCTGCTCTCGACGGCCGGCCCGCTCTCGGAGACGGCCTTCTTCGACCGGATCGCCACGCTCTTCACCGGCCACGACCTGCCCGACGAGGGCCTGGTCCGGGCCTGCCTGGAGAGCTACCGCTCCATGGCGAGCACGCCGGACCGGCTGGTCACCACGGAGGACCTGCTGCGGCGCAGCCACGAGCACACGGCGCTCCTCGCCGAGCTGGCCGACGCCGGCCACCGGCTGGGGATGCGCATCTGGCTCGCCCGCCGCGAGCAGACGCGGCGGATCGACGGCGAGCTCCTGGGCGACCGCCTCGACGGCCGCGAGCAGCGGGCCTACCTCGGCGGGATCAGCCGGGCGTCCGAGGAGCTCGGCGACGTCGACTGCATCTGGTACATCCGCGGCAAGGTGGCGCTGCTGTTCGAGGTGGAGTGGACGGCCATGCTCGGCGAGCCGCTGCTCCGCCGCCACGACCGGATCCCGCCCGACGAGTCGCTCGTCCGCTTCCTCGTCATCGCGCCGGAGCGGACCGAGCTGGTGCGCTACAAGCTGGACCGCTCGCCGCTGCTGCGGACCGCCCTCGAGACGGGCGGCTTCAACATCATCAAGTCGAACCACCTGCGCCGGTTCCTCGCCGAGGAGCGCCCCGACCTCGCCGACATGGAGCCGCTGCTCGGGCTCGACCCGATGATCGAGCGCCGCGGCGACCAGATGCCGCTCTTCGGCGGCTGACCCGGGCGGTGTCTCGCAGGCGACAAGGCGACCGTCGCGCGAGGGGTACCCTGTCGTCCCCAGTGGCCGGCAGCCGCGCCTGACTCGCGCCTACACCAGGAGGACCACCCCGCCGTGGCATCGACCGATCCTCTCGCCGCGCCCGTCGACGACCTGGCCGGCCGCTACTGGGAGGCCGTGCTCGAGCTCGAGCCGACCATCGCGACCGTCTACGGCGACCCGCGCTACGCGGACCGCCTCCCCGATCCGGGACCGGACGGCCGGGCCGCGCTCCGCTCGCTGATGGAGCGGACCGCCGAGGAGGCGTCCGCCATCCCGGTCGACGGCCTCCCCACCGAGGCCCGGATCACGCGGGACATGCTCATGGTCATCGCGGCCCTCCACCTCGAGGAGGACGAGCAGCACCTCGAGCAGCTGCGGGTCGTGGACCAGATGGGCGGTCCCCAGCAGCTGCTCCCCCAGCTGACCCAGTTCCAGCCGGCCGACACGCCCGAGCGGTTCGAGGCGTTCGTCGCGCGGCTGCACGCCTACCCCGCGTACATGGCCGCGAACGCCCAGCTCCTCCGCGACGGGATGGCCACCGGGCCTGACCGCGCCGCGGATCGTGACGGAGCGGACCATCGCCCAGATCGAGCGGATGCTGGCCGTGCCGATCGACCAGGCGATCGTCCCCTCGATGGTCAAGGTGGCGTCCGAGGCGGACCGCGAGCGGATCCGCGAGATCGTGCGCGACGTCGTGACCCCCGCGGACCAGGCCTTCCTCGACACGCTCCGCGGCGAGTACCGGTTCGCCAGCCGCGAGGAGCCGGGCATCTGGTCCGCGCCCGACGGCGACGCCATCTACCGGACGGCGATGCGGAGCTGGACGACGCTGGAGCTCGACCCCGACGAGGTCCATCGGACCGGCCTCGAGGAGCTCGAGTCGATCGAGGCGGAGCGCCGCGAGATCGCGCAGCCGCGGGCTTCGGCGACGACACCGCGGCCTACCGGGCCGCGCTCGACGACGACCCCGAGAACACCCCGTCACACGAAGGCCGAGCTGGTCGGCCGCGCCGAGGAGGACATCGAGCGGGCGATGGCGCTCGCCCCGCGCTACTTCGGCGTCCTCCCCAAGGCGCCGTGCGAGGTCCGCGCGGTCGAGGAGTACAAGGAGCGCGACGCGCCGTTCGCCTACTACTACCCGCCGTCCGCGGACGGGGCGCGCCCGGGGATCTACTACGCCAACGGCTACGACCTGCCGAGCCGCAAGTACTCGAAGCTGGGCTCGACGACGTATCACGAGGCGGTGCCCGGCCACCACTTCCAGATCGCGCTCGAGATGGAGAACCCGGACCTCATCCCGTTCCGGCGGCTCGGCGTCGCGCAGCGTCGGCGGCGCGTACGTCGAGGGCTGGGGGCTGTACAGCGAGCGGCTGGCCGACGAGATGGGCCTCTTCCGCAACGAGGCCGAGCGGTTCGGGATGCTCGACGCGCAGGCCTGGCGCGCGGCCCGCCTCGTGGTCGACACCGGGCTCCATGCCCTGCGCTGGCCGCGCCAGCGCTCGGTGGACTTCCTCCGCTCGGCGGGGCTGTCGATGACCGACGCCGAGATCGAGACCGACCGCTACATCTGCTGGCCCGGGCAGGCGCTGACCTACAAGATCGGCCAGCGGGCGATCGAGGCGCTGCGCCGCGAGATCGCGGCGCGCGACGGGTCGGCGTTCGACCTGCGCGCCTTCCACGACGCGGTGCTGGGCCACGGCTCGATGCCGCTGGCGACGCTCCAGAGCGAGCTCCCGACCTGGGTCACGACCCCGGCATGACCGGGCGCCGCGCCGGTGCGGGCTGGTCGATCCGCCGCTTCGACGACCCGGACGCCGAGGTCCCGATGGCGCTCGGCTCGTTCGCCCGGGTCGAGCTCGGCGGCCTGACCGTGGGCCGGGCCGAGTACGCGCCGGGATGGCGCTGGTCGGAGCACGTCGGGAAGGCCCTCGGCCAGTCGCTCTGCCCCGTCGCGCACGTCGGGCTGGTCGTGTCCGGGCGGAACCGCGTGGTCATGGCCGACGGGACCGAGTTCGAGATGGGACCGGGCGACCTGTTCGACATCGGCCCCGGCCACGACAGCATCGTCGTCGGCGACGAGCCGTACGTCTCGCTCCACTTCCTCGGCGCGGCCGAGTACGGCGGCGGGGACCGCTAGGAGTCGAAGCCGATCCCGAGCGCGTCGAGCGTCCGCAGGAGCACCGAGCGCCGGCCCTCCTCGCGGTCCGCCCGGTCGAGCTCGCGCCGCACGGTGTCGACCGCGATCGACCGGATCGGCTCGGGCGGGATCGGGATCGGCGGGCTGGCCACGATCCGCAGCCGGAGGCGGTCCTCGTCGGGTCGCAGCAGGAGGTCGCGCACGACGCCCGCCGCCCAGCGGCTGGTGCCGACCCCCAGGCCCGTGTAGCCGAGCGCGTAGGTCACGCGGTCGCCCATCGTCCGCCCGAAGGTGACCGTGAACCGCGAGGTCGTGTCGATCGCGCCGCCCCAGCGGAACGGGAAGCGCAGCCCCTCCAGCTGCGGGAAGGCCCGGAAGAACTGCGCCTCGAGCTTCTCGAAGGTGGCCGGCCGCCGGTCCAGCTCCGGGCCGACCCGGCTGCCCGGGTAGTGGATGGCGTCGTAGCCGCCCCACAGGATCCGGTCGTCGGCCGTGAGCCGGAAGTAGTGGAACTGGTTGTTGGCGTCCGACAGGCCCTGGCGCCTCGCCCAGCCGATGGCCCGCCGCTCGTCGGGGCCGAGCGGCTCGGACACGAGGACGTAGTCGTAGACCGGCACGAAGAGCGACCCCAGGCGGCGCAGCCACGCCGAGTAGGCCGAGGTGGCCACCACGACCTGGCCCGCCCGCACCGTCGCGCCCGACGCGGTCCGGACCTCGACGCCGCCGGCCCGCCGCTGGAGACGGGTGACGGCGGTGCCCTCGTGGATGCGCACGCCGCGCTCGCGGGCGACCCGGGCGATCCCGCGGCACAGCGCGGCCGGGTCGAGGACGACGTCGCGGCCCGGCGGCCGGTAGAGCCCCGCCTGCCACAGCGGGGAGTGGACCTCGGCCTGGACCGCCGCCCGGTCCAGGAACTCGACGTGCTCGCCGTGCGCCGCGGCCTCGTCGACCCAGGCCCGGAACTCCTCGGCCTGGTACGGCTGGTCCGCGAGCGACAGGGTCCCGGTCTCCTCGAGGTCGCAGTCGATGCCGTGCTCGCGGGTGAACGCGATCAGGCCCTGGAGGTTGTCGACCCCCTCGCGCTCGAGGCGCTCGAGCTCGTCGGGGAAGTGGCGGATCCCGTTGGCGAGGCCGTGGGTCAGGCTCGCCTCGCAGAAGCCGCCGTTCCGACCGCTGGCGCCGAAGGCGACGGTCTCCGCCTCGAGGACCGCCACCCGGAGCGCGGGGTCCGTGTCGGTCAGCGCGATCGCCGTCCAGAGCCCGGTGAACCCGCCGCCGACGATCGCGACGTCCACGTCGAGCGTCTCGCCGGCCGCGGAGCGGCGGATCCATGGCCGGGGCCGGCCCGCGCAGCCAGTAGCTGACCGGCTCGTCGGGGTCGCGGCGATGGGTGGCCTCGGCCCGCGTCGTCACGCCGGCCATGGTGACACGGGCGATCCGGGCCGGATGCCGCGGCTGCGCGTCGGAGCACGCATCCCGTGGTCGTCACGCGGGTCACGGCCGTGATTCGCACGGTTCACGGTCATCTGGCACGAATGTCGCGTTGACGCTGGCTGGAGCCATATGGCACGATGGCCGGGTTCCGTCCCGTATCGCGCAACGGCCGTCCCACGCCACGGGCCGTGACGCGGCCCAAGCTCGCAGCACGAGGACCTTCATGGCCACCGAACCCGCCGCCACCACCGTCCCCCCGCTCAAGCGAGACGTGCAGCACGCGATGTACCAGCGCGCGCTCGCGGTCATGCCCGGCGGCACCGACTCGAACTTCCGGGCGTGGGGCGAGGACACGATCTACGTCGATCGCGGCCAGGGCGGCATGGTCTGGGACCAGGACGGCAACGAGTACATCGACCTGCGCCTCGGCTACGGTCCGGTGATCCTCGGGCACGGCGACCCGCGGGTCGACGACTACGTCAACGAGCGGATGCGCCGCGGCGTCAGCTTCAGCCTCACGACCGAGGACGAGGTCAAGGCGATGGAGCTCGTCTGCGAGCTGACCGGCTGGGTCGAGCAGGCGCGCATGACGGTGTCGGGCACCGAGGCGACGATGCACGCGATGCGCATCGCCCGGGCGTACACCGGCCGCGAGAAGATCGTGAAGTTCGAGGGCCAGTACCACGGGGTCCACGACTACGCGCTGATCAGCGTCTCGCCCGACGACATGTCGGAGCTCGGCGACGAGGACAACCCCGTCCGGCTGGCGTGGGGCCGCGGCATCCCCGGCGCCGTCGCGGACACCATCATCCCGGCCCGCTACAACAACATCGACTTCCTGCGCCGCCTGTTCGAGCGCCAGGGCGACGAGATCGCGGCGATCATCGTCGAGCCGGTGCTCGGCAACGCGCAGGGGATCATGCCCAAGCCCGGCTTCCACCAGGCCATGCGGGCGCTCACCCAGGAGTTCGGGATCCTGCTGATCTTCGACGAGGTCAAGACGGGGTTCCGCTTCGCCCGCGGCGGCGCGGCCGAGTTCTTCGGCATCAAGCCGGACCTCGCGACCTACGCCAAGGCGATGGGCAACGGCTATCCGGCGGCGGCGTTCGGCGGCCGCGCCGAGGTCATGAGCGTCCTGCCCGACAAGGTCAGCCACGGCGGCACGTACGCCGGCAACCGGGTCGCGGCCGCGGCGGCGGTCAAGACGCTGTCGATCATCAAGGAGACCGACGCGCTCGAGACCATCCACGCCACCGGGCGGCGCATCCAGGACGGCCTGCGCGAGATCCTCAACCCGACCGGGCTGCCGTACCACTTCACGGGCCACCCGTCGATGTTCGGGATCATGTTCCGCGAGGAGGAGGCGTCCGAGTACCGCGACTGGGCCACCACGGACCACGAGCTCTACGACGCGATCGCCATCGGCATGCACGCCCGCGGCGCGATGCCCGAGCCCGACTCGCGCGAGCCGTGGTTCATCTGCGAGGCGCACGCGGGCGGCGACACGGTCGACCGCATCGTCTCGATCTTCGCGGACTCGCTCGACGCGGCGCTCGAAGCCCGGGCGCACGGCAAGGCGATGGGCGACCCGACGGGCGCGATGTCGCACCCGGGCGCGGGCTGAGCGGGGCCGCGATGGTGCTCGACGGGAACGCGGTCCGCTCGGTCGACCGCGCGGCGGCGCTGCTCCTGGCCCTCGGCGACAGCCAGGGCGAGGCCGGCGTGACCGAGCTGGCCCGCCGGCTCGGCCTCCACAAGTCCACGGCCTCGCGGCTGCTCGCGACCCTCCAGAAGCGCGGCCTCGTCGAGCAGGACGGGGAGACCGGCAAGTACCGCCTCGGCCTCGTCGTCATCCGCCTCGCGGAGCGCGCCGAGAAGACGCTCGACCTGCGCGGCATCTCGCTGCCCGAGCTCGAGCGGCTCGCCCGGCTGACCCACGAGACGACCGGCCTGGGCATCCTCGATGGCGACTCGATGCTGGCCGTGGCCCAGGCCGACGGCCCCAACCTCATCGCGGTCGGCGACTGGACCGGCCGGGCGACGCCGCTCCACTGCGTCGCGTCGGGCAAGGTGCTGCTGGCGGCGCTGGCCGAGCGGGAGGTGCTGCGCATCGTCCGTCGCGGCCTCGTCAGCCACACCGAGCGGACCATCACCGAGCTCGAGCCGCTGCTCGAGGAGCTGGCCCGCATCCGCCGCCGCGGCTACGCGACCGCGATCGGCGAGTACGAGCTGGGCCTCAACGCGGTCGCCGCGCCCGTCCACGACGCGCGCGGCAACGTCATCGCCGCCGTCGACATCTGGGGGCCCGGCCTTCCGGCTGACGCCGCGGCGCGTCCCGGAGCTCGCCGCCCAGGCCCGCGAGGCCGCGGCGGCCATCACGGTCCGTCTCGGCGGCACGGCGCCCGAGCGCCCGACGCCGCAGCCGGTCTCCGCCACGGCCTGACGCCCGGCCGACCCCGCGCACGCGCTACGCTGTCGGCGTGCCCGACCTGGACAAGCCGCCCTGGCGCGACATCGCCACGTTCGTGCGCACCGACGTGCTCCCGCTGCTGCTCATCGTGGTCGTCGCGTTCATCGCGCTGCGGATCGCCCGGATCTTCGTCCACGGGATCGTCAAGACCCTGCTCGACCGCGAGACGACCGAGGGGACGGCCCAGGAGCTGAGCGCCGTCGAGGTCGCCAAGCGGATGGACACGCTCGACACCCTGCTCGGCAGCGCCGTGCAGTTCTTCATCCTGGTCGTCGCCGGCCTGATGATCATGGGCCGGCTCGGGCTCGACATCGGCCCCGCGGTCGCGGGCCTCGGGGTCGTCGGCATCGCGGTCGGGTTCGGCGCCCAGTTCATGGTCCGCGACTACCTCAACGGCGCCCTCATCCTCATCGAGAACCAGTACGCCAAGGGCGATGTCGTGCGCATCGGCGGGGTGGCCGGCACGGTCGAGGACTTCACGCTCCGACGGACGACGCTGCGCGACCTCGACGGGGTCGTCCACACGGTCCCCAACGGCGAGGTGAAGGTCGCCTCGAACCTGACCCGCGTCTGGGCGCGGATCAACCAGAACGTGACCGTCGCCTACGGCACGGACATCGACAAGGCGACCGAGGTGGTCGACGCGGTCGGGCGCGAGATGGCGGCCGAGCCGGCGTGGCATCGCCGGATCCTCGAGGCGCCGCACGTCGAGCGCGTCGAGGCCCTGGCCGAGCTCGGCGTCACGCTCAAGATCCTCGGCACGGTCCGGGCGCCCGACCAGTGGGCCGCGAGCGGCGAGCTGCGCAAGCGCCTCCTCGCCGCGTTCCGGGCCAACGGCATCGAGATCCCGCGGCCGCAGCGCGTCGTCATCGCCCGGCGAGCCGGACCCGCTCGGCGGGCCAGCCGGTCACCCCGCCCGGTCCGTCCGACGACGAGCTGTTCCCGGACGAGTAGGCGTCGGCGCACCGGGGAGCCGGGCACGAGCGGACCCGCCGCCCGGGCGGCTGGCTAGAATGGGGCGACCGTCGTAGCAGGAGGCCACGTGAGCGTCGATCCGACCCAGTCGTCGCCGGAGATCGAGAACCTCCTGGCCGAGACGCGCTCGTTCCCGCCCGACCCCGCGTTCACGGCCCAGGCCAACGCCACCGCGCGACCTCTACACCGAGGCCGACGCGGACTTCGAGGCGTTCTGGGCGCGGCTGGCGCGCGAGCGCATCGACTGGTTCGAGCCGTTCCACACGACGCTCGAGTGGGACCTGCCGTTCGCCAAGTGGTTCACCGGCGGGAAGCTCAACATCAGCTACAACTGCCTCGACCGCCACGTCGCGAACGGTCTCGGCGACAAGGTCGCCTACCACTGGATCGGCGAGCCGGGCGACACCCGGACGCTGACCTTCGCCGACCTGCTGCGCGAGGTCTCGAAGACGGCCAACGCGCTCAAGGAGCTCGGCATCGGGACCGGCGACCGGGTCGCCATCTACATGCCGATGATCCCGGAGCTCCCCATCGCGATGCTCGCCTGCGCCCGGCTCGGGGCGCCGCACACGGTCATCTTCGGCGGGTTCAGCGCCGAGGCGCTGTCCGACCGCATCAACGACGCCGAGGCGAAGCTGGTGATCACCGCCGACGGCGGCTGGCGTCGCGGCAAGCCCGCGGCGCTCAAGCCGGCCGTGGACGAGGCGCTCGCCCTGACCCCGACGATCGCAGCACACCCTCGTCGTGCGGCGGCTGGGCGACGACCTGCCCGACGGCACCGCGATGACCGACGGCCGCGACGTCTGGTGGCACGACATCGTCGACCGCCAGTCCGAGGACTGCCCCGCGGTCCCGCTCGACTCGGAGCACATGCTCTACCTGCTCTACACGTCGGGCACCACGGCCAAGCCCAAGGGGATCATGCACACGACCGCGGGCTACCTCCTGGGGGCCATGGTCACCCACGAGATGGTCTTCGACCTCAAGCCCGACGACGTCTACTGGTGCGCCGCGGACGTCGGCTGGGTGACCGGCCACTCGTACATCGTGTACGGGCCGCTGGCCAACGCCGCGACCGGGGTCCTCTACGAGGGCACGCCCGACACGCCGTCGTGGGAGCGCTGGTGGCAGATCATCGAGGACTACAAGGTCTCGATCCTGTACTGCGCCCCGACCGCGATCCGCGCCCACATGAAGCAGGGCCCGCAGTACGCCCAGGCGCACGACCTGACCTCGCTCCGCGTCCTGGGCTCGGTCGGCGAGCCGATCAACCCCGAGGCCTGGCTGTGGTACCAGGAGTACATCGGCCGCGGCACGGTCCCCATCGTCGACACGTGGTGGCAGACCGAGACCGGCATGATCATGATCACGCCGCTCCCCGGGGTGACCGCCACGAAGCCGGGCAGCGCCACGTTCCCGTTCCCGGGCATCGTCGCGGACGTCGTCGACGGCAACGGCGAGAGCGTCCCGCTGGGCGGCGGCGGCTACCTGGTCCTGAAGCGGCCGTGGCCGGCGATGCTGCGCGGCATCTACGGCGACCCGGAGCGCTACCGCGCGACGTACTGGAGCCGCTTCCCCGGGATGTACTTCGCGGGCGACGGCGCCAAGCGCGACCTCGACGGCTATCTCTGGCTCCTCGGCCGCGTCGACGACGTGATGAACGTCTCGGGCCACCGGATCAGCACCATCGAGGTCGAGTCGGCGCTCGTCGACCACCACTCGGTCGCGGAGGCCGCCGTGGTCGGCAAGAACGACCCGCTCACCGGCCAGGCGATCTTCGCGTTCGTGATCCCCAAGGTCGGCATCGACGCGAACGAGGCGCTGGGCACCGAGCTGCGCGAGCACGTCGCGAAGGTCATCGGGCCGATCGCCAAGCCGAAGTTCCTGATGTTCACGCCGGACCTGCCCAAGACGCGCTCGGGCAAGATCATGCGGCGGCTGCTCCGCGACATCGCCGAGGGTCGCACGCTCGGCGACACGACCACGCTGGCCGACGGTGGCGTGGTCGAGACGATCCGCGAGCAGTCCGGGACCGCGGAGGAATGACGTGCCGTTCGATTTCCTGAAGCGCAAGAAGGACGAGCCCGCGGCCGAGCCGGTCGAGGCGCCCGTCGAGGCGCCCACGGGTCGCGGCATCGCCTTCCTTGCGGTCACCGAGGAGTGGCGGCTCGAGGGCCGGATGGACGTCGACGGGCGCCTCTCCGACGTCCTCAACAAGCGCGACTCGGTGCCGATCGACGACGTCCGGTGGGCGCCGGTCGATGGCTCCGGGCCGATGACCGAGGCGCCGGGGCTGCGCGCCATCGACCCGTACGACCTCATCCTGGTCCTCGCCGGCGAGACGTCGCTGCCGCCGATGACCGAGGACGAGCGGACCGCCCACCGGATCCACAAGGTCCGCTACGACCTGGCGCTCGAGGCGCCGCCGTACCGGGTGGTGGGGACCGTCTACCTGTATCCGGGGACGGAGCCGGCGACGGCTCCTCGATCGCTCGGGCGACATGTTCATCCCGGTCGTGGACGCGCGCGCGCTGATCGGCGAGAGCCTCATCGAAGGCGGCGCGACGAGCGTGATCCTGCTCAACCGCTACTACCTGCGCGGCGTGGAGCAGATGGACAGCCGTTCGGGGGAGCGGGCCGAGCCGCTGTCCGGCTGAGTCGTCCCGGGCGTCAGACCCGGGCGGGTTCCTTCTGGCGCCCGAAGACGCGGATGGCCGCCTTCGCGGCGGGGGCCGCGGGAGCCACGCCGAACAATGCGTCGGCCAGGGTGTCGAAGTCGGCCGTGACGCGTTCCTTGGGGAACATCTCCGCGACCGTCCGGCCCTCGTTGGCCGCGCGGACGAAGAGCAGGCCGCCGGAGCGGACGAGCGCCAGCGCCGGCATCCCGACGGTCCGCTCGATGTCCGCCACCGAGACGCCGCTGTTGGCCCGGTTGACGAGCAGGAACAGCTTCTCGCGGCACCCGAGGGTGATCGAGACGTCGCGGAACTGGACCGCGGCGCGCAGGGCCGGCACGTCCGGGGTCACCGGGACGAGGATCTTGTCGGCGAGCTCGAAGATCGCCTGGTTGATGGCGCTGTACGACGGGTGCAGGTCGATGATGATCACGTCGTAGAACGCGCGGGCGGCGGTGATCTCGGCGGCGACCCGGGCGGGGTCGAGCAGCTCCATGTTGAGCGGCGAGTCGGTCAGCGAGATGACCTTCATGCCGGACCCGTGCGCCGAGGCGATGTCCATGAGCGCCTCGGGCTGGCCGCCCTCGGCCTCGTCGCGCCAGCTGTCGGAGACGCTGCGCACGGCCTCGATGGCCAGCGAGGTGCTGACGTGGCCGGTCACGGTGTCCGCGTCGATGAGCAGGACCGAGCGGCCGCGGCGCGTCTGCAGCGCGGCGGCGAGGTTCGTGGCGATCGTGGTCTTGCCGACCCCGCCCTTCGGGTTGAAGACGGCGATGACGGTGGCGCGGCGGGTGTTCCAGCCCTCCACGCCCATGTCGCCGCCGCCCTGGATGATCGGGCTCCCGCTGCCGTCGTCGATGGTCTGGCTGCGGATGCACATCGCCTCGACCCGCCAGCGGATCGCATCGGCCGTGAACGGCCGGGTCAGGTATTCGTCGTCGGCGCCGGCCGAGCCGTTGGTCCAGCGCTCGAAGGAATCGGGCGAGACGACCATCAGCGCCGGGATGTGGCGCGACGTGTCGTTCAGGGCGGCGTAGTACTCGAGGGATTCATCGAAATCGGTCTCACCATCGAGGATCGCGACCGCGACATCCGGCCGGGAGGCCAGGACCGCTTCGAGATCGCTGGGCGAACGGACCTCGACGACGTCGAAGCCAGCCCCCGCCAGCTCGGCGACGACCGGCTCGGACTCTGCCGTGGGCAGAGCGACGACGACGCTCGGACGGGTCACGTTGGCTCCTCTCGGTGATGGACGGCGCTAGTCGCGCGCCTCGGGATCGCGTGCCGCGACCTCGAAGCCATCAGCGCTTTCGTTCGTGACCTTCGCGTCGAAGCCGGGCAGTCCGGTGATCGCAGCCTTGAGGTCGATGTCGGCAGCGTGGCTGACGTTGAAGACGAACTCGCCGTCCGGGCCGGAGGTCACGCCGACCGCCCCGACGCCGCTCGTGCGGGCGATGCCGCGCTTGAAGCCGGCGATGCTCGCGACGCTGACCAGGCCGGTCACCACGACGCGCGCGGTCTGCTGCTCGGGATTGCCCTCGCTCGGCGGCACCAGGCCGGCCAGGCGGGCGGCGACGACTTCCTCGGCGATCGCCGGGATGTCATCGGGCGCTTCGCTGGCGACCTCGGCCTCGGCGGCCGACATCGCGGCCTCGGCCTCGGCGGCGTCGAAGTCGGGCGTCGCGCCCAGCATGGAGAGTCGCGGGTCGTCGGCCTCGACGGCCGCTTCGGCCTCCGCGGCCGCGGCGTCGTCGACCTGGCCGACCGTCTCGGCGGCGGCGTCCGTCGGGGCCTCGGCCTCGGCGACCGGCATCTCGGCGGGCTCGGCCTCGGCGACCGGGGCCTCGTCGGGGGCGGCCGTCACCTGGGCGACGGGCGTGTGATCGTCAGGGGTGCTGCCATCCAGGCTCGGCGGCTCGGGGATGCGCTCGGCCATCGTGGCGAAGGCGGACGGATCGTCCTCGGCGAGCAGGCGCTCGAAGAAGGTCGCCATCTCCTGCTCGAAGGCGTTCACCGACGCGCTGACGCGCTCGATGCGCCGCTCGACGACGCCGGCGTGCGATTCGAGCTCGCCCTCGAGGTCGTTCTTGCGCGCGGTGATCTTGGTCTCGGTCTCCTCGCGGATCCGGGCGATCTCGCCCTTGGACCAGTCGCGGATCGAGGCGACGTCGTCGTCCGCGTTGCGGCGGAGCTCGGTGATCTCCTCGGCGGCGTCGGCGTGGACGCGCTCGCTGGCGGCCTTGGCCTCGGCGGCGAAGCGCTCCATGGTCTCGGCGCGAGCGGCCTCGGCGGTGGCCTGCATGGCCTTGGTGAGGTCGGCCAGGAACTTGGTCGGCTTGCGGGTGCCGGTGGCGCTGCGGGCGGGGGAGGCCGTCTCGGCCACCGGGGCAGACTCCGCCCCCGGCGTCGACGCGGCGGCCGCGTCCGCGGATGCGGACGTGCCGTTGGTCTGGGCGGGTTCGAGGTCAGCGGTCCCGGTCGTTTCGACCTGGTCCGCGGTGGCGGGCTCGACGTCGATCATGGCAGCAGCGTCGGTCTCCTCGGCGACAGGGTCGCCGCTCTGGGTGGTGGCATCGGCCGGGGCACTGTCCGGATCGGCTTCACCACGGTCGGAGGCCCAGGGAAGTCGGAATCCGGGTTTGGTGTCGGTCGTGGCCATGGATCAGAAGTCCTCGCTCGTTCGAGTTTGTCGATGTGGCGGCCGGTCTGGGTGACACCCGAGCGGGTCGGGCATCCGGGACGTGGAGGCATCGTGCCAGCGGTGGTGAGTAAGGTGCACTTGGCTAGAGGTACCAGCGGTGTGCGCCGGTGGTACCGGCGGCGGGTCGCCCCGCATCGACCGTTGCGTCGGGGCTCCACTCATCCAGCCCGGGGTAGGATGTGCCGATGGACCTGCCGGCGACCTTCGACGGACGGCCGGGCGTGACCGACACGCTCGGACGGGCGATGCGCGACCTGCGCATCTCCGTGACCGACCGCTGCAACTTCCGCTGCACCTACTGCATGCCGAAGGAGATCTTCGGCCGCGACTACGAATTCCTGCCCCGCGACGAGGTCCTGACGTTCGAGGAGATCACCCGCGTGGCGCGCGCCGCCGTCGGTCTCGGCGTCGAGAAGCTGCGCATCACCGGCGGCGAGCCGCTGGTCCGGCGGGACCTCCCGAGCCTGATCGCCATGCTCGCCGAGATCCGCCGTCCCGGACGGCGAGAGCCTCGACCTGACGCTGACGACGAACGGGTCGGCCCTGCGCACGCACGCGACGGCGCTCGTCGACGCCGGGCTGCGACGGGTCACGGTCAGCCTCGACTCGCTCGACGACGCCGTGTTCGGCGCCATGAACGGCATCGACTTCCCGGTCGCCAAGGTGCTCGACGGCATCGATGCCGCGATGGACGCCGGGCTCGCCCCGGTCAAGGTCAACATGGTCGTCCGCCGCGGCGTCAACGAGACGAGCATCGTCCCGATGGCCGAGTGGGCGCGCGAGACCGGCGTGATCCTCCGCTTCATCGAGTACATGGACGTCGGGCACTCGAACGGCTGGCGGCTCGACGAGGTCGTCCCGGCCGAGGACCTGATCGCCGCGATCCGCGAGCGCTGGCCGATCGAGCCGGCGGACCCGGCCTACCGCGGCGAGGTCGCGGACCGCTGGCGCTACCTGGACGGCGCCGGCGAGTTCGGCGTCATCTCGTCGGTCACCGAGCCGTTCTGCCGCGACTGCACGCGCGCGCGGCTCTCGGCCGACGGCAAGCTCTATACGTGCCTGTTCGCGGTCGACGGCCGCGACGTCCGGGCCGAGCTGCGCGGCGGCGCCGACGACGAGGCGATGGCGGCCTTCCTGGCCGACATCTGGTCCCGGCGCGACGACCGCTACTCGGAGCTGCGCTCGCGGGCGACGACCTCGTCGCTCCCCAAGGTCGAGATGTTCGCGATGGGCGGCTGAGCCGCTTCATCCACAGCTTGTCCACAGCCCGGGCCATCTCGTGGATACGCCGACCGGCGTCCGGGCGGAAATGGTGGATAACCGCGTTGACCGTCCACACCCGCCGGACCTACCGTAGGTCTTGCCCGAAGGGGCCGACAGGAACGCAGGAACCGAGATCGCATCAAGGACCTTCGATCCGCCGCCGGTCGCTTCGGGCGCTTCGTTGCCCGGCTCGGGTGGCTGTCTCACCACGGTCCGCCCGCGGGTTCGCGCCCGACGGGACGTGATCGGCATCCCGGTGTCGATACTTCCGTCGGGCCGACGAAGTCTGCGGGCCTCGGCCGTCTACCCCCTGGACGCGATCCTGGAGGCCCGCATGTCCGATCCCGTCGATCCGACCCTCCCCATCCATCCCGAGGACCAGCCCGCGCGGCTCGCCGCCCTGACGGCCGCGGTCCGGGCGCGATCGCCGCTGGTCCCGGCGGTCGGGATCGTCCTCGGGTCCGGGCTGGGCGGCCTGGCCGACGACCTGGAGGACGCGGTCGCGATCCCGTTCGCGGACCTGCCCGGCTGGCCGGCCGCGACCGCCCCCGGGCACGCCGGGCGCCTGCTGCTGGGCACGCTCGCCGGGACGCCGGTCGTGATGCTCCAGGGCCGCTTCCACCTCTACGAGGGCAACCACCCCGGCCTCGTCGTCCAGCCGGTGCTGCTGTTCCATGCGCTCGGGGCGCAGGATCGTCGTGCTGACCAACGCGGCCGGCGGGCTCGACCCGTCGTTCGGCCCGGGGACGCTCATGGTCATGTCGGACCACATCAACCTGACCGGCCAGAGCCCGCTCATCGGGCACAACGCCGACTCGCTCGGCGAGCGCTTCACCGACCTCACCGACGCCTGGAGCCCGCGGCTGCGCGCGCGCCTCCACGCGGCCGGCGCGGCCGAGGGCGTGGACCTGGCCGAGGGCGTCTACGTCGGGCTGACCGGGCCGAACTACGAGACCCCGGCCGAGGTCCGCATGCTCGCCGGGCTCGGCGGGCACGCGGTCGGCATGTCGACCGTGCTCGAGTGCATCGCCGCGCGATGGGTCGGCCTCGAGGTCTGCGGCGTCTCGCTGGTGACCAACGCCGGGGCCGGCTACAGCGGCGAGCCGCTCACCCACGAGGAGGTCCTCGAGGCGGGCGCGGTCGCCGGGCCGCGGCTCGCGCGCGTGATCCGTCGGTTCCTGGCGGACCTCGGCGAGGGCGACTGACCGGATGACCCCGACGGGTCCGGTGCTGGACCAGCGCACCCTCAACCGGACGCTGCTGGCGCGGCAGGGCCTGCTGGCGCGGGAGCGCCGACCGGCGCGCGAGGTCGTCGAGCGGCTCGTCGGCCTCCAGGCGCAGGAGCCGATCGACCCGTACGTCGCGCTCTGGACGCGCATCGAGGGCTTCGATCCGCTGGAGCTGAGCGGGCTGATCGAGCGCCGCGAGGCCGTCCGGATGGGCACCCTCCGCGGAACGCTCCACCTCGTCACGGCGGCGGACTGCGTGCCGCCCTCGTGCCGGTGCTCGCCGGGAACCGCGAACGGGCGTGGCGCAGCTCGCCGTTCGCCAAGCAGCTCGCCGGGCTCGACATCGATGCCGTCGTCGCCGCCGGTCGCGAGGCGCTGGAGCGCGAGCCGCTGCTCGCCGGCGGCGCTCGGCGAGGTGCTCTCCGCCCGGTGGCCGGACCGCGACCGCGCGTCGCTCGCCTATGCGGCGCGCATCATGCTCCCGCTGGTCCAGGTGCCGCCGCGCGGCCTGTGGCGCAAGACCGGCCGGACCGTGAACACGACGGCCGAGGCATGGCTCGGGGTCCCGATGGGCACGGACGACGACCCCGCACCGCTGATCCGCCGCTACCTCGCCGCCTTCGGGCCGGCGACGCCGGCCGACGTCCGGACCTGGTCGTGGCTGACCGGCGTCCGCGAGGTCCTCGAACGGATGCGGCCGACGCTCGCGACCTATCGCGACGAGGCCGGCCGGGAGCTGTTCGACCTGCCCGATGCGACCATCGCGGACCCGGACCTCCCGGCGCCGGTCCGCTTCCTGCCGCAGTACGACAACGTGTTCCTCTCCCACGACGACCGGTCGCGGATCTCCGGGGAGCTGTCGTGGGGCCTCGAGTTCGTGTGGAAGGGCGTGCTCCTCGTCGACGGCGGGATCGCCGGCGCCTGGCGCGTCCGCCGCGACGGCACGGTCGCGACGATGACGATCGAGCTCGGCCGGGTGCTCTCGCCGGCCGAGCGCCGGGAGCTCGACGAGGAGGCGGAGCGCCTGGGGGCCTTCCTCGATCCGGACCGGACGCGCGACGTGGTGCTGGTCCAGCTGCCCTGAGGCGGCTCAGACCTGCGGCAGCTCCCGTCCGGCGGCCTTGGCGGCGGCCGACTTCTCGGCCCACGCGGCCAGCACGTTGTCCTTGTGCGGCCGGATCGGGCAGTGCTCGTCGCGGTTCTTGAACTCGTCGCAGTAGCCCAGCGGCACGCACTTGGGGGCGAGGAAGGAGCCGAGGAACGGCGACACCCCGAAGATCTCGTGGCGGACCAGCTGGAAGAGCCGGCGGATCTCCCACTGGGCCATCGTGCAGAGGCGCAGCCCGGACATGTGGATCAGCGCGCGCAGGTTCGTGGTCATCACCAGGTTGGTCCGCGCGGCGTTCGGGAAGACGAAGCGCGCGTCCTCGCCCGGGAGGCCGGCCTGGAGCATGTCGCCGTAGAGCTGGAGCGACCCGGCGATCTGCTCCTCGTAGCGCTCGAGCAGGGCGGGATCGCCCTCGGCGATCGAGTGCGGCAGCATCGTCGCCTGGCCCTTGAACTTGACGTAGCGCTGGCTCTGCTGGTCGAAGGCGACGCCCGCGCGGTGCCGCACGAGCTGGTGCGACAGCGTCCGCGAGACCCCGGTGATCGCGAAGGTGAACACGATGTGCTCGATGGTCGAGCCGTGGCCGGATTCGATGACCGACGAGATGAGCTTCTGCATCTTCACGGGGTCGAAGTCGCCGGCGACCGCGCGGCGGTAGATCTCCTCGGGCGGCTCCTCCGAGTAGCACGTCCGGCACGCGGTGTAGACGATCGGGACGTACGACTTCTCGACGATCTCCCGGTCGGGGAACAGCAGCGTGACCTTCATCCCGAGCTCGCGGCGACCGGGGTTCTTGGGGATCGTGGAGGGGCTCGTCATCGGACCGCCAGTCTAGCCGAGGGCGGCCCGCTCAGTAGTAGTCGGAGCAGGACAGGAAGTAGCCGCACCGGCAGATGAGCTTGCACTTGCGCTCATCCATCCGGGCGCCGCAGTTCGCGCAGGTCAGCATGACCGCCGCGGGGTCGATGTCGTCGGCGGCGTCGGCCCGCTCGTCGTCGCCATCGCAGGATCAGGATCGGCTGCGGCCGGCTCGCGATGTCGAACGTCATTCGTCGTCCTCGTCGGGCGGGGCTCCCTCGAGAGCGTAGGCGATCACCTCGTCCAGCGTCATGGCCGCCCCCTCGGCGCCGAGCCGCTCCACGTCGGCGACCGACATCTGCTCGCGGACGTTCGGCCGCATCCGGGCCGTCCTCGAAGGCCTCCTCGGTCAAGCACCCCGAGGGTCGTGCCGGTCTCGTTCGAGAGGTTCGTCGCGGCGCCGCGCAGCCGCGCCGCGCGCTCGAGGTCACCCTCCTGGACGGCGATCGAGGACAGGTCGTAGAGGGTCAGCGAGAGCCCGGCCACGTCGCCGGCCGCGGCGAAATGCCGGACCGCGTGGACGACGTGCATCTTCGCCTCGGCGGTCCGCAGCTGGTTGATGAGCGCGAGGCCCAGCATGTGCCGGGCCCAGCTCTCCATCGTGCGGTCGCCGACCGCCCGGAAGAGCTCCAGCGACGTCCGGTTCTCGCTGCTCGCTGGTCAGGAAGTCGCCCTGGAAGTAGTGCATCGTCCCGAGGCCCCAGAGCGCGTTCGCCTCGCCGCGGGCATCGCCGATCCGGCGGAAGGCCTCGAGCGCCGAGCGCACGTACGCCTCGCCCTTCCCGTCCGGGTCGCCGGCCCCGAACTTGCCGTCCGGCCCGAGCGCGTAGGAGAACGAGGCGTTGTAGTACGCGTTCGCCAGCTCCCGGTCGTCGCCCAGCCCTTCCCAGATCTCGACCGCCTCGTCGTAGTGGACGCGCATCGTGGCGAAGTCGCCCTGCCACCAGCACACGCCGCCCAGCGCTTCGAGGAGGCGGGCGCGGAGCCGCGGGTCGTCGTGGGACCACGGCTGGCGCTCCATCGCCTCGAGGCGGCGGCGGGCCTCGCCGAGATGACCGTGCTTCTGCCAGAACCGCCACATCGTGAACGCGAGCCCGATGGCGACCGGCGGGTCCGGCTGGGTGACGGCCCGGTCGAGGATGGCGCGGATGTCGTCGTGGGCGAGCTCGAGACGGTCGAGCCAGCGGCGCTGGTCATCCCCGGAGAGCTCGTTCGCCGCGTGCTCTGCGAGCGAGACGAACCAGTCGCGATGGCGGGCGAGGATCGCCTCCCGCTCACCCCGCGCTTCGAGCCGCTCATGGGCATACTCGCGGATCGATTCGAGCAGCCCGAAGCGCGGCTCGCCGTCCGCGGTCTCGTCCACCCGGACGAGGCTCTGGTCGGCCAGCGCCATCAGCCCGTCGATGACGTCGATCCCGAGCTCCGAGCTCGGCCCGGTGACGGCCTCGGCGGCCTCGATGTCGGCGGTCCCGGCGAAGACCGACAGCCGGTCGAGCAGGCGGCGGCTGCCCTCGTCGAGCAGGTCGTAGCTCCAGGCGATGGCGCCGCGCAGCGTCTGCTGCCGCTCGGGCAGGTCCCGGCCGCCCGCCGAGAGCACGTCGAGCTGGTGCTCGAGGCGGGCGAGGATCGCGTCGGGGGAGAGGAGCTTGATCCGTGCGGCGGCCAGCTCGATGGCCAGCGGCATCCCGTGCAGCCGGGCCGCGATGGCGGCCACCGCCGGCGCGTTCTCGTTGGTGACGCCGAACGCCGGCCGGACGGCGACGGCCCGCTCGATGAACAGCTGGACCGCGGCGTACTGGCTGACGGCGGCGGCGTCGAGGCCGCGGGCGCCGCCGGGAGCTGCATGCGCTCCCGTCCCGACAGGGTCGAGAGGTCGGGCGGCGTGGGCAGCCCCGGGACCGGATACTCCTGCTCGCCGGAGACGTGGAGCGCGGCGCGGCTCGTGGCGATCGCCTTCAGGCCCGGGGCGGCACGGAGCAGGCCGGCGATGACCGGCCCGGCGTCCACGACCTGCTCGAAGTTGTCGAGGACCAGCAGCACGGTCCGGCCCGCCAGCCACTCGTCGAGCGACTCGGCGATCGGCTTGCCGCCCGATTCGGTGACCCCGACCGCGGACGCGATCCGCGCCGCGACCAGCATCTGGTCGCGGATCGGCTCCAGCGGCACGAAGAAGACGCCGTCGGGGAAGTCGCCCGCCACGGTCGTCGCCAGCTGGAGGGAGAGCCGCGTCTTCCCGGTCCCGCCCGGCCCGGTCATCGTCAGGAGCCGAGTCGTCTCGAAGAGCCGGCCGGCCTCGGCGAGCTCGTCGTCGCGCCCGACGAACGTCGTCAGCTGGGTCGGCAGGTTGTTCGGCCGGGTGTCGGGCGTCCGCAGCTTCGGGAACGCGGACGGCAGGCCGTCGCCCTCCACCTGGAAGAGGCGTTCGGGCGCGAGGAGGTCCCGCAGCCGGTACTCCCCGAGCTCGCGCAGGCTGACGCCGGAGGGCAGCGTGCTCGCGACCAGCGCACGGGTCGCCTCCGAGGCGACGATCTGCCCGCCATGACCCGCGGCCGCGATCCGCGCGGCGCGGTTGACGTCGAGGCCCACCAGGCTGCCGCCGGCCTGGCCCGCCTCGCCCGAATGCAGGCCCATCCGGACCGCGACCCGGGCGTCGTCCGGCCACGGCTCCGCGACGAGCGCGCGCTGCGCCTCGACGGCCGCCGCCACCGCCTCGCGGGCGCTCGGGAAGACGACGAAGAACGAGTCGCCCTCGGTGCCCTGCTCGATGCCGCCGTGCGCCGCGACCGCCTCTCGCAGGATCGCTCGATGGCGCTCGCGGGCCTCGGCGTAGCGGGCGGTCCCGATCCGCTGCTCGAGGCTGGTCGAGCCCTCGATGTCGGTGAAGAGGAAGGTCGCCGTCCCGGCGGGCGTCATGGCCGGTGCCGCGGTGTCCGCCGGTTCCGTCGTCATCGTCGGCTCAGTGATGGCGGGCTTCCGTCAGGTCCCGCAGCCGCCGTGCGAGCTCGCGCACGACCGCCAGCGCGACGCCCGGCTCCTCGCGCAGCACCGCTTCGATGTCCCACGACGCGAGCGCGAGACAGGTCGTCGGTCCGTCGGCGACGACCTGCGCGACGCGCGGGCGCCCGTCCAGCACCGACAGCTCCCCGAAGAACTCGCCCGGACCGACCCTGGCGACGACCTCGCCGTCGCGGATCACCCGGGCGCCGCCGGTCACGACGACGAAGAACCCGGTGCCGATCTCGCCCTGGCGCGCGATGACGTGGTCCGGCGGGAAGTCGACCTCGACCGCGCGTGCGGCGATCCGCTCCATCCCGTCGGCGTCGACGTCGGCGAACAGGCCGGCCTTGGCCAGCAGCTCGATCCGACGATCGGCGGTCAGGGTCATGCGTCCCTCCGGATGCCGTCCCTCGAGGCGGCTTGACCGCCATGCTGCGCCGCACGCCCGGCACGCGTCAACCGCGCAGGTCTGGCACGATGCCACCATCGCGCGACGTCTCCATGACGCGCCGTCGAAGGGAGTCCCTGATGGCCGGCCGAGAGGAACTCGTGGATGCCATCGCCGGCTTCGCGCTCTTCGCCGACCTGACCGCGCCGCAGCTCGAGGGGATCGTCCACACCTTCGACGAGGCGGTCTTCGGGGAGGGCGAGCGGATCCTCCGCCAGGGCATCAGCGGCTCGGGGTTCCACGTGATCCTCGACGGCGAGGCGGCCATCGTCGTCGATGGCACGGAGCGCGCCAGGCTCGGCCGCGGCGAGTTCTTCGGCGAGGTCTCGATCCTCCTCGGCGAGACGCCCATCGCCGATGTCGTCGCCACCCGGCCGATGCGCTGCCTGGTCCTCGCCGCCTCCTCGACGGAGGCCTTCCTCATCGCCCATCCCCGGGTCATGTACCGGATGCTCCAGGCGCAGGCCCGCCGGCTGCGGGCCGCGAACCGATGGCGGAGCTGACCCGCCCGTTCCCGCCCGGGTCCTATCCGGTCATCGTCATCGGCAGCGGACCCGGCGGGCTCCAGGTCTCCTACTCGCTCCGAAAGCAGGGCGTGCGCCACGCGGTGCTGTCCGCCGATCCCGCGCCCGGCGGGATGTTCCGGCGCTGGCCGTTCTTCCAGCGCCTGCTGTCGTGGTCCAAGCCGTACGCCCCGGTCGCGCGCGGGACGCGCGCGTACGAGCGCTACGACTGGAACAGCCTGCTCGGGGAGGAGGACGACACCCGGGCGATCGCGCCGACGCTCATGGACGGCACGTCGTACTTCCCGTCGCGCCCGGAGATGGAGGCGAACCTGGCCGCGTTCGCGGAGCGGACCGCGCTCGAGGTCCGCTACGACTGCGCCTGGACCGCCACGCGGCTGCTCGATGCCCCGGAGGGCGCGGACCGCTTCGAGGTCGAGACCGTCGACGGCACGTACACCTGCGGCACCCTGGTGATGGCGGTCGGCGTCGCCCAGCCGTACATCCCGCCCGGGATCGGGATGGAGCACGCGTACCACTACGCCGACGTGCGACCGGCGGAGACCTATGCCGATCGGCGGGTCCTCATCATCGGCAAGCAGAACTCCGGGTTCGAGCTGGCCAACGGCCTGCTCCCCTGGGCGCGCCAGCTCGTGCTGGTGTCGCCGTCGCACGCGAAGCTCTCGGTCGACACGAACTCGCTCGTCGGGGTCCGGGCGCGCTACGTCCAGCCGTACGAGGACAACGTCCTGGGCGGCGGCGTGTCGATCCTCGACGCGGCGATCGACCGCGTCGAGCGCCACGACGACGGGGCGCTGGCCGTGAGCCTGCGCCGGACCGACGGCGGCGGCGACATCCTCGTCGAGGCCGACGACGTCATCTCGGCGACCGGGTTCGTCGCGCCGCTGCTCGACCTGCCGGCGCTCGGCGTGGCGACGTTCGGGGCCAGCGCGCTGCCGGTCGTGAGCCCGTGGTGGGAGAGCAAGACCGTGCCCGGGATCTTCGTGGCCGGCACGCTCGGCCAGGCGGCGAAGGGGCTCCAGCGCCACGGCCTGCCCGCGAACTCCGGGGCGGTCCACGGCGCGCGCTACAACGCCCGGGTGCTCGCCGGCTACATCGCGCGGACGCGGTTCGGCATCGAGCCGCCGCGGCCGGCGATCGACCGGGCCCACGCGGTCGGCTGGCTCGCGACCGAGCTCGCGGACGGCCCCGAGCTCTTCCACCAGCGCGGCTACCTCGCGCGGCTGCTGACCGCGGATCCGGACGGCAGCCTCCGCGACGACGGCGTCCAGCCGCTGGCCCACATCCTCGATACCGAGGGCCCGGACGCGGTGGCGATCACCCTCGAGGCGGACGGCAGCGGCTCGATCTATCCGGTCGTGTTCACGCGGCGCGCCGGCATCGTCAGCGAGCGGATGATCGCGCCGGACCCGCTGGGCCGGCACGACACGCCGGACGCGCGCGCCGCGCTGACCGAGGCCGTCGACCGGATCACGCGGGCCTAGGCGGAGACGGTCGAGCCGATCCTCGCCAGGCGCTCCGCGGCGGCGTCCAGCGTCTCGAGGCGCTTCGGGAACGCGAACCGCAGCTTCGTGCGCCCCAGCTCCGGTCGCGAGAAGAACGACGATCCGGGGACCGCGGCGATGCCCGGGTCGCGGATGAGGCGCATCGCGAAGGGGACGTCGTCCTCGTCGGTCAGGTCGCGGATGTCGGTCATCACGTAGTAGGCGCCCGCGGGGTCGGAGACGCGGAAGCCCGCGGCGCGCAGCGCGGGGAGCAGGCGCTCGCGGCGCTCGCGGTAGCCGTCGACGAGGTCGGTGTAGTAGGCAGGCGGGAACTGGAGCGCCACCACGGCCGCGGCCTGGAGCGGCGCGGCGGCGCCGACCGTCAGGAAGTCGTGGACGCGCCGGATCCCGACGGTCAGGTCCGACGGCGCGATCGTCCAGCCGATGCGCCAGCCCGTGACCGAGTACGACTTCGACATCGAGTGGATCGACACCGTGCGACCGGCCATGCCGGGGATCGTCGCGAGCGGGATGTGCTCGCCCTCGAAGACGATGTGCTCGTAGATGTCGTCGGTGAAGGCGATGACGTCGAACTCGAGGCACAGCTCGGCGATCAGCTCGAGCTCCGCGCGCGTGAACACCTTGCCCGTCGGGTTGTGCGGCGAGTTGAGGACCAGCCCGCGGGTCCGCGGCCCGAAGGCCGCCCGGAGCTCGGCGGGGTCGATCGACCAGTCGGGCTCGTGCAGCGTGACGTAGCGCGGGACCGCGCCGGACAGGATCGCGTCGGGCCCGTAGTTCTCGTAGTACGGCTCGAAGACGATGACCTCGTCGCCCGGGTCGAGCAGCGCCAGCATGCCGGCGACCATCGCCTCGGTCGCGCCGCAGGTGACGGTCACCATGGTCTCGGGGTCGATCGGCGACCAGCCCGGGAAGTGCTCGACCGTCGAGGTCGCGATCGCGTCGCGGAGCGGCTTCGCGCCCCAGGTCGTGGCGTACTGGTTGATGTCGTCGTGCAGCGCCTTGGCGGCCGCGTCCTTCAGCTCCGGCGGGCACGCGAAGTCCGGGAAGCCCTGGGCGAGGCTGACGGCGCCCTCGATCACCGCGAGCCGGTTCATCTCGCGGATGACCGATTCGGTGAAGCTGGCGGCCTTGGCCGAGATGCGTGCTCGCGTCATGCCGCGAAGTCTACGGTGAGGCGTCGACCGCCGGGCTCGCGTCGCGCAGTCGAGCCGCGTCCAGCGACTACCCTTGGACGAAACGACATCAGCCGACCCATCACAGGAGACCCGACATGTCCGACACCGATCCGATCGGCTGGCGAGCCATCGTCTACGGCACGCCGATCCTGGCCGCCGACGGCACCAAGGCCGGGACGGTCCGCGAGGTGCTCGGCTCCGATGGCGAGGACATCTTCCACGGGATCCGGGTCGCGCTCGCCCACGGCAACCGGGACGTCATGGTCCGCGCCGACGATGTCACGACGATCACGACCGCCTCGATCGGCACCGACCTCTCGGCGGCGGACATCGCGGCGCTCCCGACCTACGACGACGTGGCGTCGTACCACCTCGCCTCGGTCGGCTGGCTCCGCAAGCACCTCGGCTGGCAGAAGGATTCCGAGGGCGACGAGGGGCCGGGCTGACCGAGGCCTACGCTCGGCGGCTTCTCCCAGACCGAGATGTGCTTGGTGCTCTCGCTGGTGAACGGCTCGCGATGCCAGCCGCTCCAGCGCTCGCGGAGCCGCATGCCGGCCATCTCGGCCATCAGGTCGTATTCCGCGGGGAACGCGTAGCGGAACGGGACCGAGACGCGCCGGATCCGGCCGTCGATCGACTCGAAGTGGTGCGAGATCAGGCCCTGGTTCGCGACGTCGTACTCGTCGAACGACCACGCAGTGTCGCTCACGTGGTATGCGCGGAACGTCTCGCCCGGCGGGAGCCGCTGGAGTCCGGGGATCGAGGTTTCGATCAGGAAGCACCCGCCTGGCTCGAGGTGCGCGGCGGCGTTCCGGAAGCACGCGACCTGGGCCGCCTGCGTGGTCAGGTTCATGATCGTGTTGAAGACGAGGTAGACCAGCGAGAACGAGCCGTCGACCCGGTCGTCGTGGCGATGTCGCCGATGGCCACGCCGATCGCGTCGCCGCCGGGCTTGGCGCGGAGGCGCGCGACCATCGCCCGCGAGATGTCGATGCCCGCGACCGGCACGCCGCGGGCCGCGAGCGGCACGCGATCCGCCCGGTCCCGATCGCGAATTCGAGCGCCCGGCCGCCGCCCGCCAGCTCGCGCCAGGACGTCGACCACCGACTCGATCGGCTCCTGCTCGGCCCATCTCGTCGTCGGGGTCGTCGTATCGCGCGGCGACCTCCTCGCCGAAGTAGCCGTCGTCGTGCACGTCCGGAGTCTACGGTGCGATCACACCAGCCGGCGCGGGATCCGCTCCTGCCACGATCCGCTCGAAGAAGCGCTCGCCGTCGAGGTCGACCGTCAGGTCCACGCCCAGGTCGAACGCCTCGGCGTCGCTCGTCTGGAGGCTCGTCGCGCGGATCTCGATGGCGTGGCCGGCGTCGGTCCAGCGGTAGACGACGTCGGCGTCGAGGGTCGCGATCGCGGGCTCCCGGTCGGACGCCGTCAATCGAAGCGTCTCGGCGGCATACAGCCGCCGCCCGTCCTCGAGGATGTCCTCGCCGCCGTCGTGGATCGTGACCGTGGTCGTGCCGCGGATGACGTCCTCCTCGATCCGCCATCGTCGGCTCGTCGGCGGCGCCGCCCCCGCCGACCTCGCGCAGGTCCGGCGGCGTGGTCTTGAACGACGGCACCGGCCGGTCGCTCGGGCCGCCGACCCCCGGGATCACCGGCAGCTCCACCCGCGACGGGGTCGCGTCGCCGCGGTGGAGCGAGAACGTCGCCGGGAACGGGGAGGGCCAGATCACCGGCCACGCCGCCGACGCCACGGAGACCCGGATCGAATGACCCGGCTCGAACCGGTAGCCGGCATGCCGGAGTGGCACCCTGACCTCCACGACCTCTCCCGGGGACCAGCGGCTCGGGGTCCGTGTCGGACCGGCGATGGGTGAGGTTCAGGATCCCGGCGCTCACCCAGGACGAGGTCCCGTCCGGCGCCACGTCCGCCAGGCGGACGACGGCGGTCGCGACGGGCGCGTCCACCGCCAGATGGAGGATCGCGACCGGCTCGCCGAGGATGGAGAGCGGCTCGATCAGGGGAGCGCTGGTGAACGTCGGACCCATCGCCTCGTCCGGCCGGAGGTCGCGCGCCAGCCCGTTCGGGATCCCGCCGGCGCCCCATGACAGGGACCCGCGAGTGCCCGACCGTGGCGTGATGCCGGTAGGTGTCGACGCCGCGCGCGACCGGACCGCGCTCCACGAGACGGCCGGTGAGCGGCGCCGCGCCGCCCTCGAACAGGAAGGGCCGGATCATGGTCGCCGGATGGGGATAGGCGTCGGCCGCGCGCCACCGTCCCGGGCCACGACTCCGGGAACGCCTCGGGCTCCGCGTAGTCGCGCTCGAACCAGACGACCGCCGGCTCGTCGTCGATGCCGTTCCGCTCGTCGCGCAGCCACCGGTCGAAGAACCGCAGGATCTCGTGGAGCTCGTCCAGGTTCGGCCCGGGCGGCGAGTCCTGCGGCCAGCCGTGGACCCAGTTGCCGACCAGCGTCCGCGTCGGCGCGGTGCAGCTCGCCTGCATCCGGAACGCCGCATCGACATAGGCGTCGCACCAGCCGCCGATGCTCAGGATCGCCGCGTCGATCGCGTCGTAGTCGGGTGCCAGCGAGCCGGGCCGCCAGTACGGGCCGTCCGTCTGCTGGCGCAGCCACTCGATCAGCCATGGCGGCGTCGCCTCGAGCCGCGCACGCCACTCGTCCAGCCACGCATCGCCGCGGAACGCCGCATCCGGCGGCATCGCGTTCATCGCGACCTGGCTGACCGCGTACTGCGACAGCTCGCTGGCCGTCACGCAGCCGCCGATGAGATGGACGTCCGTGCGATACCGGTCGTCGGTCGCCTGGACCGGCACGATCGCCCGCAGGTGCGGCGGCCGCAGCTTGGCGACCTGGATCGCGGTGAACCCGCCGTACGAGATGCCCCACATCCCGACGGCACCCGTGCACCACGGCTGGGCGGCCAGCCATTCGACGGCATCGAAGCCGTCGCGCGTCTCGTCCTCGGTGTACTCGTCGAGGGCGACCCCGCCGGACGACCCCGTCCCGCGGACGTCGACCCGGCACAGGGCGTACCCGCGCGCCGCGAACCACTCGCCGCGCGCCGTGTCGGCGTTGCGCCGCCAGTTGTCCTTCCCGTACGGGATCATCTCGAGGATCGCGGGCACGGGCCCGGCGGCGTCGCCGGCCGGTCGCCAGATGTTGGCCGACAGCTCGACGCCGTCGCGCGCCGGGATGCGGACATCCCACTCGACGGACGGCTGGAAGCGGGGCGGGCTGGCGGTTCGCTCGGGGGGCATCGTGGGCCGAGTCTAGGCGGCACGGCCTCGACCCCGACGGCCGCGCCCGCCGCGTGCGACGATGCGGCGATGGACGAGCCGCTCCCCGACGAGCCGCCGGTCGCATCCGGTCCGTGGGCCCGCCGCTCGCGCCGGACCGCCTACGAGAACCCGTGGCTGACGGTCTGGCACGACGAGGTCGACCGCCCCGACGGCAGCCCCGGGATCTACGGGGTCGTCCACTTCGCGAACGTGGCCGCCGGCGTGGTCGCGATCGACGACGAGGACCGGGTCGTGCTGGTCGGCCAGCACCGCTACACCCTCGACCGCTACTCGTGGGAGATCCCGGAGGGCGGCGTCCCCGATGGCGAGGACCCGCTCGAAGGCTCCAAGCGCGAGCTGCGCGAGGAGACCGGCCTCGAGGCGGCCGAGTGGCAGGAGCTCGCCCATGTCGAGCTCTCGAACTCGGTCACCGACGAGGTCGCGTTCCTCTATCTCGCGACCGGCCTGACGCCCGGCCCGGCATCGCCCGAGCCGAGCGAGGTGCTCGAGGTCCGCTGGGTCCCCTTCGACGAGGCGCTGGCGATGACGATGGACGGCCGCATCGCCGACGCGATGAGCGTGCTGGCGATCCAGCGGGTCGCGCTGCTCCGATCCGGGCGATAGGCGGAACGGTCCGGCCCCGGCGCGGAGCGTCCGCCTACCATCGGGTCATGACCGCCGACCGCCGCGAGTGGGACCTGATCGTCGTCGGCCTCGGCGCCCTCGGATCCGGCGCCGCCTACTGGGCCTCCACCCACCCCGGCGCGCGCGTGCTCGGGCTCGAGCAGTTCGAGTTCGGTCACGCCAATGGCGCCTCCGCCGACCACAGCCGGATCATCCGGCTGTCCTACCACCGCCCCGACTACGTCCGGCTCGCCAAGCGCGCCTACGAGACCTGGGCGCAGGTGGAGGCCGAATCCGGTGAGCGGATCGTGACCGTGACCGGCGGCCTGGACCTCTGGCCCGCGGACCCCGCGATCCCCAAGGCCGACTACACCGAGAGCCTGACGGCGGAGCACGTCCCGTTCGAGCTGCTCGACGCCGACGAGGTGATGCATCGCTGGCCGCAGTGGCGGGTCGACGAGGGCACCACCGCGATGTTCCAGGCGCAGGGCGGCCTCGCCGACCCGTTCAAGGGGAACGCGGCGCATCGCCGCCTGGCGCAGGCCAACGGCGCCACCCTGCTCGACCGGACGCCGGTCACCTCGCTGCGCGACGTCGGTGGCGAGGTGGAGCTGGTCGCGGGCGGCGTGACGCATCGGGCGCGGACCGTGGTGGTCGCCGCGGACGCGTGGACCAACGAGCTGCTGGCGCCGTTCGAGCGCCGCCTGCCGCTGACGATCACCAAGGAGCAGGTCACCTACTTCGCGGCACCGGACCCGGGCGCGTTCGCGCCGGACCGCTTCCCGGTCTGGATCTGGATGGACGACCCGTCGTTCTACGGCTTCCCGACCTACGGCGAGGCCGGCCCGAAGGCCGCCCAGGACTGCGGCGGCCAGGCGACGACGCCGGCCGAGCGGACGTTCGAGCTCGACCCCGGCGCCGACGCCCGTCTGCGCACCTTCATGGGCCGACACCTGCCGACCGCGCTCGCACCCGAGATCTACACGAAGACCTGCCTGTACACGCTCACGCCGGACCGCGACTTCGTCGTCGACCGGGTCCCCGAGGCGCCCGGCGTCATCGTCCTGCTGGGGGCGGCCCACGCGTTCAAGTTCGCCTCCGTGCTCGGCCGGATCGCGGCCGAGATGGGGCTCGACGGCGGCACCCCGTCGGCGCCGGAGCTCGAGCGATTCGGCATCGATCGGCCCATCCTGCTCGAGGAGGCGCCCGCCACGTCCTGGATGGTGTAGCGCGTAGTGGGGCGTGCATTGCATGGTTTCGCGACCTGTGCCAACGTACCGCCACTCGAACGCAAGATTCACGGTGGGCCAAGGGAGCGTTGGGCCGCCGTCGGAGGAGGACTCGATGCGACTGTCCGCGCGTGCTCGGTTCATGCGGATCCTGGCCATGGCCGGCCTCACGGCGGCGCTCGTGCTGCCCGGGGCGGCCTCCGTCCACGCCGCGGACCCCGTCGTCCTCAGGGTGGGCACCACCCAGGACCTCGACTCCCTGAACCCGTACAACACCCTGCTCGTCGTCGGGTATGAGGTCTTCGGCCTCACCTACAACTACCTGACCGACTCCGGCCCGAACCTCGAGCCGGTCCCCGGGTTCGCCGACACGTGGGAGCGCGCCGCCGACGGCAAGTCGTGGAGCTTCCACATCCGCGACAACATGAAGTGGTCGGACGGACAGCCGGCGAGCTCGGCGGATGCCTGCTTCTCCTGGCAGCTCGGCCTCGACGCGATCAAGGCGAACAAGGGCGAGAGCGGTTCCCTCGGCGCCGGCTACCTCGACCCGACGCTCAAGGACGCCGGCGTCACGGCGGTCGACTGCACGGACCCGACCAAGATGGTCGTGACCACGGACGACCCGTCCGACCGCGTGCTCCAGGTCGCGATGCCGATCATCCCCAAGCACGTCTGGGGCAAGGAGACCTACAAGACCATCGCCGACGCCAAGTTCGACGGCCCGCTCGTCGGCACCGGGCCGTACACGGTCCAGGAATGGCAGACCGGCCAGTTCATCAAGCTCGTCCGCAACCCCAACTACTGGGGCACGCAGGCCTACCAGGACGAGGTCGACATCGTCATCTACAAGGGCGCTCCGGACACGATGGTCCAGGCGCTCAAGGCCGGCGAGCTCGACTACGCCCACGGCCCGAACGCGGACCAGATCAACCAGCTGAAGACGGACCCGAACATCGCGACCGTGGCCGGCAAGGCCAACGGCTGGAGCCAGCTCGCCTTCAACGGCTACGGCGCCGACACCGGCAAGACCATCCCGAAGGGCGGCCCGTCCACCAAGGCGCTGCTCGACCCGGCGTTCCGCGACGCCCTCGGCTACGCCATCGACAAGAACCTGCTCGTGCAGCGCGTGCTCGGCGGGTACGGCGACCCCGGCAACACGATCGTGCCGCCGGTCCTCGGCAAGTGGCACGTCGAGCCGACCACGCCGCGCACCTTCGACATCGCGAAGGCCAAGCAGCTGCTCGACGCGGCCGGCTACCCGCTGGACGCCAGCGGGCGGCGGCTCGACAAGGAGGGCAAGCAGATCACGCTGCGGATCTTCATGCCCGATTCCGACACGAACTACCCGAAGGCCGTGGCGTTCATCAAGGACTGGTACGGCCAGCTCGGGATCAACGTCACCCAGCAGGTGCTCGACTCGGCCACGCTCGGCGAGAAGATCCTCCCGCCGGAAGCCGGTGACGGCTACACGGCCGACTACGACATCGAGCTGTGGGGCTGGAGCGGCGGGATCGACCCGAACGGGCTGCTGCAGATCTTCGAGTGCAGCGCGATCGGCGCCTCGTCCGACAGCCAGTACTGCAACCCGGCCTACGACCAGATGTACGAGGACCAGCTGAAGGCGCCGACCGCCGACGCCCGCAAGGCCATCCTCTCGCAGATGCAGAACCTGATCTACGACAAGGCCGTCTACGACATCCTGTACTACGACGCCAACCTCGAGGCCTACCGGACCGACCGCTTCGCCGGATGGCAGAACCAGCCGATCGACTCCGGCGAGCCGTTCTTCACGTACAGCACGCTGCAGTACACGAAGCTGACCAACGCCAAGGAGGCGCCCAGCCCGTCGCCTTCGGAGGCGGCAGCGGCGTCTGGCTCGCCGGCTGCCTCGGGGGCGCCGTCAGCGGCGGCCACCCCGGCGCCCAGCGCGTCCGGGAGCGGCGACTCGGCCGGGTCGTCGACGCCGATCCTGATCGGCGTGGTCATCGCGGTCATCGCGATCGTCGCCGGGATCTTCCTGGCGAACCGCCGCAAGACGGCGGCCGGCGCCAAGCCGGACGACGATGACGAGGTAGCGAGGTCCAGGGCAGCAGCTCCGAATAGCGGCCCCGCATGAGCGGCCGGTATCTTGGGCGCAAGGCCGCTCAGGCGGTCTTCACGGTCCTCGCGATCGTGGTGCTCAACTTCCTGCTGTTCCGGATGATGCCGGGGTCGCCGGAGCGCGTGCTGCTGCGCAATCAGTACCTGACCAAGGAGAAGGTCGCCGAGGTCCGGGCGGAGTGGGGTCTCGACAAGCCGCTCATCCCGGACCAGCTGGTGGCCTATCTCCAGTCGACGGCCCGCGGTGACCTCGGCTACTCGTTCTACTTCCGCGGGACGCCGGTCACGGAGGTGATCGCGCAGCGGTTCTGGCCGACGATCCTGCTGATCGGCCTGGGCGAGCTGATCTCGATCATCGTGGGTCTCGCGCTGGGCGCGTACGCCGGCTGGAAACGCGGCGGCACGGCGGACCGGGTGGGCAACGGCGCGAGCCTGATCCTCTACTCGATGCCGTATTTCGTGATCGGCATGCCGCTGATCATCATCTTTGCGGCGACGCTGCATTGGTTCCCGACGTCCGGGATGCTCACCCCGGGCGCGACCTATGACTCGGCGTTCGAGCAGTTCGCGCGACTTCCTGCGGCACCTCACGCTGCCGCTGATCACGGTGTCGCTGGGCCTGATCGGGGGCTACTCGATCATCATGCGGTCCGCGATCATCGAGACCCGCACCGAGGACTACATCGGGACGGCCCGGGCGAAGGGCCTGAAGGACCGGCGGGTGCTGCGGCAGCACGCGTTCCCCAACGCGCTCCTCCCGATGGTGACGATCATCGCGATCAACCTGGGGTACGTCGTCGCCGGCGCGATCACCGCGGAGGTGGTGTTCAACTGGCCGGGGCTCGGCACGCTCTCGGTCGACGCGCTGACGTCGCGCGACTACCCGGTCCTGCAGGGCGTGTTCCTGCTGCTCTCGGTGACCGTCGTGGTCGCGAACCTGGTCGCGGACGTGGTCTACGGGTTCCTCGACCCGAGGGTGCGGTCGTGAGCGCGACCCCGCTGAGCCCGGCGCCACCGACCGCGAACCTGCGGTCGGAGCGGTGGCGGCTGCGGGTCGCCGGCGCGCGCTCGTTCGGACGCCGGTTCTCCGGCCGGAAGGACGGGGTGGTCGGTCTCGCGATCCTCGTCGTCTTCGCGGTCCTCGCCCTCGCGCCCACGCTCTTCGTGGGGCCGCTGCAGACGCCCGTGACCGCGACCGGAGCCCCGCTCGAGCCGCCGTCGCTCCAGCACATCTTCGGGACGGACGAGCTCGGCCGGGACATGCTCAACCTGACGGTCCATGGCGCCCGGATCTCGATGTCCATCGGGCTCATGGCGACGGTGATCACGATCTTCGTCGGGGCGCTCATCGGCGTCATCTCGGGCTTCGTCGGCGGGCGGGTCGATGGCGGCCTGATGCGGCTGACCGACTTCTTCCTGGTCCTGCCGACGTTCGTGCTGGCGATCATCCTCGCCCCGGTCATCCTCGACATCATCGGCGTCGAGGCCGAGATCGCCGGGCTGCGCGCGACGCTGGTCGTCATCGTGATCGTCATCGGCATCACGTCGTGGGCGACGACCGCCCGGATCATCCGCTCGCAGACGATGTCGATCCGCTCGCGCATGTTCGTGGACCGCGCGCGGGTCATCGGCGCGGGGCAGGGGCACATCATGCGGCGGCACATCTTCCCGAACGTCGTGAACCTGATCGTGGCGCAGGCCGTCATCACCTTCGCTGCCGCGGTCTTCATCGAGACGAGCCTCTCGTTCATCGGCCTCGGCGACCCGTTCTCGCCGTCGTGGGGCCAGCTGCTGGACTCGGCGCAGAGCACCGGGGCGCCGGGCCTGGGCGCGTGGTGGTACATCGCCCCGCCGGCCGTCTGCGTCGTCCTCGTCGTCCTCGCGTTCACGCTCGTCGGGAACGCGCTCGACGACATCCTCAACCCGAAGTCGGCGACGCGGCGATGACCGACCCGCGCGAGGAGCTGCGGCTCGCCGGCGACCTGCATGCCGACGACGTCGCCGCGGCCGACGACCCGGAGGCCGCCCGTCAGGCCGAGATCCTCGCCGAAGAGGCGCTCGCCGCCGAGAGCGCGGCCCGGGCCGCCCGGCTGGGCGACGCGGTCGACCTCGCGGCGATCCGCGGACGGCGCCAGTGGCCGCTCCCGAAGCAGGCCGATCCCGGCGCCCCGCTGCTGGTCGTCAAGGACCTGCGGACGCACTTCAAGCTCGAGTCCGGCTGGGTCAAGGCGGTCGACGGGGTCAGCTTCCGGCTCAACGACGGCGAGGCGCTCGGGCTGGCCGGGGAGTCCGGCTGCGGGAAGACCACGACGGCGCTGTCGCTGGTCCGGCTGCTGCCGCCCAACGCCCGCATCCGCAAGGGCAGCAGCATCGAGCTGTTCGGCATCGACCTCGTGCCCAAGACCGAGGACCAGCTGCGCCGCTACCGCTGGCGCGAGATCAGCATCGTGTTCCAGGGCGCGATGAACGCGCTCAACCCGGTCCGTCGCGTCGGCGAGCAGATCGCCGAGCCCATCGAGATCCGCCTCGGCGACTCGAAGGAGCACGCCAAGCAGCGGGCCGGGGAGCTGCTCGAGCTGGTGGGCATCCCGCGCAAGCGCGCCGGCGCGTACCCGCACGAGCTGTCGGGCGGCATGCGCCAGCGGGCGATGATCGCGATGGCGCTCGCCTGCGACCCGGCCCTCGTCATCGGGGACGAGCCCACGACGGCGCTCGACGTCATGGTCCAGGCGCAGATCCTCGAGCTGCTCGAGCGGCTGCGCCGCGAGCTCGGGCTGTCGCTGATCCTCATCACGCACGACCTCTCGGTCATCGCGGAGACCTGCGACCGGACCCTGATCATGTACGCGGGCAAGGTGGCGGAGGAGGGGCCGGTCAGCCGGATCTTCACGGCCCCCCGGCATCCCTACACGCAGAAGCTGCTGGGGGCCTTCCCGAACATCCAGGCCGACCGCCGGAGCCTCGACACGATCCCGGGCCAGCCGCCGGACCTGCGGGATCCGCCCCCCGGCTGTCGCTTCCACCCGCGCTGTCCCATGGCGATGGCGGTCTGCCGCGAGGTCGTCCCGCCCGAGGTCGTGTTCCCGGACGGCGTGCGGGTCGCGTGCCACCTCCACCAGCCCGGGCAGAACGGCGCGGTGCTCATCAGCGCGGCCGACGTGGCCGCCCGCGTGCGGACGCCGGGCGTGCCGGAGATCCCGGTCGTGACGACCGCGGCGCCGGCGGCGACGGCATGACGGACCAGGCGACGGGCGTCCGGTCCGCGGGCGCGCCGCTGATCGAGGTCAAGGGGCTGCAGGTCCATTTCCCGATCCGGGGCGGCGTCATGGACACGCTCCAGCGGCGCCCTCGTGGCGCGGTCCGCGCCGTCGACGGGATCGACCTCCACATCCAGCGCGGCGAGGTGCTGGGGCTGGTCGGCGAGTCGGGCTCCGGCAAGACGACCGCCGGCCGCGTGATCGTCAAGCTCACGCGCCAGACCGCGGGGACGATCACCTTCGATGGCGTCGATGTCACGTCGCTGTGGGGGACCAAGGCGCTCCGCGGCTACCGCCGGCGGGTGCAGCTGATCTTCCAGGACCCGTACGAGACGCTGAACCCGAAGCAGACCATCCACGACTTCGTGGCCGAGCCGCTCGAGGTGAACGGCATCGCGAAGGGGCTCGCGGACCGCGAGGCGCGCGTGCGGGCGTCGCTGGAGGCGGCCGGACTCCCGGCCGACTTCGCCTTCCGCTATCCGCACGAGCTGTCGGGCGGGCAGCGCCAGCGCGTCGTCATCGCGGGAGCCCTGGCGATGGGGCCGGAGCTGGTGGTCGCCGACGAGCCGGTCTCGATGCTCGACGTCTCGATCCGCACCGAGCTGCTCCGCCTGATGCTGGACCTGCGCCAGGAGCGCGGGCTGACCTACCTGTTCATCACCCACGACCTGTCGCTCGCCTGGGTCATCGCCGACCGGATCGCGGTGATGTACCTCGGGCGGATCATGGAGGTCGGGCCGGCGGACAGCGTGATCAAGTCGCCGCACCACCCGTACACGGCGGCGCTCGTGTCCGTGTCGCCGACGCCGGTGCCGCCGGCGGCGGGCGGCCCGCGACGCACGATCCTCGTCGGCGAGACGCCCGATGCCGCGCGGGTGCCGTCGGGCTGCCGCTTCCATCCGCGCTGCCCGCTGGCGTTCGACCGCTGCACGACCGAGGAGCCGCCGCTCTTCGACGTCGGCGGCGGGCAGTCGGCGGCGTGCTGGCTCGCCGAAGGCGGACGATCGCTGCCCGTGATGCCGGGGTCGCCGCCGTTCGCGGGCGACGCCTGCCGTGGCGACCGCGCCGGCCGCGGCGACGGCTCCGGCCGCGGCGGTCCGGCCCGGAGGCACGGCTCCGGCCGCGGCGACCGCGACCGCCGCGGCGCCGGCGGAGGACCCGAACCCATGACCGACGACCCGGACAGCCCGGCGATCGAGGCGCTCCCCGCGGCGAGCATCGCCGACCTGCTCGCCTCGAGCGCGGCGATCGTGGTCGCCGAGCTGCGGGCGCTCGGCCCCGAGGGCGGCTGGCGGCCGGAGCCCGGGGAGTGGAGCGCGAACGAGTGCGTCGGGCACCTCATCGAGGCCGAGCGGCGCGGGTTCGCCGGCCGGATCCGGACGATCGTCGCCAGCGGCCCCGGCGGGAGCGTCCCGGCCATCCCGCCCGACCTCGAGGCCTGGGATCCGCCGGCGGTCGCCGCGGAGCGACGCGACCACCTGCGCGACGCCGCCGACCTCGCCGCGGAGTTCGCGTCCCTGCGCGGCGACGGGATCGCGCTCGTGCGCAGCCTCGACACGGCGGACCTTGCCCGCGAGGGCCTGCACCCCGAGGTGGGGCTCCTCCGCGTCGACGAGCTGCTGGGCGAGTGGGTCCACCACGACCGGAACCACATCCGCCAGCTGCTCGCCGTCACGCAGGCGCGCGTCTGGGGTCAGATGGGCAACGCCCGGCGGTTCAGCCTCGAGGATCTCTAGCGGGCTCGGGCGCGCCCGGACGTGCCGGACGCGCCGCCCGGCTCAGCTACGCGGCCGCGGGCTCGTCCTCGCCGCCGTCGACCAGGCGCCAGATGCCCCAGCCGATGATCCCGCCGACGATCGGCCCGACGATGTAGATCCAGATGTGGCTCAGGTCGCCGCCGACCACCGCGGACCCGATCGAGCGGGCCGGGTTGACCGACGAGCCGCTCAGCGTGGCGATGCCGAAGTGGATCGCGACCAGCGAGAGCGGGATGGCGAGCGCGGCGAGCGCCGGAGCGCGCTTCGTCGACGCCAGGATCACGAGCAGGAAGAACGCCGTGAACGCGATCTCGAGGATCAGCGCGCCCGTGTCGGAGATGCCCGTCCCGGGTGCCGTGATGCCGTCCTTGACGGCCGTCCTGGCTCACGGTCGACGAGGACCAGCAGCCCGGCGCCGAGCGCGCCGATGACCTGCGCGGCGATGTAGCCGACGGCGTCGATCGGGGTCGTCCGCTTGTCGAGGACCATCGCGATCGTCACGGCCGGGTTGAAATGCCCGCCCGAGATGTGGCCGAAGGCGAAGATCGCCGCGAGCAGGCCGAGGCCGAAGGCGAAGGGGACGACCAGCAGGTTCGGCGTCGGCGCGCTGGCGGCCGCGAACGCCGGCACCGAGGCGTAGCCGATCGACAGGAACAGGAACGTGCCGACCAGTTCGGCGAGATACGCGCGGCTGTTCATGGGCTGCTCCTCCACTCCACCGATCCCCCGTTCCTCACACGATACCGCGCCGCTACCATCGAATCGATGCCCGAACGCGACGCGAATCCGGAACCGCTGTCGCGCAACCGCGACTTCAAGGTGCTCCTGTCGACGCAGGGCATCTCGTCGCTCGGGGACGCCGTCAGCTTCACGGCACTGCCCCTGCTCGTCCTGGCCCTGACCGGCTCCGGGCTGGCGATGGGCGTCGTCGGGGCGCTCCAGACCCTGCCGGACCTGGTCTTCGGGATGGTCGCGGGGGCGCTCGCGGACCGCAACGACCGCAAGCGGATGATGTTCCTGGCCGATCTCGGCCGGGCCGTCCTGACCGCGCTGATCCCGCTGTCGGTCTACCTCGGCGGGCCGACGATGGCGGTGATCCTGGTCGTCGCGGCACCGATGAGCGTGCTCCGCTCGTTCTTCCTGGCCGGCTACACCGCGTCCGTCCCCGGGCTCGTCGGGCGCCCGCTGATGGCCCGCGCGAACTCCTACTTCGAGGCGGTCTACTCGCTCGGCTACATCGTCGGCCCGGCGATCGCCGGCCTGCTCGCCACGACGATCGGCCCGGGTGCCACGCTCGCGATCGACGCCGCGTCGTTCGCGCTCTCCGCGCTCGGGCTGCTGTTCGTGCGCCGCGAGCTGCGCGCCCCGGTCGACCGGCCGCGGCAGCGGCTCCTGACCGACATCCGCGAGGGCATCGACTACATCGCCGGCCAGCCGGTGCTGCGCGCCGCGATCCTGTTCTGGGGCGCGACGTCGGTGATCAACGCGCCGCTCGTGACCGCCCTGGCCGTCCACATCACCCGCGACCTCCGCGAGACGGCATCGGTCCTCGGCATCGTCCTGGCGGCCTACGGGATCGGGACCGTGACGGGGGCCCTGGTCATCTCGCGCCGGGGCGGCCGCCGGCCCGTCTCGCCGATGCTCTTCGGCGGGAACGTGCTGTTCGGCACCTCGCTGCTGCTCGTCTCGACGGTCGCGTCGATCCCGGTCCTGGCGCTCGTCGCGGTCGCGGCGGGGATCGCCCAGTCGATGGTGCTCGTGACGTACGTGACGCTGCGGGCGGCCTACAGCCCGGACGAGCTCCTGGGCCGCATCGGCAGCACGGCCCGCACGATCTCGCTGGGCCTCCAGCCGGTCGGGCTGCTCGTGGGCGGCGCGCTCATCGACCTGACCAGCGGCTCGACGACGATCGCCCTCATGGGCATCGCGATCCTGCTGGTGTGCGTGGTCTTCGCGCCGGTGGGCGCGCTGCGTCGCGCGACGCTCCAGCCCGCGTTGCGCCCGAGCTGACGGAGCGACGTCAGGCGGCGTCGGCCAGCGTGGCGGGGACGTCCGGGGCGATGACCGCGTGCACGTCGCACGCGTCGCAGACGACCTCGCTCGAGGTCGCGTCGACGGCCATCGGGCCGTCGCACCAGGGGCAATCGGTGGTGAGCATCAGGGTCTCCATGGCTTGGTTCGATGGCCGAACCTTCCACCGGGCCTGTGACACCTACCCTGTCACGACGCTCCGCGGTACCGGAAACAGCCCGCGACGTGGTCGTCGACGAGCCCGACGCTCTGCATGAACGCGTAGACGATCGTCGAGCCGACGAAGCGGAAGCCGCGGCGCCGGAGGTCCTTCGAGAGCGCGTCCGAGACCGGCGTCGTCGCGGGCATGGAGCCGGAGGCCGAGTCGGGACCCAGGCGCGCCGGCGGCGACGGCACGATCGACCCGAGATACGCCGCGAACGAGCCGAACTCGGCGGCCGTGTCGAGGAGCGCCCTGGCGTTGCCGATCGTCGCGTCGATCTTCGCGCCGTTGCGCACGATCCCGGCGTCGGCCATGAGCCTGGCCCGGTCGTCGTCGCCGAAGGCCGCGACCACCCGCGGGTCGAAGCCCAGGAACGCCGCGCGGAACGCCTCGCGCTTGCGCAGGATCGTCGACCACGAGAGCCCGGCCTGGAACGACTCGAGGGCGAGCCGCTCGAAGAGCTCGACGTCGTCGGTGACCGGCGTGCCCCATTCGAGGTCGTGGTACGCGACCATCAGGGGATCCGGGTTCGGGCCGTCGGCGCCGGCCCAGGCGCAGCGCGGGCGCTCGTTCGGCATGCCCGCGAGGATAGCCGCTACGGGATGGGCGACGTGTCGAAGAGCGTGCTCCGGAGCATCGGGTCCGCGGGCGGCCGCGCGGCGTTCAGGATCGTGCGGAAGACGTCGCCGGACACCGTCTTCGACCCCGCCGACCCGATGAGCGTGACGCTGACGAGCCGGCCGGAGCCGCCGCGGTCGGTGAGGTCGAGGGCGACGAGGTCGCCGACGTTCGTCCGCGGATCCGCCGCGAACCAGGCGGACAGCTGGGTCCGCGGATACGAGCGCATGGACCACGTGGCGTACGGCGCCCCGCGGTCGTAGGCGGTCCCGTCCTCGCGCCGGTCCGACGAGCCGCGCAGGTAGCTCACCGGCCCGGCGACCACGGCCCCGGTCGGCGAGGTGAAGACGTTCTCGTTGTCCTCGGTCGCGCCGCCGTCGGACGAGTGGTAGAGCGCGTTCGCGATCGACGACCCGCTCTTGAGCACGAGCCTGGTGGTCGCGACGACCGCCGCGCTCGACGCCGTCTTCTCGCCGGTCGAGCCGCGATAGACCTGGGCGCGGCTGTCGTCGACGATGTCGTAGTAGGACACGCCGGGCCGGAGTCGCCGGGCCGCGTACGAGCGCGCGGCCACGGCCTGCGCCTGGAGCGCGGCCGCCGGCCAGGTGACGGGCATCTCGGCCGGGACCACGCCGCGCAGGTACAGGTCGAGCGCGATGTCGTTGACGACGCTGACGACGGACTTGGTCGTCGCGGGTCGCAGCCGCAGGACCCCGCGATACGTGTCGTAGGCGCCGGGCTTCGACCACAGCTGCAGCCGGCCGTGGGCGCCGCCCGCGCGGATCGAGCATCTCGCTCCTCGCGGGGATGTTCAGCAGGACCGCGCCGGTCGCCGAGTCGACCCGGAGCCGCCACGACGGTCCGTCCGACGCCGGCCGTGACCGTCGTCGTCGGGATCAGCCGGAGCTTCGCGTCGGGCGGGAACGTCCCGGCGACGCCGTCGATGGTCCAGGGGGTGGCGCGCCCGTAGAGGACGAGCGGCTTCGCCGTCGTGGCCGCGAACGACGAGAGCACGAGGACGCGGATCTGGCTGGCCGGCATCGGCTCGAGCGTCGTGCCCGGGTAGTAGTGGGCGAGGATCGTCGCGGCGTCCTGGCCGTCGAGGGCGCGGCCCCGCGCCCCGTACTGGGAGAGGCCCACGCCATGGCCATAGCCGCGTCCGGAGAACGTGACGGTGTCGCCGAGGACGGTCGCTCCCGGCGGGACCGTGACCTGGGCCGTGGCGCGGGGCGCCGGCGGCGCGGCTGCGAGCGCCGTCGCCGGGATCGCCGACGCGACGCCCGCGAGCGTCAGGACGAGCGGGATGGCGAGGGTCCGGCGGACCCGGCGGCGCACAGCGGCGATCGGCATGGCTCCTTCGAGTGGCACATACCCGAGGATGGCCGCCGCTCCGGGACCGAGCCATGACCCGACCGGACCATGACGTTGCCACCCGAACGGCCCACCAAGGCTACGCTTCCGCGATGGGTGCGCGCATCTTCCTGGGACACGGCGCGAGCGGGACGGCCGCGAGCATGGCGCCGTTCGTGGATGGTCTCCGCAAGCGCGGGCTGGACGCGACGGCCATCGACCTGCCGAAGCGCAAGGCCGAGGACGCGGTCCCCGCGTTCCACGTGGTGGTGCCGTCCGAGCCCGACGTGGTCGTCGGCGGGCACTCCTACGGCGGTCGCGTCGCCAGCCTCGCCGCAGCCGAACCCGGCTCGCCGTACGCGGCGCTGATCCTGTTCAGCTATCCGCTCCACCCGCCGGGCGCCCCCGAGCGGACCGACGCCCGGATCGCCCATTGGCCGGCCATCGCGTGCCCGGTGCTGCTGCTGTCGGGCGAGAGCGACCCGTTCGCGCGGATCGACCTCCTGCGCGCCAAGGTGCCGCTGCTGCGTGACGCGGAGCTGGTGACGTATCCGCGCCTGGGCCACGGTCTCAAGCCCGTGCTCGAGGATGCGCTGGACCGTGTGGCGGCCTTCCTGGGAACGAAGGTCCGGGTCTAGGGGCCTTGCCGGGAGGCCATCCGGGGCGGTAGGCTGGGGCTCCCCCCAGGCGCCGATACGGTCCGACCGTGTCCCGCCGCAAGGCCGCCGCCGGAGTGCCCATACCTGCGGCCCCCAAGCCATGCACTCCGCTCCGGCCCGAGCCGACGCTCGACGCGCCCCGCCGCGTCGTCCCGGTAGGAAGGAGCTGCATTGCCGGTCCCGAGTCGACGCCTCCGGGCGCTCTCCATCGCCATGCTGGCGACGGTCATCCTGCTCGCCACCGTCGCCCCGGTCGCGACCTTCGCCAAGGATCCGCCCGGTCTGGCCAGGTTCATGAACGCGATCGCCAAGGTCGAATTGGGCGGTCGCTACACCGCCCAGAACGCCTCATCCGGCGCGTACGGCAAGTACCAGATCATGCCGTCGAACTGGCCGGCCTGGGCGAGGCTCTACCTCGGCAACGCGCATGCGCCGCAGACGCCCGCGAACCAGGAGCGGGTGGCCGCCGGGAAGTTCAAGGCCCTCTACAGCTGGCTGGGATCCTGGCGTCGCGTCGCCTACTGGTGGCTCACCGGATCGGACGCGACGCTCCGGCTGGTCCGCCTCGGCACGGCTGTATGTCGACAAGGTCATGACCGCCTACGGGAGCTCGAGCTCGACGATGCCGACCGCGGCCAAGGCCAAGCCGAAGCCGTCCAGCTCGTTCCGCCACGTCGGCGAGACCAGCGGCACCATCGCGTACCACGGCAGCTGGCACAGCGCGCGACACGGCGGGTACGCCGGCGGCGCGGTCCGCTACGCGACGAAGGCCGGGGCCACGGCGACCATCACCTTCACCGGGAAGCGGATCGTCTGGTACGGCCCGGTCGGCCCGACGCGCGGCAAGGCCCGCATCCTCGTCGACGGCGTCGCCGTCCGGACCGTGGACCTGCACCGCTCGAGCTTCAACGGCCACACGGCGCTGTTCTCGCGGTCGTGGTCGGCCAAGGGCACCCACACGCTGACGATCCAGGTCCTCGGCACGAAGCGCCACCCGATGGTCGCGATCGACGAGTTCCTCGTCCGCCGCTGAGCGCGCTGGTGATCGCCGCCTCGAGCTAGCGGGCGGCGATCACCTCGATCTCGACCCGGAAGTCGGCGGCCAGCGCGGTCACGCCGACGGTCGCCCGCGTGGGCGGGTCCGTCGGGAAGTATGTGCGGTAGATCGCGTTCATCGCCGCGAAATCGCCGAAGTCCTTGAGGTAGACCGTGGCCTTGACGACATCGCCGTAGTCGAGGCCGACCGCGTGCAGCAGCGCGCCGACGTTCTCGAGCATCTGGCGCGTCTCCGCCTCGATGCCGCCCGGGACGGCGCCCGGCGTGCCCGCCACGTCGCCGACCTGGCCGGCGAGGAAGACGAACCCGTTGGCCTCGACGACCTTGCTGAACGGCAGGGTCCCGGCCGGGATGCCGGGGAGCTCGGGGACGGTCTTGGGCATCGGGTCCTCCTTCGGATGTCGGGTCGCCTAGAGTCGGCGGCCGGCGGCCTCGACGGCCCGCTCGGCCCACCATGCGAGGTCGTCCGCGGCCGCGACGCCGGAACCCAGTGTGACGCCGTTGGCGGTGTCCGCGCCCTTCCGCCAGCCGCGCAGCAGCAGCCCGACGATCCAGGCCAGGTCGAGCTGCGCGTCCCAGTCGCCGACGAGGCCCTCCAGGTCATGGCGGCCCGTGCCCGCCCCCCAGCGCCCGGCGTACCAGCCCAGGCTCGTGACGTAGCGGCGCAGCGCCTCGTCCGGGGCGAATGGCAGCTCGGCGCTGTTCGTCACCAGGAACCAGCCGAGCTCGACCGCGACGGGCGCCTCGAGGGTCATCTGCCAGTCGATGAAGCTGGCGCCGCCGTCGGCGCGGAGGGCGACGTTGGCGAGCTTGATGTCGCCGTGGAGCCCGACGCGCCGGCAGGCGCTGGCCAGCGCGGCCACGAGCGGCGCCGGGATCCGCCGCAAGCCGGGCGACGAGCTCCCACGCAGCCGCGGGGGCGTGACGCTCGAACCCGTCCCAGCCCCGCAGGAAGATCTCGCCGACCGGGTTGCCCGTGGCGGCGTAGCCGGCGGCCGCGACCGGCGTCAGCAGGGTGAGCCGTTCGGGGAGCGGACACCAGGGTGGCGCACGGCAGCGCCGGCTCGCGCGGCCTCCTGGGTGAGGACCGTCGACCATGGCACGGCATGCAGCAGCGCGATCCGGTCCAGCAGCCGGTCCGTCGCCTCGGCGCTCAGGACCGTCGAGTGGGCCGGCCGCTCCCAGGCCGCCAGCTCGGTCGACACGTCGCGCATCAGGATCGCCGCGCCACCGCCCGACGGGTCCTCGGCGGCCCCGAGGTACACATCCCAGGGCGGACTGGTCTCCAGGCTCATCCAGGCACGGCTGTCGACCGCGGTCGCGGCCAGCCAGCCCTCCCGGATGTCGTCATCCCGAGTCGCGCGGACGATCCAGTCGTTAGCGGGGGAGCGTGCTTGAGCACGAACCGCTCGCTGCCCTCGCTCGAGCAGCCCGAACGTGGACCCGGACCAGCCGTCGGTCGGGAATGGGCGTTCGGGGATGCCGCTCAGGCCGTGCTCGGCCAGCAGGTCGTCGAGCCGTCCGCTCGCGCCAGTCGGTCACGCGCCAGCGGCGGGGGTCAGCACGGCGCGGGCACGTCGTCGCTGCCCGGCGGCCCGTCGTCCAGGTACTCCACGAACGAGTCGGGACAGTTGCGCGTCAGCACGACGACGAGCGGGTCGATCGTCGAGGCGTTCTCCTCGACGTGGATCTCGCCCGCGGGGATGTAGACGAAGTCGCCGGCGCCGGCATCCATGGTGTGCTCGAGGCCGGTCGGCCCCCACGTGTAGCGCGCCCGCCCGGACAGGATGTAGATCGACGTCTCGCAGTCGCCGTGGTGGTGGATCCGGGTCTTGTCGCCGGGCGCCGTCGAGACGATCGACGAATAGAGCCGGACGCTGCCGACGCGCGGCGCGGAGATCGCGATCGAGCGCTCCATGCCGGCGTGCTGGCCGGTCGTCGTGGAGCGCTCTGCCGGGGTGATGCGGGTCGCCATGCCGCGATGATACGGGCCGCTACCATCCGTCTCGTGCCGATCGACCCCCTCGTCCCGCCCTGGATCGCCGCGCTGCCGCGGCACCGCCTGTTCGACGGCCCGTCGCCGCTGGCGCCGCTGCCGCGGCTGTCGGCCGCGCTCGGCGGCGGCGTCGAGCTGTGGATCAAGCGCGAGGACCTGCTGCCGCTCGCGTTCGGGGGCAACAAGCTGCGCAACCTCGAGTTCCTGGTCGGGGCCGCGCTGGCCGAGGGCGCCGACACGCTCATCACGACCGGACGACGCTGGTCGAACCACGCGCGGCTCACGGCGGCGGCCGGCGCGCAGGCGGGCCTCGAGGTCCATCTCGTGCTGTCCGGCCCGGCGACGGACCCGCCGAACCCTGGCGTCGTGCTGGACGGGCTCCTCGGGGCGGCGGTCCACCAGACCGCGACCGACGACCGCACCGAGCGCGAGGCGATGGTCGAGCAGGTGGTCGCCGACCTGCGCGCCGCCGGTCGGCGGCCGTACGTCATCGGCGTGGGCGGGCAGCGGCGCGGTCGGGGCGGCCGGGCAGGTGCTGGCCGCGATCGAGGCGGACGCCCAGGCCCGCGCCGCCGGCGTCGCGTTCGACCGCGATCGTGCTCCCGACGGCCACCGGCGGCACCCAGGCCGGGCTGATCGTCGGGACCGCCCTGGCCGGGTCGGACGCCCTGGTCACCGGGATGACGGTCGCGCGACCCGCGGAGGAGCTGCGCCCGTCGATCGCGGCGACGGTCCGCGACCTGGCCGCGATGGCGGGCGCGGCGCACGAGGCCGGACCTGCTCGCGCGGCCCATCGAGCTCGACGACCGGGCGTTCGGCGACGGCTACGGCCGGCCGAGCGGCGCGGCCGACGACGCGACCCGGCTCCTCGCCCGCTGCGAGGGGATCCTCGTGGACCCGATCTACACCGCGAAGGCGCTGGCCGGGCTGCTCGGCCTCGTCCGCTCGGGCGCGCTCGACGGCGAGCGCGTCCTGTTCTGGCACGCCGGCGGCGGGCCGGGCCTGTTCGAGCCGCTCGACCCGGCCTGACGCCGTGCGCGGCGGGCGCCGCGTCCCGCGGCCGCGACGCCTGCCGCCCCGCGCCGCGGCCCCTACTTCCCGGCCGACCGCCAGGCGTCGCGCAGCTTGATCCGCCCGCCCATCTGGAGGACGGCGCCCGCGTAGACGCGTGCCCCGATCGTGAACAGGGCATAGATCGCGGCGATCGTGATGACCATCGAGACGATGACCTCCCACGGCTCGATGGCGTCGAGCGCCACGCGCAGCGGGACGACCATCGGCGCCGACGGCGGCAGGAAGGTCGCGATCCGCGCGACGGTCCCGGTCGGGTCGTTGAGCACCGACAGGATCGCCACGAAGTACGAGATCATCGCGATCATCGTCACCGGGGTCGAGGCGTTCGAGGCCTCCTCCATCCGCGACGCGAGGGCGCCCAGGAACCCGAGCGCGGTCGAGTACAGCGTGTACCCGAGGATGAACCAGACGACGAGCATGACGATGCCGATCGGGGTGGTCGAGGGCAGCTCGAAGGACCCGGTCAGCCGTGCCGCGATCAGGGCCGCGCCCATGAAGACGGCGAGCTGGAGGAGCCCGAGGACGCCGATCCCGAAGACCTTGCCCATCAGCAGGTCGCGCGGGCGGACCGTGGAGAGCACGACCTCGACGACGCGGCTCTGCTTCTCCTCGACCACGCCGGTCAGGACCGAGAAGCCGAACGAGAAGATGCCGACGAGGATCAGGACCGTGCTGATGTTGGCGAACACGAACCGCGCCCGGTCGGCGTCGGTCTGCGGGTCGAGCTCCACGGCCGTCGGCGGCACGTGTGCCTGGGCGAGCGCCGCCTGGTCGACGTTGCTGGCCTGCAGGACCTCGTTGGAGCGCAGGCTCACGACGCTCGCCCCGACGATGCTCTGGAGGATCTGGTCCGCCTCCTGCTTGTAGACGACCTCGCCGGGGGAGGAGAGGTCCGCGGGCACGTCGATGACGGCGTCCACCTGGTCCGCGGTGAGCGCCGCCTCGGCGGCGGTCCGGTCCGGGAAGTCGGTCAGGACGAGGGTCTTGTCGAACCCGCTCGAGGCGGCCTTGAGCGTGGTCTCGAGGCCGGCGGGCGCGGGCACGACGACCCCGACCTTGACCTGGGCGTCGCCGCCGCGGAGGAACGCGGTCAGGGCGAACGAGCCGATCACGATCGCGGTCGTGAACAGCACGCTGAAGATGAACCCGCGGCTGCGGCCGCGCTCGAGGATCTCCCGTCGCGCGACGAGCCAGATGCTGCGCCAGCGGCTCATCGGGCCACCTCCGCCGCGCTGCCGTCGGTCGAGGCGACCGCTTCCATGAACAGCTCGGAGAGCTTGGGGGGCTCGTAGGCGAACGTCCGGACCTCGCCGGCGCGGCGGGCCATCGCGAGGAGGCCGTCGAGGTCGACCGAGCGGTCGACCAGCAGCTTGACCTTGCCGTTCGAGCGCTCGAGGACCGTCAGGTCGCCGCGCTCGTCGAGCCAGGCGCCGTCGGAGCCGACGACCTCGACCTCGAGGTGCTGGCGGCCGGACGCGGTCTTGAGCTCCTCGATGCCGCCCGAGGCCACGATCCGGCCCCGGGCGATGATCACGACGTCCTCGCAGACGTCCTCGACCAGGTCGAGCTGGTGGCTGGAGAACACGACGCCGACCCCGGCCGCGGCTCGCTCGCGGATGACCTCGGTCATCGTCGCGATGCCGATCGGGTCGAGCCCGGAGAACGGCTCGTCGAGGACCAGCAGCTCCGGGTCGTGGACGAGCGCGGTCGCGAGCTGGACGCGCTGCTGGTTGCCGTGCGAGAGCTCCTCCAGCTTCGACTTGGCGCGGTCGGCGAGGCCCATCCGGTCGAGCCAGCGGGCGGCCGCGGCATTCGCGGCCTTGCCGCTGAGGCCGTGCTGCTGGGCGAAGTAGCTGAGCTGCTCGCCGACCCGCATCCGCGGGTACAGGCCGCGCTGCTCGGGCATGTAGCCGAAGCGCAGGCGGGCGTCGCGGCCGACCGGCGCGCCGGCCCAGCGGACCTCGCCGCGGTCCGGGCTGGCCAGCCCGAAGATGCAGCGCATGGTCGTGGTCTTGCCGGCGCCGTTGGGGCCGAGGAAGCCGACGATGCGGCCGGGCCGGGCGGTGAAGCTGGCCCCGTCGAGCGCGACGACGCTCCCGTAGCGTTTGGCCAGGTCGATGATCTCAAGCATGTCGAGCGACTCCTTTGTCGCAGAGACGGTACGGGGCCACGGCCGTCCGCGCCCCGGAACGGGAATCGCCCCCGGCGGGTGCCGGAGGCGATCGGAGCGGCGGGAGTTCGAGCCTTCACGCGGCGGCGATGCGACCGGTCACTGGGCCGTGATGGTGCCCTTCATGTCCGGATGGACCTCGCAGATGAAGGTGTACGTGCCGGCGGCGAGCGCCGGGACCTGGTAGGTGACGGTCGCGTTGCTGACGATGTCTCCCTTGAAGACCTCCTTGCCGGCGGCGTCGGAGATCTTGATGTTGTGCGGGGCGCCGTCCTGGTTGACGAAGACCACCGCGAGCGGGGCCCCCGCCTTGACGGCGACCTGGGGCTGCTGGAACTTGATGTCCTTGGCGACGATGGTGGCGTCGCCGGCGGTCGCGCCGGACGGCGCGGTGGTGGGCTCGGCGGCCGAGGTGCCGCCGCAGGCGGCGAGGACGGCGGCGAGGGCCACCATGCCGAGGGCGAGGGTCAGGCGACGCATGTCGTGAGCTCCTTGTCGGGTCGGGGTGGTGGGCTAGGCGCCGGCGGCCGCGGTCCCGCGGCGATCGGCGACGAACGAGCCGAAGGCGGCCAGCTCGCGGCGGATGACGTTCACCGGGTTGCCGTCGTGGCGGGCGAAGTCGACGCTGACCGCGACGATCAGGGCGACCTCGATGGCCTTGGCGATGTAGGCGGTGGAGTAGTACGGGCCCGTGATGGCCCAGCCGGCGATCGTCGTCATCGCGTAGCCGATGAGGCCCAGGCGGACGACCCAGCGGAAGCGGACGGCGAGGGCGAGCGGGATGACCATGGCGACGGCGGCGGTGACGTAGCCGATCGAGTTGAGGGTGAACAGCAGGCCACCCAGCGTCGAGTGGATGTAGGCCGTGCCCAGCGCCAGCGCCACGATGAGCGCGCGGAGGGCCACGTCGGAGGGGCGGAGCGAGGTGCGGGAAGCGAACATCTTGCGTACGTCCTCGAGTGGTTTGTCGGACCGGCGGGCTTGCCGGCTGTCGGGAGGCATCGTCACGGCGGCGGCCCCTCGCGGACGGTGGGCGGAGGACATGAAGTCGTGGCCGTCGCTCGGCCCGCCCGGACGTCCACCGGCGACGGGTCGGGCATCGGCCGGATGACGTAGACGCCATCGGCGAACGGCCATGCCCGTGCTCACGGGCGTGGCGGTATCCTCGGGTCGTGGCCAACCAGACCAGGCGCGCGCGACGAGCCGCCCCGACCCCCGATCCTGCCGCGGACGCCGTCGCGCCCGAGCCGGCGGCCACCTCGGCCAACGGCCATCGGAGCCACGATCCGGACGGCGGCCATGGCGAGATCCACGACCAGCTGATCGCGGCCGTCGCCGAGATCGCGCGGCTCCTCGAGGCCGATGGCGCGATGGTCTATCTCCTGGACCCGGAGACCGGGATCCTCCGCTTCGCCCACGATGCCGGGATCCGGAGCAAGCGCAGCCGCGACTGGGTGCGCTCGATCCGGCTGCCGGTCGGGACCGGCATGTTCGGCCAGGCCGTGGCGACGCGCGAGGTCGTCATGACCGACGACTACCTGGCGGACCCGGCCTTCGACCACGCGGACGCGACCGACCGGGTCGTCGACGACATCGGGATCCGCTCGATGGTCGCCGCGCCGCTCGTGACCGGCGGCGAGGTCTTCGGGGCGATCGGCGCGTTCAGCAGCCGCGTGGCCGCGTTCAACGCCGGCGAACGTCGCCCTCGTCCGGGCGCTGGCCGACCATGCCGCCGCCGCGATGGCGAATGCCCGGCTCATCGAGCAGCTCGACCATTCGCGCGCGGAGCTGGCCGCTCGCGCCGACGTCGAGCGCTCGCTGCGCGAGATCGCCGCGCGGATCAGCGCGGCGTCCGACCTGCCGGCCGTGCTCCAGGGCGCGGTCGACGAGGCCGTTCGCCTGCTCGACGCCGACGGCGCCCGGGTCGACCTGATCGAGCCGGCCACCAACCAGCTGTCGGGCGCCTACATCTCGGGTCGACGATCGGCTCGGGGAGTCGGCCAGGGGATCCCGACCCCGACACGCCGATCGACCAGGGGATCACCGGGCAGGCTGTGCTCCGCGCCCGCGCGGTCTGGACCGGCGACTACCTGACCGACCGCTCGTTCCCGCACGGCGACGCCGGCGACTCGTTCGTGCGCCGTACCGGCCGCCACTCGGTCATGGCCGCGCCGCTGATCGGCGAGAGCGGGCCGTTCGGGTCCGTGACGGTCTTCAGCCGCCGGAAGGACGCCTGGGGCGAGACGGACGCCCAGCTGCTGGTCGCCATCGCGGACCAGGCTGCGATCACCATCACCACGACGCGGCTCATCGCCGAGCTGGGCGAATCGCGCGAGGCCCTCGGCCGCCGCGCCCAGGCCGAGCAGGCGCTGCGCGAGATCGCCGCACGGATCACCGTGCTGCGCGACACGACCGAGATCCTCGGCGACGTCGTCGACCAGGCGGTCCGCCTGGTCCGCGCCGATGGCGTGATCCTCGACCTCCTCGACCCGGCGACGGGCCACCTCCACTGGTCCCTCGATAGCGGCGTCCGCGACCTCTTCACCGACGAGGAGCGGTCCAAGCTCTGGATCGACATCGGGGTCGGGGCGACCGGGACGGCCGTGGCCGAGGACCGCGTGGTCCTCGCCTTCGGGGACCTCGTCGACCAGTTCCCGCCATCGCCCGAGTCCACGGAGTTCTACGAGCGCACCGGCTTCCGCTCGATGATCGCCGCGCCGATCACCGGCGAGGCAGGCCCGCTCGGGGTCATCGAGGTCTACTCGAAGCGGCTCGGCGCGTTCACGCCGACCGACGCGGGCCTCGTCGGCGCGCTGGCGAGCCAGGCGGCGATCGCCATCACGAACGCGCGGCTGATCGACGAGCTCGGCCGGTCGCGCGCCCAGCTCGCCCAGACCGCCGACGCCGAGCGGACGCTTCGCGAGATCGCCGGCCGTGTCAGCGCGATGCGCGACCAGGGCGAGATCCTCCAGTCGGTCATCGAGGCGTCGGCCCGCCTCCTCCAGGCCAGCGGCGTCACGATCGACCTCATCGGCGGGCAGGGCATGGCGGAGGCCTGGATCGACCCCGCGGTCCAGGCGCGGACCGAAGCCAACCTCGACCTGCTCGACAGCGTCCAGGTCGACCCCGACGTGGGCGTCTCGGGCCTGGCGATCCGGACCCGGACCACGGCGCGGACCGGCGAGTACCTCGACGACCAGCGCTTCGAGCACACGCCCGATCGCGACGCCTTCGTCCGCGAATCGGCCATCCACTCGGTGCTGGCCGCGCCGCTCATCCACCGCGACGAGGTCTTCGGCGTCATCAACGCCTACTCGGACCGGGTCGATGCCTTCGACGACACCGACGCCGACCTCCTGGCCGCGCTGGCCGACCAGGCCGCCATCGCGATCGCCAACGCCCGGCTCATCGAGGAGCTCCAGCGGTCCCGGGCGGAGATCGCCCGGCGGGCCGATTTGGAGCGGACGCTGCGCCAGATCGCGGCCCGCGTCTCGGCCATCCTCGAGCCGGACGAGGTCCTCCAGCAGATCACGGAGGAGGCCGCCCGCCTCCTCGAGTCCGACGGCGCCCGCATCGACCAGTACGACCCGGAGATCGACGCGCTGCGCTGGTCGTACGCCGCGGGCGACGCGATGTCGAAGATGCCGAAATGGGCGAAGACCGGCGGCCTCAAGCCCGGCCAGGCCGTGGGCGGCATGGCCTTCAAGGACCGGCGCGCGGTCCTCACGACCGACTACCTGACCGACGACCGGTTCGACCACTCGAAGGAGATCGACTCGTTCATCAAGCGGATGCGCATCCGCGCGGTGATGTCGACGCCGCTCATGGGCGAGGACGGCCCGATCGGCACGATCTCGGTGGTGTCGCGCAGCGCCGGGGCATTACGACGAGTCGGACCTCGAGGTGCTGACCGCGCTCGCGACGCAGGCCTCCGTCGCGATCCGCAACGCACGGCTCATGGACCAGCTCGCGAAGTCGCGCGCGGTGATCGAGCGGCGCGCCGAGGCGGAGCACGCGCTGCGCGAGATCGCCGCCAGGATCACCGCGATCCGCGAGCCCGGCGACCTGCTCCAGCACGTCGTCGACGAGGCGCAGCGGCTGCTGCGCGGCGACGGGGCGATGATCGACCAGTTCGACCCGGAGACCCAGACGCTCGAATGGGCGTACGACGCCGGGATCCCGGAGGGGCAGCGCCAGGCGGTCAAGCTCACGTCGCTGCACCTCGGCGAGGGCGTCTCGGGCAAGGCGGTCGCCGAGCGCCGCGTGGTCCGCGTCGGCGACTACCTCGCCGCCGCGGACTTCGTCCACGACGACCTCGCCGATTCGCTCGCGACCGGCGCCGACCTTCGCGACCTCATCGCGGCTCCGATCATCGGCGAGGCCGGCCCGCTGGGCGCGATCGAGGTCTTCAGCCGCAAGCCGAACACCTTCGATGCCATCGACGAGGCCGTCCTCGGCGGTCTCGCCGACCAGGCCGCGATCGCGATCACCAACGCCCGGCTCATCGAGGAGCTCGAGAAGTCCCGCCGGGCCGTGGCCCGCCGCGCGGACACCGAGCGGTCGCTGCGCGACATCACCGCGCGGATCGCCGCCCTGCGCGAGCCGGACGTGATCCTGGACCGGGTGGTCGAGGAGGCCGCGCGGCTGCTCGGCACGGACGGCGCCCACCTGACGCGGATGTCCGATGACGGCACGTACCTGGTGCCCGTGGTCGTCGCCGGGGGTGCGGACTTCACGACGCAGGCGTGGCTGCTCGGCATGCGCTTCCCGCTCGGCGGCGGGATCAACGGCCTGGCCGCCCAGGCGGGCGAGCCGGTGTCCACGTTCGACTACCTCGTCGACCCGCGCATCCCGCACAACACGGACGACACCGAGGTCGCCGGCCGCCTTTCGCTCCGCGGCATGGCCGCGGCGCCGCTGCGCGCCCCGGGCGGCGAGGTCATCGGCACCCTCGCCGTCTCGTCGATGGAGCCGCGCGCGTTCCAGCCCGAAGAGCTGGACCTGCTCCAGGGGCTCGCCGACCAGGCCGCCATCGCGATCACCAACACGAACCTGCTCACCCGCCTCGCCAGCTCGGAGGAGCGCTACCGCTATCTCGTCGAGAACGCGCCGGACCTGGTCTGGTCGATCGACGGCGAGGGCCGCTTCTCCTTCCTGTCGGACGCGGTCGAGCGGCTGACCGGCCGGCAGGCCGACGAGTTCCTCGGCAAGCACTTCGGAGCGCTGGTCCACGGCTCGTCGCGCGATGTCGCCGAGTACGACTTCGCGGCCGGCATGACCACGGGCTCGCAGGAGATCCGCGGCCGGGTCAACGTCGAAGGCCCGGACGGCGAGCCCGTCCCGGCCGAGTTCATCGCCACGGCCAGGCTGGGCGAGGACGGCCGGTTCGCGGGCGCCAACGGCTCGGTCCGCGACATGCGCGAGCGCGACCGCCTCGAGCGCGAGCTCCGCGAGTCGGAGGTCCGCTTCCGCCAGCTCGTGCAGACGTCGCCGGACGTCATCTACCGCACGGACGCCGACGGCAGGTTCGTGTTCATCGCCGAGGGCGTGGAGGCGCTGTTCGGCTGGACCGCGGACGAGGCGATGGGGCTGTCCTTCGCGGACTTCACCGCCGAGGAGTCGCTCCCGGAGGCGCTCGCGAACTTCGAGCAGCAGCACGCGGAGCGCGACGTCGTCCGGCGCTTCCGATACATGCTCCGCCATCGCGACGGGTCGACGCTGCCGGGCGAGATCACCTCGGTGTCGGTCTGGGAGGACGACGTCTTCGCGGGCGTGCAGGGGACGGTCCGCGGCGTCGGCGAGCAGGAGCGACTGGCCCGCGAGCTGGCCGCGTCCGAGGAGCGCTACCGGTTCCTCGTCGAGAACTCGCCCGACGTGGTCTTCGCGACCGACCGTGATGGCATGTTCACGTATCTGTCCGAGGCCATCGAGCGGCTGACCGGGTTCACCGCCGCCGAGCTCACGCATCGGCATTTCACGACGGTCGTCGACCCGTCGTCGACCGGGCTCGCGGCCGACCGCTGGGAGAAGCTCATCGCCGACCCGAGCAGCGAGCAGGTCTCGGAGCTGGTCCTCATCGGCAAGGACGACCGCATGACGCCCGTCGAGATCCACGCGATCGGCATCACCGCCGATGACGGGTCCTTCGCGGGCATCCACGGCTCGACGCGCGACATCTCCGAGCGCGAGCGCCTCCAGCGCGAGCTGCGCTCGTCCGAGGAGCGCTACCGCTATCTCGTCTCGTCCTCGCCGGACCTCGTCTGGGTGACCGACGCCGAGGGCCAGCTGGTGTTCGTGAGCGATGCCGCCGAGTCGATCCTCGGCACGCCGGCGCCGCAGCTGATCGGGCGGCCGTACTGGGACGTCTTCGCCGAGTCGGCCCGCCGCGAGGCCGAGGTCCGCTTCAAGTGGCTGTCCCGTCATCCCAGGTCCGTGCACCGCTCGCGGCTGCCCTTCCGCCACGCCGACGGCCACGACGTCCTCGTCGAGATCAACGGCATCGGCATGGTCGAGGACGGCCGCTTCGCGGGGGCGCACGGCGCCGCGCGGGACGTGTCCGATCGCGACCGGCTCGAACGCGGGCTGCGCCAGCAGGCCGGCGAGCTCGCCGCCGGCGAGGAGCGCGCCCACCTGGCCCGCGAGCTGCACGACTCGGTCACCCAGGCGCTGTTCTCGATGACGCTCGTGTCGCGCTCGGTGGAGATGCTGCTCGACCGCGACGCCGACGCCGCCCGGGCCCAGCTCACCCAGCTGCGCGAGCTCCAGCGCGAGGCGCTCGCGGAGATGCGCGCCCTGATCTTCGAGCTGCGCCCGGGCAACCTCGAGCAGGACGGGCTCGTCCGCGCGATCAAGACGCACACCGCGTCGCTGCAGGGCCGGATCGGGCTGCCGGTCGTCGTCGAGAGCTCGCTCGAGGAGCGTCTGCCGCTCCCCGTCGAGGAGACGCTCTACCGGATCGCCCAGGAGGCGCTCCACAACGTCGTGAAGCACGCCGGCGCCCACGAGGTCCACCTCGAGATCCGGCGGACGCCGAACGCGGTGCGCCTGCGCATCGCTGACGACGGCAAGGGCTTCGACCCGAGCCAGGTCCCGGACGGCCACCTCGGGCTCGCCGGGATGCAGGCCCGGGCCGCCCGGATCGGCGGCACGTTCAGCTGCCGGAGCGAGATCGGGAAGGGGACGACCATCGAGGTCGTGGTCGAGGACCCGGAGCATGCCGTGCCCGACGCGCGCCTCGGGGAGATGCCGAGCGGATCCATCCGCGACCGATGACGTAGGCGGACGACCGTCGTTCGGCCGAGGGACACGTCGTCGAGCGTCCGTTCCGCGTGCACGGGCGGCGGCGCGACCATGGGCCGATGCACGACCCTGCGTCCGGGACCGAGGACCCGCTCCGGGTGCTCGTCGTGGACGCGGACGATCGTGTCCGCGAGAGCCTCTCCGGCCTCCTCGCCATCGGCCGCAAGCTCGTGGTCGTGGGGAGTGCCGGCCAGCCCGCCCGGGCCCTGGACCTGCTCGCGGCCGAGTCGCCGGACGTCGTCATCGTCGATCCGCGCCTGCCGGACGTGGCCGGCGGTCTCGCCTTCATCGAGCGGATCCGGGCGCGCGACCCGGCCGTCCGGATCGTCGTGATGAGCTGGAGCGAGGCCCTCGACGACCCGGCGCTCGTCGCCGCGAGCGACGGGTTCATCCGCAAGACCTTCCGTCCGAACGACCTCATCGCCGCGATCTGGACGGCGTCCGGCCGGCCGGCCTGACGGGCCGTGGCCGCATCCCGCTTTGATAGACTCGAACGCGCTCGCCGACCGCGAGCCATGCCGTGGCGCCCCGCCGCCAGGAGATCACGTGCCCGAGCCTGAGCCCCCCATCCGCGTGCTCATCGTCGACGACCATGCCGTCGTCAGGACCGGTCTCAAGGTCTTCCTGGACCTGCAGCCCGACATCGAGGTCGTCGGCGAGGCCGCCGACGGCTCCGAGGGGGTGGCGGTCGCCCGCCGCCTCGAGCCGGACGTGGTCCTGATGGACCTGCTGATGCCGAACATGGACGGCATCACCGCCATCGCGCGGATCAAGGAAGAGCGCCCCGACATCGAGATCGTGACCATGACCTCGTTCATCGAGGAGGAGAAGGTCACGGCCGCCCTCGAGGCCGGCGCCTCGGGCTACGTCCTCAAGGACGCGGAGGCCGAGGAGGTCGCCGCGGCGATCCGCGCGGCCTATGCCGGCGAGGTCCACCTGGATCCGGCGGTCGCCCGCCTGCTGGCCCAGCGGATGCGGAACCGCAAGTCGCCCGACGACGAGCTGGCCGAGCCCCTCACCGAGCGCGAGAAGGACGTCCTGAAGCTGCTCGGGCAGGGGATGAGCAACAAGGAGATCGGGTCCGCGCTGTTCATCACGGAACGCACCGCCCGGACCTACGTCTCGAACATCCTCGGCAAGCTCGGTCTCGCCTCACGGACGCAGGCAGCCCTCTACGCCGTCGAACACAAGCTGATCTAGGGCGCGCCGCGGCGCGAGCCGGCGCAGACTGCGCGCGTACGCCGCGCCTGGCCGGACCGCCGGCGGCGCGCAGCGTCAGGCGACGGACACGACCTTGTAGATCTGGGCGCCGGCTGGCGTCGTGACGACGACCTCGTCGCCCGCCTCGCGGCCGAGCAGCGCCCGGCCCACCGGCGACGCCGACGAGATCCGGCCCGTGGCCGGGTTCGATTCCGATGACCCGACGATCGTCAGGACCACGTCCTCGCCGTCGATGCGCACGCTGACCGCCGACCCGAGCCCGATCCGTGCCCCGGCCGCCGGCGCGTCGACGATGACGGCGGTCCGGAGCCGCGCCTCGAGCGCCTGGACCCGTCCTTCGAGGAACGACTGCTCCTCGCGGGCCGCGGAGTAGTCCGCGTTCTCCTTGAGGTCCCCCAGCTCCTTGGCGGAGCGGATCCGGGCGATCACCTCGGGGCGCTTCACCTTGATCAGGGTGTCGAGCTCGGCGCGGAGCCGCTCGGCGCCCTCGACCGTGAGCGCGCCTTCGACCGGCGGCGCGACCTCGGGCGTCGGGGTGGCCGTCGCGGCGGCCGCGCTCGCGGCGGCCTGCCGTCGTACGCGCCGTCGCGGCCTTCGCGGGCGCTCGTCCGCGCTTCGGGGCAGGGGAGCCGTCCGCGCCCTCGGCATCGCCATCGGGCACGACGACGACGCGCGTCGGCGGTCGCGGTGCCTCCACCGGTTCCGGCAGCAGCGATCCGGTCAGGCCGGTCGCCTTGCGCTCGCCGGTCACCTGGCGCAGGTTCGCGAACGGCAGGACCACGTCCCGGTCGGGGAGGGCCGCCCGCTCGGCGTCGGCGACCCCGGCGGCGAACTCCGCGAGCAGCGCGTCCTCGTACTCCTCGACGGCGGGCGTCGCGGCCCACCAGACGCGGGTGCCGGCCGGCATCCGCAGGGCGTGCAGCCAGTGGCCGCCGGAATAGGGCCGGCGGTCGCCGAGCGCCGTCGCCCCGATCGCGGCCACCCGCCGGCTGATCGAGTGCTCGCTCGTGCCGATGTACAGGACCGGCTCGGATGGGAGCCAGAACGCCGAGAGGCGGGCGGCCACGGCCTTCGACGTCGGCCGCTCGCCGTCGAGGCGCAGCTCCGGGACCCGCTCGATCCATTTCCCGATCCGCGCGAGCTCGATCGGGGCCGATGGTCGCGGCTCCGCCAGCTCGATGACGAAGACGCCGGCGTTCGTCGGCGGGACGGGCCGGCCCCACACCACGGGACCGTCGGGAAGGAGGCCGACGGCACGCAGCAGGCCGGCGGCGGAGCGTTCGGTGGTCATCGCCCGATGGTACCCGCGGCGGACCCGGGGTATCGTGCGTCGGACATGGACCGTCGCCTGACGACCGCCGCCCTGGTCATCGGGCTCGCGGCCGCCGCCTCCCCGCTCGCGATCGCCCCGGCCGATGCCGCCCTCGTCGCGTCGTCCGCGACCCGGTCCGCGCACGCCGTCCCGGCGAGTGCCCCCGGTGGCACGGCCTCGCCGGCGCTGGAGGCGTCGCTCCAGGCTCGCCTCGAGCGGCTGCGGCTCCGGTCGGCCATCCCCGGCATCTCCGCGGCGATCCTCTTCCCCGACGGGACCGTCTGGCGCGGGACGGGCGGCCTCGCCGACATCGCGACCCTCACGAAGGTCACGCCCGAGACGGCCTTCGCGGTGGCGAGCGTCAGCAAGACGTTCACCTCGGCGCTGATCCTGGCGCTCTGCGACGAGGGCAAGCTCCGCCTCGGCACCTCGGTCGCGAGCATCCTCCCGGCGCTCCACCTCGACCCGAAGATCACCGTCGGCCGTCTGCTCGACCACACGAGCGGGCTTCGCGACTTCTTCCTCGACGCGCGCATCGACAAGGCGCTCCAGAGCGCGCGAAGCCGGGTCTGGACCGCCGCCCGGTCGCTCAAGTACGTCGGGCGGCCGCCCTTCTCCAAGCCCGGCGGGAGCTTCCACTACTCGAACACGAACTACCTGCTCCTCGGGCTGGTCGCCGAGCAGGTCGGCGGGCAGCCGCTGGCCGTCCAGCTGCGGACGCGGTTCTTCGGGCCGCTCGGGCTCGCGCACACCTACGAGCAGATCGGCGAGCAGCCGGCCGGCCCGGTCGCCCACGGCTACCGGTATGCGCAGGCCGGGCTGGCGGCCAAGGCCATCGACCTCTCCGACGGGTCGCCGATGATGCCCTTCACCTCGGTGGTGACGGCCGGGGGCGCCGCGGGCTCGGTGGCATCCACGCCCGAGGATCTCGTCCATTGGGCGAAGGCGCTGTACAGCGGGAGCGTGCTCGCGCCGATGACCCGCGTCGGGATGCTCGTCGACGTGGCGGCGACCGGCGCGCGCAAGGCGACGCTCCCGTACGGCCTCGGCATCCAGTCGGTCGACATCGCGGGCCGGCGGGCGCTCGGCCATACGGGCCGGCTGCTCGGGTTCCGCTCGATCGTCCGCTGGCTCCCCTCGGAGCACATGGCGATCGCCGTGCTCACGAACCAGAGCCGGACGGATCCGGCCCCGATCGCCGATTCGCTGCTGCGCCTCGCCCTGGCGCCGGCTGGCGCGCCACCCGCGGTCCCGCCGCCGTCCGCCGCCCCGGCTGCGAGCCCCGTCCCCGCCTACTGAGACCGGTCGCGCCCGTACGACCGGATGCGGCCGTGGGTACGACCGGATGCATCGCACGCGGGCGCGCGACCGGCAGTCTGGCCGCACGCTTCGCGAGGACTCGATGTCCATCCGAGTCGATGCCTACACCGCTGGGGGGATCGTCAGCGGGACCGTGGAGGGTGCCGAGCACCTGCGGACCCAGATCGAGCACGCCCCGGAGCTGACCGTCACCGACGCGTCGTGGGCCTCGCTCGGCGGCGTGGACCCGCGGACGGGCAGCACGGCCACGATCCCGATCGACGACCTGCTGATCGCCGTGGCCGACGAGGACCCGTCGACCGCGGTCCACGCGGCCTTCCACCCGATCAGCCTCGTCGTCGGCCCGTACCTGATCGCCGGGGAGCTGCCGACCCTTCCTGGGTTCGATCCGGGTCGCGCCCTGACCCGTCCGAGCGGCGAGTTCGTCCTCCTCCGCGACGTCCGGCTCGACCTCGCCGACGGCTCGAACGACACCGCGGTCATGTGCCCGTATGCGTTCGTGAACCGCTACAGCGTGGAACGCGTGACCGCCGACCTGATGCTCGGGTTCTTCTTCCCGGGGGCGGTCATGGACGGGCTCCCCGACCCGGAGCCGGCGCCAACGACGCCCGGCGGGACTGGCCCGGCCGACGGGATCCCCGCAGCCGGCCAGGGTGCGCCCGAGGCCGCGTCCGCCTGATCGCCGGGTGAGCGCACGACGTCGGCCACGACGGCCGACGCTCAGCGGCGGCGGCCGCTCCCGACGCTGCCGGAGCGGTGGACCGGCTTCCGGTGCGCATGGTGCTCGCCCGTTCGCGCGTGCCCGCCCGCCCGCAGCGACAGCGGCCGGGTCTCGACATTGCGGTCCGGGACGAAGCCCTCCTCGACGGTCCAGGGGATGGCCTTCTTGAGCAGCCGCTGGACGCCGCGCAGCAGGTCGACCTCGTCCATGCACACCAGCGAGATCGCCTCGCCGGTCGCGCCGGCCCGGCCGGTCCGCCCGATGCGGTGGATGTAGTCCTGCGGGTTCCACGGCAGCTCGAAGTTGACGACGACCGGCAGGTCCTCGATGTCGAGGCCGCGGGCGGCGACGTCCGTCGCCACCAGCACGCGGATCTCCCCGTTCTTGAAGCCCTCGAGCGCCCGCGTCCGCTCGGGCTGCGAGCGGTCCGAGTGGATGGCGACCGCATCGATCCCCTCGCGGTCCAGCCGCGTCGCCAGCCGGCTCGCGGCGAGCTTGGTCCGCGTGAAGACCAGCACCTGGTGGAGGTCGTAGGTGCGGATCAGGTGGGCGAGCAGGGCCTCCTTGCGGTCGCGGTCGACCGGGTAGACCAGCTGCTTGACGTCCTCCGCGACCTGGTTCCGCGCGGCGACCTCGACGGTCGCCGGGTCGCGCAGGATCGTGCCCGAGAGCCGCCGGATGTCGTCGGAGAACGTCGCCGAGAACATCAGGTTCTGCCGCTTCGCCGGGAGCAGCGCGATGATCCGCTGGATGTCCGGCAGGAAGCCCATGTCGAGCATGCGGTCCGCCTCGTCGAGGACGAGGATCTCGACCTGGCCGAGGTTCGCGACCTTCTGGCCGACGAGGTCGAGCAGCCGGCCCGGGCGTCGCGACGAGGATCTCGACGCCGCTGCGCAGGGCCTTGATCTGGGGGTCCATCGGGATCCCGCCGTAGACGACCGTCGAGCGCAGCGGCACCGTGCGCCCGTACGTGGCGACGCTGGCGTCGACCTGCATCGCGAGCTCGCGGGTCGGGACGAGGATCAGCACGCGCACCGGGTGGCGGGCCGGCGAGAAGCTCGTGTTGGCGTGCGCGCGCAGCCGGTCGAGGATCGGGAGGACGAAGGCGGCGGTCTTGCCCGTGCCGGTCTGGGCGGCGGCGAGGACGTCGCGGCCTTCCAGGACGAGCGGGATGGCCGCGGTCTGGACGGGGGTGGGGGCGGTGTAGCCTTCCTCAGCGACGGTGCGGAGGAGATCGGCCGAGAGGCCGAGCGAGTCGAACGTCAAGCGGGCTCCTGCCTGGAGATCCCGTCGCGTCCTGGGGCTGGGTCATCGCGACGGCAAGGTCCCGATCGCCGGCGCGGGACAGAGCGCCGGTCGAGGGCCGCCCGGAGCATACCGGAAATCGGTGGTGCACCCGTGCGCCCGCCCGTTCGTCGCTGTCCCGCCCAGCGGAAGGTCGGGGTGGCCGGAGCGCCGGTCCGTGCCATACTGGCCGCCGACCCCCAAAAGGCCGACCCGACAGACAGGCACAACCGAAGACGCCGCCCCCCACGGCAGGACCCCTGTCAATCTCGTCGGGTCATCGCGCTCGACGGCTCCCGGACCGGCTCACCCGGTCCCTCGCGCGGAACGATCGCTCACCGATCCGTCCCGTGCCACCCGTCACGCGCGACCGCGCCCCACTGCCGCCGGCGGCACCACCGACCGTCACCGCGCTCCTCCGCGCGGTGTTCCGGCAGAGAGGAGGCAAGAGTCTTGCCGTTCCAGACAAGCGGCGCCCAGCGGGCGTCCTCCACCAGCAGGCTGCGCCTGTTCATCCTTCCAGTGCTGGCCCTGGCCCTGGCCGCGGGATCCGCCGCGTTCCAGCCGCAGGCCGCGGCCGCCGCCTCCGGGGTCAAGGTCGTCATCGTCGTCGGCCCCGTCGAAGGCCAGACCGCCCGATACATCAGCAACGCCAGGAGCTACGCGAAGACCGCCCGCTCCCTCGGCGCCTCGGTCACCGAGATCTACAGCCCCAATGCCACCTGGTCGCGGGTGCGGACCGCCGCGCGCGGCGCGAACATCTTCATCTACCTCGGCCACGGCAACGGCTACCCGAGCCCGTATGGCGCCTTCCGGGCGACGACGAGGGACGGGTTGGGGCTCAACGCCTCGGCCGGCCACGGGAACTCCAATCTCAAGTACTACGGCGAGAGCTACGTCCGGACGTATCTCAGGTTCGACAAGAACGCCGTCGTGCTGCTGAACCATCTCTGCTACGCGGCCGGCAACTCCGAGCCCGGACGGGCGCTCCCGACCAAGTCCGTCGCGAGCACGAGGGTCGACTACTTCGCGGGCGGGTTCCTCCGGGCCGGCGCCCGGGCGGTCTTCGCGAACGGCATGGACAGCCTGACCTCGATCATCCGTCAGCTGCTGACGACCAGCCACACCATCGCGCAGATCTTCACGACGGACCCGGCCTTCTCGGGTCGTGCGGACTTCCGCTTCGCCTCGAAGCGGACCTCCGGCTTCACGGCCTGGCTGGATCCGTACGCGGCCAGCCGCTACTACCACTCGGTGGTGGGGCGGCTCACGATGACGGCCTCGGCCGTCCGCGCCGGGAGCTGACCCCCGACGATGCACGGAGGCCCCGGTCCGGACCGACGTCCGGCCGGGGCCGATGACTCGTGGTGGTGTGCTCTGGCTCGTGCCCGGAGGCGGCTCCGCCTAGGCGGCGGCCGCGTGGGCGATGACGCCGAGCATGGCGAGGATCGCCATGAGGACGACCAGCGCGCTCGAGAGCAGGCCGCTGTCGTTCGGCCAGAGCATCTGGTGCTGTGCGGACATTCGGTCGACTCCTTTCGTCGCTGGCGGCCGGCATGACCACCTCGCTGACCGGAGTGTCGTCCCGCGCGCTCGCCGGGCCAGCGGACGAACGCCCGCTCGACGAGCGCGACGAACGGACCCGATCGGCATGGACGATCGACGACCCGTCACCCGGGCCGCCGCCTCAGTCGACCCGGACGCCGCCCTTGACGACGGTCGCCGGGTCGCGCAGCACGTCGATGCCCTCGAGCGGGTCCGAGCGGACCGCGACGAGGTCCGCGAAGCGCCCGGGCCGCAGCGACCCGACGCGGTCCTCCCAGCCCATCAGCTCGGCGGCGGTCTGCGTCGCGGAGCGCAGCGCCTGCATCGGGGTCTGGCCGAGCCGGACCTGGTAGCCCAGCTGGATCGCGACCATCGGGTGCGGATACACGCCGCTGTCGGTGCCGTAGGCGATCCGGACCCCGGCGGCCACCGCCTTGGTGAACGCGGCACGCTGCGCCTCGGTGGTCTGGACGTTCTTCGCCATGGTCTCGGCCGGCCACCCGTCGCGGGCGCCCGCCTCGTTGATCCAGTCGCCGTCGTACACGTCCGCGACGAGGTACGTGCCGTGCTCGACGAGCATCGCGATCCCCTCGTCGTCGATGAGCGACGCGTGCTCGATCGAGCGGACGCCGGCCCGGATCGCGAGCTTGATGCCCTCGGCGCCGTGCGCATGCGCCGCGACGAACCGGCCCTGCGCGGCCGCCTCCTCGACCGCGGCGCGGACCATGGCCTCCGACAGCTCGACGGCGCCCGGGTCCGTCCCGCGGGTCAGCACGGCGCCGGTGACGATGCACTTGATCAGGTCGGCGCCGCCCGCGATCAGCGTCCGGACCTTGGTGCGGACCTCGGCCTCGTCCCGGACGATCCCGACGCGGAGCCCGTCCGGGAGGCCCATCGATGGCGCCTCGCCGGTGACCTCGCCGCCGCCGCCCGGGCACGTGATGTAGCCGCCGGCGCACTGCATCCGCGGCCCGGGCGTCCAGCCGCGGTCGATCGCGTCGCGCAGGGCGACGTCCACGAAGGCCCAGAACGTCCCGACATCGCGCACCGTGGTGAACCCGGCACGCAGCGTGTCGCGGGCGTTGCGGACGCCGCTCATCGCCTCCTGGGCCGGGCTGACGTCGATCGCGGGGATCCCGGCGTACTCCATCTCGCCCGACGAGGTGGGCGTGGCAGTCGATGAGCCCGGGGACGACCCAGTCGCCCTCGATCGCGAGCGGGCGCGCGTCGTCGGGGACCGCGTCGTCCGGACCCAGGATCGCCTCGATCCGACCGTCGGCCACGAGGATCCGCCGGTCGGCCAGCCAGCGGCCGTCGACGACGTCGAGGAGGTGGGGCGCGTCGATCAGGATCCGCTCGGCCATGCCGCCAGCGTAGCGGCCGCGATGGCCGGTCCCTGGTCGCGGTGCGCCGGGCGGTCCGGCTACCATGACCGCCATGACCGAGACGACCACCTCCCTGGCGTTCACCGGCGACGACGCCGCGGACCGCCTCCTCGTCAGCGAGCCGCTGGCGCTCCTCATCGGCTTCGAGCTCGACCAGCAGGTGACGGTCCAGAAGGCGTTCAGCGGCCCGGCCGTGCTGAAGGAGCGCCTCGGGCATCTCGACGCGGCGCGGATCGCCGCGATGGACCCGGCCGCGCTCGACCAGGTCTTCCGGACGCCGCCGGCGCTCCACCGCTTCCCGGGCGCGATGGCGGGCCGCGTCCAGGAGCTCTGCCGGGCGATCGCCGACGAGTACGGCAACGACGCCAGCCGGGTCTGGACCGAGGCGGCCAGCGGGAAGGACCTCGAGGCGCGGCTGCTGAGCCTGCCGGGCATCGGCTCGATGAAGGCGAAGACCCTCGTCGCGATCCTGACGAAGCGGTTCGGCGTCCGTCCGCCAGGCTGGGAGGCCGTGGTGCCCACGCATCCGACGCTCGCCGACGTGGACTCCCCGGAGTCGCTCGCCGCCTACCAGGCGGGGAAGCGCGCGAAGAAGGCCGAGCTCAAGGCGCAGGCCGCGGCCAAGAAGGCGTAGCCGCGCCAGGGTTGCGGCGCGCCGGTCCTGGGCGTACACTCGTTGCAGACGCAACTATCTCGCGTCCCAGCGAACCGGAGCCTCGAACCCATGGACGACCGCATCAGCCGCGCACTCAGCCGCGGCCACACCATCGACATCACGACGACCGGCCGCCGGTCGGGCGCAGCCGCGCCGCGTCGAGATCGTCTTCCACAACATCGACGGCCGGCTCTACATCTCGGGCTCGCCCGTCGCCGACCGCGAGCGCGCATGGCTCCTGAACCTCGCGGCGGACCCGCACATGACGTTCCACCTCAAGGGCGCGGTCAGCGCGGACCTGCCCGCGACCGCCCGCGTGATCACGGACCCGGGCGAGCGGCGAGCGCTCGCCACGTGGATCGCCGCGAACGCGTGGCGGAACCAGGATCCCGAGGTCATGACGGCGTACTCGCCGATGATCGAGGTCACGATCCTCGACAAGGCCGCCTGACCGGCTCGACCGGCTCCCGCTAGCGGACCAGCTTCTCCACGAGCTGATCCAGCTCCCCGGCCGGGTCGTCGGACAGCCCGGTATGCACTTCCGACGCCTGGATGATCGTGCTCGACGGCGACACCAGCCAGTGGAACCGCTCCGCGGGCTCGAGCCGGGCGATCGGCCCTGCCGAGGCGTCGCCCGCGGCGATCCGCTCGATCGCGTCGAGGTGCGAGCGCACGGTCGCGAGGTCGAGGTCGGGGGCGACCGCCGCCACGCGCGCCTCGTCGAGCTCGATCCTCGCGCCGAGGTAGCGCTTCCCCCGGCTGAGCAGGATCACCCCGACGTTGAGCTGCTCGCCGCGCTCGACGCGCGGCACGACGCGGATCAGCGCGTACTGGAAGACGTCACGCGGCGGCGCGGGCACGCTCGGCCTCCTCGAGGAACGGACGCGGCGACGCGAGCCGCCGCGTGAGGTACTCGACGTACAGCCGGCGCTGGGCCTCGGCGTCCCCGGCGACCGGATCCGGCGGGAGCCACGCGTCCGGGATCTCCGCCACGATCGCCCCGATGCCGCTCGCGGTCGAGCTTCCCCGCCAGCCGCGCGTCCGCCTCGACCAGCGAGCCCGCGACCGGCAGCAGGACGTGGTCGGCCAGCCGCTCGAACGGCCGCCGGGCGTGCGCCTCGGGCTCGCGCCAGGTGTGGTGGATGTAGAGCGCCGCCCCGTGGTCGATCAGCCAGGACCGGCCGTGCCAGACCAGCAGGTTCGGGTTCTGGGCGGTCCGGTCGGGGTTGGTGATCAGCCCGTCGAGCCAGACGATGTCCGCGGCGGTCGCGGGATCCATGGCCGCGAGCGAGGTCGTGGCGGCCGGGTTGTACATCACCGCCCCGGGCAGGAAGTCCAGGCCGAGGTTGAGTCCGCCGCTGGCGCGGACCAGGTCCTGGATCTCCTGGTGCGGCTCGGCGTCGCCGAGCGCCGGATCGAGCACGACGCCGACCAGCTCGGGCACCGTCAGCCCGACGTGGCGCGCGAGCTCGCCCCCGACCCATTCGGCCACCAGCGCACGCGGTCCCTGGCCGGCGCCATGGAACTTGACGACGTAGAGGCCGTCGTCGTCGCCCTCGACCAGCCCGGGCAGCGAGCCGCCCTCGCGCAGCGCGGTCACGTAGCGGGTCGCGGTCACCGTTCGCATCGGGCGAAGCCTACGCGACGCCCGGCCGCGGCGGCACCTCCCCACGAGGGTGCCCATGCAGGTGCGCATGGATCGCAGGAACGGCGCGCGCTCAAGGCGACTAGGCTTTCGACGTGCCGGACTACGACGAGCAAGCGCTGCTGCATGACCTCGAGCCGGTGGCCGGCCGCCTGTACGACCGTCACGCGAAGGTCGCGCAGGAGTGGTTCCCCCACGACTTCATCCCGTACCGGCTCGGCCGCGACTTCGACAAGGAGCCGTGGACGCCCGACCAGCCGCGGCTGACCGGCGTCGCCCAGACCGCGTTCGAGATCGGCCTGCTGACCGAGGACAACCTGCCCTCGTACCACCGGCTCATCCACGGGATGTTCGGCAAGGGCGACGGGGCCTGGATCAACTGGGTCGGGCGCTGGACCGCCGAGGAGGGTCGCCACGCGATCGTCCTGCGCGACTACCTCATGGTCACCCGCAACATCGACCCGATCCTGCTCGAGCGCGGGCGGATGGCGCAGCTCCAGCAGGGCTACGACCACGACTCGCCAGACACGCTCCGCGGGCTCGCCTACGTCGCGTTCCAGGAGCTCGCGACCCGGATCGCGCACCGCAACACCGGCCGCTACTCCGAAGACCCGGTGGCGGACAAGATCATGGTCCGCATCGCCGCCGACGAGAACCTCCACATGGTCTTCTACCGCGACATCCTCGCGGCCGCCATCGAGCTGCAGCCCTCGGCCGCGGTCCAGGCGATCGTCGCCGAGGTCCTCGCCTTCGAGATGCCGGGTGCCGGCATCCCGGGCTTCATGCGCAAGGCGGCCGCGATCGCGAAGGCCGGCATCTACGACATCCGCGTCCATCGGGACGAGGTCCTGATGCCGATCCTGCGCCACTGGCGGATCTTCGAGCTGACCGGTCTCGACGCCGCGGCCGAGGCCGCCCGCGAGACGCTCGTCCAGCATCTCGCCGCCCTCGAAGCGAGCGCGCAGCGGTTCGAATCGAAGCTCGCCACGGCCGGCGTCCAGCGGCTGACCTCCGCCGGCTGACCCTCCCGGCCGGGCCGTCCGGCCCGCTCCCGGCGCGGCCCGGCTATCCTTGACGGGCATGCCCCAGCCCGCGGACGATCCCACCCCCAAGACGCCGCCGGCCGCGCGCCCTCCCCGTCGGACCCGCAAGTTCTCGCTGCCCGACCACCACCACGAGGAGCACCCGGCCGGCGCCATCGAGGCATTCCTCGAAGGGCCGACGGCCCGTCGCCGGAGCCGCGGACGCGGCCCCCGCGCCGACCGGCCGCGCCCCATCCAGCTGCATCCGGCGGACGAGTGGGCGGAGATCCTCCGCCGCGAGGCCGTTCGCCAGGCGCGCTATGGCCGGCCGACGTCGATCCTCGTGCTTGAGATCGAGGGCACCGGCGACGGTGGCGCCGACGCCCGCAAGCGGCTGCTCGACGTGCTCGGCCGCGAGGCCCGCGAGACGGACCGCGCCACGGCGACCGGCCCGGGCCGATACCTGCTCCTGCTGCCGGAGACCGGCGAGCTCGAGGCCGGCCATGTCGCCGACCGGATCGAGCGCGGCTATCGCGGGCGGACCCATGAGCCCGCGAACGAGCGCGGGATCCGCATCGAGATCGCGCTCGCCCGGCGTGGCGCGGACCCGCTCGACGCGATCGACGACGCGGGGCGACGGCTCGACGGGATCGCCGACGAGGAGCTCGAGGACGCGAGCTAGCCCGATCCGGTCCTAGAGCGCGCCGCTGAAGGTGTCGCAGTCGTTGGCCGACCCGCTCTTGTAGCCGGTCGTGAACCAGTGCTGGCGCTGCTCGGCCGAGCCGTGGGTCCAGCCCTCGGGATCGACGCGGCCGTTCACCGCCTCCTGGATCCGGTCGTCGCCGACGGCGGCGGCCGCGTCGAGGCCATCCGCGATCTGCGCGGCGGTCACCGGTGCCAGGATCCCCGCTTCGGCATGGTTGGCCCAGACGCCCGCCAGGCAGTCGGCCTGCAGCTCCGTCCGGACCGAGCCGCCCTGCGCCCCCTCGCCCTGCGCCTGCCGGCTCCCGAGGATCCCGAGGAGGTCCTGGACGTGGTGGCCGTACTCGTGCGCGACGACGTATCCCTCGGCGAACGAGCCGCCCTCCGCGCCGAACCTGGTTCGCAGCTCGTCGAAGAAGCCGAGATCGAGGTAGACGAGCTTGTCGGTCGGGCAGTAGAACGGCCCGGTCGCGGCGCTCGCCGTGCCGCAACCGCTCGCCGTGGCACCCGAGAACAGCACGGTCTTGATGGGGACGTAGGTCTCGTTCGACGCCGCGAACTCGTCCGTCCAGTACGCCTGGATGCTGTTGACGAAGCCGAGGATGCGGCAGTCCTCGCGCGCGTTGGCGTCCTGGCCGGTCTTGCAGTCGGTCGCGAGGGCCGAGCTCTCGGGGCCGGTCACGCCGCCGGGCTCCAGCAGCGGCCCGAGGTCGTTCGGGTTGCCGCCGAGCAGGGTGTACGCGAGCAGGAGGACGAGACCGAGACCGCCGCCGCCCACGGCGAGGCCGGTCCGCCCGCCCATGCCGCGGCGATCGCTGATCTGGCCGGGGTCGAGCTGCGCGCCTGGGTCGAACGTCATGGGGACTGGGCCTCCGGGTTCCGATGGTGGCCGTCATCGTACGGTCGTGGCTCGCGGCGGTGCATCGCGGACCGGGCCTCCGGCGTCAACGCCGCATTGCGGTCGCGGGGCGGACATTCGTCCATGCCGGTTCATGACCTTCGGCAGGTGTCCGGCCCACGGGGCGAGGCCTACGGTGTGGTCATCGCGAACGGACCGCCGGACACCGAGGATCGACCGGCGGCGCGCTGACCAGACGGCGGGATGCCGAACGGCAGCGGAGCCGGCACCACTGCCCGAATGCGGCGGTCCGATCGCCCTCCTCGACTCCCGTGACGCTTCGGCGGCCCGGGAGTCCGTCGTTTCCGGGCGTTGTCAGCTGGCGGAGGGAGCCGCCGTGCCCGATGGCGCTGCCGTGCCCGATGGCGCCGCGGTCGACGGCGGCGGGCGGCGGGGCGTCGGTCACGGGCGGCAGGGCCGCGATCGCCGCGCCGGCGAGCGCATCGTCGGTGGTCTCGATGTCGTAGATGTTCCCGTCGTTGACGTACCAGTAGATGTCGAGCGAGTCGTCCGCGCCGTCGGTGGCGACCGCCTTGGTGACCGCCTTGTCGGCGACGGTGGTCGTGCTGATCGCGTAGGGCGGATCGAGCGCCGCGTAGCTGTCGACCATGGCCTTCAGCATCGCCTCCGTGTCCGTGCCCTTGGCCTGGTACACGGTGATGCTGAGCTGCCGCGGGTCGCCGCTCGTGTCGTAGGCGACGCCGATCTTCAGGTCGTCGTCGGTCAGCTTCGCCTTGGTCAGCTCGGCGCGGACGGCCGTGCTCCAGGCGTCGTCACCGAGATACGTGGACCCGAGGATGCTCTCGGTGGTGAGCGTGAGGTCGTCCACGGTCGTCGGCAGGAGGGCCTCCAGCTCCGGGACCGCGTGCGACAGCGCCACGGAGTCGCCGGGATCGTCGCTGGGAAGCACGTCCTCGCTGGTGTCGGCCGGCGTCGGGGTGACCTGGGCGACCGCGCCGTTCCGTCCGTCGAGGACCATCACCGCGACCGTGGTCCAGCCGGCGGTGGCCGCGATGAGCGCGATGATCGCGACGAGGGGCCAGTGGCGCCATTGGGTGCTGCCCGGTCCGCCACCCGGCTGCGAGCCCTGCGACGGATCCATCATCTCGCTCGCCCGCGCCCGGCGCGACTGCGTTCCTCGCTGCTGCACGGCACCTCCGCTCGACCGGCCCAGCCCGGCCGGTCATGTCATGCGACAGGGTACCCGACTCGCTCTGTTGGCCGGTTCGGCGACATTCATGCCGGTTTCTGGCAGGTATGTCTGGGATGCTCCAGATGACAGGACGGAAGACATCCACAGCGAAGCGCGAGGACCCCAGACCATGTTGACCATCGAACTGCTGATGGCGATCGAGTCGGACCGCGACCGTGCGCTCGAGGCTGCGATCCAGCGCCGTCGTTTCGCGGACGCCGCGAAGGCGTCACGACCATCTCAGTCCCCCGAGGCGCCTCGTCCGACGGCGGCCGACTCCCGGGCGGCCGTCGGACGCCGGCCCTCGACCGGTCCGTCGGCCACGTAGCGGGCGAGGATCCGCGTCGCGGTCGCGATGAGCCGCTCTCGCACCTCCGGCGGCTCGAGCACCTCGATGCTCGAGCCCGCCGCGAGGAGCCGGAGGTGCGCCTCCTCCGGCCAGCTGAGCTCCAGCCGAAGTCGGAGCCAGCCGTCCACGTCCGGGTCCGCGAGTCGGTCGCCGGCCTGGACCGTCGAGTAGCCCGACGGCGTCCATCAGGGCTCCCATCCGGTCCTCCGCCACCCGAACGACCACCGCGATCCGCGGGCTGTCGCGCTCGTACGCCGCGCTCGACTCCGCCCAGTAGGCGGCCAGGTCGAAGCCGGCCGGCCGCTCGAAGGCATGGCCCAACGGGGCCGCCGAGACGATCCGCGAGACGCGATACGTGCGGATCTGACCGTCCGAGGTCGCCACGAGGTACCAGACCCCGCCCTTGAGCACGACGCCCAGCGGCCCGAGGTCGCGGGCGACCGGCATGCGCTCGCGGCGGTACTCGATGCGCAGCGCCTGCCCCTCCCAGACCGCCTCGGCGACCGTCCCGAGATGCGGCACCGGCTCGCCGGCCTGGAACCAGCCGGCGGCATCGAGGTGGAACCGCTCCACCAGCCGCGAGGCCCGCGAGCGCAGCTCCGCGGGCAGGGCCGCGAGCACCTTGAGCCGGGCCGCGGCGACGACCGTGCCCAGCCCCAGCTCCGCGGCAGGCCCGGGCAGGCCGGACAGGAACACCGCCTCCGCCTCGTCCGCGGTCATGCCGGTCAGACGGGTCCGATAGCCGTCGACCAGGCGGATGCCGCCATGCGGCCCGCGCTCGGCGAAGATCGGCACGCCGGCCGCGCTCAGGGCGTCGACATCGCGGTGGATGGTCCGCACCGAGACCTCGAGCTCGTCCGCGAGCTCACCCGCCGTCAGGCCGCCGCGGGACTGCAGGAGCAGGAGCAGGTTGACCAGTCGGCTGGCACGCATCGGGGCAGCATAGTCAATCCATGACAGTCCGTGTCATGTAGTCCGCGCGGCCGCCGGCGCGCGCCGGCCATCGCGGACCGCCCGATCTCAGCGCTGCGTGCTCTCGCCCCCGCGGTCGCGCAGGAACCGTTCGATGTCGGCGATCAGGTCGTCGCCGGCCGGCAGACGCTGCTCGTCCACCATCGACTCGAGCCGCTCGACGTAGGTCCGCGTCGTCTCTTCGATGGCGGCGGCCGCGTCGAGACGGCTGCGGAGCTGGCGAGCCTCGTCCTCGAGGTCGCCGGCCGGGAGATGCGCCCCGAGGTGATGGCCGACGGTCTCGAGCAGGGCGACCGACGCCGCCGGGTACGGGCCGGAGATGTAGTGCGGCACCTGCGCGAAGTAGCCGAGCGCCGGGATCCCGGCCCGGGCGACCTCGATCTCGAGCGCCGAGACCAGCGCCGACGGCACGCGGAGGATGCCCGCGGGGCCGGCCGGCACCTCGGCCTTGAGGAGCCCGGGGGCCGATTCTGTCCCGAGGATCGGCACGGACCGGGTATGCGGCACGGCCGCGGGGATCGCCCCGAGGCTGATCCACTCGGCGACGCCGAGGCGATGGGCGAGCTCGATGACGGCGTCGGCCACGGCCCGCCAGCGGTAGTCCGGTTCCGGGCCGACGAGCACGAGGAGGTCGCGGTCGGCCGACGCGGGTCCGGCGGATCACGAGCTCGGGCCAGGTCAGCTCGGCGAGCCGCCCGTCGACGATCTCGAGCGGCGGACGGCGGGCGCGGTAGTCGAAGAGCGCGTCGGGGTCGAAGGTCGCGATGACCGACGCCTCGCCGGCGACCTGCTCGAGCGCCGTCGTGGCCGCGGCTCCGGCATCCACCCAGCCGTCGAAGGCGGCGAGGATGGTCGGGGCGACGAGGTCGCCCGGGTCGTCGAGGGTGTACAGGCTCACGCCGACAGGATAGGCCTCACCGGCCGACTGCCAAGTCCGGCGCGCCGGTCAGCCGGTCAGCTCGCGCGGCAGAGGATCTCGCCGCACGGGACGATGAACCAGCCGTCGGGCGCGGCCGCCCAGCGGTGCCACGCGTCGGCGATCCGGGACAGCTCCTCGCGGTCGGCCAGGCCACCGTCGACGGCGTGGGTCGCGAAGGCCGAGCTGGTCACCCGATCCGCCCAGAGGCCGCCCCACCAGGCGCGGTCGTCGGGCGTCGCGAAGCACCATGTCGATGCCGACGGCGTCACGTCCTCGAACCCGGCCTCGAGCGCCCACCCAAGCAGCCGCCGCCCCGCGTCCGGCTCGCCGCCGTTGCGCCGGGCGACGGCCTCGTAGAGCGCGAGCCAGCGGTCGAGGTCGGGGTCGGCGGGGTACCAGGCCATCGCGGCGTAGTCGCTGTCCCGGGCCGCCACGAGCCCGCCCGGCCCGGCAGACCCGGCGCATCTCGCGGAGCGCGGCGACGGGATCGGCGAGGTGCTGGAGGACCTGGTGGGCGTGGACCACGTCGAAGCTGGCGTCGTCGAATCCGAGCGCGTAGGCGTCGCCGACCGCGTAGGTCACGGTCCCGACCCCGGCGGCGGCGGCCTCGGCCCTCGCTGCGATCAGCGGCTCCTCGACGGCGTCGATGCCGACGACCCGGCCCGGCGCCACGGCACGGGCGAGGTCGAGCGTGATGGTCCCGGGGCCGCAGCCGACATCGAGCAGGTCGAGCCCCGGGGCGAGATGGGGCAGGAGGTAGGCCGCCGAGTTGGCGGCCGTCCGCCAGCGATGCGAGCGCAGGACGCTCTCGTGGTGGCCGTGGGTGTAGGTCTCGCTGCGTCCGCCCATCGCGTCAGTCTCCCACGCGCTCCGCCTCGAGGATGGCGACCGTGCGACGCAGCCACGCGGGCACGTCGCCGCGGTGGTACGGGTGCTCGGCTGGCCTCGATCCCGTCGAGGAACCGGCGGTAGATCACGGCCTGTCGCGCGGCGGCGACGGGCGCGAGGAGGGCGGCGGCGCGCTCCGGATCCGATCCGGGGACGGCCGATCCGCCAGGCCGCGGCCCAGCGAGCGCGATCGGCGGCGACGTCCGCGTCGATCCGGGACTCACCGCGAGGAACGCCGGCTGGTCGAGGAGCGGGTGCCCGACGCCCGCGTCGCCCCAGTCGAGGAGCGTCATCGTCGTGCCGTCACCGCGGACGTTGCCCGGATGGAAGTCGCCGTGGACCAGCGTGTCGGGGAGGCCGCAGGCCGCCAGCGCGGCGAACCGTGCCGGGAGATCGGCGACGAACGCGCCGAGCGTCGCGCGATCCCGGCCGCCCAGGCCGTCGCGCTCGCGCTCGACGAGCGCCGCGATCGCCTGCGAGAGGGCCGCGGCCGCGCCAGTCGGGCAGCCCCAGACCGAGCAGCTCGTCGGTCCGCGTCGACCATGCCGCCTGGAGGCGGACGAGGCCGTCGATCATCGCGAGCCGCTCGGCGATCGGGGCGTCGTAGCGGTCGTCGCCGGGCACCTCGTCGAGCAGCGACCGCGGGCCGTCGCGCCCGAGCACGCGCGGGACGGCCACGGGCCCGCCCGCCAGCGCGTCGAGCAGCGCGCCCTCGTGCGCGAAGAACGGCGGGACGACCTTGAGCCACGCCGCGCCGTCCGGCGGTCTCGAGCCGCCACAGGCTCGAGAGGTTCCACGTCCGGACCTGCTGTGCCCGCGCGACCCGCGGCCGGCCGAGCGCGGCGAGGACCGTGTCCGCCCACGCGAGGTCGGCGTCGGGCCCGCCGGGTCGTGCCCAGGTCTGCCGCAGCGGGTCGTCCGGGAGGTCGCCGGCCCATGGCGCCAGGGCGCCGACGCCCGGGACCCGGTCGGGCGCGCCGTCGGCGCTGCCCGGCTCGGCGAGGTAGGTGACCGCGCCGCCGGGCGGGTGCGGGCGATCGGCCCGGAGCAGCCGCAGCACCGTCACGTCCACGGCGAACCGCTCGCGGGCGCCGTCCACGACCGGCCCGATGTCCTGCCACCAGGGCGTCGCGGCCTCGAACGGGGGCAGCGCGCCGAGGACCGCCCCGCGCTCGTCCACGAGGACCAGCGTGACGATGCGGGGCGGCGGAGCGCCGCTCGTGTCCGGCGTGTCGTCGATGACGGTCGGCCCGTCAGCCGCCGGTCGCGGTCCGACCCGGCCAGGCGGCCGGTCGCGGGTCGAGATGCGGGCGCTCGTCCCAATCGGTCCGGAGCGGCGCGAAGAGGTCGACGACGACCGCGCCCTCCGGCCCGGCGACCGCGTGGTGCGGCCGGTTCGGCGGGATCCGCCAGGTCCCGCCCGGTCCCGAGGGTGCGGGTCTCGCCGTCGACCGTGAAGGTCATCGTGCCGGTGATGACCATGCCCATCTGCTCGTTCTCGTGTCGATGCTCCGGGACCGGCGCATCCGGGGCCAGCTCCACGAGGGCCAGGGTCACGCGCTCGCCGTTGATGGACCTGGCGCGGACCGCGGGGCCCCAGACGTCGAGGGGCGGGACATCGTCGAAATCGACCAGGAATGACATGGCCGGGACCTCCACATCGGGCTTGCCCGAAGTCTGGCACAGCAGGACGGGGCAGCCGCCGGGAGGAGGTGGCAGCTGCCCCGTGGAGGAGGCGACGGCCCCGTTTCGACGGTAGGCTGGCCGTACTGGACCTGTCAAGTGATGAAGCGTCGAATCGACTTGATTTCCGCCGTGGCTGCGATCGTCTCACGCTCGCGTGCCGCCGCACGTCGCATTGACGGCCCTCGGAACGGACTGATAGTGTCAGTCGCCTGGTGAGCGACACGAACGGGAACGAGGCAGACGGCCGGCGACGGATCACGCTGGCCGACGTCGCGCAGGCGGCGGGCGTCTCGCCCGCGGCGGCCTCGCTCGCGATCCGCGGCGAGCCAGGCGTCAGCCGCGAGACCCGCGACCGGGTGGTCGAGCACGCTCGGCGGCTGGGCTATCGCGGCATCTCCAGGACGACCGCCCGGCGTGCCCGGCAGGTCACCGTCGGGCTGATCATCAAGGCGCCCCACGGCGACGCCCCCGGTGTGAACCGCTTCTACGCCCCCGTCATGGCGGGCATCGAGGAGATCTGCCGGATCCGCGAGGTCGACCTCCTGTTCGCGGCCATGCCGGTCGATGCCCAGTACTACCCGCTCGAGGTGCCCCGCCTCGTCACCGAGCGCTCGTGCGACGGCCTGATCGTCATCGGCGCGCACCTGAGCCATGGGACGACGGCGCTCCTGGAGGATGGGCCGCCGGCGATCCTCGTCGATGCGTACGCCGAGGACCTTGCCTTCGATTCGGTCGTGAGCGACAACGTCGGGGGCGCCCGGGTCGTCGTCGAGCACCTCATCTCGCGCGGCCATCGCGAGATCGCCATCGTCGGCAGCCGGCCCGACTCATTCCCGAGCATCCTCCAGCGCCGGCGCGGGTATGAGCAGGCGATCGGTGAGGCGGGCCTCCGCCCGCATTTCGTCGACGTCGCCCACGTCCCGCCCGAGGCGGCGGCGCCGGTCGCGCTGCGCGTACATCGCCGAGCACCCCGAGGTGACGGCCGCCTTCTGCTGCAATGACGATGTCGCCGTGGCGCTCATCCAGGCGGCGCAGGCGGCCGGCATCGACATCCCGGGCGCCCTGTCGGTGGCGGGCTACGACGACATCGACCTCGCCCGGTTCGTGACCCCGCAGCTGACCACGATGGCCGTCGACAAGCTCGGGCATGGGCCGCCTTGCCGTGACCCTGCTGTTGCACCGCCTCGAGTTCGGCCAGTCGGCGATGACGCAGGCGTTCATCCGGCCCCGGCTGGTCGATCGCGCGTCGGTCCGTCGCATCGCCGCGCCGGCGGCCGCGACGACCGGGAAGGGCGTCCCGGCCTAGCCGTCACCCGCGGACCGAGGCGATGACCTCCGAGAGGTAGCCGTGCGCCAGGCATGTGACCGTGTCGGCCGCGCCGTAGTAGATCGTGATCCGGTCCGTGGCCTCGTCGACCAGCGCCGCGCACGGGAACACCACGTTCGGCACGTCGCCGACCTGCTCGTAGGGGACCTGCGGCGACAGCAGGTAGTCACGGCCGCGCGCGATGACCTTCCACGGCTCGTCGAGGTCGAGCAGCGCCGCCCCCATCGAGTAGACGAACCCGTTGCACGACGTCAGGACGCCGTGGTAGATGAGCAGCCATCCCTCGGGGGTCTCGATCGGGGTGGGACCGGCGCCGATCTTGGTCGACTGCCAGGTCCACGGCATCGGGCGACATCACGTGACGGTGACGGCCCCAGTGGACGAGGTCGGGGCTCTCCGAGTAGAAGATGTCGCCGAATGGCGTGTGCCCGTTGTCGGACGGCCGGCTGAGCATCGCGTACCGGCCGCCGATCCGGCGCGGGAACAGGACGCCGTTGCGATTGAACGGCAGGAACGCGTTGTCGAGCTGGTGGAACGTCTGGAAGTCGTGCGTGTAGCCGACGCCGATCGTCGGCCCGTGGTAGCCGTTGCACCAGGTCACGTACCAGCGGTCCTCGAGCCAGGTGACCCGCGGGTCGTACGCGTGCTCGAAGCTGCTCCTGGACCTCGGCGACGCGCTCGTCGGTCGGCTGGAAGGCGATCGGGTCCGGGTCGATCTGCCAGTCGATCCCGTCGGCGCTCCGTCCCGCATGCAGGTTCATGGAGCGGGAGGTGTCGTCGACCCGGAAGACCCCGGCGAAGCCGCCTTCGAAGGGGACGACGGCCGAGTTGAAGATGCTGTTGGAGCGAGGCAGCAGGTCGCGCGGGATGACCGGGTTCAGGCTCGAGCGCCACAGGAGCGCGCCAGTCCCCGCCGGGCGATCCTCCCACGGGAACGCCGGCCCGGGGGTCGGTCGAACGGATCCATCCGCCGGCCGGAGCACTGACGTCATCGCACCTTCCCCAACACGTCCTGCATCGTCGCACCAGGGCGCTCGGTCGGACCGGCGGGGTGCGGGCCGCATTCTAGCAGGTCCGTTTCTGATGTCAAGTGATGTTCCAGTTGTATCGAAACTGGAATCTGACTTGACACCGTGAGAGAACCGGGCGTAGCGTGAGCCCCGCTTCCGGAGGAGGTCGGCAGCCGATGCCCGCTTGTGACCTGCGCGAATAGGCGGGATCGCTACCGCGGTACGGACGAGGAGGAGGAGTCCTTGGTGCGACCAGTGACGTCATGAGGCCGCGTCGGTGACGAGCTCGCCTCGACACCCCGGCAAGCCCGAGGCGCGATCGCGCCCGTCCCATCCCCTCGGCACTCGATAGTCGGAGAGCAGCATGGGTAAGCGTTTCACGACGATCCTGACCGGCTTCCTGTTGAGCATCTCGATGCTCGCGTGCTCGAACGGCGGCGCCAGCACCGCCCCGTCGACCGCAGCATCGGCCGCCCCGTCCGCCGCCGCGTCCGTGGCGGCATCGGCCGCCCCGAGCACCGCGGCCGTCGCCTGCGACTCGTTCACGATCCTCAACCATCGCACCGACCTCGACCAGAGCGGCGACTGGAAGAAGCTCTACGTCGACCCGTTCGCGGCGAAGTACCCGGGGATCAAGGAGATCAAGACCGAGAGCATCACCGACTACCACAACATCGTGAAGACCCGCCTCGCCGGCGGCGACTACGGTGACGTGCTGGTGATCCCGAACGGCGTCAACGCCGCCGACTACTCCACCTACTTCGCACCGCTCGGCACGGTCGACGACCTCAAGGCCAAGTACCGCTTCATCGAGGAGAGCGGCAGCTTCGAGGGCCAGGTCTACGGCATCGCCATCAACGGCAACGCCAACGGCATCCTCTACAACAAGGACGTCTTCACCAAGGCCGGCATCACCGAGTGGCCGAAGACGCCGGACGAGTTCCTGGCCGACCTCCAGCAGGTCAAGGCCAAGGTCCCGGGCGTGGACCCGCTGTACACCAATTACAAGGCCGGCTGGCCGATGTCGCAGTGGCAGCCGTACAGCGTGATCTCCGTGGCCGACCCGGACTTCAGCGCGAAGATGGCCCACGACGCGTCGCCGTGGGATCCGGGCAAGGGCATGTACATCACCGACAAGCTCCTCTACGACGTGGTCAAGGCGGGCCTCAACGAGAAGGACCCGACGACCACCGACTGGGAGCCGTCCAAGGACCTGGTCGCCACCGGCAAGATCGGCGTGATGCCGCTCGGCTCGTGGGCGATCAGCCAGATGCAGGGCCGGGCGAAGGTCGCCAGCGTCGACCCGAACAACATCGCCTACATGCCGTTCCCCGTGCAGGTCGACGGCAAGTTCCAGTCGACGGTCGGCGGCGACCTCCGGCTGGCGATCAACAAGAACACCAAGTGCATGGATGCCGCCAAGGCGTGGGTCAGCTACTTCATCGACGACTCCGGGTACGCGGCCAATGAGGCCGGGATCCCGACGTCGCTGACGGGTGCGCCCCCGGCCTGGTTCAAGGACTTCCAGGACAAGGGCGTGAACCTCTTCGCCGAGAACGCGGCGCCGAAGGGCGAGGAAGGTCTTCGCGACAAGATCGCCAACGACGCCAAGATCGACATCTGGGGCAACGTCTACCGCCAGGCCATCGTCGACGATGCGCGTGGCCAGACCAAGGACGGCATGGACAAGATCTTCGCCGACCTCAACAAGCGATGGGCCGAAGCGAAGGCCGCCGACGGCGGCTGAGCGAGGCACGGCGGTCCCCCGGACCGCCTGATCTCCCGGTGATCGGTTCGCCGGGTCGGAACGAGGTCGTCACGGCCTCGTCGTCGGCCCGGCGAACGTCCATCATCGGCCTGCCATGACGCTCGGGAGCTGGAAGGACGAGCAGGTGAAGGACCTGTCGACATCGCCCTCCATCGTCGCCGCACCCGCGGGCGAGGCCGGCGTGACCGTCGGGCTCGACCGACGCCGGCGGCGTCTGCGCTCGCTGACGCCCTACCTCTTCCTGATCGTCCCGGTCGCCCTGCTGCTGCTCTTCACCTACGTCCCGATCGCGAACATGCTCTCGTACAGCGTCGTGAAGTGGAACGGGCTCAGCGCGGACCGCAAGTTCGTCGGGATCGACAACTACATCCGGATCTTCACGCAGCCCGAGCTGTTCGGCGTCTTCTTCATCGAGCCTGTACTACTTCATCGGCGCGTTCGTCCAGATGGCGATCGCGCTGTATCTCGCGACGATGCTCAGCTTCAACGTCCGGTTCCGGAGCCTGTTCAAGGGCATCATCTTCTTCCCGTACCTGATCAACGGGGTCGCGATCTCGTTCATCTTCCTGTACGTCCTGAAGCCGGACGGCGTCCTGGACAGCCTGCTCGCGGGCGTCGGGATCAACGACACCGCCGCTCTGGACGGGCGACCGGTCGGTCGTCAACGTCTCGCTCGCCAGCGTCTCGATCTGGCGCTACCTCGGGCTGAACTTCGTGCTGTTCCTCGGCGCGATCCAATCGATCCCGACCGAGACGCTCGAGGCCGGCGAGATCGACGGCGCCAGCCGCTGGCAGCCTCTTCCGCTACATCATCGTGCCCGGGATCCGACCGGTCATCGGGCTCAGCTTCATCCTCGCCATCGCCGGATCGCTGGCCGCCTTCGAGATCCCGTACGTGATGCTCGGCGGCGCGAACGGCAGTGCCACGTTCGTGATCCTCACCATCCAGACGGCGTTCACCTACCAACCAGGTGGGGCTCGCGTCGGCGATGGCCGTGATCCTGCTGGTGTTGATCCTGGCCGTGACGTGGATCCAGCGGCGGGTCGTCCCCGATGAGCAGGCGGAGCTGATCGTGATGGCGCGCCACGACCGTGCCGGCGACCGGGCGAAGACCGGGGCGACCTACCTGTCGCTGATCGTCGCCTGCCTGATCGCGCTCGTCCCGCTGGTCGTCATCGTCATGGCGTCGTTCAAGACCGGCGACCGAGTTCAACCAGGGCCAGGTGCTCACGCCACCGAAGGACTGGCTCAACTTCGACAACTTCCGACGGGCGTTCTTCGAAGGCCAGATGCTCACGGCCTTCGTCAACACCACGTTCATCCTGGTGCTGTCCGTCACGGGCACCGTGCTGATCGGGTCGATGGCGGCCTACGCGATCGACCGGTTCACGTTCCGCGGCCGGGGCCTGATCCTCGTTCCTGTTCCTGCTCGCCGCGATCGTGCCGGCGGTGACGGCCCAGGTCGCGACGTTCCAGATCATCAAGGGACTCGGGCTGTTCAACACGCGCTGGTCGGCGATCGCGCTCTTCATCGGCACCGACATCGTGTCGATCTACATCTTCATCCAGTTCATGCGCGGCATCCCGCGGTCGCTCGACGAGGCGGCGATCATGGAAGGCGCCTCGCACTTCCGGGTCTATCGCTCGATCATCCTGCCGCTGCTGGTCCCGGCCATCGTGACGGTGGTGATCATCAAGGGCGTCGCGATCTACAACGAGTTCTACATCCCGTTCCTGTACATGCCCTCGCCGGACCTCGGGCGTGGTCGCGACCTCGCTCTTCCGGTTCCAGGGGCCGTACCAGACGAACTGGCAGGTCATCGCGGCCGGCGTCGTGATCACGATCATCCCGACCCTGCTCGCTGTTCCTGGGCCTGCAGCGCTGGGTCTACCGCGGGTTCGCCCGCGGCGCGATCAAGTGACCCGCCCCGCGATCAGGTGACGCGCGCCGCGAGGAGGAGCTCCAGCAGGTCGACGTCGACGAGGTAGCCGTCGCGCGGCTCGAAGCGGGCGCCGGGCCGGCCGTGGCCGACGATCCCGAACGGCCCCTCGAAGTTCCAGAGGGCGAACCCCCAGCCGAACTCGCGGAACAGGCCGAGCAGGTCGGCGAACCAGCGCAGCGCGTCGGCGTTCGGCGTGTTCCGGTAGCAGCCGAACTCCCCGATGTGGACGGCCGCCCCGGCGCGCTCGACGGCGCGCCACGGGTCGTAGAACGCCCGGAGGTCGTCCACCGACCACGCCCGCCCCTCGTAGACCACCCCCGGCCAGCGCGGGGCGTCGCCGAGCCGCCAGCCGTCCCACCACTCGGCGCCCCAGTGCGAGACCGGGTACGGCGCGTAGCCGCGGCCGCTGTGGGTCACGCCCAGGTCCGCGAGCTCGGGCATCGCGAGGTTGCCGCCATCGAGGCCGTCGATGGCGATGGGCCGGTCCGGATCGATCGCCCGGATCGCGGCGACGGTCCGCCGGATGAGCGCGGCGTGGTTCTCGCGCGTGAACCCGTCCAGCCCGATGGCCGGCGGCTCGTTGATGAGGTCGAACGACAGCTCCGCGGCCGGGACGCCGAGGTAGCGGCGGGCGAAGCCCTCCCAGAGGAAGACGAAGCCGTCCTGGGCGACCTCGTCGACCCACAGCCGGTCGCGTTCGAGCTCGATGCGGGTGATGCAGTAGCCCGGCGCGCGGTGGAGGTTCAGCGAGAGGTGGATCCCGCGGGCCTGGCAGGCGGCCAGGTAGCCGTCGAGCGACTCGAAGACGGTCTCGTCCGGGCGCCGGTACTCGAACCCGGTCGTCCACACGCGATAGTCGGTCGGGACGCGCAGGAAGTCGAACCCGTTCGCGGCCATGAAGTCGAGGGCGCGCTCGTCGGTCGGGCGCGGCCGCTGGCCTCGCTCGACGAGCATCCACTGGACGTTGAACCCGGCTCGGGCGGATGGCTCCATCGACCTATCGTGGCAGGCCGCATCGGCTGCGGCGTTCGCGGTGACGCACGGCACCGGGAAGAAGTCCCATTCCGGCTGCGAGTTGCTAGGCTGAGAGGATGCCGGCTCAGACCTGTGCGCGCTGCCACGCTCCCCGGACCGGGGCCTTCCGGTATTGCCGGGAATGCGGCTACGACTTCGATGCCGAATTCGATGGACGCCGCGGGTGCGGCGGCGCGCGCGAAGTCGAAGTCGAAGGCCGAGGCCGCCGCGCGTGAGGCCAGGAAGCGCGGCGTCACCGTGGGCGACGACCGGCGGCGTCGCTACGTCGTCCGCGGGCTGATCGCGTTCGAGGTCGTGGCGCTCGCGGTGCTGGCCGGCTACGGGATCCTCACCAACGTCTCGGGTGGCCCGGACATCGCCGCGATCTTCTCGACGCCGCGGCCGACCGTCCCGGCCACCCCGACGCCGGCGGTGACGCTGCCGGCGACCGGCTTCGTGCCGAGCGGCCCGACGAGCGAGGCGACCGTCGAGCGGGTGATCGACGGGGACACCATCGTGGTCGACGCCGGCGGCGCCCGGCTGTACGTGCACTACCTCGGCATCGACGCCCCCGAGGCGGTCGCCCTCGACAGCCCGGTCCAGTTCATGGGCCCCGAGGCGAGCCAGGCCAACGCCCAGCTGGTCAGCGGCCAGACGGTCATCCTCGAGCGCGACGTGTCCGAGGCGGACAGCGCCGCGCGGCTCCTGCGCGACGTCTGGGTCGACCGCGACGGGACCCTCTTCCTGGTCGGCCTCGAGCTGGTCAAGGCCGGCTTCGCGCGGGCCGTCCCGCAGCCGCCCGACGTCAAGTACCAGGCCCTCTACGCCGACGCCGAGGCGCAGGCCAAGGCCGCCGGCCTGGGCATCTGGGGCACCCCGCCCAGCGCGGCGCCGGAGGCGAGCGTCGGGCCCGATGGCCCGGCACCGTCCCTCCGCGCGTACACGAGCCTGGAGCCCGTCCAGATCAGCGCCGACCGCAGCCTCTTCCGCGGCGGGGCCGGCATCTACGACTGGCCGGAGGTGACGTTCCCGACGACGAAGGTCACGATGGTCTGGGACGTCAGCTCGACCACCCGCTCGGGGTGCAAGCTGGACTGGACGATCCAGGCCAGCGGCAGCGAGCCCGTCACGGGGACCCTGGACCTCGACGGCCGGTCGCGCGAGCGGGGCAGTGGCGCCGTGACGGTCGCCGCGGACCAGAGCAGCATGACGGTCACGAGCACCTGCGGCGACTGGCTGATCTCCCTGCGCGAGGCGGGCTGACCGAGTCCTGCGCGGCCGCAACGGCAGGTGCGGCGCGGCACCAGAAGATGGTCCTGGGGATGGCGTCCGCGGTTGACCGCGCCACGATGCACGACTAGACTCCCCCGCACTGGCCCACACGTCCCACCGGGCAGAGGCGGGACGGAGCGCGCGCAGGGGCCGGCGGAGGGTGAGCTTCGATGCTCCAAGAGTTCTGCCCTGATTGCGGGACGCGCAGGGTCGCCCTGTTCCGGTGGTGCCGGAGCTGCGGGCTCGACTACGACGATCTCGACGCGCGCGGCGAGCTGCCCGGCGGCCCGTATTCCAAGGGGATCGTGGCCGCGGCCGCGGCGATGGCCAGCGCGACCGACACGAAGGCCGGGACGTCCAGCGTCTCCGCCGCCTCGGCACCGGATGCGCCGGGGCCGGCCACGGCCGGACCGCGCCGCACCACCAAGCCGTCCCGTGGCGGGGTCTCCGCCCTCCGCCGCCGGTCGATCCGACGGCCGGTCAGCCGTTCGCTGGCGTTCGTGCTGGCAGCCGTGCTGGCCCTCGGGCTCCTGGGCGGCGCCTATGCGGCCGACCTCGGCGGGGTGCAGACGACCGTCGCGACCTTCACCGCGGGCTCCGGCGTCGTCCCGGCCGCGGCGCCCGTCCCGAGCGCGGACCCCGTGCCCACCCCGGAACCGAGCTTCGTGCCGAGCGGCCCGACGAGCGAGGCGACCGTCGAGCGGGTGATCGACGGGGACACCATCGTGGTCGACGCCGGCGGCGCCCGGCTGTACGTGCACTACCTCGGCATCGACGCCCCCGAGGCGGTCACCCTCGACAGCCCGGTCCAGTTCATGGGCCCCGAGGCGAGCCAGGCCAACGCCCAGCTGGTCAGCGGCCAGACGGTCATCCTCGAGCGCGACGTGTCCGAGGCGGACAGCGCCGCGCGGCTCCTGCGCGACGTCTGGGTCGACCGCGACGGGACCCTCTTCCTGGTCGGCCTCGAGCTGGTCAAGGCCGGCTTCGCGCGGGCCGTCCCGCAGCCGCCCGACGTCAAGTACCAGGCCCTCTACGCCGACGCCGAGGCGCAGGCCAAGGCGGCCGGCCTGGGCATCTGGGGCACCCCGCCCAGCATGGCCCCGGAGGCGACCCTGCCGCCGACCCCGGCCGGGGCCACCCAGCGGCTCACCACGAACGACCCGACCACGTTCTCCTACGGCTTCCGCTCGGACTTCCATGGGGCGGAGGGGAGCTACACCTGGCGCGCGGTGAACGTGATGACGTCCGCGCTCAAGGTCGCCTGGACGGTGGACGCGGCATCGGCGGCGAGCTGCGCGTTCGACTGGTCGATCGCGCCCGCGTCGGGGACGGCGGTCAGCGGCGAGGTCAGCGTCCCCCGCAAGGGCCGCGAGACCGGCCAGTCGGATCACGAGACGCCGTTCCGCAAGGCCATCCTGACCGTGACCAGCACCTGTCCGGTCTGGCGGCTGTCGGTCACGGGTGAGGGCAGCTAGGCGGTCGCGGTCCTGGCCGGCGACATCGCCCCCGAGAATCGAACGACCCGGGTCGGCTGACGACCCGGGTCAAGGTTCACTGGTTCAACGGCGGGTCGACGGTCGACCCGCTGGCGTGGTTGGGACTAGCCCCGCTGGCTGCGGAAGCAGTCGCTGCAGTAGACGGGCTTGCCGCTCGTCGGGCGGAAGGGGACCTGAGCCTCCTTGCCGCAGGACGAGCAGGTGGCGCTGAACATCTCGCGGGGACCGCGATCGCTGTAGCCACCGCCGCCGCCCGAGCTGTATCCGCCGCCCGAGCTGTAGCCGGCGCCGGAGCTATAGCCGCCACCGTCCGCGTTGCGGGCAGCCTTGCGGCTGGCGCGACACGACGGGCAGCGGCGAGGCTCGGTGAAGCCACGCTGCGCGTAGAAGTCCTGCTCGGAAGCGGTGAAGACGAACTCCTGTCCACAGTCCGCGCAGGTCAGGTTCTTGTCGTTGTACACGAAAACGAAAACTCCTCTCGATAGCCGGCGCGAGCCGTCGGGTTTCTCGCGTCAGCCGTGAGAGGAGTCCGAGTTTGCGTCGAGCTATGTTCGTGCCATAGGAACGTTCCCATGGCGATTGCCTCTTCATGGTAGTCGTTGGCGGCCGATCTGCCTAGCCCCATGTTCGGTGACGTCGGGCAACGCGTTCGACCCTGGCCCCATTCTCACGAATCGGTACCTTCGGCTACCATGCCCGTCCCAGCAGTCCTAGCGAATTCATCCATCCATGTTCAAGGGGAATACATGCGCTCCTCGCGGTACGCGAGTCTCACACGCCTTCTCATCGGGGCTTCCATCATCGTCGGACTCTTCGGCACGACGGCCTCCGTCGCCCTCGCCGCGTCGCCGGCCACCTTCGGCCTCCTCCGCCAGGAGGACCCACACAACGGCGTCCAGACGACCGACACGGTCTACCTGAGCACCGACACCGTCACCGCCACCGGCGACATCACGACCGGGATCACGGTGAACCTGTCGTCGGCCAGCCCGGCCCACACCGCCTCGCTCGCCATCACGGCACCAACGGTCAGTCCGTTCGGTATCGGCACCTACAGTTCGGTCGACACCACGCCCACCACGGACAAGCCCGGCGTCGTCCTCACGGTCGACGGGAGCGCCTGCGCCCCCACGACGAAGCTCGGCAAGCTCACGATCAGCCAGCTCCACTTCACCGGCACGGACGTCGACGGCCTGAACCTCATGTGGGAGGGGTTCTGCCCCACGCTTGAGATCCACCTCCAGGTCGGCATCGCCGCGACGGGCGACGTGCACGTCGTTGCGACCAACCCGGCCAACACGAAGGATGTCGGCGGCGTCAACGTCGGCGCCACCTCGGCCACGAACACGATCACCTACACCAACATCGGCAACGCCGCCGTCGACATGAGCTCGCTCGCCAAGGGCGGCCGCTATCCCGAGCTCTACACCTTCGCCAAGACGTGCGGCGCGACCCTCGCCGTGGGCGCGTCCTGCAACGCGACGATGGTCTTCAAGCCGGTCACGTACGGCCTCAGGGAAGGCGCGGTCACGCTGACCGGGGACGACATCTCGGCCGATGGCCTCCATAAGGAAGTCCTCGTGACCGGCACCGGGCTCGTCATCGACGCGCCGAACGACACGCCGGCGCACGCCATCAACGTCACGCCCATCCCGACCTCGACGACGCCGTTCTACAGCGGCGTCCAGCTCCAGAACCTCGATCCGAGCCACGGGAACTGCGACACCGACGACAACGCCGCCGTCTGGTACCACATCAATGCGGGCACGTCGGCCAAGACCTTCGACCTGACCACGACCGATAGCGATGTGGCCACCAACATCGAGCTGTACACCGGCCCCGTCGGCGCTCCGGTCTTCGTCCAGTGCGGCGTCAACATCGACGTCAACCTGCGCGACAAGCTGACCTTCACCGCGAACGCCAACACGGACTACTACGTCCGCGTCGCGCGCGAGGTCCCGCCCCCCGGCGACTACGCGATCGTGCTCAAGGTGAGCCTCGGCTCGCCCGACACCATGGTCGACGTCTCCGGCTTCGCGACGAACTACGGGACGTTCTACCCGGTCGTCGACGGCTATCGCGACAGCGTCAACATCAGCGCCAACCGCGGCGAGACCGCCTCGGCCTCGATCTCCATCTACAACCCGAGCGGCACCCGCGTCCGCATCCTGACGGTCCCGTCGGGCACCGGCGCGTACAGCGTCGCCTGGAACGGCAAGAACACGGCCGGCACCCTCCAGGGCAACGGCAAGTACAAGATCATCTCGACCGTCACGGACACGAACGGCAACCACCTCAGCGACACGCGCTACGTGACGCTCTCGACCAAGAAGCTCATCTCCAAGACGTTCACCCAGACCATCGACGGCGCCAAGTACACGACGCTCCTCAAGACGGGGACCGGGTCCGCGTCCAAGACGAGCACCGCGTACACCGGCGGCCTGAAGATGACCTCCGGGTCGAACGGCACCGTCGCGGCGGTCTACTCGTTCACCGCCCCGAGCGCGATCAGCTACAGCACGGTCACGTTCACGGCGATCGGCAAGTACACGACCAACACGATGACGATCGGCCTCCAGAACTGGACCGTCTGCACCACGTACTCGGTCAGCTGCGTCACCGCCACCCATGGCGGCCCGCACTCGTCCGGGATCACCTCGGCCTCGGTCAGCTCACCGGCCTCGACCGGTCTGGCCACCGCCATCCGCCGCGTCCGCGGCTACATCTTCGCTCCGGCCCTGCCGGGCACCGTCCGCACCCTCGACGTCCGCGACGTCAAGGTCACGGTGACCTACAAGGTCCTCGGCTAGCTCGCTCTCCGGCTGCACCAGGAGCGCCGAGCGGGTCCGCCCGCTCGGCGCTTCTGCGTGTCCGCGACCTGACCCCGTCGAGGTTCGGTAGGATTCCTCCATGTCGACCTCGTCTGCTCCCACCGACACGATCAACGACCTCCGCGCCGTCGTGCGCGGCCCGGTCATCACCGCCGACGACCCCGGCTACGACGACGCGCGGAAGGTGATGCCGGGCGGCATCGACCGGCATCCCTTGGCCATCGTCCGCGTCGCCGACGCCGCCGATATCGCCGAGGTCCTGCGCGTCGCACGCGAGACCGGCCTCCCGCTGGCCGTCCGGAGCGGCGGCCACAGCGGTGCCGGCCACAGCGTCGTCGACGACGGGCTCGTCATCGACCTGCGCGACCTCGACGAGCTCGAGATCGACGTCGAGGGCCGGACCGCGTGGGCCGGCTCGGGGCTGACCGCCGTCGAGTACACGACGAAGGTCGGCGAGCACGGCCTCGCGACCGGGTTCGGCGACACGGGCTCGGTCGGGCTCGGCGGGATCACGCTCGGTGGCGGCATCGGCTTCCTCGTTCGCGCCTTCGGCATGACCATCGATTCGCTGCTCGCCGCGGACATCGTGACCGCGGACGGGGAGCTGCTCAGGGTCGACGCCACCTCGCATCCCGATCTCTTCTGGGCCATCCGCGGCGGCGGCGGCAACTTCGGGGTCGTCACGAGGTTCCAGCTGCGGCTGCACCCCGTCGAGCAGATCCTGGGCGGGCTGCTGATCCTGCCCGCGACGCCGGAGACGGTCGCCGGGTTCATCGCGGCCGCCGAGGCGGCGCCCGAGACGCTGTCCACGATCGCCAACGTCATGCCCTGCCCGCCGATGCCGTTCCTCCCGGCCGAGCTCCACGGGCAGGTCGTGATCCTCGCGCTGATGTGCCACGCCGGGGGCGGCGAGGACGGCGAGCACGGCGATGGCCCCGTTCCGCGGCCTGGCCACGCCGCTCGCCGACATGCTCCACGAGATGCCCTACGTCGGGATCTACGGGCCGGAGGACCCCGACTACCACCCGCTCGCGGCCTCGAAGAACCTGTTCGTGGACGCGATCGACCGGGATCTGGCGGAGACCATCCTCGAGCACCTCGCGGCGTCCGACGCGCCGATGCGCGTCGCCCAGCTCCGGGTCCTCGGCGGCGCGATGACCCGCGTGCCGGCCGACGCCACCGCGTTCGCCCATCGGCAGCGCCCGATCATGGTCAACGTCGCGTCGTTCTACGCCGGCGACGAGGACCGGCCGAAGCGCGAGGCGTGGGTGGAGAGCCTGGTGGCGGCGCTCCGCGGCGACGACCGCGCGGCCTACGTCAACTTCATCAACGACGAAGGCCCGGACCGGGTCCGCGATGCGTACCCGCCGGCGACCTGGGAGCGGCTCGTGGCGATCAAGGCCCGCTACGACCCGACGAACCTGTTCCGGAGCAACCAGAACATCCCGCCGGGAGCCACCCGATGATCAAGGCCGTCCACGCGCTGATCTACTCGGACGACGCCGAGGCCACCCGGGCGTTCGTGCGCGACGTGCTGCAGTGGCCGTCGGTCGAGGAGCCGTTCAGCACGCCGCCCTGGCCGATCTTCAAGAGCGGCCCGAGCGAGCTGGCCGTCCACCCGACGTCGGGTGGCAGCGGCGAGGAGGCGTACGCGTCGCCCCGGCACCACTCGATCTCGCTGATGTGCGACGACATCGCGGCCACCAAGGCCGAGCTCGAGGCGCGCGGCGCCACCTTCCAGGGCGACATCGTCGACTACGGGTTCGGGCTGGCGGCGAACCTCGAGGTGCCCGGGGCCGACCCGATCATGGTCTACCAGCCGCGCCACCGCGAGGCATACGACCTCTAGGCCGATGGCGACGCCCGAGGTCGACATCTATCTGGCCGCCCTGCCCGCGGCCGACCGGGCGGCGCTCGAGCACGTGCGGGCCACGATCCGCGCCGCGGCGCCGGACGCCACCGAGGGGATCGGCTACGGGGTCCCGGTCTTCCGCTGGATGGGGTCGCTGATCGGCTACGGCGCCACGCCGAAGCATTGCGCGATCTACGTGATGAGCCCCGCGACCCTCGACGCGTTCCGCCCCGAGCTCAAGGGACGGGTCCATTCGAAGGGTTCGATCCAGTTCACGGCCGACGACCCGCTGCCCGACGACCTGGTCACCCGGATCGTCGAGGCCCGGATGGCCGAGAACCGCGAGGCGAGGCTCAAGACGAAGGCGGGCCGATGACGGCGTCGAGCGATGCGACCATGCGCAGCATCTGCAGGCTCGATCCCTCGTGCATCGGGACCGGCTCGCCGAGGATCGCGAACCCCTTCCGCTCGTAGAAGGCGACGACGCCCATGTTGGCCGTCGCGACGCCGAGGCCGATCCGCTCGAAGCCGACCGAGCGCGCCCAGCGCGCCACCGCGTCGACCAGCGCGCCGCCGATGCCCTGGCCGCGCGCCTCCGGGGCGACCCACATCCCGAAGAGGCCAGCGGCGTCGGGGCGCTCCTGGATCCTGGCGCCGACCGCCATCCCGACCAGGGCGCCGTCCGGCTCCTCGGCGACGAAGGTGGCGGCCTCGGCCGGATCCGCCGCGGCCCGCTTCCGCCACAGGTCGTCGTCGTGCTCGATGGCGTCCTCGAGCCGGCCGCCGAAGGCATCGGGGTCGCTCGCGAGCGCCCGCAGGCGCAGCGCCTTGAGCGCGGCCCACTCGTCGGGGCGGACCAGCCGGATCTCCACGCCGCCAGTCTAGGGACGACTGTCGCGGGCGGTGGACGCCGGCGGATCTGTCACGCGCCTGTCGGGCGAGGGTCCCGACGCTGATTCGATGCGTCTGGCCGACTCGGTACGGTGCGATGTCGGCCGCCCGGCCGCGCCACCCTCTACGGGGATGTCGGCCGAACCACGGCCGGCGCCAACGCGAGGAGGCTGCCGATGCGTACCGACAGCACCATGGTCAAGGAACGACTCGACCTGCGGACCAGTCCGCTGCACGCGAGCTTCGCGGTCAAGGACATCGATGCGCTCGTGACTTCTACAAGGGCACGCTCGGCCTCGACGTCCGCGACGACACCGAGATGGGGATCTTCGAGCTCCACGGGAGCGGAGATGCGAAGGTCCTCGTCTACCCGAAGCCGGACCACAAGCCAGCGGTCTTCACGGTCCTGAACCTGCCGGTGCGGGACATCGAAACGACCGTCGACTCGCTGATCGCGGCGGGCATCCCGATGGAGCATTACGACGGGAATGACGGCCCGAAGACCGACGCCCGGGGCATCGCGGGCAAGGCCGGCGAGGGGCGTGTCGCGTGGTTCCGCGACCCGGACCGCAACATCCTCGCGGTCATGCAGGTGCCTGGCCGCTGACTGCGCCCGATCACCGGTGGGCGCCCGGGACGTACCGGGCGGCCCACCATGACGGCCGACGAGAAGCTGGAGAAGCCCCGATGGACTGGACCCTGGAAGTCGTGATCCTGCCCGTGAGCGACATCGACCGATCCGTCGCGTTCTACCGCGACCAGGTCGGGTTCCACCTCGACCACGACACGACCAACGAGTTCATGCACGTGGTCCAGCTCACGCCGACCGGCTCGGGCTGCTCCATCGTGATCGGCGACCTGCCGACCCAGCGCGAGATGGCGCCGGGTTCGATGCGCGGGCTCCAGCTGGTCGTCGCCGACGCGGCCGCCGCGCGCCAGGAGCTCCTCGACCGGGGCGTCGAGGCGAGCGAGATCATGGTCTTCGACGAGCGCGACGGCGGCACGTTCTTCGGGTTCAGCGACCCGGACGGCAACACCTGGTCGGTCCAGCAGCTCAAGGTCCGCGGCGAGAAGCCGCTGATCCCGCTCGACCACCGCGAGCGGTTCGGCGAGGGCGTCGAGGCCTAGGCGGCGTCGACGCGCCGGACGCGCATGTACTGGCGGATCCCGAAGCGGCGTGACGCGAACCGGATGATCGCGGGCAGCTCCGCGTCGGCGACCTCGAGCGGGATGATCTCGGGGCGGTCGATCGGTGACCGTCCGGCCCGCCCGGCGGATGCTGCCGCCACCGGCCGCCAGGACGTTCTTGGCCCATTGGGTCGACTCGCCGAAGGGCATCGGGATCAGATAGCCGTCGGGTCGCCGCAGCGCCACGATCGGGATCTCATAGGGCGTCCCGGACGTGCGGCCGGTGTGTCCGAGGACGGCCCACAACGGGAACCATCGGCTGCCGGCGAGCGGGCGTGACATCGATCCGAAGCGGATCGAGAGTCGATGCGCGAGGCTGGGGGCCTTCGGGGTCGCCGGGCGAGCCGCGGCGTCGGCGGGGAGGGGAGTCGGTGTCGTCATGCCGTCGATGATGGGCCGGTCGTCGTTCCGGCGCATCCCCGGGGACCGTCATCGGCGCTCACGGAAACCCGTGACCGGAACGCTCCGGCTGGCCCTCAGGCGAGGCTGTTGCGGATCGCCCAGGCGGTCGCGTCGGCGCGGCCGCGCGCCTCGATCTTGCGATAGAGGTTGCTCACGTGGCGCTCGACGGTGTTGATCGAGATGCCGAGCCGCGCGGCGATCTGGCCGTTGCTCTCGCCCGCGGCGATGAGCCGCAGGACCTCGCGCTCGCGTGGCGACAGCTGGTCGGTGGCGTCCGGGCGTGCCGTTCGCGGCCGCGTCAGCGGGGCGCCGGCCATCGACGGATCGAGCGTGAAGTCGGCCAACAGGTCGACGACCTCGTCGGTGCCTTCGAAGAACATCGTCGCCGACCGGCCGTCGATGACCTCGAGCCGGCCGTGCGGCAGCGCGTCCGCCAGCGCCCGCGAGACATCGAGCGGGATGACCGTCGCGTCCCGGCGATGGATGACGATCGCCGGCGCCTCGACCAGGGGCGCCGCGTCGGTCACGTCGATCTCGCCGGCCGCCTGGAGCGTGGCCTTTGCGATGGCCGGGCTCGTCGAGGTCCGGAACACCTCCGCGGCGAGCCGGCCCTCCTCACCGCCCGGCCAGCCGAGCCACGCGTGCGTGACGGACTCGACGAAGGTGTCCCAGTCGCGGTCGATGAGGCTCAGGAGCGCCTGGGTCCCGGGTCCGCGCATCAGGTCCCAGCCGCGGAGGCCGCCGCCGAACAGCACGAGCCCGCGGACCCGCTCCGGATGTCTCGCCGCCCAGGCGACCGCGGACATCGCGGAGTGATAGAAGCCGAAGAGGACGACCTCGCGGGCGCCGGCCGCCGCCACGACCGCATCGAGGTCGCGCAGGTCCGCCTCGAGCGACACGTCGTCGACGTCGCGCTGGCTCCGTCCCGTGCCGCGACCGTCGTACTGGATCAGCCGGACGCGCTCGCCGAGCCCGCCATAGGCGCGCTGCAGGACGGGGATCCGCCATTCCGCCTCGAGGTTCGAGAGCGGGACGCCGGGCATGTGGACCAGCACCGGCCCGGATCCCACCGACGACCACGCGATGCGCACGCCGTCGCTCGTCGTCGCGAACCGGATCTCGGGGGCCATCGCCGAAGGCTAGCGCAGGCGCCGCCGTGCGGCCGGTCAGGTGCCGACGATCATCCCATCGAGGTCGATCCGTGGCCGCCCCGAGGTGCCCGCGACGCGGATCATGACCGTGCGGGTCCCCGACGTCGGCCAGTCTCGCGCCCAGATGACGCGCTGACCCTGATATGTGCTCGCATAGAGGTCGACAGTGGCGACCTTGGTCCCGTCGACGTAGATCGTCGCCTTTCCGCGGCCCGGACCACGGAGACCGATCCATGCGATCGATCGCCCGGTGACCTTGATGGTGGCCGTCGCCCCCGTGGCGGTCGCCTTTCGAGCGGACCCGCCCCAGAACAGAGAGCTCGAGACTTTGGTCCACGCTCCCTTGTACGCGATCCGGGTGCTGGACTCGGTGAAGCTCGAGAGCGAGAAGCCGGGCCCGGCGGTCCAGTCGCCGACATTCCCGGCACGGTCGATCGCGCGGACCCTGAACCGATACGCGTGCTGGGCGGCGAGCGCGACGTCGAGCGAGGGCGTCGCAGGTTCGGCCGGGAGCCTGGTCCACGCGCCACCATCGACCTGGCGCTCGACCTGATAGCGGGCGATGCCGGACGTGGCATCCGACCCGACCCAGCGGACCCGGACGACCGTCGTCCCGCCGCTGATGGCCGTGCCGCTCGGCGTGGACCGCGCGACGCCACTGACCACGGGAGCGACCCGGTCGAGGCTGATGTGCGTCGTCGAGGTATGTGAAACGTTCCCTAGCTCGTCCGTCCAGCGAACGGCGACCTGCTTGTCGCCATCCTGGGCCGTGCCGCCGTACGTCGGGGTCCGTCAGGGACCAGTCGAAGGTCGGTTCGTAGGCGCGGCTCGACCATGACGAGCCGTTGTTGGACACCTCGACCGCGGCGACCCCCGCCTCGTCCACCGCGGTCACGTCCAACGGCACCACCGGATCGCTGACCGCGGGGCTGGTCGCGCCGATCGCGACGGCCCCGACCGGCGGGACGATGTCCCACGCCGCCACGGTCGAATGGAAGCGGATCGACCCCCGCAGACGAAGGGGACTCCCATCGCAGTGCTGGGTGAAGTCGATGGCGACGCTCAGCAGCGCCCCGTCGAGGTCGCGAATCGGCGCCTGCAGGACATCGAACGAGCCGTCGTAGCGGTTGCAGCCATGGCCGAAGACCGACACGGACATGATGCGGTCGTCGTCCGGCGGGGGGTCCGGGTAGTCGTAATGCCCGATCGGGAGATCGCTCCCGTCGGGCGAACGGAACAGCATCCGGCCGAGCTGGGTGGTGAGATAGACACCGGTCGTGTCTGGCGGCACCTGCACGCCGAGCGGGAAGTTCGGGTCGTCGACGATCCGTCCACTCCCCACCCACTCGCCCGGGTCACTGTTGAGGCGGACGAGCGAGCGGCTCGCCGAGGATCGGCGAGAGGGCGGTGCCCGATACCAGGATCTGACGCGCGAACGCCGGACCACCGACGTCGACGGTGACGAACGCCGAACGCGGGGTCGAGGCGCTCGGCGCGAAGCGGACATCGACATCGCAGGAGTCGTCCCGACCCAGGGTCACTCCCGAGCAGTGATCGTTGACGATGTCGAACATCGACGGGTCCGCTCCCCCGTCGCACGGTCACCCCATCGATCGTCGACGTGCCACTTCCGATCGCCGTCAGCGTCAGGGTTGTGTCGCTGGTGTGGCCGACTGTCGTGTCGGGAAAGGACAGCGACTTCAGCACGGGGATGACGCTCGGTGGCGTGGCCGCGGCCAGCCGGATCGAGCCCTGGGTCCACTGGTGGGGAAGCGGGTCGCCCTCGGGGCGGATGCATCGGTACCGGAAATCGGCCGCGAAGCTCACCAGCGTCCCGTCGGGCTTGGTCACAGGCAGCTGGACGATGTTGAAGTCGCCCTGGTACCCGAGGTTGCACCCGAACCCGTGGTTGACGGTCATCGCCGGCGCCCACGAGTTCCCGAGGGGATCATGGAGGTCCAGGTAGTCGCCCAGGTGCAGAGGATCCGGACCCGACGAGAAGAAGAAGCCCCAGCCGTCTGCACCGATCGCGAGCTCCTGGCCGTCGAACCAGCCCTGGAGGTCCGAAGGGTCCTGGTCGAAGACGTGGTTGAGCGGATCGTCGGCGACGGCGAAGCCCGTGTACGTGGGCTGGACCGCGCTCGCCACGGGCGTCGCAGATCCCGCGATGATCGGCAACAGGAGGACGAGCACGAGGGCGGCGGCAGGTGTGCGTCGCCAGTGGACCATTCGCCCTTCCATGTCGCGGACCGATCGCCCGGCCGGACGGCCGCGTCGCTGGAGTATGCCGAATCCGGGATCGAACGCAATCCGTCAGCCTCGGACCCGGTGCGTCTCGGAACCTCTCGCGAGCGATCGCCGAAGGCTATCGCCGCCGGCGGCGCGGCGGCCGGGCGGCGCCATCCGGGCCGCCCGGCCATCGGAGCTACATCTCCAGCGGGCTCGTGAGCTGGAAGTAGTTGCCGTCGGGGTCGGCGAGCGTGGCGATCAGCGCCGTGGACTCCTGCCCATCCATGTCGAAGTCGTACGGCTCGCGGACGACGATCGCGCCGGCCGCCTTCATCCGCTCGAAGTCGCCCTTGACGTCCTTCGACTCGATGTTCCAGATGAGCCGGCCGGGCGCGTCGTTGCTGCCCTTGACCTCGGAATGCGGGCCGACGGTGACCCAGCCCGACCCGATCTGCCACGCGGTGTAGCCGCCGTCCGAGAACGCCGGCGCGCCCAGCAGCTTCGTGTAGTACTCGGCCAGTCGCTCGGCGTTCTCCGACCCGATCAGGATGCTGTTGAAGTCCATCTGAAGCCTCCTTCGCCGACGCGATACCTGACAGTCCGTGACCGGTCTGCGGCCTATACCGAGCATGACACGTCGGACAGCAAGGAGACGTCATGAACAGCCCAAGCAGCACCGTCCAGGGCGTCGCGCCCGAGACCTTCGAGCCCGGCCCGGCCGTCCACGACTTCGACTTCTACATGGGCACCTGGGCGGTCCACCACCGGCGGCTGGTGAAGCGGCTCGCCGGCAGCGACGAGTGGGCCGAGTTCGAGGGCACGTCGACCGCGTGGCCGATCCTCGACGGCGCAGGGAACATCGACGACAACGTCCTCGAGCTGCCCGACGGCGAGTACCGGGCGATCTCGCTGCGGACCTACGACCCCGAAACCGACCGCTGGTCGATCTGGTGGCTCGACGGGCGGACGCCCGGCCGGCTCGACCCGCCGGTGGTCGGCGGCTTCGTCGACGGCATCGGCACGTTCATCGCACCGGACACCTTCGACGGCCGGCCGATCCTCGTGCGCTTCCTCTGGTCGGACATCACCGCCACGACCTGCCGCTGGGAGCAGGCGTTCTCGACCGACGGCGGCGCGACCTGGGAGGTCAACTGGGTGATGACCTCGACGCGCGTCGCCTGAGGCGGAGCCTGCGTCTCAGAACAGGTCGACGGATGACAGGACTGGCTTCGCCGCCGTGAGGTCGAAGCTATAGGCCTCCTTCATGTCGGCCAGCGCACTGTCCGTCCACACCAGGAGCCGCTTGCCGTCGGTTCGGAGATGCACGGTCCCGAAGGCCGAGCGGCTGAAGCCGTAGAACGACTTTCTGGTCGGGACGTCTACGAGGTCGACACCGCGCTTGATGGCGGCGACGCCGGCAGGCGTCATCGCGTGCCACTCGTCCGTCACGTACCCCTCGGTCGCGAAGAAGGCGACGAGCTCGGTCACGAAGACCAGCGGGTCCTCGGTCCGCGAATAGCGACCGAGGCCGCCGACGAGCGTCGCGCGCGGGTGGATGTACTCCTTGCGCGCCGATTCGTCGCCCGAGGAGACGACCGAGATCAGCGCTCCCGTTGCCTTGAGGAAGTCCTTCGAGAAGTCCGCGGAACCGTGGTGCGGCACTTTGAGGACGTCCGATTCGAGTGGCGACGTCCCCGCGGCATCGGCGGCGATCAGCGTCGCCTCGGCCTCTTGGTTGAGATCACCGGTGAACAGGATCCGGCACCGGCCGTAGGTCAGCCGAAGCACCACGGACTGCCCGTTGATCGTGTGGGACGCGGACGGCGAGCCGGATCCGCTGGTGACCCCGGACAGCTGCGCCTTCGGTTCGCTCAGGAACGGCAGCGCCGGTTTCGGGCCGGCCGGCGTCGGGACGGTCTTCGTGATCGGGGCCAGGACATCGACGGTGATGTTCTCGGCGGCGAATGAGGGGAACTTGGCGGCGCTTCCACGCTCGAGACGCTCGACGGTGAACGGCTGGCCGGCCGCCTGGGCACGCTGTCCGTAGTCGGTCAGCGCCTGGGTCCATGCCTTGAACGGCTGGTTGAGCCGGTTCGGCGGCAGCGTCCTGAGGTCGTCGACGAGGTCGATGATGTACTCGCGGCCATCGACCGGTTCGTGCGGTCCGAACATGTCGACATCCTTGAGGGACGACGGGCCCTTCGTCAGCCCGTTGTGGTACACGCGGCGTGGGTCGATGAACAGTCGCTTCTTGACCCGCTTCTCGCGTTCCGAGTCGTAGATCTTGCGCAGCCCGACGAAATGGTCGGCATCGCCGTGACTCACGACGATCGTATCGATCTCCCGAGGCGCGGTTGCCGTGGTCCCCCAGAATTGGTTGGCGAGGTACCGCGCGAACAGCTGGTTCTCGCCGCCGTCGATGAGCATGACCTTGCCCTTTGGCGTCTCGACGACGGCAGCATCGCCCTGCTGGACGTCAACGAAGTCGACGGCAAGCACGTCGTGGTCGCTTGGCCCGAGGATCGTCGCGGTCGTCTTGCCCCGATGGCGGATGTAGCCCTTGAACTGGACGGGGAGCACCGAGCCGTCCAGCTGCTCCACGTGCGCCGTCGTCTCGATGACAAGGTTGGTCGAGGTCCGCTCCACGAACTCGACCCGGTCGCCCCAGGCGAGGACTCTGGCGAGCTTGTTCTCCGTCGCGCCTCGCTGGACCCGAACCAGCGGGAGCGCGACCGACATGGTCGTGGTCATAGGAGCCTCCGACGATCGACCGTTGCGATCTGCAGTGAGCGGAGCCTAGGTCGGGCATGTCTCGATCCCGTCTCGTAGCGCGAGGCGGTCAGGCTCGGCGGTGCGTGATCGCACCCACGGGCGCGCATGACCCGTTGACCCCGGTCCTCCGGTCGGTACACTCCGCCTGACCCCGTCGTCCCCCGCCCGGGACCCAATCGAAATCAGGGGGTGATCATGCGCCGCCCGCACCTGCGCCTCGCGCTCCTGATCGCCGCCCTTGTCGTAGGGATGCTGCCGGCCGCGACCGACGCCGCCACCCCGACGACCACGACCATCACGACGAGCCCGTCGGCGCTCACCCTTGCCGAGCCTGTGGAGTTCCTGATCACGACGGATCCGCCGGCGAGCCGGCCCGACGCGGCCATCGAGCTCGACGTCAGCCAGGACGGGACCTCCTGGATCCCTGTCGCGTTCCGCACGCCGGGGCTGGGCACATTCGGCTTCGTGGTCCCGGCCGACCTGCCCGTGGGTGACCTGCACCGTGCGGGCGATCTCGACATGGGAGAGCGGCGAGTACGAGTCGTCCACGTCGGCGTCGGTCGTGGTGCCGGCCGTGCGGATCCAGCCTGCCTTCACCTCGTTCGACGTCCAGGCGGCGAACCCAGGGGCAGCCCATCCTGCCGGGCTCCTCCGCTCCAGTTCGATGGAGTGCCTGTCGATGGACATCGTGGGCAGCACCGACATCACCGGTCTGCCGGTCGAGTTCCAGGAATACCGCGACGGCGACTGGGTCACGCTCTCCACGTCCAACCTGGCCAATCCGGTCTGCGGCTCGTCGGGCCCGAAGGCGCAGGCGGGTCAGCGGGACGGCCGGGTGCCCTGGCCCAGGGCTGGCATCGGCTGCGGCTGCTCGTTCGCAGGGCATCGGCCATGTGGCCCCCGCCGCGATCGAGAAGACGATCCAGATCGAGCGCGGCGCCTCGTCGATGCACCTCCAGGTCGAGGAGTCGACCATCCCAGCTCGGCAAGGACATGCACTTCTACGGCACCGTCTCCGCGGGCATCGACCCGGTCGGGGCCAGTGGCGCTTCAAGGACGCCGACACGAACCAGGTCCTCGCGACGCAGGACCTGCCCGGCCAGATCCAGTCGGTCATCCCCAGCTGGCCCTCGGCACGCACCACTACGTCGCGACATGGCCGGGCAATT
>CAVWPX010000002.1:0-178842 GCA_963757055.1 uncultured Chloroflexia bacterium | reverse complement strand
CCGGCGGTCAGCACCAGCTTGCCGCGCGTGCCGGCGGTGAACGCCTCGACGGCCTTCGCGTAGTCCGCGAGCGCGAAGGTCGCCTGGATCGGCACCTGGAGGGTGCCGTCGGCGGCCAGCCCGGCGAGGCTCGCGAGCTTCTCCGTGGTCGGCGTGCCGCGGACGTTCGTCGCGACGATGCCCCGCTCGGCCAGCGCCGCCTCGTCCGCGGCTCCGAGTGTGGTCGCCGCCCGGCCCCCGTCGCGCACGAGCGCCGCAAGCGGCGCGAACGCCTCGCCTCGGTCCACCGTGTCGATGAGGCCGGCCACGCCGTCCGGGGCAAGCCGCCGGATCGCCTCAGCCAGGTCAGGGACCGTGTAGTCGACGGCTTCGGCGGCCCCGAGTCCGAGCACGAAGTCCGTCTCCTCGCCCGCGCGGGCCGACGCCAGGACGCGAGCGCCGCGCGCGGCCGCGAGCTGGACGGCGAACGAGCCGACGCCGCCGGTCGCGCCGATGACCAGGACCGTGTCGCCCGGCTTGGGGTCGATGGCGTCGACGGAATCGAGGGCGGTCGCGCCGGCGAGCGGGATCGCCCCGGCCGCGGTCCAGTCGAGCCCGGCCGGCTTGGGGGCGAGGATGAGGTTGGCGCCGCCGACGACGAGCTCCGCCCACGTCCCGTCGTGGAGGGGCACCTCGCTCGTGATGAACCCGAGGACCTCGTCGCCGACCTGCACGTCCGTTCGGTCGGCGCCGACCGCGCGCACGACACCGGCCAGGTCACGGCCGATGATCGTCGGCAGGGCGTGGGGCATCATCCCGATGAGCCCGCCGCCGACCTGGAAGACGTCGAAGCCGTTCACGCTCGAGGCCTTGAGCTCGATGACCGCGCCGTCGGCCGGCGGCTGCAGGATCGGGCTGGTCGATGAAGGCGGCTGGCTGGCCTTCGGTCGTCAGGGTCACGGCGCGCATGGTCGGTCCTCGGGAGTGCGAGCTGGGTCGTTGTCAGTGCAACGGTACCCGCGTCGGGTCGGAGCCGGCACGGTCGCTCCGGAGCCGCCGGATCGGAGGCGCCGGACCCACCCATCGGTGGACCCGGCGCCGGGGTGCCAGGAACCAAGGACGCGGGCCGTTACCCCGCGAGGACCTCGCGCAGCGTCGCGGCGAACGCATCCGGCTCGCCGTTCTGGCCGTACTCGCCGCCGAGGAACCCACCGTGGCCGCTCGGGAAGACCACGGGCGTGGTGCCGAGCCGCTCGGCCGCGGCCTCGGCGCCGCGATGGGCCATCTCGCCCTCGGACTCGACGCCGGCGGCGATCACGATCCGGGTCGAGGCCGCACGCAGCGCGTCGAAGTCGGGCTCGAAGTGCGTGCAGCGTGATGATGTTCTGGCCGACGAGCGCGTCCGTCCGGGTGCCGTCGTCGCCGGCGGGCATCCCGAACATCGCCGGATCCGGGGCCGGCTGGGCCGCGAACTCCTTGGTCATCGGCCCCTTGTGGCTCACGGCGACGATGAACTGGGCCATCGCGGCCCCGAAGCCGCTGCGCATGTACGTGTCATGGATCGCCTCGGTCACGGCCATCGCGCTCTCGCGGTCGGGCAGGATCGAGGCCAGCGGCGGCTCGTGCGCGACGAGCGTCCGCACGTCGCCGGGGTGGGCCGCCACGAGCGCCAGCGCGTTGACCGCGCCGCCGCTGCTGGCGAACAGGTCGACCGGACCCGATCCCAGGGCCTCGATGATCCGATGCAGGTCGTCAGCGTGCTGCTCGGGCGTGGACTGGCTCGCCGGATCGGCCTTCGTGCTGCGCTCGACGCCGCGCGGGTCGTAGGTCACGATCGTGCGGTCGGGGAAGTGGCTGGCCAGCGTGCCGAACCCGCTCGCCCCCATCGGCGAGCCGATGAGCAGGAGCGCCGGTCCCGTCGTGCCGTCGCTCGGCCGGATGTCGTAGGTCAGGACGGCGCCCGGCGCCTCGATCGTCCGCGTCGTCGGCTCGGTCATCGTGGTCATCGGGCGCCTCCTGTGGTGATCGTGTCCTCGGCGAGGATCGCGTCGATCTGGCCGACCGCCTGCGTGAGACCCTCTTCCATGCCCATCGCGAGGACCTGCTCCATGGCGTCGACGCTGGGGAAGTGGCTCTCGATGGACATCCGCGTGCGGCCGGCGTCGATCGGCTCGATCGTCACGCGTCCCTCGTTGCGGGGGAAGTCGTCGTTGGGCGTCCCGTCCTCGTTGGCGAACCCGTCGAGGAAGACGAGCCGCCGGGGCGGGTCGGCCTCGATGACGTCCCAGAAGCCGTGCGGCGTATCGCCGGACGGGCCGGTCATGTAGTACTGGACGCGGCTGCCCTCGCTGAGGTCGTGCTCGGTGAACGTCGCGGGGTAGGTCGGGGGCCCCCACCAGCGCTCGAGCTGGCGCGGATCGGCCCAGAGCTCCCAGACGCGCGTCGGGGTGGCCTCGAACTCGGCCGTGAGCGTCATGGTCAGGGTGGCTGGATCCTTGCGGACCGCGGTGACCGTCATGCGATGGGTACCTCCGTGCTGGCGATGAGCTCGGACATGCGATCGACGCGACCGCGCCAGAGCGCCTCGTACTGGTCGAGCAGGCCGCGCGCCAGGCGGAGCCCCTCGATGTTCGTGCGCACGACCTTGCGGCGGCCGGTGCGCTCCTTGGTGACCAGGCCGGCCCGCTCGAGGACCGCGACGTGCTTCTGCACGGCCGCGAAGCTCATCGGGTAGTGCCCGGCCAGCTCAGCGACCCCTTCGCTGCCGTTCAACGCGCGCAGGACGATGTCGCGCCGGGTGGCGTCGGCAAGGGCGGCGAAGATGTGGTCGGCGTTGAAGGCGAGCTGCATTGATACAACCATACGGTTGTATATAGAGGTTGTCAAGCCCCATGACCAACGCGGTACGCTCCGCCCGTGCCGCCGATGCCGGACCTCGACCCGAGCGACCGCAGCCAGCTCGATGACGTCGTCGAGCTGCTCCGATCGGTGCTCGGCGACGCGGCGCTGGCCGCCTACCTGTACGGCTCCGCCGTCAAGGGTGGCCTGCGCACCGACAGCGATCTCGACATCTTCCTCGTGACCGCTCGTCCGACGACGGGGGAGGAGCGGCAGATGGTCATCGAAGGCCTGATGGCCCGCTCCCGTTCGGAGGCGAACCCGCACCTTCGGCACCTCGAGGTCACCGCCGTCGTCCTCGCGGAGATCCGGCCGTGGCGGTACCCGCCGGCCCTCGAGCTCCAATACGGCGACTGGTGGCGCCCCGAGTTCGGGGCAGGCGACTGGTCGCCGTGGACGTCGCCCAGCGCGGATCTCGCCGTTCTCCTCGCGTCCGCCCGGATCGAAGGCGTGCCGCTCTTCGGCCCACCCGCCGTCGAGCTCATCGAGCCGGTGCCTGCCGAGGACCTCGAGCGCGCGGTCCGGGACGTGATCCCGGAGCTGCTGCCGGGCCTCGAGGCCCAGGACACGCGGAACTCCCTGCTCACGCTCGCGCGGATCTGGTTCACCCTCGAGACCGGCGGCATCGAGTCGAAGGACACGGCCGCCACGTGGGCGCTCGAGCGGATGCCCGTGGGGACCGGTGCGGGGCTGCGCATGGCCCGCGCCGGCTACCTCGGGGAGGCGCCGGACCTCTGGGACGAGCCGGCGCGCCGAGCCGCCCGAACCGATCGGGACGCGATCCTCGCCGAGCTCGGCCGCGAGGACGTCGGATCCGGATAGGCCGTCGATGCAGGGTTGCGCCAGCCGACGATGACGCCCGTCAGCCCATCCCGTGGCGGTCGCGCTGCGCCGCGAGGCGGTCATGCGCCTCGGCGATCAGCGGGATGACGACGTCGCGATACGTCGCCGCCGACGGGTTGAGGATCGAGATCCAGAGCTGGGCCGCGTAGGTGGGGTGGGGGAGCAGCGTGTCGAGGGCCGTGTAGTCGGGCGGCGGGGCTCCGGGCGCCAGGGCGTCGCCGACGAGTCGCTCGAACGTGGCGCGGCTCAGGCCCAGGTTGAGCCGGAAGACCCCGTCGCGATCGAGGTCGGAGCCGTCGTCGTAGTCGTTGTTGGTGACGATGGTCGCGAAGTTCGGGAAGTGCTTCTCGCCGTCGAGCGAGAAGAACCAGGTCCCGCCAGCCTCGAGGATGGCGGTCTCGGGGTACGTCGTCGCGGATGTGGTCGATGATGGTCTCCGGGTCTGGCCCGGACAGGTCGTCGGTCGTCATGTCCAGACCGTACGACATGGGTGTCAAGTGCCCTGACGTGGGGCCGGCGTCGCGGTCGCGGCTCATCCCGTGGTGGTGGCCGCATGTCCACCCTGGGCATGATGCCGGCGCTGGTCCGGACCCCTAGGCTTCAGAACGTGACGACCGCCCGCCGCGCCTCGAGCCCCGTCGTCCCGTGGCTCGTCGACATCACGATCGCCTTCGGCCTGTCGGCCCTGTCCCTGCTGGCCGTGGCGAGCGGCTCGGCGGACGTCGGCGAAGGCGACCCCCTCAGCCTCGTCCTGCTCCTGCTCGAGACGCTCCCGCTCATCGTCCGCCGGCGCTGGCCGATCCCGGTCCTCGCGGTCACGCTTGCCGCCACCGCCCTGCACGCGTCGCTGGTCCAGGGTCAGGTCGTCAACGAGAGCCTCGGGGCGCTCGTGGCGCTCTTCACGGTCGCGGAGCGCTATCCGCGGCGCGTCGCGATCGGCGCGGCCGCCGCCGTGGCCGTCACGTTCCTCGGCGTCATCGTCGGCAAGGCCGGCACCCAGGTCGCGGTGGCCGGGACCATCCAGACGATGCTCTCCGTCGTCATCGTCCTCGCCCTGGGGGACTGGGCGCGGACTCGGCGTCAGTACGCCGCCGCCATCGAGGAGAATGCGCGGCTGCAGGAGGCCGAGCGTGAGGAGCGATCGCGCCGGGCGGTCGAGGACGAGCGCGAGCGGATCGCCCGCGAGCTCCACGACATCGTCACGCATCATGTCAGCGTGATCGTGATCCAGGCCGGCGCCGGACTGACCGCGCTCGAGCGACGGCCGGAGCGCGTGCGCCCGGCGCTGGAGGCCATCGATCGGACCAGTCGCGAGGCGCTGACGGACATGCGGCGGATGCTGGGCATGCTTGGCGACGCGCCCGGGGCTCCCGACGCCGGCGACGCCCGCGCGCCGATCCCGCGCCTCGAGCGACTCGGCGAGCTCATCGAGGAGGTCCGCAGCGCCGGGCTCCCGGTCGAACTCACCGTGGATGGGGCGCCGCGTGCGCTTGACGCCGGCTTGGAGCTCGCCGCCTACCGGATCGTCCAGGAGGCCCTGACGAACGCCCTCAAGCACGCCCGGGGTAGCCGGGCGCGGGTCCGGCTCGGCTACGAGCCGCTCGCCCTGGAGATCGAGGTGACCGACCAGGGCGGGACCGGCGAGCACGACCTCGGCGACGCGGGTCGTGGTGGCCGCGGCCTGATCGGGATGCGCGAGCGCGTCGCCCTCTACGGCGGCAGGTTCGATGCGGCACGGACGCCCACTGGGTTCCGCGTGTTCGCGAGGCTCCCCGTCGACCCGGAACCGGTGGCCGGCGTATGAGCGGCGCGATCCGGGTGATCCTGGTCGACGACCAGGCGCTCGTGCGGACCGGGTTCCGGATGATCCTCGAGGACGAGCCGGGGATCGAGGTCGTCGGCGAGGCGGCCGACGGGCGGGCCGGCGTCGAGGCCGCCGAGCGCCTGCACCCCGATGTCGTGGTGATGGACATCCGGATGCCGATCCTCGACGGCATCGAGGCGACGCGCCGGATCGTCCGAGACGGTGCGGCCCCGAACGCCCGGGTCCTCATCCTGACCACGTTCGATGCCGACGAGAACGTCGTCGAGGCGCTGCGCGCCGGAGCCAGCGGGTTCCTGCTCAAGGACGTCACCCCCGCCGACTTCGTCATCGCGATCAAGACCATCGCCGCAGGCGATGCGCTGCTGGCCCCGGCGGTGACGCGCCGCCTGCTCGACCGGTACGCCGACCGGCTGCCGCCCGTGAACGACGAGCGGAACGCCGCGCTGCGCGACCTGACGGAGCGCGAGGTCGAGGTCCTGAAGCTCGTCGGGCGCGGGCTCTCGAACCGTGAGATCGCCGACCGGCTCGTCCTCGCCGAGCCCACCGTCAAGACGCACATCTCGCATGTGTTCGACAAGCTCGACCTGCGCGACCGGGCGCAGGCGGTCGTCCTCGCCTACGAAGCCGGGCTCATCCGGCCGGGCGCGGTCGTAGACGCGGCCGATACCACGGGATGACCTGACCGCCCGCGACCGACCCGCGTGGCGTTCGGACTTCGAGACCGAGGACCGACGACGCGAGCGAGCCCGAGCGCGAACCTGATGGCACGCGAACCTCCCGTTTCGCACCACATCAGGAGATCACCCACGATGACCCCCGACTCGGCCATCTCGACGGCCGGCCTCACCAAGCACTACCCGGGCGTGGCGGCCTTGACCGACCTCACCCTGGAGGTCCCGGCCGGCTCCATCTACGGCTTCCTCGGCCCGAACGGCGCCGGCAAGTCGACCGCCATGAAGATGCTCGCCGGGCTCACCCGGCCCACGAGCGGCAGCGCGACGGTCGCGGGGATCCCGGTCACCGCCGGACCCGGCTACCGGCGCGAGGTCGGCTACCTCGCCCAGGAGCCGCGCTTCTACGACTGGATGACCGGTCGGGACACGCTCGGCTTCGTCGCCTCGCTCGACGCCGCCACGAACCGCGCCGACGCAGCGAGGGTCGCCGCGGTCCTCGCCCGGGTCGGCCTCGCCGATGCGGCGGACCGCCGGACCGGCACGTACTCCGGCGGCATGCGCCAGCGGCTGGGCATCGCCCAGGCGCTCATCGGCTCGCCCGCCGTCCTGCTCCTCGACGAACCCGTCAGCGCGCTCGACCCGATCGGCCGCCATGAGGTCCTCGACCTGATGCGCGAGCTGCGTGGCGAGGTCACGGTCTTCTACTCGACCCACATCCTCGACGACGTCGAGCGGGTCAGCGATCACGTCGCGATCCTCGATGGCGGCCGGCTCGTCCGCTCCGCCCCGACCGCCGAGCTCCTCGCGAGCTTCGACCAGGACCAGCTCCGGGTCGTGATCGGTGGCGCCGACGACACCACCGCGGTCGCGATGGCCTCGATCCCGGGCGTCGTCTCGGTCGAGCCCGGCGAGCGCACCGCCGACCTCCGCAGCTACGTCGTCCGGATCGCCCCGGGCGCCACCACCACCGTCCAGGCCGCGATCACCCGATTCGCCGCCGACCACGGGCAGACCGTCACCGAGAACCATGTCGTCCGGCTCGGGCTGGAAGACGTCTTCCTCCGCCTCGTCAACACCAAGGAGCGTGCGGCATGACCGCCTCGATCTCTGTCCCCGCCCGGAACGCCGGACGCATGTCCGCCGACCGCATCGCCGGCTTCGGCCCCCTGTTCCGCAAGGAGCTGCTGGAATGGGCGCACAGCGTGCGCCCGTGGGTCATCGTCGTCGTGACCACCCTGTTCATGACCCTCACCGCCGCCAACGCGGCCATCAACGCCTGGATCGTGGCCAACGTCCCGGACGCGACGGTCTCGGGGGGCCCGATCTCCCTCGATCCGATGGCGAACTTCCTGGCCGCCATCGCCTCCAACATCTTCGTGATGGTCGCGATCTTCGCGGCCATGAGCCTGCTCATCGCCGAGCGCGAGCGGGGGACCCTCGCATGGGTCGCCTCCAAGCCCGTCTCGCGCAGCGCCATCTGGCTGTCCAAGTGGGCGGCCGGGGCGATCGTGATCACGATCGTGGCCGGGATCGTCCCGATGGCGGCGACCTTCGCGGTCGTGGCCGTCCTCTACGGCTCGGCGGGCGTCAGCGCCTTCGTCCTCACGGCGTTCGGGATCGCGGCCTCGGTCGCCTTCATCGTCGCTGTCGTCCTCGCGGCCTCGACCGTCATCTCGAACCAGGCCGCCGTCGCGGCCGTCGGGTTCGCGGTGCTCTTCGTGCCCCAGATCCTCGTCGGCGTGCTGCCGGTCGACCTTGGGCCGTTCCTGCCGACGTCGATCATGGGCTGGGCCATCGGCCTCGCCAGTGGTGCGGATGTCGGGGTGCTGACCCCGGTCGCCTGGCTGGTCTCGGTCGATCGCCCTGGCCGTGTTCGCCTCGTGGCGCATGGAGCGCCTGGAGTTCTAGTCGCGGGGCTCACGGCCCCAGGATCACGCAGCGCCCGGTCGACTCGCTCGGCCGGGCGTCTTCGCGTTTCCGCCACCCGGTTCGCCATACTGGCGGCGACCCTGAGCGAGCGCGTAAGGAGACCTGCCATGGCGAACCTGGTCGTCCATTTCGAGATCCACGCGTCGGAGCCGCAGAAGCTGATCGATTTCTACTCCGAGCTCCTCGGCTGGACGTTCAAGCAGTTCGGCGACGTGCCGTACTGGTCGATCGATACGGGGGAGGGAGCGATCGGCAACATCCCAGGGACCGCCGGGCACGGCATCAACGGCGGCCTCAACGAGCGTCGCGGCCCGAAGCCCGAGATCGGCGCCCCGGTGATGGGCTGCAACATCGTGGTGGGCGTCGATGACGTCGACGGCCTGATGGCCCGCGGCATCGAGCTCGGTGGCACGGAGGCCCTCGCGGCCCAGGACATGCAGGGCGTCGGCCGTGTCGGCTACCTGCTCGACCCCGACAACAACGTCTTCGGCCTCATCTCGGCGGTCATGTCCGACGGCACGGTCGGGATGGGCGGCGGCTCCTAGGACCTGATCCGACGGGGGCCGGTCAGCCCCGCGGTGAACCCCGGTCCCTGCCAAGGAGACCGGGGAGGGCGTTGGCGAGGAGGGCGACCGCCAGGATGGCGTGGATCGCCGCGAGCGCGGCGGTGAGCCGTCGTGGCGTCCCCGCTGCGTCGGCGGCCTTGAAGTCGTTCGGCAGGTTGGCGGTGCTCCCTGCCAGGAAGGCCGTCGCGACGGCGGACACCACAGCGGCGCCGACGCGTCCGCGACGTCCGGGTGCCCGCGCCGAGCTCGACGCGATGAGCAGCGCCGCCGGCAGGAAGAGCGGCGGCGTCAGCGCGGTGCCCCGGAGGAACATGTCGCCAGGCCCACCGTCGGGCGACGCGCCGACCCGCCATCGGGCGGAGAGCGCAGCGCCGACGATCGGGATGGGCAGATACGCGATGACGATCGGGAGGAGGTTCCGCGCGGCGACCATCGTCTGGCCTCGACCTTCGGCCGTCGGCCGGCGGCTGTGGGCTAGGCGCCGCTGACGCAGATCCCGGGGGGCTCGGGCGTGTCGTGCGCGGCGCCCGCGGGATACATCCGGGTCCACTCGTAGAGGTCGGAGAGGTCCTTGCCGGTGCCGAGGACGCCGATGTACACGTCGCAGGTGAGCCGCACGTTGGCGATGCCGTTCTCGTTGCGGAAGCAGCCGTTCCGGTTCGGGCTCATGGCGGCGTTCTCCCAGTTGAAGACGCCGGGATCGTCCCAGTTGCCGACGTTGTCGCCGGGCGTCCATGGCGCGTCTCCCGGCACGTCGTGCTCGCAGTCGCCCGAGGTCACGTCGACGCCGTATTCGGCCAGCTTGTTCAGGTAGGTCCAGGCGGCGTCGTTCACGTTCTTGAACTCGTAGACGCCGACGCTCGCGACGAGCGGGTTGTCCGGATGGCACTCGACCGCCCGGATGGCCTCCTTGGGAAGGTTCGTCCGGCGGGGCGCGCAGTCGACCGCGGCATCGGGCCGCAGCATCGCGACGAGCTTCCGCTCGGCGGCGGTCATGTCGGACGCCGGCGGCTCGGTCGGAGCGGGCGTGATCGTGGGCGTCACCGACGGCGACGGGGTCGCGGCGGGGGAGGGGGACGGGGTGACGACCGCGACGGGCGTCGCCGAGGGGGCAGGGATCGCGGATGGGCTCGGCGTGCCGGGCTGCGACGTGGCGCAGGCGGCGACGAGCAGGAGCGCGGCCGGGAGGAAGGCAAGACGGCGCATCGGTGGGAAGCCTCAGACGTTGCGGGTCATGGAACGATCAGGCGCTCAGGATGGCCGTCGACCGCCACGGCGTCGCGCGACGGGTGTCCGCATCCTGACATGGACGATCGTCCATGCGCCGGTGCGTCGGGACGCGGCCCATGCCCGCAGGGTAGGCTCGCTCGGAGGAGGTTCGACGATGGCCCACGCGTCCGGCTTGACCGGCGACCAGCTCACCCGACTCCGCGACACGTTCGACGGCCCGATCATCACGCCGGCGGATGGCACCTACGATGAGGCGCGCCGCCTCTGGAACGCCGTCCACGACCGTCGGCCCGCGGTGATCGTCCAGCCGCGGTCGAGCGCGGAGGTGGCGACGGCCATCCGGTTCGCCCGCGAGCACGACCTGGCCCTCGCGGTCAAGTCGGGCGGCCACAGCCCGGCCGGGCATTCGACCTGCGATGGCGGCATCGTCATCGACCTCTCGCAGATGCGCGGCGTGACCGTCGATCCGGCGACGCGCACGGCGAGGGCCAACGGCGGCGCGTTCCTCGGCGAGCTGGACGTCGCGGCGCAGGCACACGGCCTCGTCTGCCCGGTCGGCGTCATCGGCCACACCGGCGTGGCCGGCCTGACCCTCGGTGGCGGGGTCGGCCGGCTCCAGCGCCAGTTCGGGCTGACCATCGACAACCTGCGGGCCGTCGAGCTCGTGACCGCCGACGGCCGTATCGTCCGCGCGAGCGAGACGGAGGAGCCCGAGCTGTTCTGGGGCATGCGCGGCGCCGGCTGGAACTTCGGGATCGTCACCTCGTTCGAGTTCGGCCTCCATCCCTTCGGGCCGGACCTCCATCGCGGCGTGCGCGTCTATCCCGCGACCGTCGCCCACGAGGTGTGGGACGTCTTCGAGGACTACGCCGCGACCGCGCCGGACGCCGTCTCGATGATCTACTCGATCGCGCCGGCCGACGCGGACACCGTCGGCGATGGCGCGGTTGCCCTGGCCATCGGCGATCCGGTCGTGATCACCTCGTTCAACCACAGCGGGCGCGCCGAGGACGTCGAGCGCGACACCGCGGGGCTGCGACGCGGCCCGGAGCCGCTCTCCGTCAGCGGGGGCAGCCAGCCCTATCTCGAGGTCCAGACGGCGCACGACCTCGCCTTCGCCGGCGGCCACCGCTCGTTCATCAAGGGCTTGTACGCGGACTTGTTCCGGCCCGAGGCCCTCGACGCGCTGGTCGACCACGTCGCGACCGGACCAGCCGGCGGGTCGTTCTCGGTCACGGCCCAAGGTGGCGCGATCGGCCGGGTCGGCGAGGGCTCGATGGCGTACGCGGGGCGCGCCGCCCGCTTCGATCACAGCGCCGACTCCGCCTGGGAGGACCCCGCCGACGACGACGCCAACCGAGCCTGGGTGCGAAGGGCGATGTCCTTCGTCGAGCCGGACGCGATCGAGGGCCGCTACGCGAACGAGAACGCCGACGCCGGCCCCGCCGAGACGCGCCTGATCTACGGCGACGCCAAGCTCGCCCGCCTCGCCGACCTCAAGCGGACCTGGGACCCGGACAACGTCTTCCGGCTGAACCACAACGTGGCGCCGGCCTGACGGTCGGCCAGGCGGTCACTGGCTCGAGCCCGTCTCGAGCGGATGCAGCTCGAAGACGGGCCGGCCGTCGGCGGCCTCCTCTGGATCGGCCAGGTCCACGCCATCGACGGTGCGGATGAACCGCACGCCGAACGGGATCTCCCGCGCGACAGGACCCAGGACGTCGCGGAAGAACGCGAGGCGCTGCTCCCGGTCGAGCTCTGTCGCGCGCACGTCGAGCCTGCGACGGCGGGTCTCGATGGTCGCCACGCCGGCCGCACGCAGGTTCTGGACCCACTGGGCGCCACCCCACGGCGCCCAGACCCAGCGGCGCCCCTCGAAGTCGATGATCGCGATGGGCGTGGTTCGTGGGAGGCCGGTCTTCCGGCCGCGGATCGTGACCAGGCCGTTGAAGCCGAGGGGCACGCCGGCGGACAGCAGCCGTCTCGTGATCGGGTTGAAGGTCGTCACCCACCAGGGGGCGCGGGGAGCACTGGCGGCGTTGGCGATCGGCTGGCTCATGGTCTGACTCCTGCGGGCGGTCGAAGGGTTCGTGGTGTCGACCCGTTGACCCGCCAGGAGGCTCGGACGTGACCACCGGCTCGCGGCGGCCGATCCTCAGCCGGTGACGACCGTGAGGTCGAGCTGGGCGAGCCGCTCCGGGTCCGCGAGGATGTCGATGGCCACGATCCGCTCGTGCTGGACCGTCACGGCGAGCACCGCGAACGGGCTGCCGTCGGGGGACCAGGCGATGCCGCCCGGGATGCCGTTGACGAGGATGCGGGTCGCGGTCTCGGTGAACCGGCGGAAGCTCATCGCCTGCTCGGCGACGGTCTGCGCGCCATGGACCAGCGAGACCAGGGCGGGCCGCGCCTCACCGCCGTCGGAGCGCAGCACGACATCCGGATCGAGGACCGCGAGCAGTCGCTCGAAGTCGCCGTCGCGCGCTGCGGCGAGGAAGGCATCCACGACGGCCCACTGCCCATCGAGGCCCACGTCCGGCACGGGCGCGCCCTGGACGCGGCGACGGGCACGGCTCGCGAGCTGGCGCGTGGCCGTCGGGGTCCGACCGACGATCGGCGCGATCTCGTCGAATGGGACCGCGAACACGTCATGCAGCACGAACGCGACGCGTTCCGCCGGTGTCAGCGAATCGAGGACGACGAGCATCGCAAGCCCGACCGAGTCGCCCAGCAGCGCCTCCTGCTCGGGGTCGACGCCGGCCTCTGGGCTCACGATGGGATCCGGGATGTGGGTCTCGAGCGAGGCTTCCCGGCGCGTTCGGCGGGACCGCAGCATGTTCAGGCAGACGCGGCCGACGACGGTCGTCAGCCAGGCCCGCAGGTTGTCGACCTCGCTCGTGTCCGTCCGGCTCAGGCGGACCCACGCCTCCTGGACGGCGTCGTCCGCCTCGGTGACGGAGCCGAGCATCCGGAACGCGACCCCGCGCAGGTGCGAGCGGTTCGCTTCGAAGCGCTCGGCGAGCCAGTCCTGATCCTGCATGGGTCGCGGTCCTTCGCGTGGTCCTGTCACTTCTCGACCCGCTGGACGGGCCGGATGTGACCGAGCTCGGATCGGCGGGGGAGGGGAAGGCGTCGATCAGCGCTCGCGGATGCCGCGGCTGGTCAGGTCGACGAGCTCGGCGACACGCTTGGCGCGAGTCTCCGGCCGCTTGGCGCCCTCGAGCCAGCGGGAATAGTTGTTGCGATAGAACGAGGGCAGCGAGTCGAAGAACCGCGCCGCGGCGGGATCCGCAGCGAATGCCGCCGCGACGTCGGCACCCAGCGTCGTCGATTGCGAGCCTTCGGGTCCCATGAGGACCTCCACCTCGTCGCCGGGCTTGAACCCCGGGGAGCGGCACCACGACGGCCCGAGCTGGAGGGACCACGCCCCGTCGGCCTCCGTCAACGGGCCGCGGAACGCATTGCCGCCCACGGTGCCGTGGACGTGGTACTGGTCGCGCTCGCCCCAGGCGAGCGCCGGATCGAACGGGATCGCGACCGAGAGCCCGCCGCGCGGGCGAGCCACCGCTCGAACCCGGAACCGTCGCAGGCCGGAGGCATCGTTGCTCATCGAAAGGCACCGTAGCGTCGCGATCGCGTGTCCGCTCGAAGGGTACCCGCGGTTCGCTCGACCTGACACCCCGTCGATAGACGCACCGACGCCGGTAGCGCGGTTGCGTGCCTTGAAGTCCGGTACGGTCGATGGGAACACCAGCAGGAGTGCGAGCCCGGCACCCGAATGCGGCGTGCCACCGGATGGAGGAGAACGAATGACGAAGGTCATCGCGGCGATCACGACATCGGTCGACGGCTACATCACCGGCCCGCACGACGGCCCGGACAAGGGGCTCGGCGAGGGCGGAGAGCGCCTCCACTATTGGGTCTTTGGCGGGCCCTGGAGCTACGAGGAGGAGCCGCGGGGCAAGCCCGAGGGCGAGGACGCCCGGTACCTGGAGGAGATGACGGCGCGCGGCGGCGCGGTCGTCGTCGGCCGCAACATGTACGAGGCCGCGGACCACTGGGGTGGCAAGAACCCGTTCGGCATGCCCGTCTTCGTCGTCACCCACCGGCCGGAGGAGCAGCCCGACACCGGCGAGTTCACCTTCGTCGGCGGCTTCGAGGAAGCGATCGAGCGCGCCTCCGCGGCCGCCGGCGACAAGGCGGTCAGCATCGGCGGCGGCGCCGACGTCATCCGGCAGGGCCTCGATGCCGGCATCGTGGACGAGCTCCACATCATCGTGGCGCCGGTCATCCTCGGCGGCGGCAAGCGCCTCTTCGAGGACTTCACGTCGTCGCTCGATCTGGAGAACCTGGGCGTGCGTCAGTCCCGCTGGGCGACCTTCATCGAATTCCGGGTGCGGAAGTAGGACCGGCCGAGGGCCTTCGGCGACGCGCGTCCCTCAGCGGGCGGCGACGGGTCGGACCATCCGCAGCAGCTCACCGACGCGGGCGATCTGCTCCGGGGTCCGGTAGATCGCGTTGTTGAACGTGAACCCCGTGAACCCGGCCTCGATGTACTCGCCGAGGGCGTCGACGACCTGCTCGGGCGTCCCGGCCACGACGTACGGGCGCCGCTCCTCCGGCATCAGCTCGAGGAACGCCTTCGCCTCCGCGTCCGAGCCGACGACGACGACCGGGGCGCCGATCGTCCGCTCGATGGTGGACGGGTCGCGGCCGATCTCCTCGCAGTAGCGGATCAGCAGCTCGTCCTTGTGGCGCAGGGTCTCGAGTCCGAGCGCGAACCAATGGGTCATGTCCGCGAACTTCGCGGCGATGCGCAGCGTGCGCTGCTCGCCGCCGCCGCCCACGAGGATCGGCGTGGCCCCCGGCCTGGATGGGCCGCGGGCTGTTGAGCGCCTCGTGCAGGCGGTAGTGCTTGCCCTCGAAGCTGGGCCGCTCCTCGGTGAACATCAGCTTGGCGATCGTCAGCGCCTCCTCGAGGCGGTCCATCCGCTCCTTGAGCGGCGGGAACTCGATCCCGTAGCCGATGTGCTCCTCCTCGTTCCAGGCGGCGCCGAGGCCGAGGATCGCCCGTCCGCCCGACACCACGTCCAGCGTCGTGACCTGCTTGGCGAGCATCGCGGGATTGCGGTACGTGACGCCGGTGACGAGCGTGCCCAGGCGGACCGTCTCGGTCTCGCGGGCCAGCGCGCTCAGCACGGACCAGCCTTCGAGCATGGGCTCGGCGGTCGAGCCGATGCCCGGGATCTGGTAGAGGTGGTCCATCACGGTGACGAGCTCGAAGCCGGCCGCCTCGGCGGCCTTCGCCTGTTCGACGACGCGGTCGAAGAGGTGCTCCGGCGGGACGTCCGGGTGGCTGTAGCTGGGGAGGTGGAGACCGAACCAGGGGTGGCGCGAGGCCGTCGCAGTCGTCATGGCTGAATCATGCGCCTCTCGCCCGAACGTCGCTCATCGGCGCGCCGCAGAAACCCATCGGCCACGGGCATACTGACCCCATGCTCGAGCGCCCGCGCCTCCGATGACCGACCGCCTGCGCATCGGGATCGTGGGCTGCGGCGATGTCGCCCATCGGCACTATCTGCCGGCGCTCCGCTCGCGGTCGGACCGTGTCGAGGTCACCGCCCTCGCCGACCCGAACGAGGCCGCCGCGACGGCCCTCGCCGAGGCGCTGGCACCGTGGTCGCCGGGTGCCCGGACCTATCGAAGCGTCGAGGCCATGCTCGAGGCGGAGACGCTCGATGCGGTCATCGATCTGGCGCCCGCGCCGCTCCACGGGGCCGTCAACCGCTCGATCCTCGAGGCCGGCGTGGCCCTGTACAGCGAGAAGCCGCTGGCGTCGAGCCTCGCCGACGCCGACGCCCTGATCGACCTGGCCGCCGGCGCCGGCACGCCCTTCCTCGTCGCGCCCGGGTCCGCCGCGACCGCACGCATCCGCTGGCTGCGGGACCTCGCGGACTCCGGCCGGCTCGGCCGGCCGACGCTCGCGGTCGCGCACCACGCGGATCCGGGCCCGGCCGCGTGGCGCGAGTACACCGGCGACCCGACGCCGTTCTACCGCGAAGGCGTCGGTCCGGTCTTCGACCACGGCGTGTACCGGCTCCACGAGATGACCGCGGTGCTCGGCCCGGTCCGTCGCGTGCAGGCGATGGGCTCCATCGCGATCCCGCGGCGACGGGTCCGTGGCGGCCCGTTGACCGGCCGCACGATCGAGGTCACGACGCCCGACCACGTCCTGATCCAGATGGCCTTCGAGAGCGGCGCGCTCGGGCAGCTGCTCGCGAGCTTCGGCACGCCCGAGACGCTCGCGCCATGGCTCGAGCTCCACCTCACGGGCGGCACCGTGAGCTTCGCCGGCAAGTCATGGGACCTGGACCCGCCGGTGAGCATCTACACCGACGACGAGACCGACGCGGCGACCGAGGGCTGGACGACCGATGTCGAGGTGCCGACCGACGAGTACAGCGTGGTCGAGACGGGCGCCCGCCATTTCATCGCGTGCCTGCTGGGCGAGGAGCAGCCGCGCCTCACCCCGGAGCACGCCCGCCACGTGCTCGACATCATCCTGAAGGCCTACGCCTCGATCGAGGACGGCCGCGCGCACGCCACCGAAACGTCGTTCTGAGGCGAGCCGCCCTCAGGATCAGCTGGCCGGTTCGTACACGAGCGTCCCGCCATCCTTGAGGGTGATGGTCAGCACGTTGCTCGCGATGGCGTAGCTGGCGCTGTTCGTGAACGCGAGGATGTACATGTCGCTGAATTCGACCCCTCGCCGCAGATGACGATGCTCGACGCCCCGGGCGCGATCGCGAGCCCGCCGGTGGCGGTCGCCGTCCAGTTGCCGACCAACGTGTTGCAGTCGGCCGTCGCGCTGAAGGCCCCGCCCGCGACGAACGAGGCCGTGTACTTGAAGCGCTCGGCAGCCGGGACCGTGCCGCTGGACTGCGGCTCGCGCGTCGTGAACGACGTGAGCTGCCAGTTCGTGCCGACCAGGTCGCCGCCGGGCGGCGGCGTCGGGGCGGGCGTCGGCGACGGCGTCGGAGCCGGGGTGGGTGTCGGCGTTGGGGTCGGCGTCGGCGTCGGTGCTCGGCGTCGCGGTCGGCGTGGCCGTCGGGCCCGCGCTCGGTGCCGACGATCCCGCCGGGGTGGGGGAGGGGGTCGGGGTCGGTGTCGGGCTGGGCGTGGGCGTCGGGCTCGCCGTCGGTGTCGGGCTCGGGCTCGGGCTCGGCGAGGGGGAAGCCGTCGGCGTCGGGCTCGGGCTCGGCGTCGGTGTCGGGACCGCGGGCGCCGTCCCGGCGTCCACGAAGGTGCCCGTCCCCTCATCGGACGTGGTCAGCGTCAGGGCGTCGTCCTTGATCGCCCACGTCGTCACGTTGCTGAGGGAGTGGGCGAACAGGCTGCCGTACGACCCCTCCGGGCAGGCCACGAGCGTGCTCGGGCCGGCGGTGATGGTCATGCCGTCGGTGCGACGGAGCTCGTAGGTGCCGCTGATCGCGTTGCAGTCCGCTCGCGCGACGAACGTGTCGTCCGTCGAGAACGCGATCGTGTACAGCGGCTGGTCGGCAGCCGGGATCACGCCCTGGAAGGCCGGCGTCTTCCCGGTGATCGCGGCCAGCTGCCACGTCCGGCCGGTCAGCGATCCGCTCTCCGACCCCCGGTTGACGAACGCAAAGAGCAGCAGCCCCGCGACGAGCACGCCGATGACCACCAGGACGATGGTCGTCGTCTGCGAACGCTCTTCCTCCATCGGGAAACCCCCTGACGATGCGAGACCGCCAAGACGCGACGGGCGGCAGGCTCAAGATGCTAGCGGAACGCCGGCGCGCCGGGGAGCGACACCGCGCGTTGACCCGTCCGCGTACGATCGGTCGCATGGCGCACGTGATCGACTACATCGAGTTCGCGGTCGACGACCTGGCGCGGTCGAAGGCCTTCTACGCGAAGGCGCTCGGCTGGGAGTTCAACGACTACGGCCCCGACTACGCCGGCATCAAGGACCCGAGGTCCGGCGGGGAGTTCGGCGGCCTCAACCCGCAGCCGGTCGCCTCGCGCGGCCAGGGCGTGCTGGCGCTGATCCGCACCGACGACGCCGACGCGGCCCTCGCCAGCGTGGTCGAGGCGGGCGGTCGGATCCAGCTGGCGATGCACGACTATCCGGGCGGCCGACGGTTCATGTTCGAGGATCCCTCGGGCAACGTCCTCGGGGTCTACGAGCCCGCCGAGTGACCAGGCAGGACTTCCTCGCCGAGATCCGGGCGAGTCACGAACCGCTCGAGGCAGCGATCGGCGCCCTGGCCGACGACGCGTGGGCCGAACCGCTCGCGGACATGGACGGCTGGACCCGCAAGGACGCCCTCGCGCATGTCGGCTGGTGGAGCGACCACTCCGCGCGGGTGATCACCGCCCTCATCGCGGGCGAGGTGCCGTACGAGCAGGACCCGGACTTCGACATCGACGCCCAGAACCGGTCGATCCTCGAGGAGTTCCGCGGTCAGGACGCGGCCGAGGTGCGCGCCTACGAGGCGGCGGCCTTCGGGCGGCTCGTCGCGGCGGTCGAGGCGGCGTCGGACGACGACCTGTTCACGGTCGGCCGGTACCCCTGGCTCGAGGAGGAGACCCTCGCGGCCGCCGTCGAGTGGGATTCGACCAAGCACTACCCGGAGCACCTGCCGCACCTGACGGCGTAGCCATGCCGAAGGCGACCGGTGCCTCGAAGCCGCGGTTCATCCCGCCGATGCTCGCGACGCTCGTCGGCGCGCCCTTCGACGACCCCGACTGGCTCTTCGAGGTCAAGTGGGACGGCTTCCGGGTCGAGGCGATCGTCGACGGCGGCAGCGTCCGGCTGTGGACGCGCGGCGAGCAGGACGCATCGCGCTACTTCGGGCCGTTCCTCGACCCGCCGACCTGGATCGACGCCAAGAGCGCCATCGTCGATGGCGAGGTCATCGCGCTTGACGAGCACGGCGAGCCCGACTTCGCCCTGCTCCAGGCGCGGATCAAGGGCAGGGGAGGGGTCGCCGAGCCGACCCCGTTCGTGTACGAGGTCTTCGACCTGCTCCACCTCGACGGCCGGTCGCTCGTCGACGAGCCGCTCGAGGAGCGCCGCCGGCTCCTCGGCAAGGCGCTCCGGCCCGACCCGCGCGTCCGCCTGAGCGAGCACATCGAGGCCGACGGGATCGCGTTCTTCGAAGCCGCCCGCGCGCGGAGCCTGGAAGGGATCATGGCCAAGGACCGCCGCTCGCCGTACGTCCCCGGCAAGCGGACCGACCGCTGGCTCAAGGTCAAGATCCGCCCCGAGCAGGAGCTCGTCGTCGGCGGCTGGGTGAAGGGCACCGGCCGGGCGGTCGACCTCGGTGCGCTCCTCGTCGGGGTCTACGAGGACGGCGAGCTGCGATACGCGGGCAAGATCGGTGCGGGCTTCACGAACGACAGCCGGGCGGAGCTGCTGGCCGCGCTCGCCGCCCTCGCCGCCGATGAGCAGCCGTTCGCGACGCCGCCGCCGCGCGCGGCCGCCAAGGATGCCCAGTGGCTGCGGCCCGAGCTCGTGATCCGCGCCGAGTTCGCCGGCTGGACGGGCGACGGCCTCGTCCGCCAGGCCGCCTACAAGGGCGTCGACCTCGAGAAGGATCCCAGGCGGGTCATCCGCGAACGACCGAAGACGAACGACGGGCCATCGCGTCCGGGAGCAGGCAAGGAGGCATCGTGAAGCTCCTTCTCACGTCCGGGGGCGTCACGAACGCGAGCATCCAGGACGCCCTGGTCGACATGCTGGGCAAGCCGATCGGCGACGCCACGGCGCTGTGCATCCCGACGGCGCAATGGGGCCACCCGATGTGCGGGCCGATCTCGGCGCGGGGCTTCGTCACCGGTCTGCCACCGTGGGGCGGCCTCACCTCGTTGGCGTGGAAGTCGCTCGGCCTGCTCGAGCTGACCGCCCTGCCCACGATCGGCGTGGAGCGCTGGGTCCCCTGGGTCCGGGACGCGGACGTCCTGCTCGTCGACGGCGGCGACGCCACGTACCTGTACCACTGGATGCGCGCATCCGGCCTCGCGGACCTCCTGCCGTCGCTGCCCGACACGACCTGGGTGGGGGTGAGCGCCGGGAGCATGGTGATGACCCCGCGGATCGGCGACTTCTTCGTGGAGTGGCCGTCGGCGCCGGACGACCGCACGCTGGGGATCGTCGATTTCTCGATCTTCCCGCACCTGGACGTCTTCCCGACGAACACGCTCGCCGCCGCAGAGCGCTGGGCGGCCGACATCGGCGGCCCGGCGTACGTCATGGACGACCAGACCGCCATCCGGGTCGTCGATGGCAGCGTCGACGTCATCTCCGAGGGGACCTGGAAGCTGCTCCGCTCCTCCTAGCCGCGTAACGCCAGAGGGCGTTCCCGCGTCCAAGCCCCGACCGCCGAGACGGCCCTGACGTGACAGATTCGCGTGCAGCAGCGAAGATATCGCGGCTGCCAGGGACGAGGCGGCGCCGGCCGACCACGCATGAGCACCCGATGACCGACCTGCCCGACTCCGCAGCCGACGGGGCTGCCAACCCCTCCACACCTGACGGCGAGACGCCCGCTGGCGACGCCGAGCTCGCTGCCCTTGTTGGGGCGGCGGATGCCGGCGAGGCCGCACCAGCCGACGCGGAGACGCCCTCGGGCGACCCCGAGCTCGCGGCGCTCGTGGCTGATGCGAAGACGGTCGATGCTCCGCGCCCGCGCCCGACGAGTCGACCGACACCACCGTGACGGATACGTCACCGACCGCCGAGTCCGACGTCGATGCCGTGCCGGTGCTGCCCCTCGCGGCCGCGGTGGCCGACGACGAGCCCGTGGCACGGCCACGGCGACGCCGACGATCGCTCTTCCTTCGCTTCGCGCGTCTCGTTCGTCGTGGGCCTCCTGCTCGCCGTCGGCGTAGGCGTCGGCGCCCTCTACGCGTGGAGCCAGCAGTACGACGCCCGGGTCCTGCCCGGCGTCCGCATCGGCGACACGGAGCTCGGCGGCCTCACCCGCGACGAGGCGGCGGCCCAGATCGCCAGCGCCTATGGGTCGCTCGGGACCGGCGAGATCACGCTGACCGGCCCGGACGGCCAGACGACGACCATCAGCTACGACGACGTCGGCCGCGGCCCGGACACCCGGGCGCTGGTCGACGCCGCCCTCGGGGCGGGCCGCCTGGGCGAGCCCTTCGCCAACCTCATCGGCTCGCCGCAGGCCGCGATCAACGGCGTGACGCTCGACCCCGCCGTGACCTACGACCGTGACAAGCTGACGGCCGCCGTCGAGACCCTCGCCGCGAGCATCGACCAGGCCCCCGTCGACGCCTCCGTGTCCGCCGGGCAGGGCGGGACGTTCAGCGTCTCCCCGTCGAAGGAAGGTCGCGCCGTGGACCAGGCGGCCCTGGTGGCCGCGCTCGACCAGCAGCTCGCGGCGCTGGGCACGCCGGCGTCGATCACGATGGCCGTGCCGGTCGTGCCATAGGCACCGGCCGTCGCCAGCGCCTCGGCCGAGGCGGCGAAGGCCGCCGCGGATCGGATGGTGGCCGATGTGGCCGTCGCCCGCGGCGACGACAGCTGGACGATCCCCGGCAAGGGCCTCGCACCGCTGATCTCGTTCTCGACCGCCCCCGACGGACGGGTCACCCCGGTCGTCGACTGGTCGGGACTCGACCCGATGCTCACGACGCTGGCGAAGAAGGTCAACCAGACCCCGCAGGACGCGGGCCTCAAGTTCAGTCGGCGGCCACATCGTCGCCACCGGCACGAGCCGCGAGGGCCGGACGCTCAACGTCGACCGCATGAAGGCCGAGGTCATCGCCGAGCTCCTGGCCCGCCAGAACGGCGCGGCGGCATCGCCGCTCCAGGCCGTCGTCAAGGCCGTCAACCCGAAGCTGTCCACGGCGGACGCCAAGGCCTTCGCCCCGAAGATGAAGGCCATCAGCTCGTACCGCGTCTTCTACTGGGTCATCGTCAACAACCACTGGGGCGGGAACATCGAGGCCCCGGCCACGAAGATCAACGGCACGGTGGTGCCGGCCGGCACGATCTTCGACTTCTGGAAGGTCGTCGGCGACCTGCGCAAGCTCCCAGGCGCCGGCCCGGGCAACGCGATCGAAGGCGGGAAGATCACGGTCACCGGCGCGTTCGGCGGCGGCATCTGCACCACGTCCACGACGCTCTTCAACGCGGCGTTCCGGGCCGGCATGGTGCCGCTCGCCCGGCAGAACCACAACGAGTTCATCACCCGGTATCCGCCGGGCCTCGATGCCACCGTGTGGATCGTCGGCAACACCAAGCAGACCATGAGCTTCAAGAACGACACCAAGTACCCGATCCTGATCACGCGGAGCGTCACCAACGACGGCACCAAGCGATGGCTCAAGTTCACCATCTGGAGCGTGCCGAACGGACGGCGGGCCACGGTCACCGATACGGTCATCCAGCATGGCCCGCGCGCGATCCACAGGACCGTGAACGACCCGACCAAGCCCGTGGGGTACCGGTTCTTCAACAACGCCCCGGCGGACGGCGCGAAGGTGTGGACCACCGTGTCGATCTACGACCACGGCAAGCTCCACTGGCAGAAGCGGTACTTCTCGAACTACCCGGCCGTGGACGGCGTGACCGTCGTGGGGACCAAGAAGACCTGACGCCGGCGTAGCCTTGCCCGGGACCGGCCGGGGGAGGGGACCGGTGAGCCGCCCGATCAGGCCTCGGGTTCCGGCGCCTCCATGCGCTCGAGGAGTGCCATCGTCGTCTGCCAGCTGCGGATCGTCATCGACTTGTACGCCGGCGTCCCGACGATCTTGCCGAGCCGGCTCTTGGTCCGTTCGGCGCTCAGCCGCTGCGAGTAGATCACGCCGGTCCCTGGCCACACTTCGTCGACGCCGGGCCGCGGGTCGAAGACCTTCATCGCGGTCGGCGCGTCGATGTCGATGAGGAAGACCGCGTCGCTGTGGTACGTCTCCGGGTGGTCCCCGAAGCCCTTCGGCCGCTTCCGGACGACGGCGCGAAGCTGGGCATGCGTCAGGACCAGGACCGCGATCAGCTCGCTGTCGAGCTTGAACGTCTTCGGGAGCGCCTTCTCCAGCTCTCGCTTGATCGCGGCGGCTGACTGGTCGGAGCTCAGGATCACGTTGCCGCTGGCGATGTAGGTCGAGACCTTCGTGTGGCCGTGCGATTCGAGGAGGTCGCGCAACGCCGCCATCGGCACCTTGTTCTTGCCGCCGACGTTGATCCCGCGCAGGAGGACGAGGTATCGGGTCACGCTCAGCGCTTCCCGAACCCGGGCATGGCCGCGGCCTGCTGCATCCACGACGCGACCTGCTGCTCGTCGATGTCGTCCAGCGACTCGAGGTCGACGCCGCGTGTCTCCTTGCCCATCCCGGTCGGCGCCGCCGGTGGGACCGGCGTGAGCGACGTGCCGCGCCCGAACGCGAGCTTGACGTGGCCTTCGAAGCCGCCGCACGCGAAGCACCAGCCGTCGCCGACGCCGTACCACGAGATGCCCCACTTCACGGCGCGCTGGAGGCCCGGCAGCGTCTCGGCCGCCAGGGCATCGATGCGCTCGGCGATCGAGCGTTGCGGCTGCGGCAGGCTGGCGATGTAGGCGAAGACCGGCTTGTCGCCCACCGCGGCCTTGGCGGGGCTCGCCCGGCCGGTCATGGCGGCCGGCAGCGTCGTCGAGGACGTTGCCTTGCGCGGCAGTTGGCTTCTGGCCTGCGATCACGCACCTCCTCGGACCACCGACTCGGCGGCGACCTTCATACGGATGATGCCCAAGTCTGGCGCCGAGCGTTCCGTACGTCCTGCACCCGTGGACCCAGATACCCATGGAGCAGGGGAACCAGCGCGACAGATCGGGCAACCGCCCCTTTCGTGGAGCGGGCGGCGTCGATAGCGTGCGGCGCATGGACCGTCAGCCCGTCGCGCCTGCTCGACTGTCGAAGGGAGATCCCGTGAACCGTCTCTGTGCTGTCCTGGTGTCCCTGGCTCTTGTCCTCGTCGCATGTGACGCCACGACGGGCGGCACCTCCTCCAGCCCGTCGAGGCCACGGTCGCGTCGCCGGGCCTCGCCAGCCTGACCGCGACCGACGCACCCGAGACATCCACGTCCGACGAGTGCCGAGCGCCAGCCCAACCCAGAGCGACGTGCCCCTCGTCGCGGCTTCGGCACGCCCGGCGCCTCAGCCAGCCCCGCCTCGATCGACCCGTGCACCCTGCTGACCGCCGCCGAAGCCTCGAAGATCATCGGCCTGAAGGTGAGCGCCGGCGTCAGCGCATCCGCTGATCCGCTCCGGGTCTGCACGTTCAAGAGCGGCAAGCCGAGGTGAAGGTGTTCCTGGCGGCTCCGGCCCCAGACGCCGCGACCGCGAGCGGCTACTGGGATGCCCAACGCGCCGAGGTCCCGGCCGACATCCCCATCAAGGACCTGACCGAGTTCGATCGGTCGGTCTTCGGGACGGGAGCGTCCGCCGGACTGCCCATCAGCGCACTGTCGTCCTCGACGGCAGGTCTTCTTCGAGGTCTACTGCGGATTCCCAGCACGCCGAGAAGGCAGCCTGGGTGCACGCCGGACCATCGCGGGACTTCGCGCTGGCATTCGACCGGACGCAGGTCATCGGCGAGATCGGTGATCGCGGAGTGCGCAGACATAACTCACCTTATCGGAAGTAGTCGCCTGGTCCCGATCCCGGGTGGATCAGCCCGTGACGCCCACGGCGTCAACCTCGACCGCCGGCTCCTCGGCGAACTGCATCCGGTGGAGCCGCGCGTACAGCCCATGCATCGCCAGCAACTCATCCTGCGTCCCAAGCTCCACCAGCCAGCCGTCGTCGAGCACGGCGATCCGGTCGGCCGCCCGGATGGTCGACAGCCGGTGGGCCACGATGATCGTCGTCCGCCCGACCTTGAGGTGGTCGAGCGCGTCCTGGACGAGCCGCTCCGATTCGTTGTCGAGCGAACTGGTCGCCTCGTCCAACAACAGGATCGGCGGGTCCTTGAGCACGGCCCGGGCGATCGCCACGCGCTGGCGCTGCCCGCCCGACAGTCGTGAACCCCGGTCACCGACGACCGTGTCGTAGCCGTCCGGCAGCGCCCTGATGAAGTCATCGGCGTTGGCCGCCCGGGCTGCGGCGATCACCTCGGCCTCCGTGGCGTCCAGACGGCCGTACAGGATGTTCTCGCGGATCGTGCCGCCGAACAGGGTCGCCTCCTGCGCGACCAGGCCGATCTGGCCGCGCAGGCTGGGCACCGTCACCCCGCGGATGTCGACGCCGTCGATCCGGATGACCCCGGCGGTCACGTCCCAGAGCCGGGGGAGGAGTCCGGTCAGGGTCGTCTTTCCCGACCCGGACGGCCCGACGAGGGCGAGGGTCTCCCCTGCCGGGATCGTCAGCGACAGGTCGTGCAGCACGCGCCGGTCCGGCACGTACCCGAACGACACGCCATCGAGCTCGATCCGGCCCGCGACCTTGGGCAACGGTCGCGCGCCGGGCATCTCGAGCACGGTCGGTCGGCTGTCGATGATCTCGAAGACGCGGGTGATGGCCCCCGTTCCCTCTCGGAACTGGCCGTACAGGCCAGCGATCGTGCCGAGGCTCGCGGCGATCGCAACGCCGTACAGCAGGAACCCCGTCAGCGTGCCGATCCCGAGCTCACCATCGATGACCTGGTGCCCGGTGTACCACAGGAGCCCGGCGAGAGCCCCGAACCCGAGCAGTCCCATCAGTGCCCCGAACATCGCTCGCCACAGGGCGAGGCGCGAGCCGGTCGCGACGACCGTGCGCAGGTCGGCGTCGTAGCGCTCGAGCTCCCAGTCCTCGCGCCCGTAGCTCTTGACCACACGGATCCCCGACAGCGCCTCTTCGGCGGTCGTCGTGCTCCGGGCGATCGCGTCCTGGACCTCGGTGCTGATCCTCTGGAGCGGCCGGCCGAAGACGATCGCCACCGCGATGAGTGCCGGCGCGAGCAGCAGGACGATGAACAGCAGCGTCGGGCTGAGGGTGAACAGGATGATCACCGAGCCGACCAGGCCGATGATCGCCGAGAGCAGGCTCGTGACCGTCTGGGTCAGCATCGTCCGGACGAGCGTCACGTCGCTGGACAGCCGCGACACGAGCTCGCCGACGCGCCGGCTGGCATGGAAGTCGAGCGACAGCGTCACGAGGCGCCCGAACAGGTCGCCCCGGAGCTGGGCGACGACCCGTTCTCCCACCACGCCCAGCAGGTAGGTCTGCAGGAATGAGCCGATCGCCTGGATGAGGAATAACCCGAGCAGGATGACGACGAGGCGGTCGAGCCCGGCCGAATCGCCGCCGGCGACGACCTCGGTGGTGATCCCGGCGATGACCAGTGGGAAGGCGAGACCGATGAACGCCGAGATGACGAGCCCGACGAGGGCCAGGCCGAACCGCCCGAGGTTCGGACGCAGGTAGTGGAACAAGCGCCGCCACGGGACGCCACCGAAGCCACGAACCTCACGGACGACGGCGCCCGCGTCGGTCGGCATGCGGGCGAACTGCTGGGACATGGCGCGATGATGGCACCGAGGGCTCAGCGATGCTGCCGGGCCGCCTCCCGCCGGGGTGGGCGTGTCGCGCGCCAAGCCCCGCACCGGTCCCCTGCCCTGCTCCGGACGAGCCGGTCGCTCGGGCGCCGGCGAAACGACGCGCACGAAAACGCCCGAAGGAACCGCCGATCAACAGTCAACCCCACCAATGCAAGCACCGGCGAGATCGCTCGTTGTTCAGGGCCCCTTCGGGCAAGACCTACGATACCCGGGCGGACCACCGGAGCGGAAGGGGTGTTATCCACGAGTTTCCGAGTTCGTGGCCCCGATCCACGATGGTTATCCACACGCTGTCCACGACGAGGCCCTAGACGTTGCTCCCGGTGACGATCAGCAGGGCCGCGCCGCCCTCGACGGGGCGCTGCAGCGCCGCCGCCCATGACGCCGCCGCGGCGCCCTCGACGGTGATCCCGAGCTCCGTCGTCAGCTCGGCCTGGGCCTCGTGCAGCGCCGCCTCGGGGATCAGCAGCATCTCGTCGACCCGGCCGGCCATCAGCTCGACGGCCTGCGGGATCGAGACCCGCGCCGCGATGCCGTCCGCGTAGGTCGAGACCGACGGCGTGTCGATCGCCCGGCCGGCGCGCCAGCTCAGCGTCATGGCCGGCGCGCCCTCGGCCTGGACGCCGACGACGGCACAGCCCGGCGCCACGGCCTTCAGCCACGACCCGACGCCGTTGATGAGCGCCCCGTTGCCGACCGGCACGAACGCGGCGGCCACCGCGGGGAGCACCCCGGCCTCGACCGCGTCGGTCACCTCGAGCGCCATCGTCGCGGCGCCGGCGGAGATCGAGGGATCCTCGCCGTCGACCAGGAACTCGCCGCCGTGCTCCGCCGCGTAGGCGCGGGCCGCGGTGACGGCCGCGTCGAAGTCCTGCCCGACCTGGTGGACCGTGGCGCCGAGCGTCCGCATCCGCGCGACCTTGCCCGGGTTCGCGTGCAGCGAGGCGAAGACCACGGTCGAGACGCCGACGTCGCGCGCCGCGTACGGGATCCCCTGCCCGAAGTTGCCGGCTGAGGCCACCACGATCGGCCGGTCGGGGCCGATCCTCCCCTGCCCCGCCAGGCGGTGGACGGCGACCCACGTCCCGCGGCCCTTGAACGAGCGGATCGGGTTGTCGGTCTCGACCTTGACGATGACCGGCGCGCCGAGCCGTGCCGACAGGCCCGGGTGGACGTACTGCGGCGACCGGGTGAACGCGGGGTCGATCTCCGGGTGGACGGCCCGGATGGCGTCGGCTTCGAGCTCGGGGACGCGGATCATCGCTCGTCCATCTCCGGGAGCTCCAAGGGCTCGACGCGAGCGTCGTGGAGCTGCGGGGCGCCGTCGGCATCGATGGCCACGACCAGCGGCGTCGCGGTCGCGCCGTCGACGATCGAGACGCGGGCCGCGCTGTCGATGAACACCATCCGCATCGCCGCGCCGCGGTCCGTGCTGGTCTCCTGCCAGGCCGCGACCGCGGCGGCGATGACCGAGTCGTCGATGAGGACCGGGCCGTCGGGGTCGAACGCCACGCCGATCACGTGCTCGACGCCCTTGCGGTCCACGCGATTGCCGTGCAGGGTCCCGTTCCCTTCGGGGTGGAGCGTCAGCATCGCCCCGCCGGACGACAGCTCGAGGTGGCTGAAGCGGCGGTCGGCGTCGGTCTCGAGCAGCAGCGAGTGGAGGAGGTGGCCGTCGCGCGACACGATCTCCCGCCAGCGCCGCCCGCGACGGCCCTCCGACATCGTCCAGACGACGGTGCGGTCACCCCACCGGCCGCTCCCGGCCAGCCGACGCGGGACGGTCATCGATCCGCGGCGACCGCTGCGGCTTCGGCCACCGCGCCATCCCACGTCTCGGCGACCGCGACCAGCTCGCCGGCCAGCGACGGGGCGACCCGGCCCGAGATGCGGACGTCGCGCTCGCGGTACTCGACGTCGACCGTCCCGCGCTCGCGGACCCGCGCCAGGAGCTCCCCCGCCGTGTACGGCAGCGTCACGTCGACGTCGACCCAGAGCGACGCCAGCAGCGCCGCGGTCGCGGCCCGGAGCGTCTCCATGCCGTAGCCGGTGGTCGCGGACACGAAGACCGCCCCGGCGATCGACGGCGCGGGCGTGGCACCGTCGGCGGAGCGGTCGAGCAGGTCGACCTTGTTGAAGGCCACCAGCCGTGGCTTCTCCCCTGCCCCGAGCTCGTCGAGGACGGTCTGGACGGTCGCGCGGTGCTCGTCGATGTGCGGGTCCGACGCGTCGACGACCTCGATCAGGACGTCGGCGCGGTTGACCTCCTCGAGCGTCGCCCGGAAGGCGTCGACCAGCTGGTGCGGGAGCTTGTGGATGAACCCGACCGTGTCGGTGACGATCGCCGTCTGCCCGTCGCCGAGCTTGACCTGGCGGCTGGTGGGGTCGAGCGTGGCGAAGAGCTTGTCCTCCGCGAGCGCGACCTCCGAGCCGACCAGCGAGTTCAGGAGCGTGGACTTGCCGGCGTTCGTGTAGCCGACGATGCCGACGGTCGGCCACAGCCGACGGTCGCGGCCGCGGGCCGCGGTCTCGCGCTGCTGGCGGACCTGCTCGACGCGCTCCTTCATCTTGGCGATGCGCGTGCGGATGATCCGGCGGTCGGTCTCCAGCTGGCTCTCGCCGGGCCCGCGGGAGCCGATGCCGCCCTGGGTGCGCGAGAGGTGCGTCCACATCCGCGTCAGGCGCGGCAGCTGGTACTCGAGCTGGGCGAGCTCGACCTGGAGCCGGCCCTCGTGGGTCTGGGCATGGAGCGCGAAGATGTCGAGGATCAGCCGGCTGCGGTCGATGACCTTGACCTTGAGGTGCTCCTCGAGCGCGCGCTGCTGGGCGGGCGACAGCTCGTCGTCCGCGACCAGCAGGTCGAAGTCGGTCTCGCGCTTGGCCGCGACGAGGTCGTCGGCCTTGCCCTTGCCGACATACCAGTTGGGGTCGATGTGGCGGCGGTTCTGCCATTCGGCGCCGACCACCTCCGCGCCCGCGGTCGTGGCGAGGTTGGCGAGCTCGGCGAGCGATTCCTCGGCGGTCCAGCCGTCGTCGTCGCCGGTGTCGACCGCGACGAGGAAGGCCTTCTCGATGGGGGTGGTGAGGTCGATCAGGTCCCGTGGCACCGGCGAAGTGTAGCCGCTCCCCTCCCCCGGGCTCTCCGGGCCGCGGTGGCAGGATTCCGGGTTTTCTTCCGGATCGAGAGATAAATCCTGTGACGCGCGGGCTATGCTGGTGCGAACAGCGCGCTCGATCCCTGAAGAGGGCGGCATGAGGGAGGCTCACAGACACATGCATCGGCCTATCGGCGTCACGATCCTCGCAGTCCTGTCCGGCGTGGCCGGGCTCTACGAGATCTGGCGCACGCTCGTGTTCCTCGGTATCGCCAAGTTCACCTTCGTCGGCAACGAAGTCGCCTTCAAGGACCCGCAGTGGGGCCAGGCGTTCTTCGCGATCCTGATCGCCGGCATCTGGTTCTGGGTGGCGATGGGCTTCTGGAACGTCCGCGCCTACGCGTGGTCGTTCGGGACCTTCATCGCCATGTTCACGCTGATCTTCGGGTTCTTCGCCGTCCTCGGCCAGTCGACCCTGGAGGCCGAGTTCGTCCCGATGTTCATCGCGTTCATCATGTTCTTCTACCTGAACTACCCGGGTGTCCGCGACCAGTTCATGGAGCATGAGCTCGCCCTGATGACCCCCGAGCAGAAGGCGGCGTTCGACCAGATGCAGGCTGCGCAGCTCGCGATGGCCAAGGCATCGGTCGCCCACGGCCGCACCGGCGGCTCCGGCCGCCCCGGCTCCCACCACGCCTCCGGCTCCGCCGGCTCCGCCCGCCGGCTAGCGGCACCTCCCGCGGCCGCCGCCACGAGGCGCGGTCCGCGATCCACGATCGGAACGGCCGACCTGCGACGCGGGCCGGCCGTTCTTCATGTCCGCTGCGGTCAGCCCAGGACGGCCTCGAGCGCGGGCGAGCGCAGCACGGTCCGGGCGTCCAGGCCGGCCGAGGCGTCGAGCCACTCGACGTCGGGCTCCGAGCGGAACCACGTCGCCTGGCGCTTCGCGAACGCCACGTTGCGCCGGATGTCCTCCTCGATCGCGTCCTCGAGCGTGCTCGTGCCGTCGAGGACCGACCACGCCTCGCGATAGCCGATCGCGCTGAACGCCGGCAGGCCGGGATCGAAGCGCTCGCGCAGGGCCCTGGCTTCCTCGAGGAGGCCGGCATCGAACTGCGCCCGGGCCCGGGCGGCGATCCGCTCGCGGTGGACCTCGGGCTCGAGGCGGAGCCCGATCCATGCCACCTTCCCCGGGTAGCCGCGCGCCGGCGGCCGTGGGGTGTCGCCGCGCAGCTCGGCGATCTCCAGCGCGCGCACCACGCGCCTCGGGTTGCGCAGGTCGACGGTCGCGGCCAGCTCCGGGGCGAGCGCCTCGAGCCGGAGGACCGACGCCAGGAGCCCGTCATGGGTCATCGCGGCCTCCAGCCGCGCCCGGACCTCCGGGTCGCTCGGGAGGGCGTCCGTGTCGAGGCCCGCGGGCGACGGCGCGCAGGTAGAAGCCTGTGCCGCCGGCGAGGATCGCGATGCCGCCTCGCGCGGCGAGGTCGTCGAGGACGCCCGACGCATGCCGCGCGAAGTCGGCGACGCTGAACGGCTCGTCCGGATCGACGAGGTCGAGCCCGTGGTGCGGGACGCGCACGCGCTCGGCGGCGGTCGCCTTGGCGGTGCCGATGTCGAGGCCGCGGAACACCTGGCGGGAGTCGGCCGAGACGATCTCGGCAACGCGTCCCTCGGCATGGAGCTCCTCGGCGAGCCTCGATCGCGAGCGAGGTCTTGCCGGTCGCCGTCGCTCCGGCGATCACCAGGAGCGGCGGGGCGGCCGTCACGAGGCGACGACGGCGCCTCGGAGCGCGTACGGGCCGGCGTGGTCGATGCGGACCGTCACGAGCCGGCCGACGAGCTCGGCGGCGCCCGCGAGATGGACGAGCTTGTTGCCGCGGGTCCGGCCCGTGAGGCCGTTCCCCGTGGCCGTGCCTGCCTCGTGCTCGTGGGAACGCGGCTGGCTCACCGCCTCGACCAGCACCTCGACGTCGCGGCCGAGCCACGCCTGGTTGCGCTCGAGGCCGATCGCCTCCTGGAGCGCGAGCAGCTCGTTGAGGCGGCGCCGCTTCGTCTCGGCCGGCACGTCGTCGGGGAGCCGCGTGGCCGGCGTCCCCGGTCGCGGCGAGTACGCGGCCGCGAAGACCTGGTCGTAGCGGACCGCCTCGAGCAGGCGCAGCGTGGACTGGAACTGCGCCTCGGTCTCGCCGCAGAACCCGACGATGACGTCGGTGGAGACCGCGATGCCGGGCACGGCCTCGCGGATCCGCGACAGCCGCTCCTGGTAGTGCTCGATCGTGTACTGGCGGCCCATGCGGCGCAGGACCGTGTCGTCGCCCGACTGGACGGGCAGGTGCAGGTGCTCGCAGATGCTCGGCGCAGTCGGCGAGCGCGGCGATCAGCCGGTCCGACAGGTCCCACGGGTGCGACGTGACGAAGCGCAGGCGCCCGATGGCCGGCCGCCCGTCGGCCGTGCGCAGCCCATCGATGGCGCGCAGCAGCTCGGCGAGGTCCGGCCGGCCGTGCAGGTCCAGCCGATGGCCCGCCCAGCGCGCCTCGTCGACGTGCCCGAAGCGCGCCTCGGGCGCCAGGTCGTGGCCGTAGGAGTTGACGTTCTGGCCGAGCAGCGTGACCTCGTGGTAGCCCGACGCCGCGAGCGATCGGGCCTCGTCCACGATCTCGTCGAACGGGCGGCTCCGCTCGGGGCCGCGGCTGAACGGCACGATGCAGTAGGTGCAGGTCTTGTCGCAGCCGTAGATGATCGGCAGCCAGGCGCTGATCGCCGAGCCGCGGGCCACGGTCCCGGTCTCGACGGCCGTCGCGCGGGTCGCCGGCAGCCCGTCCGCGACGCCGACCGTGGTCCGGTGCACGACCGTCGTGCCACCGACGGCGCCGATGGGCGCCTGCGCGGACGCCAGGCCGAGCCGGTCGACGAGCTCGGGCTCCTCGTCGGGCCGCAGGAACAGGTCGACCGCCGGGTAGCGGCGGCGCAGCCCGTCGCGCTCCGGCTCGCGCACCGCGCAGCCGGTCAGCACGACGCGGAGACCGGGGTGCTCGGCCTTGAGCTTCCCGAGCTGCCCCTGGCGGCCGATGATCTTCTGCTCGGCGCCCTCGCGGATCGCGCAGGAGTTGATGACGATGAGGTCCGCGTCGTCGAAGCCGGTCGCCTCCGCGCATCCGGCCTGGAGCAGGCGCCCGGCCATCTCCTCCGAGTCGCTGCGGTTCATCTGGCAGCCGAGCGTCCACATGTGGAACCGCGGCAGGGCGCGGGTCTCCGGGAGGTACTCGGCGAGGCGCTCGTCGTCGGGCGCGGCCGGGCGACGCGGATCGGTCACGGCCGGCGGCGGCAGGATCTCGAGCATCGGCAGCGCGCGGTCGAGCGTGGTTCGGTCGGTCATGGGCGTGCCGACTGTACGCCGAGCGCCGCCCGAACGCCATCGGCCACCGACGCCGGCACCCAGAGGTAGGCGTGGGCGTCCGCGTACGAGCCGAGATCGCCGTGGTAGTCGCTCCCGCCGGTCTGGACGAGGCCGAGGTCCGTCGCGACCGTGCGGACCGACTTCGTCATGGCGGCATCGAAGGAGCGGTAGTAGACCTCGAGGCCGCGCAGGCCGCCCTCCACCAGCTCGCGCACGACGTCGATGCGGCTCCGGGCCTCCCCGAAGTGCGCCAGCGCGGCCAGGCCGCCCGCCGCGCGGATGACGTCGATCGCCTCGACCGGACCGAGGCCCTCGCGCGGCACGTACGCGGGGCTGCCGTAGCCGAGGTACCGCCGGAACGCGTCCTCGACGCTCGCGGCGTGGCCGGCGGCCATCAGCGCCCGGGCGATCGTCGGGCGCCCGAGCGCGTCGTCGTCGACGGTCCGCAGCTCGGCGACCTGGGCGTCGATCGAGAGGTCGAGGCCGCGCAGGCGCTCGACCGTCCGCTCGAACCGGATCCGCCGCCGTTCGCGCTGGGCGGACAGCGCCGCCTCGAAGGCTTCGTCGTCGGGGTCCATCCCGAACCCGAGGATGTGCAGCTCGCCCTCCCAGAGCCCGAGGTCCCGGGTGACCAGCGCGTTGATCTCCACGCCGGGGATGAGGGTCAGGGCCGGCGGGACGGCGTCGCCGACGCCACGACCTCGCGGTAGCCGGCGAGCGTGTCGTGGTCGGTGAGCGCCATGAACGTGACCCCGACCGCGGCGGCGGCCGCCACGAGGTCCGCGGGTGCGAGGACGCCGTCGGATCGGGTGGTGTGGGTGTGGAGGTCGACGGTCGAGGGGAACGGCGAGGGGCTGCGGGCCTGCGTCGCCGCCAGCGGGTCGTGGCGCCGCCGGCGCCCCGGGGTCGCCACGGTCAGCCCTCGACGAGCCGCTGGATCCGCTCGATCTGGAGCGCCCGGCCGGTCGCTGGGTCGATGTCGACCTGGACCGCGTTGAAGACGACCGGCCCCTCCCCCACCTCGAAGCGGGTCGGCAGCGCGTTGATGAAGCGCGGCAGGACGGTCCGCGGCGCGAACCCGATGACGCTCCACACCGGCCCGGTCATGCCGAGGTCGGTCTGGTACGCGGTGCCGTTCGGGAGGATCCGCTCGTCGCCGGTGACCACGTGCGTGTGCGTGCCGACGACCACGCTCACCCGCCCGTCGAGGTAGAGCCCCAGCGCGTTCTTCTCCGAGGTGAGCTCGCAGTGGAAGTCGACCAGGCGCACCGGCGGGAGCGGCTCCGACGACTCGTCGAGCAGGCGGTCCGCATCGGTGAACGGGTTCTCGATCTGCTGCATGTAGGTGCGGCCCTGGAGGTTGATCACGGCGATGTCGGTGCCGTCGAGGCCGCTGTAGACGCCCCAGCCGCGGCCGGGGACCTCGTGCGTGCCGTAGTTGAGCGGCCGGAGGACGCGGTCGTTCGCCTCGAGGAACGGGTAGATCTCGCGCTTGTCCCAGATGTGGTTGCCGCTGGTGATGACGTCGACGCCGGACGCGAGGATCGACTCGGCGGTCGATGGCGTCAGGCCCATGCCGCCGGCGACGTTCTCGCCGTTGGCGGTCACGAAGTCGATGCCGCGCTCCTCGCGGAGGCCCGGGAGCAGCGCCTCGACCGTCTCGCGGCCCGGCTTGCCGATCATGACCATCCCGCCGACGCCGCAACGTACTCCTTCGAGATCACCGTGCCCGCCGGGCTCCAGGCGGTGGCCAACGGCGTCCCAGGGAAGACCTCCAGGTCGGGCGGCTGGACCACGTGGACCTGGAACGCCACGGATCCGATGGCGCCGTACCTGGTGACGGTGGCGATGGGCGAGTTCGACATCAACACGTACAAGGCCGGGGGGCTGAAGTTCCTGGATGCGATCGACCCCGACCTCTTCGTGAAGGCCTTCACCATCACGGACGGCACGAGAGCGGCGTCCTCCGGGGCCGCGGCCAAGTCGGCGTACAAGCGCCTCACCCACGTCATCGACGTGCCGGCGAGCGGTGCCTCGCTGGCCTTCGATTCTGGCCGCGACATCGAATCCGGCTGGGACTTCTTCTTCGTCGAGGCCCACACCGTCGGCGCGGACGACTGGACGACGCTACCGGCGTACGACGCCACCGGCAGCGAGATCACCTCGGACGACCCCGGCCTCTTCTGCCTCTGGGAGAACGGGTCACGGTGATCTGCACCCGTTCCTCACCCACTACGAAACGTTCAGCGACGACCCATCCGACGATCTCGATCCGGTGTGCGACCCGCACGGGACGACCGGCGAGTGGCATGCCGCCACCGGGGCGAGCCAGACCCCTGAGCGGTGGAACGTCGATCTGCGTGCCTACCGCGGGCGATCCGTGGAGGTCTCCCTGACGTACATGAGCGATGCGTACAGCAATGGTGTCATGGCGATCGACAACGTCGCCGTCTCGACCGGCCAGGGCACCACGTCGTTCGAGGACGACGGCGATCCGCTCGATGGATGGACGGTGCCGGGTCCACCAGAGGGCAGCCCCGGAAACGCGAATGACTGGACGACGGTCGGGCAGGATGCCCTCCCGGAGTCAGTGGGCACCATCGCTTCGCAGGCGTTCGCCCGGCAACCCGAGATCCTCAAGTTCCTGTCGGACAAGTTCGGGCCCTATCCGTTCAAGACGGCGGGAGGGATCGTCGACGACGGCGGATTGGCCTTCGCGCTCGAGACGCAGACACGTCCGGTGTACGCCCGGGGCCACTTCAGGGATCCGGCGCGCGCAGCCGACGTGGTCACCCACGAGTTGGCGCACCAGTGGTTCGGGGACAGCGTGCGCCTCGCGCGCTGGCAGGACATCTGGCTCAACGAGGGGTTTGCGACCTACGCCGAGTGGCTGTGGTCCGAGCACGAGGGAGGTGCGGATCCGCAGGATTTCTTCGACGACCTCACGACGAGCATCGCCGCCAGATGACGGCTGGTGGCAACTCGTCATCGGGGACCCGGGAACCGCCGACCTGTTCGACGGCCAGGTCTACGAGCGAGGGGCCCTCACGCTCCACGCCCTGCGGATGCGCGTCGGTGACGCGGCGTTCTTCCGGATCCTGAAGACGTGGACCCGCACCAAGGCCGGCCAGGCCGTGACGACGCCGAAGTTCATCGCGCTCGCTGAGCAGATCTCGCACCAGGACCTGCACGCCTTCTTCGACGCCTGGCTCTACACGGCCGGCTATCCGCGCCGCGCGATCGCGGCCGCGCGACACGCGGCTTCGTCCGCCGCACGGGCCGACACAGCGGCCCGCATGCGCGGGCCGCTGCACCGCCGCCCCGGAGCCGCACTCCGGGCGGGCTGCGTCGTCCCTTGCATAGGCTGCCGCGCTCCGGGTCTACCGCCTCGAGGCCCCGTCGCTCCTCCACGGCGCGTGCCTGAAACCGGGCCCCCGACACCGACGTAGCAGAGAGTGGCGGATGCGCCTCCCCATCTCCGTCGACCAACGGCGACGACGCGTCCGCGCGAAGGAGGTACGGGAATGACGATCCGTCGATCCCTCTCTCTTGGCAGCGCCGCGATGCTGCTCCTACTGAGCGCGATGCCGGCGGCGGCGCACGATCGCCACGCGCCCGATGCGTACACGACGCACTACCTGGTCTCCGATGGATCGGTCCCGGCCGACCTCGTCGACCCCAACCTCGTCAACGCGTGGGGCATCGTCCACAGCCCGACGTCGCCCTGGTGGGTCGCCAACAACGAGACGGCCACCTCGACGCTCTACAACGGCCTTGGCGCGAAGCAGGCCCTGACGGTCACCGTGCCGGGCGCCCCCACCGGCACCGTGTTCAACGGCGGCACCGGGTTCGCGGTGACGAAGAACGGCGTCACGGGTGCCGCACGCTTCCTGTTCGCGAGCGAGGACGGCACGATCTCCGGGTGGAACCCGACGGTGCCCGCTGCCGGCTCGACCGAAGCCATCGTCGGCGCCGACCGGAGCAAGCAGCACGCCATCTACAAGGGCCTCGCGATCGCGACGGTCGACGGCGCCGACTACCTCTACGCGACGGACTTCCACCACGCTCGCGTCGACGTCTTCGACAGCACGTTCACTCGCCAGTCATGGCACGGCGCCTTCAAGGACCGCCACCTGCCGCACGGCTACGCCCCGTTCGGGATCCAGGCGATCAACGGCATGATCTTCGTGACGTACGCGAAGCAGGACCGGGCTCGTGAGGACGAGATCGCCGGCCGCGGCAAGGGCTTCGTGGATGCGTTCAGCCTCAAGGGCAGGTTCCTCGGCCGCGTCGCGTCGCGTGGCGCGCTCGATGCCCCGTGGGGCGTCGCCTGGGCGCCCGCTGGCTTCGGCCAGTTCTCCGGCGACCTGCTCGTCGGCAACTTCGGCAACGGTCGCGTGAACGCGTATCGGTCGATCCACGGTCACTGGCGGTTCGACGGGACCCTGCGCTCGGCCGACCACAAGGCGATCGAGATCGACGGGCTCTGGGGCATCGGATTCGGCAACGACGCCAACGCCGGACCGTCCACCACCCTGTTCTTCGCCGCCGGTCCGGACGACGAGGCGGGCGGCGCGTTCGGGACCATCACCGCGCCGTAGACGCGGCCGGTCATCCCAGGCGGGGTCGGCGCCAGCCGGCCCCGCCATTCCATGTCCGACGGCCGATCAGGGTGCGACGCCCTACTTCGCGTACTCCACGGCGCGCGTCTCGCGGATGACCGTGACCTTGATCTGGCCCGGGTAGGTCAGCTGCTCCTCGATCTTCTTGACGATGTCGCGCGCCAGGCGCGTCGCCGTCAGGTCGTCGATCTCCTCGGGCCGGACGAGGATGCGCACCTCGCGGCCGGCCTGGACCGCGAACGAGCGCTCGACGCCGCCGAAGCTCTCGGCGATGGCCTGCAGGTCCTCGAGCCGCTTGACGTACGTGTCCATCGACTCGCCGCGGGCGCCCGGCCGGGACGCGCTGATGGCGTCGGCGACCTGGACGATCGGCGCCTCGAGACAGGCGTACTCGACTTCCTGGTGGTGGGCGGCGATCGCGTTGACCACCTTGAACGGCAGGTTGTGGCGCTGGGCGATGGCCGCGCCGATGGCCGCGTGCGGGCCCTCGACCTCGTGGTCGACCGCCTTGCCGATGTCGTGGAGCAGGCCGCCCATCTTGGCGATCTGCACGTCGGCGCCGATCTCGGCGGCGATGACCGCGGCCAGGTGGCTGGTCTCGACGACGTGGTTGAGCACGTTCTGGCCGTAGCTGGTGCGGAACTTGAGCCGGCCCAGCAGCTTGATGATCTCCGCGGGCAGGCCCGGGACGCCGGACTCGTAGGCGGCGGTCTCGCCGGCCTGGCGCATCACGAGGTCGACCTCGGCGCGGGCCTTGGCCACGACCTCCTCGATGCGGCCGGGGTGGATGCGGCCGTCGGCGATGAGCTTGGTGACCGCGATCCGGGCGACCTCGCGGCGGACCGGGTCGAAGCCCGAGAGGATGACCGTCTCGGGCGTGTCGTCGATGATCAGGTCCACGCCGGTGGCCTGCTCGAGCGCCCGGATGTTGCGGCCCTCGCGGCCGATGATCCGGCCCTTCATCTCGTCGGACGGCAGGTGCACGACCGAGACGGTGTGCTCGGCGGTGTGGTCCGCGGCCACGCGCTGCATCGCGGTGATCACGATGTCGCGGGCCTTCTCCTGGGCCTCCTCGCGCGCGGCGCGCTCGATGGCGCGGCCGAGCTTGACGGCGTCGTGCTCGGCCTCCTCGCGGACGGCCTCGAGCAGCACGCTCTTGGCGTCCTCGGCGGACATGCTCGACACGCGCTCGAGCGCGACGATCTGCTCCTGCTGGGCGCGGGCCAGGTCCTCGCGGGTCTTGTCGAGCTCGCGCTCACGGTCGAGGAGCTTGCGATCGCGCTGCTCGAGCATGTCGGTGCGCTGGTCGAGCTGCTCGTCACGGGCGAGCAGGCGGCGCTCGAGGCCGGCGAGCTCGTTGCGCTTGGCGCGAGCCTCGTCCTCGGCCTCGCCCTGGAGGCGGAGCTTCTCGTCCTTCGCCTCGAGGATGAGCTCCTTCTGGCGCGCGCGGGCCTCGGCTTCGATGCGGCGCGCCTCGGACTGGGCGGCCTTCATCGTCTGCGAGGCCCACAGGCTCCGGACGAGCACGCCGAGTACGGCTCCGCCGGCGAGCGGCCAACAGGGCCACCGCCACCACGACCATGTGTGTCCATTCTTGCGATCCTCCCACCCGACCGAACGGATCGATCGGAGGTCATCTAAGCGGGTACGGTCGGTCTCGATCGCGAGAATCGGGGCGACACGGTCGCTCGGATGCGTCCTTGATCCGCCGGTGGGCCGCGATCGAGCCCGGGCTGGGTCGCAACGCCGCGTCAGCGGCGCTGTTGATGTCTGCTGCGTAGCCTACGTTCCGCGACGCGGAGGGTCAACCGAACCGGAACCGGCGGCAAGACACGAGTGGACGGGCGACGCGGCATACTCGGGACCTGGGACGCGAGGAGCACGATGTCAGGACCTCGTACATCGGTCGAGACCGTCGTCATCGGCGCGGGGCACGCCGGGTTGATCGCCAGCTGGCACCTCCGCCAGGCGGGCCGCGAGCACCTTGTCCTCGAGCGCCGTCCGACGCTCGGCGGCGGCTGGCAGGATCGTTGGGACGCCTTCTGCCTCGTGACGCCGAACGAGCTCGTCGCGCTGCCGGGGTTCCCCTATGACGGTGCGGATCCGGACGGTTTCCTGACCCGCAGCGAGATCGTCGCGCGCACGGCCGCCTACGCCGGCGTCATCGGAGCCGACGTCCGGACCGGGACCGAGGTCCACCACCTCGAGGGCATCGATGGTCACGGCGCGGCCCGCTTCCGGCTGCGCACGAGCACGGGCGAATTCCGGGCACGCAACGTCGTCATGGCCGTCGGGGCCTTCCAACGGCCGAAGATCCCTGCCGCCGGGGCGCAGCTGCCACCGAGGGTCGCGCAGGTGCACTCGCACGACTATCGACGGCCGGCGGATCTGCCCCCGGGCGGCGTCCTGGTCGTCGGGACCGGCCAGACCGGTGCGCAGCTGGCGGAGGAGCTCTTCGCGGCGGGTCGAAAGGTCGTCCTGTCGGTCGGGCATTGCGGGCGGGTGCCGCGCCGCTACCGCGGTCGCGACTTCTTCCACTGGCTGCGCCAGATCCTGTCGCGTGGCCACGATGTCGGCGTCGAGGTCCCGACCGTCGACCGTCTCCCCGACCCCCGTGCGCGCTTCGCCTGCAACCCGCATCTCTCGGGGCACGACGGCGGCCACGACACCGACCTTCGCGAGTTCGCGGAGCGTGGGATCCGGCTTACGGGCAGGTTCGAGGGGGCGGACGGCGAACGGCTCCGGTTCGCATCGGACCTCGGCGCCAACCTGGCGTACGTCGACGGGTTCTTCGACGAGCGCTTCCGCCCCGTGTTCGACCGGTTCATCGAGCGGGCCGGGATCGACGCGCCGCCTGCCGACGCTCCGCACTGGTCGACGTACCAGCCGCCGGAGCTGACCGAGCTGGACCTCGCGGCCGAAGGCATCTCGACCGTGCTGTGGACCTCGGGCTACGCCGCGGACTATGGCTGGCTCGACCTGCCGATCCTCGATGGCGCCGGGCTCCCACGGCACGTGCGCGGGGTGACCGAGGTCCCGGGACTGACGGCCCTCGGGATGCTCTGGCAGCACAACCAGGGGTCCGCCAACCTGGCCGGCGTCGCCATGGACGCCGAGTTCCTCAGCCGCCACTGGACCTGAGCGTCGCCGGCCTACGGCGCCTCGGCCACGACCGTGCCCTGGTGGTAGAGGATCCGCCACTGCCCATCGTGCCGCTGCCAGACGGTCAAGCGGCGGGTCACCCGCGCGTCCTGGCGCAGCGTGTAGGTCAGCAGGTAGGTGTCGGGGGCGAGGCGCCGGCAGTCGAAGTCGCTCGTCTCCCACGGATCGCTCGCGGCGTAGCCGGGGTCCGCGTAGCGCATTTCGAGGACCGACCACACGGTCTCGCGGTCGTAGATCGCCCCCGATGCCCCGACCTCCCAGAAGTCCGGCGCCGTCTGCGCCTCGAAGTCGGTGCGGGTCGTCCCGAGCTCGAGCCGGTGGAAGATCGGCTCCCGCGCGGTCAGCTCGGCGATGACGTCGTCCAGGGGCGGTTCGCCGTCGCTCACTGCACGATCGTCAGGTCGCCGCAGGTCTCCCAGGTGCCGGGCGCGACCTCGCCGCCGCCGAGGGTGACGCGGTCGCCCACCTTCGCGATCCGCTGCCCGGTCGTGTTCGTCACGAACGCCGGGTTGCCGGTGATGCCGACGAACCCCGGGGGCCAGAGCACGGCGTAGCGGGTCCCATCGTCCGTGACGATCCCGATCCCCGACCGCTCCTCCCGGACCAGCACGCCCTCGAGCAGCGCGGTCATGCAGGCCAGCGGCGAGCCGCGGCCGACGGGCACCGAGGTCCGCAGCTCGATCGTCGGCACCGGCAACGCGGTATACGCGTCGCAACCCAGGAGGCCGAGCGCCAGCCCGGTGACCACCACGGCGCCCGCAAGGCGCCTCACCCGTCCATCCCGGCGTCGGTCGCGTCGTCGTCGACGTCGGCCGCGAGCACCATCGCCGCGACCTCGCGGCACGTCTCGGGGTCGAAGCCGTGGCGCGCCAGAAGCGCATACGCGCGCTGCCGGCGCTGGCGGGGGTCGGCGACGCGCGCCAGCGCGCGCGACTGCTTGCGGATCAGGCGCTCGGCCGCGTCACGGTCCGGCGAGCGGCCCCCGTCCGCGTCGACGCCGTCCGATGGCGAGACGGCCTCGCGGCGTTCCTCGAGGACCAGGTCCACGGTCGTGCGGTCGACGCCCTTGATCCGCAGCTCATCGCGGATGGCCCGCTCGCCGCGTGGCCGCGCGCGATCGCGCGATTCCACCCACGCCCGGGCGAACACCTCGTCGTCGAGGATGCCGAGGTCGAGCAGCCGAGCGGTGGCGCCGTCGACCAGCTCGGGGCGATAGCCGGCGGTCATCAGCCGGCGCCGGACCTCGGCCACGGACCGCGAGCGGGTCTCGAGGAAGCGCGCTGCCGCCTCGAACACGACCTGGGGGTCGTCGACCTCGGCCCGCTCCGCCCGGCGTTCGGCATAGGTCTTCGACGATCGGCAGTCATCTCTGTCCCGCCAGCTCCTGCGCCGGCGGTCAGGCGACTGAGATGCAAGGCCGCGTCGAGCACCGACGCGAGCGCACCAAGGTGCGTGAGCGCCGGAGCGGAGACGCGAACGCGGCAGATCGGTCGCATCACCGCGCCGCTATTCGGCTTCCTCGATGCCCTCGACTGGGATCGTCACGTCGTTGATCTTGCCGCGGATCCGGCCCTCGATCTCGTCGGCGACGACCTTGTTGCCCTTGAGGAAGTCCTTGGACGCCTCGCGGCCCTGGCCGAGCCGGGTCTCCCCGAAGTTGAACCACGCGCCGGTCTTGCTGACGACGTCCATCGCGACGCCGACGTCCAGCAGGCCGCCCTCCTTGGAGATGCCCTCGCCGTACATGACGTCGAACTCGGCGACGCGGAACGGCGGCGCGACCTTGTTCTTCACGACCTTGACGCGCACCCGGTTGCCGACCGACTCGGTCCCGGTCTTGATCGTCTCGACGCGCCGGATGTCCAGCCGCACCGAGGCGTAGAACTTGAGGGCCCGGCCGCCGGGGGTCGTCTCCGGGTTGCCGAACATGACCCCGATCTTCTCGCGCAGCTGGTTGGTGAAGACCAGCGAGGTGTTCGACCGCGACACGGCGCCCGTCAGCTTGCGCAGCGCCTGGCTCATGAGCCGGGCCTGGATGCCGACGAACGAGTCGCCCATCTCGCCTTCGATCTCGGCACGCGGCACGAGCGCGGCGACCGAGTCCACGACGACGATGTCGATGCCGCCCGAGCGGATCAGGGTCTCGGTGATCTCGAGCGCCTGCTCGCCGGTGTCCGGCTGGCTGACGAGGAGCTCGTCGACGTTGACGCCGCAGGCGCGGGCGTAGCCCGGATCGAGGGCGTGCTCGACGTCGATGAAGGCCGCGACGCCGCCGCGGGCCTGGGCCTCGGCGATGACGTGCTGGCAGACCGTGGTCTTGCCCGACGACTCCGGGCCGAAGATCTCGGTGATGCGGCCGCGCGGGATGCCGCCGATCCCGAGCGCCAGGTCGAGGGCGATCGACCCGGTCGGGATGTGGTCGACCTCCTGCAGCTCGCGCGAGCCGAGCTTCATGATCGCCCCGCGACCGAACTGCTTCTCGATGCTCAGCAGCGCCGCGTCGACGGCCTTGCCCCGTTCGCTCAGCGACCGCTCTGCCGCCTTCTCCGCGTTCCGCTCGTCGGTCATCGCCATCAGTCCGTCACGCTCCTCATCGATCCGTGCGACCGGTCATCGGAGCGGCCGCGATGGCGTCCGTCCCGTCGGTCAGGCTTCCTCGTCGTCTTCGACGACGACCGGCTTTTCCTTCCGTGGCTTGCGGATCACCTCGACGTTCTGAGGCGGATCCGCGAGCGGCGACAGACTCGGCTGGCCGCTCTTCGCTTTCGGCTTCTTCTTGGCCTCTTTGCCAGGCCGGTTCCGCGAGCCCATCGCTGTGCCTCCGCGTCGAGATGCAGGCTACGGGTCCACCCTTCACGCGGACTTACCGGCGCCTTCTCCGTCGCTCATCCGGCCCGCGCGAACACGCAACTCGGCCATCGATGCGGGGAAGGTCCCAGCCCTGATGGAGGCTCTGACCCTGGCCATGAAGTCTAGGGTGAAGGTCAGGTTGTGACAAGTCGCGAGCCGGTACGCGAGCAGCTCCTTCGCGCGGAACAGATGGGCCAGATACGCCCTCGAGAACCGGCGGCAGAGCAGGCACGGGCAGTCGTCCTGGACGGGGTTCGGATCGTCCATGAACGCCCGGTTGCGGATGTTCAGGCGACCCCCCGGGACCCACAGCTGGCCGTTCCGCGCGACCCGCGCCGGCAGCACCGAATCGAAGAGGTCGACGCCGCGATGGACGGCCTCCAGCAGGTCCGCCGGCGAGCCGAGGCCCATCAGGTAGCGCGGCCGCGGATCGTCGTCGAGGAGCGGGACCGCGAGGTCCAGCGTCGCGTCGCGCTGCGCCGGGGTCTCGTCGCCGGCCAGGCCCCCGAGGCAGATCCCGTCGAACGGCAGGCTCGCGATGAACTCGGTCGACGCGGCGCGCAGCTCCGGGTCGAGCCCGCCCTGGACGATGCCGAACAGCGCCTGGTCCGGGCGGCTGTGGGCGGCCAGCGAGCGCTCCGCCCAGCGGTGCGTGCGATCCGTGGCGTCCTTGACGACCGCGCGCGGCGAGCTCGGGAAGACCGGCTGGTCGAACGCGACCGCGATGTCCGACCCGAGCGCCTCCTGGGCGGCGATCGCGAGCTCCGGCGTGAACCGGTGCGTCGAGCCGTCGAGGTGGCTGCGGAAGGTCACGCCGTCCTCGTCCACGACCCGCAGGTCGCCGAGCGAGACGACCTGGAACCCGCCCGAGTCGGTCAGGATCGGGCGGTCCCAGTCCATGAACCGGTGCAGGCCGCCCAGCCGGGCCACGCGCTCGTGGCCGGGCCGCAGGTACAGGTGATACGTGTTGGCGAGGATGATCGAGGCGCCCGTCTCGCGGATCTCGTCGGGCGAGAGCGCCTTGACCGTCGCGTTCGTGCCCACGGGCATGAACTGCGGCGTCTCGACGACGCCGTGGGTCAGCGTCAGCGTCCCGGTCCGGGCGCGCGTCGTGCCGCTCGCCGGCGGCGGGGTCGTGACCTCGAACCGCGCGGCCCCGCCGAGGGACGGCGCCGTCACGCCTCGGGTGCCGGCAGCGGGTCGTCCCACAGCCCGGGCATCCCGGGCTCGGTGCGGCGTGGCGGCGGGATCTCGTAGCCGAGGCCCGAGAGGTGGGCGCGCGCCAGGTCCGTGGCGATGCGGCCCTGCGGGGTCCGGTCGATGAACCCGAGGCGAAGCAGGAACGGCTCGTAGACGTCCTCGATGGTCTCGACCTCCTCGGACAGGACGGCCGCCAGCGCCGCCACCCCGACCGGCCCCGAGGCGAACTTCTGGACGATCGCGGCCAGGAGCTTCCGGTCGGTCGAATCGAGGCCCTCGTCGTCGATCTCCATGGCCCGCATCGCCTCGCGGGCGGTCGTCTCGTCGACCCGGCCGTCGCCGTGGACCTCGGCGTGGTCGCGGACGCGCTTGAGCAGCCGGTTGACGATGCGTGGCGTGCCCCGACCGCGCCGGGCGATCGCCCGGGTCGCGGCGGGCTCGATCTCGACGCCCAGGATCGCCGCCGAGCGGTCGACGATCGCCATCAGCTCGTCGTCGGTGTAGAAGTCGAGCCGGTACGTGGCCCCGAACCGGTCGCGCAGCGGCCCGCTGATCCGCCCGGCTCGCGTGGTGGCGCCGACGACGGTGAACGGCTTCAGGCTGAGCCGCAGGCTGCGCGCGCTCGGGCCCTTGCCGATCATCACGTCGAGCGCGTAGTCCTCCATCGCCGGGTAGAGGATCTCCTCGACGGCCCGGTTGAGGCGGTGGATCTCGTCGATGAAGAGGACGTCGTGGTCGTCCAGCGAGGTCAGCACCGAGGCGAGGTCGCCGGCGCGCTCGATGGCCGGGCCGGAGGTGTAGCGCACGTTCACGCCGAGCTCGCGGGCCACGATCGTCGCGAGCGTGGTCTTGCCCAGGCCCGGAGGCCCGTAGAGCAGGATGTGGTCGGCCGCCTCTCCCCTGCCCTTCGCCGCCGTCAGGAGCACCGAGAGGTTGGCCTTGACCTCGCGCTGGCCGATGTACTCATCGAGCGTCCGCGGCCGGAGGGTGCCTTCGACCACGAGGTCCGCCTCGTCCTCTGGCTCCGCCGACAGGATGCGCGAAAGGTCGTCCGCCATACCGTCGGAATATAGCACAGCGCGGGCGCAAACCGCACGCATGTTCTACAGGGATGCCAGGCGTGTCGCGAACTCCTAGTACGCCAGTCGGGGTTCGGCGCTACGATGCCGTCATGCGCCTCTCCCGACGGTCGGAGTACGGCCTGCGCGCCCTGACCGACCTGGTCCGCCACACCGACGACGGCCCCATCGCTCTCGCCACGCTGGCCCAGCGCGAGCGGCTCCCGGTCAAGTTCCTCGAGCAGATCATGGCGAGCCTCAAGCACGCCGGGATCGTGCGGACCACGCTCGGCGCCCACGGCGGCTACGCGATGGCCGTGGACCCCGCGACCGTGTCGCTCGGCCGGATCGTCCGGCTGCTCGACGGCGCGCTCGCGCCGCTCGGCTGCGTCTCGCTGCGCTACTACACGCCGTGCTCCTGCCCGGACGAGGCGACCTGCGCGCTCCGCGACACGATGATCGACGTGCGCGACGCGATCCTCGGGATCCTCGACCAGCAGACGCTGGCCGACCTGGCGGCCCGTCCCGGACGGGCCGAGATCGACCCGCTCGGGATCCACGCCGACGCGCTCGCCGGGCTCCGGCCCTAGGGCCAGCCCGGCCGTCCGGATGCGAACGCCGACGCCCGGGACGCTGTCGCGGCTCGCGGCGTTCACGGCCGATCCGGCGGGCGGCAATCCGGCCGGTGTCTGGATCGGGGACGTGCTGCCGCCCGCGGACGAGATGCAGCGGATCGCGACCGACGTCGGCTACTCCGAGACCGCGTTCCTGGCCCCGGACGGGTCCGGCGAGCCGGGTCGCCTGCGCGTCCGCTACTTCAGCCCGCTGGCCGAGGTGCCGTTCTGCGGGCACGCGACGATCGCGAGCGGGGTGGCCCTGGCAGAACGGGGGCTGGCGGCCCCGGCCGACGCGCCGGCCCGCGGGCTCCAGCTGGTGCTCGTCACCAACGACGGTGAGGTGCCGGTGCACGTCGCGACGGGCGCCGACGGCCTCGACATCGCGACGCTCACCTCCGTCGAGCCGTGGGTCCGCGAGGCGCCCGCGCTGCTCGTCGGGCGGGCGCTGGAGTACCTGGGCTGGCGTCTCGACGAGCTCGACCCGTCGCTGCCGCCCGCGATCGCGTTCGCCGGCGCGAGGCACCTCGTGCTCGCGGTCCAGGCGCTGGACACGCTCGAGCGGATGGCCTACCGGTTCGACCCCATGCAGGCCCTCATGCACGAGCACGACCTCACGACCCTGCAGCTGGTCTGGCGCGAGGGGCCGCTGCGGTTCCGGGCACGCGACCCGTTCGCCGTCGGCGGCGTGGTCGAGGACCCGGCGACGGGTGCCGCGGCCGCGGCGTTCGGTGCGTACCTGCGCGATCTGGGCGAGATCGAGCCCCCCGCGACGTTCGAGATCGTCCAGGGCGTCGAGATGGGCCGGCCGAGCCGGCTCCAGGTCGAGATCTTCCCCGGCGACGCGCGGGTCCGCGTCTCGGGCACGGCCGTCCCGATCCCGGGCTAGTCCCGGACGAGGCTCCGCAGCGCGGCCTTGACCCGCTCCTCGAGCGTGCTCGCCACGCCGACATCCGCCAGGGCGACGCGAGATGCCTCGCGGGCCTCGCCGAGCGAATAGCCGAGCGCCTGCAGGGCGGCCACGATCTCGCCCTCGCTCGCGTCGCCGCCCGGCACGGACGCGCCCGCGGCGGCCACGCCGGCCGCGGTGACCTTCTCCTTGAGCTCGAAGATGATCCGCTCGGCGAGCTTCTTGCCGATGCCGGGGATCGAGACCAGCACCGCCTGGTCCTGGGTCATGATCGCGAGCTGCAGGTCCGCGGTCGGGCGGCTGCCGACGATCGCGAGCGCCACCTTCGGCCCGACGCCGGTCACGGTGAGCAGCAGCGTGAAGAAGCCCAGCTCGTCGGCGCTCCGGAAGCCGTACAGCGCCTGCTGGTCCTCGCGGACGAGGTGGAAGGTGTGCAGCTTGAGCCGGCCGCCCGGCACGGCCGACGCCAGGATCGCGGGCGACGCGAAGACCTGGTACCCGAGCCCGCCGACCTCGATGACGATGGAATCGAAGGCGACCGCGCCGACCGTCCCCTCGACCGAGGCGATCACGGCGCCGGCCTAGGAGGCCGTGCGCTTGGCGGCGCGGGTCGAGCCGCGCTCGGCGGCGAGCGCCTCGCGGACGGCCCGGTCATAGCTGGACTCGCCGCGGCTGATCGGGGCGACCGCCGCCCGGTCGAGCACCGCCGCACCCTGGACCACGCCGTCGCGCTCGGCGTTGGCCGCCCAGGTCGCGATCGCGAGCGCGTCGGCGGCGTCGTCCGGTCGCGGCAGGTCGCTCATGCCGAGGACCAGCTGGACCATCCGCGCGACCTGCGCCTTGTCGGCGGCGCCGTAGCCGGTGACCGCCACCTTGACCTCGCTGGGGGTGGCCTCGCGGACCGACGCTCCGTGCTGCGCGGCGGCCAGCAGCACGACCCCGCGCGCCTGCCCGACCGCGAAGGCCGTCTGGACGTTGCGCGAGAAGAAGAGCCGCTCGACCGCGACGAGGTCCGGCTGGTGCAGGCCGATCAGCTCGTCGACGAGGGTGTGGATGGCCAGCAGGCGCTCGGGCATCGAGAGGTCGGCGCTGGTGACGAGGCAGCCGTGGTCGACCTCGCGGAGCCGGCCGCCCGAGCGCTCGACGATCCCGTAGCCCAGCGCGGCGGTCCCCGGGTCGATCCCGAGGACGATCACCCGGCGACCTCGGCGAAGACGTCCTCGGGGATGTCGAAGTTCGCCGTGACGCGCGAGACGTCGTCGAGGTCCTCGAGCAGCTCGACGAGGCGCAGCGCCTGGCGCGCCTTCGACGAGTCCAGCTCGACGGTCTGCTTGGCGATCATCGTGGACTCGGCCGAGTCGACCGGCACGCCCGCGCCCTCGAGCGCCTGGCGCACGGCCTGCAGGTCGGCCGGGGACGTGTAGATCTCGATCGACTCCTCGTCGTCGGTGTCGACGTCCTCGGCCCCCGCGTCGATCGCGGCGAGGGCGACCTCATCGGGGTCCTGGCCGGCCTTCGGGACCGAGATCAGGCCGCGCGGCTCGAACTGCCAGGCGACGGCGCCGCTGCCCGCGAGCTGCCCGCCGGACTTCGTGAACATCGAGCGGACCTCGGCCGCGGTCCGGTTGCGGTTGTCGGTCTGCGCCTCGACGAGGACCGCCACGCCGCCGGGGCCGTAGCCCTCGTAGACGATCTCCTCGTACTGGTCGGCCTCACCCGCGCCGGTGGCCTTGTCGATCGTCCGCTTGATGTTGTCGGCGGGCATGTTGACCGAGCGCGCCTTCTCGATCGCGAGGCGCAGCCGGTAGTTGGCGTCGGGGTCCCCGCCGCCCTGCCGGGCGGCGACGCTGATCTCGCGCGCGACCTTCGTGAACAGGGCGCCGCGCTTGGCGTCGGTGATGCCCTTGGCGCGCTTGATCGTGGACCATTTGGAATGACCTGACATCGCGGGCCGGAGTATAACCGCACTATGATGGCGAGAGCCCCTCGCCCCCGAGTCACGACCTCCGACACCGGTGCCGAGCAGGAGGACCGTCGATCCCGATGACGATGAAGAGCGTCGATCTGCCCCACCTCCGCAGCGTCGTCCTGGCGGGCCACGTCGGCTCCGGCAAGACGACGCTCGCCGAGCAGCTCCTGTTCAGCGCCGGGGCGATCCCGAGACTCGGCAAGGTCGACGACGGGACGGCCCACCTCGACTTCGAGCCCGAGGAGCAGAAGCGGCGGGAGTCGCTGAGCCTCGCGGTCGGCACGTTCGAGGCGGACGGGACGCGCATCTCGCTGGTCGACACGCCCGGCTACCCGGACTTCGTCGCGGACGTCATCGAGGGCTTCGCGGCCGCGGACGGCGCGGTCTTCGTCATCGATGCCTCCGGCGGCGTCGAGGCGGGGCTCGAGCAGGCCGTCGCGCTCGGCCGCTCGACCGGCACCGCGGCGTGCTTCTTCATCAACAAGAGCGACCGCGAGAACGCGGACCCGACCGCGGCGCTCGACGCGCTGCGCGCCTCGTTCGGCGAGAAGATCGCGCCGCTCCAGCTGGCCATCGGCGCCGCGGAGTCGTTCAGCGGCTATGTCGACCTGGTCCATCGCAAGGCGTACCGCTGGGACGGCTCGAAGGAGGTCGAGATCCCCATCCCGGACGACATGACCGCCGAGGTCGGCCGCCGGCGCGACCAGCTGCTCGAGGCCGCCGCCGAGGCCGACGACGACGTCCTGACCAAGTACCTCGAAGGCGAGGAGATCGCCGACCACGAGCTCGAGGTCTGCCTGCGCAAGGGCGTCAAGGACAGCGTCCTCGCCCCGGTCCTCGTCGGCAGCGCCGTCAAGGGCATCGGGCTGCGCGGCCTGCTCGACGCGATCGTCCGCTACCTCCCCTCCCCGGCCGACGAGGCCCCGGTGAAGGCCGCCGACAAGTCGGGCGCCGCGGTCGAGGTCGCGGCGGACGAATCCGGCCCGCTGCTGGTGCGGGTGTTCAAGACCACGGCGGACCCGTTCGTCGGCCGGCTGACGTACCTGCGCGTGCTCTCGGGCACGCTCCACTCGCAGGCGCACGTCTGGAACGCGACCCGCGGCGAGGACGAGCGGATCGGCCAGCTGCTGCTGCTCCACGGCAAGGAGCAGGAGCCGATCGGCGAGCTCAAGGCCGGCGAGATCGGCGCGGTGGCGAAGCTGGCCGTGACCGAGACCGGCGACGTGCTGGCCGCCAAGGAGAAGCCGCTGACGATGCCGGCGCTCGACTTCCCGGCGCCGTCGCTGGTGGTCGCGATCGAGCCGCAGTCCAAGGGCGACCTCGACAAGATGGGCCCCGCGCTCCAGCGCATGCTCGAGGAGGAGCCGACCGTGCGCCTCGAGCGGACCGCGCTCGGCGAGCAGGTCCTGCGGACCATGGGCGAGGCCCACATCTCGGTCATCTGCGAGCGGCTCAAGCGCAAGTTCGGCGCCGCGATCGTCACCCACACGCCCAGGGTCCCGTACAAGGAGACCATCCGCGGCAAGACCCAGGTCCACGGCCGGTACAAGAAGCAGACCGGCGGGCACGGGATGTTCGGGGACGTCTGGCTCGAGCTCGAGCCCAACCCCGATGGCGGCGTCGAGTTCGCCGAGCGCGTGGTCGGCGGCTCCGTGCCCAAGGGCTTCTTCGCGGGCGTCGAGAAGGGCATCCGCGAGGCGGCCGCCGAGGGCGTGGTCGCCGGGTATCCCCTGTCGGACTTCCGCGCGACGCTCTACGACGGCTCGTTCCATCCCGTCGACTCGAACGAGCTCTCGTTCAAGATCGCGGCCTCGATGGCGCTCAAGGACGGCGTCCACCTCGCGAAGCCCGCGCTGCTCGAGCCGATCATGACGGTCGAGATCCGCGTGCCCGAGGCGTACATGGGCGAGGTCAACCGCGACCTCAACGGCCGTCGCGGCCGGGTGCTCGGCATGGACACCGATGGCGGCGTCCAGATCGTCACCGCGCACGTGCCCGAGGCCGAGCTCTTCAGCTACGCGACCGAGCTCCGCTCGCTGACCCACGGCCGCGGGACGTTCAGCGCGACCCTCGACCACTACGACGACGTGCCCTCGCACATCGCCGACAAGGTGATCGAGTCGCATCGCAAGGAGCTCGAGGCGAGCGGCGGCCACGGCGGCCACTGACGAGCCGGCCTTCGACGAGGGGGCGGACATCACCGACGGCTCGACCGAGGAGCTCGCCACCCCCGACCCGACGCTGATCGAGACGGCCGCGCCCCGCGGACCGGTGCCGAGACCGACCGTCGGCGCCCAGCGGCTGCGGGTCGTCCTGTCCCTGGTCGTCGTGCTGGCGGTCGCCGTCGTCCTGCTCGCGGTCCGGACGCGGGCGGTCCTGTCCGGGGACCTCGATCCGGATCTCGTCACCGTCCCGCAGGCGGCCGACCTCGAGCAGGTCGCCGGCCCGGTCCGCATCGGGCTGCTCGTGGCGATCGTCGCGGCCCTCTGGATGTGGCGGCGCTGGAGCCGGGCCGTGCGCGCGAACCTCGCCGTGCTGGCCGGGTTCGGCGTCGTCGACACGACCCACGGCGACCTCCTGTTCGCGCCAGCCGGCATGGACGGCGAGGTGGCGGCCTGGTACCACGGGACGGCCGCCTCCGGGCGACGCCTGGCCGGGGCCGTCCTGGTGCTGTCGCTCGCGGCCCTCGTCGTCCTCGTCCCCAGCCTGGTCGCGTGGACGCTCGCCGGGTCGCTGGCCATCGTGCTGGCGGCGACGGCGGGCGCCATCCTCGGCGGCGTGCTCACGGTCGCGGCCGCGGGGCTCGCGCTCGGGCTCGTGGACGACGTCGAGCACCGCGAGACCGTGGCGATCGGGGCGGTCGATCGGGTCGCCGTCGCCGGCACCGGCCCATCGATCCCGTGGGGCCGGCCGCTGATCGCGGTGCTGGCCACGGTCGCGCTGGCCGTCTCGGTCGGCTCGACGGAGCGTCCGGGAGAGGGGCGGACCTGCCCGACGGCCGATGCGACCTGCCACGTCATCACCGTGCAGCGCGACCAGATCGCGGCGAACCCGCACGGGGCGACGCTCGAGATCACCTACGCGGTCTCGCCGGCCACCGGCCAGAAGCTCGGCACGCTGCTGTTCATCGACGGCGGTCCGGGCGAGAGCGGCCTGCTCGACGCGAACTACTTCATCGACGCCCTGCCCGACGAGGTCCGCCGCGACTACGACGTCCTGGCGTTCGATCCGCGCGGGACGGGCCGCTCCGAGCTGCGCGAGTGCCCGAAGAACCTCGACCAGTACTTCGGCAAGACCGACGACGCGTCCTCCTCGTTCTCGGCGGACTTCGCCCGTGGCTGCGTCGTCGAGGCGGGCGCGGACCCCGCGTGGCTCGAGACCTACGGGTCCGAGCACATCGCCGGCGACATCGAGGCGATCCGCGCGTCGCTCGGCATCGACCGCCTGGCGATCTACGGCGTGAGCTACGGGACGGTCATCGCACAGCGCTACGCGAGCGCCCATCCCGACCGCGTCAGCGCGCTCGTCCTCGACGGACCGGTCGACCCGGCCCAGGGCTCGCAGGCCGGCTGGGTGGAGGCCGACAAGGCGTTCGAGGCCACGCTCGGGCGCGTCTTCGATGCCTGCGTGGCGGACGAGGACTGCCATCGCGACCTGCCGGACCCGAGGGCCGCGCTGGAGCGGCTGCTGGACCGCGCGTCGGACGGCGGGATCGACACGTCGTATGCGGACATCACCGGGCGCGTCGGGACCGTGACCCTCGACCTCGGCTCGATCACGAGCGCGATCGACGACGCGCTGTACGACCCGCTCGGCCGGTCGCTGTTCCTCCACGCCCTGGCGTCGGACGCCGTCGGCGACGACATCCCGCTCGGCCGCCTGGTGTCGCCTGCCGGCCACTACACGGACGAGACGCCCAGCTCGCAGTTCACCTACTACGCGACCCTCTGCGCCGACTTCGCGGGCGACACGTCATCGGACGCGGCCGGGTACATCCGCGACGGCAAGGCCGCGGGAGCGCTGGCCGGGACGCTCCGATCCGCCTACTACTCCGGTCTGCCGTGCGTCGACTGGGGCGGCCGGACCCCCGGGCGGCCGACGCCGGCGCCGCTGACGGAGACGCCGTTCCCCGTGGTCGTCCTCAGCGGTGGCGCCGACCCGATCACGCCCCCGACGCAGGCCGCGAGGATCGCAGCGCGCCTGTCCGACGGCTACCTGATCACCACGGTCGACGGCGGGCACGGCTCGTTCGGGAACGGGAACGCGTGCCCCGACGACGCCGTTGCGGCGCTGCTGGTCGAGGGAACCCGCCCGGCGTCGAGGACCGTCACCTGCGACGGCCGGCTCATCGAGACCTACATCCCGCCGCTGCCGACCTTCGAGGGGCTCGCGCCGGTCGAGATCGCGCGCGCCATCGACGACGAGCTCTGGTCGGACCCGGACCTGCGATATGCCCCGCCGGACACGATCCAGACCGACGTCGGCTGCCGGCATGGCGGGCGGGTCAAGGTCGGCGACGACCCCGACGTGCTCCGCCTGACCTTCGACGCGTGCGAGATCTTCGCCGGCGAGCCGATCCGGGGCACGGCGGTGTACGCCGATGACGGCGCGACGTTCGACCTGCGGCTGCCCGATGGCCCGCTCTCGTACACCTTCGATGACGCCGGGCGCGAGACGATCGACGGCCACGAGGTCGGCCGCTGACGGGTCAGGCCGGACGACCCTCTGCCAGCGCCTCGCCGAGCGCGAGCGTGCCGTCGTAGAGCGCGCGACCGACGATGGCCCCGCGACAGCCGAGGTCGCGGACCGCCCGCAGGTCGGCCGTCGAGGCGATGCCGGCCGACGCGATCACGTCGCCGACGCCGAGCTCGACCATCTGGCGGTAGAGCGCGAGGTCGGGACCGCCCAGCAGCCCGTCCTGCGCGATCGCGGTCACCTCGAACGTCCCGACGCCGGCCGCGGCGAGGCGGGCGACGGCATCCACGGCATCGACGCCCTGGTCGGACGTCGCCCAGCCGTGCCCGATCGCCCGGCCGTCGCGGACATCGATCGCGACCGCGATCCGCTCCGCTCCCCAGGCGCGCACGAGGCGACCGGCGAGGTCCGGGTCGGCGAGGGCGGCCGTGCCGATGACCGCGCGCGCCGCCCCGCCGGCCAGAGCGGTCTCGACGGCCTGCTCGTCGCGGAGGCCGCCCGCGACCTCCACCGCGGTCCGCTTCCCCACCGCGGCGACGATCGCGGCGATGACCGCCGCGTGGGCCGGCGTGCCGGTCCGCGCCCCATCGAGGTCGACGACGTGCAGCCAGCGCGCTCCGGCCGCGGCGAAGCGCTCCGCCATGGCGACCGGATCGTCGCCATAGCTGGTCTCCTGGTCGAAGTCGCCCTGCCGCAGGCGGACCACGCGACCGCCGCGGAGGTCGATCGCCGGGAGCACATCGAACCCGCTTGCCATCGCCATCGTCGCATGATAGCGTATTAGCACGCTACTACGTTAGCACGGCAACACGAGGCGACAACCGATGGCGGACGACTGGCGGACCCAGGACGTCGAGGCGATGTTCACGGCGATCCTGGCCCTCGAATCGCGGGACGAGGCGGAGCGCTTCTTCCGCGACCTCTGCACGCTCAACGAGCTGCGCGACATGTCGCAGCGCTGGGCCGTGGCCCGCCTGCTCGACAGCGGCATGCACTACGCGGAGATCTCGCGCGAGACCGGCGCCAGCACCGCGACGATCACCCGGATCGCGTCGTGGCTCAACCACGGCGAGGGCGGCTATCGCGCGATGCTCGACACGCTCGCGGCCAGGTCGAAGGCCGGCACGACCCCCTACCCCACCGGCGGCGAGGGGTGAGGGAGCGCCTTCGTCTCGCCATCCCCAACAAGGGGCGGATGGTCGAGCCCACGCTCAAGCTCCTCCACGACGCGGGGCTGATCTTCGACGAGCACGATCGAAGCCTGGTCGCGCGCGTCCAGAACTACCCGCTCGACATCCTGTTCGTCCGCACGAACGACATCATCGAGTTCGTCGGGGACGGCGTCGCCGACCTCGGCATCACCGGCATCGACCTCCTGAGCGAGACCGGCGCGGAGCTGCCGCGGGTCCGCGAGCTCGGCTACGGCAAGTGCCGCCTGGCGGCCGCGGTCCCGAACGACGCCCCGCAGCAGGCCGTCGAGGACCTCGCCGGCCTGCGGGTCGCCACCGCGCACCCGAACACCGCTCGGCGCTTCTTCGCGGACCGCGGGATCCCGGTCGAGGTCATCCCGATCTCGGGCGCGGTCGAGGTCGCGCCACGGCTGGGGCTCGCCGAGGGCATCGTCGACCTCGTGTCGACGGGCTCGACGCTCGTGATGAACGGCCTGCGCCAGATCGGCGACGTCCTCGCGTCGGAGGCCGTCCTGATCGCCAACCCGAATGCCGATCGCGAGCGCGCCGCCGAGCTGGCCGCCATCGACACCATGCTCTCCGCGGTCATCGCGGCGCGCGGACGCAAGTACCTGATGATGAACGCGCCGTCCGCGAAGCTCCCCGAGCTCGAGCGGCTGCTGCCCGGCGCTCGAGTCCCCGACGATCATCCCGCTCGCCCACACCGGGATGATCGCGATCCACTCGGTCGTCGGGGCGGACGAGGTCTGGGGCCTGCTCCCGCGGCTCAAGGCCGCCGGGGCCTCCGGGATCCTGGTCCTCCCGATCGAGAAGATCGTCCCGTGAGCGTCGTCGCGCTGCGACTCGAGCGTCTCGACCTCGCCGACGTCCTGCGCGGCGACGCGACCGCGATCGCCGCCCGAGAGGCGCTCACCCGCCGCGGCGCCGCTCCCGATCCGACGATCCGAGCCGCCGTCCGGGCGACCCTGGACGACGTCCGGGCGCGCGGCGACTCGGCCGTCCGCGAGGCGAACGAGCGCGTCGGCGGCGGACGACGGGACGGCCGGCTCGTCCTCGACCCCGACGACCTCCGCGCGGCGAGGGACGCCCTGACGCCCGTCGGTGCGGCGCGCCCTCGACCAGGCGATCGACCACGTGCGCCGCTTCGCCGAGACCCAGCGGCCGGCGTCGACGCGGACGACGGTCGTCCCCGGCATCGAGATCGAACGCCGCTGGACCCCGCTGGCCTCGGTCGGTGCCTATGTCCCGGGCGGATCCGCGCCGTACCCGTCGTCGCTCGTGATGACCGTCGTCCCGGCACGCGTCGCCGGCGTGCCGCGCGTCGTGGTCGCCTCGCCGGCCGACCGCGACGGAGCGACCCACCCGGTCCTGCTCGGCGCGGCGGGCCTGCTCGAGGTCGACGCGTTCGTCGTGGCCGGTGGCGCCCAGGCCGTCGGTGCGCTGGCGTACGGCCTGCCCGAGACCGGGATCTCCCCGGTGGACCGCATCGTCGGCCCCGGCAACGCCTGGGTCACGGCCGCGAAGATCGAGGTCTGCGGCGATGTCGGCATCGACCTGCCGGCCGGCCCCTCCGAGGGGATGGTCCTCGCCGCGCCGCCGGCCGATCCCCGTCGCGTGGCCGCGGACCTGATCACGCAGGCCGAGCACGGCCCGGACTCCCCGGCCATCCTCGTCACGACGGACGCCGCCTTCGCCGATGCTGTCGAGACGCAGGTCGCCGTTCTGCTCGCGAGCGCGGCCCGCCGCGACATCCTCGAGCGCGCGCTGCGCGATCACGGACGGATCGTGCTGGCCCCGACGATCGATGCCGCGATCGACTTCGTCAACGACTACGCGCCGGAGCACCTCTCGGTCGATGTCGAGCCGCTCGAGCCGGTGGTCGCCCGGCTGCGCAACGCCGGCTCGCTGTTCGTCGGCCCGTGGGCGCCGGAGTCGGCCGGCGACTACGCGACGGGCGCCAACCACGTGCTCCCGACCGGCGGTCTCGCGCGCGGCGCCGGCGGCCTGTCGGTCGACGCCTACGGGAAGTTCGTGCAGGTCCAGCGGGTCACCCGCGAGGGCCTCGCCGCCGATCCGGGACACGGTCGGCACGCTGGCCGAGGCAGAGGGTCTGCTGGCGCACCGCGATGCCGTCGAGATCCGCTTCGCCGAGGACGTGCGATGAGCCCGACGCCCGTGACGTTCGTGTCGCCGACGGCCCCGAGCACCTACACGTGGGAGGCCACCGACGACGAGGTCGCGGAGCGCTACGGCGTCGATCGCGCCTCGATCGTCCGGTTCGACCTCAACACGTCCCCGGCGCCGCCCGACCTGGCGCTCCGGATCCTCGCCGCCGGCCGGTTCGAGACCAGCCTGTCCGAGTACCCGCCGTCGGACTACCGGCGGCTCGTGGCGGCCGCCGCGGCCCGCTACGGCGTCACGCCGGCCGAGCTGCTGGTCGGCGCCGGGGCCGACGAGATCCTCGACCTCGTCGCCAAGGCGTTCCTGCGGCCGGGCGATCGTGCCGTCGTCCCGGTCCCGACGTACGCGATGTACCGCGTCCTCACCGAGCAGCGCGGCGCCGAGGTGGTCGCGGTCCCGCGGCTCGGCCGGGACCAGGGCTGGGCCCTCGACCTCGACGCCGTGCGCGGCGCCGCCGTCGACGCCACGGTCGTCTGGCTGTGCAGCCCGAACAACCCGACCGCGCTCCCCGAGCCCGACGGCGCGGTCGAGCGCCTGCTCGACGGCCTCGCCGCGGATGCCGACCGTGACGGCCGCCCCGCGCCCATCGTGGTGCTCGACGAGGCCTATGCCGAGTTCGTCGGGCGATCGCTCCTGGGGCTGCGAGCCGGATACCCGAACCTCATCGTCGTGCGCACGGCCAGCAAGGCCTACGCGCTCGCCGGCCTGCGCGTCGGGTTCGCGATCGCCGATCCCGCCGTCATCGGACGGCTGAACCCGTATCGGCCGCCCGGGTCTGTCTCGACGGTCTCGGTGACGGTCGTCGCCGACGCCCTGGCCGACGACACCGTCCTCGACGCCAACCTCGAGCGCGTGCGGGTCGAGCGCGAGCGTCTCGCGGCCGGTCTGACCGCCGCCGGCTGGGCGGTCGGCCCGTCGGTCACGAACTTCCTGCTCGCGGACCTCGGCTCGCCCGAACGGGCGGCGGCCGTCACCGAGGGCCTCCTGCGCCGCGGCCTCGTGCCACGCACCTTCCCGGCCGGGCACCCGCTGGCCGGCTTCCTCCGGCTCACGGTCCGGGCCGCGCCCGAGAACGACCGGATCATCCAGGCCGCCACCGAGATCGCCAGGGAGACGCAACCATGACGACGCCGCTCGGCGAGCTGACCGTCGGGCCCCGCGAGGGGCGCCGGGTGACGGTCGCCCGCACGACGAACGAGACGGAGATCACGGTCACGCTCGGGCTCGACGGGTCCGGCCACGCCGCCATCGACACCGGGATCGGGTTCTACGACCACCTGCTCGGCTCGTTCGCGCACCACGGCCTCTTCGACCTTGCCATCCACGCGGACGGCGACCTGCAGGTCGACGAGCACCACACGGTCGAGGACGTCGCCCTCGTGCTCGGATCGGCCGTCTCGGAGGCGCTCGGCGATCGCGCCGGCATCCGACGCTTCGGCGACAGCTCGGTCCCGATGGACGAATCCGTCGCGACGGCCGTCATCGACATCGGCGGCCGGCCGTACGCGGTCATCGACCTCCCGTTCCGCGGCGAGCGCGCCGGCGGGCTGCCGCTCCAGCTGGTGGAGCACGCCCTCGAGTCGTTCGCCCGGACCGCGGGCGCCACGCTCCACCTCCGGGGCACCGGCCGCAACGACCATCACCTCGCCGAGGCCGCGTTCAAGGCGCTCGGCCGCGCGCTGCGCGAGGCCGTCGAAGCCGACCCGCGTCGCAGCGGCGTGGCGTCGACCAAGGGCACGCTCGGGTGAGCGCCGCGCCGCGCATCGCGGTCGTCGACTACGGGGCGGGCAACCTCGTCAGCATCGACCAGGCGTTCACGACCCTCGGCGCCACGGTCACGGTCGTCCGCGACGGCGAGATGCTGCGCGACGTCGACGCGCTGGTGGTCCCGGGTGTCGGTGCGGCCGCCCCGGCGATGGCGCGCCTCGACAAGCACGGCCTGACCCAGCCGATCGAGCGCTGGCTGGCCTCCGGGCGACCCTTCCTCGGGATCTGCCTCGGGCTGCAGCTGCTGTTCGAGTCGAGCGCCGAGGACGACGCGGTCACGCTCGGCGCGCTGGCCGGCCGGACGGTCCGCCTCGAGGGTGCCCCGACGCTCCCGCACATCGGCTGGAACCAGGTCGAGCGGACGCGCGATCACCCCCTCTTCGACGGCATCGCCGACGGCGCGGACTTCTACTTCGTCCACTCGTACGCCGGCGACCCGGTCGACGCCGACGCGTCTGCCGTCCTCGCCCGGACCACGCACGGTCGCCCGTTCGTGTCCGCCATCGCCCGCGGCCCGGTCCACGGCGTCCAGTTCCACCCGGAGCGGAGCGGCCCTGACGGCCTGCGCCTGCTCGCCAACTTCGTCGCGATGGCGCGGGCCGCCTGATGCTGCGGCACCGGGTGATCCCGTGCCTCGACGTGGCCGACGGCCGCGTCGTCAAGGGCACCCGCTTCGTCGACCTCGTCGACGAGGGCGATCCCCCGGAGCTGGCCGAGCGCTACGCGTCCGAAGGCGCCGATGAGCTCGTCTTCCTCGACATCACGGCCGCGCCCGAGCGCCGCGGCACCCTCCTCGAGATCGTCGAGCGGACGGCGCGCCGAGCCTTCATCCCCCTCACCGTCGGCGGCGGGGTCCGGACCGTGCACGAGATGCGGGACGTGCTCCGCGCCGGCGCCGACAAGGTGTCGCTGAACACCGCGGCCGTCGCCGACCCGACGCTGGTCAGCCGCTGCGCCGCCCGTTTCGGGCGCCAGGCGGTCGTGGTCGCGATCGACGCGCGACGGCGTCCCACGGACGGACCCGCGTGGGAGGTCGTCGTGCAGGGCGGCCGCGAGGGCACCGACCTCGACGCGATCGCCTGGGCCGAGCGGGTCGTCGACCTCGGCGCGGGCGAGCTGCTGGTGACCTCGATCGACCGCGACGGGACCGGGTCCGGCTTCGACACGGAGCTCCTCCGCGAGATCGCGGACCGGGTCGGCGTGCCGGTGATCGCGTCGGGTGGCGCCGCCGGCCCGGCCGACTTCGTCGCGGCCATCGTCGACGGCCATGCCGACGCGGTCCTCGCCGCCTCGATCTTCCATCGCCGGATCCACGCCATCGCCGACGTCAAGGCCGCCATGGCCGCCGCCGGGCTGCCGGTCCGGCTGGTCCCGCAGGCCGTCGCATGAGCGTGCCGATCGCCCGGGGAGCGGCCGCGCCGGACCTGGCGTTCGGTCCCGATGGCCTCGTGCCCGCGATCGTCCAGGACCGGGCGGACGGACGCGTGCTGATGCTCGCCTGGATGGACGCGGAGGCGCTCGCGGCCACGCTCGAGACCGGCGAGGTCCATTTCCACTCGCGCTCGCGCGACCGCCTCTGGCGCAAGGGCGAGACGAGCGGGAACGTGCTCCGGCTCGTCGACCTCGCGGTCGATTGCGACGGGGACGCGCTCCTGTTGACCGTCGACCCGGTCGGGCCCACCTGCCATCGAGGGACGCGGAGCTGCTTCGACCCCGATGGCGCGCCCGCGGACCGGACGACGCAGGGGTTCGCCTGGCTCGAGTCGCTGTGGTCGACGATCGCGTCCCGCGCGGCCGAGCGACCGGCCGGCTCCTACACGACGTCGCTGCTCGAGGGCGGCGTCGATGCCGCCGGCCGCAAGGTCACCGAAGAGGCGACCGAGGTCCTGATGGCGGCCAAGGACGACGCCGCGGCCGAGTCGTCGGGCGCCGACCGGTCAGCGACCCGCGAGGCCCTCGCCGGCGAGGCCGCCGACCTGCTGTATCACGCCCTGGTGCTGCTCGCGGAGCGAGGCGTGCCGCCATCCGAGGTCGTCGAGGTGCTCCGCCGCCGTCACGCCGGCTAGCCTCAGTCCGCGCTGCCCGTCGCTCAGCCTGGTGATCGAGCCGTCTTAGCCGGTGGGGCCTCGTTCGGCGACGCACACCCGGCCGCTGCGACCAACGCCGACGCGCCGCGGCCCACGCAGACCGCGTCTCGCGTCACCCCGCGGCGCCCGATCTCGCGGCGGCGCTTGCCGATGCGCACGTCGAGCCACTCCCCGTCGATGGGCTGCGGGACGGCGGCCGGATCCGAGACGCGCTCCCCGTTGACCGTCACGCCGCCGCCGGCGATCATCCGCCGGGCCTCGCCACGCGACGCGAACAGGCCCGCCTCCGCGAGCAGCACGGCCACGCCCTCCGCCAGCAATGCCGGATCGAAGGTGAAGCCGCCCGCCGACGCGTACATCCCGGCGAGCGCCGGCCCGTCGGCGACCGCGTCCCCCGAGAACCGTGCAGCGGATTCGGCGATCGCCTGCTCGGCGGCCTCGACCCCGTGGGTCCGCACCGTGATGTCGCGCGCGAGCGCCCGTTGCGCTGGCCGGCCCTCGGGCGCCCGTGCCGCCTCGACCTCGAGCGCCTCGATCTCGGCCCGGGACAGCTCCGTGAACCAGCGCAGGTACGTGCCGACGTCGCGGTCGTCGGTGTTCAGCCAGTACTGGTAGAACGCGAAGGGCGACGTGCGGGCCGGGTCGAGCCAGATCGACTCGCCGCTCTCGCTCTTGCCGAACTTGGTCCCCGACGGCGAGAGGAGGAGCTTGTAGGCGAGGCCGTGCGCCGGATCCGGCGACCCGGCCGCGTCCCCGCCCTCCCCCGCCCCGCTCGTCCGACGGATCAGCTCGAGTCCGGCGGTGATGTTGCCCCACTGGTCGGCGCCGCCCATCTGGAGCTCGACGCCGATCGTCCGATGCATGTGGGCGAAGTCGTACGCCTGGAGCAGCATGTAGCTGAACTCGGTGAACGACAGGCCCCGCTCCAGCCGCACCTGGACCGAGTCCTTGGCGAGCATGTAGGGCACCGTGAAGTGCTTGCCGGTGTCGCGCAGGAAGTCGATCAGCGACAGCTCGCCGAGCCAGTCGAGGTTGTCCAGCATGATCGCGCCCGATCCTGGCGTGAAGTCGAGGAACCGCTCCAGCTGGCGGCGGATCCCCTCCGCGTTCGCGGCGAGCGTCTCGCGGTCCAGGAGGTTCCGCTCGCTCGAGCGGCCGGACGGGTCGCCGATCATCCCGGTCCCGCCGCCGACGAGCGCGACGGGACGGCCGCCGTGGCGCTGCAGGCGGAGCAGCCCGAAGATCGGTCACCAGGTGGCCGACGTGGAGCGACGCCCCGGAGGGATCGAACCCGATGTAGCCGGTGATCGGGCGACCGGTCGCGAGGCGGGCCGGCAGCCCGGGCGTGGTGGCCTGCAGGATGCCCCGCCACTCGAGGTCGTCGAGGAGCCCCGCCAGACCGCTCGCCGGGTCGTCCGTCACAGGGTCGAACGTCGAGCCGTCTCGACCCACCGGGAGGCGCTCGTCCGTTCGTTCACGCCCCCTATGCTATCGTGCGGCCACAGATGCAGACCAGCCTCGCGCGGCGCCAGCGCCATCGAAGAGCGCTCCAGGGCCGCCCCAAGGCGCGTCGTGGCTCGATCATCGGTCGAGTCGCCGTCGTCGTCCTCATCGTCTTCCTGAGCACCACCCTCCTGGCGACCGGTGCTGGCCTCGTCGTGGCCGTCGGCGCGTACAACCACTACTCGGCCAACCTGCCCGACCCGGCCACGGCCCTCGAGAACATCGAGTTCGACCAGCAGACCCGCGTCGTCGACCGGACGGGCAAGATCGAGCTCGCCAAGCTCGGCTCGCTCCGCCGTGAGGTCGTCACCTACGACCAGATCCCGGGCGAGATGATCGACGCGACGACCTCGATCGAGGACCAGGGCTTCTGGCAGAACGCCGGCTTCGATCCGGTCGGGATCATCTCGGCGGGCGTCGACACCATCTCCGGCCGGCCGCGTGGCGCCTCGACCATCACCCAGCAGCTCGTCCGAGCCAGGCTGCTCCCCGACTGGGCCTTCGAGGGCTCCACGTACGAGCGCAAGTTCCGCGAGATCATCCAGTCCGTGCGCCTGACCCAGGAGTATCCGGGCCAGTCCGGCAAGGAACAGATCATCACGGCGTACCTGAACCAGAACTTCTACGGGAACAACCTCTACGGCGTGAAGGCCGCGGCGCGCGGGTACTTCGGCAAGGCGCTCAGCGACCTCACGCTGGCCCAGTTCGCGATCCTCGCGGCCATCCCGCAGTCGCCGACCAAGTTCGACCTCGTGAAGAACGCCGACGAGGTCTGCAAGACGACCGTCTCGGATGACGCGGACTGCCCCGACTTCGACCTCGTCGTCCCGGACACGGCCGAGATCGTGATCCGGCGGAACCACGTGCTCGACCTGATGAAGACCAACAGCACGCTGACGGGGTCCGAAGCACGCCAGCCTCCGAGTACGACGCGGCCAAGCTCGAGCCGGTCGTGCTCAGCCTGCCCGCATCGGCCACCTGGAAGGCGCCCCAGTTCGTGTGGCAGGTCCGCCGGGCCCTGGCCGAGATCCTCTGCCCGGACACCCCCACCGACTGCACGCAGGTGGACACCGGCGGCTACACGGTCACCACGACGCTGGACTACAAGATGCAGCAGACCGCCGAGAAGTGGGTCTACGCCGCGGCCCGCGCCCCCAATGCCTCGAACCCGCGCGCGGTCCTCAAGCAGCGCAAGATCCCGGCGAGCGCCTACAACTGGATCCTCGGCCTGCGCGGCCACAACATCAACAACGCGGCCGCCGGCGTCATCGACTACCGGACGGGCCAGGTGCTCGCCTACGTCGGCAGCGCCAGCTACACCGCGAAGGGCAACCGGAAGTTCCAGCCCCAGTTCGACGTGATGGCCGACGGCTGGCGCCAGCCCGGTTCGGCGATCAAGCCGATCGACTACGCCATCGGCATCGATGACGGCACGCTGACCGCCGCGACGATGTTCATGGACGTCACGACGGACTTCGGCGGCGGATTCCTGCCGGTCCAGGCCGACAAGCTCGAGCGCGGCCCGGTCCGCCTCCGCTCGGCGCTCCAGTTCTCGCTCAACGTGCCGGCCATCAAGGGCGCGATCATGACCGGCCTCGACCACCTCTACGACCGGACCAAGGACCTCGGGATCACCTACCCGAGCACGGCCGTCCCGGTCAAGTCGATGGGCATCGGCACCCTCGAGGTCCACCCGATCGACCTGCTCGGCGCCTACGGGGCCGTCGCCAACAACGGCCTGAAGATGCCGCGCCAGTACATCACCTCGATCGCCGACTCGAACGGCCGGATCATCTGGCCGGTCGCCAGCGAGAAGCCGCAGGGCGAGCAGGTCCTGAGCCGCGGGGCCGCGTACATCATCACGGACATCCTCAAGGGCAACACCGACATGAAGATCAACCCGTTCTGGGGCAAGTGGGCCATCAAGAACGGCTCGACCCGCCGGCCCGCCGCCTACAAGACCGGCACGACCAGCGACAACCGCGACGTGGCGGCCTACGGCTACCTGGCGCCGCCGAAGGACCCGAAGTCGCCCGCGCTCGCGGTCGGCGTCTGGATGGGCAACAGCGACAACTCCCCCAACGACGGCAAGCTCTCGCTCGACACGTCCGCGCCGCTGTGGTCCGCGATCCTCACCGAGATCAGCAAGGGCAAGCCGATCGCCGACTTCAAGCAGCCGCCCGGCCTGAAGACCGCGACGGTCGACGCGTTCACCGGCATGAAGCCGGGCGCCTCGACCACGAAGACGGTCAAGGAGCTCTTCCTTCCGAAGACGATCCCGACCCAGTCGTCGAACAGCCGGGTCGTCGCGCAGATCGACAAGGCGAGCGGCCTCCGCTGGCAGGAAGGCTGCGTCGGGCCGAAGGTGACCCGCGCCTTCTTCGACATCTCCGAGGTCGACGCCGCGTATCCCTCGTGGCAGAAGGCGGACCGCAACTGGGCCGCACGCGCCGCCAAGGGCGCCGGGGTCCGCGGGACCTCGAAGGGCACCCGGACGGCCTACTTCTACGGCACGGGCTTCTATCCGTTCGGCCGGTCCTGGGGTGCGCCGTTCGCGCCGAGCAAGCTGTGCCCGCTCGCGCCGGTCGAGCCACCGCCCGTCTGCATCCCGCTGCTCGATCCGACGTGCCCCGGCCTGCCGCCGGAGCCCACGCCCCCGCCGCCCCCGAACCAGTAGGCGCGCGAGCCGCGCTAGAGGGTCACGATGGTCGCGCCGTCGCCACCCTCGCCACGCTCGCCCGGCCGCACGGACACCACGCCCGGATGGTCCGCGGCATGGCGGCGCACGGCATCGCGCAGCGCTCCCGTGCCGAGCCCGTGGATGATCGTGACCTTCGGCATCCCGGCCACGGCCGCGTCGTCGAGGTAGCGCGCCAGCGCGTCGAGCGCCTCGTCCACCCGGGCGCCGCGCAGGTCGAGCGACGAGGCGACCGTGCGGGCGTGCTCGAGGCGCAGCGACCCGGCGTTCGACGTCGGGTCCCGACCCGGCCGATGATCCCGGATCCGTCGTTCGCCGCCGGCCCCTGGGCCAGGACGAGGTCGTCCACGTCGACCGTGACGCGCATCCCGCCGGCCTCCAGCGTCGCGCGCTGCCCACCGCGCTCCAGCGCCGCGATCCGGCCCTCCCAGCCGCCCGAGACGCTCCGGGCCCGCTCGCCGAGCTGCCACTGCCGCGGGACCACGACGGCGACCGGTGCCGCGTCGTCCTCGACGTCGGGGAGCTGCTCGACGATCGCCCCGGCACGGTCCACGGCCGAGTCGAGGCTCGACGCGGTGACGGTCTCGCGCTCGAGCGCCCGGCGGGTGTCGCGGACCGTGTCGCGCAGCTGCTCGAGGATCTCGTCCGCCTCGTTGCGGGCCGCCCGCGTCGCCTCGTCCCGTTCCCGCCGCGCCCGCCGTCGCTCCTCGTCGGCCACGCGCAGGGCGTCCGCGGCCCGCAGCTCGGCGGCACGCGCCCGGTCGAGGGCCTCGCCGGCCTCGCCCTCGGTCGCCTTGATGGCCGCGAGCGTCGCCTCGAACGAGCGCTGCGCCTCGGACAGCCGCGAGCGCGCGTCGGTGACGATCTCCGGCGGGAGGCCGAGCCGCTCGGCGATCGCGAAGGCCTGGCTGCCGCCGGGCAGCCCGATCGAGAGCCGGTACGTCGGGCTCAGCGTCTCGAGGTCGAACTCGACCGACGCGTTGCGCGCGCCCTCGGTCGTGTGGGCGTAGGCCTTGAGCTCGGCGTAGTGCGTGGTCGCGGCGACCATGGCACCGGCGTGCATGAAGTGGTCGAGGAGCGCCTGCGCCAGCGCGGAGCCCTCGGTCGGGTCCGTGCCCGCGCCCAGCTCGTCGAGCAGGACCAGGGTCCCCGGGCCGGCCGCGTCCACGATCCGGATGATCGAGCGAAGGTGCCCGGAGAACGTCGAGAGCGACTGGGCGACCGACTGCTCGTCGCCGATGTCGGCGAAGACGTCGCGCCAGATCGGCAGGCGGCTGCCGGCGGCCGCGGGCACGTGCAGCCCGGCCTGGTGCATCAGGCTCAGCAGCCCGAGCGTGCGCAGCGTGACCGTCTTGCCGCCGGTGTTCGGGCCGGTCACGACGAGCGCGCGGACCCCGTCGCCGAGGCGGATGTCGATGGGCACGACCCGGCCGCTGAGGCCCGGATGCCGCGCCGACAGCAGGATCACGACCGGTGCGTCCGCGGGGCTGTCGTCGGTCTCGGCGCGCACGCCGTCGAGCTCGGCGGCGAGGCTCGCCTTGGCGGCCCAGAAGTCGAAGCGGGCCAGCGCGTCGAGCGTGTCGCGCAGCGGGCCGGCGTTCGCCGCGACGATACGCCGAGAGCTCGTCGAGGATGCGGGCCACCTCCTCGGCCTCCGCGACCTGCGCCTCGCGCCAGGCGTTGCCCAGCTCGACGGCGACGAGCGGCTCGATGAACAGCGTCTGGCCGCTGCCCGAGGCGTCGTGGACGATGCCCTTGACCCGCGCCCGCGCCTCGGCCTTGACCGGCACCACGTAGCGGCCGTTGCGGAGCGTGACGATCGGCTCCTGGAGCGCGCTGCCGAGCTCCGCGCCCACCAGCGAGTCGAGCCGGCGGCGGAGCCGGTCGTAGGCGACGCGGACCGCGGAGCGCAGCCCGCCGAGCCGCGGCGAGGCGGTGTCGAGCAGCTCCCCGACCGGGTCGAAGCTGCGGGCCAGCGTGCTCCGCAGCGCGGGCAGCGGATGGAGGTCGGCCGCGAGCGCGCGAAGGAGCGCCCGTCGCTCGTCGGCGAGGGCGGTGGCCAGCCGGGCGGTGGCGTCGAGCGTCTCGGCCAGCTCGAGGAACTGGCCGGGCTCCAGGCGCCCGCCGCGCGCGCCGCGCTCGATCGCGGGCCCGATGTCGCGCGCGGCGCCGATCCCGATGCCCGGGCGGTCGGCGAGGAGCGCGCGCACCTGGTCGGTCTCGTCGAGCCCGCGCTCGACGATCACCGGGTCCGCGGACGGCTCGAGGGCCTCGGCGAGGCGCCGCGACGGCGGGAACGAGGTCGCCGCCGCCAGCCGCTCCCGGACGAGCGGGAACTCGAGCAGCGCGATCGATCGCTGGTCCATGGGGGTCAGCGCCGGACGGGCGGGCCGGAGACCGAGGGGTCGCCGGCGATGGCGAACCGCCACGGCAGCTCGGCCCACGGCAGGCCCGCGTAGGCGACGCCGATGCGGGGACCCGTCTCGATCGCGTCGGCGGCCACGCTCCCGGACGGCCCCTCGAGGCGGAGCGACGAGGCCGGGTCGAGGAGGTCGGTGCCCGTCGCCGAGCGGTCGATGCCGAAGGCGGCCGCGACGAGCCCGGGCCCGCTCGCCAGGCGGAGGTCGGACAGCCGCTCCAGGCGCTCGGCCTCGCGCGCGATGGCGGCCGGCTCGATCGTCCGCCGGTGCGCGCCGAGCCAGGCCAGCCGGTCCGCGCGCATCAGGTCCACGCCCTCGGTCGGCGCGACCGCGCGGATGAGCAGCGCACTGGCCGTATCGGCCGGTCCCGTGACGACGTTCAGGCAGTCATGCATCCCGTAGACAAGGTACACGTAGGCGATGCCCGGTCGTCCGAACATGACCGCGTTGCGTGGCGTCCGTCCGGCGCGGGCGTGCGACGCCTGGTCGTCGGGGCCGGCGTAGGCCTCGACCTCGACGATGCGCCCCGCGCGACGGCCGCGCGCGTCGGTGCGGACGAGCGTGGCGCCGAGGATCGCCCGCGCGGCGTCGACCGCCGGCCGGTCCAGTGCCGCGCGGTCCATCGCCCTAGGGGTAGAGGACCTCGAGCCAGTCCGGGATCAGGAACCCGAAGACCGCGAAGAAGCCCGGGATGAGCGTGTCGCGGAAGAGGACCGCCGCGTTCGAGCCGTCGAGGGCCGTCCAGAAGTCGCGCAGGAACGGGAGCTCCTGGGGGTCGGCGGCGATGCCCGGGAGGGCGAAGAACGAGTCGAGGATCACCAGCACGGCGCCGAAGATCAGCGCGGCCTCGATGAGGCCCAGGATCCCGCCGATGATCTCGTCGAGGAAGCGCGCCTTCGGGAAGAGCGGCTGGGACTTGTACAGGCCCTGGGCCACCAGCGCGAACGCGATGGCCGAGGCGAAGAACACCGTCGCGAACCCGATCATCAGGCTGTATTCCTTGGAGAACTGGGTCCAGTTCTGCCCGAGGTAGTCGCCCAGCGGCTTGGCGATGTTCGCGGCGAAGAGGAACGAGAACAGGATCGACGCGATGCCGATCAGGCGTCGGATCGTGCCCTGGGCGAACCCGAGCACGAAGAAGCCGATGAAGTACAGGAAGATGAGCAGGTCGACCGTGCTGATCCCGTCGAGGAAGTTCCCGAGATCCACCCGTGCTCCTTCTGGTCCGGAATGCCCGGCCGGCGCCGGAGCCGCGCTAGGTTAGCAGCGGCTCTCCGCGCGCCGCAAGGGGACGGATGGGTGGTCGGTGCGCTCCAAGCGTTTCGGTGTGGTCCGGAGCGGTCCGGTCAGGTCCGGAGTCGTGCCCCGAGATCGTCGGCGAGGCCCTCGGTCACCTGGGCCACGACCGCGTCCACGTCCGCGTCCGTGAGGGTCCGGTCGTCGTCGCGCAGCGTCAGCCGGTAGGCGAGGCTCTTCTCGTCGTCGGCCAGCGGCTTCCCGCGGTAGATGTCGAAGAGCGCGACCGCGCGCAGCCGCGGACCGGCATGGCGCCGGATCGATGCCTCGACCTCAGCGGCGGGCCGGGTCGCGGCGACGATGACCGCGAGGTCGCGCTCGACCGCCGGATGGCGCGGCGGTGCCGTGACCCTGGCGGCGGCGACCTGGCCGCCCGCGAGCCCGCGGATCGCCACCTCGGCCACGATCACCCGCTCGGCGCGGATCTCGAGCGCCTCGATGACGGCCGGATGCAGCTCCCCGACCCGTCCGACGATGCCGCCGCCGGCCTCGATCCTGGCCGCCCGCCCCGGGTGCAGGTTCGGATCGTCCGTCAGCGGGGTCCACGACGGCACCGGCAGCCCGAGACGCCGTGCCAGTGCCTCGAGGATGCCCTTCGCGTCGTCGAGGTCGTAGGGCCGGGCCGGCTGGTTCCATGCCGGCACGACGGCCGGGCCGGTCAGCGCGAACCCCAGCCGCCACCATTCGTGGGTCGGCGGCTCGCCGGGGGCCCCATACCCCTTGCCGACCTCGAAGATGGCCACCTCGGCGTGCCCGTAGCGCAGGTTGGTGGCGACCACCTCGAGCAGGCCGCCGAGCAGGCTCTGGCGGAGCACCGAGTGCTGGCTCGAGAGCGGGTTGGTGACGACCACCGGCCGCCCGGCCGGTCGCTGCTCCGGCTCGCCCTCGGGAGCGCCGTCGTCGCGGAACGGGAAGCGCTCGACCATCCGAGGCGCCACCAGCGCGTACGTGACCACCTCGCTCAGCCCGGCGCCGGCGAGGGTCGCGCGGATGGCGTCCCGCGCCTCGAGCGGGCTGTGCCGGTACGGCGGCATCGACGTGTGCGGGAGGATCGGGGGGATCGTCTCGTAGCCGCGGACGCGGGCGATCTCCTCGATCACGTCGGCCTCGACCAGGAGGTCACGGCGCCACGTCGGGCACGACCGCCTCGAGCACCGCCACGTCGGCCGCCGGCTCCACGGTGAGCGGCTTCGTGCCGGCGGCGACCAGGATGGGCGTGCCGGGCGCCACGGCCGCGGTCTCGATGCCGACCCGGGCGAGGAGGCTCCGCTGCTCGGCGGGGTCCAGGGTCGACGCCCGAGCAGCCGGTCCGTGCGCGACGGCCGGAAGGCGACGCGGGCGGCTTCGTGCTCGCCCGGATCGGTGTCGACCGCGCCGGCATCGACCGTGCCGCCCGCCCACTCGACGATCAGCCGCGCGGTGCGGTCCGCCCCGAGCCGCGCGAGCCGGGACTCCTGGCCCTTCTCGAACCGGAGGCTGGCCTCGGAGCGGAGCGCGTACCGGGCGGCCGTCCGGCGGATGCTGACCGGGTCGAAGATGGCGGACTCCACGACGACGTCCGTCGTGCCCGGCCCGATCTCGGAGCCGGCGCCGCCCATCACGCCGCCGATCGCGATCGGCCCCTCGGGGTCCGCGATGACGACCGTCTCGGGATCCAGCTCCCGCTCGACGTGGTCGAGCGTCTCGAGGCGCTCGCCGGGCCGTGGCGCGACGCACGACGATCCGGCCGCCGTGGACGGCGGCGGCATCGAAGGTGTGGATCGGCTTCCCGAGCTCGATCATCACGTAGTTGCTGGCGTCGACGACGTTCGAGATCGGCCGCTGGCCGGCCGCGAGGAGCCGCATCTGGATGTGGTCCGGCGACGGGCCGATGGTGACGCCCGAGACCCAGCGACCGACGAAGCGCGGGCAGAGCCCGGGGTCCTCGACCTCGACCGTCAGACGCTCGGCGACCGGCGGCCCGGCCTCGACGACGTCGGTCGGCGGGAAGCGGAGCGTCGCGCCGGTGATGGCCGCCACCTCGCGCGCCAGCCCGACGATCGAGAGGGCGTCGCCGCGGTTCGGCTTCACGTCGACGTCGAGGACCGTGTCGCCGTACAGGGCGGTCAGCTCGGCACCCAGCGGCGTGTCCGCCGGGCAGGATGAGGATCCCGTCGGCGTCGACGGTCAGCCCGAGCTCGTCGCCGGAGCAGAGCATCCCGTTGCTGACGACGCCCATCTTCTCGGTGCGCTCGATGCGCCGGTCACCGGGCAGGACGGCCCCTGGCAGCGCGACCGGGACCCGCTGGCCGGGGGCGATGTTCGTCGCCCCGCAGACGATCTCGAGCGGCTCCCCTGCCCCGACGTCCACCGTCGTCAGCGAGAGCCGGTCGGCGCGCGGGTGCTTCTCGACGGTCAGCAGCTCGCCGACGACGACGTTGCGCCAGTCGGCGCCCCACGCCTCGATGCCCTTGACCTCCATCCCGAGCATCGTCAGGCGCTCGGCGAGGACCTCGGGGGCGAGGTCGACGTCGACGTACTCGCGCAGCCAGCCGAGCGGGACCCTCATCGGAACTGCTCGAGGAAGCGCAGGTCGTTCTCCATGTACAGCCGCAGGTCGCCGACGTTGTGGCGCAGGTTCGAGATCCGCTCGACGCCCATCCCGAACGCGAAGCCCTGGTAGCGCTCCGGGTCGAGGCCGCCGTACTGGAGCACGACGGGATGGACCATCCCGGCGCCGAGGATCGTCATCCAGCCGCTCCGCGAGCAGGCCGGGCAGCCGACGCCGCCGCAGACGAGGCACTCCACGTCGAACGCGACCGACGGCTCGGTGAAGGGGTAGTAGCCCGGGCGGAAGCGGGTCCGCTTGTCCGCCCCGTAGAGCGCCTTCGCGAACTGGTCGAGGAGGCCGCGCAGGTCGGCCATCGTGGTGCCCTCGTCGACCATCAGGCCCTCGACCTGGAAGAACTCCGAGGCGTGGCTCGCGTCGATCGCCTCGTAGCGGTAGGTGCGGCCCGGCAGGAGCGCCCGGATCGGCGGGGCGCTCTCGTGCATCACCCGGATCTGGCCGGGCGAGGTGTGCGTCCGAAGCAGGCGGCCCTCGACGTCGACGTACAGCGTGTCCCACAGGTCCCGGGCCGGGTGGTCCGGCGGGATGTTCAGCATCTGGAAGTTGCGGACGTCGTCCTCGATCTCGGGCGACTCGTAGACGACGAACCCGAACTGGCCGAAGACCTCGGCGATGGCCTCGATCGTGGTGTTGATCGGGTGGAGCGTCCCGCGGCGGACCGGACGGCCGGGGGTCGTCACGTCGGTGGCCTCGGCGGCGAGCCGGTCGGTCAGCGCCGAGCCGCGCAGGACGGTCCCGCGCTCGGCGAGCGCGGCCTCGATGGTGGACCGGACCGCGTTGGCGACCGCCCCGACCCGCGGCCGGTCCTCGGGCGGCAGCGCGCCGATCCCGCGCAGCACCGACGTCAGGCGGCCCTTCTTGCCCAGGACGTCGAGCTCGAGCGCCTCGAGGGTCGGGACGTCGGGGCTGGCGGCCGCGGCGGCCAGCGACTCGTCGCGCAGGGCCTCGAGGTCGCGGGTCAGTTCGGCGAGGTCCACGAACGTCCTTCCTGCTGGGCGGGAATCACGAGCCCTCGAGCGTCAGCGACGTCGAGGGCTCATCGAAGGGCGGAGGTCGGTGCCTGGCCGACGCGGAACTAGGCGCCCTTGGCGAGCTCGACGATGCGGCCGAAGGTGGCCTCGTCGCGGATCGCCAGGTCGGCGAGGATCTTGCGGTCGATCTCCACGTCGGCACGCTTGAGGCCGCTGATGAACTGGCCGTAGGTGAGGCCGTTCTGGCGGGCCGCCGCGTTGATCCGGATGACCCACAGCTGGCGCATCTGGCGCTTGCGCTGCTTGCGGTCGCGGGTCGCGTAGGCGAGGGCGTGGAGGAGCGCCTCGCGCGCCGGCTTGATCAGCCGCGACTTGGTGCCCTTCCGGCCTGCCGCGTCCTCGAGGAGGCGCTTGTGACGACGGTGGGCCGTGACGCCCCGCTTGACTCGAGCCATGGTGGTGCTATCGCCTTCCTACAGGTACGGGAGCAGGCGTCGGACCTGCTTCGCGTGCTCCGGTCCGATCACCGACTTGCCGGCGTAGCGCCGGGTGCGTCGGGAGGACTTGATCTCGAGGTGGTGGCCACGCCACGCGTTCACGCGGATGACCTTGCCGCTGCCGGTCACGCCGATGCGCTTCTGGGCGGCCTTGTGGCTCTTGATCTTGGGCACGTCGCCTTACTCTCCTGTCGCCGCCGGCGTGGCCGGCGCTTCTTCGGTCTTCCTGGCCGCCGACGCGGCGGTGCTGGTCTTCGTCGCGGCCCTGGGGGCCGCTGCTGGCTTCGGTTCGGTCTTCGGTTCGGCCTTCGCGGCCGGGGCCTCCGCCTTCGCGGCCGGGGCCTCGGTCTTCGCGGCCGGAGCCTCGGCCTTGGCGGCCGGCTCGGCCGCAGCTTCGGCCTTCGGTTCGGCTGGCGTCGGCCGCCGCTTCGGTCTTCGGTTCGGCCGCCTCGGCCGGTTCGGTCTTCGGTCTCCGCCGTCGCGGGCTCCGCCGTTGGCGGCCGGCGCTGCCGCTGCCGCAGCGGCCGGTGTCGCGACCGGTGCCGACTCGTCGGGGCCATCGGCCTCGTCGAGGTCCGGCCGGACCGGTGCCTCGTGCGTCTTGGGCTTGTGGGTCGATGCCATCGTGATGTACATCGACTTGCCTTCGAGCAGCGGGACCCGCTCCGGGACACCGTGGTCCTTGACTCGGTCCGAGAACCGGGCGATGAGGTTCCGCCCGATCTCCGGATGGGTCAATTCCCGACCGCGGAAGCGCACCGTCACCTTGATCCGGTCGCCATCCTCGAGGAACTCGATGGCCCGGTGGACCTTGGTGTCGAAGTCGCCGACGCCGATCTTCGGCGAGAGGCGGACTTCCTTGAAGGTCACCGAGCGCTGCTTGCGCTTGGCTTCCTTCTCGCGCTTCGTGAGCTCGTACTTGTACTGGCCGAAATCGAGGAACTTGACCACCGGCGGTGAGGCCAGTGGGGCAACCTCCACGAGGTCCAGGCCGCGTTCCTGCGCCATCTCGAGCGCCCGTGGCGTGGGCATCACACCCAGCTGGGCATTCTCTTCATCGATCACCCGGACCTGAGGGATCCGGATCATCTGATTCACGCGCAGGTCTCGGCTGATGGTTCACCCCTCGTCCGCTATGGATCGATCGTCCAGGCCGGTCCGACACGCGCGCTCACGCGCCCGTTCCGGGCCGAAGGCGGAGGATAGCATACGGTCTCGCGACCCGACAACGACGCGGCCGGTCACGCCCCCGGGCCGCGGGCGGCGGACTCGGCGGCGAGGCGGTCGGCGAAGGCCTCCCATGCCTGCGGCTCCTGCTGCTCCCCGGCGCGCGTCCGGGGCGACGCGGTCCGAGCCTCGATCTCGCGGTCCCCGAGGACGACCATGTACGGCACCTTCTGCTCCTGCGCCGCGCGGATCTTGTACTGCATCCGGTTGGACGAGTCGTCGACCTCGACGCGCAGGCCGCGCTCGCGCAGGAGCCCGGCCAGCTCGTTGGCCGCCTCGACATGGCGGTCGGCGATCGGGATGATCGTCGCCTGGACCGGCGCCAGCCACAGCGGGAAGGCGCCGGCGAAGTGCTCGACCAGGATCCCGATGAAGCGCTCCAGCGAGCCGTAGATGGCCCGGTGGATGGCGATCGGGCGCTGCGGCTGGCCCTCCTCGTCGATGTAGGTCAGGTCGAACCGCTCGGGCAGCATCGTCAGGTCGGCCTGGATCGTGGCCATCTGCCATTCGCGGCCCAGCGCGTCGTCGATGTAGATGTCGATCTTCGGGGCGTAGAACGTGCCGTCCTTGGGCTTGACGACGTACGGGACGCCCGAGCGGTCGAGCGCCTCCTTGATCAGCGCCTCGGCGCGGTCCCACAGGGCCGGATCGCCGATGGCCTTGTCCGGCTTGGTCGCGAACGCGAAGCGCGGCTCGAGGCCGACCCAGCCATAGGCCTCGCGGACCTCGCCGAGGAGCGCCTCGATCTCGGTCGCCAGCTGGTCCGGACGGACGTAGATATGGGCGTCGTCCTGGATGAACTGGCGGACGCGGGTCAGACCGGACAGCGAGCCGGACCGCTCGTTGCGGTGCAGCCGGCCGTACTCGTTGAGCCGCAGCGGCAGGTCGCGGTACGAGCGCAGCTTGCTCTTGTAGATGAACGTCGACTCCGGGCAGTTCATCGGCTTGAGGCTGAACAGCTGGTTCTCGGACTCGACGATGAACATGTTCTCGGCGTAGTGGTCCCAGTGCCCGGACTGGCGCCACAGCCGGTCCGAGACGAGGATCGGCGTGCTGATCTCCTGGTAGCCGCGCCGCAGCTGGAGCTCGCGCATCGCCCCCTCGAGCGTGCGCCAGATGACCTGGCCCTTCGGGTGCCAGAACGCCGAGCCCGGCGAGACGTCGTGGAAGCTGAACAGGTCGAGCGCGACGCCGAGCTTGCGGTGGTCGCGCTTCTTCGCCTCGGCCCGCCGCCACAGGTACTGGTCGAGCTCCTCCTGCGTGTTCCACGCGGTGCCGTAGATGCGCTGGAGCATCGGGCGCTTCTCGTCGCCGCGCCAGTAGGCGCCGGCGACGGCCAGCAGCTTGAACGGGCCGACCTGGCCGGTGCTCGCGACGTGCGGGCCGCGGCACAGGTCGATGAACGGGCCCTGCTGGTAGAACGTGGTCGGCGGCATCGGCGTGCCGTCGCGCTCCGACGCGGCGACGAGGTCGTCGACGATCTCGACCTTGAACGGCTGGTCCTGCTCGACGAGGAAGGCGCGGGCCTCGGCCGGCGTCTTCTCGCTCAGCACGAAGGGATGGTCGGCCGCGATGCTCTCGCGCATCCGCGCCTCGATGGCCTCGAGGTCGTCCGGCGTGAACGGGCGGGCGGCCTGGAAGTCGTAGTAGAAGCCGTCGGTGATGACCGGCCCGATGCCGAGCTTCGTGCCCGGGAACAGGTCCAGGACCGCTTCGGCGAGGATGTGCGCCGCCGAATGGCGCATCGGCCCCAGCTCGCCGGTGGCGCCGTGCTCGAAGAGCTCCTCGGCCGAGCCGCGCTCGGGCGCCTCGAAGCCGTCCTCGTCCTCGGCGATCGCCACGTCCGCCGGCTCCTGCTCGCTCATCGGTCACTCCTCGAGAATCACGAAACCCCTCGTCCATCGACAGGACGAGAGGTTCACTCCCGCGGTCCCACCCGCCTTCGCGAGCCGACGGCTCGCGCGCTCGTGGTCGCGCTAACGGGCGACGCCCGGGCCGGTTCGCCGGCCGCTCACGGGTGGTGCCGTTCCGGGTCGATCGTCGAGCTTGCAGCGTGCGCTCGACTCTCTGTGGATCGCTGGACCGTCGGCGCGTCCCGATCGACGCTCATCTTCGGTGTGGTGGGCGACACTGGACTCGAACCAGTGACCTCTTGCATGTCAAGCAAGTGCTCTAACCAGCTGAGCTAGCCGCCCGAGCGTCGCCGGTCCCCCGCTCTCTTGATCCCGACAACGTTGGCTCAGAGGTGTTCCACGTCCCTGACGATGTCGCGACCGCCTGATCGAGGAGCCAGCGGCGGACGGCATCATACCGCAGGGCGTCCAGCCGTGGCCGTCCCGTATCCTTGCCGCCCCGACCCCACCCGGATGGCGGCCCCGTGCCCGACCGTCCCGGCCCCATGCCCGACGCGCGACTACGAGCTCCTGGACCTGGGCGGCGCCGCGCGCCTCGAGCGGTTCGGTCCGTATGTGATCGACCGGCCATCGCCCGGCGCGCTCGGCGAGCGACGCGACCCGAACGCGTGGCGAGCGGCCGGCCTCCGCTTCGAGCGGGACCGCGGCTGGCTGGGACCGGCCGCCGGCGCCGAGCCCTGGCCGATCGAGGTCGACGGGCTGACCGTGGAGCTCCGGCCGACCGATGCCGGGCAGGTGGGCCTCTTCCCCGAGCATGCCGCGATGCTGCCCTGGCTTCGCGAGCAGGCCGCCGCGGCGACGGTCCTGGACCTGTTCGCCTACACCGGCCTGAGCACGCTGGCGATGGCGGCGGCCGGCGCGGCGGTCACGCACGTGGATGCGGCGCGGACGGCGGTGACCTGGGCGCGGCGCAACGCCGAGCTGTCCGGCCTCGAGGACCGGCCGGTCCGCTGGATCGTCGACGACGCGCTGACCTTCGTGGAGCGCGAGGCGCGGCGTGGCCGGCGGTACGACGGGGTGGTGCTCGACCCGCCGTCCTACGGCCACGCCGGCGGCGGTCGCACCTGGCGCCTCGAGGAGGACCTGCCGGCGCTGCTCGACGTCGCTGCGGCGCGTCCTCGAGCCCGGGGCGTTCGCGCTGCTGACGGCGCACACGCCCGGCTTCGACGGTGAGCGGCTCGGCGAGGTCCTGACCCGCGGCCTGCGGCGCGGGAACGCGCGACCCGAGACCGGCGACCTCGGCCTGGACACGGCCGACGGCCGGCGGCTGACGCTGGGGGCCTTCGCGCGGATCGGGCTGGAGGCATCATGACCGCGATGCCCTCCACCACCCCACCCGAGATCACGAGCCGCGCGAACCCGAGGGTCGCCGCCGTCGCGGCATTGCGCGACCGACGCGAGCGGGACCGGCAGGGGCTGACCATCGTCGACGGGGCGCGCGAGGTCCGCCGGGCGATCGAGTCCGGCGCCGAGCTGGTCGAGGCGTTCACCTGCGGGCCGCTCCTGGCCGGACCCGATGCGCGCGCCGCGCTCGACGCGCTGGAGGGTCGCGGGACGCCGGTCACGGCGGTCAGCGAAGGCGTATTCGAGAAGCTCGCGTTCGGCGACCGGGCGGAAGGGCTGCTCGCCGTCGTCCGGGTCCCGGATCTCTCGCTCGGGAGGCTGACGCTGCCGTCGGACCCGCTCGTCGCGGTCATCGAGGGCGTCGAGAAGCCCGGCAACATCGGCGCGGTGCTGCGCTCGGCGGATGGCGCGGGTGCCGATGCGCTCGTGGCCGCCTCGCCGCGGACCGACCTGTTCAATCCGAATGCGATCCGCGCCAGCGCCGGGACCATCTTCCGCGTCCCGCTCGCGGCCGCCCCGGCCGAGGAGGCGATCGCACTGGGCGCGCGCGGCGGGCCTGCGGATCGTGGCCACGCGCGTGGACGCCGAGCGCCCATACACCGATGTCGATCTCACCGGGCCGATCGCGATCGTCCTGGGCGCCGAGGCCGACGGCCTCACCTCGACCTGGGATGCGCCCGACATCGAGGCCGTCCGGATCCCGATGCGCGGCATCGCCGACAGCCTGAACGTCTCGGTCGCCGCGGCGCTGCTGCTCTTCGAGTCGCGCCGGCAACGCGACCGTCATACGGACCGGGCAGACTGACCCGATGGACCACTACGACTTCGCGATCATCGGGGCCGGCCCCGGCGGCGAGGCGGCCGCGAACAAGGCCCGCGAGCTGGGCGCCTCGGTCGCCATCGCCGATTCGGTCTGGTTCGGGGGGAGCTGCCCGCACATCGGCTGCATCCCGTCCAAGTCGCTGCTCAACAGCGCCGCCCGCCATGCCGCCAACCCGGCCGCGTACGACTGGCCGCGCGCCTCGGCCCGGCGCGACTACATGATCAACCGGGCCCCGGACGCGGCCGAGCCCGACGATGCCGGCCACGTGACCGCGCTCGAGGCCGTCGGCGCGGTGGCGTACCGCGGGACGGCACGCATCGTGCGTCCCGGACGCGTCGCGATCGCCCACGACGGGGTCACGCACGAGATCGGCGCCAAGGACGTGATCGTCGCGGTCGGCTCGACCTCGAAGTCCGCGCCGATCGAGGGGATCGAGCGGGTCCCCGTCTGGACCAACCGCGAGGCCACGCTCGCGAGGACGCTGCCGGCGAGCCTCCTGATCCTCGGGGGCGGGCCGACGGGCTGCGAGCTCGCCCAGGTCTACGCGCGGTTCGGGGTGCCGACGACCATCGTCCAGTCCGGCCCGCGGCTCGCGCCCACCGACCATCCGCGCAACTCCGAGGCGGTCCGCCAGGCGCTGGAACGGGACGGCGTGACCGTCCGTCTCGGCGTCCGGGCGCTGCGGGCGACGCCGGCGGACGCGCCCGGCGAGGCGCATGTCGTCGAGCTCGACGACGGGACCACCGCGTCCGGCCATGCGGTGCTGCTCGCCGTCGGACGGTCCTTCCCGATCGAGGACCTCGGTCTCGAGCACTACCACGTCGACACGACCGGCCGGACGCCGTATCCGCGCGACGGCCGCCTGCGCGTCGCCGACGGGCTCTGGATCGTCGGCGACCCGGCCGGCCCGGAGCTCCACACGCACCAGGCCCACTACCAGGGCGAGCTGGCCGTCCGGATGGCCCTCGGCGAGGACATCCAGCCCGACTACCGTGCGCTGCCGCGGGCCACGTACACCGACCCCGAGGCGGCCTCGGTCGGGCGGACGCTCGACGAGGCGCGCGCGGACGGGCTCGACGCCTTCGAGCTCGTGGCCGACTTCCCGAAGACGGCGAAGGGCTACTCGGTCGAGGCGACCATCGGGCACCTGACGATCGTCGTGGACCGCGGGACCCGCCAGCTCGCGGGGGCCGCGATGGCCTGCCCGGACGCGTCGGCGGCGATCCACGAGTGCGTGCTCGCGATCAAGGCACGCGTCCCGGTCGACGTGCTCGCCGAGACGATCCACGCCTTCCCGTCGACGTCGCGGATCCTCAACGGCCTCTTCGCCGACGCCCGCCGCGAGCTCGACCGCCCGGGGAGCGTCGTCAAGGGCTAGGCCTCGAACACGACCTCGCCGTCGAGGAAGACCAGCGACGGGCGAGCCGTCGAGAGCGCGCCGCCCGGCTCGACCGGGTCGTCGATGGCGGCCGCCGGGACGACCACGATGTCGGCACGCTGACCCGGGACGAGCCGGCCGCGATCCGCCTCCCCCGCCGTGACGGCGGCATCGATGGCGTTCGCTCGGAGCGCCCGGTCCAGGGTGATCGCCTCGTCCGGCCCGAACGGCGGCGTGCCGGGCTCCCAGCGTGGATCCTCGCGGCGGACGGCCAGCGCGAGCCCGGGCCAGGGATCGATGGCCTCGACGGGGGCGTCCGTGCCGAACGCCATCACCGCGCCCGTGGCGTCGATCGAGGCCCACGTGTAGCCGTTGGCCTCGGCGCGCGCGCCCCACAGCCGCCGCGCCTTCTCGGCGTCCGAGCCGACGTGGAGCGGCTGGACGCTCGCGGCGATGCGGCCCGCGGCGAAGCGGCCGCGATCGGCCGGGTCGAGGAGCTGGACGTGCTCGATCCGCGGCATCAGCGGGAGGCCGCGCGGCACCGTCTCGAGGACGCCGAGGGCGGCGCGGACCGCGGCGTCCCCGATCGCATGGATCTGGGTGCTGATGCCGCCGGCCGCGGCCCTCGTGGCCTGCTCGGCCAGCTCCTCGGCCGTCGTCACCCAGACGCCTCGACGCTGCGTGGCCGGGAGCTCGGCGGCGGCGGACGGCTCGATGTCGGCCAGGAGGGCCGCGGTCCGCGACCCGAGCGAGCCGTCGGCGAAGGTCTTCTGCCACCCGATCCGCGCGCGACCCGCCGGGTCGCCGCCGAGCACGTCGCCGCTGCGGAGCCCGCCGGCCAGCGCGGTGTCCAGCGCGTCCGCGCGGAGGGAGGCGTGGACGCGCATCGGCAGCCGGCCGGTCTCGGCCAGGTGTGCGTAGGCGCCGAAGGAGTAGGTCAGGTCCGGGTCGGGGGCGAGCGGGCCGGGGTCGTGGCACGCGACGACGCCGAGGGCCAGGCACTGCCGGGCGACCGTCGCGATGTCGGCCTCCAGGTCGGCCTGCGCCGGCGCGGGCAGATGCACCGTGACGAGCCGCGTGGCGGATTCCATGAGGACGCCCGTCGGGGCGCCGCGGTCGTCGCGCCGGATCACGCCGTCGGACTCGTCCTCGGTCTCGGCCGTGATGCCGCCGGTCCGGAGGGCCGCGTGGCTGGCGAGCAGCGCGTGATGGTCGTGCGCCCAGAGGATGACCCGGCGGCCCGGGGCGACCGCCTCGAGGTCGTCGGCCGTCGGCCAGCGTCCCCATCGGTCGGCGTCCCAGCCGTGCCCGTCGATCCACGCGTCGGGGTCCGCGAGCGCCGCGTGCGCCGCCCCGACCGCCGCCATCCCGTCGGCGAGCGTCGCGACCGCCGAGAGGTCGACCTGCCGGAGCGCGTGCGCCGCCTGGGCGAGGTGGAGGTGGGCGTCGGTGAGGCCCGGGATCGCCACCTCGTCGGGTTCCAGGTCGAACCGTCTCGTGAACGGGTCGGCGCGGGTCTCCAGCGCCACCTCGGAGCCGGCGAAGGCCACCCGCCCGTCGCGGATGCCGATGGCCTCGACCCAGCCGAACCCGCTGGCGCCGCCGAGCGTGGCGATACGGCCCGTGATCAGGGCGTCGAGGGGCATGCGCTCAGTCGCGGTCGGCGGGGTCCGCCGGAGCCGGTGCGTCGGCGCGGTGCGTCCGGGCGTCGGTGCGGGCGCGGCCGGCGTGGGCGCGCCGGTGCGGGCGTGGCCGGCGTGGGCGTGGCCACGGCCGACGCTCCCGGCCGACGCCACGTAGCGCTCGGTCGGCATCTCCGGATCGTGCCAGGTGGGCAGGTCCGCGCCCAGCGCCGACGCGAGCGGGTCGACGATGTGCGGGTCCGCCGCCGGACTGGCGTGGGTCGCGGTCAAGGGCCCCCGTTTCACGAATGACAGGACGCCGACCACGAAGATCGAGAGCGCGACGGTGATGATCACGGCGGTCGTCCCGAAGGCGTCGGAGATCGGCCCGACGATGATGATCGGCACGAAGCTCGCGACCGAGACCAGCATGTTGAGGACGCCGAACACGCGGCCGCGGACCTCCTCCGGCAGGTCCTCCTGGAGCTGGGTCTGCGCCGGGATGGCCACGAACCCGTACGCGATCCCGGCGAAGAGCGCGATCACGACCACGACCGCCAGCAGCGAGGTGACGCCGGACAGGTCGAGGCCGCCCGGGGCGTCCGCCCGCTGCAGGAGCCGGCTGATCGGTCCGGCGACGGCGAGCAGCGCCAGCAGCAGGCCGAGCGCGATCAGGCCGCCCTCGATGACCCGCCGGCGCGGGAGGTAGCGACCGTAGGCGTTGAGCAGCAGGATGCCGGTCACGATCCCGAACCCGAGCGGCAGCACGACGACGGCGAAGTCCTTGGCGCCGAGGCCGAGGGTCTCCTGCGCGAAGTCGGGACCGAGGACGCCGAGGACGCCGACGAGCGAGGCCGTGATCCCGAGATAGAGCAGCGACCAGCTGATCGACCGGTTCGAGCGGATGAAGCTCAGGCCCTCGGTGAGCTGGGAGAGCGTCGAGCCGACGGCATGCTCCGCCTCGGAGACGCCGAGCCCGCGGGACGTCCTCGCGCGGCGGCGGCGGGCGACTTCGGGAGCGTGAAGCAGAAGACCGCGGCGAGGAGGTACAGGAAGGCGACGACCAGGATCACCGCCTCCGGCGACGCGATGTTCACGACGAGCGGACCGAGGAGCGCGAACCCGATCGCGAAGGCGGCGTTCAGCGTGATCGTGAAGATCCCGTTCGCCGCGAGCAGCTGCTTCCGTTCGACGACCTCGGGGATCATCGCCGCCTCGGCCGGCGCGAAGAACACGGTCACCGTCGAGACGAAGACATTCAGCAGCAGGATCAGCGCCAGGTTGGTGCCGACGAGGTACAGGGCGATGAACGCGAGCCCGCGCAGGATGTTCGTCGCGACCAGGATCGTCCGGCGGTCGATGCGGTCCACGTAGACGCCGGCGACGGCCGAGAACAGGACCGCCGGGCACCAGGAAGGTCAGGATCAGCAGGCTGACCGCGGTGTTGGACTTGGTCGAGTCGACCACGATGACGGTCAGCCCGAACAGGACCATGTTGCCGCCGATCTGGGTCGCCGCCTGCGACAGCCAGAGGCGGAGGAACGCGGCGTTGCGGAAGACCGCGAGGGCGCTCTCGCCGGGCGGCGGCGTCGTCGTCGGGGCCTCGCCGGTCTCGGCCGGCGGGACGGCGCCCTCGGCGGCCGTCACTCGTGCGGTCCCGGCCGGACCGGCGTCACCGCCGCGCTCATCGCCGGATCCCCGCGCTCGACGAACCCCGCGAGCCGTCGCTCGAGCGTCGGGCGCTCGATGAGGACGTGGCGGCCGCAGCCGCGGCAGCGCAGGCCGATGTCGGCGCCGAGGCGATCGACGAGCCACGTGTCGCCGCCGCACGGGTGGGCGCGGCGCAGGCGCACGACGTCGCCGAGGAACAGTGGGAGCACGGCGTGGTCGGTCATCCGGCGGCTCAGCGTATCAAAGCCGCGGGTGGCCGTTGACCGGCACGAGGGGATGATCGGTCGCCGGCAGGTCGAGCCGCTCCATCGGCGTCACGGTCAGGACGACGTCCTCCTGCGTGGCCGCGAGCTGGGCGATGATCCCGCCCGAGCGCGTCAGCGAGCCCGTGAGCTGCTCCGACGCGCCGATGGCGTCGATGTCGAACGAGGCGTCGACCGGGACGCCGTCGACCTTGACCTCACCGGCCGTGCCGGTCATGACGACGCCCGGCACCAGGCGCACGCCGTCGACCTCGATCGCCTCGGCGCCGGCGTTGCGGAGCTCGTTCGCGAGCGCCTCGAGCGCCGGCCCGTCGATCGGGCCGCTGACCGAGATGGTCACGCCGGGGCCGGTCACCGGGTCGAGGCCCGCGTAGGCCCGCACGCGACGGAGGTCGGACCGGATCTGGTCGACGGACTGGGCGCCGCGGGCCTGGCCGTTGGTGAGCGTCGAGAGCTCGCGGTCGAGCGTGGCCACCTCGTTGCGGAGCTGGTCGTTGCGGGCATTCAGGTTCGCCACCAGCACCGTCAGGTCCTGCGTCGAGAGCTGCTCGAGGCCGGTCGTGCCCGCCTGCGCCCGGAGCTGGACCACCACGAGCAGCCCGAGCACGAACGCCACCGCGGCGATCGTCAGCTGGTTCCGTCGCACGTGCATCGTCGTCACCCGCCCGGACTTGGCGCTGGGGCTCGCCGATGGCCCTGGGGTCGTGACCGGCCGCGAATAGCGCAGGGACACGGTCCCCGCGAACGCCGGGATGTCGACCGACTCCGGCTCCGCGAACGACATCCGGATGCCGTAGCGCTGGGCGCGTGCCCGGACGAACTCCACGAACCCGGGCGCCGCGCTCAGGCGCGTGTACAGGTCCTTCGGCCCGATCGCCGTGATCCGGTACGGCGGCACGAGGTAGGCCGAGTTGACGAGGACGGTCGAGCCGATGTCGATGATCGCGCTGGTCGGGGTCATCCGCTCGCCGTTGACCGCGACGGCCTCGGCGCCCGCGAGCCAGAGCTCCTCGACCACGGTCCGGAGGTCGCGCGCGCCGACGAGGTAGTCGTCCGCGCTGTCGCCTTCGGCCACGGGCTGCTGCGAGTCCTCCATCTGCAGGACGATGCCGGTCCCGGTCAGCGGGATCAGGCCCGCGGCGAGGCGGGCCTGCTCGAGGTCGTCGTTGAGCTGCTTCACCGTGGCCGCCGATCCGGCGCTCGATCCCTCCAGCGCGGTGATCCTGGCGCGCAGGTCGAGGATCTGCGCCTTGAGGTCGTCCTGCTTCGCCTGGAGCTCGCTCGCGGTGGCGAGCAGCGGCGGCCGCTCCTGGGTCGTGTAGCGGACGCGCGGGCCCTCCGAGGCGGCCTGGGCGGCGATCAGGAACCCCAGCCCGAGCAGCGCGACCCCGAGCGTGATCTGCCAGCTCGGGATCCGCCGCAGCCGGCCCATCACGGTCAAGGCGCCGTCCCCGTCGGTCGTCGCCGCCGGGCGTAGAGCGCGAGCCCGACGCCACCGGCGACCAGCGCGATGACCACGGCCAGCGCCACGGCACCGGTCGCGTCACCCGAGGCGTCACCCGATGAGCGCGTCCGGACTGGTCGGCGCCTGGCTCGCGACCGGGAAGGCGCTCGCGTTCGGGTCCGGCGAGGGGGCCGGCGCCCAGCCGGCGGGCAGCGGGCCGGCCGGCGCGGGCCGCGGACCCTGGCGGACCGGCGTCTCCGCCTTGAGGTCCGCCAGCCAGGCGGCCTCGAACCCGGCCACGTCGACGCCGATCGCCGCCGAGAACGCCTCGTCGTCGGTCCGGCCGTCCGCGTACGAGGAGATGAGCTTGACCAGGGCGTCCTGCCCGTACGTGCGGACGAAGAAGTCCACGGCCGAGACGCTCTCCCCGTAGGCGAGCCGGAAGCGCTCCTCGCTGGTCGGGAACTGGCCGACCAGCCCGGTGAGCGGGATCAGCGTGCTCTGGCGGGCGGCCTCCGTGACGGCGGACCGGTAGTCGACGGGATAGCCCTCGCTCTCGTAGACGGCCAGCCCTTCGTTGAGCCAGCGCGGCGGGAAGTGATACGGGTTGTGGACGGCCGTGTCGAACACGAGGTGCGTCAGCTCGTGCGGGATGACGGTCTCGACCCACGCGTCGTCGATCTGCGACGGCGGGATCAGCGCGAAGAGCGTCCGGATCTCCGCGTCGGCCTGGCCGCCGACGTTCTCGCGCGTCGACGGGCCGAGCGCGTCGTAGAACGAGTCCTGGTCGGCGTAGATGAAGAAGTCGACCGGCTCCTCCTCGGTGACGCCGAGCAGGGCCGCCGACTTCTCGATGCCGTCCTCGCCGATCTGCAGCGCCCGCGCGCCGAAGGCGTCGGAGCCCTCGTACCAGTGCACCCGGACGACCGAGCCGGTCTTGGTCTTCCAGGTGAACCGCTCGTCCGCGTAGACGAGGCTGGCCTCGGGGCCCGTGACCGGCGTCGACGCGCCGCTCTCCGTGATGCGCCACTGTGCCGCGGACCGGCGTGTTCGGCAGCAGGTGGTCCACGCTGGTCTTGACGTGGTAGGTCAGCGTCTGCTCGCCGGTCCCGGCCGGCGGCGTCCACCTCGATCACCTCGGGCCCGATCGCGTCGGCGATCGGTCAGCAGCAGCTCGACGCGCTCCGGCGCGCGGGCCGAACGTGACCGGCTGCGTGAAGACGATGTCCTCGCCGAACGGTCCCGGTCACGGTCGGCGTGCCGAAGGACACCGGGTCAGCGGCGCGGACGGCCGCGGCGAGCGGCATCAGCCCGAGGGACAGGATCGCCGCCGCGGCGAGCGCCGCACGGGCAGCCAGCGCAGGCGACCGAGGTCCTGCGGCCCGCGGCGCGCCGCCATCAGTCCGCCCACTTGAGCCCCGCCATGCGCAGGTTCCCCAGGCCGTTCTGGCCGGCGCCGAGCAACCCGTCCCGGGACAGCGCCCAGCCGGTGCCGTACGACATCGGGAAGACCGGGACCTCGGTGCCGACGATCGCCTCGGCACGGTCGTACGCGGCGTTGGCGGCGGCCGCGTCGGTCGCCGCGCCCGCCTCGGCGATGGCCGCGTCGAACGCCTCGTCGTGCCACTTCCCGAAGTCGTTGGTGGAATCCTCGCCGAGCAGGACGCCGAGGAAGTCGTTGCGGCTGGGATAGTCCGCCACCCAGCCCAGCGACCAGATCGCCGGCGGGTCCGCGAGGAGCCGCGCGTAGTAGTCGCCGAAGGCCATGGTCTCGTAGGTGACGGTGATCCCGAGCTCGCGCTTGAGCTCGTCGACGATGGCCTCGTCGAACGACCCGCCGCCGGTCAGCATCGTGATCGCCGGGAAGCCCGCGCCGCCCGGGTAGCCGGCCTTCGCGAGCAGGGCGCGGGCGGCGTCGGGGTCGTGCTTCGGGAAGCCATCAGCGTCCGAGCGACCGGGGATGCCCGGCGGGACCATCGAGGTCGGCGCCGGCTCGTCGCCCGTCGGCGACCCGAGGACCGAGATCCGACGCCAGTCGACGGCCATCGCGACGGCCTGGCGCACCTCGGCCTTGTCGAACGGCGGCTTGCTCGTGTCGAAGCCGTAGTACTCGACGACGAACTGCGGGACCTCGCGGAGCTGCGGGCCGAGGGTCTCGTCGTATGCGATCCAGGACGCGTCCGAATCGTCGATCGGCGTGTAGTCCAGGTCGCCCGACTCGAACACCTCGACCGGGCTCCTGCCCGCGATGTCGGTCACGAGCTCGACGGTCGTGATGGCCGGCTTCCCGGCCCAGTAGTGCTCGTTGGCCGTCAGCGTGAGGCCGCTGGCCGAGGTCCCGGTCGCGGTGTAGCCGCCGCTGCCGACGAAGCCGCTGCCCGCCTTGAAGGCCCCGCTGTCCCCCTCGGCGACCGGCGGGACGATCCCGAACGACGGGCTCGAGACGACATCGACGAAGTCGGAGGCCGGCCGCACCAGGCCGACGGTGACGTCGCCCGGTCGCATCGTCCGCGTGCAGCGCCACCGACGCCGGATCCGCCGACGCCCGGGTCATGTAGGCCTGCGCGCCGTCGATGACGAGCGCGAGCGAGGCGAGCGGCGACGGGTGCGCCGGGTCGATCAGCCGCAGCCAGCTCCGGACGACGTCGCTCGCTCGCAGGGGCGTGCCGTCGGAGAACGTGCAGGTCCGGGCGGAGGTGGAACACGACCCTGGTCCCGCCCGCCTCGATGCGCCACGAATCGGCGAGGGCGGGCTGGAGCTGCAGGTTGCCGTCGAAGGTCGTCAGCGTCTCGAAGAGCTGCGCCGTCACCGCCGAGCTGTTCGCGTCCCCTTGCGCGGCCGGGTCGAGCGTCGTGGGCTCGCCGACCAGGATGCGGGCCGGGCGATCGGCGCCGACGGCCGCGGCCGAGGACCCGACGAGGACCGCCGCGGTGACGACCAGGGCGGCGAGGAGCGAGGTGGGACGGGACCGGCGGCGCATCGGCGGGAGTATACGGGCGGGTCGCCGCAAGCCCTTCCCGGGCGACCGGGCGCCGCGCGGTAGGATGGCCTCCGTCCCCTCAAGACGAGTCCCGCCCCGTGACCCTCAGCCTGCGCGACACCCTCTCCCGCTCGGTCCGCCCGGTCGAGCCCATCGAGCCCGGCGTCGTCCGGATGTACACCTGCGGGCCGACGGTCTACCGCTACGCGCACGTCGGCAACCTGCGCAGCTACCTGCTGGCCGACCTGATCCGGCGGACGCTGCTCTACCACGGGGTCGAGGTCTTCCACGTCAAGAACATCACGGACGTGGGCCACCTTCGCGATGAGCGGTTCGACCGTGGCGAGGACCGGATGCTGGTCCAGGCCGGGCTCGAGCACAAGACGCCGGCCGAGATCGCCGCCGCGTACGAGGCCGCGTTCCACGCCGACGAGGCCCTGGTCAACATCCTGCCGGCGAACGTCTTCCCGCGGGCGACGGAGCACGTCGCCGAGATGGTCGACCTGGCCGAGCGGCTCGAGGACGCCGGCCACGCCTACGCCTCGGCAGAGGGCAACCTCTACTACTCGGTCGCGTCGTTCCCGGACTACGGCCGCCTGTCGGGCAACACGCTCGACGAGCTGCGCGCCGGGCATCGCGGAGAGATCGAGCCGGACAAGCGCGACTCGGCCGACTTCGCCCTGTGGAAGGCCGCCGGGGAGGGCCGCCTGCTCAAGTGGCCGACCCCGCGCTGGGGCGAGGGCTACCCGGGCTGGCACCTCGAGTGCTCGGCGATGGCGATGCGCTACCTCGGCGACCGCTTCGACATCCACACCGGCGGCATCGACAACGTCTTCCCGCATCACGAGGACGAGATCGCCCAGTCGGCGCCGTTCGTGGGCGGGGTCCCGGCGAACCACTGGGTCCACGGCGAGTTCCTGCTGATGTCCGGCAAGAAGATGGCGAAGTCGGCCGGGAACTTCCAGCGCGTCACCGAGCTGCGCGATCGCGGCATCGACCCGCTGGCCTTCCGATATCTCGTGCTGACCTCGCGCTATGCCCACAAGCTCGACTACTCCGACGAGTCGATCGACGGGGCCGCGGCGGCGCTCACCTCGCTGCGGGGACGGCTGCGCGCGCTCGGCGCGCCGCCCGAGGAAGGGCCGTGGCAGGCGCCGGTCCCGCTCCGGGCCGCGGCGGCGGGCGACCGGCCGACCGGCATCGCCGCCGGGCCGCTCGGCCACGGCGGCGGTGAGGATGGGTTCGTGCCGGCGGACCGGGGACCGGCGGCGGACGCCCCGCTGTCCGATGCCGGGCGGGCGTTCCACGAGCGCTTCGTCGCGGCGATCGACGACGACCTCGACCTGCCCACGGCGCTTGGTCGTCGTGCGCGAGATCCTGCGCGCCGACCTCTCCCGCCGACGAGCGCCGCTGGCTCGTGCTGGACGCGGACCAGGTCCTCGGGCTCGACCTGGACCGCGTGTGGGAGGCGGACGGCGAGGGCGCCGACGAGGTGCCCGACGATGTTCGCGCGCTGGTCGACGAGCGTGCCGCGGCCCGCGCCGCGCGCGACTTCGCCCGTGCCGACGCGCTCCGCGCCGAGATCGAGGCGGCCGGGCTGGGAGGTCGAGGACTCGCCCGACGGGTCGACCGTCCGGCGCCGGGCCTGGTGGCCGAGGCCTACGTCGAGCTGACCAGGAGGTCGCGCCGCCAGCCGAACCGGTCGATGATCCGGTAGAAGTTGCGCTTGCTCTGGCGGTCCCGGTCCTCGTCCGGGAGGCTCGTCCAGCCGCGGTGCTCGTGCCTGACGAGTGGCAGGCCGTCGAGGGACGACCGCCCGGCGGGGCGTCTCCCCCTCCCCTTCGTCGCGGAGCACGAGGCTCCACCAGATGTCGAGGTTGCGGTAGAACCGGAACCGGGCGTCGAACGGGCCGCGGTCGCGGTAGTCGGCGCGGCGGAACGCCTGCAGATAGCCCTCGATCGCGTCCACGTCCCCCGCCGGGGCGTCGCGGAACTTGCGCAGGTCGTCGGACACGATCCCGTACGCGCCGGCCACGCCGACGGTCGGGTCGTCGAGCGCGCGGACGAGCGGCGTCACGAGGTCGCCGGTCGGCTCGATGCTCGTGTCGGCCACGATGACCACGTCGCCGGTCGAGCGCCGAAGGCCGATGTCGAGCGCCTCGCCGTGGCCGAGCCGCGTCCCGGTCCAGACGACCTCGAGGGGCGGCGTCGTCGCGGCGCTCTCCTCGAGCGCGGTCAGCGCCTCTGCCTGCTCCTCCGTCGGCGCGTCGCCGACGACCACCACGCTCGTCCCGTCCGGGGCATGGGCGCGGATGCCGGCCAGCGCGCGGGCGAGGTCGTCGGGCCAGTCCGTCGCCAGCAGCACGACCGTCGCCGAGCCGGTCGACGGCGCGTCGAGCAGGGAAGGCACCGACGTCGCGGACCCGTACCTCGTCCGGCCGCCGTCCTCGACGTCCGGGGCGGCGATCGGCGTGAGCGCGAAGTCCGTCCCGCGGTCCACGACCTTCCAGCCGGCGGCCTCGATCTCCGCCCGCAGCTCGTCCGCGCGTGCCCAGTCGTGGTCCGCCCGGGCCTGTGACCGGACGTGCGCCGCGGACAGGACCTCGTCGGGGATGCGCTGGCGGGTCATCGGGGCAGGATAGCGGCCGCTAGCATTCGCCCGTGGAGACGTCGGCGATGGACATCACGACCGAGGAACAGCGCGAGCTCATCAAGAACCCCGGCTACGAGCTCTTCATCCTCGGGCTGTCGGTGTTCTCGATCATCAACATCGGGATCGCGATCCTCGCCCGGAACCCGGACATCGTCGACATCGTGACGATCGTCGACGGGCTCTGCTGCATCATCTTCATGGGGGACTTCCTCTATCGGCTGACCACGGCGCCCGATCGCCGCGCCTACCTCCGCTGGGGCTGGCTCGACTTCCTCGGCAGCCTGCCGTTCCCCGGCCTGCGCCTGCTCCGGCTCGTCCGCGTGTACCGCGTCTATCGCGGCATGGTGAAGATCGGCGGGCCGTCCATCGTGCGGACCCTGCTGAGGGACAAGGCCGGCAGCGCGGTCCTCGCGGTGTTCCTCGTCACGATCGTCGTCCTCGAGCTCTCCGCGATCCTCATGGTCGTCGCCGAGCAAGGCGCCCCCGGCGCCAACATCCAGAGCGGCGGGGACGCGCTGTGGTGGGCGCTCGTCTCGGTGACGACGGTCGGCTACGGCGATCGGTATCCGGTCACCGTCCCGGGGCGGTTCGTCGGCGCCGTGACGCTCATCGTGGGGATCGGGCTCTTCAGCACCATCACCGGCTTCATCGCGACCAAGCTGGCCAGGACGAGCAGCGACGAGCCGGTCCCGCCACCACCGCCCGCCCAGGAGGCGCGCGAAGCCGAGAAGGTCATCGACCGGGACTGATCCGCGGCGCGCGACCACGCCCGCAGCACGGCCTCCCGCGGACGCAACGCCGCTGCAAGGCCCCTCGCGACCGGCTGTTCCACCCGCGCGATGGGGGTCGGCCTACGCTGCCGTCGACGGCAGGGCCCGGACCCCAGGGTTGGGCCCCGGCCGATCTGACCCGCTAGGCGATTCGCGGGTCCCACGTGCCCCGGCCGAACGCTTGACGACGGCCGGGGCACGTCGCAGCTGCCTCAGGTCTTGCCGTACTCGACGTGCTCGCCGTCGTAGGCCATCGAGTCGCGGACGACCTCGTCGATGACCTCCAGGTCGACATCGGCGTTCCGCTTGAACCGGATGCAGCCCCGGCCCAGGCTGGCCTTCGGGAGGCGGTCCGCGTAGGCCTCGACGCCCATCGGCCCCGCGTACAGCGAGATGTACGCCTTGTTCGACGCAAGCGCGACGCACATCCACTCGCCGCGTCTGACCGGCCCTCGATCGATACGTGTAGCGGCCGTAGCTCAGGAACCCGTGGTCGACGTACCGTCGGGCGTCGGGAAAGGCCGTCCGGATCCGGGCGTCGAGCTCCTCGAGCTGGGGCCGCCGGACGTCGTCGAGCGCGGCCAGCCAGACGTCGGGTTCGACCGGTGGCGTCGCGCGCTTGCCGTACATCGGCTCATCCTATCGAGCCGCCGCAAGCCGCCTAGCGACCCACCTGGATGACGCCGTTCCAGAGGACGTAGTGCGTCCGGAACGTCTCCGAGTGGATGACCCGGCCGCCCTTGCGCACGACCCGCGAGACCGCCACGTCCATCCCGTCGGCCGGGAACTCGGTCTGCATGCGGACGCCGGGCTTGAGCGAGTTCACGAAGACCGTCGAGGTCGTCGCCTGCTGGACGTTCGACACGGACGGCTTGCTGAGGCTCACCGTTCGGCCGTCCGGGATGCCCCAGATCTCGTAGCGGACCCAGCCTCGGCCGCCCGCGGTGTAGCGGAACGTCCGGATCACGATCGGGTGCGTCATGTCGTTCGTGAACGACATGGTCTGGGTGCCGCCGCCGCGCGTCTTGGACACCGTCGCGTCGAGGCCGAGCGGGTAGCGGAAGATGTAGTACTTGTGATTCGAGCGGGCGCCCATCTGCAGGCCCGCGCGCAGCGCCGCGTTGAACAGCGTCGTCGAGCTCGAGCACATGCCGCCGCCGAGCGCGCCGGTCGGCTCCGTGTGGTCGCCGGCGATGAACCCGCCGGGCCCGAACCCGCGTGACGGCGTGACCGGCCCGACCGCGCTCCACCACTCGAAGCGCTGACCGGGGCGCAGCACGGTGCCGTCGATGATCTTGGCCGGGATCCAGATGTTGGCCCCGAAGAAGTTGTGGTCGTTGACGGGGAACCACGTCTTCCACGTCCCCAGGATCTGCATCACCGGAGCGGTCCGCGATGCCTGCTCCGTGGTCAGCTTCGGGGCGACCGGGGCGAGGCGGACCTTGACGTTGGCGGCCGGACGAAGCCGGCCCGGTCCTCGACCAGCTTGGCGATCGCGGTGGTCATGGCCGCCGGGTCGAGCTTGTGGCCGGGCTTGTCGGGCGTGACCCCGACGACCTTCCCGTTCCTGGCCTTCAGGTAGGAGGCCGAGACGGCCGGGAGCTTGACGGCCTTGGCGACGGGCGTCAGGGCCTTCGAGATCGCGGTCGCGTCCACCACCGGCCAGGGCGACCCGTCCGCCTGGGTCTCGAAATGGATCCAGGACCGGACGACGGCCGCCTTGATGATCCACTTGTCGCTCCCGCGGGTGACGATGACGCCGCGCGCCATCCGCTCCGCGGCGTGCTTGGCCGCGAGGGTGTCGCGAAGACCGACCGCCGGCTGGGTCGTGACGGTATCCGCCTCCACGACGAGCTCGTCCGGCGCGTCGGTCCGGCCGAGGGCGGCGATCGCGGCGGCCACGGCGGCCGTGCCGTCGAAGGTCCGGCCGGTCTGGGCCGGCGTGAGCGTGATCGTCTTCGGGCCCATCACGATCGTGCTGTCGACCGGCGGTCGTTCGAGGCCGGCCAGCCCCGCCTCGACCTTCGCCTTCAGGGCGGCCTCGTCGATCGTCAGCCACGGCTCCAGCGTCCGGCCGCCGGTCGCGAGGCGCACCTCGCCGACGGCCCGCTCGAGCGCGGTCCCGTCCCGGCCGGTCGCCAAGGCCGCATCGACCATCTCGTCGACGTGCGCTTCCCTGGCGATATCCGCGTACGGGACGGTGACGTCGCCGGCCGTCGGTCCGCACGATCAGCCGCCCGGCGCCGTAGCCCGCGTAGGCCGCCTTGAGCGCCGCCGTCGCCTGCCCGCGATCCATGCCGGAGAGGTCCGTCCCGCCCACCCGAACACCGGGGAGGACCCGCCCCTCATAGCTCGCGTCCGCCGCGAACAGGGCGGCGCCGGACAGGGCGACGACCAGGGCGAGGCCGAGCACGAACCCGGTCAGCAGCCGGAGCCAGATCCGCGGTCGGCGAGTCTGGCGCGACCAGCGGTCGCGGTCTCGGCGACCGGGGTTTCGGTCTCCACGGGGAGGGTGTCGTCGATGGTCGTGGTCATGGAGCACGCATGATGCACTGCCGGCGGTCTCGGTCAATCCCACCTTCGGGGTGGACCGGAGATCGAACGGCTACGCGGTGGGATCCGCCCCGCTCGCCGCCTTGGGTTGGTAGAAGGTCCCGGTGGCTGATCTGAAGGCCGCCGGCGGCGAGGTCGCCCCGCCGCCGGCGCGGGTGCTATCTCCGCGGGCCCGCTTTGGTATCCCGCGAGTCAGGAAGGACGCGTCCTGCCCGGTGTCCGGCTCCGGGCGGCGGTGCAGCGGCCGCGCTGCCGGCCGCGGTGTCGGCCCGTGCGGCGGACGGAGCCGCCTTCTGCGCGGCCGCGATCGCGTCGGCCGGATACCCGGCCGTGTAGAGCCAGGCGTCGAAGAAGGCGTCCAGGTGCTGGTGCGAGATCTGCTCAGCAAGCGCGATGAACTGCGGCGTCGTCACGGCCTGGCCGGCCTTGGTGCGGGTCCACGTCTTCAGGATCCGGAAGAACGCGGCGTCACCGACGCGCATCCGCAGGGCGTGGAGCGTGAGCGCCCCTCGCTCGTAGACCTGGCCGTCGAACAGGTCGGCGGTTCCCGGGTCGCCGATCGCGAGTTGCCACCAGCGTCATCGGGAGCGATGGTCGTCGTGAGGTCGTCGAAGAGGCCTGCGGAGTGAGCCCTCCCTCGTGCTCGGACCACAGCCACTCGGCGTAGGTCGCGAACCCCTCGTTGAGCCAGATGTCCTGCCAGCGCGCGAGGCGCACGCTGTCCCCGAACCACTGGTGCGCCATCTCGTGGGTGACCACGTCGGCTGCGCGCGCCGGATCCTTGAAGTAGCCCCGGGCGTACACCGGACGTGTCTGCGTCTCGATCGCGAATGCCACCTCGCCGTCGTCGACGATCCCTCCCGCCGTCTTGAACGGATAGGGCCCGAACTTGTCCGACAGGAACTTGATGATCTCGGGTTCTCGGGCAAACGTCTGCGAAGCGACCGTGCCCACTGACTCCGGGAGGGCATCCTGCCCGACCGTCGTCCAGTCGTTCGCGTTTCCAGGGCTGCCGTCTGGTGGACCTGACACCGTCCATCCGTCGAGCGGATCGCCGTCATCCTCGAACGACGTGGTGCCCTGGCCGGTCGAGACGGCGACATCGTCGATCGCCATGACGCCGTTGCTGTACGCATCGCTCATGTACGTCAGGGAGACCTCCACCGATCGCCCGGCGTAGGCACGCAGATCGACGTTCCACCGCTCAGGGCCTTTGCTCGCGCCGGTGGCGGCATGCCACTCGCCGGTCGTCCCGTGCGGGTCGCACACCGGGTCGAGATCGTCGGATGGGTCGTCACTGAACGTTTCGTAGTGGGCGAGGAACGGGTGCAGATTACTGGAGGGGTTCTCCCAGACGCAGAAGAGGCCGGGGTCGTCCGAGGTGATCTCGTGCCGGTGGCGTCGTACGCCGGCAGCGTCGTCCAGTCGTCCGCGCCGACGGTGTGGGCCTCGACGAAGAAGAAGTCCCAGCCGGATTCGATGTCGCGGCCAGTGTCGAAGGCCAGCGAGGCACCGCTCGCCGGCACGTCGATGACGTGGGTGAGGCGCTTGTACGCCGACTGGGCCGCGGCGCCGGAGTAGGCCGCTTTCGTGCCGTCCGTGATGGTGAAGGCCCTCACGAACAGGTCGGGGTCGATCGCATCCACGATCTTCAGCCCCCGGGCCTTGTACGTGGTGATGTCGAACTCGCCCATCGCCACCGCCACCTGGTAGGCGCCATCGGATCCGTCGCGTTCCAGGTCCATGTGGTCCAGCCGCCCGACCTGGAGGTCTTCCCTGGGACGCCGTTGGCCACCGCCTGGAGCCCGGCGGGCACGGTGATCTCGAAGGAGTACGTCGCGGCGTCGGCGGGATGGTCGTTGACCGGGAACCAGTTTGCGGCCGAATGCGGCTGCCCGACGATCATCACCCCGTCCTCGCTCGGCACGAAGCCGTAGATCCCCAAGAACAGATCGACGATCGGGATGGGCACGCCCGAGTACCGCACCACCGTGGTGAACGACGACGCCTTCCGGATCCCGGCCGCCGGTGTGATGATCAACTCCTGGCCCGACCTCGAGAACGCGGCGGTCTTCTTGTTGACCGTGATCGAACGCACATCGAGACCGTACAGGTCCAGATCGAACGACGACAGGTTCTGGGTCGCCACCGCGGTGATCGTCGCCACGCTGTCGATCGCCCCGGTCGCCGGGTCGAACTTGAACGCCAGATCGTAGTGGCGGACGTCGTAGCCGCCGTTCCCGTCGAGCGGGAAGTACGGGTCCCCGGCGCCCGGCGCGCCCGGCGAGAAGCGGGGATCGCCGGCGGCGACCTGGGCCGGGAGCAGGAGCACCAGCGCGATCGCGGCTCCGCCCGCCAGCCTGGATAGTCTGGTCATGGATCGAACCTCCCTACGGGCCGACGACGTCGCCTCAGTGGAGGAGACTCTCTGGCGCGGGCGAGCCGCTGTCATCGGTCGTATGACCGATGCGCCTCGCGATGGACGCGGTCGGCCGCATCCGCGTCGGGCGCGTCGACGGCCACGCCGCCGTCGATCCGCTGGGTTTCCATGAAGAGCGGCATCGGGCTCCTCCTTCCGACAGGAGGGTCGGGCCGCGCGGCGGATCCGGGCATCGGGAGGACGGCCCACATTCGTGTCGCCGGTTCCCTATCTTGGCGGGGATCAGGCTCGCTCCGTCCCGCCGGAAGCCACTCGCTGTCGCTTCCGACCGGTCAACGACCGGCTCTTTCCGCGCCCGCGATCGGCGGAGGCCCTAGATCGGCGGGCCGATCTCGCTCATGGCCGCGGCGACCTCGGCCCGGCGCCGAACGTCGAGCTTCGCGAGCACGGCGGACACGTGGTGGCCCACCGTCTTCGGCGACACCACCAGCCGGTCCGCGATCTCGGCGTTCGAGAGCCCTTGGGCAAGGAGCCCGGCGATCTCCCACTCCCGCTCGGTCAGGCCGCGCGGGTTCGCTCGAGTCGTTGGTCGCGGCCCGCGCGGGACGGGGCTGCCGAGCTCTCGAAGTCGAAGGGCGACCTTGTGCGCCACCGCCGTCGCGCCGAGCCGGGTCAGCTCGGCATGGGCCTGCTGGACATCGGCCGCGGCGGACGAGCCAGCCAGGCTGAGCGCTGCCTCGTAGGGCACCGAGAGCTGCCCCCACACCGCCGCCGCTTCACGGGCCTGGCCGGCGACCTCGAGGAGATAGGCCTCCTCGGCGTGCTCATCGAGCTCGGCGAGTGCACCGGCGCGCCAAAGCCAGATCCCGAGCTCGCCGATCGCCACGCGACTCCCCTCGCGACACGCCGCGGAGTAGGCAGCAAGGAGCCTGGGCGCGATGGGCTCCAGATCGCCCGAGATCCATGCGGCCTCCGCTTCGGTCACCAGGAGCGTTCGATCGACTGGCGCTGGCACGGACTCGAGGCCCCCGACGAAGTCGCGCAGCTCGTCGAGGCGCGCCTGCCAGCCGGGTTCGCCCCGTCGGAAGGCGATCCGGGCCAGCACCGCCAGCGCCGTGATCCGTTCCGCCGAGCGCCTCCTCGGGCCCGCAAGCGCCGCGTGCCCGCGCACGACCGCCGCATCCCAGTCCCCGAGGACGAATTCGATCTCGGCCATCGGGCTGTCGATCCCGTACAGATCGAGCTCAGAGCCCCATAAGCCCTGGAAGTACTCCTTGAGCTCTTGGCGGTACTCCCGTGCGAGTTCGTAGCGCCGCCACACGAAGGCAAAGTGGCCGAGGCTCCAAAGGGCCCGATCGACGAGGTGTGGGAGCTGCAACTCCCGACAGATCCGCGCCGATTCGCCGAGATCCGCCCAGCCCCGCTCGTCACCCAGGTCCAGCTCGATCGACCCGATCGTCGCCAATGCGACGGCCGTGACCTCGGCGTCCTCGATGCGGCGGGCGATCTCGAGCGCGCGCTCGCTCGTCGCGCGGCCCTCGCGGTTTTGGCCGTTCAGCATCTCGAGGCGGCCGAGCGCGGCGTACCCCATCGCCAGCTCGCGACGGTCCCCCATCGGTTCGGCGAGGGCGATGGCTTCCCGGGCTGCGCTCCAGGCCTCTGGCCCATGGTCGGCCCGCCACGCCACCTCCGCAAGGAACGGCAGACCAGCCGCCGTGGCGAGATCGTCGCCAGCCTTCCTCCGCAACGTAGCCGCCTCGGCGGCGGCCTGATACGCCTCGGGATTGTTGATGTTGAGGGACAGGGCCTGCGACAGCGGCTCGAGCAGCACGGCCCGCGCGTCCGGCGCCAGGCCGTCGGCAAAGCGAAGGGCGCGCTCGAACTGCGCGATCGCCTCGCGGTGCGAGCCCGCGGCAAACGCTCGATGCCCGGCGGCTGCGGCATGACGCAGCACCGCGTCCCGCTCCGCAGCGCCCTCGGCGTGGTAGGCGAGGCGCGCCTCGTCACCGACGCCAGCCTGCTCCAGGGCCGCGAGCGCGCGCCGGTGCAGCGCGATGCCGTGGATGACCGGCAGGTCTTCGAGCACCACCATCCGCGTCAGCTCATGGGCAAAGGCGATCCCGTCCGCCTTGGTCAGCAGGCCGATGCGCACGCAGTCGTCGATCCCGAGGATGTCCTCGCCGGCGACCGCGGCCAGCAGCCACGGCTCCGCCCGGACGCCGAGGATCGCGGCGACCTGGAGGGCTCGACGGCCGCGTTCGTCGAGCTGGCCGACCCTCGCCCGGACGGCATCCCGGACCGAGATAGGGATGCGCGACAGCCCGGTGGCAAGGACCTCATGGACGTAGAACGGATTGCCGGCGGTGACCCGGTGGAGTTCGGTTCCATCGACCCCGGTCTCGCTCGCGAGGCGCTCGACACCGGCCCGGCTGAGCGGTTCGAGCGGCAGCTGTCGAAGGACGGGCAGCGAGGCCACGCCGCCAAGGATCCGGGCGACGCTCGGCGCGCCATCGTCGCCGTCTCGATGGGTGACGAGGAGCAGGACCGGAAGGGTTTCGATCCGTCTGGCAAGGAAGGCCAGGAGATCGAGCGTGGCCTGATCGGCCCAGTGGACGTCTTCGATGACCAGGACCCGCATCGGCCCGGCAGACATCCACTTCAGCAGCCAGCGACCGAGCTCGCCGCGTGAGGCGTTCGAATCGAGCAACTGCCGAAACTCCGGGCCGAGGGCGCCTGCCATGTCCTCGAACGGACCGAACGGCTGTGGCGTCGACACGCCGTCACAGGCGCCCCACAAGACGTCCAGCTCGGACGGGCAGACCTCGACGAACGACTTCACGAGTGTCGTCTTGCCGATCCCCGCCTCGCCCCGGATCAGGACGAGCCGGCCCATGGCCGCCGCGGCTTCCTCATCGAGGTACCGGCGCAGCGTGGCGAGCGCTTGGTCGCGTTCGACCAGCTGCGCGGCGCGGCCGGCGGACTCGGGACGGGCAAGGGCCATGCGCGAAACGATAGCGGCAACGGGCCGTTGTCAGACGCCCTCGATCACTGGATGGATCGACTCCGCGACGAGTCCGTGGGCCTCGCGATGGACTCGAATGGCGGCCTCGGCGTCGGGCGCGTCAACGAGGCAGAAGATCTTGCCCGCCGCCTCGTCGACCCAGTAACGAAGATATCGGACGCCGTACCGATCCTGCGTTTGGAGATCGGCGAGATGGGCCTGCGCAACGTCGGTCGCCCTGACGCCGCCGTCGATCGCGTGACTATCCATGAACAGTGCCATCGGAGTCCTCCTTCGCGGGCTAAGAGAGCGCCGCGCAGACGTCCGCGACCCTGCCCGAGGAGGCGAACCGGGTCGAGTGGTTGGCATTCGTGTCGAACGTGTACGAGACGGTCCCGACGAAGTGGTAGAGCGCCCCGTCACTGCCGACCAGCCCGTACGGGCCGACGTCGCCAGGGAGGAAGGACCACGTCGTCTCACCGCTTTCCACGCCGACCTGGATGCCCGTCGCGGGGTCGAACCGGCTGAGATCGCGGTACGTGTCGAGGGTCGGGAGGCGAGCGCCGGTCTCCAGGTTCACGTACGCGCCCCTGGCGCGCACCGACAGCTGCACCGAGCCGTCGCTGAAGACGGTCTTCGCGCTGAACCCGCCAGACTGAAAGGCCGCCCGCGGCGTCGGCGCCGTTCGCGGCTCGCCTGCGACATCGAACGCGCACGCCGTGCCCGCCGGGAGCACGAAGCCTCCGCTCAGGGGTCGGACCGTCCGTGTCGGCTGGGCCGCAGCGGCCGGCGCCGCCGACACCAGGGCGAGCGCCACGGCGATCATGGCGCCCCGCGCGGATCGGGTCAGTGTGATCATGGGATCTCCCTCCAACGAGCGGCAGCCGCCGTGCCCATCGCAACCGATGGGTCTGGAGGAGAGGGTCACGGCTGGGCGGGCGCCCCACATCGGGCGACCGACCCAAGTTGACGCAGCCGACGCCCTAGGTTGGCGACGGAGATCGTGGACGGCGATGGCGCCCCCGGACGGACTCGGGCACTCAGCAGCAACGCAGTGTTCTGGACTGGACCTCGAGGTCGGCTGACCGTCCTACGCGACTCGCGGGCCGACCGGATCATCCCGATCGCCAGGCTCACGCCGCTCGGCTGACCGGGCTACCGGCCGCGACGCGCTATCGAACGCGACGTCGTCGGTCGGCCGCCAGGACGCCCACGCTGAGGGCGACGGCCAGGGCCAGTCCGACGAACACGGCGATGGTTCCTTGATCCGGTCCGAAGAGCGTCGCCAGCACCTGGTTCGCATCGGTCGGCGGAGGCGTCGGGATGACCGCCGCCGTGACGGTCACCGTCAACGTAGCGTCATCGCAGACCGTCTCGTCGTTCGGGCTGCAGACCCGGTAGACGATCTCGTCCGTGCCGCTGAAGCCTGCAGCCGGCGTGTAGATGATCGATCCGATGCGGGCCGTCCCGTGGGCCGGCCCGGTGACGATCGTCGGAGCACCGGCGTCGCCGATGTCGTTCGCCTGGACGTCGACCTCGACGGTCTCGCCCTCGCTCGTCACCGCGGCATCGGCCACCGCGACCGGGGACACCGTGACCGTCACCGTCCCGGTCGCGCACGCCGGGACCTGAGCGTCGTCGCAGCCCTGGATCGCGAACGTGTCGGTCCCGGTGTAGGTGCCCGTCGGCTTGTAGGTGAACGAGCCGCCTGGTGCCACGGTCGCGGTCCCGTTCGCGGGCATCGATGCGATCGTCAGGGTCACGGTCTGGCCGGCGTCCGGATCGTTCACGGTGACCGTTCCCGATAGGCCGCGGTCGCGCTTCGTGGTGACGGCGGCATCGCCGATCGTCGGCGGCGTGTTGCCGACGGTCAACGTGCCCGGGACGTAGGTGATCGCGTAGTTCGCGAGGCCGCTCCCGACGGCCGCCGAGATGTCGATCGGGTACGTCCCCGGGGCAGCTCCGGCAGGCGCGCCGATGCTCGTGATCGCCGCCGAATCGACGCTGTCGCCGTTCACGAGGCCGGCCGTGGTGAACTCGGTGCCGGCGAAGACAAGATCGACGCCGGCCGCCTTGGACTGGTCGTCGGCGGTGATCGTCAGGGCGGCCGGGGTCACGGTCAGCGTGCCGGCGACGTAGGTGATCGTGTAGTTGGCCAGGCCGGTGCCGACCGCGGCCGAGGCGGTGATCGCGTACGGCGAGCCGGCGACGGTGGCGGTCGCCGGCGCGCCGGCGCTGGTCAGGGTGACGCTGTCGCGACGGCGTCGGCGTTGAGCAGGCCGGCCGACCGTGAACTCGGTGCCGGCGAAGGTGACGGTCTGTGCCGTAGGTCTTCGTCGCGTCGTCGGCGGTGATCGTCAGCGGCGGCCGGGGTCGACGGTCAGGACGCCGTTGTACGTACGCTGATCGTGTAGTTGGCGAGGCCGGTCCCGACGGCGGCCGAGGCGATGATCGGGTACGGGCTGCCGGCGACCGAGGCGGTGGCGGGCGCGCCGGCGCTGGTCGAGCGTCACGCTGTCGACGGTGTCGGCGTTGAGGAGGCCCGCGACGCGTGAACTCGGTGCCGGCGAAGGTCGACCGCCTGTGCCGTACGGTCTTCGTCCCGTCGTTCGCCGTGATCGTCAGCGGCGCCGGCTCGACGGTCAGCACGCCGTCGACGTAGCGTGATGTCGTAGTTGGCGAGGCCGGTGCCGACCGCGGCGGAGGCCGTGATCGGGTACGGGCTGCCGGCGACCGGGGCCGTGGCAGGGGCGCCCGCGCTGGACGAGCGTGACGCTGGTGACGGTGTCGGCCCTTGAGCAGGCCGCCGACGGTGAACTCCGTGCCGGCGAAGCCGACGGCCTTGCCGTACGTCTTGGTCCGGTCGTTGGCGGTGATCGTCAGGGCGGCCGGGCTCACCGTCAGCTCGCCGTTGACGTAGGCTGATCGCGTAGTTCGCGAGCCCGGTGCCGACGGCGGCCGAGGCGCGTGATCGCGTACGGGCTCCCGGCCACCGTGGCGCGTCGCGGCGGCGCCGGCGCCCGAGGGTCACCGTGTCGACGCTGTCGGCGGCGGCGAGCCCGCTGGCCGTGAACTCGGTGCCGGCGAAGGTGACCGTCTGGCCGTAGGTCTTGGTCCCGTCGTCGGCGGTGATCAGCAGGCTCGCGCTGGTGACCGTGAGGTCGCCGTCGACGTAGCTGATGTCGTAGTTCGCGAGCCCGGTGCCGGCCGCGGCCGAGGCGCCGATCGGGTACGGGCTGCCGGCGACCGTGGCGGTCGCCGGCGCGCCGGCGCTCGTCAGGGTCACCGAGGCGACCGTGTCGGTCCCCTGGAGCCCGCTCGCCGTGAACTCGGTGCCGGCGAAGGTGACCGCCGTGCCGTACGGCTTGGTCCGGTCGTCGGCGGTGATCGTCAGGGCGGCCGGGGTGACCGTGAGCTCGCCGTCGACGAACGCGAACGTGTAGTCGGTCGACGCAAGCGTGCCCGCGTTGCAGGTGATCGGGTACGGGGAGCCGCTGACCGGGCTCGAGGCGACCGCTGTCGTGGTGCAGGTCGGGCTGCCGGTCACGTCGGAGGTGGCTTCGGTCTCGCCGTTGACGAACCCGGTGATGGTCGCGTCGAGGGCCGGGTTGGGCGTGCCGTACGGCCGGCTCTGGTCGTTGGCGGTCACGGTCAGCTCGGCCGGGGTGATCGCGTCGTCCACCGCGCCCGAGGCGTCGGCGTAGTTGCCGGCCGGGTCGTGGAAGGTCCATCCGTCGGCCGGGTAGCTCCCCGCGGCGGTGTGGGTGGTGGCCGACAGGTCGAGCAGGCCCGAGAGGTCCTCGCCCGCGGCCCCCGTGGCGGTGCCCGACGCGGTGTGGGGCAGGCCGTCGTACGGGACCGTGTACCCGGTGACCGCGATGTCGGCGACCGCGGCGGTGATGGTGAGGTCGCCCGGGACGTAGGTCACCGTGTAGTTGGCGACCCCGGTGCCGACCTCATCGGACGGGATGATCGGGTACGGGCTGCCGGCGGCGCTCGCCGAGGCGAGAGCGCCGAGGCTCGTGAGGGTGACGGAGTCGACCGAATCGCCGGGCACGAGGCCGGTGACCGTGAACTCGGTGCCGGCAAAGGTGGCCACCGTGCCATAGGGTTTGGTCCGGTCGTCGGCGGTGATCGTCAGGGGCGCCGGCAGCATCCTGAACGGCTCACTCACCGCGTCCGTGAGAGCCGGGCTCTGCGCAAGGAGCGTGAAGTCTCCGACCACCTGACTGACGGTGAGGTTCGGGAACGTCGCGATCCCGTTGACCGCCTCGACGGGATCGATCCCGCGAAGGACGACGCCCGCCGGGTTCAGCGTCAGGAGGATCGACGCCGAGCTCTCCGTCACGAGGTCGCCGTTCGCGTCGAGGACCTGCACCGTCACGGCCGGACTGATGGAGGTGCCGTAGACGGTGTCGGTCGGCTGTTGGAGGAAGGCGAGGTGGGTGGCCCGGTTCCAGGTGACCGTGTCGTCCGACGTCGTCGAGGGGGCGTTGGGGTTGCCGGTCTGACCGGTGGCGACGCCAGCCGGGATATCCACGGTCACCGTTCCGGACGTGGTCATCCCGGTGACGTTCACCGAATAGATCACCGGTCCGCCGGTGATCGTCGCGATCTTCGTCCCGCCCGCCGTCCCCGTGACGGCGACGTCCCCGGTCGCGAAGCCGGTGACCGGTTCGCTGAAGACCGCGGTGAACGTGATCGGGGTCACGTTGGTCGGGTCCGTCTGGGGGATCGCCTGGTCGATCGTCACGGTCGGCGGCGTCACGTCCCATAGGACGACGTTATCGTCCGAGGACGAGCCGAGGTTCGGGTTGCCGTCGACGTCGTTCGCGACGCCGGGGGCGATCGAGGCGATCACCGCTCCCGTGATCGTCATGCCGGTCACCGTCACGGTGTACGTCGTCGGCCCACCCGTGACGACGGCAGTCAGGGTACCGGCGCGCGAGTCGGTCAGCGTCACGTCGCTTGAGGTGAAGCCCGTGACGGGTTCGGTGAAGACCGCTGTGAAGACGATCGGGCTGACGTTCGTCGGGTCCGGCTGGCCGACGGCCTGATCGATGGTCACGCTCGGGGGGCCGACGTCCCAGGTGACGACGTTGTCCGTCGAGGTGGATGCCGACGATGGGTTGCCGGCCAGGCCAGTCGTCGCGCCCGCGGCGATCGATGCGATCACGGTGCCGTTGGTCGTCATCCCGGTCACCAAGACCAGGTAGAGCGCGCCGCCCCCGGTAACGGTCACGTTCTTCGTCCCGCCCGCGGTCCCCGTGATCACGACGTCCCCGGCGTCGAAGGTGGACACCGTTTCGCTGAACACGACGGCGAACCGGATCGGGCTGGAACCGGTCGGGTCCGGCTGCGTCGACGCCTGGTTGATGGTGACGGTCGGCCCGGAGCGGTCGATCGTGACCACCGGGCCTACCGTCGGAGCGTTCGTCCCACCGACCTCGTTGAACACTGCTCCCCCGGCGATCCGAAGGATCACCGTGCCGACCGAGCATCCGGTCACCGTGACCGTGTATGCGGCGGCCGCACCCGCCGGCGCGCCGATCACGCAGCCGGTCGCGGTCCCGAGGTTCGAGAGGTCATTCGCGAGGAACCCCGTGACCGGCACGTCGAACGTGACGTCGAACACGAGGGTGGCGGCGTTGGTGACGTTGTCGCTGTTCGAGGGGCCGCTGTCGGACGCCGCCTGAAGGTCGATGGCTGGGAAGGGGCTCGTCTCGAGGAAGGTCGCGGTGATGTGCTGGGCGCTGTTGGACATGAAGAAGCTGCACGGGCTCGTCGTGCCGACGCAGGTCGTGGTCCCGCCGCTGTCGAAGGTGCCGGACCAGCCCACGAAGACGAAGCCCGGCGCGGGCGTCACCGTCAGGGTCCCTCGCTGGTCGTTGTCGACCGCCGTGACACACGAGATGAGGCAGGGCGGGAAGGCGCCCGTCGGGTTCATGTTCGAGAACGCGACGAACCCCGGCGCAATGCCACCGAGGATGGTGATCTGGAGGTTCTTCTTCGCGGCGACGTATGGCCCGACGAACGGCCCGCCGCTCCCGCCGACGCCGGCCGGACGAACCACCGTGGTGCCATCGTCGGCCGCTGCTCGTGCCAGGTCGAGGCGCCCATTGCCGGTCTCGTCGCGTGTCCCGACGTCGGCTGCCGACCGGCCGAGCCGTCCCACGATCACGCCGTTCGAGGCGCCAGGGTCGATCGCCCGCAGCAGCGCGGCGGCCGCGGCGACCTCGGCCGACGCGGCCGACGTCCCGGACACCGTCGCGGTGCCTCCCCCGGCGGCGAGCGTCCGGATCCCCTCCCCCGGCGCCCCGATGAAGGTGTCGGCGCCGTGGTTGGAGTCCGAGTCGAGCTGGTCGGCCTCATCGGTGCTCGAAACACCGACCACGCTCCGGTCCCCGGCCGGGTAGCTCGCGCTGCTCGAACCATCGTTGCCGGTCGCGGCGACCACGACGACATCGTGATCCCAGGCGTAGTCGATCGCCGCCTGCAGGGAGCTGCTGAATCCCGGGTTGCTGAAGGACATGTTGATCACGTCGGCGCCGTGATCCACGGCCCAGACGATGCCCTCGATGATGTCGCTGTCCTGGCCCAGCCCGCCGGCGTCGAGGACGGTGACGGGCATGACCTTCACGCCGTCGAATCCGATACCGGCGATCCCGCGACCGTTGTCGGTCACGGCGGCGATGATCCCGGCCATCGCCGTGCCGTGGCCGTTCGGGTCGACCCGCGGATCGCCTCCCGGGAGCTCGCTGATGCCGCCCACGAGCTGCCCGGCGAGATCCGCGTGCGCGGCGTCGACGCCGGTGTCGAGGACGGCGACGACCGCGGACCCCTTCGGGTGGACGGTGCCATAGACACGGTCCCAGCCGATCCTCGGCAGCGACCATTGCGCGTCGTACTCAGGATCGCCCGGGGCGGCCTCGGCGACGCGGACCGCATCGCGCTCGACGCGGACGACACCAGCCGACGCCCGCAGCGTATCGACCACAGACGAGCCGTCGGGCACCCGGACGACCGCCAATCGCAGCGGCGCGATCGTATCCACGACGGACGCACCACCGGAGGCCAGGATGCTCGACCGCTCGGCGGCGGTCGTGCTCGGGGCGAACGTCACGATGTAGTCCGATGTCGCGACGTCGGCGACGGCGGCCGGCAACGATGTGGCGGGGGCGCGTTCCGAAGGCGACGCCGACGGCAGCGGATCCGGCGACGCCGCCGGCAGCGGATCCGGCGACGCCGACGCCAGCGGATCCGGCGACGCCGGTGGAGATCCCGGGGATCGGTGGCGGCCGAAGACGAGGGTGACGGGATCGCGTCAGGTTCGGCCGTCGCGGAGGGCGCCGTCGTGGCCGATGGCTCGGCCGTCGGGTCGGCCGATGGCGACGCCGCCAGGGGCGACGATGCGGTCAGGCCCCGAAGGAGCGGCATCCGGCTGGGCGGTCGGCGGAACGCTCGGCAACGCGGGTGGTGAGCTCGACCCCGGCCCGACGGCAGAGACGGTCAGCGGTGCGAGCAGCGCCCACACGAGCAGTGCGGTCTGGCACGCCGCGATGCCTTTCAGACCCCGGAGCTCTGTGTGTGCCAACGTGCGAACCTCCGGTGGAGCGGCGACCGCACCCGCCAGTCTGCGTTCGTGTGGGCGCCTGCTGACCCGTAGCGCGCCTTCAACGGTACACAACAGCGCGATCGGGCGCGCCGGACCACGGTCATCGCGCGGTCGTGCCGCGTGAACGAATGGTCTCCAGGCGCCGGACCGGGTGCTGGCGCCCCCGGACGGATTCGAACCGCCGACGCAGGCCTTAGGACGGCCTCGCTCTATCCACTGAGCTACGGGGGCGCGGCGCCCATCGTACCGCGACCCGGATCGTCCTCCGCCGGATCGGGAACCGCCACAGCGCTCACGACGTCTGCGGCCCATGGCCGCCACACCTCCCTGTGGCGGCCTGTCCCGTGCCCGGCCGCGGGCCGTTTCGCGGCCCTCACCTACAATCCGGGGCGCGATGCCTCCCCTCCCCGACCTGATCCTCTACAGCCGCCCTGGCTGCGGCCTGTGCGACGAGACGCGCGCGCTCCTCGAGGCGCTGCTGCGCCAGCGCGCCGCCGAGGGCCGGCCGGAGCCGCGCCTGCTCGAGCGCGACATCGACAGCGACCCGGCGCTCCAGCGCGCGTTCTTCGCGGTGATCCCGGTCGTCGAGCTCGGCGACCGACGCCTCGAGCTGGCGACGAGCCTCTCCGCGCTCCGCCGGCTGCTCGCCGATGTCCTCGACGCCGAGCCCGTGGACGCCTGACTCGATGAGCGGTTCGGACCTGACGATCCTCGTCGCCCTCGCGGCCGGCCTCCTCAGCTTCCTCTCCCCGTGCGTGCTGCCGCTCGTCCCCGCGTACATCGGCCAGCTGACCGCGATCGCGGTGGCCGCCGGTGAGCCCGGCGCCCGGCCCTCGCGCTGGATGGCCGTCCGGCAGTCGCTCGCCTACGTGGCCGGGTTCGGGGCCGTCTTCACGATCCTCGGGATCACCGCCACGTTCATGGCCGGCCCGCTCGCCGACTACCTGGCCGCGCTGCGCATCGTCGGCGGCGCGCTGCTGATCGTGCTCGGCCTCAACCTCGCCGGGATCCTCCACATCCCGGTCCTCGAGCGGACGTGGCGGCCCCTCGAGGCCGGCGCGTCGGGCTCGCTGGCGACGGCCACCGGGACCGTCGCCCTCGGCTCCGGGAGCGGCTCGGGCACGGCCAGCGTCGGCGACCGCATGGGCGCGCGCATGGTCAGCCCGCGCGGCGGCTGGATCGCGTCGTTCGGGCTCGGGGCGATCTTCGCGGTCGGCTGGACCCCGTGCATCGGCATCATCCTCGGGGCGATCCTGACGATGGCCGCCACCTCGGGCACGACCGCCCAGGGCGCCATCCTGCTGGTCGCCTACACCCTCGGCCTCGGCCTCCCGTTCATCGGCATCGCGCTGGTGTACGACCGCGCGCCGCGGCTCGTCCGCCCGCTGGTGCAGCACGGGAAGACGGTCTCGCTCATCGGCGGGCTCCTCGTCGCCTTCATCGGCGTCGCGATGGTGCTGGACCTGCTGTCGTACCTGCCGCGCTACTTCACCTTCAACACGGCCATCTAGGTGAGCGAGCGGCCGGAGTTCACGCACCAGCGCGAGCGGCACGGGCTGATCGGCCCGTTCAGCGGCCGGCAGATCCTCGCCGCGTTCCTCGCGCTCGTCGCCGCCGGGATCATCCTCGTGGGGATCACCACGCCGATCGGCACGACCGCCGGCCCCGCCCTCGTCGATCCGCGGGCGACGCCGTTCGTCATCGCCTCGCCGACGCAGGGCCTGCGCCCGGGCGACCTCGCCCCCGAGCTCGCGGTCACCCGCCCCGACGGCACGACCTTCCAGCTCACGGACCTCGACGGGCAGCCCGTCCGGCTCGCCGACCTCCGCGGCAAGGTGGTCTGGCTCAACTTCTGGGCGAGCTGGTGCCCGCCATGCCAGCACGAGACGCCGATCCTGCGCGAGCTGTCGGAGCGCTACAAGGCCCAGGGCCTCGAGGTGATCGGCGTCAGCGTCCAGGAGACCACCGCCGACGACGTGAAGTCGTACGCCGAGCGCTACGACCTGCACTACACGATCGGCTTCGACGCCCTCGGCGACGTCTTCCACGCGTACAAGGTGTTCGCGCTGCCGACCCAGTTCTTCATCGACACGAACGGGGTCATCCGGCAGGTCGCCAACGGCCCGGTCGACGAGGACGCCGCGGCGGCGCTCATCGAATCGATGCTGCCGCCTGGGTCGAGCGCCGCGTCCGCCGGGCGAGCCGCGAGTCCGAGCTAGACCGGCTCGAAGCGGAAGCGGTCCCGGTCGCGGACCACGTGGCCGATGGGGTTCCGGGCCTCGTGCGACAGCACGATCAGCCAGCCCTCGTCGGCGGCCTGGGCGAACAGCTCGGCCTTGCGCACGACCGAGTCGAGCGGGAAGTCGTCGAACGCGGTCACCCAGCGCGGGTTCGCCGCCCACGGGCGCATGAACAGGTCGCCGAAGAAGGCCAGCGTCCGGCCGTCGCCGCCGCCGCCGCGCACCACGATCGCCTGGTGCCCGGTCGAGTGGCCGCCGGTCGGGACGACGCTGACGCCCGGGATGAGCTCCTGCTCGCCGTCGACCCAGCCCTGCGCGCCCCAGTCCCTGACCAGCGTGAGCTCGGGCTGCACGTAGGACGCCACGAGCCGCGGGTTGTCGCCCAGCGCGACGTCCCACTCCGCCTTCTGGGCGACGATCTTCGCGTGCGGGAAGGCCTTGTCGCCGTTCGCCCGCAGCAGGCCGCCCGCGTGGTCGAAATGGAGGTGGCTCATCGCCACGACGTCGATGGTCTCCGGCAGCACGCCCGCCGTCTCCAGCGCGGCCACGACCCAGGGGCCTTCGTAGCCGCGCATCGCGCGGGTCTTGTCGTCGACGCGCTCGCCGATGCCCGTCTCGACGAGCACCCGTCCCGAGGGCGTCTCGATCACGAGGCAGTTCAGCGCCTGGAGGAGCCGCCGCTTGTCATCGACCTCGTCGGCGACCAGGTCGCCCCAGAGGACCCACGGCACCGGCCCGAACAGGGTCCCGGCGTCCGAGCGGAACGTGCCGGCCTGGATCAGGGCGACCTTCGTGCCACCGCCGAGGTCCGCGCGCCAGTCGACCGCGTCGTTCAGGGCCATCGGTCGCTCATCGGACGGCGCCGGTCAGGACTTCTCGAAATCCCGGTGGAAGGCCGAGGCGGTCGGCTCCTTCTGGCCCTGGTAGCGCGATCGCAGCTCGGGCGACCCGTACGGCCGCTCCACGGGCGAGGACATCTTGAAGAACGAGATCTGGCCGATCCGCATCCCGAAGTAGAGCGCGATCGGCAGGTTCGCGACGTTCGACAGCTCGAGCGTCAGGTTGCCCTTCCAGCCCGGGTCGACGTAGCCCGCGGTCGAATGGATCAGCAGGCCGAGGCGGCCCAGCGAGCTCTTGCCCTCGAGCCTCGCGACGAGGTCGTCGGGCAGCTCGACCCATTCGAGCGTCTGGCCGAGGACGAACTCGCCCGGGTGCAGGATGAACGGCTCGTCGTCCGCGATCGTGAGCAGCTCGGTCAGGTCGGGCTGCGGCGCCCGGACGTCGATGTACGGGTAGCGGTTGTTGCGGAAGACCCGGAAGCTGCGGTCGAGATGCAGGTCGACCGACGACGGCTGGAGGTCCTGGGCGTCGTACGGGTCGATGCGGACCTCGCCCGCCTCGAGCGCCGCGCGGATGTCGCGGTCGGAGAGGACGCTCACGCGTCGAAGGCGCCGGGGGTCCCGCGCTCCTCGTAGAGGGAGTCGACCTCGCGCTTGAGCGCCTCGAGGTCCTCGAAGCTCTGGTAGACGCTGGCGAACCGGATATACGCGATCTGGTCGATCGCGCGGAGCTGCTCCATCGCCATCGCGCCGACCCGCGACGACGGGATCTCCGTGGCCCCGGACGAGCGCAGCTCGGCCTCGATGGCATCGGCCGCGGCATCGGCGGCGCCGGCGGGGACCGGCCGGCGGGTCAGGGCCTTGCGCAGGCCCGAGACGAGCCGGTCGCGGTCGAACTCCTGGCGCGAGCCGTCGCGCTTGATGACGACCAGCCGGGCGGCCTCGACGCGCTCGTAGGTGGTGAAGCGGGTCGCGCACGCCGAGCACTCGCGGCGGCGGCGGATGGTGGCGGAGTCATCGAGGTCCCGGGAGTCGACCACCCGGGTCTCGCTGTCTCCGCAACTGGGGCAACGCATCGGGCTCCTGTCGGGTTCGTACCACTAGGTCTTGTGGTATGACCGCAGGATACCACTACATGGTGTGGTCGGCCTGCTTCAACTCGTCGGCCAGGATCGCCTGTCGGGCGATCGCCTCGCGGGCGTGGATGAGGTTCAGGTAGCCGCGCTTGATCGAGGTCTGCGCCTCGAGCTCGCGGGCGCCGCCGCGCACCGACGCGAGGATGTTCGTGCCGTGCTCGACGGTCGAGAGCGCCCGGCCGGCGCGCTCCAGCCCGTGGACCAGGTCCTCCCGGATCGGCGTCGCGGCCTTGGGGGTGTGGAGCGCCTTCGCCTCTTCGAGGTACTGCTCGACCGCGTCGGAGGCCGCCGTCAGCGTCTCGCCCAGCGCCGCCGGCTCGAGGGCGTGATGGCGGACGAGGTCGATGCGCCCGGCCGCCCCGGTCAGCGACGCGTCGACGCGGGTCGTGAGGTCATGGATGGCGGTGCGGAACGACTCCACCTCCCGCGTCCGGGCGACGATCCGCCCGGTCCCGCGGAAGACGACCAGGAGGCCCGCTGCGAGCGCGACGAACGCGAGGATCGGCAGCAGGATGATCCAGTCCATGGGTCGACCCGGCCGCCGTCAGGTCCCGCGGGCCCGGAGCGCCGCCAGCAGCGCCCGACCCACGTCGAACAGGTCCCCGACCACGAACAGGTCGGCGAAGTCGGCGATCGGCGCGTCCGGGTCGCGGTTGACCGCCACGATCGTGCCCGAGGTCTGCATGCCGACCTTGTGCTGGATCGCCCCGCTGATCCCCATCGCGAGGTAGAGCTGCGGCTTGACGATCTTCCCGGTCTGGCCGATCTGCTGGCCGTACGGGATCCAGCCCGAGTCCACCGCGGCCCGTGTCGCGCCGACCGTGCCGCCGAGGGCCGCGGCCAGCTCGCTCATCAGCTCGAAGCCCTCGGGGCCGCCCACGCCGCGACCGCCCGCGACGATGACCCTGGCCTCCTCGATCGGGGCCGCGGCGGCCTCGGCGACGATCCGCTCCACGACCGTGGCGGTCGGCCCGTCCGCAGCGCCCGGTGCCTCGGCGGCCTCGACGGAGCCGGGAGACCCGGCCGCCTCGGCGGTCACGACGTTCGGTCGGACGGTGACGATGCCGCGTCCCGCCGTCAGGACGCTCCGCGTGGTGAGCTTGCCGCCGAACACGCTGTGCTCGGCCTCCGGGCCGCCGTCGGTCCAGGCGACCGCGATCGCATTGGCGAGGACGCCCAGCCCGGTCAGGGCGGACAGCACGCCCGCAAGGTCGCGGCCCTCGGGCCCCGCGCCGGTGAGGACGACCTGTGGCTCCTGCTGGTCGACGAGCGCGGCGAGCCGCCGCGCGACGATGGTCCCGGCGGCATGATCCTCGGTCGCGGGCTCCGTCACGGTGATCACCCGCGGCACGTAGCGTGCGAGCTCCGCCGCGGCGGCCTCCGGGGCGGCCCCGATCACGACCCCGGTGACGGGCTCCCCGGACGCCTCCCCGAGCGTGCGGGCGAGCGTGGCGACCTCCGTGCTGATCCGCGCCAGCGACCCGTCGCCCGCCAGCTCGCCGTGGACCCAGATGCCGCCCATCAGATCAGCCGCCGTTCGGCGAGGAACTCGACGACCTGGCGGGCCGCCTCGTCGGCCGGCTCGCGGATGACCCGGGTGGCCGCACGCGCCTCGGGCGCCTGCGAGCCGGTGACGCGGGTCGTGGCGACCGCGCCGCCGACCGTCGCCCCATCCAGGCCGATGTCCGCGAGCGACACCGTCGTGATCTCCTTGGACCGCGCGGCCATGATCCCCTTGAGCGACGGGTAGCGCGGCTCGCCGAGCGCCTGCGTGCAGGTGATGAGCGCGGGCATCGGCGCCTCGAGGACGTCGTAGCCGGTCGGCGTGATCCGGCGGACGCGGACGGAGCCGGCGGCCGGGTCGGGCTCGATCCGCGCGGCATAGGACAGCAGCGGCAGGCCGGCCAGGGCCGCGACGCCCGGCGCGACCACGCCCGAGACGCCGTCCGAGGTGTCGACGCCGGCCAGCACGAGGTCGAAGGTCATCGTCGCGAGGGCCGCCGCCAGGACGCGCGTCGTCGAGACCGTGCAGGAGCCCTCCAGCGCCGGGTCGGTCACGAGGCGGCCGCTCGCCGCCCCCATCGCGAGGGCCTTGCGCATCGTCTCGGGCGCGTTCGACGGCGCCATCGACAGGAGCGTCACCTCGCCGCCGTGGGCCTCGGTCAGCTTGAGCGCGGCCTCGAGGGCGTATTCATCGTTGCCGTTGACGACCGCGGGCACGGCGCCACGGTCCAACCGGCCGTCCGGACCCAGCCGCTCGCCCGCTGACGCGGGGTCCGGGACCGGTTTCATGAGCACGACGATGTGCAACGGGACGTGAACCTCCCTGCGCGGTCAGCCGCCTTTGCCGAGCAGCGCGCGCGCCAGCACCAGTCGCTGGATCTGCTGGGTCCCTTCATAGAGCTGGGTGATCTTCGCGTCGCGCATCATCCGCTCGACAGGGAACTCGTCGATATAGCCGTATCCGCCCATGACCTGCACGGCATCGGTCGTGACCCGCATGGCGGCATCCCCGGCCACGAGTTTACACATGGCCGCCCACCGCCCGGCGTCGGGCGCACCCGCGTCGATCTCGGTGCAGGCCTTGTAGAGCAGCTGTCGGGCGGCCTCGGTGGCGGCGTCCATGTCGGCCAGCATCGCCGACACCATCTGGAAGTCGCCGATCCGCTGCCCGAACTGCTTGCGCTCCTTGGCGTAGGCCGTGGCGACCTCGAGGGCGCCCTGCGCGATCCCGACGGCCTGGGCGGCGATCCCGGGGCGGCTGCGCTCGAAGGTCTTCATCGCGATCTCGAAGCCATCGCCCTCCTCGCCGATCCGGTTCGCCGCGGGGATGCGGACGCCATCGAAGGCGAGCTCGGCGGTCGGGCTGCCGCGCAGCCCCATCTTGTGCTCGAGCCGGGCGACGCTGAAGCCCTCGGCCGGGACCTCGACGACGAACGCGGTCAGGCGGCGGTGCTTCGGCACGTCCGGGTCGGTCACCGCGAAGACCGTGATGAGGTCCGCCACCGAGCCCTGGCTGATGAACCGCTTGGAGCCGCTCAGCACGTACTCGTCGCCGTCGCGGACGGCCCGGGTCCGGGCGGCGGCCGCGTCGGAGCCGGCCTCGGCCTCGGTCAGCGCGAACGCGATGAGGTGCTCGCCGCTGGCGAGCTTCGGCAGCCAGCGGGCCTGCTGCTCCGGCGTGCCGCGATGGACGATCGGCAGCGAGGCCAGCTCCTGGACCGCGAGGATGAGCCCGGTCGTGGCGCAGGCGCGGCTGAGCTGCTCGATGACGAGGCACACGCTCAGCAGGTCGCCGCCGAGCCCGCCGTGCTCGACCGGGAACGGCAGCGCCAGGATGTCCTGCTTCGCGAGCAGGTCCTTGAGGTCCCATGGGAACTCGGCCGTGCGGTCGATCTCGGCCGCCCGGGGAGCGACCTGCTCGTCGGCGAGGATCCGCACCGCGTCGCGCAGGTCGCGCTGCGCGTCCGTGAGGCGGTAGGCGGGGCTCGGCTCGGTCGGCATGGTCACCGGGAGCATCCTACCGGCCCCGACCGGCCTCGGGGTCGCGTCGGAGCGGTGCGCCGTTGCAGCCACGTGGCGGTCCGGGGCGGTCCAGACCGGTTGGCGACCGGGCGGACCGGGGCTACGCTCTCCGGCAAGCGTGGGGATGGGGTTCCGCGCCGGATCGGGGACGACGATGGACGTGACGACGGGCCTGGTCATGCTCATGGGCGCGGCGGCGGTGGGGGCGTTCGCCACGCTCGCGATGCTCCGCCGGCAGCGGATCCAGGCGGCGCGGGCCGCACGAGAGCCTCTACGCGACCAGCACCGAGGGGATGAAGCGCTGCCCGGCCTGCAACACGGGCAATCTGGTGACGGACGCGACCTGCTCGAACTGCGGGAAGCACCTGCCGGGCTGATCGCGGCCCGGGCAACCCTCAGAGCACGGGCAGCCGGCGATCCTCCGGCGCGGCGGCGAGCCGCGCCGCCAGGACCTCGCTGATGTCCATCGACGCCACCGTGCCCGCGCCCGCGGATGCGGCGATGCCGTCGGACAGCATCACCATGCAGAACGGGCAGGCGGTCGCGACGGTCTCGGCGCCGGTCTCGAGCACCTGCCGCGTGCGCTCGGCGTTGATGCGCGTGCCGCGGTCCTCCTCCATCCACATCCGGCCGCCACCGGCCCCGCAACAGAACGTGTTGCGTCCGGACTTCTCCATCTCGGTGACCGAGACGCCGGCCGCACCGAGCACGTCGCGCGGCGCGGCCACGATGCCGTTGTAGCGCGTGAGGTAGCACGAGTCGTGGACGGTCACGCTGCCGGGCCGGTGCTCGCCGCTGGACGCCGTCGCGTCCTCGGGCACGGTCTGGAGGCGCCCCGACGCGAGCAGCTCGGCGAGGTAGGTCGAGTGATGGACGATCCGGTAGTCGCCACCCAGCTGGCCGTACTCGTTGCCGATGGTGTTGAAGCAGTGCGGGCAGGCGGTGACGATCGTGCGCTCCCCCATCCCGTAGCGGTCGAGGGTCGCGACGTTCCCGGACGCCAGGATCTGGAACACGTAGTCGTTGCCCATCCGCCGCGCCGGGTCGCCCGTGCACGACTCCTCCTGCCCCAGGACCGCGAACCGGACGCCGGCGGCGTGCAGGCAGGTCGCCACGGCGCGCGCCACCTTCTGGTTGCGCGGGTCGAAGGCGGCCGCGCAGCCGACCCAGTACAGGACCTCGAGCTCGTCCAGCCGCCCCGCGGCTGACACGGCGGCGACGGTCTCGACCTCGAAGTCGAGGGGCTTCGCCCAGTCGAGCCGCGCCGAGGCGGGCTGCCCCCACGGGTTGCCCTGGTTCTCCATCGCGCGGAACGCCCCGGTCAGCTCCTGCGGGAACCGCGAGTCCTCGAGGACCAGGTTGCGCCGCAGCCCGACGATCTTGTCGACGTGCTCGATGAGGACCGGGCACGCCTCCACGCACGCGCCGCAGGTCACGCAGTCCCAGACCGCGTCGTAGGGGATGGCCGTGTCCACGATCCGGGTGCCGAGCGCGGCCGCGCCCACGGTCGTGTCGTCGAGGCCGTAGGTGTCGCGGACGATCGGCGAGTTCGGGATGATGTCGATCCCGTGCTCCGCGTCCACCGACATGTCCCGGATGCCCATGATGAAGTGCTTGGGATTGAGCGGCTTCCCGGTGTTCCAGGCCGGGCAGGCCTCCTGGCAGCGGCCGCACTCGGTGCAGGTGAACCCGTCGAGCAGGTCCTTCCAGCCGAGGTCCTGGAGCGTCCGCAGCCCGAACGAGGCGTCCTCGGCCTCGAGGTCCAGCGCGGGCAGCTCGCCGCGCGGCCGCAGCTTGCGGAACCAGATGTTCGGGAAGCTCGTGGCGATGTGCAGGTGCTTGCTGAACGGGCAGGTAGCACAGGAACGCGGCGACCAGGGCGATGTGGCCCCACCACAGCAGCGCGAACAGCGCCTCGAGGACGGCCGGCGACAGTGCCCGCAGCGGGACGGCGAGCGCAGCGGCGACGAAGGCGCCCGGCTGGTCGCCGTAGCGCGCGAACTCGGCAGCCTGGGCCAGCAGCTCGGTCGCGACGACGCCCTCCGATCAGCGCCAGGATCAGCAGCGCGTCGCGGTTGAACGTCAGGCGTGCCGGCTTCGTGACCAGGCGACGGAAGAACGCCCACCCGATCGACACGAGGACGATCACCGCGACCACGTTCTGCATGGCGCTGACCGCGGTCCAGAGGAGGCCGTCGAACGGGATCGAGATGACGGCCTGGATGACCCCGCCGGTCACGATGTTGGCGGTCCCGATGGTCAGGAGCACGAACCCCCAGAAGATGCCGGCGTGCATGATCCCGGCCCGCGGGTCCTTGAACATCTTCGTCTGGACGAAGGCGTACTGGATCAGGCCGGTGAAGCGGGCCGGGATGTCCGCGAACGGGCTCGGCCCCTCGGCGCGGACCGCGGCGAACACCCGCAGGTGGCGGGCCATCGCGAGCACGAAGAACGCGGCCGCGCCCCAGAACACCGGGAAGACCAGCGGGTACGCCGGGACCTCGGCGAATGGCTCGAGCATGGCCGTCAGCCGGCGCGCCCGTGGTCGAAGGGGCCGGCCAGCGTCTCGAGCGCGTGGTCGAGGACCGGCTCGACCGCGGCGAACGATTCGATGGCGCCCTTCGGGCTGCCCGGGACGTTGACGACGAGCGTCCGGCCGATGACCCCGACGAGGCCGCGCGAGAGGTCGGCGAGCGGCGTGATCGCGCGGCCGGCGCCCGCATGGCCTCGGCCAGCCCGGGCACCTCGTAGTCGATGACCCGCGCGGTCGCCTGCGGCGTCACGTCGCGCGGCGTGAGGCCGGTGCCGCCGGTCGTGACGATCAGGTCGTGGCCCGCGGCGCCGGCCCCGAGCGCATCGCCGATGGCCGCGACGTCGTCCGGCACGAGCCCGCGGTCCACCGCGTACCCGATGGCCGTGAGCCGCGTCCTGCAGGGCCGCGCCGGACTCGTCCTCGCGGACGCCGGCCGAGACCCCGTCGCTGACCGTGAGGACGAGCGCCCGCCTCATCCGCCGCGCGGCCGCCGGCTCGGCGACTTCGGCTTGCCGGACGACTTCGGCCGGCCGTGCGAGCTCGGGTTGATCCGGCCCGCCGAGCGGTCCCCGGGCTGGCGGACCGGGTGGCGGGACGTCGGGGCCGGCCGGGCGGATCCACTCGCCGCTCTTGCCGCCGGTCTTGCTGACCAGGTGGACCGAGCCGATCTCGACGCCGCGCTCCACGCCCTTGACCATGTCGTAGACCGTCAGCGCCGCGACCGACGCGGCCGTCATCGCCTCCATCTCCACGCCGGTCTGCCCGGTCGTCGCCGCCTCGGCGCGGATGCGCAGCACGCCGGCGCCGCGGTCCGGGGTGATCGAGACCTGCAGGTCGGTGAGGGCCAGCGGATGGCAGAGCGGGATGAGCTCGCTGGTCCGCTTGGCGCCCATGACGCCGGCCAGCTCCGCGACCCCGAGCACGTCGCCCTTCGCGCCGCCGCCGTCGATGACGAGGCTCATGGTCTCGGGCGAGAGCGAGACGGTCGCCTCCGCCACGGCTCGCCGCGCGGTGACGGGCTTGGCCGAGACGTCGACCATGCGCGGCCGCCCGGTCCGGTCGACGTGGGAGAGGCGCCGGCGCTCGAACCGCGGGGCGGGCTTCTGGTCCATGCCGTCGAGGATAGCGGCCGCGGTCAGGCCCGGTCGAGCCACCAGAGCTCGACCTCGGCGCCGGCCGGCAGCTCGTCGTGCGCCTCGGGGATGACCGCGAGGGCGTCGGCGGCGGCCAGGGCCGAGATCACATGGCTCCCCTGCCCGCCCGCCAGGCGGACCGGCACCCGCCCGTGCGCGTCGCGGACGGGCGCGCCCGAGGCGTCGCGCTCGGCGATGACCCGCTGGTAGCCGCGCCGGCCCGGGCTCTTGCTGACGGGCCCGGTCAGGACGGCCCGGTCGACCGCGCGATGCAGGTCGTCGTCGCGGTGGCCGGCGAGCCGCCGCAGCGCCGGGCGCACGAAGAGCTCGAAGGTCACGAAGGTCGACACCGGGTTCCCGGGCAGCCCGAAGAGCAGGATCGGCGCCGTTCCGCCGGCCGCGGTCCCGAACGCGAACGGCTTGCCCGGCTGGACCTTGACCCGCCAGAGGTCGATGGATCCGACCTCCTCGATCGCGGCGCGCACCACGTCGTACGGGCCGACCGAGACGCCGCCCGAGAGGATGATCGCGTCCACGCCGGCCTCGAGCCCGGCCCGGAGACGGGCGCGCACGTCCTCGAGGCGGTCCAGCGCGATGCCGAGGCGCACGGCCTCCGCGCCGGTGGCTTCGACGAGGGCCGCGAGCCCGGGGCCGTTGGCATCGGGGATGCCGGCCGGTCCGAGCGGGCACGCCCGGCGCGCGCACCTCGTCGCCGGTGGCGAGGATCGCGACGCGCGGCCGGCGGTGGACCGTGACCCCGTCCAGGCCGGCGCCCGCGAGCAGCGAGACCACGGCCGGGGTGACGACCGCACCGGGGCCGACGAGCGCCTCCGCCTGCCCCGAGGTCGCTGCCGGCGCGCCGGATCGACCCGCCGACCGGGACCGGCTCGTGAACGAGGCACGCGGCCGGGAGCGGGCCGGTGGCGTCGCGGCCGCGCGGTCCGGCGGCCCCGGCCGCGTCGACGGGTGTCGTCGCCTCGACGGGCACCACCGCGTCGGCTCCGGCCGGGACCGGGGCGCCCGTCGCGATCCGGACCGCCGTGCCGGGGCGGACGTCGCAGCCGGTCGGGTCGCCGCCGGCCGGGACCTCGCCGATGACCTCGAGGCGGGCTGGCGCGGCATCGGAGGCGCCGGCCACGTCCGCCGCGCGGATCGCGTAGCCGTCCATCGCGGAGTTGTCCCAGGGCGGCAGCGCGGTCCGGCTGATCGCGGTCTCGGCGACCACCCGGCCGAGCGCGCGGTCGATCTCGACGGTCTCCGTCCCGACCGGCCCCGCGATCGCGGCCATCACGCGGGCGAGCGCCTCGTCGACGGAGAGCAGCTGGTCGGCCGTCATCGGAGGGTCGCGTCCCCGGTCGGCGGGCCGGAGCCGGCGCGGCGGCCGCATCGGGCTCATCGTCGCCGGCCTTCGCGTCGGCGACCCACGCCACGAGCAGGGCGAGGACGATCGCCACGATCCCGAGCACGATCGCCGTCTCCTGCCAGAACGCGAACGGGAAGAGCTGGACCAGCCGCTCGGTCGCCGGGTCGAAGGTGTACGAGCCGCCCGCGAAGAAGATCTCGTGGAAGACCTCGAAGAGCGTGTCGAAGGCGACGAACGACACGAGGCCGACCACGACGAGGGTCGCGATCAGCCCGACCGCGCCGCCCCAGACGGCGCGCCACGACGCGGCCCGGGCGGCCGCGCCGCGACGCCGCGCCGCGATCACGAGCGCCGCCGCGGCCAGGACGAGCGCCACCGCGAAGAACCCGATGAAGACCCCGCGGACGTCGCGCATGTGCTGGCGTTCCTTCTCGTCGAGCACGGGCGTGCCGCCGACCGTGACCGCGAAGTCGGGCGGGCCGATCACCAGGTCGCTGAGGATCGAGCCGGTCGCGGCGCGCAGGTCGGTCTCGCTGAAGCCGGTCCAGGCGGCCGCCTCGGAGCGGCCCTGCTCGAAGGTCACCCAGAGCGGGTTCAGGAACAGCGGGATGGTGACCGCGATGATCGCGAACGCCGTCGCGACGGCGATGACGAGATCGGCCGCGCGGCCGGCGAGGTGGTGCACGGCAGCATCCTAGCCGCTCGGGGCGAGAACCCCGGAGGAGGTGGTGCTACTCGTCCTCGAGCGTCTTCGCCTGGTCCCACCAGCCCTCGATGGTGAGGTCGGACGGTGGCGCCAGCTCGAGCTCCTGGGCGCCCTGGCGGATCCGGGCGTTGAAGTCGTCGAGCGGCAGCCGGAGGATGTCCCGCAGCCCTTCGATCCGGGCCTGGATCATCATGTAGTGCTCGTCGGGCCCGAAGCTCGCGAGGTTGAGCATCAGGGCCTCGTCGCGCCACATCAGGACGTCGTTGGTGGTCGGCGCCGACCTGGTCGGCGAGGGTCTGGCGGCGGGTCGGGGTCTCGGACACCTCCAGCAGCAGGCCGGTCGTGAAGATCCCCTGGTGGTCGAGGCGGTCGAGATGGACCGGCTCGATGCGCGTCAGCTCGTCGATCGGTGGCATGGCACGGATGATGCCACGGGCCGACCGCTCCCCGCCCGGCGCCCGGACTGACACGGATCTGCGACACCCATGGACCGCGGTGTAGCCAGTCAGGGCGCGGTGGTCCACGATGGTGACCTCATGTTGACGCTTCTGTTGCGGCGGGTGCTCCCCGGCCGCCTGATCCCGCTCCTGGGCCTCTGGGAGCTCTACACCGCGTTCCGCTGGCTCAACGGGAGGCGGACGGCCGCGCAGCGCCGCCATCCGCCCAAGACGGTGGTGGTCTCCGGCGAGGCCATCGACGTGACGCCTCGGGAGGCCGACGAGGCCTAGGACCTGCGCGGTCCGGTGCGGTCCGCTGCGGGACGGATGGGTGCCGCTCGACAGGACCAACGTCCTGCGGCGCCGGGCTGCGGGCCCCCGCTACTTTGGGCCGGCGGGGGCGATGCGTCCCACCATTGACCCCCGGAGCAGTGCGTGCCCTTCCGTCGTTCTCTCGCCATGGCCGCCGTCGTCGGCGTCGTCGCCCTCCTGGGGGTGATCCCGAGTCCCGCCCTTGCGGCGACGTCCGTCGCCGAATGCGGCCAGCTCACCGGATACGTCGCGCCAGACCCCGTCGGCCCCGCCGACGGTTCGGTCCAGCTCGGGACGGACACGTGGACGATCCTCGCCGCCGCGACGGTCTCCCCCGCCGCAGCCGCGGCGCTGCCGGTCAGCGTCAACAACGGTCCGACGTGCCTGGCGCTCGACCTCGACGTCGACGGCAAGGTCACGGCCCTGGACTTCGCACCGACCGGGTTTCTCAGCGGCCACGTCGCCCTCGACAGCGGCTCCGGGTTCTACCTCTTCGCCGACCGCCTGATCATCCCGCCCTTCGTCACCGACGCGACCCCCGGCCTCGCCGCCATCGTCGTCACGAGTGCGCAGGCTGGCACGCCACTGACGATCACGTTCACCGTCGACACGACCACGGGAGGGTTCACCGGCTTCGACGGGCATGCCGCGTTCTGCGGCAAGGGCAGCCTGACCTCGGGCGGCGTCGGGAAGGTCGGCAACGCCGTCATCCCGGGGTCCGTCCTCGATGCCGGGGACAAGAAGGCCCTCAAGAGCGCCGGAAGCCGCCAGACGTGCGCGTCGGTCCATGCCGTTGGGACCATCGATTCCCAGACCGGCAACCTCGCCGTCACGTCGGCCGTCACCATCAGGGTGGCCACCGCCGGTGTGACCATCACGCCGCCCCCGACATCGACGGAGACGCCGAACCCGGCACCGTCATCGGACACCACGACCGCGATCTCCTGGCTCGCGATCGTGATCGCGGCCACCCTGGCCCTCGTGACCCTCGGCGCCCGACGTCGAGCGGCGACGCGTCGCGAGGACTGATCCGAACATCCGTGCCTGGTCGCCGGGCGGCGGCCAGTTCACAGGAGCCTCTCAGCCGAATCTCAGGGGCCATGGCATACCGTCGGGGCGCAGCAGCCACCCCCGACTGATGAGGCCCCCGCCATGACCGACCTGCCGGATCGCCCGTTCCTCTACCAGGAAGCAGCCGACGACGAACCCGACGAGACCGATCGCGGGCTCGTCTACGACCTCGGCACCCTCGACCGGCGCCGCATGCTCCAGCTCCTGGGGTTCGGCGGCATCTCGGCGGGCATGTTCGTCATCGCCGGCTGCACGCCGGGCGCGAGCGCGTCATCGCCGGCGTCGGCGAGCGCCAGTGCTGCCGCGAGCGCCGCGGCCGCCGCGAGCTGTGCGGTCATCCCCGAGGAGACCGCGGGACCGTTCCCCGGCGACGGCTCGAACGGCCCCGACGTGCTGAACCAGAGCGGCGTCGTGCGGCAGGACATCCGGTCGAGCTTCGGCTCGTCCACGACGACGGCCCAGGGCGTGCCGCTGACGATCCAGCTGACCATCCAGGACGCGGCGGACTGCACGCCGATCGCCGGCGCCGCCGTCTACGTCTGGCATTGCGACCGCGACGGGAACTACTCGCTGTACTCGCAGGCCGCGGCGACCGAGAACTACCTGCGCGGCGTCCAGGAGGCCGACGCGAACGGGGTCGTGACGTTCCAGAGCATCTTCCCGGCCTGCTATTCGGGTCGCTGGCCGCATGTCCATTTCGAGATCTATCCCAGCCTCGACATGGCGACCAACGAGAACGACAAGATCGCGACCTCGCAGATCGCCTTGCCGAAGGACGTCTGCGACCAGGTCTATGCCACCGACGGCTACGGCCAGAGCGTCCAGACGCTGAGCCAGGTGTCGCTCACGACCGACATGGTCTTCGCCGATGACGGCGGCGTGCACCAGCTGGGCACGATGTCGGGCTCCGTCGCCGACGGACTCTCGGTCGCGCTGGTGGTCCCGGTCGGCGCCTGACGAGCGCCGTCGATCCTCGAGGACCGGCGATCCGGCCCGTCGGCTGGTCCCGCCTCGCATCTCCGCCGTCGCCGCGCATTACGATGCCGCCCTGACCCGGGGACCCGCCCGGCCGTCGTCTTGAGGCTGCCATGACCGAGACGCTCATCCCGCCGATCGAGGAGTCGCGCGCCGACCTCGACCGTCTCGATCTCCGGACGAGGATGTTCATCGACGGCGCGTTCCGCGATGCCGCGAGCGGCGACCGGTTCGTCACGGAGAACCCGGCCACCGGCCGCCCGATCACCATGTCGCCCAGGGCGGTCCGGCCGACGTGGACATCGCGGTCGCAGCCGCGCGTCGGGCCGCCGACGACGGTCGCTGGTCACGTCTGGACCCGGGCGCCCGCAAGCGGATCCTGATCGCGTGGGCCGACCTGATCGATGCGCATGCGCGCGAGCTGGGCCTGATCGAGACCATCGATGCGGGCAAGCCCATCACGGACACCGTCGGCCTCGACATGCCGGAGAGCGCCGCCTGCATCCGCTGGCACGCCGAGGCGGCTGACAAGCTGTACGGACAGGTCGCCCCGTCGCCCGAGGGGACCATCGCCACCATCACCCGTGAGCCGTGTGGCGTCGTGGGGGCGGTCGTTCCCTGGAACTATCCGGCGCAGATGGCCGCCTGGAAGCTCGGGCCGGCCCTGGCGACCGGGAACACGGTCGTGATCAAGCCCGCCTCCACGACGTCGCTCAGCCTGCTGCGGATCGGCGAGCTCGGCAGCGAAGCCGGCCTTCCCGATGGGGTCCTCAACGTCGTCACCGGCCCGGGCGGCACGGTCGGCGAGGCGATCGGCCGCCACCCCGACATCGATTGCCTCGCGTTCACCGGGTCCACCGAGGTCGGCCGGCGATTCCTCCACTACGCGGCCGATTCGAACCTCAAGCGCGTCCTCCTCGAGCTCGGCGGCAAGAGCCCGCAGATCGTCTTCGGCGACGTGACCGATCTCGCCGCGGTGGCGGCCAACGTCGCGATCGCCATCTTCTGGAACATGGGCGAGAACTGCAGTGCCGGCTCGCGCCTCGTCGTGCACCGCTCGCGGAAGGCGGCCCTGCTGGAGGCGATCGAGGCCGAGCTCGCCGCATGGCCCGTGGGTGACCCGCTCGACCCGGCGACCCGCATCGGGGCGCTCATCTCGAAGGAGCAGATGGACAAGGTCCTCGGCTACATCGACATCGGCCGACGGGAGGGCGCCCGTCTCGTCACGGGCGGCTCGCGGATCCTCGAGGAGACGGGCGGCTGGTTCGTCCCGCCGACGGTCTTCGACCAGGTCACCAACGACATGCGCATCGCCCGTGAGGAGATCTTCGGTCCGGTCCTGTCCGTCATCGAGTTCGACACCGAGGCGGAGGCCGTGTCGATCGCGAACGACACGCCCTACGGCCTCGCCGCCTCCCTCTACACCCACGATCTGGACGTCGCCCATCGCGTCGCCCGCGACGTGCGGGCCGGCGTCGTCGGCATCAACGCCTATTCGGAAGGCGACATGACCACGCCGTTCGGCGGCTACAAGCAGTCCGGGTTCGGCGGTCACGACAAGTCCGTCCACGCGCACGACCAGTACACCGAGACCAAGACCACCTGGATCCAGCTCCGACCGCCGGCGTAGGCCGCGCGCCCATCAGCGGCCGTGGCGCGGTCAGGCGTTCGAGGAGCCGCGCTCCCGCTCCAGCAGCGCCGCGGCGAACCCGGCCAGCGCGACGTCCTCGAGCGGCGGGTTGATCAGCCCGGCGCGCGCGTCGCGGAACGCCCGCTCGAGCCGTCCCGCGAGGAACCCGGGGCCGCCGGCGATCCGGAGCGCCTCGTCCGTCGCCGACACCGCGGCCCGCGTGCAGACGAGCTTCGCCAACGGGAGGTCCGTCGCGTCGCGGGTGTCGTCCCACTGGCGCGCGGCGCCGAGCAGCACGTGCCGCGCGGCGCGCAGCTCCGCATCGAGGCGACCGAGCCGGAGCCGGACGCTCGGCAGGTCTGCGACGCTCGTCGAGCCGTCGCCCGGGCGATGCCCGAGCGCCCAGCGCGCGACCGCCGATCGGGCGCCCTCGCCGATGCCAAGGTAGGTCGCGGCGGCCACCGCCCCGAACCAGGCGCCGGTCGCCGGCCCGCGCGGATCGGGCGCGCCGGCTACGTTCCGCGACACGAGCTCCGCCTCGACATCGTCGAGCGCGAGCCGACCGGAGGCGGAGCCGCGCATCCCGAGCGCCTCGAAGCCCTCGCGCCGCTCGACACCCGGGCCACGGAGATCGACGAGGAACCGGCCGACCTCCGGCGGCTCGGCGTCACCCGCGATGCGGGCCGTGACGAACGCCAGGGACAGGTTCGGGAGCCACGTGGTCCAGGTCTTCTCCCCGGTCAGCCGCCACGTGCCGTCGTCGTGGGGGCGTGCCGTCGTCCCGGGGATCGCGCCACGGGCCGGCGATCCGCCACCCTCCTCGGTCGCCGCGTTGTTGACGAAGGCCCCGTCCTCGACGATCGCCCGGTAGACCCGCTCGCGGATCGCGTCGGGGACGCCCGGCGCGTCGCGCATCGCCCCGATCACGTGGACCTGCATCGCGAACCCCAGCCCGGTCGAGCCGTCGACCGCGCCGACCCGGGCCAGCACCTCGGCCGCGTCGACCATGCCTGCCCCGAGCCCGCCCGCCTCGGCCGGGACGGTCAGGCGGTGCAGACCGCTCGCGACGATCGCCTGCGCGGCCCGCGGATCGAAGGCGTCGCCGAGCTCCAGCGCCAGGAGGCGCTCGACGAGCCCGTCGACGGCCCCCTGCAGATCGGCCCTCACGGGGCCTTCGTCTGGCGGGCCCAGCGCATCGGGCCGACCGGGCGACCCGCGGCGGAGTCGGCGAGGAGCGCCTCGAACCGGCGCGCTCGCGTCGACGCCTGCTTCGCCCCGGCCAGCCAGCCGAGGACCGTGCGGCGATAGGACGGCGGCCGGCGCTCCCAGTCGGCCCAGGCGGCGGCGTCGGCGCGGAAGCGCGCCTCCTCGTCGTCGGTGAAGGCCTCGACCGGGCGCTCGTACGAGTAGATGCCGGTCTTCGCCGCCGAGCGCTGCTCGAACGCCGCGATGCCAGCCGGGCGCATCCGACCCTGCTCCGTCAGGGCCGCGACCTTGGCGACATTGATCGCGCTCCAGTTGCTGCCCTTGCGTCGCGGCGTGAACCGCTGCGCATGGGCGCCCTCGTCCAGGGTGTAGCGGACGCTGTCGATCCAGCCGACGCACAGGGCCTCGTCCACGGCATCGGGCCAGGCCACGCTCGGCCGGCCCGTCGCCTTCTTGTACGCGCCCAGCCACAGCTCCTCGGCGGTCTCGGCATTGGCCTCGAACCACTCGCGGAGCTCCTCCGCGGTCTCGAAGAACCGGACGTCGCGCGGCTCGGGCTTCATGCCTCTGCCGGGACCGCGGCGGCCTCGCGGAGCAGCGCCCAGGCGCGCTCGACGTGGCGGCGCTCCGTGCGCAGGTTCCCGATCGAGACGCGGATCGTGAACCGGCCCGCGAGCCGGGTGTGCGAGAGGAAGACCTCGCCGGTCCGGTTGACCGCGTCCATGATCGCCGCGTTGGCGTCGTCGAGCGCCTCGTCCGATCCGGTCCAGCCCGCGGGCCGCCACCGGAAGCAGACCGTCGCGAACGGGACGGGCGCGAGGCGCTCCCAGTCCGGGTCCGCGTCGACCTGCGCGGCGAACCACTCGGCCAGCTCGAGGTGCTCGCGGATCCGCGCCCGCAGCCCGTCGAGGCCGAACCAGCGCAGCTGGATCCAGAGCTTGAGCGCGCGGAAGCGCCGGCCGAGCTGCGGCGTGTAGTCCGTGTAGTCGCGGACCGGCGTGGCGCGGTCGAGCGTCCGCAGGTACTCGGGGTGGAGGCTGAACGCCCCGGCGAGGACGTCCATCCGACGCGTCAGCAGCAGCGAGGCGTCGAGCGGCGTGAAGAGCCACTTGTGCGGGTTCACGACGATCGAATCGGCGCGCTCCCAGCCCGCGAACGGCGCGCGGCGGTCGGGCAGCAGCGTGACGACCCCCGCATAGGCGGAATCGACGTGCAGCCACAGCCCCTCGACCACCGCGATGTCGGCGATCGCGGCGACCGGGTCCATGGACGTCGACGACGTGGTGCCCGAGCGTGGCGACGACCGCGATCGGCAGCCGCCCGGCGTCACGGTCGGCGGCGATGGCGGCGCGCAGCGCGTCGGGCTCGAGCTCGAAGCGCTCGTTCGTCGGGATCCGGACCAGCGCGTCGCGCCCCAGCCCGAGCGTCATGCACGCCTTCTCGATCGAGCTGTGCGCCTCCGCGGACGCGTAGACGCGCAAGCGCGGGGAGCTGGCGAGCGCCCGGTCAGCCCCTGCTGTGCGGCATCGACGCCCGCCGCCTGACGCGCGGCCGCGAGCGCGATCAGCGACGACGTCGAGGCGGTGTCGGTCAGCAGGCCGTCGAAGGCCGCCGGCAGCCCGAACGCCTGGCGCAGCCAGTCCACCACGACGCCCTTCGAGCTCGGTGCCGATCGGCGAGGTCCGCCAGAGCATCGCGTTCTGGCCGAGGGCCGCCGTCAGCATCTCGCCGAGGATCCCGGCGCCGGACGCGCTCGTGGCGAAGTACGCGAGGAACCCCGGATGCTGCCAGTGCGTGGCGTTCGGCTCGATCAGGCGCCGGTAGTCGGCGAGGATCGCGTCGATCGGCTCCGGGTCGTCGGGCGCCGTCGCCGGGAAGAGCGGCCGCAGCGATCCCGGCTCGATCGACGGGAAGACGTCCCGCGTCTCGATGGTCTCCAGGTAGTCGGCCATCACGTCGACCACCGCGTGCGCCGCCGCGCGGAACTCGGCGGGCGGCATGTCGCCGGTCGGCGGCGGTGGGTCGTCGGGGCGCGGGTCGGTCACGCGCCCGAGTGTACCGAGGCGAGCGCCTCCTAGATGGAGTCGCCGATCTTGGAGAGGATGTCGCTGACCTGCGAGCCGAGCAGGATCAAGCGCCACGACGCCCAGGATCGCGAACAGCAGGAACAGGCCGACGATGAGGGCGCAGGCGAGCGCCAGCCCGCGCGATCCCGACCCGGACGGCCGCACCAGGGCGGAGTTGGCGAACTTGTCGTGCAGGCCCTGGTGCGTGGGGCTGAGCGCGGTCGAGCCGATGAGCACGATCCACCAGACGAGCTGGACGAGGCCCAGCCAGCGAGGATGCGCGGCAGGACGAGGTCGAGCAGGGACAGGAACAGGCCGAGGCCGACCCAGCGCCGAAGCGCCTGCTCGATCGAGAGCGGACGCCCGTCGAACGCGTTGCCGACCTGGATCCCGAAGATGCGCTGGCCGATCGTCGCGCGGCGACCGCCCGACCAGAAGAACACGAAGTAGGCGAGGCTCAGGACGACCACGGGGATCGGTGTAACCGGGGCCCGACAGCCGGTAGCCGCCCTCGAACCGCCCGAACTCGGTCGTCGAATAGCTCTCCCCCGCCCCGAGGATCGCGGCGATGATCCCGGCGACGATGCCGATCAGGATCAGGTCGATCACGTAGGCGATGAGCCGCGAGATGGTGTCCGCGTAGGACAGACCGGGTGCGACCTCGCGTTGGGGCGCGACGGGCTCCCAGCCGACGGTCGCGCCCGTGCTGCCCGGGGGCGGCGCGGCGGCCGGTGGGGCTGCGGGGTCGACCCAGCCGACGGGTCCCGAGGGCGGCGGCGTCGGGGCACCCCAGCCGACGGGCGCGGCCGAGATCAGGCCGGGCTGCGCCGGCGGCGCGGGGTTGACGGTCGTGGGGTCGGCCGGCGACGCGGGCGGCGTCGGCTCGGGCGGGGTCGCGGGTGACGCGGGCTGGTCCGGCGGTTCCTCGCTCATGCGCGCATCCTACGCGACCGGTCGAGCCGAAATGGGGCGTCGGGCCGTTTTCGAGAGGCAGCCTAGGGCCGCCTGCGCGGGCCATTCTCCGGACGTGCCCATGACGTTCGGGTCACTGGACGTCCGCGACGCCGGCGACGACGCTCCAGTCATGCGAGATCGCGGCTTCTGCAACCAGTGCGGGACCGTCTACGCGCCCGGCGACGCCTACTGCACGAGGTGCTCCAGCCGGCTGGCGGACGTCGTCACCCACCGGCGACTCGGGCGCGCCGAGATGGCCTGGCTCGCCACGATGGCCGTGCTCCTGGTCTTCGCGGTCGCCTACGTCGCGCTCATGGGGCACGGCCGGATCTAGCGCGGCCGGCTGCCGGGCACGTCGAGCTCGCTCGACCCGAGGAGGAGGTTGGATCGGCCCGATTACCCCGGTCGGAGCGTCCGACTCACCTGTTAGCGGTCTGATGCAGGCGATGATTCGGCCGCCTAGCGTCGCCGCAGGCGCTCCCGGTCGTCATCTTGCGCACGACCCGTGTCGTGCGGCTCGAACCCCAGAAGTCGAACCCCAGAACTGGACGAGACGATCGACGGTCCGTCGCCGGGCGATCCGTGGCGTGTCCCCGTCGGGGCTGGGGCCGTGTTCGGCCATCGTAGTCCCTCTCATCCTCGACCTGCGGCCGTTCGATCTCAGCCTGGACGCGAGCTTCGCGTCGGTCAGCGGCTGCCCGTAGCCGCTCTCATTGCGACGTCGATCTCGGGCCAGTGGGCGTGCGTCACGGGATGACTGGCACGGTCGGCCGTCACCGGGCGCGGACCGTCGCGTGTGGTCGGGCTTCGTCTCGACCCGTCCTCATCGCGGTCATCGTCTGGACGCCTTCATCGGCGCCCTCTTCTGGACGTTGGACCTGACCTGCATCGATCTCGCCCGACGACTCGACCTCGACCGGCAGGGCATGGCCAGCTCGAGGGATCGGCCCGCACGCCGACCACCGTTACGGCGTGCCTGCCGAGGTCCGACGTCAGCGGCACTCGCCATCACGGTCGGCGGCGTCCATCGGCTTGGGCGTCCAGCACAGGTATTGTCCGATGGCCTCGCCGCCGCCGTCGTCCCATTCGTGGAACTCCATGGATGCCGAGGCCGCTGAGCTGGCCGCCATGCCGCCAGTCGTACTCCGGGAACGTGCCGATGGCCTCGACCACCCAGCCCGGCCCGTCGCTCGTGCAGGGCTCGTTCGCGGACTGGCCGCGGATCACCGCAAGGGTGTGTTGGACCGATCGCATGACCGTGGCGCAGCTCGTACTCCTCGACGTGGCCGACGATCACTGGGTCCGGGATCGGAGAGCGCGGCTTACCCCGCTTGAACGCTCAGCCCGAGAAGGCAAGTCTCCGGTCCGTTCGCGGCAGCTCGTCCGTCGATGCATCGACTCTGGGCGACCTGCCGAGCTCGTGCTGCGGACAGGACGCGAGCCGAGCGGCGTGCGCTGGCGACACGGCTCGGTCATGCGCGCCCGAGGATCAGCGTCGGTTCGATGATCGGCGCCTCGGATGGGCTGTCGTGGCCCAGGTCGCAGACGAGACCGCGACCCGACCAGAGTGAGCGGATCGCCGCCAGGTAGCCGTCTCGCGTCTCGTCATCCATCCCGCGCAGGACGCGCCTCGCATCAAGGGTCGTTTGGGGCATGAGCTGCAGCAGGAGCCCGACCGAGGGCGCCACGTGCAGGCTGGCCCGGATCGAGTACCAGACCAGCGCCTGAAAGGGTCCGAAAACGACTCGACCGCCGCGTCGCGTCCCGGCTGACCAGGGCAGGGCCACGGCCGACTCGAATGACACCCTGTCGATGCGATCGGGATGGCGCCGGACGAGCTCGAGCCCTACGTGACCGGCTGCAGAGATGGCCACCAGGTGCGCCTGGCGATCTCGAGTGTGTCGAGCAACTCGGCAAGTGCGTCGGCTTGATCCTGCGCCGAGCAGCCGACCGAGACTGGCGTGTCGTCGTAGCCGGGGCGGGACGCCTCGATGACGGTGAACCCATGCTCGGCCAGTCGCTCGTGCCCGAGCCGCGTGTCGCGCGTGGAGGCCCGCCCTTGAGAACGAGGACGGCGGGTCCAGACCCAGTTCGCTGATACTCGATCGGCCCGGCGCGGGTCGGAGCTCTGGTGCGGCTGCTCCACTGTCTCGACATGGCGTTCCCGCATTGTGCGCGCGGCGCTCCCGTCACAGATCGAGGTATCTGCCTCGAACGGCGGTCAGGGTGTCGCCGCCGGGACAGCCGGTCGGGCCCGGTCCGGCTGCCAGGCGTCCAGGGCGTCGTCCGGGGAGCGCTCGTCCTTGTGAACCCGGGACCGATCAACCGGACGTTCCTGATCGTGCCCGGTGGCCCAGCGGCTACGGCCTGTTCACCCGGGGCCGATCCACGTGAGCCGATCCTCCGATGGCCCGCCCGGCCCCATGCCTGCCGGGCGGGTCATCCGACAGACGAGCTGACCGGACGATGAGCCCTCGGAGTGCTGAGTTCGAATGGGGAAATGGTCGGGGCGGCCGGATTTGAACCGACGACCACCAGTCCCCCAGACTGGTGCGCTACCAGACTGCGCCACGCCCCGACAGGCGTCGAAGTCTAGCACCCGACCGCCGCAGCGCCCCTACCCCGCCGTCCGGCCCTCGCGTGCCAGCCACGCGCTCGCATCGGCCAGCTCGTCCTTCGATTCGCGGGCCAGCAGGTCGACCAGGCAGCGCTGCACGTTCTTGCCCTCGAACAGCGCCCGCTCGACCTCGCGGGCGATCGGCATCTCGACGTCGAGGCGTTCCGCGAGGGCCAGCGCCGCCTTGACCGTGTAGGCGCCCTCGGCCGTGCCCGGCATGGTCGCCTCGATCTCGGCCCAGGACCGGCCCTTCGCGAGCTCCTCGCCGAGCCGGTGGTTGCGCGACAGCGGCGACCCGCAGGTCGCGATGAGGTCGCCCATGCCCGCGAGCCCGGCGAAGGTCAGCGGGTTGGCGCCGGCCGCGATCCCGAGCCGCATCATCTCGGCCAGCCCGCGGGTCAGCAGCCCGGCCTTGCCGTTGTCCCCGAACCCGAGCGCGTCCGCCGCGCCGGCCGCGATGGCCACGACGTTCTTGAGCGCCCCCGCCAGCTCGACGCCGAGGATGTCCTCGTTCACGTACAGCCGGAACCGCCGGCGCCCGAGCCGCTCGACGACGCGCCGCGCCAGCTCGAGGTCCGGCGAGGCGACCACGGCCGACGTCGGGAGGTTGCGCGCGACCTCGGCGGCCAGGTTCGGTCCCGACAGCGCCGCGATGCGCCCCGGCGGCACTCCGCTCGCCTCGGCGATGACCTGGCTCATCCGCAGCAGCGTGTCGCGCTCGAGGCCCTTGACGACCGACACGAGGTCCGCCGGTCGCGGCGAGGTACGGGGCGCACGACGCGGTCGTCGCCCGCAGGTGCGCGGACGGGAGCGGCGAAGACCACGAGGTCCGTGGCCGCCGCGAGCGCTTCCGGGTCGGCGGTCGCGATCACGGTCGAGGGCAGGTCGACGCCCGGCAGTCGCGCCTCGTTGCGCCCGGTCTCGCGGATCCGTGCCGCCGTCTCCGGGGAGTGGCACAGGAGCGTGACCGGCTCGACCCGGGCGACGAGCCGGGCGAGCGTGGTCCCCCAGGCGCCGGCGCCGATGACCGCGACGCTCGGGGCGGCCATCAGGAGCGGCGGGTCTTCGTCTTGCCGGCCGTCCGGCGGGCCGGCTTCGCGCCGGCGGCCACGGCCTTCTTGCGCCGCGGCAGCTTGACCGAGGCCCGATCGCGGAAGACGAGCCTGATGGGCGTGCCGTCGAAGCCGAACGTCTCGCGCAGCCGGTTCTCGAGGTAGCGCCGATAGCTGAAGTGGACCGCCGACGCGTCCGAGGCGAAGAACACGAACGTCGGCGGCGCGACCGCGGCCTGCGTCGCGTAGAAGAGCTTCGGGCGGCGGCCGCGGACCGGCGGCGGCGGCGTCCGCTCGGTCGAGGCGGTCAGCATCCGGTTCAGCTCCCCGGTCCCGATCCGGCGGCGGCGCTCGGCCCAGATGTCGACCGCGGCCTCCAGCACCCGGCCGACGCGCTGCCCGGTCTTGGCGCTGATCGAGAGGATCGGCGCGAAGTCGAGGAACGGGACCTCGTTGCGGATCCACTCGACGTACTGGTCGAAGGTGCGGTCGGTCTTCTCGGTCAGGAGGTCCCACTTGTTGACCGCGATGACCAGGCCCTTCCCCTCCTCCACCACGTAGCCCGCGACGTGGGCGTCCTGGGCGGTCAGCCCCTCGACGGCATCGATGACCAGGACCGCGACATCGGCCCGCGACAGGGCCTTCAGGGCACGCAGCGTCGAGTACTTCTCCGCGGCCGGACCGGATGCCACCTTGCCGCGCCGCCGGATGCCCGCGGTGTCGATGAGGATGACCTCGCTGCGGCCCCACGCCAGCCGGGTGTCGATGGCGTCGCGGGTCGTGCCCGGGCACCTCCGACACGATCGAGCGCTCCTCGCCGAGGAGCGCGTTGAGCAGGCTCGACTTGCCGACGTTGGGCCGGCCGACGAACGCGATCGCGGCCGGCTCGGCGTCCTCCGCGGCCATCGCCGCGTCCCATTTCGCGGCCTCGGGGTCGATCGCGGCGAGGTCGATGTCGGGCTCCTCGCCGTCCTCGCCATCCTCGCCGTCGGCCACGTCCGCCTCGTCGCCGACCACGAACGGCTCGAGGCGGCCCGCGGCGACCTCCTCGGCCCAGGTCTCGGCATCGGCCTCGCGCGTCTTGCGCGCCCGCTCGCGCTCGCTCTCGGGCGGCAGCGACCAGACGATCGCGTCGAGCAGGTCGCCCGTGCCACGGCCGTGCGCCGCGGAGATCGCGTAGGTCTCCTCCCAGCCCATCGCGTGGAACTCGGCGCCCTCGAGCTCGCGCCGCTCGTTGTCGGCCTTGTTGACCGCGACGATGACCGGCGCCTTCGCCCGCCGCAGGATGTTCGCGGCCTCGGTGTCCGACGCGGTCATGCCGGTCGAGGCATCGACCACGAAGACGATGACGTCGGCCTCGGCGATCGCCAGCCGGGCCTGCTCCTGGACCCGCGCCTCGATGGGATCGTCGGGATCGAGCTCGAGGCCGCCCGTGTCGACGATCACGAACCGCCGGTCGTTCCACTCCCCGTCGCCGTAGAGGCGGTCGCGCGTGGTCCGCGCGCGGTCCTCGACGATGGCCGTGCGCCCGCCGACGATCCGGTTGAAGAGCGTGCTCTTGCCGACGTTGGGACGCCCGACGATGGCGACGACCGGGAGCCCGTCCGTGCTACCGGCCACGGGTCAGGCGGCGCCGGATGTGGCGACGCGGCCCGGTGTCGGGAGGGAGGTGGTCCGGCCGGCCGGCGTGGCGGCCCCGGCCAGCGCGGCATCGGCGAGGCCCGCGGCGTCGGCCGCGACCTCGGCCGTGCCGGCGTTCGCGTAGATCCAGCGCACGACGTCGCGGAGGTCCTCGATCGGGGTGGACGTGCCGCCGGTGACGCCGACGACGCGGGCGTCCGCGAACACCGCGGCATCGGTCAGGTCGGCGACGCCCTGGATCTGGACGGCGCGCGTGCCGACGATCTCGCAGAGCCGGGTCAGCTCCTTGGTGTTCGCGCTCGAGCGGCCGCCGACGACGACCATCAGGTCGACCTCGCGGGCCAGCTCGACGGTGTCCTCCTGGCGGCGGATCGTGACCGGGCAGACCGTGTTCACGATCTTGAGCTCGTGCGAGCGCGAGACCATCATCGCGGCGAGCTTCTCGAACTTCCAGGGCGGCTGGGTCGACTGGCTGATCAGGGCGAGCTTCTTGCGCCGCGGGATCGCCGCGTCCCACTCGGGCTCCTCGTCGACCACGATGACGTCCGGGGCGAAGCCCAGCAGGCCGACGACCTCGGGATGGTTGGGCGTGCCGAGGAGCACGATCGTGTAGCCCTCGTCGACGAGCTTGCGGAGCTCGCGCTGCTCGGCGATGACCCAGGTGCAGGTGCCGTCGATGACCTCGAGGCCGCGGGCCTCGGCGCGCGCCAGCACGTCCGGCCGGACGCCGTGCGCGCGGATGACGACGGCCGCGCCGTGGTCGACGTCGTCGAGCGCCTCGACGGTCTGGATGCCCAGGTCCTGCAGCTCGCGGACGACGCCGTCGTTGTGGACGACCTGGCCGAGGGTATGCGTCGACTTGCCGGCCGCCGCCGACTCCTTCGCCTTGTCGATCGCCTCGCGAACGCCGTAGCAGAAGCCGGTGCGCTTCGCGATGCGGACGTCCTGCACGGTTCCCATGGACCGATTATCGCACGGGGTCCCCGTTCGACCCCCCGTACACGCCCCGCTGGGCCGGCGGCAGCAGCGCCGCGATGCGCCGCATGATGACGTCGGTCGCCAGGCCCTTGGCCGTCTTGCGGTCCGTGCCGGGCGGCAGGACGTCGGCCAGCCGGAACGCCTCGCCGACGCTGCACGGTGACGCGGCCGCCCGGATGCGGGAGCTTCTGGCCGCGCGGCCAGACCCCGTTCGAGCCCGAGATGCCGATCGGCACGATCGCCGCACCGGTGCGCAGGGCGAGCACCGCGACGCCGTCTCGGGCCTCGTGGAGCGCGCCGTCCGCGCTGCGCGTGCCCTCCGGGAACACGAACAGGACGTTGCCCTCGTCGAGGATCCGCTTGGCGAGCCGGAACGCGTCCGCGTCGGCGGCGCCGCGGTCGACCGGGTGGACCCCGCCGTTGCGGGCCGCCCAGCCGACGACCGGCCAGGCGAACAGCTCCTTCTTGCCGAGCCAGTGGATGCGCCGGCCGAGCGCCGGCGTCAGCCACGCGCCGAGCACGACCGCGTCGAAGTTGGAGGCATGGTTGGCGGCGATGATCACCGGCCCCTCGCGCGGGATCGCGGCCAGGTCGCCCTCGATGTGGATGCGGGACATGCCGCGGGCGAAGATCCGACCGCCGAGGGCGAGGGTCGCGATGAGCGGCGTGATCGAGCTCTCGAGCCGGATCGGCTCGACGGCCGGCGGCGTCGATGCCGGGCCGGACGGCGCGGCGGGCGGCGCCGGGGTCGGCGCCTCGAGCTCGGTCATCGGCGGGCCGCCGCGTCGCGGATCGCGTTGACGACCGCGGCGACGGTGTCCTCGAAGCGGTTGCCGTCGGTCGAGATGATGCGGGCGTCCTCCGCCGGGCGGAGGGGCGCGATCGGACGGTTCTTGTCGAGCTCGTCGCGCCGGCGCAGCGCGACCAGGATGGCCTCGGCCTCGGCCCCGGCCGGGTCCAGGCCGCGCTCCTCGGTCCGTCGCCGCGCCCGCTCCTCGACCGAGGCGTCCAGGAACAGCTTGAGGTCGGCGTCGGGCAGCACGACGGTCCCGATGTCGCGGCCGGCCATGATGATCGAGCCGTCCCGGGCGATCGAGCGCTGCCGCGCGAGCAGCGCCGCGCGCACCTCGGGGACCGCGGACACGGCCGACACGGCCGCGTCGACGGCCGGGCCGCGGACCTCGCTCGGTATGGTCGACGCCGTCGACCAGCACCCGCGAGAGCCGGCCGTCCGCATCGGGCGCCAGGTAGACCTCGTCGACGAGCGCGCTCAGGTCGACCGGGTCGTCGACCTCGACGCCGCGGTCCTCGGCGAGCCACGTCACCGCGCGATACAGCAGGCCCGTGTCGCAGAAGCGGTAGCCGAGCTCGCTCGCCGCGGCGGCCCCGACGCTGCTCTTGCCCGACGAGCCGGGCCCGTCGAGCGCGACGATCAGTCCATCCATCCGGGCAGGATAGGCGCTCAGTGCGACCCGGCGGCGGCCGGGGGCTTCGGGGGTCGCGACCCGCTCGGCGGCTGCTGGACCTTCGGTTTCGGCGACCTGGGGTCGCTCCCGCGGCGGCTGCTGCCGCCACCGCCGGCCAGGCCCCGGATCTCCGGCGCCTTGAGCGGCCGGACCGAGCCGCTGTGCAGGCCGTCGATGCGGACCGGGCCGATCCGGACGCGGACGAGCCGCTCGACCGGGGCGCCGACCGCGCCGAACATCCGGCGGAGCTGGCGCTTCCAGCCCTGGGCGAGCGTCGCCCGGTACCAGTGCAGCGCGGGCGGGGCCGGGCGGATGAGCTCGAGCAGCCGCGTGGCCTCGAAATCGCTCATCGCCCGCAGGTTGGTGACCTCGGCGAGCCCTTCCTCGAGCGCGATCCCGGCGCGCAGGGCCGTCACCTGGTCGCCGTCCAGTGCCGTGCGCAGGCCCAGCGCGTACTCGCGCTCGACCTCGAACCGCGGGTGCAGGACCCGCTCCGACCAGTCGCCGTCGTTGGTGAGCAGGAGCATCCCCTCGGAGTCCTGGTCGAGCCGGCCGACCGGATAGAGCCGCGCGCCCTCGGGCACGAGCGCCGTCGGCAGCAGGTCGAGCACGGTCCGCGGCGCGTGCTTGTCGCGGGTCGTCGACGCCACGCCCATCGGCTTGTGGAGCAGCAGGTAGGCCTGGACCCCTGCCCCGCCGATCACGCGGCCGTCGACGGTGATGATCGAGCGCTCCGGGTCGGCCTGGTCGCCGACCTTCGCGACCTTGCCGTCGACGGTGACGCGGCCCTCGGCGATGAGCGCCTCGCTCGCGCGTCGCGAGGCGACGCCGGCCGAGGCGAGGACCTTCTGGAGCCGCTCGGCGGGCATCAGCCGGCGTCGTCGGTCGCGGCGATGGCGTCGTCGAGCGTGAGGCTGTCCGCCTCGGGCGGACGCGGCGGCGACTCCCCGCCCTCCTCGGCCAGGCGCGCGGCCACGTCGGCCTCGAGCGGGGGCAGCTCCTCGAGGCTGGTCGAGCCCGAAGCGCTCGAGGAAGTCGAAGCCCGTGCCGTACAGGAACGGGCGCCCGGGCGCGTCGGAGCGGCCCAGCTCGGCGATCAGCCGGCGGTGCAGCAGCGAGCGGATCGTGTAGTCGGAGTCGACGCCGCGGATGCGCTCCACCGCGGCCTTGGTCACGGGCTGGCGGTAGGCCACGATCGCGAGCGTCTCGAGCGACGCGGTCGAGAGGCGCGACGGCATCGGCGCCGACGTAGCGCGCGACCAGCGCGCCGGCCTCGGGCGAGGTCGCGAGCTCGACGCGGTCGCCGTCGACGAGGAGGCGGATCCCGCGGGCACGCAGCGACACCTCGAGGTCGCCGAGGCGCGCGTCGACGGTCTCGCGGTCGCGTCACGGCCAGCGCCGCGATCTCGCGGCGGGTCAGCGGCCGCTCGGCGACGAAGAGCAGCGCCTCGAGCGCGGCCTCGGTCAGCTCGATCGGCGTGGGGCCGCCTCCTCCGCCCCGCCGGCGGCCTCGAGCCGCTCGAGGGCGGCCCGGTCCGCGATCTCGATCTCGCGCGCCTCGTCGTCGATCACGCGAACGACTCCAGCGTCTCGTCGATCGGGGCCTCGGCGGCGTCCTCGGTCACGCCCGCCTCGGCCCGCTCCTTCGCGGTCGTCGCGCGGGCCACGATCGGCCCCCACGGCGCGGCCTGCGAGACGACGATCTCGCGCCGCTTCATCAGCTCGAGGAGGGCCAGGAAGGTGACCGCGATGACGACGCGGTCGCGGACGCCGTTGAGCAGGTCCTGGAGGACGACCGTCGGGGCGTCGCGCAGGGCCGCCCGGATGATGTCCGCGCGCTCGGTCAGGGTGATCGTCCGCGGCACGACCTCGGGCGGGAGCTCGACGACCGGCGCCAGCACGACCAGCCGGTCCAGCACCTGGACGAGGCGCCGCGGATCGACCGTCGGCGCGTCGGCGGGGCGGGCACCGGCCAGCGCGGCCGCGTACGCCGCCGACGGCTCGCGCCGGAAGAGCCCGATGCGGCGCGTGGCGCCGTCCATCAGGCGCAGGCCGGCATCGCGGTGGGCGCGGTAGAGGATGAGGCGGGCGCGCAGCTCGGCCTCGGGATCGGGGGCCTCCTCGCCCGCGACGCCGGCCTCGACGACGGGCGGCCTCGGCAGCATCGCCCGGCTCTTGATCAGGATCAGCTGGCCGGCGATCGCCACGAACGAGCTGACGTTGCCGAGGCGGTCGGCCTCCAGCCCGGCCAGCGCGTCGAGATAGGCGTCCGCCAGCGCGCCCAGCGGCACGGTCAGCACGTCGAGGCGGCGCGCCTCGATCAGCGAGAGCAGCAGGCCGAGCGGCCCGTCGAACTCCGCGACCTGGACGTGCGTCGCCGACTCGGACCGGCGGCCCTCGGCGAAGCGGACGGCCATGACCGGGGTGCCGGCCATCAGTTCGCCTCGTCGGCGACGCGCAGCCGCTCGCCGGCCACGGGATCGCGCGGGTCGTCCTGGTAGCGGATCAGGTCCGCGGCCCGGACCGAGCAGCCGGCACCGAGCGCGAGCGCGGCCGAGGTCTCCGCGTGGGTGCGCAGCCGCTCGAGCGCCGGCCCGAACCCCGGCAGCCACCGGCTCGCGGCCCAGACCCACGTCCCGTAGCGCTGGCCGAGCGAATACGCGACCCGCGGCCAGATGCCGGTGTCGCCCTTGCCGGCGTCGTGGAGCAGGCCCGCGAGCAGCAGGTCGGGGTCCGTCGCGCCGTCGGCGCGCAGCGAGGCGACCACGTCCAGCCCGTGGCGGCGGTCGGCGACGTGCATCGAGTCGAACAGCGCGAGCTGCGCCGGGGAGATCCAGGCCGCCAGGTCCGCCCGCTCGGCGGGCGACACGCTGGCCCGCAGGTGCGACCGGAACTGGCGGACCTTACCCGCCCACCAGGAAGCCATAGATCCCGTCGATGATGGGGAACAGCACCTGGCTGCCGACCGAGTGGCCGGGCGGCAGGAAGAAGACCGCGATCAGGATCAGGAACCCGTACTGCTCGAGGAACGGGCGGACCTGGTACTCGGTCTGCCGGTCGAGGGCGGCGAAGAGCACCTTGGACCCGTCCAGCGGCGGGATCGGGATCAGGTTGAAGACCATCAGGATGATGTTGATCTGCACGAACAGGCTCAGCACCTGGATGATGATCGGGGCGTTGAGCTGGATCTCCGCGTTCCCGAGCGCGAACCGGAGCGGGATGGCGCCGGCGAGGGCCAGGACCAGGTTCGACAGCGGCCCGGCGGCGGCGACGATCGCCTCGCCCTGCCGGCCGCCCTGGAGGTTGTTCGGGTTGACCGGTGTCGGCTTGGCCCAGCCGAAGGCGAAGGCGCCCTGCGAGGCCAGGAACGACGCCGCCAGGAGGACCCCGCCGATCGGGTCGAAATGGACGATCGGATTGAGCGTCAGGCGACCGAACAGCTTCGCCGTGCCGTCACCCAGCCGGTAGGCGGCGAAGGCGTGCGCGAACTCGTGCACGGGGAAGCCGACGAGCAGCATGATCGCCAGGACGATGACGATCGAGATCAGCGTATCCGAGTCCAAACGGCACCTCGTGACGGGTCGCGGGTATGGTAGCCGCTAGAGCCGTCCGAGCAGGTCCGCCTTCTTCGCCTCGTACTCCTCGGCGGCTGATCGCGCCGCGGTCGCGCAGGTTCGCGAGCGACGCGAGCGTCCGGGCCACGTCGTCGGGGTTCGCCGGCCCGGTCCCCGGCTGCCGCCGTCGCCGGCGCGGCGGCCGGGGCCGCCATCGCGACCGTCGCGTCGGCCGTGCTGTCGCCGCCGGTCGCGGCGAGCCTCGTCGCGGATCGGCGGGGCCGGCCGGAACCCGCCCGCCATGTCCGTGTCGTACTCGTGCTTGGCGTTGAGGATCGCCTTCTTGAAGCCGATCGGGTCGATGATCATGTGGAACTTGCTGATCGCCGAATCCGAGGCGGTCAGGATCTCGAGGTCGCCGAACCCGAACATCCGCCCGAAGATCGACTGCGACAGCGCCGCGTCGTTGATCTTCTCGAGCCCCGAGTCGAGGGTCGTCTTGTTGAGCACGCCCTGGAGCTGGATGACCCGCCGATTGGTCAGGATGTACTCCTGGTTCAGGTAGCGGAGCGTGGTCCAGCCGAGGACCACGAGCCCGCCGAAGAACAGGACGACCGTGATCCAGTTCAGGACGGTCCGGAGCGCGCCCGATGCGCCGTCGCCCTGGATCCCGCTGCTCAGGATGGCCAGGATCACGGCGATGACGACGGCGAGGATCGTGAAGCGCGCGCCGGCGACGAAGACGAACCAGTGCTGCTTCTCGCGCGCGATGATCCGCTCCCCGTCCGACAGAAGCTCCTCGGCATAGCCCATCGCGCGTCGTTCCTCCTGTCAGGCCCGCGGGTGGGCCTTGCGGTAGACGTCCCGGATCCGTTCGCCGGTCACGTGCGTGTACAGCTGGGTCGTGGAGATACTCGCATGGCCGAGCAACTCCTGGACGACCCGCAGGTCGGCGCCGCCTTCGAGCAGGTGGGTCGCGAACGAATGGCGCAGCGTGTGCGGGCTGACGCGCTCGGCCAGGCCGGCCGACGAGGCCGCGTGCTTGACCGCGGCCCATGCCTGCTGCCGGGCGAGCCGCCGCCCGCGGTCGCCGACGAAGACCGGGCCGCCGCGGACCGGCTCGACGTGGGCGACCGCCAGCATCGCGGGCCGCGGACCCTCGATCCAGCGGTCCAGCCAGTCGACCGCCACGTCGCCGATGGGCACGAGCCGCTCCTTGTCCCCCTTGCCGATGACGCGCACGAAGCCGCCGTCCATCGAGAGGTCCTCGGCGTCCAGCCGGACGGCTTCGCTCACCCGCAGGCCGGCCGCGTAGAGCAGCTCCAGCAGCGCGCGGTCGCGGAGGCGGAGCGCGTGCGCCGGCTCGTCCGGGTCGTCGCCGCCGGCGGCCTCGAGGAGGGCCTCGGTCTCCGCGACCGTCAGCGTCTCGGGCAGCAGCCGCGACTGGCGGGGCAGGTCGAGGTGGGCCGCGACGTCGACCTCGATGCGCCCCTCGCCGTAGGTGAACCGGTAGAACCCCTTCAGCGCCGCCGCGCGGCGGCGCAGGCTGGTGGGGGCCAGTCCGGGCTCGCCCGGGCTGGCCGCGCCGCGCCCGCGACGCGAGGTACGCCACCGCGGCGTCCGCCGAGCGGTCCCAGCCCGGCGCCCACTCGCTCCGCGCGAAGTCGGCGAGGTCGTTGCGATAGGCGCGGATCGTGGCATCCGAGAGGCCGCGTTCGACCGCCAGGTGCGAGAGGTATTCGTCGATGGCCGCCTCGAGCGTGCCGGACGGGCTCATCCGACCGTCGCCGACGCTCCCCGCCAGGCCTCGGCGCGGTCGAGCAGCTCGCGGGCCGCGGCCAGACCGGCCGCGGCCCCGGCGCCGCTGCCCAGCATCTGCGACAGCTCGACGATGCGGCCCTCGCGGTCGAGCCGCTCGACCTCGGTGACCGTCCGGCCGTCCCGCTCGCGCTTGCTGATCCGGAACTGGGCGTCGGCATGGGCCGCGATCTGCGGGAGGTGGGTGACGCACAGCACCTGGTGGCGGCGGGCCAGCGTCCAGAGGCTGCGGCCGACCGGGTCGGCGCTGCGCCCGCCGATCCCCGTGTCCACCTCGTCGAAGACGAGGGTCGGCGTGGCGTCCGCCTCGGCGAGGACCTGCTTGATCGCCAGCGCGACCCGCGACAGCTCGCCGCCCGAGGCGATCCGGGCGAGCGGGCGGAACGGCTCGCCGGCGTTCGGGGCGAGGCGGTAGACGACCTGGTCCACGCCGGCGGCATCGAAGGCGACCGCGTCGCCGTCGAGCTCCACCGCCGCCTCCCCCGCCCCGGCGGTCCGGCGGCCGAGCGCGACCTCGAACACGCCCGCGGAGAACCCGAGGTCGACCAGGACCTCGCCCACGGCCGCCGACAGCCGCCCCGCGGCCTCGACGCGCGCGCTCGAGAGGGCCGCGGCGGCGAAGCCGACGGCCGCGAGCAGGCGCTCGTCGTCCGCCTCGCGGCGGGCGCGCTCGCCGTCCACGCCGCGAAGCCGCTCGGCCTCGGCCGTCGATCGCTCGCCGTGCGCGATGACCGCTTCCTCGTCGTCGCCGTAGCGGCGCTCGAGGCTGTAGATGACCCCCAGGCGCTCCTCGAGCAGGGCCAGCGACGCCGGGTCGTGGTCGATGGTCTCGGCCAGCGTCCGCGACTCGGCGGCCGCATCCTCGAGCTCGGCCTCGAGACCGGCGAGCCGTTCGGCCAGGCTGTCGAACCGGCTGTCCAGCCGCGCGATCGCGCGCGCCTCGCGGACGGCGCCGGCCACGGCCTCCCGAGCGCCACCGTCGGCGGTGAGCGCCTCGTGGACCGCAGCCGAGCCCCGGGCGATCGCCTCGCCATGCTGGGCGGCGGCCAGCCGCGCCTTGATCTCGTCGGCCTCGCCGGGTCGGATGCGGGCCGCGGCGATCTCGCCCGCCTCGTACTCGAGGACCTCGAGCCGCCGCGCGAGCTCGCGTGGGTCGACCACGAGCTCGTCGAGGGCCGTCCGGTTGGCGCGCCACGCGACGACCGCCTCCTCGACCGCCCCGCGCAGCCCCGCGTGCCCCCCGAACCCGTCGAGGAGGTCGCGCTGCCAGCGCTCGTCGAGGAGGTGCTGCTGGTCGTGCTGGCCGTGGATCTCGACGAGCGGCCCGACCTCCTCGGCGAGCCTCGCGGCCGTGACGGTCTCGTCGTCCAGCCTGGCGGTCGACCGTCCGCCCGCGGCCACCTCGCGGGCGGCGATGAGCGGCTCGGGGAGCCGGTCGAACAGCGCCTCCACCCGGGCGCTCTCGGCGCCGTGCCGGACGAGCGACGTGTCCGCGCGCGCCCCGATCGCGAGCCCCAAGGCGTCGATCAGCAGGCTCTTCCCCGCTCCGGTCTCGCCGGTGATGACGTTGAAGCCGTCGTCGAGGGACAGCCGGACGCGCTCGATGACCGCGAGGTCGGTGACGGTCAGCTCGAGGAGGCGCCCGGTCACGACGGCAGCAGCGCCACCTTGTGGCGCAGGAGGTCCCAGAACGGCTGCGCGCCGGTGGGCTCGATGAGGCGGATCGGCCGCTCGACGGCCGACACCTCGACGACGTCGCCGACCGCGACCGGGATGTCCTCGCGACCGTCCACCGAGACCAGCGCCTCGTGCGCGTCGACGACCGTGCAGCGGACGGTCTGGCGCGGGCTGACCACGACCGAGCGGATCGCCGACAGGTACGCGGCGATCGGCGTGACCACGAGGTTGCGGCTCACCGGGTCGAGGATCGGGCCACCGGCCGAGAACGAATAGCCGGTCGAGCCGGTGGGGCTGGAGACGACCAGCCCGTCGGCGATGAACGTGGCGAGGTGCGTGTCGTCGATCGAGACGTCGAGCCGGCAGACCCGCGCCAGCGCGCCGCGCGCCACCACGATGTCGTTGAGGGCCACGTGGCGGAGGTCGTCGACCGGCCGGCCGTCGCGCAGGATCCGGCCCTCCAGGGCCATCCGCTCGTCGATGCGGTACTCGCCGGCCACGATCTTGCCGAGCACGGCGTCGAGCTCGCCGGCCTCGGCCTTCGAGAGGAACCCCACCTTGCCGAGGTTGATGCCCAGGATCGGGACGTCGACCTCCGCGACGGCCCGGACCGCCCGCAGGAACGTGCCGTCACCGCCGAGCACGACGAGCGCATCGGTGGTCGCGAGCTCGCGGACCAGGCCGTCGAGATCGCCGGAGGCGAGCTGCCAGTGGTCGATCGAGCGGATCTCGCACCAGCCGGTGGCCCGTGCGCTGAGCTCGACGGCGGCCTCGATGGTGGGGTTGTAGGCGAAGCCGATGCGGGTGACCGTCATGGCGCGGTCACCGCGGCGATCCGGTCGTCGATCTCGGCACAGCCGGGACCCGGCGCGAGGTGCAGGAGGAACTCGCGGTTGCCCTCGGGTCCGAGGATCGGCGAGGCGATGACGTCGCGCGACCCGAGCCCGATCGCCGCGGCCGATGTGACGACCGCGCGCAGGACCTCGGCATGGACGGCCGGGTCGCGGACGACGCCGTGGTCGGTCCGCCCCTTCCCCACCTCGAACTGCGGCTTGACGAGCGGGACGATCGGCGCCCGCGGCGCGAGCGCCGAGGCGATCGGGGCGAGCACCTTCTCGAGCGAGATGAACGAGACGTCGATCACCGCCAGCGCGGCGGGCTCGGGGAGCGTGGACGCGGTCAGCGCCCGGGCGTTGGTCCGCTCCAGCGAGACGACGCGGGGGTCGCGGCGAAGCGCGTCGGCGAGCTGGCCACGTCCCACGTCGAGAGCGTAGACGCGGGTCGCGCCACGCTGCAACAGCACGTCGGTGAAGCCGCCGGTCGAGGCCCCGACGTCGAGGCAGACGAGGCCCGCCGGATCGATCCCGAACGCGTCGAGCGCGGCCGCGAGCTTGTGCCCGCCGCGGCTGACGAAGGGCTCCGGCGCGTCCACGCTGACCGTCGTCGCGGGATCCACGAGGTCACCGGCCTTGCGGTCGAGCCGCGCGGCGTCCCCCTCCCCCACGCGCACCTTGCCGGCCATCACGAGCGCCTGCGCGCGGCTGCGCGACTCGGCCAGCCCGCGCTCGACGAGCAGCTGGTCGAGCCGGATGCGCTGCGCCTTCGCGCCGGAGGCCGATGTCGACGTCACCCGCCTATCGTGGCACAGCCCGCTGCACGCGGACGTATGCCGGAGCGGACGCGGACTCAGTCGCCGATGGGCGCCTTCGAGCGGCCCGGCGCGGCCTGCAGCGACACGAGCGTCTCGCGGACCTGCGCGGCGAGGCCGGCGGCGTCGAGGCGGAGCACGCGGCGGAGGTCCGTGACGGAGCCGTGGTCCACGAACCGGTCGCCCGGGATGCCGACGATCTGGACGGCGACCTCGCGGAGCGCCGGGTCGGTCAGGCGGGCCTCCTCGAGCAGCTCGAGGACCCCGCTCCCGAAGCCGCCGCTGACGACGCTCTCCTCGAACGTCACGACCAGCGACTTGCCGCGGGCGCCGTCGAGGATCAGCTGGCCGTCGAGCGGCTTGGCGAACCGGGCGTTGATGACGCCGACCGACCAGCCCTCGGCCTCGAGCACGTCGGCGGCCTCGATCGCGCGGGCCACGATCGGCCCGAAGCCCACGAACAGCAGGTCGCGGCCCTCGCGGAGGACCTCGCCGCGGCCGATCGGGAGCACGACGGGCTCGACCGGGTCGAGCCCGAAGCCCGGCATCGCGCGGGTAGTGCAGGGCGAACGGGTGGTCCTGGGCGAAGGCCGTCCGGACCATCGAGCGCAGCTCCTGCTCGTCGCGCGGCGAGGCGATCACGAGGTTCGGGAGCTGCCGCTGCGCGGGCAGCGTGAACATGCCCTGGTGGCTGGTCCCGTCCTCGCCGACGAGGCCGGCGCGGTCCACGGCGATCACGACCGGCTGGTCGTTCTGGCAGACGTCGTGGACGGTCTGGTCGAAGGCGCGCTGGAGGAACGTGGAGTAGAGCGCGACGACCGGCCGCATGCCGCCCATCGCGAGCCCGGTGGCGAACGTCATGGCGTGCTGCTCGGCGATCCCGACATCGAAGAACCGGTCTGGGAACTCCGCCTGGAACCGCGACAGCCCGGTCCCGGTGGGCATGCCCGCGGTGATCCCGACGATCCGCCGGTCCGTGCGGGCCAGGTCCATCAGCTCCGCGGCGAAGACCGCGGTGTAGTTCGGGATTCTTCTTCGCGGCCGCGGGCGCGACGGTCGGTGGCGCGGCATCGTCGGCCATCGACTCCGTCGGCAGGATCGGCGCCATCGGCGGCAGAGCCGCGCCGTGGAACCCGATCTGGTCGGTCTCGGCCGGCCGGTAGCCGCGGCCCTTCTGGGTGCGGACGTGGACGATGGTGGGTCCGGGGAGGGCAAGCGCGCGGCCGAGCGTCTCGAGGAGCGCATGCAGGTCGTGGCCCGGCACGACGCCGATGTAGGTGATGCCCAGGTCCTCGAACAGCTGCCCGGGCTGGGCGAAGCGGACGACCGAGGCGCGCAGGCGGCGCGACCAATCGAGGAGCGTCGGGCCTGCGAGCGGGATCTTCTCGACGTTGCGGTCGTAGGCGCTCTTGCCATGCTGCCAGGCGCTCGAGAGCTTGATCTGGCTGAGGTACTTCGAGAACGCCCCGACGGTCGGGCTGATCGACATCTCGTTGTCGTTCACCACGATCAGCATCTGGGTCTGGCGCTGGCCGATGTCGTTGAGCGCCTCGAGGGAGAGCCCGCTCATCAGCGCCGCGTCGCCGACGACGACCGCGATGCGCTCGAGGCCGTGGCGGATGTCGCGCGCCTCGGCCAGGCCCTCGGCCACGGACAGCCCGGTGCCGGCATGCCCGCCATCGAAGACGTCATGGGGCGATTCGGAGCGTCGCGGGAACCCGCCGATGCCGTCGAGCTGGCGCAGGGTCCCGAAGCGCTCGAGGCGGCCGGTCAGCAGCTTGTGCGGGTAGGCCTGGTGCCCGGTGTCCCACACGATCCTGTCGCGCGGCGACTCGAGGAGGCGATGGAGGGCGATCGTCAGCTCGACGACGCCCAGCGACGAGCCGAGGTGGCCGCCGGTGCTCGCGACGGTCGCGATGATCGTCTCGCGGATCTCCAGCGCGAGCTGGGCGAGCTGGACCTCGTCGAGCCCGCGCAGGTCGGCGGGTCCGGTGAGGCTCGGCAGGATGGGCACGGTCGAGGGACTCCTTCAGGTCGTGGCGCGCGGGGCGAGTGTAAACCTGTCCACTGCAGGTCGCTTGTTTCGGAGGTGACGAGCGCGGGCCGGGTGCGCGTCGTCCATCACCGGGACGCGAGGGCCTGCGGCTTCGTGACGGTGGCCCCGGCGGGGCTCAGGCGCCGGGCTCCTCGGCCGGCTCCTCGGCGCTGACCGCGCGGACCTCGAGCGCGCCACCGGCACGCTGGACGAGCTGCTCGACCCGGAGCTGCGCATCGGTCAGGAGCTGCTCGCAGCGGGCCTGCAGCGCCACCCCGCGCTCGTACAGGGCGATCGCCGCCTCGAGGGGCTGCCCGCCGGTCTCGAGCTCGGCGACGGTCCGCTGGAGCTCCGCCAGGGCGGCATCGAACGCGAGGTCCTCGATGGGCGGTTCAGGCGTCGTCACGTGGCTCCTCCGCGCGTGGCGGGTTGGCGTCGATGGGCGGCTCGGCGGCCGGCGAGGCGTCGTTCGGCTCGTCCTCCTCGGGACCCGCGAGCCGGCCGACCGCTGGTGCGAGCAGCATACCCAGCCGGACGCCGCCGACCCCGATCACGACGGCGACGATCACCAGGACGATGAGGTCACCCATCGCGCTCGTCCGGGCGCGGGTCGGCCGTCGCGGGCAGCGCGCCGTGGGCGACGCGCAACACGAGCGGCGTGCCCGGGACCGCGTCCGCCGGCGAGCGCACGATCGCCCCGTCCGCCGAGCGGCTCACGATCGCGTACCCGCGCTCGAGTGTCGCCTGCGGGCCGAGGACGGCGAGCGCCGCCGACGCGGCGTCGAGGCCGGACCGGGCATCGGCGCTCCGCCGTGCGATGAGCGCCGGGAGACGGTCGGCTCGCGCGACGCGCGTCCGGCCGTCGGCCAGCCGGACCGAGATCGCGCGGGTCGCCCGGTCGAGCAGCAGGCCGACGCGCTCACGGGTCGCGACGAGCTGGGCGGCCGGACCGAGGCGGTCGAGCGCTCGGCGCTCCACCGCGACGTCGCGCGCCGCCGCGGCCAGGCGCGAGGCGGTCGCCCCGGACAGCCGCGATCCGGCGCGCCGCAGCGCCCCCAGCATCTCGGCACGGTCGGGCACGACGATCTCGGCCGCCGCGGAGGGCGTGGCCGCGCGGACATCGGCGGCGAAGTCGGCGAGGGTGACGTCCACCTCGTGGCCCACGCCGCAGACGACCGGGATCGGATGGGCGACGACAGCGCGGACGACCCGCTCATCGTTGAACGGCCACAGGTCCTCGAGCGAGCCGCCGCCCCGGGCGAGGATCGTCACGACCGGGGCCTCGCGCTCCCATCCGGCGTCGATCAGCTCGGCGCGATGGCGCTCGAGGCGCCGGAACGCGGCCACGATGCTCGCCGGGGCGTCCGTCCCCTGCACCTGCGCGCCGACCAGCACGACCCGGACCAGCGGCCAGCGGCGGGCGAGGACGGTCGCGATGTCCTTCCAGACCGCGCCCGTGGGACTCGTGACGACCGCGATCGTGGCTGGCCGCGACGGCAGCGGCCGCTTGCGGGCCGCATCGAACAGGCCCTCGGCCGCCAGCCGTGCCTTGAGCTCCTCGAAGCGGAGGGCGAGGTCGCCCATCCCCGCCGGCTGCAGCGACTCGACGTACAGCTGCAGCGCGCCCTGCGGCTCGAACAGGTCCATCCGGCCGTGGACGACGACGCGGAGCCCGGCCTGCGCCTCGAAGGCGGACCGCAGGCGGTCGTCGCGGAACCAGACGCACTGGAGCTGGCTGCGGTCGTCCTTCAGCGCGAAGTAGGCGTGGCCGGCCGACGAGACCGTGACCCGCCCGATCTCGCCCTCGATCCACAGGTCGGCCAGGCGCGGGTCCTCGCGGATGGCGCCGCGGACCGCCCGGGCGACCTCGGTGACGCCGAGGATCCGGACGCCGAACGTGCCGGGCGCGGCCGCGACCGCGGGGCTCGCGAGGTCGTCGGGGCGCTGGAGGTCCACGCCTCAGCCCGGGTCCGTGGCGACCGGGCGGCAGGTCATGTCAGACGCGGGTCTGGTACTCGCCCGTCCGCGTGTCGACGCGGATCGTGTCGCCGATCTCGACGAAGATCGGCACGACGACGACGAGGCCCGTCTCGGTCGTCGCGTTCTTGCGGGCGCCGCTCTGCGTGTCGCCGGCGAAGCCCGGCTCCGTCTCCGCGACCACCAGGTCGACGGTGACGGGAAGCTCGACCCCGATCGTCTCGCCCTGGTAGCTCGTCCGGTCGAGGGTCATCCCGTCCTTGAGGTAGAACGCGGTGTCGCCGAGCTGCTCGGTCGTCAGCACGAACTGGTCGTACGTGTCGTTGTCCATGAAGTGATGGTCGGTGCCGTCCGAGTAGAGGTACTGGACGGGCCGCTTCTCCATCGAGGCGCGGGGCCACTTCGTCCCGGCCTGGAAGCTGCGCTCCACGGTCTGGCCGCGCTTGATGTTGCGCAGCGTGATCCGGACCTGGGCCGAGCCGCGGCCCATCTTGATGTGGTGGTAGTCGAGGATCTGCCAGAGCTCGCCATCGAGCTCGATGGCCACGCCCTTCCTGAGTTCGCCGGTGCTGATCATGTCGTGGTGGGCTCCTGGGGACCGCTGGGCGCGCGCACGCGGGGCCGCTGGGTCGGTGGGTGTCGTCCGCGCATTCTAGCCGGACGCCCCGGCGCGCGGTCCCGCGAGGCGACCGTCCGCCCGCTACCATCGCCCGGCGATGGCAGACCAGCGAGCGCCGAGCGATCACGGGCGCCGGGTTCGACGCCGTCCTGGCGACCCCGCGGCCGGCGTTCCAGCCCGCCGAGGTCGGCCGCGATCGCCGCCCGCACGTTCGGCGTCGCCGCGGTCGACGCCCGGGACCTCGGCAGCGAGCGCGACCAGACGTTCCTGCTCCTCGACGCCGACGGCGCCGGGCTGGCGATCTGCAAGCTCTCCAACACGGCCGAGGACCCCGCGGTGCTCGACATGGAGGCCGCGGCCGTGCTCCACGCCCGGCGGGTGGACCCGGACCTCCCGCTCGCGGTCCCCTGGCTCGTCGCGGGCGCGACCGACGACGGTCCGGCGTCGCGGCGCGCGCCCGTCGACGGGCCCGACCGGGACCCACCACGTCCGCGGCTACGACCTCCTGCCCGGCCGACAGCGGAGCGACCCGCGCGACCTCTCGGACGCCGCGCTCGTGGCCTGGGGCGAGACCACGGCGCGGCTGGGCCGGGCGCTGCGCGGGTTCGCGGACCCCGCCCTGCTTCGGACGATGCTCTGGGACATCCAGCACGCGGCGCGGACCCGCGAGCTCGTGCCGGCGATCCGGGACGCCGGCCAGCGCGCGCTGGTGGAACGCGTGCTGGACCGGTACGAGGCCGTGGTCGTCCCCGCGTGGCCGGGCCTCCGGGCGCAGGCCGTCCACACGGACCTGACCACCGACAACGCCCTCGTCGACGACGCGGGCCGCATCAGCGGGATCGTCGACTTCGGGGACATGGCCTTCTCGGCGCTGCTCGTCGACCTGGCCGGGGCGCTCGATTCCGTGCTGGACGACCGGCTCGGGGACGAGGTCTTCCGCGCGGCACGCCTCGTCGTCGACGGCTACCAGCGGTACACCCCGCTCGAGCCCGTCGAGCTGCGGCTGCTCGGCGAGTTCATCGCGACGCGGGCCGCGGTGACCATCGCCATCTCGTCGTGGCGGTCGGCGCAGGGCCTCGAGGATCCGGTCTTCGCCGAGCGCTACAACGAGAAGGTCGCCCGGACGGCGGCGACCCTGCTCGACACCGGCTGGGACGAGGTCGCCCGCCGGTTCGGCGCCGACGTGCCCGGCCCGCGGGCAGGCGGCGGCCCTGATCGACCGCCGGCGCGCCGCCCTCGGCCCGGCGCTCGAGGACCTCTCCTACGTCGAGCCGATCCACATGGTCGAGGCCTCGGGCGTGTGGATGACCGACGTCGAGGGGCGCCGCTACCTCGATGCCTACAACAACGTCCCGTGCGTCGGCCACGGCCACCCGCGGGTCACCGAGGCCATCGCCCGCCAGGGCCGCCGGCTCAACACCAACCTGCGCTACCTCCACGAGTCCGCGATCGTCCTCGCCGAGCGGCTGATCGCGACCTGTCCGCCCGGCCTCGACACGGTGTTCTTCGTCAACTCGGGCTCCGAGGCGAACGACCTCGCGTGGCGCCTCGCGACGACCGCGACGGGCCGGCGCGGCGGGCTGTGCACGGACTTCGCCTACCACGGCATCTCGGACGCGATCGCCGCGCTCACGCCCGAGACCTGGCCCGGCGGCCGGGCGCCGGCCCATGTCGCGACGTGGATGCCACCCGACGCCGATGCCGGCACGGGTCTCGACGGCGGCGCGTTCCAGGCCGCCATCGACGAGCTGGTCGCGCGTGGGACGCCGCCCGCGGCGGTCATCCTCGACGGCGTCCTGACCAGCGACGGCTACCCGGCGGTCGGGGCCGACCTCGCGGAGACGTGGCTCGGGGCGGCGCGGCGTGCGGGGGCGCTGTGGATCGCCGACGAGGTCCAGGGCGGCCACGGCCGGACCGGCGACGCGATGTGGTCGTTCGGCCACCTGGGCCTGATCCCGGACATCGTCACCATCGGCAAGCCGATGGGCAACGGCCACCCGGTCGGCGCGGTCATCACCCGTCGCGAGATCGCCCAGGCCTTCGCCGACCAGACCGTGTTCTTCAGCACGTTCGGCGGGAACCCTGTGGCGATGGCCGCCGCGCTGGCGGTCCTCGACGTCATCGAGGACGAGCGCATCCTCGCGCGGACCGAGGCCGCCGGTCAGGCGCTGCGCGCCGCCATCCGCGCGGCCACGGCCGGCCACGACGCGGTGCGCGACGTCCGCGGGGTCGGCCTGGCGGTCGGCGTCGCGTGCCGCGATGGCGCGACGGCCCGGGCGGTCAAGGAGGGGATGCGCTCGCGTGGCGTGCTCGTCGGCTCGAGCGGACGCCACGGCGACGTGCTGAAGATCCGGCCGCCGCTCGCGTTCACGGTCGACGAGGTCCCGATCGTGGCATCCGCGCTCGCCGAGTCGCTCGAGGCGGTCAGTCCTCGGCTTTGAGGACGTCCAGGCGGGCCTGATACTCGGCCGGGTCGATCTCGCCGCGCGCGAGCCGCGACTTGAGCTCGCTGATCGCCGGATCCTCGCTCGCCGGCGCGCTTCGCCGGATCGTCCACACGATGACCCCGATGACCAGCCCGGTGATCACGAGCGGCAGGATGATCGTCACGGCCATCGTGGCCATGACGAACCCGCCGACATCGAATGGGAGCGCATCCATGCCGCGCAGCCTAGCGACCGGCTCGGCCCGTGTCAGCCCCCCACGACGATGACGTCGCGCGGGAAGCGGGTCAGGCGCTCGGCCGTGCGCGCCGCGACATCGAGGGCGACGAGGTCCTCGATCCGGACCCCGGTCTCGCCGTCGAGGTAGACCCCGGGTTCGACCGAGAAGACCGTCGGGCTCGGGAGCGGGTCCTCCGACGCGCTCTGGCCGAGGCTGGGTGCCTCGTGGGTGGCGAGGCCGATGCCGTGCCCCGTGCCGTGGCCGAAGTGCGCGGCGTGGCCGGCGTCGGCGATCACGGTCCGGGCGACCGCGTCCGCCGCACGCCCGCTCAGCGCGGTCCCGGCCGCGGCGGCCGTCTCGATCGCCTCGATGGCCGCCGCCTGGGCCCGCGCGACCAGCTCGTAGACCTCGAGGTCGCGCGCCGTGGGCTCGCCGACGAACAGCGTGCGCGTCATGTCGCTGCGGTACCCGGCGACCTGCGCGCCGAAGTCGAAGAGCAGGACCGCCCGGTCGAGCACGGGCCGCTCCCCCGGCGACCCGTGCGGCAGGGCCGCCTCGGGACCGGCCAGGCAGGCCACGCCGAACGCGAGGGCGTCGGCGCCGCCGGTCCGCATCAGCCACTCGAGGCGGAGCGCGAGGTCGTGCTCGGTCACGCCGGGCCGGATCTCGGGCAGCAGCGTCGCCAGGGCGCGATCGGCGACCGCGCAGGCCGCGGCGACGCGTTCCAGCTCGGCGGGCTCCTTGGTGGCGCGGTCCGCCTCCAGCCAGCCCTCGACGGGCACCAGCTCGACGTCCGGGGCCGCCGCCGCGAGCCGCGCCCACGTCGCCTGCGGGACGAAGCCGGCCTCGACCGCGACCCGGCGCGCCCCGACGGAGCCGACCAGCTCGGGCCAGCGCGCCTCGAGGTTGCCGTAGACCTCCGCCAGGCGCGTGTCGGGCGCCTCGCGTCGGGCCTGGATCGTGTAGCGCGAATCGGCGAGGAGCACGACCTCGTCACCCCCGACCAGGAACTTGCCCGACGCGCCGGCGACCCGGTCCTCGCCGTCCTCGAACGCCAGGCCCGTCAGGTAGCGGGTGTGCTCGGACCGGACGCCGAAGTAGGCGTCGACGCCGGCATCGGCGAAGCGGGCGCGCAATCGGGCCAGGCGGGCGGGCCGGGCCGCCCGGTCGGCGTCGGACCAGCGGGTGCGCTGCGCGTCGTCGGCGCGGCGCCGCGAAGTCGGCCGCGACCGGCCAGGCCACGGTCAGATGTACCCGTACTTCTTGAGCAGCTTCTGGAACGCGGCGTTGTCCTTGGCGAAGGCATGCTTGCCGCCGCCGTCGGGGATCGCGACGAAGTACAGGTTCTTGTCCTTGGTGTCGGGCTGGAGGGCGGCGTCGATCGACTCGAGGGTCGGCGTCGCGATCGGCCCGGGGATCAGCCCGGCGTTGATGTACGTCTGGTAGCCCGCCAGCTCGGGCGGGAGCACGACGTCCTTCATCGGGACGTCGGGCAGCGTCCAGAAGACGTACTTCTGCCACTGGTCGAAGGCGATCTTGCCGAGCTCGACCGTGTCGTTCGCGTAGATGACCGTCGGGTCGGCGTTGAGGATCTTGTTCTTGATCCCGGGCAGCCCGTCGATGCGGTTCTGGTAGACGCCGGCGATGAGCGCGCGCTCGTCGTCGAGGACGGCCTCGCGCTCGACGATCGAGGCCAGCGTCAGGACGCCGTAGAAGTCGAGACCGCGCTCCTTCGGGACCGCGAGCCGCTCCTCGCCGACGTTCTTGATGAAGTTGTCGAGCATCAGGCGGACGAGCTCGTCCGGCGTGGTGTCGGGCAGGACCTTGTACGAGGCCGGCCAGAGGAAGCCCTCGAGCGTACACCCCGGGATGGTCCTTGAGCACCGCCTTGAGCCACGGGTAGTCGTCGATCAGGGCCTTCGGCGGCTTGGTGACCTCGTCGTAGAAGTCCTTCGGGTCCATCTGGAGGGGCAGCGTCTGGAGCTTCGCGGTGATCTGCTCGAGACGCAGGCCCGTCCGCAGCGGGATCTCGACGAACGGGTTCTCGGGCGGGTCGAGGAGCGCGGTCACGAGGTCGTTGGGGATCATGTTCTTGCGCAGCAGGAACGTGCCGGCCTGCAGCTTCGATTCGATGCCGCGGTCGCTCGCGAGCAGGACGAACGCGCGCGAGTCGCGGAGGAGGCCCTCGCCCTGCAGGCGGGTCGCGATCGTGGACGCGGTGTCGCCCTGCTCCACGACGAACTCGACCTGGGCCGGGTCGCTCGCGGCCGGCTCGGTCATCGCCGCGCCGATGTCCTCGCGCACGATGTCGTGGACGAACGGCAGCTCGAGCGCCGCGGGGTTGTCGGCCGCCCAGCCGAGGATCGCGCTGTTGACCAGCGGCCGGAGGGCCGTGATGGCGACGATCAGCACGATCCCGGCGAGGACCAGCGCGAAGAGCAGGAACCGGACGAACCCGCCCATGCCGTGGCCGCCGCCGTTCGGGCCGCGGTCGCGCCGTCCGCCACCGCCGCCGCGCGGCGGCTCGTACTCCGGCAGGTCCGCGGTCGCGTAGGCATCCGGGTCGTAGGGATGGGCCTGTGGGCCGCGACCATCCCGCGGGCGTCCGCCGGAGCGGATCGTCATGTCTTGCTCTCCGGTGTGTCGACGGTGGCTCGGGGCATGGACGAGCGGCGTCCCGCCCGTGTGTCGAGCTCATCCTGGAGGATGATCGCCGCGGCCTCCCGATCGACGCGAGCCCGGTAGGCGTCGCGCTGGGTCTTCGAGGGCGGCCCGCCCGAGCGGCCGCGCTGCATCGGACCGAGGCGGTCCTCCGCGAGCTGGCTCGTCAGGCGCTCGTCGCGAAAGGTTAGCGGCAATCGCAGATCCGCGGCGACGGCCTCTCCCCACGCGATCGTGATCGCGGCCTGGCGACCCGATACGCCCGAGGCCTCGAGCGGCAGGCCGACCACCAGCTCGTCGATGCCGTGCGCCTCCACGAGCGTCCGCAGCGCCGACACGTCCCCGGCGAGGTCGCGCGCGCGGCGAAGGGTCGTGAGCGGGCGCGCCGGGATCCCGTCGTCATCCGAGATGGCGATGCCGACGCGACGCTCCCCGAGATCCACCCCCAGCAGTCGCGTCACGAGCTCGGCGATGGCGACGGCGTCACCACCTTGACCGGCTCGTCGATGGTCAGCTGGACGCGGCCCTCCATCGTCGGGATGCTCGAGACCCAGTCGGGCCAGGTCGTGATGGTCACCTTGCCGTAGGGCTCCAGCGTCGCGGTCGCCTGCTCGACGCTCTGGCCGAGGACCATCGCCTTGAGCTCGTCCGGGTCGAGGATCGCGATCTGCGTCGCGCTGGCCGTGGCCGGGAACGAGACGACCCCGTCGGTGACGACGGCGGGCATGACCTGGACATGGATCGAGCCGTCGACGAGCTCGTGGTCCGCATCGATGGTCGCGACCAGCTTGGCCTCGGCCACGGTCTGCACCGGCTCCTCGTCGACCGCGGTGGCCGTGCCGGTCGCGCTCAGCCCGAGCTCGAACGTCTCGACCTCCTGGTCGACGCAGCGTGGCCGGGTCGACGGTCGGCGTCGCCGCGCCGAGCACGCCCGTCTCCGGGAACACCGTCGCTCCGGGCGGCGCGATCGACGGATCCGCCAGCTTGGCCATGAACTCGGCCTCGAGGGCGGGCTGGAGCGCGGCCAGGGCCGCGTCGACGTCCTTCTGGGTGACCTTGGGGAACTCCTGGCGCGTCCCGCCGGTCGTCGCGTCGGGGTTCAGGACGTCGAGCGCGATCGGGTCCTCGCCGCGCGGGATCACGGTGATCGTGTTCGGCTCGACGTTGCCCGACGTCCCCTTGTCCACGGCCGTCACCTTGACCGACGCCGTCTTCGGGAAGACGGTCGACCCCGACGATGTCCGCGCGGCCCACGGTGATCGTCTGCGCGGTCCGGAAGCGGACGCCGGACGGCGTGCTCACGATGCTGCCGCCCGGGATGGTGTTCGACGAGGTGAAGTCGCGGTTGCGGAACCGGACGGAGCCGGTCGCCGCGGTCTCCTCGACGCGCTTCCCCGTGGCGGGGAACGTGTCGGTGGCGGTGACGTCGACATCGATCAGCTCGGCCGGGACCACGCCCTTGACCGGGTCGGGCGCCGTCGCCGCCGGGTCGGCGACGATCGTCATCGAGATCGGGCCGACGGCCTCCGCCTTCGGGGTCACCACGATCGTCGCCGAGGGGAGGAACAGGTAGGCGGCGACGGCCAGGACGAGCACCGCGAACCCGAGCACGAGGCCGCCGACGAGGAGCGGTGTCCGCGTCCCGCCGCTCCCGCCCGAGCCCGATGCCGACGCCCGGGTCACCGCCGTGGTGCGCGGCGCCGGGCCATCGGCCGGTGGGAGCGGCTCGGGCCGCGGCGGCCGACCAGCCCGCGGGCGTGGCCTGGGTGCGAGCCTCGGCCTGGAGCGCCGCGGCCGCGGCGGCCAGCTCGGCCGCTTCGGCGTCGTCGAGCGTCTGCTGGAACGGCGTCGCGGGCGACGCGGCCGCGGGCTCGGCCGACCCTTCGGCCTTGGCCGCGGCGGCCTTGGCTGCGGCCGCCTTGCGCGGACGCCCCCCGGCTCGCGGGGAGGCCGCGTCCGGTCGGCGCGCGCCCTCCGCCTCGGCGCCATCCGGGGCAGCATCGGTCGGCCGGCGGCGGCGGCCGCACCGACGACGGCCGCTCCCGCGCGCCGGCGGCGCCCGCGGCGGCCGCATCCGCTCCCCCGCCCCCGGTGCCGGACGGGGCGCCTCCTCGGACGATTCGTATTCGGCGACGCTCGCGAAGACCGGCAGCCCCGCCGACGCGGCGAGGGCGCGCGTCGCGGGATCCACCGCGATCACCGACAGCCGCTTCTCGTGGGTCATCGCGTCGCGGGCCAGCAGGCGGAAGTTGATCCGCGACGTGGCGACCCGCGACCCGTGCGGCAGCACGACGGCCACCCGGCGACCCGCCGCGGACCGGACGCGGGCCGCGGCCGAGGTGATCTCGTCGTCGATGTCGAGGTAGATGACGCCGTCGGCCATCGTCAGACCTTCATCGCGCGCAGGACCCGGCGCAGCGCGGCGTCGAGCGCGTCCTCGGTCGTCTGCAGCTCGATCGCCTGGTAGGCCAGCCCGAGCGGCGTGACGTCCTGCTGGTCGACCAGCAGGTTCGTCGAGTCGGAGATCGTCTCGATCTGGTCGGGCGCCATCACCACGACCTCGGGCGCCCGGGCGAACGGCAGCCCCTTCCAGAACGGCTCCGACGCGAGCGCCGCCCGGATCTCCGGCAGCCGCGACCCGCCGCCGCACAGGAAGACCCGGTTCGGGAGGAGGTCGCCGCCGGACAGCTCCTCCATCACCAGCTCGACGCCGGCGGCCCAGACGCGCACGTCGTCCCCGATGATCGCCGCGACGTTGTCGCGGTCGTCGATCGGCAGCCCGCGGGCGTAGTCCACCTTGAGCGACTCGGCTCGCGGGAACGGCAGGTCGAGCCGGTCGGCGAGGCTCTTGGTGAACGCGCGGCCGCCCAGCGCGAACATCCGCGTGCCCTCGATGCCGCCCTGGCGGACGAGCGCGACGTCGGTCGTGCCGCCGCCGACGTCGACGAACAGCGCCCCGGACTGGCGGATCTGGTCGTTCCCGAGCACGCGGGCCACCGCGTACGGCTCGGCGACGATCTCGAGCAGCTCGAGGTCGAGCTGGCTGGCGACGCTCTGCAGCGCCCCGAGGTGGACGAGCGGCGCGAACGCGTTGAAGATCCCGATCTTGACGTGCCGGCCCTGGAAGCCGACCGGGTTGGTGAGGGCGTAGCCGTCGATCGAGGCGCCGGTCACGGCCGCGTGGACGAGGCGCACGTCGACCTGCGGCAGCCCGGTCTCCCACGTGATCGCCCGTTCCGCCTCCTGCAGCGCCGCGCGCTGGACGTTGTCGATGAGCTTCTGGAGCTCGCTCTCGGTGATCGGCTGGTCGGGCTTCTTGCGCTCCTGCGAGTGCGTGGTCGTGAAGCCCTTCACCAGCTCGCCGGCGATCCCGATCACCACCTGCGTCGGCCGGAAGCCGGCCATCTCCTCGGCCTCCTGGAGCGCGACGGCGCAGTTGTCGACGACCGCGGCGATGTCCGCGACGGTGCCCGACTGCATGTGCGACAGGCCCTGGCGCTTGCGGCCGACGCCGCGGACGGTGCCGTGCCCGCTGGCGTCGATGTCGAACACGAGCGCCTTGGCGAACTCGGTCCCGACGTCGAGCGCCGTGCAGGCGGCGAGGCTCTCCTGGCCGTCGCGCTGCCAGATCCGGCGCCAGAAGGCCATCTAGGCCGTCGCCTGGACGGCGGCACGCACCGCGTCCATGGCCGCCGGCAAGCCCGTCGCGCCGATGCCCCGAGCCCTGCGCCATCTCGGCGCGGCCGCCGCCGCGGCCGTCGATCGCGGGCATCGCGGCCCGGACCAGGTCGCCCGCCGAGATCCCGCGCTCGACGAGGTCCGGCGAGACGGTGACGAAGAGCTGCGGCTCGTCGGCGTCGAGCCCGAGCGCCACGACCCCCGACCCGAGGCCCTTGCTGACGCTCCGCGCCGCGCCCTTGAGGGCCTCCATCGATTCGTAGGGAGCGGCGTGCGCCACCAGCCGGACGCCGGGCGCGAGCTCCGCGGCCGCCGCCACCAGCTGGTCCGGCGTCGCGAGCCCGGCGCCGCCGCCCGCCCGCAGCCGCTTCTTCGTCTCGCGCAGCTCGTCCTGCAGCGCCCCGATCCGCTCGGGCACGGCCTCGACGGACTGGGCGCCGGCCGCCTCGGCCGCCCGCTCGAGGGTGTCGAGCCGGGTCCGGACGACCGCGTCCGCGCCGGCGCCGGTCACCGCCTCGATGCGCCGCGTCCCCGACCCGATGCTCCGCTCCGAGGTGATGAGGAACCCGCCGATCTGGCCGCTGGCGCGGCAATGCGTGCCGCCGCACAGCTCGAACGAGTAGTCCTGGACGCGGATCGTCCGGACCGTCTCGCCGTACTTCTCGTCGAAGAAGGCGTCCGCGCCGCCCTCGATCGCCTCGGCCATGCTCATGAACGCGATGGAGACGGGCCGGTCCTCGCGGATGATGCGGCGGACCTCGTCCTCGATCGCGCGTCGCTCGTCGTCCGTCAGCGCCCGGTCGAACGGGAAGTCGAAGCGCAGGCCGTCCGGCGTCACGAGCGAGCCGGCCTGCCGGGCGCGCTCCCCCACCACGTTGCGCAGCGCCCGGTGGAGCAGGTGCGTGCCCGTGTGGTTGCGCATCGTGTGGGCGCGCCGCTCGGCGTCGACCTCGGCGCCGACGGTCTCGCCGACCCGCAGCCGCCCGCGAAGCGTGCCGCGATGGACGACGAGACCGCCGAGCGGCTTCTGGGTGTCCTCGACGTCGAAGAGGACGCTGCCGCCACCCGGCTCGCGGAGGACGCCGCGGTCGCCGACCTGGCCGCCGCCCTCGGCATAGAACGGGGTGCGGTCGAGGACGACCTCCGCGGCGCCGTGGCCGGTCAGCTCGTCGAACTCCGATGCCGTCGCGCAGGATCGCGACCACCCGCCCGTCGGCGGTCGTGGTCTCGTAGCCGAGGAACGCGGAGTCGCCGGCACGCGCCTGGACGGCCTGGTAGATCGCGGTCAGGCCGGCGTGCTTCGACAGCTCGGCCTTCTTGCCCGACCGCGAGCGGTCGCGCTGCTCGGCCAGCGCCGCGTCGAAGCCGGCCCGGTCGACGCCGACGCCGTGCTCGGCCGCGAGCTCGATGGTCAGGTCGATCGGGAACCCGAACGTGTCGTGGAGCTTGAAGGCGACGTCGCCGGAGAGCTGCGGGCGCATCGTCCGGCAGGTCCTCGGGGCGCCGGCCGACGATCCGATCGGTGGTCACGAGGGCGGCGAGGGCCTCCTCCAGCAGCCGCGAGCCGGCGCCGAGCGTCCGCGCGAACTGCGCCTCCTCGCGGGCGATGGCCGAGAGGATCTCCTCGCGCCGCTCGACGAGGTGCGGGTACGCCTCGCCCATGACGTCGATGACGACGCCGGCCGTCTCGGCCATGAACGGCTCCTGCCGGCCGAGCAGCCGGCCGTGGCGCACGGCCCGGCGGAGGATCCGGCGCAGGACGTAGCCGCGCCCCTCGTTCGAGGGCAGGACGTCGTCGCCGATGAGGAACGTCACCGCGCGCGAGTGGTCGGCGATGACCTGGAAGCTGAAGCGCTCGGCCTCGAACGCCTCCGGGTCGTGGCCCAGCAGCTCGCGCATCCGCTCGTGGATCGGGGCGAAGAGGTCCGTGTCGTAGTTGGACGGGACCTGCTGGACGACGCTCGCGACGCGCTCCAGCCCCATCCCGGTGTCGACGCTGGTGAACGGCAGCGGGACGCGGCCGTCGGGGCGCTGGTCGAACTCCATGAACACGAGGTTCCAGATCTCGAGCCAGCGCGGGCAGGTCTCGGAGTGGTCGGGCACGCACTCCGGGCCTTCCGAGAGGTGCGCGCCGCGATCGAAATGGATCTCGCTGCACGGACCGCAGGGCCCGGTCTCCGCCATCCGCCAGAAGTTGTGGTCGTCGCCGTGGTCGACGTCGCCCCAGGACGCCATCCGCTCGGGCGGGATGCCGATCTCGTCGCGCCAGACCGCGCGCGACACCTCGTCGTCGGTGTAGGTCGTCACGGCAAGCCGGTCGGCCGGGATGCCCAGGTCGTGGGTGAGGAAGTCCCACGCGTACTGGATCGCCTCGCGCTTGAAGTAGTCGCCGAAGCTCCAGTTCCCGAGCATCTCGAAGAGCGTGTGGTGGCGCGGGGACCGGCCGATCGCCTCGAAGTCGTTGTGCTTGCCGGCGACCCGCAGGCAGCGCTGGTAGTCCACCGCGCGGGTGTACGAGCGGGTCTCCGCGCCGGTGAAGACCTCCTTGAACTGGACCATGCCGGAGTTCGTGAACAGCAGGGTCTGGTCGCCCGCCGGGACCAGGCTCGCGCTGGGCACGGCGGTGTGCCCGCGCTCGGCGAAGAACTCCACGAACCGCCGTCGGATCTCGGCGGCCGGCATGGAGGTGATGCGCGGATCCGGAGCCTCGTCAGGTGGCGGCATCGGGCGCAATGGTACCGAACGCAGCGCCCGCGGCCGCGGACAAGCTGGTCGGCGGCGGCTCAGGTCGGCGGGAGGGGCAGGAACGACAGATCCGAACCGGCGGCGAGCTCCTCCGGCGCCTGTCCGTGGCGGAAGACGCGGACGGTCTCGGGGCCCGCGTAGCGCACCGTCCGGTCGTCGATCCGGAACATCGTCCCCTCGCGCATCCCCGTGACGATCACGTCGGGATGGAGCTCGAGGTATTCGAGGATCCGCTCCTCGCGGGTCTCGCCCTCGAACCCGGGCGGGTTGCCGTGCTGGTAGTGCGGATTGATCTGCCAGCCGATCAGCCCGAGCGCGTCGGTGCCGCCCGGATCGGTGACCGGCATGTCGTTCGTGGTCCCGATCGTGGGACACGCCAGGTTGGCCCCGGCGCTCCAGCCGACATAGGGCACGCCGGCGCGGACCCGCTCGCGGATGGCCGGCAGGAGGCCCTGCTCGCGGACCATCCGGAGGAGCTGCCACGTGTTGCCCCCCGCGACGGCGATCGCGTCCGCGGACCGGACGGCCGCCAGCGGGTCGGCAGCGGCGTGGATGCCCTCGACCGCCCGGCCGGCGCCGCCGAGGACCGGCGCCATCGCCTCGACGTAGCGGTCGTACTCGCGCCGCACCGACGCGTACGGGATGAACGCGACCGTCCGGACGCCGGCGAGCACGTCGTCGATCTCGGCGCGCGCGTGCTCGAGCGGCGCCATCCCGGCCTGCTGGCCGTTGCTCAGCAGCAGCAGCCGCATCGGGTCAGGCCTTGCGCTCGAAGGGGCCGAGCACCGCCAGCACGCTGACCAGCGCGATCCCGGCCCACGAGCCGATGAGCGCCACGAGCAGGCGGAAGTCGCCGATCGAGAGGACCGTGACGCCCGAGCCGGTCGCCGAGCGTGTCGCCCGCCCACGCACCGAGGATGGCGGCGCGCCACGAGCAGCGGCAGCCGCCCGCCGGCCGAGCCGCGGATCAGGACGTAGAGGGCGACGTCGAAGATGCCGACCAGGACCCCGAGGATGAGGGCCGGGTCGAGGCTCACGCGGAGGCCGCGAGCACCGCCGGTCGGGCGATCCGGCCGCCGCCCAGGACCTCGTCGCCGTCGTAGAGCACCGCCGCCTGACCGGGCGAGACCGCCCAGACCGGCGTGTCGGTCGTCACGGTCCAGCAGCGGTCGCCGGTGGCCACCACATCGGCCCCGACCGGGGTCGCGCGATGCCGGATCCGGATGCTCGCCCGGAACGCGCGGCCGGGCGCGGCCCCCGCGACGAACGAGGCGCGCTCGAGCTCCACGGTGTGCGTCTCGAGGTCCTCGCGCCGGCCCAGCTGGATGGTGTTGGTGAGCGGGTCGATGCGGCTGACGTAGCGCGGCTCGCCGAGCGCGACGCCGAGGCCCTGCCGCTGGCCGACCGTGTACGCCGCGGTGCCGCCGTGCTCGCCGACCCGCTCCCCGCCGACGTCGAGCAGCGGCCCGGGCTCCGGCCGCCAGCCGGCGCGCTCGCGCAGCGCGTCGCGGTAGTCGCCGCCCGGGACGAAGCAGATCTCCTGGCTCTCGGGCTTGTCGGCCGTGGCGAGGCCGAGGCGACGGGCGATCGCGCGCACCTCCGGCTTGGTGAGCTCGCCGAGCGGGAACCGGGCGTGGTCCAGCTGGTCCTGGCGCAGCCCGTACAGGAAGTACGTCTGGTCCTTCTCCTCGTCGCGGGCGCGGCGCAGCCTGGCGCGGCCGTCGGGGCCGATCGCGCGGCGCGCGTAGTGGCCGGTCGCGACCGCCTCGCACTCGTACAGATGGCGGGCGCGCCCGAGCAGCGCCCCGAACTTCACGTACGTGTTGCAGTCGACGCACGGGCTCGGGGTCCGGCCGTCGAGGTACGCGTCGAGGAACGGCTGCAGCACGCCGGCGTCGAACTCGCGCTCGAGGTTCATGACGTAGAACGGGATGCCGAGCTGGGCGGCGACGCGCCGCGCGTCGTCGGCGGCGTCGAGGGAGCAGCAGCTCTTCTTGAACTCGGAGTAGGTGTCGGCCACGTCGTGCAGCCGCATCCACACGCCGACGACCTCGTGCCCCTCGTCGTGGAGGAGCGCCGCGGCCACCGAGCTGTCGACGCCGCCCGACATGGCGACGAGGATCCGACTCACGCCGGGACGCCCTGCCCCAGCGGGTCCGCGGCGACGGTGGCGGCGCCGACGCGCATCGAGGCGACGACGCGCGGCACGACCTCGCTCGCGACGGCGATCTCCTCCTCGGTCGTCGTCCGGCCGAGCGACAGGCGGAGCGCGCCGCGGGCCTCCTCCTCCGGATAGCCCATGGCGGTCAGCACGTGGCTGACCTCGGTGGAGCCGGTGGTGCAGGCGCTCCCGACCGAGGTGGCGATGCCCTCGAGGTCGAGCGACAGCGCGACCGAGCTCCCGTCGGTGTCCCGGGCGATGATCGAGAGGTGGCCGGGCAGCCGGTCCTTGGGATGACCGGTCATCTCGGTGCCGGCGACGGCGAGGACTGCCTTCCCGAGGCGATCGCGCAGGCGGCGCAGGCGGGCGACGGTCGCGGGCCGCTCCTCGCACGACAGGTCGTACGCGGCCGCCGTCCCGACGGCACCGGCCACGTTCTCGGTCCCGGCGCGCCGGTGGCGCTCCTGGGTGCCGCCCTGCTGCTGCGCGAGGATGTGGGTCCCGTGGCGGACGTAGAGCGCCCCGGCGCCCTTCGGGCCCTCGAACTTGTGCGCGCCGAGCGACACGAGGTCGGCGCCGAGCGCCTCGACGTCGATGTCGACGTACGGGGCGGCCTGGACGGCGTCCACGTGGAACAGGATCCCCTTGCGGCCGCGGAGCCGCTCGGCGATGGCGGCGATCGGCTGGAGCGTCCCGACCTCGTTGTTGGCGAGCATCACCGACACCAGGATCGTCCGGTCGGTCAGCGCTGCCTCGAGCTGGTCCGGGTCGATCCGGCCGTATCGGTCGACCGGCAGCTCCACGATCTCGAACCCGAACTTCTCCAGGTAGCGGAGCGTGTGCCCGACGGCGTGGTGCTCCACCGACGACGTGATGATGCGGTGGCCGTGCGCCTTCCCGGCCCAGGCCGCGCCCTTCAGCGCGAGGTTGTTGGCCTCGGTGCCGCCGGACGTGAAGACGATCTCGCGGGCCTCCGCGTGGAGCCTCGCGGCGAGCCGCTCATGCGCGCCGTCGAGGCCCGACCGGGCCGCGCGACCGAACGCATGGGCCGAGCTGGGGTTGCCGAAGGTCTCGGTGAGGTACGGCAGCATCTCGTCGAGGACCTCGCGGCGGAGCGGGGTCGTCGCCGCGTGGTCGAGGTAGATCGGCATGGCCTCGATCGTACACCCGGTGCCTCGTCCGGACCCCGGCATCCGGCCGCGTGCGTGGCGACGTTCGTCCATGCCCGGACCCGTCGATGGCTGATGGGCCTGGCGCGGCTCGCCCGTCATCGTCGTAGGCAGCACAGACCACGGACGCGGACACCGCGTCGCACAGGAGACCATCGTCATGTTCGAGCCCTTCAGCATCCTCGCCATCGCGGGCTTCGTCGCGTTCATCGTCGTGATCGCGCGCCTCGGCGGCGACGAGACCACCATCTTCAGCGGCCTGTTCGGCCGACCCGGCGCCATCGACCGCGCCCTCGGCGTCCAGGAGAACGACCTTCCGCCCTTCCGCTTCGGCCCGCAGGGCGCCTGACCGCCCGCGCGACCGCTCCGGGGCCCTAGCCCTGGTCGGTCGCGTCGCCGCGCTCGACGGCCCGCCGCAGATCGTCCTCGCGGCCTGCGGCGCGCCGTCGGTCGTGCTGCGAGAGCTGTCGCTTGCGCAGCCGGATCGAGAGCGGCGTCACCTCGACGAGCTCGTCGTCGGCGATGAACTCGATCGCCGACTCCAGCGTGATGCTCGCGCGGCGGCGTCAGCCGCAGCGACTCGTCGTGGGAGTGGGTCCGGATGTTGGTGAGCTTCTTCTCCTTGGTCGGGTTGACGTCCATGTCGCCCGACCGGCTGTTCTCGCCGACGATCATCCCCTCGTAGGTCTCGACGCCGGCGCCGATGAACAGCTCCGCGCGCTGCTCGAGGTTGAACAGGCCGTAGGCGTTGGACGTCCCGGCGCGGTCGCTGACCAGCACGCCGTTCGTCCGGTGCGTGACCTCGCCGGCCCACGGGCCGTAGCCCTCGCCGATCTGGTGCAGCAGGGCCGTGCCGCGCGTCTCGGTCAGCAGCTGGCCGCGATAGCCGATCAGGCCGCGGACCGGCAGCACGAACTCCATCCGGACGCGCCCGTCGGTGTCGGTGGACATCTGGTCCAGGCGGCCCTTGCGGCCGGCCATCGCGCTCTGGATCTCGCCGATGTAGTCGGGCGGGATGTCGACGGTGATCCGCTCGTACGGCTCGTGGATCTCGCCGCCGACCTCGCGCAGGAGGACCTCCGGCCGTGAGGCCGTGAGCTCGTAGCCCTCGCGGCGCATCTGCTCGATGAGGACGGCGAGCTGCAGCTCGCCCCGGCCGCGGACCTCGAACGCCTCGCTCGACTCGGACGGGCGGACCTCGATCGAGACGTTGCCGAGGACCTCCTTCTCGAGGCGGGCCTTGATCTGCCGGCTCGTGACGTACTTGCCCTCGCGGCCGGCCAGCGGCGAGGTGTTCACGCCGAACGTCATCCGCAGGGTCGGGGCGTCGACGTCGAGCCGCGGCAGCGGCCGCGGGTCGCCGGGCTCGGTCAGGGTGTCGCCGATGGTGACCTCGGGCAGCCCGGCCACGCTGACGATGTCGCCCGGGCCGGCCTCCTCGATGTCGATCCGGTCGATCCCGTGCGCGGTCTGCAGGCTGGTGACGGTCCCCGTCAGGGTGACGGTCCGGCCGGGCTCCACGGTCCCCGCGGTGTCGTCGGCCTCCTCGCGCACGATCGCGACGCGCTGGCCGGTGCGGATCGTGCCGTTCCAGATCCGGCCGACCGCCATGCGCCCGACGTAGTCGTTCGCGGACAGGTTCGTCACGAGCAGCTGGAGCGGGTGGTCCGGGCATGTACGACGGCGGCGGCGTGACCTCGACCAGGAGGTCCAGGAGCGGGCCGAGATCCGTGCCCGGCACGGCCAGGTCGCGCGTCGCGGTCCCGATCTTCGCGTTCGTGTAGACGATGGGGAACTCGATCTGGTGCTCGTCGGCGCCGAGGTCGAGGAACAGCTCGTAGATGTCGTCGAGGACCGTCCCCGGGCGGGCGTCGCCGCGGTCGATCTTGTTGATCGCGACGACGACCGGCAGGTGCCGCGCCATCGCCTTCTGGAGGACGTAGCGCGTCTGCGGCAGCGGCCCCTCGGCGGCGTCCACGAGGAGCAGCACCGAGTCGACCATCAGGAGCGATCGCTCCACCTCGCCGCCGAAGTCGGCGTGGCCCGGGGTGTCCACGATGTTCAGCCGGTAGCCGCCGTGGTCGACGGTGGTCTGCTTGGCGAGGATCGTGATGCCCTTCTCGCGCTCGAGGTCGCCCGAGTCCATGACCCGGTCCACGACGGCCTGGTTGGCGCGGAACGTGCCGGTCTGGCGGAGCATCGCGTCCACCAGCGTGGTCTTGCCGTGGTCGACATGCGCCACGATCGCGATGTTGCGCAACTCGGCGCGGATCGCGGTGGGCACGGCGGCGCTGGCGACGGTGAGGTCGGTCATGGGGCGGGCAGTGTCGCATATCGCCGCTGGGCGCGCCGCCGGCCCACCCGCTGCGGTAGCATCGCCGTCCCATGACCGTCGCCGCCGTGATCCTGTCCGCCTCCGCCGAAGGCGCCCTCGCCGATGCCCAGGGCCAGGCCCGCGTCCGCCGCCTGGCGGACCTCGCGTGGTCCGGCGGCGCCCTGCCGATCGTCGTCGTGTCGCCCGACCCGGACGGGGCGGTCGCGAAGGCGCTCGCCGACTCCGAGGCGGTGCACGGCGACCCGGCGCCGGACGAGGGCGGTCCGGTCGGGCAGATGGTCCGCGGCATGGAGCTGGCCGCCGCGGAGGTCTCCGACCTCGATGCCGTCCTCATCTGGCCGGCCCGGATGACGTGGGTCGGTCCCGAGACGATCACCTCGCTGATCGAGGCGCACGGGACGGCGCGCGGGTCCGTGCTGCGGCCCGCCTGGCACGGCGACCCGGGCTGGCCGGTGCTCGTGCCGGTGGCCCACCTCGACGCGCTCCGGGCGATCGCGCCTGACCGGATGCCGCCCGACGTCATCGCCGACCTCGCGGCGGTCGCCCCGACCCGCATCGTCGAGCTCGGCGACCCCGGCGTGATCTTCGACACCGACACGCCCGAGGCGGACCTGCCGGCCTACGAAGGCCCGCCCGATCCGCCGGCCGGGCACACCCACGAGTGGGGCGACGACGTCATCGCCGAGGCACGGCTCCCCGACCCCGAGGCCACGGCCGGCTGACCGCGCGAGCCGGTCACCACTCGCAGGGCGCCTCCGCCGGACGGCCTGCTCCCAGCGCATCGAGATGCACGTACGTGAACCGCGTCGACGAGCTGGCCGTGCGCCGCCGAGCCCGGGCTGCTCGCGAGTCAGCGTCACCACCACGTGGCCGTCGGCGTAGCGCTGCTGCGCGAGGTCGATGCCGATGACGACGCTCGGCGGCCTCGGCCTCCATGGCCTGCGGCTCGCTGCGCGCCGACGGGTCGGCGCGAGCCCAGCCACATCCCCGTTCCCATCTCGATCGGCGGCGCATCCGAGAGGTGAAGGCCTCGTCGCCCGACTCGTCGGGGCCGCTCCACCGGATGACGACCGCGTCGTTCCCGCTCGGGAACCATTCGCTTCGGCTCCAGTGCCAGTCGGCCGTGATCGTGGCGACTCCCCTGCCCCGAGGCGGCATCGTCCGCGCAGGTCACCATGCACGTCCATCGCGATGTCGTCCGGATCGAGCCCAGCAGTCGCCCCGGCGCCGGTCACGGCAGCAGCCGCGGCGGCCGGGCCGGCCAGGCCGACCCCGAGCGCGAGCGTCGACCGCCACGACGGGCTTGGTGAACGCGATCCGCCGGCCGCGATCGGGTCGCGGGTCCTCGAGGAGCACGATCGCCGCGCCGATGGCCGCGAGCGGGAACGTGATCGTGCTGTGCGTCAGGTCGTAGACGACCTCCACGACCCCGCTGACGATCGAGCAGCCAGCAGGCGACGACCGTGGCCGGAACGGCCCACGGCCGGTCGTGGTCGAGGCCGCGGACCAGGACGCGCCGACCGCGACGATGACGAGCCCGTAGGCGGTGACGCAGGAACGCCCGGAGCGGCCAGCAGTCGTCGAGCGCAGAACAGCAAGCACCAGACCCGATCGCCGCGACGACGGCCAGCAGCACGAACAGGATCGTGGCGCGGTTGTAGAAGCGAACGGCGCGATCGTCCATCGGATCCCCTCAGGCACGGTCGAGAGAGCGTGCCCATCGGCATCCTACGCGGGCGTCCCTCCGGACGCGAGCCCTCCCTGGAGGTTGTCGCGGACCCGCGCGATCGTCCCGGTCGCGAGCGCGAGGCCGACCACGACGAGGCCGACGCCCGCGAGCTGCCCCGGCGACGGCGCCTCGCCGAGCAGGATGATCGCGAGGACCACCGTCGTCACCGGCTGGGCCAGCAGGATGGCCGACGTCAGGACCGCCGGGCAGCCGCGGCAGCGACACCTGGATCAGCAGGTAGCCGATCGACTGGCTCGAGATGCCGTAGGCCAGCAGGTAGGCGTGCGCCGGCAGCGAGGGCACGAGGTCGAGGTCGCCGACCAGGGCGCCGAACAGCCCGGCGGCGAGCATGCAGACGAGGGTCGCGACCGCGACCGGACCCGCCGGCCGCGCGGTCGGTGACGCCCGGCGGATGACCAGCAGGTAGCCGGCGTACGAGCACGCCGTGATCAGCCCGATGGCGACCCCGAGCTGCGCGTTCGCCCCGTACGGGATCCCGCCGATCACCCCCGAGATCAGCACGACCCCGAAGAGCATCACGGGCAGCGCGACCATGACCTCGCGCCGCGGACGTTCGCCCCACAGGAGCCAGGCCGCGATCGCGACGACGACGACCTGGAGGTTGCCCATGATCGTGGCGAGGCCGGCGCCGATGTCGTCCACGACGTAGTGGAACGTGAGCAGGTCCGCGGCGAAGAAGACGCCGGCGACCGCCGACAGACCGATCGTCCGCCGGCTCATCGGGCCGTCCGAGCGCCACTCGAGCCAGGCCGCCAGGGCCAGCAGCGGCAGCCCGTACAGGCAGCGGAAGACGACGCCCGTCGACGGCGACACGCCGGACCAGCGGTAGAAGATGCCCGAGAACGCGATCGCGATCGCGCCGAGCAGCGCGGCGCTGCGCGGGAAGCGCCCGAGCCGGTCGAGCGGGCCGGTGCCCTCGCTCAGGGGATCGCGCCTACGACCGCTTCTCGGGGACGCCGACGAACCGCAGGCCGAGCTCCTCGTACTGGCTCGGCTCGGGCGGCGACGGCGCCTCGAGCATCGGGTCCGTGCCCGACTGGGTCTTCGGGAAGGCCATGACCTCGCGGATGTTCGTCTGGCCCGCGAAGATCATCGCCCAGCGGTCGATGCCGAGCGCGATCCCGCCGTGCGGCGGCGCGCCGTAGTCGAAGGCGTCGAGCACGGCCCCGAACTTCTCGTGCATCCCGTCCACGGACTGGCCCTGGAGGCGGAACGAGCGCTCGAGCAGCTCGCGGCGGTGGATCCGGATCGATCCGCCGCCGAGCTCCCAGCCGTTGAGCGCGAGGTCGTACTGCATGGCGCGGGCGCGGCCCGCCGGGTCGCCCGGGCTGGGACGGTCCGGGTCGCCGGTCGTGGTCACGAGCAGCGCCTCGTCCTCGGGGACCACGCCGCTGAACGGGTTGTGGGTCGCGTGCCAGCGCTCGTTCTCGGCGTCCCACTCGTACATCGGGAAGCGGTGGATCCACGCGTACGACAGGACCGTCGGGTCGGCCAGCCCGAGCTGGTCGCCGAGCTCGACCCGCAGCCGCCCGAGCACGTCCGCGGTGACCGCGTCGCGGTCGGCGACGATCAGCAGGAGGTCGCCCTCCCCCGCCCCGCTCCGCTCGATCAGCGCGCGCTTGGTGTCGTCCGACAGGAACTTGGCGATCGGGCCCTTCATCTCGCCGTCGGCGCCGAGGGCGAGATAGGCGAGCCCGCGGGCACCGAAGCGCTTCGCGCGCTCGGTCAGCTCGTCGATCTCGCGGCGGGTGACGCCGCCCATCCCCGGCGCGACGATGCCGCGGACCCGGCCGCCGCCCGCGAGCGTGTCGTCGAAGACGCCGAACCCGGAGGCGGGCGTCCCGTCCGCGTCGACCAGGGCCGGCGCGAGGTCGACCAGCTCCATCCCGAAGCGGATGTCCGGCTTGTCGGAGCCGAAGCGCTCCATGACGTCGTCGTAGGTGTAGACCGGGAACGGGACCTGCGCGATCGGCCGGTCCGGCGCGGTCGCCTTCGAGACCTCGATCGCCATCGCCTCCACGAAGCCCATGACGGTCGCCTCGTCGACGAAGCTCATCTCGAGGTCGAGCTGGGTGAACTCGGGCTGGCGGTCGCCGCGGAGGTCCTCGTCGCGGTAGCAGCGGGCGATCTGGAAGTAGCGGTCGACCCCGGCGACCATCAGGAGCTGCTTGAGCTGCTGCGGGCTCTGCGGCAGCGCGTAGACGTTGCCGGGCTGGAGGCGCGACGGGACGATGAAGTCGCGCGCCCCTTCGGGCGTGCTCTTGATCAGCGTCGGCGTCTCGACCTCGACGAAGCCGTTGTCGTGGTGGACCTCGCGGATCGCCTGGACCATGCGCGAGCGGAGCAGCAGCCGGTCGGCCATCGGCTGGCGGCGGATGTCGAGGTAGCGGTACTTGAGGCGGACGCCCTCGTCGACCGGCGCGTCGGGCTCGTTGATGTAGAAGGGCGGCGTCTTCGCCTCGGAGAGGATCTCGATCCCGGTCGCCTGGAGCTCGATGGCGCCGGTCGGCAGCTTCGGGTTCTCGGTCCCGGGCAGGCGCGGCGCGACGGTGCCAACGGCGCTGACGACGAACTCGGGGCGCACCCGCTCGGCGTCGGCGTGGGCGCTCCGGCGAGTCCGCCTTGTCGATCACGACCTGGGTGATCCCGTGGCGGTCGCGAAGGTCGAGGAAGATGAGCTGGCCGTGGTCGCGGCGGCGGTGGACCCAGCCGGACAGGCGGGCGGTGACGCCCGCATCGGACGCGCGCAGCTCGCCGTTCGTGTGCGTGCGGTAGGGCGTGGCGAGGCTGGGTCGGGTGTCGGTCATGGCCGGCGTATCGTAGTCGACGCGGGGTGACGGGACCGGCTCCGAGGAGGACCAGGATGCTCAGCGGCCGACGGGCGCACACGGCGCTGCCGACGCACGACGTGGACGCGCTCCGACCCTTCTACGAGGAGGTGCTCGGGTTCGTGCCGCGGGCCGTCCGCACCGGCGCCGTCGTCTATGACGCCGGGGAGGGTTCGATCTTCGCGATCTCGCGGAGCGGCGCGCCGTCGACCTCGACGCACACGCAGATGGCGTTCACCGTGCCCGATATCGAGGCGGCGGTCGCCGACCTCCAGGCGCGCGGCGTGGCCTTCGAGGCCTACGAGACGCCGAAGACCGAGGGCGGCATCGCGCAGATCGGCCCCGGCCGCGCGGCCTGGTTCAAGGACCCGCACGGCAACCTGCTGGCGCTCCTCGAGTTCGACGACCCCGTCTGATCAGGCGTCGCGGCCGCGGAGCAGCGAGACGCGGAACGGGCGCAGCTCGCCCGTGGCGTAGCCGCCGGCGATGACCGGGTCCTCCTCCATGAACCGTCGGGCGGCCGCCTCGTCGGGCGCCTCGAAGATCGCGAGACCCGTGTTGATGCCGCCGAGCGTCGGGCCGACCAGGATCAGCGTGCCGTCCGCGAGCGCCTGCTCGAAGCGCTCGAAGTGGATGCCCCAGACCGCCCGCTCCTCGTCCGTCATCGTGGCCGCGAAATCGTCGCGGGGAGGATGGATGAAGTAGATCCACTCGGGCATGGCGCGGTCACTCCTTGCGCAGGCGCCAGATCGACTCGGCCGGCCAGCGGCGCGCCCACGCGACGTCCTCCGGGTCGCGGTACGAGCTCACCGCACCCTCCGGTGGTCGCGGCTCGATCAGGTCCTCCACGATGAACCCGTTCGATCGGAAGAGCGCGATCCACGTGCCGTACGGCAGGTTGAAGGTGACCTCGCCGTCGTCCTCGATGGTCCGCAGGTCGAAGTAGTCGACCAGCAGCCGGTCGCCCATGTGCTCCTCGCCGACCGGCCAGACGAGATCGGCGATCGCCGACCCGTGGCTGAAGGCGAACAGGCCGCCGGGCCGAAGGAGCCGAGCCGCCTCGGGGACGGTCCGGTACGGGTCCGCGAAGGTCATCGCGCCGTGGTCGCAGAAGACGATGTCGAAGCTGGCGTCGGGCAGCGGCACGGACTCGGCGCTCGCGTGGACCAGCTCGACCTCCACGCCGGCCGCGTCGACCGCCGGCGGGCGTGCTCGAGCTGCCGCTCGGAGAGGTCGATCCCGACGACGCGCCCGCCGCGCTTCGCGAGCGCGATCGACCACTGCGCCGCGCCGCAGCCGAACTCGAGGATGTCCTTGCCCGCGACGTCCCCGAGGATGTGCAGCTCTTCCTCGGGGACCTGGAACATGCCCCAGGCGTACCCGTCGTGGTTCGCCAGCTGCCCGCCGTGAAGACTCTGGTACTCGTCCGAGTAGGCGTCCCAGGACGCCTGGTTCTGCGCCTCGTGGGCGCTCAGCTCGGCCAGCCGCGGCTCGCCGTCGTCCGTACCGCTCATCCGCCGCTCCCGTCGCCGTGATGGTGCGCCGCGTGCGAACGGGCCACCTCTCGACCGAGGTCCGCGAGCGGGACGCTCTTCTGCGTGCCGGCCGGCAGGTCGCGGAGCTGGACCTCGCCGTCCGCCAGCTCGTCGCCGACGATCACCGCGAAATGCGCCCCGTCCCGGGCCGCCGACTCCAGCTGCTTGCCGAGCTTGCGCCGCGACAGCTCGGCCCGGGCCGCGATCCCGGCGGCGCGCAGCTCCGTGGCGATGACCAGCCGTGCCGAGGTGTCATCCGGGTCGGCGCCGACCACCACGGCGACCGGCGACGGGGCGCCGCCCTCGCCCGTGCGCCCCGGTCGCCGCGAGCGCGAGGAGCACCCGGTCGAGGCCGATCCCGAACCCGATCCCGGGTGTCGGCCGGCCGCCCAGCAGCTCGACGAGCCCGTCGTAGCGGCCGCCGCCGCCGAGCGCCTGCTGCTGGCCCTCGCGGCCGACGACGTAGAACTCGAACGCGGTGCGGGTGTAGTAGTCCAGCCCGCGGACGAGGCCCGAGTCGAGGCGGAACCGCGACGCCGAGCGCCGTCAGGTGCGCCTGGACCGCGGCGAAGTGGTCGGCGCACGCCTCGCACAGGTGCTCGGTGATCCGCGGGGCCGCGGCGTTCATCTCGGCCATCGCCGGGTCCTTCGAGTCGAGCAGGCGGAGCGGGTTGCGCTCCAGGCGCTGGCGCTCGGTGGGCGGCAGGCGATCGGCGCGTTCGCGGTAGTACGCGGTCAGCGCCTCGATGTAGGCGGGCCGGCAGGCCGGGTCGCCGATCGAGTTGAGCGACACCTCGACGTCCGCCAGGCCCGCGTCCCGGAAGAACCGCGACGCGAGCTCGATGATCTCCGCATCGACCGCCGGACCCGGGTCGCCGATCGCCTCGACGTCGAACTGCCAGAACTGGCGGTAGCGCCCGGCCTGCGGCCGGTCGTAGCGGAACATCGGACCGGTCTGGGTCAGCTTCACCGGCTGCGGCCAGGTCTGCATCCCGTGCTGGACGTAGGCGCGGACGATGCCGGCGGTCGGCTCCGGCCGGAGCGCCCACGACTCGCCGTCCTCGGTCCGCGGCGCGAGCCGGAACAGCTCCTTCTCGACGACGTCGGTGACCTCGCCGATCCCGCGCTCGAAGACGTCGGTCTGCTCGAACAGCGGCGTCTCGATGCGCTGGTAGCCGTAGCGCGCCGCGAGGTCGGCGGCCAGCCGTTCGAGGCGCGTCCACGCCGCCGTCTCGGTCGGCAGGAGGTCGCGGGTGCCGCGTGGGGCTCGGAAGGCGGGCATCGGCCGAGTCTAGCGGCCGGGAGGGTGCTCGGGCACCCTCGCCGTGGTCAGCCCAGGAGCCCGTCCAGCCCGGAGCCGACCAGCTTCGCGCCGATGACGAGGAACAGGACCGCCATCACGGTGGCGTTGTTCGCCTGGAGCCACGTCTTCCAGCCGTCGAGCGTGTGCTTCGCGCCCTCGCCGCCGACCAGCATGTAGACGACCGGGATGGCGATGGACACGCTCGCGAGGACCACGAACAGGATCTCCATCGCGATCGCGTTGCCGCCGGCCGCCGTCGCCTGGTCGATGACCACGCCGGCCGCGATGGCGAGCCCCAGGTTCTTGGGGTTGAGGGCGGAGAGCACGACGCCGAACCCCAGCGCCTTGACCGGCGTGAAGCCGTCGATCGCCTGCATCCATGTTGGGCATCGCCGCGTCCTCGCCCGGCTTCGGGCGGCCCTTCCACTGCTTCACGCCGAGGGCGATCGCGCCGAGGCCGAGGAGCAGGATCAGGACGTCGCCGATCGACGGGCCGCTGGACTCGTCGGTCGCACCGGTCGCGTCGCTGAGGCGGAACACCAGCAGCGTCACGAGCGTGATGCCGGCCACCCAGCCGATCAGGAAGGCCGGGCCGTTCGACCCGCGCCCTGGCCGAGAACAGCATCAGGATGCAGGCGATGATCGGGACCGGGCTGATGGCGATCCCGATCGCGAGCGGGAGCAGGCTGCCGAGCGATCCGGCGAACATGGGCGTCCCTCCTCAGGCGTCCGGTGGGGTCTTGCCGGCACCGGGCGGGGCGAACACCCGGCCCGCGCCGATGGGATCGAAGGAGCCGGCACCGATCCGGCCGGGCAGTCGCACGTCCTTCGGGATGTCCCGGGCGTTCCGCAAGAGGATCAGGCACAGGACGAGGATCCAGGCCGGGAACGCCAGGACGAGGGCCGGCGTGAACGCCGCGCTCAGCAGCAGGAACAGGCCGACGCCGAACCCGACGAGCCCGAACCATCGCGGGAGGATCCCGGCCGACCGTCCGAGGGCGGAGGTCGTGAACACGAACATCGCCGCCATGCGCATCGAGAAGAAGATGATCATCGTGCTGCCGAAGATGCCGAATTGGCGGGAGGCGGCGGGGTCGACCCCGCCCTCGGTGTACTGGGCGCTGACGGCCACGACCGAGCTCGCCGCCGCGCCGACGAAGAAGAGGGCGACGAACAGGATCCCGCTGACGAGCTGCAGGTTCGACTGGAGGGCGTTCAGGCGACGGCCTGACGCCGCCTCCCACATCCGCAGCGTCACGATGAACCACAGGAACGCGATGCCGGCGAACGGCAGGACGTACAGCCCGACCACCACGAGGACCGTGGAGTCCCCGCTCGCGTAGTAGTCGACGATCTGCTGGTCGGACGCGGCGGCGCTCGGGACCTGGCCCATGAGCACGAACGCGAGCGTGAACAGGACGGCGAACGCGATCCCGACGATCGAGGTCAGCGACGCGGCGCGGCGGAGCGACCGGCCGCGCGCCTCGGGCGTGTTCGGCGTCTCCTCGGCATCCGGTGTCGAGGGATCGTCGACGACGTGCCCGTCGTCCATGGCGTCGCTCATCGCGCTCATCATGCGACGGCTCGGTCACGGCGGGGGCTCCGCGGCCGCGACAGCCGCCTCCGGCGCGGGACCTGCCGCGAGGGCCGCGGCGATGCTCGGGTAGACCGTCGCGTCCACGTCGCCGCCGACCTGGAGCGCGTCGCGGACCTGGCCCACGTCACGGGTGTAGACGATCGACTTCCCGTCCGCCTCGAGCGACTCGGCGACCTCGATGAGCATCTTGGACGCCGTCAGGTCGACCGCGGGCACGGTCTCGAGGTCGAGCACCACCATGCGGACCGCCGGCGGCTGCGCGGCGGCCAGGATCGCCGCCTTCACCCGGTCGGCGTTGGCGAAGTAGAGCCCGCTCTCGGGCCGCAGGATCGCGACCGATGGATCGACCACGTTCTCCGGGTGGCGCTCGATGTCGCCGTACTGGCCGCTGGTGCCGGGGATGCGCCCGAGCGTCGCCACGTGCGGGCGGGAGCTCCGGTACACCAGCAGCGTGATGGACACGATGATGCCGATGAACAGTCCCGGCAAGGTGTCGAAGAAGAGCACCCCGAGGAGCGCCGCCATCGCGGCGATGAAGTCCGTCCGCGCCGCGAACCCGTAGATGCGTCCGAGACGTCCCGAATACACGCGGTAGAAGGCGATCAGCGATCGGTAGTCGACCAGCTCGATCAGGGCCGCGATGACGACCGCGGCCAGCGTCGCCTCGGGGAGCTGCTCGAACAGCCCGGTCAGGAAGAGCAGGGTCACGACGGTCAGCGCCGCCACCACGAGGCCCGACACCTGTGTCCGCGCCCCGGCGCCGCGCGTTGACGGCGGTCTTGGAGAGGCTGCCGTTGACGACCATGCCACCCGACAGCCCGGCGGCGAGGTTGGCCGTGCCGAGCCCGATCAGCTCGCGGTTGGCGTCGATGTCGTAATGGTTGCGCGCCGCGTAGTTCTTGGCGGCCCCGAGGCCCTCCGCGAAGCCCACCAGCGCGACCCCGACCGCCGACGCGGTGATGCCCAGGTAATCCGAGAGCTCCGCCTTCGGCAGCCCGAAGCTGGGCAGCCCGCCCTGGATCGGCCCGACGATGTCCACGCCCTTGTCGTCGAGCCCGAAGATCGTGACCGCGGCGATCCCGAACCCGACCGCGATCAGCGAGCCCGGGCACGACCGGCAGGTATTCCTTCAGCCCGACGACGATCACCAGAGAGATCAGCCCGACGACCAGCGTCGTCGGGTCCGTGCCGCCGAGGTGGGTCAGGAACCCGTACAGCTGCTCGAAGAAGTCGCCCTCGGTCTTCTCGATGCCGAACAGCTTCGGGAGCTGGCCCGACGATGATCGTCAGCGCCAGGCCGATGATGAAGCCCTTGAGGACCGGCTCCGAGATGAAGCTCGCGAGGAAGCCGAGACGGAGCAGGCCGGCGATCAGCGCGATGACCCCGACGACGAGTGCCAGGGCGATGGTGGCCGCGAGGAACTCGTCCGTGCCGCCCGTGGCGACGTCTGCGACCGCGGCGGCCGAGAGCGCGGCGGTCGCGGCCATCGGACCGGTGACGAGGTGCCGCGAGCTGCCGAACGCCGCGTAGAGCAGCAGGGCGCCGGGTGCGGCGTACAGCCCGACGACCGGCGAGACGCCGGCGATGGTCGCGTACGCCAGCGCCTCGGGCACGAGGACGGCCCACACGGTGAGGCCCGCGATGAGGTCGCCGCGCAGCCACGCCGGCTGGTAGCCGCGGAGCGAGCTGAAGATCATCGTCAGCGCCGTGTCTTCTCGTAGATGGCCGGCAGCTTGTCGCCCGGCTGGTAGCGCAGGATCGGGGCGAGGTCCGCGCCGCGGACCGTGCCGTTCGCGTAGTACCAGATCCCGAACTCGTCGATCGCCGAGCCGTCCGCGAACACGCACATGGCCATCACGACGAACGTCTTCTGCGCCGTGTCCACCCAGCCTCCACCGTTGGCGGTGTTCCCGAACGCGGCCGATCCCTCGAGGCCGTTCGAGCAGGCGTACTCCGCCGGGTTCTGGCCGACCTGCGGCGGCTGCGGGGTCGGGACCTTCGAAAGGTAGGCGACGGCCGCCAGCGTCGGGCTCTCGCTGTAGAGCGTGACGAGGTCGACGGAGATGCGTGTCGCCTCGTCGCCGGTCCCCGATTCGAACTCGCAGAAGCGCTGCCGGCCGGCGAGCTGGAGCCAGGCCGACGGGTCGGCGTTGGTATTCCAGGTGGCGACGCGGTCGACCAGCTGGCCGCCCTTCGACGTGCAGTACGCCTCGGCCGCGACGGTGTCGACCGAGGGACTCGCGCTGCCGAGTCGCGGCGTCGGCAA
>CAVWPX010000001.1:0-16800 GCA_963757055.1 uncultured Chloroflexia bacterium | reverse complement strand
TGACGCCTGACGGACGGTCGCGCGGTCCGGTCAGCCGGTCGGCCGCTGGCGCTTCGTCACCGGTCCGGGCGTGGCGGTCGTCGGCTCCGTCTGGGCCCCGTGGACCACCCGGTTGCGACCCGCCTGCTTGGCGGCGTACAAGGCCTCGTCCGCGATCCGCAGGAGCGAGATGCGGTCCACGGCCTGGCCGGGAGCGATGGCGACACCGATCGAGACCGTCAGGCGTTCGGTCACGCCGGGTGCCAGTGAGATGAGCGTCGACTCGGTCCGGCTCCGGATGCGCTCCGCCACCGCGACCGCGCCCGGCCCGTCCACGTCCGCCAGCAGGATCGCGAACTCCTCGCCGCCGTAGCGCGCCGCCACATCGCCGTCGCGCAGGCAGGACCGGACGACCCCGGCGAAGACCCGCAGGGCCTCGTCGCCGGCGGGATGGCCGTGGCGGTCGTTGACGTCCTTGAAGTGGTCGAGGTCCAGCATCAGGACGCCGATCGTCTCGTCCTCGGTCCGTGCCCGCAGCGCGTCCTCGAGCGACTGGTCGAAGGCGCGCGTGTTCCGCAGGCCCGTTCGCGCATCGGTGTCCGCCTGGCCGCGGAGGGCCGCGAGCAGGCGTCGGTTCGCGATGGCCAGCGCCGCGTGCTCGGTGATCCGCGCGACGCCCGACCGGAGCTCGAGCGGGAACGCGTTCGGCAGCTCCCAGTAGAGATGGACGGCCCCGACGTTCTCGCCATGGGCGAGCGGGACGCAGGCGACGGTGCCGTGGTCGGCGGGATAGATCGGGCAATGGACGCTCAGCGGGGCCGTCGCGTCATCGGTGACGTAGATGGCCCCGCGGACGACCCCGGGGCAGGCCGAGAGCGCGTGCAAGGGCAGCACGGTCGCCTCCGCGGCACCCAGCGTCGCCTCGGGGACGGCGCGGTCCTTGGAGCGGTTGAGCACGTGCGTGATGGCCGCGTCGGGATGGGCGAGCAGCTCGATGGCCTCGAGGTTGGAGCGCGCGACGGCCTCGTCGTCCGCGGCGAACGTGGTGACCTCGGTGAACCGGTTGAGCACGTTCGACTGGCCCGCATCGCGCTCCAGGCGCTTCCCGTACCGGCTGACGAAGAGCAGCGAGATCAGCGCGGCGAGGAGCTGGATGCCGACGCCGACGCCGGTCGCGATCGCCCGGCTCTGGTTGAGCGACGCCGTCTGGTCCCGGATTCCGGTATCGACCGCGTCCAGTCGCACGACCAGGTCGCCGGTGGCCGCCTGGACGTCGTCCTGGTCGTGGACGGCGGCGTCGGTGATGGCCCCCTTGTCCGTCGCCGATCCCGACTGGATCGCGGCGATCGCCGGCGCGGCGAAGGTCGAACGCCATCGCGCGCTCTCGGTCTCGACGAGCGTGAGCGCGTGGCGGATCGCGGGATCGTCGATGCCGTCCGCGCCGATCGCGTCGACGGCGGCGGCCTCGGCGGCGACCGCCTCCGCGTACCGGCTCAGCGCCTCGGGATCGGACGTGAGGAGATAGTCGTCGATCGCCTCGGACTGCTCGCGGATGGCCCCGGCGAGGTCGTCGCCGTCCGCCTGGACCGCGCTCGAGTGCTCGTCCGCGGCCTGGAGCCTGGCCCGCTCGCCGTCGGTCAGCACGAACACGACCAGGACCGTGAGGGTCGCGGCCACGGCAAGGCTGCCGATCAGCAGCAGGATCCGGCGGTGGGACGAGTGCAAGGTGCGTCCTGATGCGAGGTGTGTGGTTGACAGTACGCACCGCCGGCGACCGCGCCAGCCCACCAATGGTCCGCCCGGCGCGCGGCCGAGCGCCGCGCCAGTGGCCTCAGGACGTCGGAGGCTGCGCCGGCACCTCGGGCTCGACGCCGGCCCAGGCGATCACCCGGGCCGCGGTCGTCCCCTGCACGAGCAGCGTGAACAGCACGATCCCGAACACGGTGCTCGTGACGACGCCACGCTGCGGGACGTCGAGCGGGAGCGACAGGACCAGCGCGAAGGCCACGGCGCCGCGCAGGCCGGACCAGAACAGCACGTGGAACCAGCCGTTCGGCATCGCCGCGATCTGGCCCCATTCCGGCCAGCGCGTCCGCGGGGCCGTGGCCGGAGCCGAGCCGGTGTCGGCGGCCGGGGTCGTCGCCCGACCGCCGGTCGTGCGGGCCGCGAGCCAGCGCAGGCCGCCGAGGATCCCGTACACCACGATCGCCCGGCCGGCGAAGATCGCGACGATCCCCCAGGCGATCGAACCGGCGGCGGCGACGAGGTCGGCGATGACGATCGACAGGCCGATGAGCAGGAACGCGAACGCCGTCAGCACGAACGCCACGTACTCCCAGACGGTGTCGATCGCCTGGCGCGTGCGCTCGCTGACCCCCGCCTGCGCGGCGTCGCTGCCGAGGACGATCCCGGCGACCACCGTGGCGATGACCCCGGACTGGCCGAGCCCGTTGGCGATCAGGTACGTGCCGTAGGCGACCACGAAGGTCAGCGTGAGCTCGACGAGATGGTCGTCGACGATCGAGGCCAGCCGGACCGCGACGATCCCGCACACGGCGCCGATGAGGATGCTCGAGACGATGGCGACCGCGAAGGTCCCGACGCCGCGGACCGGGTCGTAGGCCGCCCCGACGGCGGCGAGCGCGATCGCGAACAGGACGATGCCGGTCCCGTCGTTGAAGAGGCTCTCGGCCTCGACGAGGGTCGCCAGGCGGCGGGGCGCCGCCACGTCGCGCATGGTCGCGACGACCGCGACCGGGTCCGTGGCGGACACGATGGCCCCGACGACGAACGCGACCGTGAAGGGCAGACCGGTCGCCACGTTCAGCACCACCGCGACCACGACCGAGGTGACCAGCACGCCCGGCACGGCGAGGACGCCGATCCGCCCGACGACGTCGCGGAGGTCGGAGAGATGGAGCCGGTACGCGGCTTCGAACACGAGGCCCGGCAGCAGCGCCACGAGCACGAGGTCCGGCGCGACGGTGATGTGGCTCGGCGAGAACGCGGCCACGATCAGCCCGAAGACCACGAGGGCGACGCTCAGGGGCAGGCGCCGGCGGCGGACGACCATGGCCACGAGCGTGAGCGCGCCGAGCAGCGCGACGAACAGCTCGATCGTGCCGAGGACCGGGTCGTCGTGCATCGAGCCATGCTAGCGGGCGCCGATCGCGCCACGACGGCGACCGGGTTACGCTGATGGCCATGCAGCGCCCGTACGCCGCCGAGATCGAATCAGAGCGGGTCCATTGGTACGAGATCGCCGCGATGGTCCGGCGTCTCGAGCCCGAGGAGTGCCTCGTGCCCGGCTACTACAAGGACCCGGACTGGACCGTCCGCGACGTGGTCGCGCACCTCGGGACATGGCTCGCCGAGGCGCAGGTCCAGTTCGAGCGCATCCGCGCCGGGACGTACGAGGGGCACGACGTCGATATCGACGCCTTGAACGCGGCGTTCCTGGCCGCGATGCAGGGCCAGTCGTGGGACGTCGCCTGGGTCCAGGCGAATGCGGCCCGGACGCGGATGGTCCAGACCTGGCAGGAGCTCGCCGAGCCGGACGACGAGGCGGCGTGGTGGATCCGCAAGTCCGCCGTCGACCACTACCACGAGCACGCCGGCCGGTTGCACGAATGGGTCGACGAGCTCATCGCCCGTCGCACCTCGCCCGGCTGAGCCGAGCGGACTACGGTCGGTCGGTGCCGGCCTCCGGCTGGTCGGCGATCCGGACCAGGCCGGCGAGCAGCGAGCCGATCACGAGCCCGATCGCCAGTCCCAGCACGTTCTCGACCACATCCCAGGCCTGGCACGACCGGGCGAACCCGGGGAGCAGCGCCTGGATGCCCTCGATCGCGAACGGCAGGGCCGCCGCGCCGACGGCCGCCCCGACCAGCACGTTCCGCCGCGGGATCAGTCCGATGAACAGGCCCAGGGGCACGAACAGCAGCACGTTCTGACCGTTCTCGTTGGTGAGCGACCAGAGCTCGGACAGGTCGGGCGCGGGGACCAGCCCCTGGCACGTGATCGGGGCCGTCGGGTCGCCGCCGATCCCTGGCGTCAGCGTGATCGCGAGGACCGCCCCGAGGCTGAACAGCAGGAGGCCGGCGGGGAGCCGGCCGAGTCCGGTCCGTCGAGCGGCCCACGGCGCCGCGATCGCGGAGATCACGGCGGCGAGGAGCAGCACCGGGTAGACGAGCGGCGTCGTCGCCAGCGTCCGCAGGAACGAGCGGATGACGTTCACCGCGGCGCCGCCGAGGTCGCGGCCGCCAGCACCGCCCCCGAGAAGGACGGCCACGCCTCGAGCGCCCACGGCCCGAAGTCCCGGTCGCTGAGGGCCGCGACCGCGAGATCCGCGGCCGGGTCCACCCACAGGAACCCGCCCGAGCCGCCGATGTGCCCGAAGGTCGCCGGGCTGTTCGCGTCGGAGGTCCAGTGCGGTCGCTTGTCACCACGGATCTCGACGCCGAGCCCCCAGTCGCAGTGCTCGTAGTTGCCGACGCCGGGCACGACACCGGGCAGGCCGGGGAATGCCACGGTCCGCATCGTGGAAGCGGCCGTCGGGTCGAGCAGCGTCGGGCGCAGGAGCTCCAGCCCGATCCTGGCGAGGTCCGCGAGCGGACCGTGCAGCCCCTGGGAGGGCCGCTCCAGCAGCGTCGTGCCGGACACCCCGAGGGGGCCGAGGACGAACGCGGCGAGGGCGTCCTCGAACGCCATGCCGGACCGCTCCGAGACCAGCCGGCCGAGCTCGTCGAACCCGGGGTTCGAGTAGATCCGGCGCGAGCCGGGGGCCGCAAGCGTCGTCGTGCCCTCGAACGGCAGCCCGGACGTGTGCGCCAGCAGGTGCCGGACGGTGGATCCGGGCGGACCGGCCGCCTCGTCGAGGTCGAGGAGTCCGCGATCCGCGGCGACCATGACCGTCAGCGCGGTGACCGGCTTGGTCACCGAGGCCCAGCGGAAGGTCCGCGACAGGTCGCCGCGGCTCGCGACGGGGCCGTCGGGGCCGACCACCACGGCCGCGGCGTGATCGGCACCCCAGGCATCGATCGCCTCGAGGGCGCCGGCCAGGCTCGGCTCCGTTCCGGATGCAGGTCCCATGGCGCCGAACGCTAGCACCGGTCCGGCAAGAGGGCGGGACGACCGCCCGGACGGGGTCCGACGCCCCGCCCCGGACGACCGGGCCGGCCGTGCCTGGTCCGTCCGTCCGGGTGGCGGGACTTGCCACGAGGGGTCACCATGGGTGCGTGCCAGTCCGCCGCCGGTCGTCGCTTCGGGCGCCGATCGCCCTCGTCGCGCTGCTCCTCGCCTCCCTCGCGATCCCCGCGAGCGCCTCGGCGACCGAGTTCCCAGCCGGCAAGACCGGATACCACAGCTACACCGAGGTCGCCGCCGACGTGGCGGCCACCGCCGCGGCCCACCCCGACATCGTCCAGCGCTTCTCGATCGGCAAGAGCTACCAGGGCCGCGAGATGTGGGCCGTGAAGATCTCCGACAACGTCACGGTGGACGAGCCGGAGCCCGAGGTCCTCTTCGACGGCGGCACCCACTCCGACGAGCACATGGGCGTCGAGATGACGCTCCGCATCTTCCATTGGCTCGTCGACGGGTACGGGACCGACCCGCGGATCACGAACATCGTGAACAGCCGCGAGATCTGGATCGTGTTCGTGGTCAACCCCGACGGCGTCGAGTACGACATCTCGGGCGGCAGGTTCCACTACTGGCGAAAGAACCGCCAGCCCACGCCGGGCTCGACCTCGATCGGCACGGACCTCAACCGGAACTTCGGGTACCGCTGGGGCGGCGGGGGCCGGACCAGCTCGAACCCGCAGGCGATCACCTACCGCGGGCCGAAGGCCTTCTCGGCGCCCGAGACGCGGAACATGCGCGACTTCCTGGCGAGCCGCGTCATCGACGGCCGGCAGCAGATCCGCACGGCGATCACGTTCCACGAGGACGGCCGGCTGGTGATGTGGCCGTACGGCTACACCTACACGAACATCCCGGCCGACATGACCCCGGACGACCACAACGCGCTCGTCAAGATCGGCCGGCGCATGGCGACGACCAACGGCTACAAGCCCGAGCAGGCGAGCGACCTCTACATCAGCTCGGGGACCACGCGGGACTACGAGTACGGCATGTACCGGATCTTCGCGTACACCTTCGAGATGTCGCTGGGCGCCTACAAGGACGACTCGCTGATCGCGTCGGAGACGGGGCGGAACAAGGAGGCGGTCCTGTACCTCATCGAACGGGCCTGGTGCCCGTTGTCCATGGTCAGCGCCACGACCAGCAGGGCACGGTGCGGCGCCTTCGATGACGACTTCGAGGTCGCGAAGGGCTGGACGGTCAACCCGGATGGGACCGATACCGCGCCGGCGTCGGCGCGGTTCGCGCGCGGGACCCCGTCGCTCACGACGTTCTCGGGCCCCAAGCAGATCCGGAACGCCACGACCGGCGGTCGGTCGCTCGTGACCGGCCTGCCAGCCGGGTCCGCCGCGGGCAGCTACGACCTCGACGGGCGGACCACGGCACGGTCGACGGCCATCGCGCTGCCGGCCGCGGCCGGTCAGCGGCTGACATTCCGTTACGTGTTCGCCCACGATTTGCACTCGTCCGCGGCCGACACGCTCCAGGCCATCGTGGAGAAGGGCGACGGCTCGAAGGTCGTGGTCTTCACGAAGGCGGGCTCGGCCGCCGACGTCGACGGCGCGTGGCACACCGCCTCGATCCCGCTCGACGCCTTCGCCGGACAGACGGTGCACCTGCGGTTCACGGCCGCCGACGGCGGGCCCTCGAACCTGCTCGAGGTCGAGCTCGACGACGTGCGGGTGACCCGCCCGGGCTGAGCGCCTGGTCGTCACCGCGTCGTCACGGTCCGTGACTAGACTTCGGGCATGAGGTTCTTCAGCTCCAAGCCCGAGTCCATCCCCTCCCCCTCCGAATCCCTCCCCGGTCGGTCGTCGCCGATCATGACCCCGGGCATCCACCGGGTCCTCGGCACGCCGATCGCCGGCCCGTGGCCCGAGGGCACGAAGACCGCGGTCTTCGGCCTCGGCTGCTTCTGGGGCGACGAGAAGGACTTCTGGCAGCTCCCGGGCGTCGTCACGACCGCCGTGGGGTACGCCGGCGGCCACACGCCCAACCCCACGTACGAAGAGGTCTGCAGCAGCCGCACCGGCCATGCCGAGGTGGTCCTGGTCGCCTACGACCCCGCCCGGATCTCGTACGAGCAGCTGCTCAAGACGTTCTGGGAGGCCCACGACCCGACGCAGGGCATGCGCCAGGGCAACGACCACGGGACGTCGTACCGGTCGATCATCCTGGTCGCGGACGACGAGCAGCGGGCTGCCGCCGAGGCGTCGAAGGCCATGTACCAGGAGCGCCTGTCGGCCAAGGGCTACGGCGCGATCACGACCGAGATCGCGGATCGAGCCGACTTCCCGTTCTACTACGCCGAGGACTACCACCAGCAGTACCTCGACAAGAACCCACGGGGCTATTGCCCGAACCACTCGACCGGCGTGAAGCTGCCGGACGACTTCGTGGTCACGCCACTCCAGTACGTCGACTGACCGGACGCGCGATCGCCCGAGCGGTGACGTGAGCATTCGAACCGCCTCGAGACGGGACCAGGTCAGCCGCCGAGCGTGAGGGCGAGGCTGACCTGTCGGAAGGATAGGGCGGGCAGCAGGATCTCCGGGCCGACTCTCGTCATGGCCGGGTACGCAAACGGACCTCGGTTCCACGCCGAAGCGAGTTCGGGATCTCCGCGATCTCGTCCACGTAGGCGACGAGGTCGGCGAGTGCCTCATCGGATGCGTCGCCCGAGAGCTCGACCTGGTACTCGATCGGGGTCGAGAGGGCCGGGCTGCCGGCGTAGTCGCTGTCGGCCACGACCCGGACGCGATCCAGCCGGATGCCTCGCTTGGCGGCTTCACGAAACAGATCGTTCGAGACACAACCGGCGACCGCGAGGTTGAGCAGCTGGCCGCCGTTGAATCCGAGCCCACGACCACCTGCCTCGGTCGGTCGGTCGATGACGACCGTCATCGATCCTCCCCGTCCGAGGGCCGTCGGCCCGCCGTCGACGGACCGGACATCGACTTCATACGCCTCAGACATCGAACGCTCCTCCTGATCGGGCACGACCGTATCCTCGCGAGCGACTGTACGACCGGACACGGCAGGGATCTGACAGGACCGCGCCGGCACTATTGGCCGGACCCTCCCATCAGCGTAGGCTTGCTTCGGAGGTGCCCGATGACGGTCCAAGCGGCCTTGGAAAAGGCCATGCACCACGAAACCTCGGTGGGCGTGATGAATGCCCTTGTCGAGCAGGGCGTGTGGATGGCCGACGAAGACACGATGACGGCGGCGATCCACAACGTGTACTGCGGGATCATGGCCGACCACGACCATCCGAACGAGAAGGATCGCGATCAGGCCCGACAGTTGATCGCCGCCATCGGTCGGTCGGCCCAGACCTGAGACCGCGGGACGACGTCGTGATCCTGGGCACCCTGCGATCGGCAGGTGGCAAGGGTGTCGTGCGAGTCGAGGACCGGCTCGGCGCCGATATCGACGACGTGTGGTCGGCACTCACCGATCCCCTCCGTCTAACCCGCTGGATCGGCACGGTCGAGGGCGACCTTCGCGTGGGCGGTGAGTTCCAATTCCACTTTGACTCCACCGGATCGGAAGGCACGGGGCGCGTGGACGCGTGCGAGTCTCCGCGTCGCCTGCTCCTGACGATGGAGGTCGGCGAGCCGGGCGAGAACATCATCGAGATCACGCTGGCCGCCCAGGGCGAGCAGACCGACGTCGTCTGGGAGGAACGGGGCGTGCCCTTGGAATATCTGGCCGGCTACGGGGGCGGGGTGCAGATCCATGTCGAAGATCTCGCCGCCTACCTCGCCGGACGCGAGCGAACCGACGCCAAGGCGCGGTGGAGCGAGCTGCAGCCGGCGTACGAAGCGCTCGCCGCGAACGTCGACTAGGCGCCCGCCACGCCTGCGACCGTCAGGTCGCGGTCCTGCATCTCCCACGTGTGATCCAGCACGTGGTAGGCCGTGTGGCGGAGGAGATACGGGATCGTCCAGTTGCCGAGCGGCTTGCCCGCGACGTACCAGGCGCGCATCGCCTCGACGAAGCCGTCTCGATGTTCGGCGAGCTCAGCGGGCGTATCCAGCTCGCCCTCGGCCGGCACCCCCACGCGCTTCGAGAAGTCGCCACCCTCCTGCCCCAGGACATGCTGGATGATCCGGTCCCGGGAGCGGCCGCCGCCCCGGGGGCCGGGCCGGAGCTCCGCCGAGACGCGGGCGGCCGTCGCGTCGAACTCGGCCCATGCCGCGCGCAGCAGCCGCACCTGGCGGTCGAACGTGGGCGCATCGAACGGCTCGCGGTCGAGCGGCGAGGGCGCGAAGGAGATGCCCCAGTAGTCGGTCGAGCCGACCCCGCGGTACCGGCCGATGATCTCGGGGTCGGTCTGGGTCGCGAGCTCCGAGCCCAGCCGGGCGCGAGTCGCGACCGGGAGGTAGCGCGGCACGTAGCGGACGAGCTTCTCGACCGCCTCGTCCTCCGTCTTGGCGCCCCGCTCGAAGCCCGGCCAGTCCGCCGCCACTGCGACCCAGCGCTTGCCTCTCGTGGGCTCCTCGATGAGGATCCGGAGCTGAGACGTCATCGGCGCATGGTACCGACCCACGGAACGACGAGAGCCGGTCGGCGGTGCCGACCGGCTCTCATGCTGCCTGGGGCTGTGGTCAGCGCTTGTTGTACGACGCCAGTCCCGACCAGTCGCCGCGCGTCGCGTAGGACGCCTGGGTCGGCCACGAGTCGAGCTGGGACGGCGGCAGCGCGCCGCCGGCCGCGATGACCTTGCGCAGCTCCGATGGGTCCGTGTGCTCGAGCTCGGCGTAGGTCGTGATGCCACCGGCGGACAGGATCGTGGAGATCCGCGGTCCGATGCCGCTCAGCTGCGTCAGGTCGTCGGGCGCCGCCTTCTGCGCGGCGGGCTTCGACGATGCCTTCCTGGATGCGGGCTTCGAGGCCTTCTGGTTGTACTTCATGAGGCCCTGCCAGTCGCCACGCGCCGCATAGGACGCCTGCATCGGCCAGGTCCCCACATTGGCCGGGGGCACCATGTCCCCGTCGTGGAGCGCCCGACGGATCTCGGGCTCGTTGGCATCGGCGAGGGCCGCGTAGGTCGTGAGCCCGGCAGCGGCCAGCGCCTCGCTGGCCTTGGGCCCGACGCCGACCAGCTGGCTCAGGTCGTCGGGTGCGGCAGCCGGCGCGGCGGCTGCGGCAGCGGCGGCGGCCGGAGCCTCGGCCGGGGCCGCTTCGGCCTCCTCCGGGACTTCGACCTCGTAGTCCTCGACGACCTCGGTGCCACCGAGCTCCTCGGCCGCCGGCACGACGAGCGCCATAAGGGCCGACGCGGTCGCGGCGGGCAGCGTGCTGTGGATGAGGAGGGCCTTCTCGGACGCGACGGCCTGCTCGATCATCCCGATCGAGTGGGACCAGTCCCCCTCGTACAGGATGAACAGGGCGCTCTTGCCCTTGTCGACTTCCTTCGTCACCTGGCGCATGAACTTGTCATTGATGCCGATGTCGTGGAAGCGGTTGCGCAGGCCGTTCAGGACGCCGCCTGCCGCGCCGCCGACGACCGCGCCGGCCGGGCCGAGGACGAGCGCTCCGACGATGACACCGAGCGTGCCGCCACGGGCGAAGCCCTTCGCGCCGCCGAGGTCGGCGGTCTGGTGGACCTTGACCCGGCCGAGCCTCGTCCGGTCAGCGATGGCCGCGTCGACGATCTTGACGTTGGGATCGACGTCGTCGATCTCCTGGATCCGCTTCAGCAGCTGACGGGACTGCTTGCCCTTGTCGAGCACGAACACCGCGAGGGTCTGTCCATAGTCTTCGCTCATCGAACCAGTCTCCTCTCATCCAGGGACGGCGGCATGCGAGCCGGTGGCGACGCGAGATCGCCGAGTCGTGACTCCGGGCCGTGGGGTGTCGGTCACGTCGGGACATGGTGTCCGGGCCCGTTGGGGCGTCCGACGACGACGGGTGACCGATCCTGGGTACACCTCCCTCCACGGAACCTGCCGGACGGCCCTCTCGGGGTCGGTGAGGGGCCTCGATGGATGCGCGACAGGTGTCCGATGATGCTAGGCCTTGGCGGGGTGCGATGCAAACACGCGATGGGCCCTGCCGACACGTTGCGACCTTGGAGGTGGTGATGGGCGTCCTGAGCGACAACGCGGTGTTCCCGATCCTGCTCTCGACCGACCTTGACGCGAGCCGGACCTTCTATCGCGACCTCCTCGGGCTCGAGGTCATCCGGGAGGACGCGGGCGACCGGATCGTCTTCCGCGCCGGTGGCGGGACCCAGCTCGCGGTGACGGCCAGCACGGTCGGCACCGCCGACACCCAGACCCAGGTGGCCTGGCGCGTGCCCGATATCCGCGCCGCCGTGGACGAGCTCCGTGCGAGCGGCGTGCGGATCGAGGACTACGAGGCGCCGTACCCGGTCACCGTGGACGGGGTCGCGGACATGGGCCACTCATGGGCCGCATGGTTCCTGGACCCGAGTCGGAACGTCCTCGCGGTCGTCCAGCCGAAGGGCTGACGAGCCGCGCACCGGGCAGGCGGAGGCCGTACGGCGGGCATCGCGCCGCGCCGACTGCTACGTTGTCCGCATGACCGACCGCGCGCCGATGCCAGGCGACGACCAGCCCGCGAGCGAGCGGTATCTCCTGCTCGCCGACATCTCCGGATACACGGGCTTCATGGCCGGGGTCGAGAACGAGCACGGGGTCGACTTCAGCGCGGGCATCCCGGCCGCGTATGGCGTCCTCGCCGGGCTCCTCGACGCCGTCGTCCAGGGCGCGGCGCCCGACTTCGACCTGGTCAAGCTCGAGGGCGATGCGGTCTTCGCGGTGGCGCCGGCGGCTCGCCTCGATGGCGACGGCGAGCGCGTCGTCGACCACCTCGGGACGATGTACCGGGGTTTCATCGACAGCCGGACGCGGGCGATCCCTGCCAACGACCACGTCTGCGTCGCGTGTCCGGCCGTCGCGCACCTGGACCTCAAGGTGATCCTCCATCGCGGGCACACGGTGCGGCAGACGGTCGGCGCCAGCAGCGACCTGCTCGGTCCGGCCGTGACCGTCGCGCACCGGTTGCTCAAGAACACGGTGCGCGACCAGATCGGCTACCGGCCGTACCTGTTCCTGACGAACGCCGCGGCCGCGGGGCTCGGGCTCGACGGCATCGGCATCGCCCATCACGAGGACTACGCGGACGCCGGCCCGGTCGACGGCCGGGTGGTCGAGCTGGTCGCACCCGCGGCGGCCGTGGAGCAGGCTCCGGAGCCGCACTAGGGCGCTCCGAAAACCAGCCGACGCGATCCCAGCGTAGAAGGCGATGGGGCGATCGCCCCACTCCCACCCTCTGATGCTTCCCCAAGGAGATCGCGCATGCCCACGTACATGGATGTCCACGACCTGCCCGGGGTCAAGGCGGACGCCGTCGCGGAAGCCCATCAGGCGGACCTTCGGGTCCAGGGTGCCTATGGCGTCGACTACCGGCAGTACTGGGTCGACGAGCAGGCCGGCAAGGTGTTCTGCCTCGTCGACGCGCCCGACCGCGAGACCGCGACGCGGGTGCACCGTGAAGCCCACGGCCTCGAGGCCCACACGCTCCACGAGGTGACCCAGGGCGCGTAGCCCCTTGACGGGACCGGCAGGCATCGCTCGCCGGTCCCGTCATCCCATCCGGTCGGACGCTACGCTGTGGCGATGACGTCCCAGCCCACCCGACCCGAGATCCCGGCCGGTCTCCTCACCGGCGGCGTGGTCGCCATCGCCCGGCGTCTGTCGGCCGATGCGGCGCCGACCGTCGCTGACGCCCTTGCGAGCGGCGGCGTCCGCGCATTCGAGATCACCCTCAATGAACCCAAGTCGGTCGCGTTGCACGCCATCGAGGCGGTCGCGGCACGAGGCGGTGACATCGCGATCGGCGCCGGCACCGTGCTGAGCATCGAGGACGCGGGGCTCGCGGTGGACGCCGGCGCGACGTTCCTGGTGATGCCCACCACCGACACGGACCTGGTCGCCTGGGCGGCAGCGCGGGGCATCCCGGCCTTCCCCGGCGCCGCCACCCCGACGGAGATCCTCGCCGCCTGGCGGGCCGGTGCGGCCGCCGTGAAGCTGTTCCCGGCATCGGCGCTCGGGCCGTCGTTCGTGCGCGAGTGCCGGGGGCCATTCCCGGACATCCCGCTCGTCCCCACCGGAGGCGTGACGGCCGAGACGGCCGGGGCGTACATCACGGCCGGTGCCGTCGCGGTCGGTCTGGGGAGCTGGCTCGTCGGCGACGGCGTCGCGGGCGGCGTGACCCGGCGCGCGCGCCAGGTCGTCGACGCGGTCGCGTCCGCCCGCGAGACGGGACGCTGATGGCCGAGGTCGTCACGCTCGGGGAGTGCCTGATCTCGCTCATCGCCGCGGCACCGGGGCCGCTCGCCGAGGCGACCGCCTTCGAACGCCACGTCGCCGGCGCGGAGGCCAACGTCGCGGTCGGGCTCGCGCGGCTGGGGCGATCGGTCGCCTACATCGGCCGGGTCGGCGGCGACGGGTTCGGGACCGCGATCGTCCGGAAGCTGCGCGGCGAGGGCGTCGACGTCGCCCATCTCACCGTCGAGCCCGGGGCGGCGACCGGCCTGATGCTGCGCGAGCGGCGCACGCTCGGCGCGGCGCAGGTCGTCTATGCGCGGGCCGGCTCGGCCGGCTCGCGGCTCTCGGTGGTGGACGTGGACCGCGCGGCGACCGACGGCCTGTTCGCCGCCGCCCGCTGGCTGCACGTGACCGGCATCACGCCCGCGCTCTCCCCCACCGCGCACGATGCCGTCCGCCAGGCGATCGAGCTGGCCCGAAGCGCCGACCTGACGGTCAGCTTCGACGTCAACCTCCGCCGCCGGCTCTGGAGCGACGCCGACGCCGCCCCGATCGTCCGGGCGCTCGCCCAGCGGGCCGATATCGTGCTCGGGAGCCCGGACGAGCTGGCCGTGGTGACCGGCGCGGCGGCCGACGATCCGGAGGCACTCGTCCGCGCCGTCCTGCAACTCGGCCCGTCGATCGCGGTCCTGAAGCTCGGGGCGGACGGCGCGCTCGGCATGGAGCGCGGCGGTGACCCCGTGGCGAGCCCGGCGCTCCCTGTGCCTGCGGTGCTCGACCCGGTCGGCGCCGGCGACGGGTTCTGTGCCGGGTTCATCGCGGCCCGTCTCGACGGGGCGGACCTCGCGACGGCCCTGCGCACCGCGAACGCGTGCGGCGCGGCGGCCGTCGCCGCGGTCGGCGACCTCGCCGGGCTGCCCGACGCGGCGGAGCTGGCCGGGCTGCTCGCGGACGCCGGCCCCGACACGATCCGTTGACCTCGACCCGGGACACGGAGGGCGAGGCCGGCGCCCGCGCACTGGACGCGGCGGATCCGCTCACGGCGCACCGCGACCGCTTCCTGCTGCCCGACGGCCCCGACGGGCCGGGCGGGCCGCCCGCCATCTATCTCGCCGGCCAGTCGCTGGGGCTCCAGGCGAAGACGGTCCGCCCGGCCATCGAGGCCGAGCTCGACGCGTGGGCGCATCGCGGCGTCGAGGGCCACTTCGAGCCGGGGCGCCCGTGGTTCACGACCGACGAGGCGTTCCGCGCCCCGATGGCGCGCCTCGTCGGCGCGCGCGCGAGCGAGGTGGCGGTCCTCAACACCCTGACCGTGAACCTCCACCTCATGCTCGCCTCGTTCTTCCGTCCGGACGGGGCGCGGCGACGCATCCTGACCGATGCCCCGATCTTCCCGTCGGACCGCCACGCCTACCGCAGCCACCTCGCGTGGCGCGGGCTCGACCCCGACGCGGACCTGGTCGCCATCGGACCGCGGAGCGGCGAGGACACCCTCCGCATCGACGACCTCGAGTCGGCCATCGCGGAGCACGGCCCGAGCCTCGCCCTCGTCGTCCTCGACGGTGTGAACTTCGCGACCGGCCAGGCGCTGCCGGTCGCGCGCCTGACCGAGGCCGGCCATCGGGCCGGCGCGATGGTCGGCTGGGACATGGCGCATGCCGCCGGCAACGTCCCGCTGTCGCTGCACGACGACGCCGTCGACTTCGCGGTCTGGTGCACCTACAAGTACCTGAACGGCGGTCCGGGCTCGGTCGGGTCGATCTTCGTCCACGAGCGCCACACGGCGCCCGGCGCCCCAGAGATCCCGCGCCTGACCGGCTGGTGGGGCGCGACCCCCGAGCACCGCTTCGACCCCGACGGTCCGTTCGTGCCGGACACGGGGGCCGCCGCCTGGAAGATGTCGACGTCGCCGCTGTTCAACATGCTGGCGCTCGAGGCATCACTGGCGATCTTCGACGAGGTCGGTCTGCCCGCCCTGCGCGAGCGATCGATCCGGTTGACCGGGTACCTGGCGGGACTCCTCGAGGCGCGCGGGGTCGAGATCCTCACCCCGGCCGATCCCGAGGCGCGCGGAGCCCAGCTCTCGCTCCGCTTCGACGATGCGCCGGCCGTCCTCGACGAGCTGACCCGCCGGGGCGTGGTCGCGGACTTCCGCGAGCCCGACATCATCCGCGTGGCGCCGATCCCGCTCTACAGCACGTTCGTCGACGCGTGGCGGTTCGCAGCGATCCTCGGCGGGATCCTCGACCGGACGCCGGCCTAGCCGGCGAACTCGACCGCCGGATAGCCGCGGAACCCGGGCCGCACCTTGAAGAGGCTGCCCGCCATCGGCTCGGCGGCGCGCTCCTCGGCGGTCAGCTCGGACCAGGCGCTCGTGATGTACAGGTCCTCGAGGTCCGGTCCGCCGAACATCACGCTCGTGACGTGCGAGGCGGGCAACTCGACGACGACATCGATCCCGCCGCCGGGCGCGAAGCGCACGACCTTGTACCCGTTCCAGAGCGCGACCCACAGCCCGCCATCGGTGTCCATCGTCATGCCGTCGAGATCACCTGGGATGTCATCGTCGAGCCGCAGGTGCTCGCGCCGGTACGAGATCGCGCCGGTCGCGAGGTCGTAGTCGAAGGCGTCGATGCGGGCCGTCGGCGTGTCGATGTAATAGAGCGTCCCGCCGTCGGGGGTCCAGACGAGCCCGTTCGAGATCGTGATGTCGTCGAGGAGCTGGGTCGACGTCCCGTCCGGGTCGAGGCGGTAGAAGCCGCCGGCGCGCGGTCGCTTGTCGTAGGCCATGGAGCCCGCGAGGAACCGCCCCGCCGGATCGCACTTGCCGTCATTGAAGCGGCGGTCCGGGAGGTCCGCCTCGACCGGGGCGAGCAGCCGCCAGGTCTCGGACCCGGGGTCGGTCACCCAGAAGCCGTCGGCGAGTGCCGCGACCATGCCGCCGCCTCGCCGGATCGCGACGCAACCGATGTCCGAGGGGGTCGGCACGGACGTGACCCTGCCGTCGGACGGGCGGTAGCGGAGCACCTGGCGCCCCGGGATGTCCACGAACGCCAGCTCGCCGGTCGTGGCGTCCCAGATCGGCCCCTCGCCGAGCTCCCAGCGGCCGTCGGCCACGACCTCGGCGGTCAATGTCTGCATGTCGCCATCGTGCCACGGCGCTACGCTCCGCGGATGCGCATCGCGTCGGTCGAGACCCGCATCGTCGGCAACGCCTGGAAGAACTGGCTGTTCGTCCGCGTCGAGACCGACGACGGCCTCCACGGCTATGGCGAAGGCACGGTCAACGGGTTCGCGGCGACGGTCGCGGCGGCGATCGAGGAGCTGTCCGACCAGTACCTCGGTGCCGACCCGCACGACGTCGAGGCGCTCC